>JAZQEC010000001.1:0-30396 GCA_045538755.1 Clostridia bacterium
CGCCTGGGAAAGTAGATAGCTGCCGGAACCAAGAATCCGAAGTAATTCGGATTCTTGGCGTATATTCCTCGTTAGCTCAGTTGGCAGAGCACGCGGCTGTTAACCGCGTTGTCGCTGGTTCGAGCCCAGCACGGGGAGCCACCAAAACAGAACGGTTTAGATGCTAATCTAGGTTGTTCTGTTTTTTTCTTTAAATTTGTTTTTATTATACAAAAGAAATTAAAAAGGTTTTTATTGTATCCAAATTGACAAAAAGGAAAAATGGTTGCGTTTTATGGATAAATATGATATAATTATTTTAAAAGATATATAAAACGGAGGAGAAAAAATGAACAACAGTATTAACTATTCGTATGAAAATCTTAAGCAATTTTGCACAGATGCATTTGTGAAGTTTGGGTTTTCAAAAGAAGAAAGCGACATCATTGTTGATGTGCTTTTAACAAGTGATTTGTACGGAATCGAATCACATGGCATGCAAAGACTTGTAAGATACCACAAGGGTATTGAAAAAGGACTTATCAAGCCTGATGCTAAACCTGAAATCGTATTTGAAACACCTGTTTCTGCAGTTATCGAAGGTAATGACGGTATGGGTCAACTTTTGGGATACAAGGCAATGAATATTGCCATTGAAAAAGCAAAACAAACAGGTATGGCAATAGTTACCGTAAGAAATTCAAACCATTACGGAATTGCAGGTTATTATGCAAAAATGGCTTGTAAAGAGGGTCTTATTGGTATGTCAATGACAAACTCAGAGGCTATTATGGTTCCTACTTTCGGCAGAAAGGCAATGCTTGGAAGTAATCCAATTGCAATAGCAATGCCGGCAGAACCTTATGATTTCTTCTTTGATGCATCAACAACTGTTGTAACTCGCGGTAAACTTGAAATTTATAATAAATTGCAAAAGCCACTTCCTGAGGGTTGGGCACTTGGTGCAAACGGAAAAGGAAGTTCAGATGCTTCTGATGTACTTAAAAATATTGTTGCAAAAGCAGGTGGCGGAATTGTTCCACTGGGCGGTGAGGTTGAACAAAGCGGTAGCCATAAAGGTTATGGATACGGTATGTTTTGTGAAATATTTACTTCAATCTTGTCAATGGGACTTACATCAAACCACACTCATATTGGTGGAAAAGGCGGTACCTGCCACGGATTTATTGCAATTAACCCCGCAGTATTCGGCGATGCAAATGCTATTAAAGAGCATCTTTCAACACTGCTTACAGAACTTCGCGAGTCTCCTAAAGCAGAGGGTGCAGAGCGTATATATACCCATGGCGAAAAAGAAGTTTATGCTTATGAAGACAGACTTAAAAATGGCATAAATGTAAATATAAACACAGTTGCTGAAATGGTAGATTTGTGTAACTACCTTGGAATGGATGTTAAAGAATATTTGGGCGAAGAAGCTTTGGAACTTACACTTAAACAAAGTTCATACGATATGTAATAGGGAGAATACGAAATGGATATTAAACAACAAGCGTTAAAAAAACACGAAGAATGGCAGGGCAAAATTGAGGTTGTATCAAGGACGCCTGTTAAAAACAGAGAACAACTTTCACTTGCATATACTCCCGGTGTTGCAGAGCCATGCCTGGCAATTCAAAATGATATAGACAAGTCTTACGAACTTACAAGAAGACATAATCTTGTTGCTGTAATCACAGACGGATCCGCTGTTTTAGGGCTTGGTGACATCGGTCCTGAAGCAGGTATGCCGGTTATGGAGGGTAAATGTGCGCTTTTCAAGGAATTTGCCGATGTGGACGCTTTTCCTCTTTGTATAAAAACTCAGGATGTAGATGAACTTGTAAGAACAATTTATCTTCTTTCAGGTAGCTTTGGCGGAATTAATCTTGAAGATATTGCAGCACCTCGTTGCTTTGAAGTGGAAAGAAGACTTAAAGAACTTTGCGATATTCCGGTATTTCATGATGACCAGCATGGAACTGCTATTGTAGTTGCGGCGGCAATGCTTAATGCGCTTAAGGTAGTAAATAAAAATATTGGAGATATTAAGGTTGTAATAAACGGAGCAGGCAGTGCGGGAACTGCTATTGGGTTGCACCTTATGAAGCTTGGAGTTAAAAATCTTGTGATGGTGGACAGATTTGGGGTTATTTGCGAGGGTATGGATGGCTTAAGCGATGCTCATAAGGAACTTGCTAAAATTACAAATAAAGAACATATCACAGGCGGACTTTCAGATGCAATGAAGGGTTCAGATGTGTTTATAGGTGTTTCTGCACCTAATATTGTTTCGCCTGAAATGATAAGCACGATGGCAGAAGGCTCTATCGTGTTCCCGATGGCAAATCCTGTGCCCGAGATTTTACCTGACCTTGCAAAACAAGGTGGTGCGGCAGTTGTGGGAACAGGACGTTCTGACTATCCAAACCAGATTAACAATGTTTTGGCATTCCCGGGAATTTTCAGAGGTGCATTGGATGTTCGCGCAAGTGATATTAACGATGAAATGAAAATGGCGGCATCTTATGCCATAGCAAATCTTGTTTCGGACGAAGAATTAAATAGTGAGTACATTCTTCCTATGGCATTTGATGAAAGAATAGGAGAAAAAGTAGCAAGAGCGGTTGCACAGGCAGCAAGAGAAAGCGGCGTAGCACGAATATAACTGAAAAATCCCGTCTAAAAATAGACGGGATTTTTTTCAATGAAATACCAATATGGCACGGTTTGAAACAAAAATTATTCATTGAGCCTTAAGAAAATAATTATATGGAGGTAATACAAATGATAAAGCGAATATCAGAGAAAGCAATGGGAATTGTAAAGAAAATGCAGCAGAATGAGCTTACCGAAAGCTTCATTTATGCAGAAATTGCAAAATTTGCAAAAGGCGCGGCCAACAAAGAAACACTTTTGCGGCTTTCGGCAGAGGAAAGGGCACATTATGAAATATGGAAAGCCTATACAGGCGTTGAGATGAAGCCTCAAAGGCTAAAAATATTCAAGTACAAGCTTATAGCAAGAATTCTGGGCTTTACTTTTGCGGTCAAGCTTATGGAAAACGGCGAGGAAGCGGCGCAAGAGGAATATGATTTAATTGCCGAAGAGATTGAGGAAAGCGCCGATATCAAAAAAGCTGAAGAGGAACACGAGGCAGCACTGCTTGAGATGCTTGACGAGGAGAGACTTCAGTATGTCGGAAGTATGGTCTTGGGAATGAACGACGCATTGGTTGAGCTTACAGGCTCGCTTGCCGGTTTTACTTTTGCTATGCAGAATACACGTCTTATTGCCTTGTCGGGACTTATTATGGGAATTTCTGCAACATTTTCAATGGCATCAAGCGAATTTTTGGCTGCCAAAAGTGAAGGCAGAAGCGATGCTTTAAAATCTTGCTCCTATACGGGAATTGCCTACTTAATCACGGTAGCATTATTGATTTTGCCGTATCTTCTGCTTGGAAACAGTCAGTATATGACAGCGCTGTTTTCAATGATAGCTATTGTAATTTTGATTATAGCCGGCTTTACATACTATATTGCTGTGGCACAGGGCGAACGGTTTAAACCGAAGTTTTTGGAAATGTCCTTGATAAGCGTAGGTGTTGCAGTTATTTCCTTCTTTGTAGGAATACTTGCAAAACGATTTTTAGGGGTTGATTTATAAAATTGCGAGTATAATAATTTATATCTAAATTCGGGCAGTTATCGATTTAACAAAAGGGGATTGGGCAACTTGAAAAACAATATAAAAATAGCATTCGAATACATAAAAACACTCGCAAAATGGATGTCAGCTGCAACTATTGTGGGCCTTGTCGGCGGCGGAGTAGGTGTTTTATTTCATTATTTAGTGGATTATGTAACCGAAAAAAGGATTGAGCACAGCTTCCTTATATATTTACTTCCGCTTGCTGGAGTATTGATAACGGCGATGTATCGTGCGTTTCGCAGGGAAGGGGAAATAGATACAAACCGTGTTATAGACTCGGTGCGAAAAAACGAGAAAGTACCTATTATAATGGTTCCGCTTATATTTATAAGTACTGTAATAACACACGCATTTGGAGGCTCGGCAGGCCGTGAAGGCGCGGCGCTGCAGATTGGCGGAGGAATAGGCTACAATTTGGGCAAGGTGTTCAAATTTGGCGAAAATGATACACATATAATTACTATGGCAGGAATGAGCAGTGTTTTTGCGGCACTTTTCGGAACGCCTGTCACTGCGGCAGTCTTTTCACTTGAAGTAATCAGCGTGGGAAGCTTCAACTATGCCGGATTTTTACCTTGTGTTGTTGCGTCGGTGATATCTTATGGACTTTCGGTGGCACTTGGTGTTTCACCGCTTAAATTTGAAGTAATAAGTCAGGCATTCACTGCAAATGTGTTTATAAAAATTATTATTCTTGCCGGCTTGTGTGCTGTGCTGAGTAGTATTTTCTGCGCCACAATTAAGAGGACAGAACACTATATGGACAAGCTTTTCAAGAACAGTTACCTGCGTGCTTTTGTCGGAGGTGCAATAATAGTAATTCTTACCGCTATTGTAAACACCCATGACTACAACGGTGCTGGAATGGACGTAATTGCGCGTGCTATTGGCGGAAACGCAAGGCCTTTAGACTTCATTTTTAAAATAATTTTTACCGCTATCACGATTGCGGCAGGCTTTAAGGGCGGCGAAATTGTGCCGACACTTTTCATCGGCTCGACATTCGGCTGTGTTATGGGAGAGATTTTGGGTCTTGATGCCGGATTTTGTGCGGCAATCGCGATGGTGGCAATGTTCTGCGGTGTGGTAAACTGCCCTATTGCTTCGATTTTTCTTGCGATTGAGCTTTTTGGCGTGGGTGGCATTCTGTTTTTTGCCGTTGCGTGCGGTGTCAGCTACATTATGTCAGGCTATTCGGGACTTTACAAAAGTCAGAAAATTGTTTATTCAAAGCTGAATGCCGACCGCACTAACGAAAGTATCAGGTAAACTATTTATTACACAAGCCCATAAAAAGTGCTTCTACTAACGATTTTTTTGTTGTTTTTTTACTATTTGAAAAATAAAATATTGAAATTTAAACATAAATGTGATATTGTTTATATAGAAACTGTTTGAAAGAGGGAATCGTTTATGAAAAAGATTTATGAAGGAAAAACAAAAGACGTTTACAGCCTGGATAACGGAAATGTAATGTTGAAGTTTAAAGACGACTGTACAGGAAAAGACGGTGTTTTTGACCCAGGCGAAAACTCAGTTGGACTTACTATCGAAGGAATCGGCAAAGCAAATCTTAGAACATCTGTATATTACTTTGATTTACTCAAAAAGGCAGGCGTCAAAACTCACTATGTAAGTGCTGATGTTGATGAAGCCACAATGGAAGTCCTTCCGGGAAAAGTGTTCGGACACGGCCTCGAAGTTATCTGCCGTCTTGTAGCAACAGGAAGCTTTATCCGCAGATACGGCGAGTATATCGAAGACGGAACACCTCTTGAGGGCGGATATGTAGAATGTACTTTCAAAAACGATGAAAAGGGCGATCCGTTAGTTACAGGCGAAGGCCTTGCAGCGCTTGGAGTTATGCCTTACGAAATGTTTGAAAGCATGAAGGAACAGACACTTAAAATCACAAAGATTGTTGCAGACGATTTGAAAACAATCGGTCTTGACCTTTGGGATATTAAGTTTGAGTTTGGATATAATAACGACGAAGTTATCTTGATTGACGAAATTGCATCTGGTAATATGCGTGTTTATAAAGATGGCAAGATTGTTGACCCAGTAGAGCTAACAAAGCTTATTTTAGACAGATAAGTAAAAAGCACTTCGCCTGAAGTGCTTTTTTCTATGCAAAAATATATGTTATCTTAAATCGTCCGATAAGCCTAAAAGGTAATCGGCAGATACGTTAAAAAATCTGCAGATTGCCCGAATGTCCTCAATGCTTGGCTCATACTTATCATTTTCTATATAAGAGAGCTTTCGCTGCGTCATATTAAGAGCTTTCCCTAAAGTACCCTGTGTCAAGCTGAGGTCTTCTCGGAGGTTTTTAATTTTTTCACCAACTGAAACATACATAATAATCACCCTATACAATTTAACATAGACGTAAACTTTCTATTGACATTTAGACGCAAAACGTCTATAATATTATTAATCTAATTTTGTGAAGAATATTCATGGGAGGGACAGACATTTTGGATATATACATCGTTCTTTTTGCGGAGTTAGTGGCGATAGCAGTACTTTCAGTGTTTTTATATAAAAATGCAAAGGTACACAAAAACAATGCGAATTTTTCGGAAATAAAGAAGTGGTATCATATAGCAATGACGGACGACCTAACAAAATTGCATAATCGTGCGGCGTATACCCGTCATATAGAGAGAATTAAAGAAAAGGGCATAAAACATAGCAGTCCGCTTGGAATAATTCTGTTTGATATTGATGATTTTAAAAACATTAATGATTCAAAAGGGCATATTGCGGGAGATGAAGCCCTGCAAACAGTTGCAAAAATGCTGATGAAAGTTTTTTCTGGGAAAAACTGCGATGTTTACCGTATTGGCGGAGACGAATTTGCGGTAGTTGCAGAAAAAACAGCGGAGGACGAAATAATAAATATGATGCTGGAGCTGAGGCACAAAGAGGCAAACAGTGATATACGCCTATCAAAAGGGTATTCTCTGATAACTGAAAAAAAGAGTTTTAAAGAAGCCTTTGCCGAGGCGGATGAAATGCTTTATGCCGACAAACTGGCAAAAAACGTTAAGCATATGGCAGAAAATAGATAAAGAATAAAAAAGTGCAAGGAAAAGCCTCTCATAGTGCGGAGAGGCTTTTTTTGTGTAATATGCTTGCTATTGCAGGGAAAATAATATATAATATCTATATGAAAAAATATATTGTGATTTTAATTTTAGGGTTATTAATACTTGCCGGCGGCTATGAGTGTCCGATTTACAATATTATCGGAATACCTTGTCCGTCGTGCGGAATGACAAGGGCGTGGCGGCTTGCGCTGTCGGGAGAGGTAAAGGCGGCGTTTTTTATGCATCCGCTGTTTTTGTTGCCGATTTGTCTTTTTGTTCCCAGGCTTCAAAAGCCTCGTGCGCTTTGGACAATTATCGGAATTTTTGCAGCTGTGTATATAATAAGAATGATTTTTATTTTTCCGCAAACAGCCCCAATGAATTATAATTATGATAGTGTGATAGGAGAATTTTTGAGATGAGTATAAATATAAAGCGGGAGATAAAATGTCCAACCTGCGGAACGTTGCAGGAAATGACTGTATGGCAGTCGATTACAGCAAAGGACAGCCCTGATTTAAAGGAAGACCTTTTAAAAGGGAAAATAAATATTTTTAGGTGTTCATCGTGTGGAGCGGTTGCGCTTGTTCCGACGCCGCTTTTATATAACGACGCCGAAAAAAAGCTTATGATATCATTCTCACCGTGCGCAGACGAGCTTGAAAAACAGCGAATTTTCGATAGAATTAAAAAATCATCACACGAATCGGGAGAACTGGCGGAGCTTGAAGACTATAACCTGCGCATTGTTTCGGGATATAACGACTTGCTTGAAAAAGTGCTTATTTTCGATAGCGGAATGCACGATAAGGGAATTGAGGTTCTAAAGCTGCTTGTGCTGATGCAGGAAAGTGAGAAGATGCAAAACCGCGTGTGCATTTTCGGAAAAAAAGAAGCAGACTTTATCGAATTTATGGTACAGGACAAAAAGGAGGAGCAGGTTTATACCTCGCGTGTCCCGCTAAAGACCTATGAAACAGTTTCAAAAAGCCTTAAAGAAAGCGGAGTGAAGTACAAAAGCTTTGACTGGGAGGTTGTAGATGCAGAATATGCGGCAAGCCTGCTGCGAGGAACGAACAATACATTATAAATAAGAAGAAACTCGGCACAAAATGTGAAAATAATATAAATCCCAAACCTTAACCCTTTTGGAGATACATATTAAAACACGTTTATGTGCCGTTTTGTTGTTTGAGACAAGACAAATTATGATAAAAAGCCTCCTAAAATCTTATGCTTTATAAAAAATTCATAAAAAATCAGCACAAAATCCTTTGCAATAAAACAAAATGCCTATATTTGTATAAAAAAACTTGACATTTTGCCTATAAAATAGTAAAATAAATATGTATGGTTGAATAAAACTGTAAGGATTGGCATGGCTGTGTGGTTTTACAAAATTAAGGTAAAATTACACAATTATTCTTGTTTAACACCAATTTTACAGTTATATTACAACTGCAAAAAATGCATTGACATACCAAAAAAACGGTGGTACAATCAATGCATAGTCAGGGTGGCTCTGCCTCTTCTGACGCCAAAAAATTCCGAAGTGAGAAAGAAAGGGTGCACTCGGAATACAGAAGACACCCTTTCAAAATAGAAAAAAGGGAGGATTTGAAATTATGAAAAATTTCAAAAAAGTAATTTCCGCTGTTATTGCTTTAGCTTTGTCAGCTAGTACTTTAGTAAGTGCTGCAAGCTTTACAGACGTTGCTAAGACAGCTCCTTATGCTGAAGCAGTAGACGTACTTTCTTCTTTAGGAATCATTAACGGTTACGAAGATGGTACATTCAGACCGGAAGGTGAAATCACAAGAGCAGAAGCTGCTACAATGATCGTTGGAGCATTGAATATGACAGCTGATGCACAGAACGCTGCTGGTGAAACTCAGTTCGCTGACGTTAACGAACAGGCAGCTTGGGCTACTGGTTACATCAATGTTGGTGTTTCACAGAAGTTCATCAATGGTATGGGAGACGGTACATTCGCTCCACAGGCAAACGTTACATATGCTCAGATGTGTGTAATGCTCACATCTATTGCTGGTTATGCTGAGTATGCAGCTAAAGATGGATATCCTAAGGGATATACAGATATGGCTAAATCAACAGGCATCAACAAGGGCGTTGCTGTAGGTAATGACGTAGCTTTGACAAGAGGTCAGGTTGCTCAGATGATCTACAACACACTTACAACTCCGATGCTTGGTGTTTCTGAATACAGTGTAGTAGGTAACACATATGCTCCACTTGATGGTAAGGGCACACCTGCAAGAGAATTCAAAACACTTCTTTCAGATAAGTTCAACGGTTACACTGCTACAATCTTAGTTGCAAACACACCTGTTGCTGACTCAAGCTTAGAAAGCGATGAATTCCAGTTCAACATTCAGAAGGCTGACTGGTGGTATGATGCAACAGCTCCTATCACAGTTGCTACAGGAACACTTGATGGTTTCTTTGCTGAAGGCGTTGATGTAAACGGCAACAACAAGAAGATTGGTAAGGCTGTATTCGTTGCTAACGAAGATGACGAACCTACATTAGTATACTTTGCTGAAACAGGCAAGACAGATTCAAAAGACCTTGAAGCTGCAGACTATGTAGCTCAGAGCGAACTTGCTGCTAAGAACCAGTTCGAACAGGACAACAGCAAAGTAAGATTTGGTACAAAGTACTACACACTTGAAGCTAATGTTGACGTTTATGTAAACGGTATCGACTATGCTGACATCGTAAATGACGATGTAGATGATGATGATAAGGATACACTTACAGAATCACAGCTTGCACTTGACAACTTCCTTGGCAATGCTATAGGAACAATCACATTACTTGATACAAACACAGAAGCTACAGGTTACAACACAATCTTCGTTGAAATCTGGAACGTAGCTAAGGTTGCAGGCGTTGACGTTGAAAATGGCCAGACAGTTGTTTCTATGACAACAAAGAACGCTATTACAGGCGCTGCTGACTACGATGAAATCGTTATCAACGACGAAGCTATCGAAGACAAGAAGACAGTAGTTTCTGTTGAAAAGAACGGTCAGGCTGCAGATCTTAAATCACTTGTTAAGGGCGACATCATCGCTTACAAGTCAGATATCGGCGCAGCTGGCGAGACAGCTCTTACTGACCCATCACACCTCGAAATCATCGCTACAAACGATGTTGCTTCAGGTAAAGTAACAGGTTCAGATGGTGATGCTAAGACATTTACAGTTGGCGGAACAGCTTATGAAACTGTAGTTTGGAACGCATCACTCCTCACAATGGGTGAGTCATACAAGTTAACACTTGATCCATTCGGCAGAATTTATGAAGCTGAACAGGACGGTTCATCAGATATGTATGCTATCGCTCTTGACGTTGTAGAAAACACAGTTAAGTTAATCCTTGCTGATGGTACATACAAGTCATACGAGCTTGCATCAGGTGCAGTGGATGGATTTACAGCTGCAGATGATACAGAAACATCAACTACTCTTGATTCATACCTTGCTGGTAAGACTGCTGCACAGCGTGTAGTTAAATACTCTGTAAGAAACAAGACAGGCGCTATCTCAAAGATTCAGCCGGTTGCAGCAACAGCTGTTACTGACGAATACAAGTCAAGAACAAACAGACTTGGTTCATTCGAAATTCTTTCTACAACAAACGTAATTGATGCTACAAAGGCTGCAAGTGCAGGTGCTAGTGATGCATCATCATATACAAAGTTCAATGTAGAAAACTTCAAGGACAACACAAACTATGACTTCGCAGCTGTTAAGGTAAACACATACACAGCATTGGTTGTTGTTACAGCAGTTGGTGAGAAGTTCAACAGCGAATCAAGATTCGCAGTTGTTAGAAAAGCTCCTGCTTCTGTTGAGACAGAAGACGGTCCAATGGATGAAGTAGAAGTTCTTTACGGAACAGACGAAGAAGCTAAGCTTATCTTCAATGAAGATGTTTACTCAGACCACAGCCTTGCTGTAGGTGACGCATTCTTCTATGAACTTGATGCTTATGGTTATGTAAGTGACGTATTTAGAGTATATGAAGCTGCTACAGGCACATTCACAGCTCTTAAGGACGTTGCAGGCGTTGGAGCAGGCGATCTTGAATTAGCTCCTAGCGCAAATGAATGTTGGGCATTTGATCTTGTCAACAGCGACAGAGCTGACATCCAGCTTGTTGAAGCTTATGTAATCCCAGGCAGCAACGGTGTTATCACATTGGCTGAAGTTAATGGCGACCTTCTCAAGATTGATACAACTAAGGACTTAGCTTACTATGATCACGACGAAGATCCACTTACAGATGACATTTCAAACAACGGTATTGCTATCTACAGTGTAGCTGCTGACGTTCAGGCTTACCTCTACAATAAGTCAAACGATACAATCGTTAAGGAATATGATAAGTTAAGCGTTAAGAACGACGTATCAGTTCTTGCATCAACAAGTCTTGATAAGTACTTAGAAAACGGTATTTATGAACACAAAGTTGGTGGCGTTGCACAGGATATGGCTGGTGAAGCTATTAAGGCTATCGCTATGATCGTTGACGACGTAGTTGTTCAGATTTACGCTATTAAATAATCAAACGATTATTAATTAAAAGAGTTGAACGAGAGTTCAACTCTTTTTTTGCATCAAAAACTACAAAGTGTTCGGGTGGACTGATACAGGTTAGCCGATGAACAAATATCCATGTGCATAGCACGTGGATATTTTATTGCCACAAGACATTTTTAGGGGTGGTTATTCATTAATTTGTCCTATATGTCCCGAGAAAGTATGTTATTATAAATTAAAGCTGCAGAAATTTTAAAATCAGAAGGGAGAAAAACTATGGGATATAAATGCACTTTTATGGACAATGACGTTTATTATGCAAAGGACGTAAATGCGGTATTTTCTAAAATTGTATCGGAAGGGGTTGTTTTAAAAGATTCCGGCAATGTTCTGTCGGACTTAAATGATGCAACGGCAGAGGTGGTTTCAGAGGGAGTACAAAGCTTTCCAGACAGCTGTCGTTTGACGTTGACAGATGGTGTATATAAAATCGGCGAGGGAGTATGCTTTATGCCGGACGGCTCAGCCATTACCTTTGATGCCGATGGCTATGAAATAACTCCTTTAAAAGATAAAAAAAGCTATGTATATATCAAAAGAAATGATACAATGAACACCATTGATGTTGTGGTTTCCGAAGAAGCGGGCGGCGATGGCAGTGTTCCGATAGCAGAAATTGATTTAGACGGCACTATTTATGATAAGAGACAATATTCTACGGCAAAGGTTCGTCTGTGTCAGGAGGCAGAGGTACGCAATTTTACTATGCAAATAGAGGGTGAACCGAATACGGTCTTTGAAATAGATGTTGAAAACGGAAATTTTTCGCGCATAATTATAAATGAATGTAAGATTTACAATGGTGACAACCTCGTATATAGAACATACCCAGCTTTTCATAACTGTCTGGATATTGTAGATGAAGAAGAACTGAGGACTCCTTTAGCAAAGAACACTAATAATCCAACTATTGTAACGCTGTATATCACCAAAATCGGAACTAAAATTCAAGCAAAAGTGGCAGGGACTACCATTCAATATAAATATATTGTAAATTTTGATGTGCTTTAAAAAAGAAAAAGAACGGGTTTTGGTATCTGCCCACACAAGCTGATTTTGGGTGGATATCGTTCCGTCCTTTTTATATTTCGTTATTTATAATTTCTATGGCACAAGATGCGATATCATCGCTAAATTTAAGCCAATGTATACTTTTGTTTCTTCTAAACCACGTAAGCTGACGTTTGGCATATCTTCGTGAGTTCATTTTTATAAGCTCAAGCGTCTCAGAAAGTGACTGCTCGCCGTCAAAATATGCATAAAACTCCTTATAGCCAATACCCTGCATAGCGGTTAGCTTTTTGTCATATCCACGGCTTAAAAGGTCTTTAACTTCTTCTATAAGACCGTCTTTGACCATAACATCAACTCGCTTGTTAATGCGCTCATAAAGCACATCTCTGTCCCAATCTATTGCAAAATAAATGCACTGATACGGCGAATTTTTTTCTTCCTTTGCGTGGTCTGATATTGTCTGACCCGTAGTTTCATAAAACTCAATCGCACGAATAACCCGTCTTAAATTATTAGGGTGATATTTTTTGGCAGTTTCAGGGTCGATTTTGGAAAGGATATCATAAACAGCCTCATTTCCCTTATCTTTTGCCAGTACTTCAAGTCTTTTGCGGACAGAATTATCCTCGTCCGTCTCTCCAAAATCGATGTTATTCACCAGCGAATCAATATAAAGCCCTGTGCCGCCTACAATTATCGGCAACTTCCCGCGCGAATAAATGTCTGCAATTACCTTGTGCGTATCTTTGCAGTAATCTGCGACAGAATAGCTCACATTTGGCTCTAAAAAGTCCATCATATGATGAGTAATGCCTTCCTTTTCCGCCTCGGTAGGCTTTGCTGTGCCAATGTTCATATATTTATAAATCTGCATACTGTCGCCCGATATAATCTCGCCGTCAAGCCTTTTTGCAAGCTCGATAGAAAGCCCTGTTTTTCCTGAGGCAGTAGCGCCGACAATAGCAATTAAAGGTATTTTTTTCATACTATCCTCTTAAATTCCTTTTCAAGCTCTTTTTTGGTCATTGTTACAATAATCGGCCGTCCGTGTGGACAGGTGTTGATGTTGTCAAGGTCCAAAACGGCTTTTAACAAGGTCTCAAGCTGTTTTAAATCAAAGCTATGGTTTGCCTTGACCGCCGCCTTGCACGCAATAGTATAAAGTGCACGCTCTGTTTTTTGTGACATGATTTCATTGCGGTTGTCTCCAAAGCGGTCAATCAGTTCTATTATAAGTGATTTTAGGTCGTCTTCATCAAGAGCCTCGGGAGTCGCACGGACAAGTATTGTCGTGTCGCCAAATTCCTCTATTTCAAAGCCCATATCAAAAAACCGTTCTGCATTTTCTCTAAAAATAGCATATTCTGTTGCGGACAAGTCCACTGCAAGTGGAATTAAAAGCATTTGTGAGGTAACATTTTTGCTTGCAAGCTCTTTTTTTAGTTCCTCGTATTTTAACCGCTCGTGTGCCGCGTGCTGGTCGGCGATTATCATAGTATCACCTGCTTCGGCAAGGATATATGTGCCAAATACCTGCCCGATAACACGCACGCTGTCTTTGTCAAAACCCCAGATGTCTCGAAATGCAGATATATCGCCTTCAACGTCGTGAGAAATTAAAGGCTGCTCTGTAATTTTTGGGCAATTATCAGCATTTGCCGGCGATATTTTTGCAGCATCGTGTATGGCCTGTGCTTTTGAAAAGCTTTCCGGCAAAGATGCTTCTTTTTTTATTTCCTCTGCGTCCTGTACTGATTTTATTTGCCCTTGTACGTCCATTTTTACTCTGGCTGCAGTTTCTGCAACCCGCTGCTTAAGCGATGAATCGCCGCCTAAAAGCTCGCCCTGCTTTTTGGTAAAATATTCATTGCTGGTGTCAAGTGCATAGCTTGTGTTTTTAGGAGTTTCTGCCTTTTTCGCCTCGCTTGTTGAAGCGGGATTCCAACTTGATGAAAAAGGCAAATCAAGTGATGCTTGAGAATTGGTGCTTGCTGTATCACGCACAAATGCAGGTTTTACAGGCTTCTTAGCTTCAATCTGCGGGATATTCGGAATGGTGTAGAGCGCATTTTCCACAGCGTGAAAAACCGCACGAAAAACATCGCTTTCTTGTGAAAACTTCACTTCAAGCTTGGTTGGATGCACGTTAATATCAATAAATTTCGGATTGATTTCAATGTTCAAAACAGCCATCGGGTGCTTGCCTATCATAATTTGATTTTTATACGCATCCTCGCAGGCCTTAGTGATAAGAGGGCTTTTAATATAGCGACCATTTACGAAGAAACTCTGGAAGCCTCTGTTCGGACGTGCCGTATCGCCTTTTCCTATCATTCCCTTAACTTTAATAAATTCTGTCTCATAATCTACGTCGATAACAGATTTTGCATAATTTTTGCCATAAACAGCATAAATGCAGTTTGCAAGAATGTTGTCGCCGGCGGTGAAATACTTATCCTTGCCGTCAACTGTGTAGCGGAAGGAAATTTCCGGATGGGACAGAATAAACCGCTCTATAATGTCGGTTATTGCCGCCGCCTCTGTTGCGTCCCGTTTTAGAAAATTCATTCGTGCGGGCGTGTTATAAAAAAGATTGCGGATTATAAATGTTGTTCCATCGGGTGTTCCGGCATCTCCTGCGGCTGTGATTTCTCCGCCTGTACAGACAACGTGGGTACCGGCCTCGTCTTCTTTACGCTTTGTATACATTTCAGCCTGCGAAACAGCTCCAATACTCGATAGCGCTTCGCCTCTAAAGCCGAGAGTATAAATAGCATCAAGGTCGGATGCTGACCTAATTTTACTTGTTGCATGGCGAAGAAAGGCAAGCTCTGCATCCTCACGAGTCATACCCTTGCCGTTGTCGGTAACACGCATATACATTATGCCGCCCTTGCGGATTTCAACATTGATTACGGTGGCTTCGGCATCAATGGCATTTTCCACAAGCTCTTTTATGACCGACGCAGGCCTTTCAACAACCTCGCCTGCTGCAATTTTGTCTGATATTTCTGTCGGAAGTACATTAATAATTCCCATATCAATCCTTCGCTTTCTTAGTAAGTTCAAAAAGTTTGTTAAGCGCTTCAATCGGGGTATAGGTCGTAACGTCCATATCCTTAAGCTCGGCAAAAATTTCGCCTGCGATATTATCCTCAAAGCCTATCTGCATCGAGGTTTCAGGTTGCTTTTTTGCTTTGTAAGCGCTTTCTATATCGTCGGACTCAATCTTCTTTAAAATTTCTTTCGCACGTCGGATAACCGACTTCGTTACGCCTGCAAGAGCCGCAACTTCAATACCATAGCTGTCATCAGCTCCGCCTCTGATAATTTTTCGGAGGAAAGTGATGTCATCACCGTGTTTTTTGACAGCAATCGAGTAGTTTTTAACACCATTGAGGCTGTCTTCGAGCTGTGTCAGCTCGTGATAATGTGTGGCAAAGAGAGTTTTTGCGCCGATTTTTGACTGCATATGCTCAGCAACTGCCCAAGCAATCGAAAGACCGTCAAAAGTTGATGTACCTCTGCCGATTTCGTCTAAAATAACAAGTGACTTAGGCGTTGCGTTTTCTAAAATATTTGCAACCTCGACCATTTCAAGCATAAATGTACTCTGCCCCTGTGCGATGTCGTCTGAAGCACCAACTCTTGTGAAAATCCTGTCTACAACGCCGATTTTTGCATAGCTGGCAGGAACAAAACTTCCCACCTGCGCCATAAGAGTTATGAGCGCAACCTGACGCATATATGTCGATTTACCAGCCATATTCGGGCCGGTTATAATGAGTTCTTGGTTTTCGTTCGTGTCCAATGTAGTGTCATTTGGAACAAAAATGCTTGATTTTAGGGTTTTTTCAACAACAGGGTGTCTGCCGTCTTTTATGATAAGCTCTCCGCCTTCGGTAACTTCCGGCATAACATATCCCGACTTGAAGGCAACCTGCGCAAATGAGCATAAAACGTCTGTTTCGGAAATGATTTCGCAGACCTTTTTAAGCCTGTCAATTTCGTCTGCTACTTTTTGGCTGATTTCGGCAAAAAGCTGTGTTTCAAGTGCCAAAAACCGCTCGGAAGCACTCAGCACCCGATTTTCCATTTCCTTTAGCTGAGGCGTGATATATCTTTCGGCATTGACAAGAGTTTGTTTTCTTATGTAGTGGTCGGGAACCATATCAATATTTGATTTGGTGACCTCAATATAATAGCCGAACACCTTGTTATAGCTAATTTTAAGGGTTTTAATACCCGTTTTTTCTTTTTCTTCAGCTTCTGCTGACAAAATCCATTCACGTCCGTCGGTAGCAAGCTTGCGAAGCTCGTCAAGCTCCTCGTTAAAACCGCCTTTTATTACGCCGCCGTCCTTTAAGGAAACTGGTGCATCGTCGCTGATGCTGCTGTCCAAAAGAGCCGCGATATCTTCCATAAGGTCAAAATTCCTGTTCATATCGGACAAAATCGGAGATGTTGTTTTCGAAAGCAGATAGTTAAGCTCGGGCAGCTTCAAAATCGAATTTTTGAGCGCAACCATATCTCGTGGCGATGCAGTTTTTAATGAAATTCGGCTGACAATTCGGGAAATGTCGTAAATTCCTGATAAAAGTGCACAGAAATCGTCGCAAAGCATTATGTTTTTTGCAAGCTCAGCAACTGAATAAAGCCGCTTGTTTATGTCTATTGAGTTTATGAGCGGTTTTTCAAGCCATTGCTTTAATTTTCGCGCACCCATAGATGTTTTTGTGCGGTCAAGTACCCACAAAAGCGAACCCCGCTTTGCTTTGTCACGCATTGTTTCGGTGATTTCGAGGTTTCTGCGTGTTGCGATATCGATATCCATAAACTCTGACGCACTGTAAACTGTAAGTGTATTTATATAGCTTACATGGCTTTTTTGCGTGTGCTCAAGGTAACTAATCATTGCATGGACAGCGTTTTTCATAACAGCCGATGTAAGACCTAGTGCCTCTGGTGAAGATTGTTTGAACTGGCGGGCTGTTTTTTCGTCGTCCGAAGCAAAGTATTCATCGTCAAAAGCTGTTATATCGGCAGAAATTCTGCCAGTGATTTCTTTTTCAAATGCCATTTTGGCGGAGTTGTTCATAATAATTTCGCTTGGTGAATACCTTGCGATTTCATTTATGACGCTATCGCCGCTTTTGATGCAGGTCACAAACACTTCGCCTGTCGAAATATCACAAAAAGCAAGACCGCATTCGTCTTGTTTGTAAAGTATTGCAAGATAGTTGTTTTTCTTTTCATCAAGCATATTCTCGTCAGTTAAGGTTCCGGGAGTGACAACCCGAATAACGCCTCTGTCAACAAGACCTTTTGCTTCCTTTGCATCTTCAAGCTGCTCGCAAACAGCAACCTTATAGCCTTTTGCAACAAGCCTTTGAATATATATACTTGCGCTGTGGAACGGAACGCCGCACATAGGTGCGCGCTCTAAAAGACCGCAGTTTTTGCCGGTAAGTGTAAGCTCAAGCTCACGAGATGCTGTGAGAGCATCATCAAAAAACATTTCGTAAAAGTCGCCGAGTCGGTAAAACAAAATACAATCAGGATATTCTTCCTTTGTCTGTAAATACCTACTCATCATAGGCGACAGCTTTTCCTCTGCCATATAAAATCTCCTATTCTTGTATTATTGGCCGTCTAAAAACACACAAACCGCCTGATTTTTATATCAAGCGGTCGTCTGTAAATTTTTATTAGTGGCAACCGCCGCAGGAAGAGCAGTCGTGTGTGCAGCCGCCCTGCTCACCCATAATATAAAGGTTAATTACGCTGTTTACTCCGTTAACCATTTTGTCAAATGCCTTTTTTGCTTCAACGTAGTTTTTGATAACCTCTGACTTTTCAACCATTTCGTTAAATGCATCGTTATTCTTCTTTATAGCATCTTCCTGTGAAAGCTTGCCTTCTTGCATATCACGGGCAAGGTTCATTCTTTTTAGGTTAAATTCTTCAACCAGCATCTTTGCGTCATCATCATTTGCCTGCGCTTCTTCAGCCTCTTTTAATGCCTTCATCTGTTCGCTGTCCTTAATCATTTCTCCAAGTTCATGTGCTTTTTCTAAAAGTGTCATTTTTATTTACTTCCTTTCGTTATATAAGTTCGCCGTTTAAGCTCCATGTATGAGCTTCGGTGATTTTAACATTAACATATTTTCCTTTTAGCGATTTATCGCCCTTAAAGTTTACAATTTTTGCTGTATCGGTTCTGCCCGAAAGCATTTCGTCATTGTTTTTGCTGACTCCGTCAACTAAAACCTCACAAATTCTGCCGAGGTATGCGTCATTTTTGCGTTTTGAAATCTCGTTTTGGACTTCGAGCAGAGTGTTGAAATTTTTATGAATTTCGTCATCTGTCAGGACAAAGTCAAGCTTTGCCGCAGGCGTGCCTTCACGGCGAGAGTAGATGAATGAGAAAACACTGTCAAACTCAACTTTTCGAAGCACATCAAGCGTGTCTAAAAAGTCTTCGTTTGTCTCGGTCGGAAAGCCGACAATGATGTCGGTTGAAATCGAGATATTAGGTATTCGAGCTTTCACCTTTTCTATCTTTTCGAGATATTCTTCCTTTGTATATTTGCGGTTCATCTCTAAAAGGACACGATTATTTCCTGCCTGAAACGGCAAATGAAGCTGCGGACAAACCTTTTCGCATTCTACCATCGTGTCAATGAGCTTGTCGGAAAAATCCTTAGGGTGAGAGGTCATAAAACGAATGCGCCTGACACCGTCAATTTCGTTTACCATTCTTAAAAGGTCGGAAAAGTCAATATCCTCTTCTAAATCCTTGCCGTAGGAGTTTACGTTCTGCCCTAAAAGACAAATTTCGGTAACACCCTTTTTGACGAGAGAATCAATCTCGCCGAGGACCTTTTCGGGAGTTCTGCTTCTTTCACGTCCTCTGACATAAGGCACGATGCAGTATGAACAGAAGTTGTTACAACCGTACATAATGCTCACCCAAGCCTTGTCGGAGGAATCACGGAGTATCGGCATATCCTCGAAAATTCTGCCCTCCGAGTTTTCGATGTCAACTACGGATTGCTTTTCGGTAAGAGCGGAATATAAAAGCTCGGGCAACTTATAGAGTGCGTGCGTTCCGAAAATCAAGTCCACGTGATTGTGAATTTTCTTGATTTTTTTCACAATATGCTCCTGCTGCACCATACAGCCGCAAAGCCCGATTACAAGGTCGGGGCGGCTTTCTTTTATGTGTTTTAATATGCCAAGCCTGCCGTAGACTCTGTCTTCCGCATTTTCACGCACGGCACAGGTGTTATATATAACCAAGTCTGCGTCCTCTGCTGTGTCGCAGAAGTCATAGCCAGCCTCAAAAAGCATACCACGAATTCGCTCTGTGTCATTCTCGTTTTGCTGACAACCGTAGGTTTCGGTGTTCGCAAGCGGCTTTCTGCCGTTTTTTGCATAAAAATCATCATTTATTTCCTTTATTTTACAAAGGAAGGCTTGTTGCCGCTGTATCTCGGCGCCTTCTACATAATTTGCCATATTGCCTCCACAATTTATAATATCTTTTATTTTAACATATTTCGAAAAAAAATACAATATATATTTGCCTTTTCCGCAAAAAAATGATAGAATAATAGGGAGATAATTTTGGTAGGAGGATGCGACTTTGAACAGACCGAGATTCCCGGCAGGCATTGCCGAAAAAATTGAATACGAGGTAGTGTCGCCGAAAATCCCAAAGGGGTTTGAAGGATTTAAGATTGCGCATATTTCAGATACGCATTCGCAGCCTGCCGGCGGGGTTTTGGAAATAATTTCCGCAGAAAAGCCCGATATAACAGTCATAACCGGTGACATTCTTCACGATGACAAAAAACCTGCGCCTAAAGTCGAGGCTTTGATGAAGGAGCTTTTAAAAATTTCGCCTGTGTATTTTATTACAGGCAACCATGACGTATGGCGCGAGGATAAGGACGAAATATTCGAAGTTTTTACAAAAATGGGTGCAAGGCTTTTAGAAAATGAAATGACTTTAATTGGAAAGGGTGATGACGAAATAGCGCTTTTCGGTGTCGATGATCCTGTTTCGCGCAAGCCGGCAGAGGTTAGAGACATTTTGAAACAAAACCTTTCCTGCCTCGCCGGGTATGAAGGATATAAGATATTGCTTTTTCACAGAGCTAATTTGTTCGATGATATAAAAGGGCTGGGATATGATCTTATTTTATCAGGACATATGCATGGCGGTCAAATGCGTATTGGAAAGCTTGGCGGGCTTTTAGCGCCATCGTCGGCACTTTTCTCGGGGAAAAGAATGATTTTCCCTAAATATTGCTTTGGCAAGGTGACATGGGGTCAGACGACAATGCTTATAAACAGAGGCATCAGCAATACTCTTCCGCTTCCGAGATGGGGAAATAAGCCGGAGGTTGGAATTGTGACTTTAAAAAGAACTTGTAAAAAGTAAAAATATATGGTATTATGTAATCATAAAAAATGTTACGGAGGAATTTTTATGGAAAGAGAAAAATTTGGCTCACGTCTGGGATTTATTTTGATTTCTGCAGGCTGTGCGATAGGGCTTGGTAACGTTTACCGATTCCCAATTATTACAGGAAGTTATGGTGGAGCAATCTTTGTTTTAATTTACATTGCGTTTCTTATTTTGCTGGGACTTCCGGCAATGACAGCGGAACTTGCTGTTGGAAGAGCAAGTCAGAGAAGTATTGCGTCTTCCTTTGACGTTTTGGAAAAGCCGGGACAAAAGTGGCACTTTATGAAATATGTGGGCATCGCAGGAAACTACCTCCTTATGATGTTCTACACCGTTATCTCAAGCTGGATGATAATTTATTTCTTCAAGTATTTGAGCGGCTCGATAATGTCTCTTCAGGGAGAACAGCTCGGCGACCTGTTTGGAGCAACTGTTACGGACTTTTGGAAGATTTTCGCATCAACAGCCGTAGTTATTCTGATATGCTTTGGAATATGCTCGCTTGGTCTTCAAAAGGGTGTTGAAAAGATTACAAAAGTAATGATGATAGCACTTTTTGCACTTATGATAGTTCTTGCAGGTTACAGCTGTACTTTGGATAATGCAGCAGAAGGACTCAAGTTCTACCTTATTCCGTCTTTGGAAAATCTTCAAAAATCAGGAATTTGGACTGTTATTTCTGCCGCTATGGGACAGGCATTCTTCACACTTTCGATTGGTATGGGCTCTATTGCAATTTTCGGAAGCTATATAGGAAAAGACCGCAGACTCACAGGCGAAGCAGTAACAATCGTGGGTCTTGATACATTTATCGCACTTATGTCAGGATTAATTATTTTCCCTGCGTGCTTTACCTACAATAACGGTGTTACTGCAGATGCAGGAACAGTCGGCGCAAGCTTTTTATTTACAACGCTTTCAAGTATATTTAACGCAATGCCTGCCGGAAGAATTATCGGAACACTGTTCTTCTTGTTTATGATTTTTGCGGCATTCTCAACTGTAATTGCAGTGTTTGAAAACATTATGTCCTTCTGGCTTGAACTAACAAAGCTAAGCCGAAGAAAGGTTGCGCTTATTAATATTGTGCTGATGATTGTGCTCGCGTTGCCGGCGATTTTAGGATTTAACGTGCTTTCGTGGGTATCATGGGGCGGAAAAGGAATTATGGATATTGAAGACTTTATCATAAGCAACAATATTCTTCCGCTTGGCGCACTTGCGTATGTAATCTTCTGTACCTATAACAAGTTTGGTTGGGGCTGGAGCAACTTTATGAATGAAGCAAATACAGGTAAGGGTCTTAAATTCCCGAACTGGGTAAGAATTTATGTTAAGTATATTCTTCCGATTATCATTTTAGTTGTCTGGGCACAAAGCTATATAACAATGCTGTTCTAATAGGAATATTTAAAGTAATTAAAAACTCCGCAATATTGCGGAGTTTTTTGTTTAAAATCCAAAACACCCTGCTGTGTGGCAGGGCGTTTTGCGTGTGGTAACATTCGGAGCTTTTATGTATTAAAAAAGGGTGTACGGAAAGTACACCCGAAAAATGCACAGCTCCGATAGTCGCTAAACAATTCCTTAACCTAAAACAAAGTAAGCGGGAATAGAGCCAGCATTTTTGCCATAAGACAAAAATACCCACAAACTCTGTTTTATTCAAGAATTGTTTAGCATATTTAATATATCATATTTTTTCTTTCTTGTCAATAATTATGTATTCAGCTTTGGATTAAAAGGCTTTATATAAATATATTTTTGCGTTTGTTGTATTTATGGCATCTGCGTTTTGGTGAAATTCATCGGCAGGTTGCGTATAGCCTGATGGTGTAAAAGTATCATCTTTGGGCAAACACTACATTTTCCACCTCAAACTCCTGTCCGTTCAAATATTCGAGTATTCCGCCGTGGGTTTTGAAGTTGAATTTTAGCTTATATGAATAAAGTGCCTGTCCGCTATATGGAAACCGCTTGTTTATCTCATTTGTTCCGTACTTCCCGTCGCCCAAAAGCGGATGCCCGATGGCAGCAAAGCCGGCACGGATTTGATGCGTTCTACCCGTCTCAAGCCTTGCTTCAACCATTGAATATTCGGGATATTCCTTTATCACTCTATACTTTGTCGAGTAAGATTTTGCGCCTTTTTTTGGTGAGCTGTAAACAAAAACCTGTTTTTTCTGCTCGTCCTTAAAAAGATAGCCCGAAAGCGTGCCGCTTTTTTTGTCAAGGTGTCCGTAAACAAGGCACAAATATGATTTTTCAAGCTCTCTATCCTTGATTTTCTGGTTGAGAATACGGAGCGATTCTGCATTTTTTGCCGCAATAACAATCCCTCCGGTGTTTCGGTCAATGCGGTTACAAAGCGACGGAACAAAGGTGTTTTCTTCTTCCGGAAGAAACTCGCCTTTTTTCCATAAATATGCCTTTATATGCTCAATGAGAGTGTCGGTTGAGCCGGAATCGTCCGCATGAACGCACATTCCTTGTTTTTTATCCGCTAAAAGTATATTTTCGTCTTCATAAACAATGTCAAGACGGGGTGTGATTTTCATAAAAGCTGTGTCAGGGTCGGGCGATTCAAAGAATTCATCCTTTAAGTACAGCTTTAAAATATCACCCTCATGTATTTTAAAAGCACCATCTTTTATATGCTTGCCGTTTACCTTAATGCAGTCTTTTCTGAGGCTTTTGTAAAGCATACTCTGCGGCAGATTCGGTAAAAGTTTAGTCAGGAACTTATCCAGACGTTGGCCTGCATCGTTTCTCTTTATAACTACTTCCTTCAACAAAAAGCCCCCTTTTTTAATTTTTTGTAACAAATACCGTGAATATATTGTAACACAAATAAATTTATGATACAATACCTGTGACTATGATTTGTTAGAAAGGGATAAAAAATGGGTTTGTTTTTTAACTATGATAAACCAGGCAAGGGTATAGATAAAGATGCGCCAAAGAAGAAAGCGCCTTTTCTGTATATTGAGCTTTTGGGAAGAAAATTCGGCAAGCTTTTACAGGCAAATATGCTGTATTTTTTGACAAGTCTGCCTGTTTTGATTATATATCACTTCTTGATTTTTTCAATTTCTGCATCGGTGCTTCCGAGTCTTGAACCTGATGAAGTAAATCATCTTTCTGCCATGCTGGCGACCGTGCTGGCGATTTTGTGGGGTACAGGGCCTGTATCTGCCGGCTTTACGTATATCCTACGCAGCTTCGCGAGGGAAGAGCACGCATGGATTGTGTATGACTTTTTCAAAAAGGCAAAAGAAAACTTCAAATACAGCCTTGTTTTCCTTTTGGTAGACGTCGCCGTTTTCCTGCTTGGAACAAATGCGATAAGCTTCTATTTCAAGTTAGCACAAACAAATACTATTTTTGTTTATGTGATGTTCCTTGTAATAATTTGTATGACAATTTACACATTTATGCATTTTTATATGTATCAGTTCGCTGTCACTTTTGAAAACAGTCTTCGTGAAGTCTATAAAAATGCATTAATAATGGCGCTTGCGAATATGCCGATGAATTTGGTTTTAACTGCATTGGTTGTCCTTTGTTCCTATTTAGTACTTGGGAGACTAGCGCCTATTGGGATTATCCTTGTTGCGTTTTTGGCGTGGATAAGTATGATGCGATTCCCGATTGATTTTTATACAACAAGAGTGATAAAGCACAAGATTATTGATGCACGCAAAGTTGAGGAGAGTGACGAATAAATGTCTGAGGAATTTTTGGCGAGCTATGACGTTTGCGTAATCGGAGCGGGCCATGCGGGAATTGAGGCAGGGCTTGCAGCAGCGCGGCTCGGGATGAAAACGGTTATGTTTTCAATAAGTCTTGATGCAATAGGAAACCTTCCATGTAATCCAAGTATCGGCGGAACGGCAAAAGGTCATCTTGTGCGTGAAATAGACGCACTTGGCGGCGAAATGGGAAAGGCCGCAGATGCTACTTTTATTCAGTCAAAAATGCTGAACGTCGGGAAAGGTCCGGCAGTTCATTCATTAAGAGCGCAAATTGACAGAAAAAGCTATCACCGTGAAATGAAAAAGAGACTTGAAAATCAGCCGAATTTGCAGATTAAGCAAGCCGAAATTGTTGACGTCATTTTAGATGAAAACAGGAATGTCTGCGGAGTTGTTACGCATCTTGGCACGAAATATGGAGCGAAAGCTGTTATTATTGCCACAGGGACGTACTTAAAGGGCAAAATTATGATTGGCGAATATGAACGAGAATCCGGCCCTGACGGAACATTCCCGGCAAACGGGCTTTCTGCCAATTTAAAGGCGAAAGGTATTGAAATAAGGCGGTTTAAAACAGGAACACCGGCGAGGATTCACGGTGATTCCTTAAATTATGATGCCATGGAAAAGGAACTTGGTGACGATAATATTGTCCCATTTTCTTTTGAAACTGAGAATGTTGGCACAAACACAGCATTTTGTTGGCTTACCTATACAAATGAAGAAACGCACAAGGTTATTCTTGATAATTTGGACAGAACACCGACATACAGCGGAAGAGTTGAGGGTGTCGGCGCAAGATATTGCCCGTCTATCGAGGACAAGGTTGTTAAATTCAGTGAAAAACCGCGCCATCAGCTTTTTATGGAGCCGATGGGAAGTGATACAAAGGAAATGTATGCACAGGGTATTTCTACAGGACTCCCTGAAGATATCCAGCTTAAAATGCTTCGTACAATAAAGGGTCTTGAAAATGTTGAAATTATGAGACCTGCGTATGCTATCGAATATGATTGCTGTGACCCGACACAGCTTTATCCAACCCTTGAATTTAAGGATTGGCACGGGCTTTACGGTGCAGGACAGTTTAACGGCACAAGCGGATATGAAGAAGCCGCAGCACAGGGGCTTATTGCGGGAATAAATGCCGCGCTTAAACTAAAAGGAGAAGAACCTGTTGCGCTTAGACGTTACGACGGATATATCGGGACATTGATTGATGATTTGGTTACCAAAGGCACAAATGAGCCGTATCGAATGATGACGTCAAGAAGTGAATACAGACTTCTGCTTCGTCAGGATAATGCAGATGAGAGATTGACTCCGATTGGCTACCGCGCAGGGCTTATTTCGGAGGAGCGTTACAAGAAATTCCTTGATAAAATGGATATGATTGAAAAAGAGGTCTCAAGGCTTTGCGGAGTTGTTTTGTCGCCTGCTGTCATAAATCCTGTTTTTGAAGAAAATGGGACGACGCCAGTTAAGACGGGCATAAGAATGTCTGAGGCATTAAAAAGACCTGAAATAACGTATGCAAAGCTCGAAAAGGTTGATTTAGAGCGGCCTGATTTGCCGTATGCCGTTTGTGAGGAGGCGGAAATCCGTCTTAAATATGACGGATATATAAAACGTCAGCAACAGCAAGTTGAACAGTTTAAAAAAATGGAAAACAAGCTTTTGCCTGATGATTGTGACTATTCCGCTATTCACGGACTTAGGCTTGAAGCGCGGCAGAAACTTAATAAGATAAAACCGAAGTCTTTAGGGCAGGCATCAAGAATTTCGGGCGTTTCGCCGAGTGATGTTTCGGTACTTATAATCTGGTTGGAAAGCCGTGGTAATTAACATTAAAAGGAGGTATGCTTAATGTTATTCAATTCGCTTGAGTTTTTAATATTTTTCCCGATTGTAACGTTAGTGTACTTTCTAATTCCGCATAAGGTAAGGTATTTGTGGCTTCTTGGTGCCAGCTACTATTTCTATATGTGCTGGAATCCCGAGTACGCGCTGTTGATGGCTACATCAACAATCATAACCTATATAAGCGGACTTGTTATTGATAAGTGTAAAAGCACCCTCTCGCGAAAGATTATGGTGGGAATAAGCTTTACCCTTAATCTTGCAATACTGTTTTATTTTAAGTACTTCTATTTTACAATGGATAACATCAATATGCTTCGACAGATGCTCGGAATGAGCGTGCTTACACCGAAATTTGATGTGATTTTGCCTGTTGGAATATCTTTTTATACTTTTCAGGCACTTTCTTATACAATGGACGTTTACAGAAAAGAGCTTGCACCCGAGAAAAACATTTTCAAGTATGCGCTGTTCGTGTCCTTCTTTCCACAGCTTGTAGCAGGGCCGATTGAGCGGTCTAAAAATCTTTTGACACAGGTTAGTGAAAAGCATTCCTTTAACTATAACCGCGCAAGGAGCGGCCTTTTGATGATGCTCTGGGGATTTTTCTTGAAGCTTGTTATAGCCGACAGGGCGGCGATTTTAGTAAATACTGCGTATGAAACGCCGGAAAATTATAGCGGGCTTTTGCTTTCGGTTGCGACAATTTGCTTTGCGATACAGATTTATTGTGATTTCGCATCTTATTCGATTATTGCACAGGGTGCGGCAAAGGTTATGGGCTTTGAGCTTATGAAAAACTTCGAACAGCCGTATCTGTCAACGTCTATTGCAGAGTTTTGGCGCAGATGGCATATTTCGCTGTCAAGCTGGTTTAAGGATTACCTGTATATTCCGATGGGCGGAAACAGGAAAGGGAAATTCAGGAAATACTTTAATTTGATGACGGTTTTTCTTGTAAGCGGGCTTTGGCACGGCGCAAGCTGGAATTTTGTTATATGGGGCGCTATTCACGGAATTTATCAAATTGTTGGCGGGCTTACCAAAAATGTGAGGCTTTTAATATGCGAGCTGGTAAATATTGATAGAACTGCGCCGCAATACAAGATTTTTCAAAGGGTATTGACGTTTGCTCTTGTTACGCTTGCGTGGATATTCTTCCGAAGCGATAATATGACGCAGGCGATTTTAGTTATAAAAAGAATTTTTACGGAATTTAACCCTTGGACACTTTACGGCGCAGGTCTTACCACGATGGGTCTTGATGCGCCAAACTTGATTGTGCTGGTGATTTCTGTTTTGACGCTTTTGTGTGTAAGCCTGCAGGAGCAAAGAGGTGGCTCTATGCTTCAAAAGGTAGAAGAAATGCACCTTTTGGCACGTTGGCCTATATATTACGCATTGATTTTTGCTGTACTGATTTTCGGTATTTATGGGCCGGAATATGCGGCAAGCCAGTTTATTTATTTTCAGTTCTAATGGAGGTATTGCATGAAAAGAGCAGTTGGGATAATATCCTTTGTTTTAATATTTGCGGCGCTTTTTTCGTGCGCCGACAGGGTACTTAGCAGAAAATCTATCGAGGGTTGGTGGAATGTGACGGCCAAAGTAGACGGATTTTATAACGCACCGGAAAATGAGTATGATGTTTTGATTTTTGGCTCTTCGAATGCATTTTGTAACTTTAATCCGTTGGTTATTTGGGAAAAGACAGGTGTGAAAAGCTATGTTTTTGCCACACAGCAGCAGCCTATCTGGGCGACTTATCACTATATGGTAGATGCATTTAAAACACAAAAACCGGATTTGGCGGTGGTGGATATTTTGATGCTCTCAAAAACTGAAGAATATGCAAAAGAAGAGGTAAACCATACCTTTTGCGATAATATGCCGTTTTCACTGAATAAGCTTGAGCTTATTCGCGCATCAGCACCAAAGGGAGAACGCTTTAATCTTGTGTTTAGATTTGCAAAATATCATTCCCGCTGGAATGCACTTACAGCTGATGATTTTAAGTATAAAAAGTCCGAAATGCATGATTTTGCAAAAGGACAGGTTGTTTTAACTCCTGAATATCCGCAGCAGGTTGGGCCAAATATTACAGGAAATGAAGGGATTGCCGAGCTTTACGAAAAGAACGAGAAGTATTTGTATAAAATAATTGAACTGTGCAAAAATAACGGCGTGGAGCTTATGCTTGTAAAAGCACCGTCAAACTGCACGCCTGCGGAAAAGAGCTATTATAATGCTGTTGAAAAGATTGCTGATGAAAACGAAGTAACCTTTGTTGACTACAATGAACTTTATGACGACATAAAGCTTGAGCTTGCACGTGATTTTATTGACGAAACGCACTTAAATCAAAGAGGCTCGGAAAAATTTTCGCGCTATTTTGCCGATAACGTGCCGTACTTTGAAGGGAAGGTCAGGGCTGACGAGGATTGGATTGATGACTGGGATGCATATAACGAGGCCGTGGCGAAGGAAAAGGCAGAGTGGGAAGCAGCTCAAAAAAATCAAGAAAAATAATTTTAAAAAAGTGTTGACAACTAAATAATTTTTTGGTATAATAATTTCTGTTGTAAAGAACAACACTTGGAGAGATGTCTGAGCGGTTGAAAGAGCCGGTCTTGAAAACCGGTGACGTGCGAGCGTCCGTGGGTTCGAATCCCACTCTCTCCTCCACTTTTTATTTAATATGTGAGTAGGCATACAAATCAAATTGTCTCGGCAACAATTTTCTTGTATGCATTTTTTATCTATGGAGAAGTACTCAAGAGGCCGAAGAGGCGCCCCTGCTAAGGGTGTAGGTCGGGAAACCGGCGCGAGGGTTCAAATCCCTCCTTCTCCGTTTCTGATCAGCAGCATCTGAAAAAAAATAAAAAAAAGGTGTTGACAAGATCAGAAGGATGAGGTATCCTAATCAGGCTGTCGCGAAACGACAGCACAGCACTTTGACAACTGAACAGTAGAACACATCCTCGAAAATTCAAAGTTTTATTTTTAATTTTGAACGATCGATAACCTATTTAACAGTAAATTAGGGATGAATTAGCCAAGTGTTAATTCTGACTTCGATCAACTTTTTTTATGAGAGTTTGATCCTGGCTCAGGATGAACGCTGGCGGCGTGCTTAACACATGCAAGTCGAGCGAAGCACTTTGATTTCTTCGGATTGAAGAGTGACTGAGCGGCGGACGGGTGAGTAACGCGTGGGTAACCTGCCTCACACAGGGGGATAACAGTTAGAAATGACTGCTAATACCGCATAAGCGCACAGGAAGGCATCTTCCAGTGTGAAAAACTCCGGTGGTATGGGATGGACCCGCGTTGGATTAGCCAGTTGGTGGGGTAACGGCCTACCAAAGCGACGATCCATAGCCGGCCTGAGAGGGCGACCGGCCACATTGGGACTGAGACACGGCCCAAACTCCTACGGGAGGCAGCAGTGGGGAATATTGCACAATGGGGGAAACCCTGATGCAGCGACGCCGCGTGAGTGATGAAGTATTTCGGTATGTAAAGCTCTATCAGCAGGGAAGAAGACGACGGTACCTGACTAAGAAGCCCCGGCTAACTACGTGCCAGCAGCCGCGGTAATACGTAGGGGGCAAGCGTTATCCGGATTTACTGGGTGTAAAGGGAGCGCAGACGGCAGTGCAAGTCTGAAGTGAAAACCCGAGGCTCAACCACGGGATTGCTTTGGAAACTGTACAGCTGGAGTGTCGGAGGGGTAAGCGGAATTCCTAGTGTAGCGGTGAAATGCGTAGATATTAGGAGGAACACCGGTGGCGAAGGCGGCTTACTGGACGATAACTGACGTTGAGGCTCGAAAGCGTGGGGAGCAAACAGGATTAGATACCCTGGTAGTCCAC
>JAZQEC010000002.1:0-190256 GCA_045538755.1 Clostridia bacterium
CAGGTGTTGCTGCTGCAATTAATTGCACATGGGCAGATGCACAGTAATTCATATTATTGTAAAGGAGAAACAAAAATGAAATATTATGTTAAGCCAACACTTGAAGTTAGCAAGTTTGATGTTGAAGATATCATCACAGTAAGTGCTGTTGATGCTGGTACTCCTGGTGTAGCCGGTGGTGCAGGCGCTGAGGCTCAGGGTGTTTATAATGCATTCTTAGCAGATGGCAATGATGCAGGAGCAGCTGCTGCAGGAAATCTTGTTGAATTTGAGTGGTAATTCAATAATCAATTTATAATTGATACTAAAATCGGTTGGGAAATCCCAACCGATTTTTTTATGTACTTTTGTGTATTTTGTGTATTTTGTGTATTTTTTGTGTTTGAAGATGTTTGAAGATGTTTGAATGTATTCGAATGTGTTTTTATGTGTTTGTACTTTTGCCCGACCAAAAGTACGAAAAGTCGTCGGGACACCCGAACCCGTAGTGCAGCGGCTTCGGACAGGTCGCAAGTTTCGTCGTCTTTTACAAAGTAAAAGCCGCAAAACTTCGACAACTCGCTTTATATGCGCAGGTTAAGTCAGATTTGGTGTAGAATTTTTTTCGAATATTAAGACAGAGTAATGCAAACGAGAAACAGAATGTGTTGTTTCTTTTTTGAGTATCGAAAAAAATTCATTAGTGCAGGGAAGTTACAAATTTTAAAAAAATAATTATTTGTATATTTATTGACAATGTTTTAAAATTTGTATATAATATAAATATAGGATGTATTTGTTGTATAAATTGATTGGAGGAATGCTATGAATATTAACACAGAAACTATCACAACTATGACAGAAGCAAATCAAAATTTCTCTAAAGTTGCAAGAGTGGCAGAAAGGAACGGTCAGGCAGTAATATTTAAGAATAACAGACCAAAATTTTTATTAATTGACGTTGACTCAAATTCTTATTTTGAAATTACTGATGATGAAAAGATTGATATAGCAGCAAAAAGAATAATGAAGAGGTTTAAACCTGCTTTTGAGGAGTTGGCAAAATGATAAAAATACAGAAGGAAAAAGTGCTGATGCTGCATCAAATGATTGCGCAAGAAACAGGTGGAAGTGTCGGACTCAGAGATGTTGGGCTTTTGGAAAGTGCAATCAATAATGCTTATGCTACTTTTGGCGGTGAAGAATTATATAAGACAAAGGAAGAAAAGGCTGCTAGCTTGGGATTTTCACTTATATCCAATCATGCTTTTGTTGATGGCAATAAGAGAATAGGAGTATATGTAATGCTCACGTTTTTAGAGGCAGAAGGAATTAAAATTAACTGCTCAAATGATGATGTAGTAAATTTGGGTATGTCTGTTGCATCGGGCAGTATGAAATTTGATGAAATATTAGAATGGATCAATAAATTTAAAGCCTGAAATAAAAATAGTGCGAAACCCTGTGGCAATTTCTGCATATAATAGTGGTGAAAATTAACTGAAAGGAAGCCAGATTATGCAGAAAAAATATTTTGCGCGTGCAAACACTTCATCGGGGTGCACAAATCTTATGATAAACAATTTAAAAAATATTTCAGACATTTATATTATAAACGGAATCTCCAAAACCGCAAAATCAAAACTAATGGAAACGGTTGCAAATCATTTTGCTAATTCTTGTGAAACGGAATGTGTTATGTCGCCGTTTAATATAAAGTTGTTTGATGCTGTCATAGTAAGGGATAAGAAATTTGCGATAGTAGACAAAGCCGCGCTAGGAGAAGCCGCAGGCTCGAAAATTATTGATGCGGATGCGTTTTTGAATTTAAAGAGACTCGACTGTGAAAAGGAGCATTTGGATAAACTCTTTCAAAACGCAAAAGCCGCATACAAAGGTCTTTATGATGCGTATGGTGTGGCAAAGGAAATTCACGACGACTGGGAAAAGATTTACAACAAAAATATGGACTTTGTACGTCTTCAAAATTATTCAAACGGCGTGATTTCAGAACTCATTAAAGATAACAAAGGGAAGACGGGCATATACAATTTTGAGCGGTTTTTTGGTGCTTCAACTGTTGACGGCTCGGTGAATTATATAGAAAACCTGACACAAAATCTTGACAGACGCTATTTTATTAAAGGAAGACCTGGAACAGGGAAGTCAACCTTTTTAAAAAAGCTTGCAAAAACGGCGAATGCGGCTGGTTTTAAAACTGAGGTATATTATTGCAGCTTCGATAAAGACAGCCTTGATATGGTGGTGGTCCCTGAGCTTTCTTTCTGCGTTTTCGACTCAACAGCTCCACACGAAATGTTCCCAGAAAAAAGGACAGATACAATTCTTGATTTCTATGAAGAATCGGGGCTTTCGGGAATTGATGAAAAATTTGAAAAAGAGCTTGATATGGTAGCGTGGAAATACAAGTACAAAATTTCCGAGGGGCTTGCACATTTGAGGCTTGGAAATCTTTGTATGGCAGAACGTGAGTTCTACTTGGAGCGCATTACAGATTTTGAAATGCTGTCTAAAACCGCCGATAAAATTATAAGAAAAGTATCCTGAATAAACAATAAAAAAATCACTTTCTTTTAAAGAAGGTGATTTTTTTGGTAAATACAAGAAATTGCTTGTTATAAGCGAAAAAATGTGATATACTTTAGTAAAATAATACGAAAGAGTTGAAATCAATGAAACTTGTAAATTTGCTAAAGAACGATAAGCTGTCGCTATCCTTTGAGGTGTTCCCGCCAAAGACCGATACGGCTTTTGAAAGTGTAAAAACAGCAACCGAAGAAATTGCCGCGCTAAAACCTGCCTTTATGAGTGTAACATACGGCGCGGGCGGCGGTACGAGCAAATATACGCTTGATATTGCAAAGAACATAAAGAAAATGTACGGTGTCTCAATGCTTGCACACCTAACTTGTGTTTCCTCTACTCGCGAGACGGTAAAAGAGCGAATTCTGGATATGAAAAATGCGGGCATTGAAAATGTAATGGCTCTTCGAGGTGACCTGACACCTGAAATGGAAGGCGCCGACAGAAGCCATTGGCATTACCGCCATGCGATTGATCTCGTACGTGAGCTAAAAGAAAGCGGTGCTGATTTTTGTATTGGCGGTGCGTGTTATCCTGAAGTACATACCGAAAGCACAAATCAAAAAGAGGATATTAAGTACTTAAAGGAAAAAGTAGACGCAGGCTGTGAATTTTTGACCACGCAAATGTTTTTTGATAACAACCTTTTATATAACTTCCTTTATAAAATCAGAGAAGCTGGAATAACCGTTCCTGTGGTGGCAGGGATTATGCCGATAACAAACTCAAATCAGATTGAACGAGCGATTAAGCTTTCCGGTTCATTTATGCCGCAGCGGTTTAAGAGCCTTGTCGATAAGTTCGGCTCTGACCCTGACGCTATGAAGCAGGCAGGAATTGCATACGCAACCGACCAGATAATCGACCTTTATGCCAACAACATCACTAATGTCCATGTTTACTCGATGAATAAGCCTGATGTTGCCGAAAAGATACAGAGCAATCTGTCCGATATTTTAGGAAAATGATGAATACTGTTTTTACGAAAATTTATGATGCGCCCGAATTTAATAAAAAGGAAATTTTGAGATATGCCGGATGCAAAGAAGAATTTGACGGGATTTTAGACCTTATTGATGAGTGCATAGAAGAATGTAAGAATATGCTTACTTACCGAATTTGTTATGCAGAATTTGAAATTTCATTGTTACAAAATGAAGTAAAATTCCCGTTTATGAAAGTCTTAAGCGATGCCCTGTCAAAAAATCTTTCGGCTTGCAAAACGGCGATTGTTTTTGCCGCCACTGTGGGCATCGGAATTGACAGACTTATCACAAAATACGGCAAGATTTCACCTCTAAAAGCCGTGGTTTTTCAGGCAATCGGCGCAGAACGGATTGAAAGTCTTTGTGACGTATTTAATAAGGATTTAGCAGACGATTTTAATAGAAAACAACTCTTTATAAGGCCGAGATTTAGCCCTGGGTATGGGGATTTTTGCCTTGAAAAGCAAGCCGATATTTTCCGCGCGTTAGATTGCTCTAAAAAAATCGGCGTATCCTTAAATGAAAGCCTTTTAATGTCGCCGTCAAAGTCGGTTACGGCAATAATAGGCGTGTCGGAAAAACCCTTAAATTGCACTCATACGTGCAGCTCGTGTGATAAAATTGATTGTGATTTCAGGAGAGATAACCAATGAATATTTTAGAATATTTAAAAGAAAATATTATATTTTTAGACGGCGGAATGGGAACAATTCTTCAAAAGGAAGGTCTTTTGCCGGGCGAATATCCTGAAAGGTGGAATTTGTCGCATCCCGATACGATAATAAAAATTCACACCGATTATTTTAATTCAGGAAGTAATGTGGTCAGCACGAACACGTTCGGAGCGAACTCTTTGAAGTTTTCGCTATCCGAGCTTGATGAAATAATAAAAGCTGCTTGCAAAAATGCAAAAACGGCAAGGGAAAATTCAGTATCTAAAAAAGAAAAATTTATTGCTCTTGATATTGGCCCGACAGGACGGCTTTTAAAACCGTACGGAGATTTTGATTTTGAAGATGCTGTTTCAGTTTTTGCTCATACTATAAAACTCGGTGTTAAATATGGAGCAGACCTTATCTATATTGAAACGATGAACGACAGCTATGAGACCAAAGCGGCACTTTTAGCGGCAAAAGAAAATAGTTCACTCCCTGTTTTCGTTTCAAATGCCTACGGCGAGGACGGAAACCTTATGACCGGCGCATCGCCTGAGGCTATGGTTGCGTTGCTTGAAGGTATGGGCGCGGATGCAATCGGAGCAAACTGCTCGCTCGGCCCTAACCAGCTTGCTGGAGTTGTTGAAAAGCTCCTTAAATGTGCATCTGTGCCTGTGATTTTGAAGCCGAATGCAGGACTTCCGAAAAGTGTGGACGGAAGGACTGTTTATGACGTTTCACCTGAAGAATTTGCAGAAGCAATCAAAACTTTGATTGAAAAAGGTGTTCGTGTTGCAGGCGGATGCTGCGGAACAACACCCGAATACATTAAAGCGTTGACAGAAAAAGTGGGCGATTTGAAACCTTTAAAAATAGAGGAAAAAAATATTACCTGTGTGTCCTCGTATACGCATACAGTAAATTTTGGTGACTTTCCCGTGCTTATCGGCGAACGCATAAATCCGACAGGCAAAAAGCGGTTCAAACAAGCTCTTTTGGAAAATGACATAGATTACATTTTGACTGAAGGAATAAGCCAGCAGGAAAAGGGTGTTCATATTTTAGACGTAAACGTGGGTCTGCCTGACATAGACGAGCCGCAAATGTTAAAAACGGCAGTTTGTGAGCTTCAGGCTGTAACCAATCTTCCGCTTCAGATTGATACCTCTGATGCAGTTGCCATGGAGGCGGCTTTGCGGCGCTATAACGGAAAGCCGATGATAAATTCCGTCAACGGCAAAAAAGAGAGTATGGAAGCAATATTTCCACTTGTGAAAAAGTATGGCGGAGTTGTAGTCGCATTGACTCTTGACGAAGACGGAATCCCTGACACTGCCGAAGGACGTGTAAGGATTGCGGAAAAAATTATAGATACTGCTAAAACGTATGGAATATCGAAAAAAGATATAATTTTTGACACACTTGCAATGACCGTAAGTGCGGATAAAAATGCTGCTAAAACCACCCTTTCGGCACTTAATATAATTAAAAATAGGCTGGGCTGCCACACCTCGCTTGGCGTTTCGAATGTATCGTTTGGTCTTCCCAGCCGTGATGCTGTAAACAGTACATTTTTCTGTGCGGCTCTTGAAAACGGACTTTCTGCAGCAATTATGAATCCATATTCTATTGATATGATGAAAACGTATTTTGCGCATAAAGCACTTTCGGGTATGGACGAAAACTGCGCAGAATATATTGAATTTATGTCGGGAGTTACCGAAACGGTCACAGCAGTTGCGGCTAATCCTAAAAAAGATATGGAATTAGGGAAAAGTATGCTTCAAAATGCTATTACAAAGGGACTAAAGGAACAGGCAAAGGAAATCACCAAAGAACTTTTAAAGACTTTTGGGCCTCTTTCTATCGTGCAAAATGAAGTAATTCCGGCACTTGATATTGTGGGTAAAGGCTTTGAAAATAAGACAGTCTACCTGCCGCAGCTTTTAATGAGTGCAGAAGCGGCAAAAGCCTCCTTTGAAGAAATTAAAAATTTTGTTGCACAAAATAAGACAGAAATGGCGCAGAAATGTCCATTTGTGATAGCGACGGTGCACGGAGATATCCACGATATAGGGAAAAATATAGTGAAATTGCTTCTTGAAAATTACGGTTTTTGCGTAGCTGATTTAGGAAAAGACGTTTTGCCGGAAGCTGTTGTTGAAATGGTTATTAAAACAAAAGCGCCGCTTTTGGGCCTTAGTGCGCTGATGACTACAACAGTTCCTGCTATGGAAGAAACCATTAAGCTTTTGCGTGAAAAAGCACCTTGGTGCAAAGTGGTAGTAGGCGGAGCTGTCTTGACCCAGGAATATGCTGACTCAATCGGAGCAGACAAGTATGCAAGGGATGCTATGGAGACAGTGCGTTATGCAGAAGAAATTAATAAATCTTTGTAAGAAACCTATTAAAAACAGCTATGGCAAACAAAGTTTGTCATAGCTGTTTTTTTAATACTGCATAGAGCTTTTTAAGCTGTCGGCAAGTTCTTTTCCTTTAAAAATCTCCACCATTTTAAATCCAAAATCCGCAGCTGCGCCTGCACCTTTTCCGGTCAGGAATTTGCCGTCAAGCACAGCCTTTTCGTCTGATAATATCCCGCCTTTAACATATTTTTCAAACCCAGGGAAACAAGTATATTTTAGTCCATTTAAAAGACCGAGCTTTCCTATAATGGACGGTGATGCACAAATTGCGGCGATATAAATATTATTTTTTACAGAATAAGAAATCAGTTCGTGAGCCGCTTTTGAGTCATCAAGACGGGTATGCCCCGGACCACCCGGCAAAACGAGCATTGTCATATCGTTTTTGTCTACTTCATCAATTAAAATATCCGCTTCAATAGTTACATTATGTGAAGAAGTAACACTCTTTGAAGTAACACCGACCGTTTTAACGTCAATCTCGGCTCTTCTTAAAATATCAATCGGCTCTAATGCTTCAATATCTTCAAAGCCGTCAACCAAAAGTACATAAATCATAAAACTCAACCTTTCTTCCTATAAAACAAGCATTTTTATATATTAAATATTAACATATTTGCGAGTTTTAGTCAATAATTTACTTGGAATATGGGAATTTGCGTATTTTTCTTGCTTTTTTAAGAAAAAAAAGGTATAATAAATTATATTGGAAAAGTATGCAAAGAAATAGGTTGCAGGCGGTTAGCCAACGCAATTTTTGGGAAAGGAACTGAAACAAATGAGCAAAAGACTTTCAAGAAGCCAGGCGAGATGCGAGGCATTTAAGCTGATTTTTGAGCTTAATCAGCATACCGACGATGTAGACTTTTTGTTTGACAATCTGATGAACGAAGTACCGCAAAGTATCAGCTCTATGCCATACATAAAAAATGTGGTTTTAGGGGTTATGGATAAGTATGATGAGCTTTCGGATATAATAGGTGCAAATCTGGCTGATGGCTGGAGACTGGACCGTATTTCAAAAGTAGCAAGAGCGGTTTTGATGCTTGCGATTTATGAAATAAAATATGTTGACGATGTTCCTGAAAGGGTTGCAATAAACGAAGCACTGGAGCTTGCTAAAAAGTTTGATGATCCTGATTCGTCGGCATTTGTAAACGGTGTTTTGGCAGGCGTTGTAAAAAAATGAGTGTTTACCTTGGAATTGATACGTCAAATTATACCACATCGGTTGCACTTGTAGGTGATAAAACCGAGAATATAAGAAAAATCATTGATATAAAAGAGGGTATGCGCGGAATACGCCAGTCAGACGGAGTATTTGTGCATTTAAACGAGTTGCCGAATCTCTTTGAAAGGCTTGACACGACCGGTATTAGTGCTGTCGGAGTATCCGCAAAACCGAGAAACCAGCAAGGCTCATATATGCCTGTGTTTTTAGCAGGTGTGAGCTTTGCAAGAGTTATAGCAAAGTCGCTTGGCGTTCCGCTTTTTGAGTATTCACATCAGGACGGGCATATTATGGCAGGAATTTTATCAGGAGGCTTTGAAGACCTTTTGGAGCATCCGTTCACGGCTGTTCACCTGTCAGGCGGAACAACAGAAATCCTGAATTGTGAATATAAAAACAACTGCTTTAATGCCGAAATTGTTGGAGGAACAAAGGACATTTCAGCAGGGCAGTTAATTGACCGATTAGGAGTTAAACTGGGTATGAAATTCCCGTGCGGAAAAGAGCTTGATGCGCTAAGTAATTCCTGCACACAAAAACCGCTTGCACTGAAAACGTCGGTAGATAGCGGCTTTATAAACTTTTCAGGAATGGAAACCAAACTTCTTAATTTGACAGAAACTGAAGATGCTGCACTTTTAGCAAAATCGGCATTTTTGCTAATTGCAAAAAGCATCATTGAAGCTGTGAATTTTGCAAATCCCGAAAGAATACTCTTTGTTGGTGGAGTGTCGTCAAATAGTTTTTTAAGGGAATATTTTAATGAAAATATAAACGCAAAGGTTTACTTTGCATCTTCCGAGCTTTCGTGTGACAATGCAGTGGGGATTGCGGAGCTGTGCCGAAGGGAGGCACTTTTGGGATAAACCTTTTGTTATTAATAGGAGGGAGTATAAATGGAACCGATTATGGCGACTGTCAGTCAGTTAAATGCGTATATGAAGCGTGTAATTGACGGGCAGACTGCACTTAACGATATCTGGATAAAGGGCGAAATTTCAAACTTTAAAGAGCATTATTCGGGACACCTTTATATTACCTTAAAGGACGATGGCGGTGTCTTAAAGGCTGTTATGTTTAAAAGTGCAGCGATGAGCCTGAACTTTAAGCCGGAGGACGGAATGAAGGTTTTAGCACGCGGAAGGATAGGCGTTTATGAACAAAGCGGAACATATCAGCTTTATATAAACGAAATGACTCCGGACGGCGTTGGCGAGCTTTATGTTGCGTATGAACAGCTCAAGAAAAAGCTTGAAGAAGAGGGACTTTTTGATGAGAGAATGAAAAAGCCGATTCCGCAATATCCAGAACGTGTCGGTGTCATAACAGCAACAACCGGAGCGGCGGTTCGTGATATTATAAATGTTATTACAAGGCGCTACCCGTACTGCGAAATTATCATTTATCCGTCGCTTGTTCAAGGAGCAGATGCCGCGCCGAATATCGCTCATGGGATAGAATATTTTAATGAGCATAATTTATGCGACACGCTTATTGTTGGGCGTGGCGGCGGTTCGATTGAGGACTTGTGGGCATTTAATGAAGAAATTGTCGCAAGGGCGATTTTTGCATCGAAAATACCGATTATTTCAGCGGTTGGTCACGAAACTGATTTCACGATTGCAGATTTTGTTGCAGACCTTCGTGCGCCAACACCGTCTGCGGCGGCTGAGATTGCCGTACCTTCACAGCTGGAGCTTATGTCAAAGATTTCGACTATGTCAAATCAGATAAAAACGGCGCAGATAAACTCACTTAAAAATAAACGGCTTTATATAGAAAAGCTGTCACTTCGTACACCAAAGGATATGATTGACGATTGCCGTCAGAGATTGGATAACTTTATAAAACAAGCTGAAAAAAGCTTTCAGCTTTCTATGTCGGAAAGAAAAAAGGTGATGTCAGAGCTGTTTGCAAAACTTGACGCACTCTCGCCGCTTGCAGTAATGGCAAGAGGATATGCGATTGCAACGGAGCCGGACGGAACTGTTATAAGAACTATTAATGATATGGCAAAGGGTAAAGAGTTTTCACTTCGTCTAAAAGACGGCGAATGTGAATGTGTAGTAAAGGAGAATGGCAATGTTTGAAGATTCAATAAAAGAGCTGGAAAAAATAGTTGAGAAGCTTGAAAAGGGCGATGCCGGACTTGATGAAAGTCTTGAACTTTTTGAAAAGGGCATAAAACTGTCAAAAGCTTGTAATGAAATGCTTGATAAGGCAGAAAAAAAGGTATCAGTTCTTATAAATGGCGAAAAACAGGATTTTATCGCTGAGGAGGAATAAAATTGCAGACATATATTGATTTGGTAGATAATGCTTTGAGGGAGTATGTAAAAGAAATTGAAAACCACCAGAAAAAGATTTACGAAGCTATGTCATACAGCCTGTTTGCAGGTGGAAAACGATTAAGACCGATAATTATGCTTATGTCGGCAAAAATGTGCGGTGCAGACGAAAAAATAGCACTTCCGTTTGCCTGTGCGATTGAGATGATTCACACATATTCGCTTATACACGATGACCTGCCGGCTATGGATAATGATGACCTTCGCCGCGGGAAGCCGACAAATCACAAGGTTTTTGGCGAGGCGATTGCTATTTTGGCAGGCGATGCACTTTTAACGAAAGCCTTTGAGGTTGCCGCAAAGAGCACGCAGGATATTGAGCCGGCACGTGTCATAAGAGCGATAAATTGTCTGGCAATGGCATCGGGTGCTGACGGAATGGTCGGTGGTCAGGTTGTTGACATTGAAAGCCATGATGAGGATTTAGAACTTTTAAAATATCTCCATTCATTAAAAACAGGAGCATTAATCCGTGCATCAGGTGTAATCGGTGCAATACTTGCAGGTGCAAATGATGAGGAAATTTCAGCGGTTGACAGCTTTTGCTATAATTTGGGGATTGCGTTCCAGATACAGGACGACATACTGGATGTTGTAGGCACAAGCGAAGAACTTGGAAAACCTATTGGTAGTGACGCATCTAACAACAAATCCACATACATAACTCTTTGCGGACTTGAAAAAGCGCAAGAGCTTGTGGAGGAATACACAAATAAGGCGAAAGAAAGTCTTGAAATATTTGACAATTCAGATGAACTTATTGCTCTTGCCAATAAGTTGGTCGGAAGAAAGGCGTAATTATGAATTTTTGGAAAGAAAGTGTGCTTGTAACCTGTATTTTGGCATGGTTTATTGCACAGCTTTTGAAGGTGATTCACACCGTAATTAAATATAAAAAGGTTGATTTCAGGCGATTTATAGGTTCGGGCGGAATGCCGAGTTCGCACTCCTCGTTTGTCACAAGCCTTGCAACTTCGGTTGGGATTTTAGAGGGTTTTGCGGGCCCTGACTTTGCGATAGCGGTCGTTTTTGCAATAGTTGTAATGTATGATGCGGCAGGAGTCAGACGTGCGGCAGGTCAGCAGGCAAGAATATTAAACAAGATTGTAGAAGAATGGGAACGTGCTGATTTTGCAAAAACAGATAAGCGCTTAAAGGAGCTTTTGGGTCATACACCAAAAGAGGTTTTTGCAGGCGCTCTGCTTGGTATTTTGATTGCACTTTTGAGGCATTACCCATTTTAATAAAAAGCTTTTTGGAGAATAATAGAAATGCTATTTGATTCACACGCACACTATAACGACTCAAAATTTGAAGATGACCGTTTTGAAATCCTTGATATGATGCAGGAAAACAATGTGGGATATATTATGAATATTTCGGATTCGATGCGGTCGGTTAAAAAGGTACTCGAAATTGCCGAAAAGTATTCGTTTGTCTACGCAAGCGTCGGTGTTCATCCTGAAGAAACGGCAAATCTTACACAAAGCGATATTGAAACTCTTGCAGAATATGCAAAGCACCCTAAAGTCAAGGCAATCGGCGAAATCGGACTTGATTATTACTATGACGATGTAGAAAAATCTGTACAGAAAAAGTGGTTTGCCGAGCAGATAGAGCTTGCAAAAAGAGTGAATTTGCCTGTTGTAATTCACGACCGTGATGCGCATGGTGATTGTATGGACATTTTAAGAGCGCATAATGTTTCTTCGGTAGGCGGAATTTTCCATTGTTATTCAGGAAGTGTCGAAATGGCAAAGGAAATTTTGGATTGGGGAATGTATATTGCCTTTGGCGGAACCGTAACCTTTAAAAATGCCAAAAAGGTACAAGAGGTTGCAAAACATGTTCCTATTGACAGAATTGTCATCGAAACCGATTGCCCATATTTAGCACCAGAGCCGAATCGAGGCAAGCGAAACAGCTCGCTTTATATTCATTATGTGGCAGAAAGGCTTGCCCAAATAAAAGGAATTTCTGTAAAAGAGGTAGAAAATATTACCTTTAAAAACGCAAAAAAATGTTATAAGATAGAGGATTGATGTTATGTACGGTTATGAAATCCTGCATGAAGAAATTGCGGAAAACTTAATAAAGAATGTCCGCAGCGGGACGTCGCCGCACGCATATATCTTCGAAGGCGAAAAAGGCGTAGGCCACTTTGAAGCTGCCAGACTTTTTGCTGCCGCATCAGTTTGTGAAAGAAGCGATGCTGCACCTTGTACACAATGTAACAGCTGCATTATGGCAAAGGCGGAAACACATCCCGATATAAGCATCATAAGCCCTCAAAAAGATAAGAAAAACATAACCGTTGACCAAATTCGTGAGCTTGTAAAAGACGCATATACAAAGCCTTATGAAAGCGGAAAAAAAGTATATATTATTGCATACGGCGATGATATGAATGAGCAGGCACAAAATGCATTTTTGAAGGTTTTGGAAGAACCGCCGGAATATGCGGTATTTGTGATACTTGCAGAAAACCACGAAACGCTGCTTTTAACAATCCGCTCAAGATGTACTCTGTTGCGATTTAGTCCGGTATCACAGGCAAAGGTGAAAGAATATATAAAAAGACACTTCCCGAAAGAAACAGAAAATATTGAGTTTCTGGCAAGATATTCAGGAGGGGTTTGCGGAAACGTTGAGAAAATAGTTGTACGTGAAAATTTTATCCCTTTACGAGCTGCTGCTTTTGAAAAGCTTGAGGATTTGCTTTCAGATGATGAAATTTTGGCATACTCTGTTGCAGATTTTCTTGAAGGGAACAAGGACGATGCAGACCTGGTGCTGACGTTCTGGCAGGATTTTATACGAGATATAATGCTCATTCAGAGCGATGCAAAAAATCTTGTAGCAAACACCGATTTTATAGATAAGCTCATAAATATTTCAAACAGATTTGATGAAAAAAAGATTGTAAGAGCACAGGAGCAAATCATAACTGCACAGAAAATGAGAAGAAGATATGTGAGCCTGCATACGCTTAGTCTGTGGCTTGCGTTTACAATAAAAAACTGATGAGGAGAAAAAAATGAACAGATTTTCAGAACTTACGCCGGAAATAGAAAAGCTGGCACAAAAATGTGAAGGAAACGGACATATTGATCCGGAGCTTTATGACAGATATGAAGTAAAACGTGGACTGCGCTATAAGAGCGGACGTGGTGTTTTGACAGGACTTACCGAGATTGGTGAGGTCAAGTCTTATACCATAGACGACGGCGAAATGATTCCGTGTGAAGGTAAGCTTTACTATCACGGCGTTGACATTGAGGAAATTGTTGAAGGCTTTACAAGTGAGGGCCGATTTGGTTTTGAGGAGGTCATCTACCTTTTGATGTTCGGCGAACAGCCTACCGAACAAGAGCTTAAGAATTTTAGAAAGGTGCTTGCAGAGTACAGAACACTTCCTACAAGTTTTGTGCGTGATATTATAATGAAAGCGCCGTCAAAGGATATGATGAATACTCTTGCAAGAAGTGTGCTGACGCTTTATTCTTACGATGAACGTTCGGACGATACTTCTATTGCGAATGTACTTCGCCAGAGCCTTCAAATGACGGCTATTTTCCCGCTTTTATCCGTGTATGGCTATCAGGCATACAATCACTATCAGTGCGGTCATAGCCTGTTTATTCACACACCGCCTGCTGAGCTGTCCACTGCAGAAACGATACTTTATACTCTCCGTCCTGATACGAAATATACAAAGCTTGAAGCAAAACTTTTGGATATTTGTCTGGTTGTACAGGCAGAGCACGGCGGCGGTAATAACTCAACATTTACAACTCATGTTGTATCATCGTCGGGAACAGATACATATTCGTCTGTTGCCGCATCTTTGGGCTCTTTAAAAGGTCCGAAACACGGCGGTGCAAATAAAAAGGTTGTTGAAATGTTTGATGATATTAAAAAGAATGTTGAAAACTGGGAAGACGAAGATGAAGTCAGAGCATATCTCCAGAAAATTCTTAACAAACAGGCTTTTGATAACAGCGGACTTATCTACGGTATCGGTCACGCAGTTTACTCGCTGTCTGACCCGAGAACCACAATTCTCAAAAAATATGTAGGCACACTTGCAAAAGAAAAAGGAAAAGAGAAAGAGCTGGCACTTTACGAAATGATAGAGCGTGTTGCGCCTGAGCTTTTAAAGATGAAGAGAAACCGTCCTGTAAGTGCAAATGTAGACTTCTATTCAGGATTTGTTTACAGTATGCTCGGTCTTCCGCTTGAGCTTTATACACCGATTTTTGCTATTGCAAGAATTGCCGGCTGGAGTGCGCATAGAATTGAGGAGCTTATGAACTCAAGTAAAATTGTCCGTCCGGCATATAAAAATGTTGCAAAGCATACAAAATATATTCCAATTAAGGAAAGATAATAATATCTTTTAAAAAGGGGCATAAAAGTATGGGACTAAATGAAACATTATCTGCAGAAAGAGTTCATATTGGATTTTTCGGAATGAGAAATGCCGGAAAATCAAGCCTGGTAAATGCAGTGACCGGTCAGGAGCTTGCCGTGGTTTCGGACGTAAAGGGAACGACAACAGACCCTGTAAAAAAAGCAATGGAGCTTTTGCCGATAGGTCCTGTTGTTATCATAGACACTCCGGGAATTGACGATGAAGGAAAGCTTGGAGCACTTAGAATAAAAAAAGCAAAGCAGGCTATGGGATATACCGATATTGCTGTTTTGGTCGCTGATGCAAAAAAAGGAATGACCGAGGCGGATAATGAGCTTTTAGATGCATTTAAAAAGAAGGAAATCCCATATATTATTGCGTACAATAAGGCTGACTTATTAAATGCTTATCCTATGCAAGAGAAAAATGAAATTTATGTAAGCGCAAAGGATAGAACGAATATTTTTGAGCTTAAAGAGATGCTTGGAAAGGTGCTTAAAACAAATGTCAATGAAAAAAAGCTTGTCTCCGATATTATCGGTGCAGGCGACTTGGTTTTAATGGTAGTGCCGATTGATGAGGCAGCGCCTAAAGGCAGAATTATTTTGCCGCAACAGCAGACGCTTCGTGATATTCTTGATTCGGGTGCATCGGCTGTGGTCTGTAAGGACAGCGAGCTTGAGAAAACACTGACTATGCTATCTAAAAAACCAAAGCTTGTTATAACCGACTCTCAAGTGTTTGGAAAGGTGTCAAAGATTGTGCCAGACGATATTATGCTTACGTCCTTTTCAATACTTTTTGCACGTTATAAGGGCGACCTTAAAGGCTTGGTTCGTGGTGCAAAAAAGCTTGATGAAATTTGTGATAATGATAAAATACTGATATCCGAAGGGTGTACGCATCATCGCCAGTGTGGCGATATAGGAACGCAGAAGCTGCCTTATTGGATTGAAAAATATACCGGCAAAAAGCCGCAATTTGTCTTTTCTTCAGGAATGGAATTTCCGGAGGATATTTCGGAATTTTCGCTGATTATTCATTGCGGTGGATGTATGTTAAACAGTCGGGAGATGAAAACAAGGCTCAACTATGCAAAGGCTGAGCAAATTCCGATGACGAACTACGGAGTTGCAATCGCACAAATGCACGGAATTTTAAAACGCAGTATAGAGCCGTTTTCATTATGAGTTTTGGATATATTATAATATCTATGCATTTTGAGAGTATTTATTGCTTTCAAGGCGGTGTTAGCTTTATAAAAACACACTTTGCCTATATATGCATTTTGCAGTATGTACCTTTGAGTGCATAAAATAGTTACTACAATATCTTTTATTAAAACCCTGATTTCCTGTTTTAGAAAATCAGGGTTTACTATATATAAAAATAGGGTATGGCAGTATTTAGCAGGGTATTTAAAGCATATTTAATGTATGTAATATTTTCTCTATTTTATGATTTTATGATATAATAAAAAGAACATTATAAAAAAAATACCTGCGAATTTCGCAGGTATTAAAGTTTAATTTAATTTCAAAGTAAAGTCTTTGTAATTAATACTCTGTAAAGTATTATGATCACCCAAATTTATTGAGCCACCTGAGATTTCAGTTATGAGTGGGGAAATATTGCTTTCAATCGACTCGCCTGTACCAGTCATAATGCTGTCGAAAACAAATGTTTCAATAATAAGGGTTGGCTTTTTATAAATCTTCTTCATAGTTATAGCCCTCCTTATTCTGCTGAAACAGCAACGCCGTCAAGACGAGGTATTGCAACAATATTATTCATATCTGTCTGCGGAACTTTGTACATTGTAAGACCATAGTAAACTGTAGCAGTACCGCCAATTTCGCCGCTTAAAAGTTCGGATATCTGTTCTGCTGTTAAATCTCTAACCACTTTGTTTTCGTTTATATTGAATTCAAGACCGGCAGAATTAATACCTGCATCCTGTAAAGAAACATCATTGCCACTCATAGTAAGCTTTGCAAGAAATGCAATAGAGTATTTAGTAGAGCCGTCCTCTTGTGGAAATGCCTGTGACGCGTAGTAATTTGTTGTGCCGCCGTTACCCTTTACAATGCTGACCTGCGGATTACCAACCTTATAATAGAAGTTGGCAACAGCCGTGCCATCGTTACCATTTAGCACAATTTTATATATACCATCAGCGATATCTCTTATTTTGTAGCTGATAGTCTTTGTGCTAGAATCTACGGTATACTGATTAAAATACTGCACTGTTGAGTCGCTGAGAGTGGCATTATATTTATAACTTATAAGCCCAAGTTCTTTAGAAGTCGTAAGAGCAGAAACATTAAACTGAAGTGTGTCGCCTGGTCTAAACGCAGGAAGAGCACTACTATCTGTTACTGATGCTCCAAGAGTTTCTATATCATTTCTTGAAGGGACTTGAAGATTTCCGTCCGAGGTTGCAGCAAATGCAGTAATATTTACAGATAAAGCACAAATAGCGATTAAAGCTGATATAAACTTCGCCATTAAAACCGTTCCTTTCATAATTATATATACATATAAAACCTATTATACAGCATTATTTTACCACAACAAAAATGAGTTGTCAAGAAAAATTAAAACAAATTTTACAAATTTTAAAACTTAATAAATGAAATGGTATTTATTAGGATACTTTAAGTGATTTTAGTATTTCATATGCGACTGGATGAACAGGAAATCCTCGATTTTCATTAAAGGAAATCGTCCGCTCTATGCAGTAGCGAAGTGCCTTGTCAATATCTGAAAAAGCGAGTTGGCGCAAGGTATCTGAGTCAGGGAATTTGCGCCCGGGCTCCGCCAGGTCTGCAACAAACACGATTTTTTCAAGAAGACTCATATTTTTTCTTCCGATAGTATGCCAGCGGATTGCGTCAATGACTTCGGGATCTGTGATTCCAAATTCGCATTTTGCGGTTTCTGCACCTAATTTTGCGTGAACAAGCCCGATGTTTTCCTTTTCAAAAGCATCAAGTTCAACCTCGAGGTCATCGCACCTTTCGTAAGGCGAATCCAAATTTTTTGCATTATCGTGTAAAAGCCCTGCTATTTCGGCTTTTTTCACGTCTGCACCAAAAATTTCTGCCATTTTAGCGGCAGTATCGCGAACACCCAGACTATGTGCAAATCTCTCTGGTGACAGCATCGACTTTAATTTTTTTTCAAAGTCCTGATGCGGCGCATAGAGGTTGTTGCGCTTTATAAATTGACTTACTTCGTTAGGCACAAGGTGAGAGATATCATCGCCGTTTTTTAGCATTTGTCGGATTTTCGTCGATGAAATTTCTATCTTTTCGCCATGAATGACCTTTGCAAAGTCGGATTGTATTGTTCCGCCTGTGCGGTCATAGACCAAAATAGTGCAAAGCTTTAAAATTTCTTCAGGCTTATACCATTTATCAAAATCACGCAGAGAATCTCCGCCAATTATGAAAAAAATCTCATCATCAGGGTATAGCTCTTTAAAATAGAGAAGAGTGTTTAAGGTATAGGAATATTCCTGCCGAGTAGTTTCCCAGTCACAAGGCTCAAAGCCTTCAATTCCCTTAATTGCGCGCTTTACCATAATATGACGGATTTTCGCATCAAGTATCTTTTGTTCTTTTTTATGAGGCGGATTTCCGCTTGTCAAAAATATCACCTTTTGGAGGTGATATTCTTGCATTGCATTTTGTGCCATTTTAATATGTCCGTTATGAATTGGGTCGAAGGTCCCGCCCATAATACCTAATCGTCTCATTTTTTTGGTAATTCAATCTTTCTGTTTTTGATATTTTTTGCCTGCTTGTAAAGCACAAACTTTGAGCCAATCGCTTGTACAGGCTCTGCCCGTAGCAGCTCGGCAATTTCATTTGCCGCAGGCTTTGTATCTAAAAGTGCAGTTTCTAAAATATGCACCTTTATAAGCTCACGAGCTTCCAGCGCATTTGCAAGTTGGGATATAAGCTCTTCAGTTACTCCGCTTTTTCCTATCTGGAAAATCGGGTCAATTCCGTTCGCAAGACCCCTTAAGTATGCACGTTGTTTACTTGTAATCATACAAATATATCCTTTCCTGTTTTTAAGATTTTATGAACGTGCTTTTGCTTTTGCACGAAGATCGGTTTTCAAAATACGTTTTCTCATTCGAAGGTGATTTGGAGTAACCTCTAAAAGCTCATCGTCTGCGATAAAATCAAGGCACTGTTCAAGAGACATTTCCTTTGCAGGAACGAGCTTTAAAGCGTCGTCAGAGCCTGATGCACGGGTATTTGTTGCGTGTTTTTTCTTACATACATTTACGGTGATATCCTCAATTCTTGAGTTTTCGCCGACAATCATTCCTTCATAAACGTCAACGCCGGCTCCTATAAAGAGTGTGCCGCGCTCTTGTGCATTAAACAGACCGTAAGTGATACTTGAGCCGTTTTCCCAAGCAATTAGCGCACCTCGGTTTCTTGGCTGAATATCACCCTTATAAGGCTCATAGTTTTCTAAAATGCTGTTGATAATACCCATACCTTTTGTAGCTGTAAGCATTTCGCTGCGGTATCCGATTAAACCGCGTGACGGAATCAAAAATTCGAGTCTTGTATAGCTTTGTGCCGTAGGCTCCATATTTACCATTTCGCCTTTTCTTGCGATAACACTGTCCATGATAACTCCGGTGAATTCTTCCGGAACGTCAACTGTCAAGCGTTCAATCGGCTCGCACTTTACACCATCAATTTCTTTATAAATAACAACAGGGTTTGAAACCTGAAATTCATAGCCTTCACGACGCATATTTTCGATTAAAACAGAAAGATGAAGCTCGCCTCTGCCTGAAACAACAAATGCCTCTGTTGAGTCTGTTTCGGTAACTTTTAGACTGATATTTGAGTCAAGCTCTCTAAAAAGTCTGTCGCGAAGGTGACGTGATGTAACGAACTTTCCGTCTTTTCCTGCAAACGGAGAATCGTTTACGCTGAAAGTCATTGACAAAACAGGTTCATCAATCTTTACAAACGGAAGCGGCTCCGGATTATTAACATCGCAAAGAGTATCGCCGATGTTTATGTCGGTAATTCCCGAAATTGCAACCATATCGCCGGCTCCAACCTCGTCGGTAACTTCCTTTTTAAGTCCGTCAAAGGTGTATAGCTTAACAGCTCTGCCGTGAACTTTTTTGCCGTCGGCTTTACATAAAATTAGCGGCATACCGGTTTTAACCTTACCTCTTTGAATTTTGCCGACAGCGATTCTGCCGGTATATTCGTCGTAGTCAATATTCGAAACAAGCATCTGGAACGGCCCGTCATCCTCACAGTCAGGGCACGGGATTTCGTTTTGAATAAGCTCAAACATTTCACGAAGGTCGCTGTTCGGACGCTCGGGGCTATACTCTGCGGTTGCCCAACCGTCTCTGCCTGATGCGAAAATTACAGGAGTATCAATCTGTTCTTCGGTTGCACCTAAGTCGATAAACAGGTCAAGCACTTCGTCAACGACCTCATAAGGTCTTGCGTTAGGACGGTCAACCTTGTTTACGACAATAATTGGCTTTAAGTCAAGCGCTAAAGCTTTTGAAAGAACGAAACGTGTCTGTGGCATACAGCCCTCGAATGCGTCAACCAAAAGAAGAACGCCGTCTGCCATTTCAAGACCTCGTTCAACCTCGCCGCCGAAGTCTGCGTGCCCTGGTGTATCGATGATATTTATTTTTGTGTCCTTATACCTTAAAGATGTGTTTTTAGCCAGAATTGTAATTCCGCGTTCACGCTCTAAGTCATTTGAGTCCATTACACGCTCGGCAACCTGCTCGTTTTCGCGGAAAATTCCGCTTTGACGAAGCATTGCGTCAACTAGTGTTGTTTTGCCGTGGTCAACGTGCGCAATTATAGCTATATTTCTTATGTTTTCACGATTTGTCATTGAAAATCCTCCAATTAAATTCGACATTCTTTTCTTATTTTAACACATTTTCCGTATTTATACAATAGCAATAATGACAAAAAACAGAAGTTTAATACTTCTGTTTTTTGCTGCATATATCTTAAATTAACAAATTATTTCCCCAAATATGAAAAGTGCATATAATCACGAAGATTTTTCCAGTTACCACCCCATGTCCAGCCGTATTTCGAAAAAGCCTTAACAACCGAACCGTCGGCTGGGATTGAATATGGGTTCTCGTATGGCTTCCAGAAGCTTCCTACAATCGCCTGTCCTGACGGATAACAATAGTAATTTTCATCAAAATTGATATCGATGCAGGTTCCGTAGCTGTGCTGTGAAACGCTGCCGAAAGCAGTCTGTCTAAAGCTGTATCCGCCTACATCCTTAATCGGGAACTTTTCAGGTGCGTGATATATTTCGTTAAAAATTTTCACAACCTCGTCTGCCAGATTACGGTTTACCGTAAGGTACATTGTTGACGAATACTTTTCGCCGTTTTGACCTAATTTCCAGACAGGAATCTTAATGTTGGTCATATTGTAGTCGGCTTCGGCTTTGGTTGTAAAGGGTACTCCGTTTGGGAAAACGCGCTTATATCTGCCTTCCAGAGATGTAATTACGTTTATATTTTCTTTGTCTGTACCGTAATAGACGTCCACAGAGTCAGAAAATACAACTATTTCATCACTTATTCTTGCACCGACTAAAATGTTGTACTCCTTGTTGTAAGGAAGGTTAGCTGAAGTTAAATCAATAGAATTTGCTGTTGTGGCATTGCTGTATGCGTGAAAATGAGCTGCGTCTTTTACGACGACAACGTATTCTTTTGCGTTATCAATCTTTGACCATGTAAAGGCAAATCTATCCGAAAGAGTCATACCGTCATGTAGGTCTGTGATTTCAGGCTGTGTATAGAAAACCTTGTTGTCACAAAAAACTTCAAATGCACGGTTTATAATGGCGATTGCCTGTTCTCTTGTGGCAGTACCTTTGGGAAGAAGCTGATTTTCCGAAACACCGTTAATTATCTTATATTTAACGGATTTTGCAATATCGGCAGCTGCCCAGTCATCTGTATCACCGAAGTCATCAAACCGTATCAGCTTTTCAAACTCTTCCATTGTTATATGTGCGTCTTTGTCAGCCGCATTTATGGTGCGCATAACCATTTTTGCCATTTCCTGACGAGTTATTGGATCGTCGGGATAAAACGCTGTCGGAGTCTTTCCGTTTACGACACCCAGACTGTATGCTGCCAAAATTGATTCGTTGTCGGTGTCGGTAAAGGGATTATCCAAGATTTTTGGAGGAACTCCTTCAATAATCTTGTAAAGATTCATTACCGCTTCACAAAATTCCACACGGGTAATTCTGTCTGTTAATCTGTGAGATACTATGCTCGTGGGTATTAATCCTGCAGTGTTTGCCGCTTCGTATTCGGGGACTGCCCAGTCGGACAAGTGTTTAGCACTCACACTCGATGCGGAAAAAGCAAGCACGGCACATAATACCGGAATAAAAATCTTTTTCACAATATCCAAACCTTTCAAAAATTTTTACTTCACGAGTATAACATATAAATATTAAGGTTTAATGATGATTTTGTAAAGAAACTGTTAATAATGTTGAGAGACGTATTTTTTAAGAAAATACTGGACAAAACGATGTTTTTATGTTGCAGTAATTTGGCACTGCGTGTTATGCGTAATGTCATAAAAGAACTGCACATTTTTAATTTTGGCTTACTTTAAAATGTGCAGGAGTCACTGTCTGGCAAATGTCGAACGCACGTTACGGCGAACTGACAGCATGGGCTTTTTATTTTTCAACCATACTTTCAAATACCTCGCAAAGCTGCGGATTTTTCTTTTTCATTGAAACAACTCTACCACTTTCGCTCAAAAAACAATGTGAGCTTTCGCCTGTTGCATAAAGGTCGCCCGTTTCGGGATTGGTAACGGTATAGAAAAAGCTGTGCTTTACGTTGCCGAATTCTTTTAGATGAAGTGTAACCTTGACAGTTTCGCCGAATTCTACCGAGCGCTTATACTGGCATGAAACCGAAAGTACAGGGCAAATAAAGCCTGCATCTTCGATTGACTTATACGGATAGCCGATTTTATCCATCAGCTCAAGCCGTGCTTCTTCAAACCAGCGTATGTAATTTGAGTGATGTACAACACCCATTTTATCTGTTTCATAATACTGAACTTTCCGTAAATATTCGTACATATTTTTATCTCCTTTAAAATATTATCTACATTATAGCACTTTGGTATAAAAAATCAAGTATTTGACGAATATGAAACATTGTATTATAATGTAGAAAAGACAAAAAATTGCGAGGTGCGAAATGATTAAATTATATGATGAGGACAGTTATATAAAGGAGTTTTTGGGAGTTGTTACGGCTTGTGAAAAGAAAGACTCAGGGTTTTATGTAACACTTGACAAGACTGCATTTTTTCCAACAGCCGGCGGTCAGGACTGCGATACGGGGACGATTGACGGCGAAAGAGTTTTGAGTGTAGGAATTGAAAATGATGAGGTTTTTCATATTTTGAAAAATCCTGTTGATGTAGGGAAGACTGTTTTAGGGAAAATCGACTGGGACGCAAGGTTTCGGAAAATGCAGCATCATTCGGCGGAGCATATTGTATCAGGGTTTGCACATACGCTTTTTGCTGCTGAAAATGTGGGCTTTCATCTGAGCGATAAGGAAGTTACGATTGATTATGACAAGGTTTTATCCTTTGAAGACGTTTTAAGGCTTGAGTTTGCAGCAAATGAGGCGATTTGGAAGAATATCAGAATAACCGCACAATATCCCGACGACGATGAGCTTAAAAAAATCGAATATCGCAGCAAATTAGAGCTTACCGAAAACGTGAGAATTGTAACTATTGACGGAATTGACACTTGTGCCTGCTGTGCTCCGCACCTTCATACAACGGGCGAAATAGGTATTATCAAGCTAAAAGACCTAATGCATCACAGAGGCGGAGTGCGGCTTCGAATGATTTGCGGAGCTGACGCACTTCTGGATTATCAGAACAAATATGAAAATGCACTTCGCATCTCAAATCTTTTGTCGGCAAAACAGGACGAGATTGCAGACAGCACTGAAAGAATTATGACAGAGCTCACCGATGTAAAACAAAAAAATGCCGCACTTTCAAAAAAGCTGGCTGCCCAAAAAGCAGAAACCATACCTTGTTCAGACGGAAACATCTGTGTTTTTGAAGATGATTTAGACATAGATGGCATCAGGCACTTAGCAAACGAAGGCAAGAAAAAATGTAGCATTTTTGCAGTGTTGTCGGGAAATAATAAGTCAGGTTACAGTTATATTATCGCATCGGAAAAAGTAAATTTAAGAGAGGTTGCAAAGGACGCAAATCAATCTCTTTCAGGCAGAGGCGGAGGAAGAGAAGATATGATTCAAGGTTTTTTTAAAGCTGAGAAATCGGAAATTATAAAATATTTTGCAAACTAAAAATCAGGGACTTTATGAGCCCCTGATTTTACTTTGCAACAAAAACAATTCGCATATCGTCTTTTTTGGGTTTTTCAAAAGTCAGCGGTGAATATGCATCAACCTGTGAAAAGCCTGCTGCCAAAAAGATTTTTCTGATTTCATCTTCTTTGTATGCGCGCTGAAGATGCCTTTCGCCAAAACGGTCATAGCCGGTTTTTGTTTTCACAAAAAAGTTCAGGTACATTTCGCACATTTTTGTGTTCTCGTAAAACTTATTTTCCCAGGCATAAAAAACTCCATCGCCATCGTGGATAAATGTGTTGTCCCCGATGTAAGTTTTCAGCTTATACTCGCTGCTCAAATCGAAAATAAAAAGTCCGTCAGGCTCTAAAAAGCAGGTTTTTATTCGCTTTGCAATCTTGTAAAGTGAGTTGGGATTTAAAATGTAGTTAAATCCGTCAATCATACATAAAAAAGCGTCACAGCTTCCGAAAAGGTCAAGCTTTTTTAAGTCCTGCTCTAAAAACATAACGTCAAGCCCTTTATCCGCCGCTTTGTCTCTTGCGATGGAGAGCATATCAAACGACTTGTCAACCCCAATCATTTCGTAGCCTCGTGCAGAAAGAGGAAGAGTCATATTCCCTGTTCCGCAGGCAAGGTCGCAGACAAGATGCGGATTTTTGCCGTATCTGTCAAATAAGTTTTCGATGTAGTCCGCCCACTCTGCGTAACTTATGTCACTGTTCATCAGTCCGTCATAAAGCTGTGCAAATTTTGTATAGCTGTTCATATTATCCACCATTTTCTAAATCTTCTTATCGGTATTTTATCATTTTAAACACGCAATGTAAAGAATAATATTATATAAATTTGCAAGAATATTTATAAAAGCAAGATTAGTAGAAGGAGAGAGCTATGCTTATATTGCTCATAAGAACACTTATTTTGTATATTTTGGTAGTGGTGTCGATAAGGATTATGGGAAAGCGGCAGATTGGCGAAATGCAACCGTCCGAGCTGGTTGTTGCAATTATGATTTCAGACCTTGCCTCAGTTCCCATGCAAGCGATTGATATTCCGCTTGTTACGGGAATTATCCCTGTACTGACCTTGATTGTCGGCGAGGTCGTTATGTCCTTTGTAAGCCTTAAAAGCAAAAGATGCAGAAAGTATATAACGGGCGAACCGAGTATTGTTGTTTATAAAGGTCATATTAATGAGGGTGAGCTTGAACGACTGAGATTTAATCTTAACGATTTAATGGAGCAGCTCAGGCTTTCAGGATGCCCTGATGTATCCGAGGTGCAGGTTGCGGTTTTGGAAACAAACGGACAGCTAAGCGTCATTGAAAAGCACAAAGGCCCTGAAGAACTTCCGTATATGTTGATATCGGACGGAGAAGTAAACAGAAGCGAGCTTGAACGTGCAGGTAAAAACAAGGAATGGCTTAAAAAGCAGATAAACGGTGATTTTAAGGATATTTTTATTGCATCGCTTGACTATTCCGGAAAGCTTTTTGTGCAGAAAAAAGGAGAACGTGATAAGAAGTGAGGACTTTTATAATAGCATTGATAATCGCAGGTGTGCTTGTAGGCGGAGGACTGCTTTTTAATTTCAGTATCGACAGCCTTGCAAACGAACTTATGGCTGAGTGCGACAAAATATATGAGCTGATTGATGAAGAAAGCTTTGATGATGCGACAGAGAATATTTCAAAAATGGAGGAGTATATAGACAAGAAAAAAATACTTCTTGCATCGGTTATAAATCATGAAAATATCGACGATATAGAGCTTTGTATATCCGAACTTCAGGGATATACCGATAAAAAAATAGCATTTGAGGCACACGTAAGATGCAGAAAATTAAAGCATCTTTTGGAGCATCTGCCGGCAAATTATATGGTAACTCTTCAAAACGTGCTTTAGGCCAAAATCTAAAGAATATCGAGAATATTGTGCATATTTTTTTAGGGAAAGTGCATACTTAAAATATAGTATGCAAAGAGCATGCTATCATTTACCCTTTTATCATATATACCACCACAAAAATACACCTCTTATGAGGTGTATTTTTGCGTAAAAAAACCGCCCCGGAATTTTCGGAGCGGTAAGATATGTTTACGCCTCTTTTTTGTCAAGAACAGCTTTTAGAACAAGGAGTGTACCAATCATAAGTATGATTGAAACAGGAAGTACAATCCATGCATTTGTGCAGAAGCCTGCGATAATGTAAGATACGAAGGATACTGCTGCTACTGTAATTGCATACGGAAGCTGTGTGGAAACGTGGTTGATGTGGTCACACTGTGCACCTGCAGATGCCATAATTGTTGTGTCGGAAATAGGTGAGCAGTGGTCGCCGCAAACTGCGCCTGCCATACAAGCAGAAATTGCAACGATTGTGATAGCGCCCTTGTCAAAGCCGAATACCATAATAACAATAGGGATAAGAATACCGAATGTTCCCCATGAAGTACCTGTTGCAAATGACATACCAACGGCAATTAAGAAGATAATAGCCGGCAGGAAGTTCATAAATGAACCTGCTGATGATTTAACGATGCCTTCAATAAATGCAGGAGCGCCAAGGCTGTCGGTCATAGTTTTAAGTGTCCATGCACAAACTAAAATCATAATTGCAGGAACCATTGCCTTAAAGCCGTCAGGGATTGACGCCATACATTCCTTAAATGAAAGAACACGTCTTGCCATAAAGAATATGATTGATAAAATCATTGTGATGAATGAGCCATAGAACAGTCCCACAGATGCATCAGAGTTTGAGAAGGCTGTAATGAAGTTTTTATAGCCTTCCTCGCCTTGTGTAAAGAAGCCGCCTGAATAAATCATTCCTAGAACACAGGCAATGATAAGGATAACTACCGGCAGGATAAGGTCAATAACCTTGCCCTTAGGATTAACGTTTCCTTCCTGTACGTCCTGAAAAACTTCCTTTGCAGTTGTGAAAAGGTCACCGTTTTTAGCATTTTCTTCATGCTTCTTCATTGGGCCGTAGTCAAATTTCAAAAGTGCTATTGTAATCATCATAACAATAGTTAAAATTGCATAGAAGTTATAAGGAATTGCGCTGATGAAAAGCTGGATTCCGTTCATTCCTGAATCCTGTGCAAATCCTGCTACTGCTGCTGCCCATGATGAAATCGGAGCGATAATACAAATCGGAGCTGCTGTTGCATCAATTAAATATGAAAGCTTTGCACGTGAAATATTGTTTTTGTCTGTAACAGGACGCATAACGCTTCCAACGGTTAAGCAGTTAAAATAGTCGTCAATGAAAATAAGTACACCAAGAACGATTGTGCAAAGCTGTGCACCGATTCTTGATTTAATTTTTGTTGACGCCCAGCGTCCAAATGCGGCAGAACCGCCAGCTTTGTTCATCATTGAAACCAATGCGCCCAAGATGATTAGGAACAAGAGAATACCTACATTGTAGGAATCGGACACACTCGCAATAAAGCCGTCTGATAAAACGTGAGTCATTGTAAGCTCAAGATTAAAGCCTGCATATAAAAGTCCGCCGACTAAAATTCCTGCAAACAGTGAGGAGTAAACCTCTTTTGTGATAAGTGCCAGACCGATTGCGATAATCGGAGGCAGAAGTGACCATGCTGTTTCAGCAAACTTGCTGACATATTCAGTCTCGCCTTCTGCGAAAGCTGTTATAGACAGCACTACCATAAATACGAGAGTCAGTATAAAGGAAACTGACAGTCTCTTTTTTGTCTTTGAGTTAAACATTGTTATCCCCCTTTAAACTTTTAATAGATAGCAACAGTTTATCATAATACGACAAAAAATGCAAGCAAAAGCTTGCATTTTTTAGAGTTTATGCATATTTTTGTATAAAATTGCAGAATTAATACCTGCTAAGTAGCCATATTGCAAAATTTAAATATGCGGCGAATGTCACCCATAATAGATATGGAATCTGCAAAAGTGCTGCTGTTTTGTTTATGGAGTAAAATTCCGCTATCATTGCAATAATCAGTACCCATAAAAGAAGAATCCATATAAAAGCAAAAAGGAATGCCTGCATATTAAAGAAAATAATTGGCCAGACAAAGTTTACAAACAGCTGCAGATAGTAAATAAAAGGAACTCTGCCGACGGTTTTATAGACCATTCCTGCACTTATTCCCATAAGTGTGTATAAAATACTCCACACAATAGGGAATAAAATAGGCGGCGGCGCAAGCGGTGGCTTTATGGCCTCGTCGTAAACCGACATACTGCCTCGGGTTAAAATTGCGGCAAGTCCGCCGACTAAAAGTGCAATAAGAATCTGAACTATATACGGTTTATATTTTTTCAGCATTTATATCACCTCACAGCATAGTATATGCGATAGGACGTGATAAATATTCGGCCAAAAATCCAAATAGTACAAAAAAATATATATCTTGTGGTAGAAAAAACAAAAAACTTAAAAAAACTACAATATTTATTGAAAAAAGGGTTGCATTTTGTATATATGTATGCTATAATAAAAATCGTAGAAGGAAATTACTTTCTACCCTTTTATCCTATACATATCAAGCCTAAAAGCATCGTGTCCCCGATGCTTTTTCGTTTTGCTTTTAAAGTGCATTAAAATCAGTGTTTTTAATACATAAATACAAAAAACTGCCCGTTTTGCGAGCAGTTTTAAGTTTATTATTCATATTTAAAAATGTTCTTAATCACAAAATCAATGCTTGCAACAGGAGTTTCAACCGTAACAGTTTCGCCGACTTTATGTCCTAAAAGAGCTTTTCCCACAGGTGAGTTTGCTGAAAGAAGTACCTCATCGTCATCGCCTGAACTTAAAATTGCGTACATTTCTATTTCGTCTGCACTTACGACTGCATAGGTTTCAACTTCATCTTCGCCGACTTCCTGAATTTCTATGGTATTTCCGATACAAACCGTATCAGCCTCAATTTCATCGTCAGCAAGTGTTCTTGTATATTTAAGCATATTCATAAGCTGATTGATTTTTGATTCTACCTCTGCCTGTTCATTTTTTGCTTCGTCATATTCCGCATTCTCGGAAAGGTCGCCGAAGCCTCTTGCAGTTTTAATCTTTTCTGTAATTTCACTTCTTTTTTCTGTTTTTAAGTAATCCAAACCGGACTTTAGAGCAGCCATACCGATTGTTGTCAAAATAATTTCTTTGGTTTCTGCCATTTTAAAAAAACTTCCTTTCTATATAAAAGTAATTATGTCAAATTACGTTCCAATATATTATAATCAAATTAAAGCTAAATGTCAATCTTTTTATAAACTTACTAAATAATTCTATGCAAATGTGAGAATAATTATAACAAATATATAACATTAAAACCGGTGATAATATGGACTATAAAAAGATTTTTACTGACTTTGAAAAACGCTACGGCGTAAAATGTGAAGAGGCATATTTTTTAGGAAAACCGATAACTTTTTTCTCTCGTGCAGGGCTTACGGTAGGCACGGCGGTGTCAGTTGGCGGATGCCTTGCACTTTCAAGACGTGACGATGACAGAATCATTATGCAGTTTTCTGAAAGTGACAAATTTTTGAGTTGCAATAAGTTTGATTTTAAATACAATAAGGATAAAAAAATCATAAAGCTTCTTTGTGATGTGGAAAAATACGGAGTGAAGGTAGGCGGTGTTAGAATATTAGCACATTATAACACAGCGCTTTCACACCCTTTTGAGTCTATGCTTTTTTCTGCACTTGGCGGATTTTGCGAAAGTGTACCAAAACCGCAGGAACTGATAAAGTATTTTGATGATTTTGAAAATAATATGATTGCACTTTCTTCAAAAAAGGACAGCGTTTCTGTTTTTGACGGACAGCGAGTTAGGTATCTGCCTTTTCCGGACTCAGATGTGAAGATAGTGTTTGCCAATATCGGCGAAAAAATTTCGATAACCAAAACTCCGCAAGATGGAGCTGTAAAAGACGGCATAGATGCACTGCGCAGTAAGGACTGGGAAAAGTTCGGGAAGATACTTGACAGAGAAACTAAGTGGATTCTTGAAAAAAATAAATTAAAGGCTGTAAAAAACCTTTTTGATACCGCTGTACGTATTGGCGATGCTTACGGAAGCGGGATTTTAGAAGACGGCGGGATTTTTTCGGTAGTAAAAAACAGCCGTGTTGATACCTTTATGCATAGCCTTGGACTTGAGTATGAAAAACACTTCGGTGCACGCCCTGATTTTTACGTCACCAAAGCAGAAGACAGCGGAATAAAGGTATTGGGAAATGATGAGTAAGGTACGTAAAAATATTTTGGGGATGCATTTTTTACATCCCCTTAAACTATTGTCGGTCGGTACTTTAAGAACCAAATATTAAGCTTTATTATATACGAAACAAGCTCTTGGTCGGTCAAATTTCCGCACGATAAATCAAATCCACACTCGCATAGACGCAAAAGAGCAGATTTATTGAAGAAGGATAGAATAGGCGCTGAGTCGTCTGCGATAATTTCAAGTAAAATTCGTTTTAGTTTGGCAGAAAGGTTCGGTACGGACGAAGGCGATGGATTGATTTTCCCGAAATTATCACAAATTGTGTCATAAAAAAGCTCGTTGTGAGGTTTAGCTGAGTTTATAAGAAAGTCATATACATTTGGGCATAAAAACGGTGATTTTAAGGTTAGTTCGTTGCTTTTTGCAAGTAAATAAGCACTGTTTAGTAAGGCAACCTCCTTCGGCAAAAGCTTAACAAGGCTACCTAAGACAGCAGGGTGAAACGCATTGTTTTTTTCTAAAATATGCTGATTGGTACATTTATTTGAAAATATGTCAGGCAGAGAGGTAAATACTGTGCCTGATGCTTTTGGGATGTGCCGAAAAGCGAGCTCTAAAAGAAAATCAGACTCAGATAGAGTAGGTAGCCCTGAAACACAAACGCAATTTTCCAGTGCTGAAAAAAGCAGGTTTTCATCAAGGACAATGTATGAATGTTCAGCAGAATATTTTTTGAAAATATCCGACATTGAAAAAGAGTAAACTGTGGTTCGCAGGTGGTTTTTAAGACTGTTTTTTGCTACCACGGAGAACAAAAGGTCATCTTTTAGAGTTCCAAGATGTATAACGCTCGGAGCTTTGTCTGATGATTCCGAAATACTGTCCGATAACAGCGAAAACAGGTCGCAAGATATGTTTTCCGTCTTTTTAGGCGCGTACTTTTTCAGGACAAAATCACCGTCTTTTATTTTCAAGATATGCGCAGGCGGAAGCATACTTATATTTTCAAAAACGTTCTTTTGGCAGGCTCTTGAAAAAGAGAAAAGCTGCGAAAGCCCGCTAACCGAAATTTTAGGCACTATATCAGGATGTGCAAAGATGCCCCGTATCTGTGATGCGAAAATATACAGGCTTTCGTGCCGTGTATAAAAAAGCGGAATTGATGCCAAAGCATCACTGGCTGCAAAAAATTGCCGTCGCATTGTATCATATATAATGAAAGAAAAATTACCCTCAAGCTTTTCGGGTGCTTTTTCTCCGAAATGTATGTACGCATTAAGTGCCAGCTCTGCGTCGTTTTCTGCTGAAAAACAGTAGCCCAGTGATTTTAGCTCCTGTTTTAAGGAGTCAGAATTTAAAAGCTCGCCGTCAAATGCGATGATAAATTGATATCCTTCGCAAATTTTGCTTATCACATTTTCTGCGCTCTTGCAAGCGATTGCTGTATGTTCGCAAAATATGCCGCCCCTCTTTAAAGGCGGTGCCTGTGCGTCATTTATCTGCTTTAAAAGAAGTTTATAATAGGGAATGTTTTTTGTGAAGTTTTCTTTAAAGTTTACAGCGCAGGAAATTGCACTCATAATTAAAGTCTCCATTCTGCCGCATTTGCGGTTAATAAAATTAATGGGAAACGGATTTTCCCTTCATATTAATTATATGATGAGAAGAAAAGCGATGTGCAGGATTACAGGAGATTCTTTGTAAAATAAAACAAGCAATATACATAATTTATAAATTTTTTTGAGAAGATAAATAAAAAAAGGTGAGATAATATGTCAAAAGAAGCAATGGAAAGAATTTTAAGAGCAGAAGAAGACGCAAGAGCTTTGATATTAAAGGCAGAAAAGGATGCAGAAAAAAATTTTAGGGAAGCAGAGGATAAAATTTCGGCAGAACGTGCTGCTTTTTATGAGAAATTAAAAGCGGAAAGAAACGAAAAAATGCGGCGTGTTGATTTGCAGATGCGTATAAGCTTGGAAGAAGCTCAAAAAGAAGCAGAACAGGCATACAGTGAAACAAAAAAAGTGTATTATAGACGTCTTGATGAGGCAATAGAGGCAGCCATAAACACAGTTTTAAAGTGAGGTGACGGCATTGGCGATAATAAAAACCTGCAAAGTATGCATATATGTGGTAAGCAGTCAATTTAACTCAGTTATGGAGTTTTTGCATAAAAAAGGGATAATGGAGATAACGGGAAGTTCGGGCGGTATTCCTGAAACGCTGATAAAAAATATTGAAAACGAACTAAAAAAAACCAATACAGCCCTTAAAGTACTTCAAGATTATATACCTCATAAAAAGCGTATTTTCAAACGAAAAAGAGCGGCCCTTACTGACTATGCAATGGATAAAAAACAGACAGATGCAGCTGTAAAGGCAGTTTCAAAGATACAAAAGTTGTCGCAGAAACTTGAAAAAAATAATGAAAAGCTTGCTAAAATACGAGAAATGCAGAAAGAACTTGAGAGTTTTAAGGATTTTGACGTACCGATTTGCAGCACAGAATCAGAATACACCCAAACCGTAGTTGGTGAGATTCAAGTAAAAAAATTAGAAGAACTCAGCGCAGAACTTGAAAAAAACGATATCAGAATTTATATAAATGTAGTAAAGCATACTAAGCAGAAAAGCCTTATCTGGTGTGTGTATCTGAAGGAAGAAAAGGAAAAAGTTCTTGATTTTTTAAAGATATATGGCTTTTTGGCAAAGGAAATAAAAACAGGCCGCAGATTGCCCAAGGATGAAGCTTGTATACTTTCCGAAAAGGAAAAGAATATTCTTGCCGAGAATGAGCAGGTAGGCAAGCAGCTTGCCGATGCTGTAAAAGCAAGGCGTATGATAGAGATGTATTATGACCGCCTGATGTTAAAGATGGAAAAATATAAGGCGGCAGCTTTGGCAGAAAATACAGAGAAAACTTTTGCCATAAACGGATATGTCTCAGAGGATGCGGCAAAAGACCTCGTTTTGGCTTTGGAAAATCAATTTACGACATCTGTGTTATTGGAGGATACAAAGGAAGGCGAAGTGTTGCCGGTGGCCTTTAAAAACAATGAATTTGTATCGCCTGTTGAGGAGATAACGGCAAGCTATTCCATGCCGGCAGAGGATGATATTGACCCGAACCCAATAATGGCAGTTTTTTACTACTGGTTTTTTGGAATGATGTTTTCAGATGCGGGCTACGGGCTGCTGATGATGCTTGTTTGCGGAGTACTCGGATTTTCGAGGTTGATGGAAAAACACAGGCAAAGGATGCTCAAAATGTTTTTCTGGTGCGGTGTTTCGACAACCTTGTGGGGTATTGCATACGGCAGTTTTTTCGGGGATTTAATAGGCACTGTTTCGAAAACCTTTGGCGACGGCAATACGGCTTTTACGCCTGTTTTAATTGACCCTGTAAATCAGGCGCTTGAACTGCTGATTATATCGGTAGCATTCGGGCTTGTGCATATTCTTGCTGCACTTATTATAAAGTTTTACAAACGCTGGAGAGATGGTGACAGACAAGGTGCCGTGTACGATGTCGGGCTTTGGATTGCGGTTTTAGTGGGAATTAGCATTTTTGCAATAGGAATGGGTTTGAAGATTGATGTAATAAGATATGTCGGAATTTCGTTTGCGGTGCTTGGTGCTGTCGGCATTGTGATTACGGGCGGAAGAGAAAAGAAATCATTTATAATGCGTTTTTTTTCGGGAGTTTTGAGCCTTTATGATATAACAGGTTTTGTGGGTGATATTTTGTCTTATTCGAGACTTATGGCACTCGGGCTTGCAACAGGCGTAATTGCGTCTGTGGTGAATGTTTTGGGAAGCCTCGGCGGAAATTCGCCGATGGGAGCTGTTATGTTTGTTCTGATTTCAATTTTCGGGCATAGCCTGAATTTTGCAATAAATATGCTGGGTGCTTATGTGCATACCAACAGACTTCAGTATGTGGAATTTTATCAAAAATTCTATGAAGGCGGCGGAAGACGATTTAAGCCCCTTAAAATGGAAACAAAGTATTTTAATTTTTTAGAATGAAGAGGTATAATTATGAATTTAGGAATGTTTTTTGCGATTTTCGGTGCGGCACTTGCTGTCGGACTTGCCGGAATGGGTTCATCAAGCGGTGTAGGAGTTGCATCGGAAGCTGCGAGTGCAGTAGTTGCAAATGATCCGTCAAAGTTCGGAAAAATGCTGGTTCTTCAGTTGCTTCCCGGTACGCAGGGACTTTACGGACTTATAATTGCAATAATGGTTATGCTTAATATTGGAATTTTGGGCGGTGAGTTTGTCACAGACACTGCCGTCGGACTTCAATATTTTGCCGCCTGTCTTCCGATTGCGCTTGGAGGATATTTTTCAGGTAGAGCACAGGGAAGAGTGTGTGCGGCAGGATGTAGCCTGACGGCAAAACGCCCTGAAGAAAGTTCTAAAGCCATTGTTTCGGCATCACTTATTGAGCTTTATGCACTTTTGGGATTTATCGTTTCATTTCTGCTGGTTATAAACATTTGACAGGAGGTAAATATGGGAGATTTACAGCCTGTTATAGAGGCAATTTTAAATGATGCAAAAATACGTGCGACAGGAATTTGTGAAGAAGCAGAAAGACGTATAAATACTATGTATGCGGAATTTGACAGAGAAAAGATAAGTATTCGTGAAAAATTTGAGGCGGAGCTTGACAGCGAAACCGAAAGGATTTACGAATCGGAACGTACAAAAGGCAGACAACTGCTTAAAAATGCATCTTTAAAGGCAAAGACCGATTTGGTAAAAGAGGCAATAAATAGTGCAAAAAAAAAGATTTGCAATTTGAGTGATGCTGAATATTCGGACGTTCTTTCAAAACTCTATAAAAATTGTACCGATGCAGAAAAAGGCGTTGTTTATCTAAATGAACAAGACAAAAAACGTGTAAAGCGAGGAACTTTTCATAATGCAAAAATTTCCAATGAGCCCATTTTGACAGACGGCGGATTTTTAATTGTGTGTAAAAATATCAGTTATGACTGCACATTGGACAGTCTTTTCGAAGAAAAGTACAGCGAAATTTGCGATAAAATCAACGTGCTATGCAGAGAGGAGCGGCAATGAACAAGAATTATACCTATGCCGCCGCTTATGTGAAAAGTCTTGAGGTAAATATGATTTCACAAGAAGAATTTGAAGCCGTTTTGGATTATAGTTTGGAGCAGTTTGAAAATTTTTTGCGTGAAAAAGGCTATGACGGGCAAAGTATTAGCGAAATGGCAGAGAATGAAAGAGTGAAAGTGACCGAGATTTGTTCAAACCTTTGCGATAATGATTTGGTAAATGAAACTTTATTTTTGGAAAATGATTTTCATAATATAAAGGCGGTAATAAAATCTGTGATTACCGGACTTGACTGGAATGAGCTAATTTATGAGCCTACAAGCATTGACGCAGAAGAACTTCAAAACGCAATAAAATCGGCAGATTTTTCGGGAATTCCCGAAAGGTTTTTAAAGGTGTGTCAAAAAGCATACGAAATATATAAAAAATCGGGCGGACAGGCTATGGAAATGTATATTGACAAGACAAAGATTTCGGAGATAATTTCAAAAACCGATGGATTTGTGCGTGGTTGGGCAGAGCTTAAGGCACTTTGCACGAACCTTAAAATATATCTGCGTACAAGCGGCGCATCAAAGGATTTTTTAGAAAACGGACTTATAAAAAACAATCTTATAGATGTGCATACTCTTATAGAGAGTGATAAAAGCAAGGAAGAAGTTCTTTCTGCTATGGGATATAAAAATGAGTATGACTTGTTTTTAAAATCGCCCACAGGCTTTGAAAAGCATTGTGACGATATGGTAACCGAGTATCTCTGGAAGGCAAAAACGTCTTTTTTTGATTTTGATGCCGTCTTGGGATATTTTGAGGGAAAAAAGACGGAAATAAAGAATGTGCGCCTTATTGCGTCGGCTAAAAAAAGCGGAATGGAAAAAGAACAAATTAAAGAAAGGCTGAGAAAAACGTATGTATAAGGTAGCGGCAGTCGGAAGATTTGAAAGTATTGCATATTTTGGCGCAATCGGTGTAGAAACTTTTTTTGAAGATACAGCTTCAGGTAGTGAAAGGCTAATAAAAAGGCTTGCAAAAAATGGTTATGCTGTAATCTTTGTTGATGAGGAATATTATAATGACAAAAACTTTGAAAATGAGAGTTTGCCTGCAGTGCTGCCTTTGCCTGCTGCAAAAAACGATAGGTCAGAAGAAAGAATAAGTGAATATGTAAAAAGGGCGATAGGCTCGGATATGATTTTTGAAGGATAGAAAGGGGCATAAAAATGTCGGAGGGAATTATAAGGAAGGTATCGGGGCCGCTTGTTGTGGCTGAAGGTATGAAAAATGCAGATATGTACAATGTTGTAAAGGTTTCGGATTTAGAGCTTGTAGGAGAAATAATCGAAATCCACGACGATCTTGCCTCCATTCAGGTTTATGAAGAAACTTCAGGACTTGCACCTGGTGAAAGGGTAATTTCTACAGGAGCGCCGCTCTCGGTAGAACTGGGGCCGGGACTAATCGGGAGTATTTATGACGGAATACAAAGGCCGCTTGATGAAATAGAACATATTGCAGGTACAAATCTTGAAAGGGGCGTAAGTGTTCCGGCGCTTTCAAGAAAGAAGAAATGGGATTTTTCGCCGCTTAAAAAAGTCGGAGACAAAGTATCGGGCGGTGAAGTTATCGGCACAGTTCAGGAAACGGCGGCAGTTCTTCATAAAATTATGATTCCGCCTAAAATATCGGGTGAAATAGTAAGGATTGAAAGCGGAGAGTTTTTTGTTGATGATACAGTTTGCATTGTAAAGACCGAAATCGGCGAAGAAAAAATTTCGCTTATGCAAAAGTGGCCTGTGCGAGCGGCAAGACCTTATAAAGAAAAGCTCCCGCCTGATGTACCGCTTGTAACAGGGCAGCGAATTATTGACACGCTGTTCCCGATTGCAAAGGGCGGTGTCGGAACAGTTCCCGGACCTTTTGGAAGCGGCAAAACAGTTGTTCAGCACCAGCTTGCCAAATGGGCAGATGCGGATATTGTTGTCTATATTGGCTGCGGCGAACGTGGCAACGAAATGACTGACGTTTTAAATGAGTTTCCTGAAATAAAGGACCCGAAAACAGGGAAAACGCTTATGGAAAGAACTGTGCTTATTGCAAATACATCGGATATGCCTGTTGCAGCAAGAGAAGCATCAATTTACACAGGAATAACAGTTGCAGAGTATTTTCGGGATATGGGATATTCGGTAGTGCTTTTGGCAGACTCAACATCTCGTTGGGCAGAGGCACTTCGCGAAATGTCAGGACGACTTGAGGAAATGCCGGGAGAAGAAGGCTATCCTGCTTATCTTGCAGGTAGACTTGCAGGGTTTTATGAACGTGCGGGACGGGTAATTTCAAAAGGCGGTGCTGAAGGTGCACTCAGTATAGTCGGAGCGGTATCTCCACAAGGAGGCGACATATCAGAGCCGGTAACACAGGCAACACTGCGTATTGTAAAGGTGTTCTGGGGACTGGATTCCGCGCTTGCATATAGACGCCACTTCCCTGCGATAAACTGGCTTAAAAGCTATTCATTATATCTTGACCGAATGAAAAAGTGGTATGAAAATCACGTGAATGAAGACTGGATTGAGTCAAGAAATTCATTGATGAAGCTTCTTCAAGAAGAGGCAGAACTTGAGGAAATAGTCAAGCTTGTAGGTATGGATGCACTTGCAAAAATTGACAGGCTAAAGCTTGAGGTAGCACGCTCTATTCGTGAAGACTATCTTCACCAAAACGCCTTCCATGAAACCGATACCTATACTACGCTTAAAAAGCAGTTCATTATGATGAAGCTGATACTGACATTTTATGAACTTGCACAAGAATCAATAGAAGGCGGCGCCGATATTGACGAGATAATGAGGCTGGAGTCAAGAGAACGAATAGGCAGGCTTAAGTATGTAAACGAGGAAGATTGTGAAAAGGAATTTCACGATATAGTGGAAAATCTTAAGTTCAGCCTTCAAAGTATGAAGGAGGCAAGGAAAAATGGCTAAGGAATACAGGACAATCCGTGAAATTGCAGGCCCGTTGGTTATGGTGTCGGATGTGGAGGGTGTCAGCTATAATGAGCTTGGTGAAATAATGCTCCAAAACGGTGAAAAAAAACGATGTAGGGTTTTGGAGATTAACGGGGATAATGCCCTTTGTCAGCTTTTTGAAAACAGTACCGGCATAAATCCCGCAGAATCAAAGGTTAAGTTTTTGGGGCATAGTATGGAGCTTGGTGTTTCGGAGGATATGCTCGGGCGTGTATTTGACGGGCTTGGAAATCCCAAAGAGGATTTTGAAATCATACCTGAAAAGCGAATGGACGTAAACGGAGTGCCGATGAATCCTGTTTCACGAAATTATCCTGAAGAATTTATCCAGACTGGAATAAGTGCAATAGACGGACTAAATACTCTTGTTCGTGGACAGAAATTACCGATTTTTTCGGGAAGTGGGCTCCCTCACGCAAATCTTGCAGCACAGATTGCAAGGCAGGCTAAAGTTTTGGGGACAGATGAAAAATTTGCTGTGGTTTTTGCCGCAATAGGAATTACGTTTGAAGAGGCCAATTTTTTTATTGAGGATTTTAAGAAAACAGGTGCAATGGAGAGAACTGTACTTTTTATAAATCTGGCTGATGACCCTGCGATAGAGCGAATTGCAACACCAAAAATGGCTCTTACTATGGCGGAATACCTTGCATTTGATAAAGGAATGCACGTGCTTGTTATAATGACCGATATTACGAATTATGCCGATGCCCTGCGTGAAATTTCTGCAGCGCGAAAGGAAGTGCCGTCAAGACGAGGTTATCCGGGATATATGTACACAGACCTTGCATCTATGTATGAGCGTGCAGGAAGATTAAAGGGAAAAGACGGCTCGGTCACACTTATACCGATTCTTACTATGCCGGAGGATGACAAAACGCATCCCATTCCCGACCTCACAGGATACATTACAGAGGGACAGATAATCTTGTCAAGAGAGCTTTACAGAAAAAACATTCTTCCGCCAATTGATGTTCTCCCGTCGCTGTCAAGACTTAAGGATAAAGGCATTGGTGAAGGAAAAACACGGAAAGACCACGCAAATACAATGAATCAGCTTTTCTCGGCATATTCAAGAGGAAAGGAAGCAAAAGAGCTTATGGCGGTCTTGGGAGAAGCGGCACTTACAGAGCTTGACAGAAAATATGCGGCTTTTTCGGACAGCTTTGAAAAGGAATATATTTCACAGGGCTATAACACAGACAGAACGATTTTAGGGACACTAAAAATAGGATGGGAATTGTTGTCGATGCTGCCGAGGGGCGAGCTTGTCAGAATTAAGGACGAATATCTTGACGAATTCTATGGAAAATGAGGTGAGATTTTGGCGAGACTTAATGTAAATCCTACACGTATGGCGCTTTCGGGACTTAAAAAAAATCTTGGTACAGCGACTAAGGGTTACAGACTTTTAAAGGATAAAAGAGATGAATTGATGCGACAGTTTTTAAATATAGTAAGGGACACAAAAAGTTTGAGAATAGCTATTAATGAAAAACTTGCAAAATCGAGAATGTATCTTGAATCCGCAGCGGCAATTATGGGCGAAAAAGAGCTCAAAACTGCGCTTTTGCTACCTTTGGAAGAAGCCTCGATTAATGTAAGAGAAAGAAATGTAATGAGTGTTATGCTACCTCAGTTTTCGTGGGAAAACGAGCTTTCGGACGGGGATATTTGTTCTTTTGGATTTGCAGAGACAAGTTCGGACCTTGATATGAGTGTAAAAATTCTTCGTGATATAAGAGATGATTTATTAAAACTTGCAGAGCTTGAAAAGGCGATAGTGCTTATGTCGGGTGAAATTGAAAGAACGCGCAGACGTGTTAATGCGCTCGAATATGTGATAATACCTGATTATCAGGAAACTATAAAATATATTAAGATGAAGCTTGATGAGGGTGAAAGAGAAAACAGTATCAGGCTTTTGAAAGTAAAAGATATGATTATAGAGGACAGAATAAAAAAATAAGGACAGTAAGCTGTCCTTATTTTTAAGTATTTAATATTTTGTCTGCTTTTAAAATACAAATTTCGGTTTTTGCATCCTTTATTTCATTTTTTAAAACCATTTCCACGAGCTTGGTAAGCGGAATTTTCTTTACTACCACAAATTCGCCCGGATCAAGATGCTGACCGACAAAGGAAAGATTTTCGGCAAGATATAAGTGAATGATTTCGCTGCAATATCCCGGTGACGGGTAGCAATTTCCAAGAAAAGTAAATTTTTCTGCAGTATAGCCTGTTTCTTCAGAAAGCTCACGTTTTGCCGCATCAAGCGGGTCTTCGCCTGCTTCGAGCTTTCCTGCAGGAACCTCTAAAACGACCTCGTCATACGGTTTTCGGTACTGCTCAACCATACACACATTGTTTTCATCATCAAGGGCTATTATACCAACACCGCCGCTGTGAAGCACAAGCTCACGTCCGGCTGTTTTGCCGTTGGGAAGAAGAACGATATCCTCTTTAACGTGTATAATTCTGCCACTGAAAATTTCTTTGGTATCTATTGTTTTTTCTGTCAGATTCATATTGTATTACTCCTGTATTACTCCTGTACTTCCGATAAAAATTTACTGATAACTTTGGTTGAATTTGCTGCCGCCATACGTGCAAATGTCGGGAAATCCATATTTGCGCCGTCGTCTGCGCCATCACTCATTGCACGAAGCACCCCGAAAGGAACGTTATTTACATAACAGACGTGACCAATTGAGCCGCCTTCCATTTCGCAGGATTTAGCGCCAAAGGCATCTATAATAAACTGCTTTTTTTCTGTGCTTGCAACAAACTGGTCGCCTGATGCTATTGTCCCTGTTGTGTGCGAAAAACCAAGTGCCGAAACGCAATTTTCAAGAAGTTTATAAATTTTTTCATCGGCAGGAATGTTTATTATGTTTATGTCAGAAATCATTCCGACAGGGTCGCCGAGAGGAGATGTATCCATATCGTGCTGAACGACGCTGTCTGCAATTACGATGTCGCCTATTTTCAAGGTTTTGTCAAGATAGCCAGCAACGCCTATGTTTATTATCATTTCAGGGCCAAATTTCAAAATCATTGCTTCTGCGCAAAGCGCCGAAAACACCTTGCCCACACCGCATTTTGCGACGACAACGTCTTTTTGCCCAAACTTGCCCGAAACGAAATCAATTCCGCTCACTGTTTCTGTCGCCTTGTCCGTCAAAAGCGATTTTATGCTTTCGACCTCTATTTCCATAGCTCCTATTATGCCAATCATTTTATTTCTCCTTTATAAAATCGGAAGTGAGTCCACAAATATAACGTCTTCACGTTTTGCGGCATCGCCTTCTGCAAAAACAAAGGCTTTTGCAAAAATATTTGCACCAACTTCATTTAAAATCTGCTCAATTGCCCTAAGCGATGAACCCGTAGAAACAACATCATCAACTATAAGTACATTTTTGCCTGTAAGCTTCGGCTTTTGGTTATTATCAAGATACAGATAGTGCTGGTTTTTGGTGGTATATGTGTTGACAGCGCCGCGTGTTACGTCTTTGTGATAAATTTTTTGCTCTTTTCGGAGGATTACCATATCGCAGTCAAGATATTCTGCTATCTGGTAAGCGAGTGTAATTCCCTTTGTTTCAGCAGATAGAACTGTGTCGATTTTAGAAAGGTCAAGACCTGATTCTTTTAGTTTTTGGTAAACTGCCGCACTTGCGTCTTGCGACAAGTCCTTGGATGATAGCATATCAAGTACAGCGATGCTTAAGCCCTCTTTAATTTCGACAATCGGTAAGCCGTATTCCTTGCCGTTTAGCATAACTTTGTAATCCATTTTTATCTCTCCTTTAAAAGTATTTAAAATTAATTTTTTTGTCTGACAATACTTTAAGATACCTCTCAGCTTCAGTTTTAGAAGTGTCGAGGTTTAATGTTTTGTAGTTTCCGCATTCGATTTCCGATGCACCAAACACATCGCCTTCGTGTGCAATAATTTTTTTGAGGGCAAGCTTAATTTCGGTTAAAACTTGCTCGTTATCGGCATTTCTTATGAGCAGATAAAACCCTGTCTGGCAACCCATAGGTCCGAAGTATATTACATCAAGCTCAGTATTTCTTATATAAGTTGAAAACTGATGCTCAAATGTGTGCATTGTTATGTTGTCCATAAAATCTCCGCTGTTAGGGCGGCGTGTGCGCATATCGAAGGTTGTAATGTCGCCGTCGATTCGTGAGATATAAAGACCTTCTCCGAACTTTGTGTGGTCAACCGTAAAGCTTGCGTTTTTTTGTATGTCCATTGTAAATTCCTTTCTGTTGTGGATTTTGTTGTTGCACCTGCATTATTTTAAAAGATATATGCCATATATTTTCCGTCGTGTGAAACATCTTCTTGTATAATAGTAGATGTTCACGTTACAATTATTCTAAATGAGATTGTTGAAACATTTACATTCCGAGAAGAGTAATTATCACAGCAAGCGCAATAACAGTTATCATATTTTGCTGTGTCATAACTATCACCTTCTAAAATTAAAACATATTTGCCAACTCATTATATAATTAAGTGACAAAAATATGCATCCTATCACCCGATTACATAATAAACCAATCGTAGTATATCACATAATTTAAAAAAGTTCAATGAATTGCATAAATTTGTTAGTGTAAAGTAAAAGTTGGCAAATTTTCCGCTAATTTTTTGAACAACTTAAACAGATAGTATTGCAGAGTTTCCGTCGCCCTTGACTGTTACTGCGATAAAATGCGTAGCACAAACACTCCGACGGCGAAAAACTCAAAAATATTAGGGTTTTTCTCATCTGTGAAATCCATTGGAGCGTTTTATCTTGCAACCGTCAACTGCAAGCCGCTTTGCAGTGACTACATTACCTCGGCTCAAAATCTAAAAATATGAAAGAAGCGTAAAATACTTACCTTTCAGTCGGTTGATAATTTCCTTTGTTTCATTGGATGTTGCACAATCGACATACGGAATACTTGTATGCTTGCCCTGTAACAATCGTTATTCAAAAGCCCTGATTTTCAGGGCTTTTTTGATGCTAAAATTTGCGGGTGACTGCACTTTTTGCAGTCAGTTACATTAAAAATCTTAATATAAAAATTATTGTTTAATTGACTTGTTCCAATTTTTGTGTTAAAATAAATATGCTACACTCTAAATTAAAACGGAGATGGTCTATTTACTTATATTTCCTCACATTATTTTTTATGGAAGAAGTATGTTAATGGCAAAAGCATACTATCTGGTAAAACTTCTTCTGTAAAAGATGTGAGTAGTATAAGAGTGTAGCAACCTTATACCAGATTTGTGTGTTTTTCGGTGCATAGTTCTGGAATAGGGCTATGCACTTTTTTAATATTTATTAGGGGGAAAGCAACATGAAAAAGCATTCTAGAGTAGGTTCAGTTATTTTAATAACGATAATGCTATTATTAACTTTTATTCCTGTTTCAGCAAATAATGAAATAGGCGTATATTTAAATGGTACAAGGTTGGAGTTTGATGTTCCTCCACAAATTATAGACGGAAGAACATTGGTGCCTATGAGAAAAATTTTTGAATCTTTAGGTGCGGTTGTTTCATGGGACAATAATACGCAAACCGCAACTGGTCAAAAGGACAATATCGTTGTTAACATATCTATCAATTCAAAAACATTATTTAAAAATGGCGTTCCAAAGGCATTGGACGTCCCTCCTGCATTAATCGATGGAAGAACATTGGTGCCCGTTAGAGCTATAGCGGAAAGTTTTGATTGCGAGGTTAATTGGATACAGGAAACTAGAAGCGTCGAAATTTTTACATATGGCAACATGAATACAGATAAAATAAAATTATCCGCTTTAGAAATATCAGAAAAAGTATCGCCAGCAGTTTTTTATATAGAGGTATACAATAGTGAATTTAAATTACTAGGAAGTGGCAGTGGTTTTTTTGTTTCATCGGATGGAGTCGCTATAACCAATTATCATGTAATAGAAGATACTGCTAGTGCACAAATAACAACTACAAATGGTGAAAAATATAATGTAAATGATATAGTTGCATTTGACAAAAATCGTGATATAGCTATCATTAGAGTTGATAAAAAATCAGCAAGTGGGAAAATAGTTTCAGGCTTTCCTACATTAACCATGGCTAATAGCGAAGATATAAGAGCTGGACAAACTGTTTTTGCATTAGGTAGTCCTGTTGGATTACAAAACACAATTTCTGATGGAATAATAAGTAATGTAAAACAAGTAGTAGGTGATGATACATTTATACAAATCACGGCACCAATTTCTCACGGTTCCAGCGGGGGAGCACTTGTAAATGAATATGGTGAAGTTATAGGAATTACTTCTGCAGGAATAGATGAAGCTCAAAATATCGGTTTTGCAATTCCGATAAACACGATACAATTATTTGACTTAGATGCAAAGGGTATGTCTTATGCTGACTTTGCAGCAAGCAATGTAAGTTTTATACTAGAAGTGTATCCAGAGACCGTAGAAATCGAGGTTGGCGAAACCACAGAGATAGGTGTATATGCTGAAGGCAAAAGCGAAGATTGGTCTATATATTGGCGCACTGAAGAAAAAGATTTACTTGCATGCGAATGGGGTGATTGGCTAGAAGATTATGAACACATATGTCCTTTATATATAACAGGCAAAAAGGCAGGCATCGCAACAATTACTATTTTCTCTGATGTCGATTTTAAAGGTGTCGATATAACTGTTTATATTAAAAATCCACCAATTCCAACATATCAAAGTTCCTGTGTAAGGGTGCCTACTTATACTGCTATAACGGGTACACAACTAATTGATTATAAACAATACGATAGACACGATATGTATGCTTATAACTATTATTCGGTAGATACTGTACAAAGCTATGTTGATTATTTATTATCAAACGGATTTGAATTTTATGAAGAAACAAAAGGCGACGGAACTACAGGTTATTACTATGTTACACCCGAAAATAAGCTTATGTCAGTTGTCCTTGCTTATAGATGGAATCAAGTATGGATTTATATCCCACGTTATTAAGTATTTTACAAGAAAATAACTATTAAAACATTTTCCTAATATGACTGCAAAACTGACTGCACTTTCGTTGTAGAATACAGAGAAACCAGAGAAAATAAGCACATAAAACAACATAAAAATGCAGTATTTATAGAGTATGAGAACCTGTAAACGCTTGACAGTTAAGAGTGGGAGTAATAAACATTGTTATTTGGCTACATGATAAAAGTGGTTTGAAATTTTGTTTTCAAACCACTTTTAGTGTTTTTAAAAGAAAAGTAAAATTCATTTTGACAAAACCTTTCGATAGAAAGGTTATTTCATTTGCTCATATTTTAAAAGATGTTCTTTAATTTTGTCAAAGGTTTGCTGGCTTATGTCGTGTTCAATTTTACAGCTGTCAGAAAGCGCAGTTTGTTCTTCAACACCCAGAGCCATTAGAGCGCGTGCAATTACCTGATGCCGCTCATACATACGCTCTGCAATCTGTATTCCTTTTTCGGTCAGAGAAATTCCTCCGTTTTCGTCGATGACAATATATCCTTCCTCACGAAAGTTCTTCATCGCAACAGAAACGCTGGGCTTGGAAACGTTGAGTTCATTTGCTATATCAATACTTCTTACGTTACCTTTTCTGTTTTTTATTATTAAAATACATTCAAGATAATTCTCGGCAGATTCTTTGATTATCATACTATTTTTACCTCTTTATATAGTCATAAAATAATTATATCATATAGTGCTGGTTTTGTCAAAGAAATGAGATTATGGAATATTATCAAAATTTTCCAAAAAAGGTCTTGACAGAAATAGTTAGTTATGCTAAACTAACTATTGAGGGTTAATTTTGACTAACCTAAAATTACAGCAAAGAGTTAGTTTGGACTAATTTATATAAACTAATTTGTAGGAGGTACAAAATGATACCGCTGTCTATGATTAATGTTGGAGAAACGAAGCTTATTCAAAGAATAATCGGAAAGGACGAAACAAGACGGTTTTTGGAAAATCTCGGTTTTGTTGAAGGAAGCCCCGTAACAGTTATTTCAATGCTTTCGGGTAATATGATAGTAAGTGTAAGAGAAACCAGAGTTGCTATTGATAAGGTGATGGCTTCGAGAATTATGGTTTGAAATATAAGGAAGGAGAATAATATGCAAACACTAAAAGATGTAAAAGTCGGAGAAACTGTTACAGTAGTAAAGCTTGTAGGTGAGGGTGCGGTTAAGAGGCGTATTATGGATATGGGTATAACAAAAGGCGTTTGTGTCCATGTAAGAAAAGTTGCACCGCTTGGCGATCCTATTGAAGTAACAGTTCGAGGATATGAACTATCAATAAGAAAAGCTGATGCACAAATGATTTTAGTAGATTAATTTTTTACAATAAAGTTAGGCAAAACTAACTGCAGGAGGTAATATTATGTCGATAAAAATTGCACTTGCCGGAAACCCAAACTCCGGTAAAACAACTCTGTTTAACAGCCTTACAGGATCAAATCAGTATGTGGGTAACTGGCCGGGCGTTACAGTTGAAAAGAAAGAGGGAAAGCTCAAAGGGAATAAAGATGTTATAATAACAGACCTGCCGGGCGTTTATTCTTTGTCGCCATATACACTGGAAGAGGTTGTGGCGCGTAACTATTTAATAAACGAACGCCCTGATGCAATTTTGAACATTGTTGACGGTACGAATCTTGAAAGGAATCTTTATTTAACAACACAGCTTGCTGAGCTTGGAATACCTGTTGTAGTTGCTATTAATATGATGGATGTTGTAAATAAAAACGGCGACAAGATAAAGATTGATGGCTTGAGCCATGAGCTTGGCTGTACGGTTATCGAAATTTCAGCACTTAAAGGCGACGGAGTTTTAGATGCGGCGGAGGCTGCAATAGAAGCTGCAAAAAGAGAAAAGCGAGTACCTGTTCATGCATTTTCAGGGGCTGTCGAGCACGCAATAGCGCATATTGAAGAAGCGGCTGTACATAATATGCCAGAAGAACAGCAAAGATGGTATGCGGTTAAGATTTTTGAACGTGATGACAAGGTTATGCAGCAGCTTGAGCTAGACAGTGAAACATTAAAGCATATAGAAGCTGACATACAGGCGGCAGAAAAAGAACTTGACGATGATGCAGAAAGTATTATTACAAACGAAAGATATGAGTACATATCACGGGTTACGGAAAAGTGTTATAAGAAAAAGAATATTGGTAAGCTTTCTGTTTCTGATAAGATAGACAAGATTGTAACCAACCGCGTTTTGGCTTTGCCGATTTTTGTTGCTGTAATGTGGCTTGTATATACATTATCGATAGGAACAATCGGCGATTGGACAGTTGTATTTATGAATGACGGACTTTTCGGTTCATTTGCCGAAACATACGGTGGGGGGACATTTTTAGGCGGATTTTCGAGCATTCCGGAGCTAATAGATATGTTGCTTTTAAACAGAGATGGAAATCCTATTATCGCACAGTGGCTGTACTCGCTTATTCAAGACGGTATCATAGGCGGAGTGGGTGCTGTACTGGGATTTGTTCCGCAGATGCTTATACTTTTCCTGATGCTGTCGCTTTTGGAAGACTGCGGATATATGTCACGTGTGGCATTTATTATGGACAGGATTTTCAGAAAATTCGGCCTTTCCGGTAAGAGCTTCATTCCGATGCTTGTTGCATCGGGCTGTGGTGTTCCGGGAATTATGGCGAGCCGAACTATTGAACAGGACCGCGACCGCAAAATGACAATTATGACTACCGGTTTTGTGCCGTGTGGTGCTAAAATGCCTATTGTCGGATTTATTGCGGGAGCACTTTTCGGCGGTTCGGGACTGATTGCGACAGCGTCATACTTCATAGGTATAGCAGCGGTTTTGGTGTCGGGAATAATCCTTAAGAAAACAAAAGCTTTTGCGGGCGAGCCTGTACCATTTGTAATGGAGCTTCCTGCATATCATATGCCGGTTGCAGGCAATGTTTTAAGAGCAACTTGGGAACGTGGCTGGAGCTTTATAAAACGTGCCGGAACAGTTATTCTTGTATCAAGCATAATTATATGGATACTTAACAGCCTTTCATTTGAAGGAGGCTTCCATTATATTACAGAGGATAATCAAGGCGCATCAATACTTGAAGCACTTGGAAATTTGTTTGCATGGCTTTTCATTCCGCTGGGGTTTGGGCAGTGGCAGGCAACGGTTGCAACAGTTTTGGGACTTGTTGCAAAAGAAGAGGTTGTCGGCGTATTCGGCTCACTTTCATCAATGGCGGAAACGGTGCTTGAGAGTGGCGAAATTATGGCAGATGCCGCGATGGGACTTGCTGAAGAAAACTCGACTCAGCTTGCTGCTTTGGGCGCTGAATTTTTTGCAAACAGACTTGCAGGGTTCTCCTTTTTGATATTCAATCTACTTTGTGCACCGTGCTTTGCAGCGATAGGTGCAATTAAAAGAGAAATGAATAATGCAAAATGGACATGGGCGGCTATCGGTTATATGACAGGATTTGCGTATGCAATTTCGCTTATAGTTTACCAGTTTGGAACATTATTTACAGGCGGCGGATTCTCTGTCTGGACAATAGCGGCACTTATAGTGCTTGCGGGCCTTGTGTATCTTCTTTTCCGAAAAAATAAGCACGAAGATAAGTATACATTAAATTCAGAGACGTCAGTTATGGCGGCAAAGTAATAAGGAGGAAGTATGTTACCTACTATTATAATATCAGCGATAATAGCAGCTATATTTGTGGCGATTATCTCAAAGGGAATAAAAAATAAAAAGAGCGGCAAGTGTTCGTGTGGCTGTTCTGGGTGCGCGATGTCGGGCATTTGCCACGAAAAGAATTAAAAAACGGAACTGATTGTGAGCCGACCACCAAATAGTGAGATTTTTTAATCTAACTTTATGGGGCGGCTCATTTTGATTTATAAGCCAGCTTCTTTTTTTGCAGTATAATTTGTATGCCAATACTAAAAAAACTCTGTTAAAACTTAAAAAATAATTAATATTAAACATTTTGCGCAGAAATTTTGGGTATTTGGTTGACTATCTAAAAATAAAAGTGTATAATAAGCACGGACTCTCTGAAAGAGGGTATAAAGTGGACAGGAGGTTTTCCTGAAAGTACAATAGTTATATGATTTATTGAGGAAATTAATATGGAAATAATTATACTGTCGAACTATATGATTTCACTTATTTTTACATTGTGTTATTTTTATCAGTTCGTCTATGTTGTTTTAGGATTGTTGAAAAAACAGCCTGAATTTTTAGCAAAACACAAGCACAGATATGCCATTGTCATTTCGGCAAGAAATGAAAGAGAGGTTATAGGAAATCTAATCAGCAGTATTCATAATCAGACATATCCGTCTGAGCTGATTGATATTTTTGTTGTTGCAGATAACTGTACCGACGATACGGCAGGTGTTGCACGTGATGCAGGTGCATACGTTTATGAAAGAAATGATACTTGTTATGTAGGAAAAGGATATGCACTCAACTGGCTTTTTAAGACTATTGAGAACGATTATGCCGAAAAAAACTATGATGCATATATTGTATTTGATGCAGATAACGTGGTTTCGCCTGAATTTATTGAAGAAATGAATAAGGTGTTCGATAATGGCTACCGTGTTGTAACAAGCTACAGAAACTCCAAGAATTACGGAGAAAACTGGATAACTGCAGGTTATTCAATGTGGTTTTTAAGAGAAGCAAAATTCCTTAATAATGCACGTATGCAGCTTGGAACGAGCTGTGCAATTTCGGGAACTGGATTTTTGGTAAGCAGTGAGATTATCCGTGAAAATGGTGGATGGATTCATCATCTTTTAACAGAGGACATTGAGTTTACGGCAGACAGTATCGCAAAAGGTGAAAAGATTGGCTATGCCGAAAAGGCAGTTTTGTTTGATGAACAGCCAACTACATTTTACCAGTCATACATTCAAAGACTCAGATGGTCAAAAGGGTTTTATCAAGTGTTTAGAAAATACGGAAAAAGGCTTGCAAGCGGAATGTTTAAAGGAAGCTTTTCCTGCTTTGATATGCTGATGACTATTATGCCGGCTATGCTTCTTACTTTGCTCAGCATACTGGTTAATATGGCAGCGATCCCTGTTGGGATGATGGCAGGTTCAGACCAAATTCAAATGCTTATAATGACACTTTTTAAAACTGTTTTGGGATTTTATGCAATATTTTTTATGTTGGGCGCAATTACTACTATTACCGAATGGAAGCAAATACATTGTACAAAGGTGAAAAAGATTTTGTATGTATTTTCTTTCCCACTGTTTATGCTAACCTATGTGCCAATTTCAATTATTGCATTATTTAAAAAAGTTGAGTGGAAACCAATAAAGCATTGTGTATCAAAGTCTTTGTCAGAAATTTGTGAAGAAGAATAAAAAAACGGCAACTGCCGTTTTTTTGTTACGTAGAAAATTGTGTTTAGCAATAACGAAAGAACAAAACTAATGACTTATTCCTGCGCCTTTGGGCAGCGCCTTTGTCAAAAGCTTTATTGGTCAAATATTTGAGTTAAGAGTGCGCTCTTTTCTTCAGGCGTTATATCACGGGTACGTCTGTATAAATAAACCTCTGTATCATCAGAAATGTTAAATGTTACATTTTCTTTTTCGTAGGCAGCGCCAAACCCTTCTTTGCTTATAATTTTTTCATAAGGGACAGAAATTACTCTTTGTTCGTTTTCCCCAAGGTGTATCTGCAAGGAAGACGGAACGAGAATATAATCAGTAATAAAAAGATTATCTGAAAGCCCGTCGCGCTTGTCGACGTCGGATAGCGGTATAAAATAACTTCTTCTATCTATATTATGTTTGACTTTGGCTGAAAGCGACGCCTCTGCATTTGTGAGAATATCGTAATTCAACTCAAATGATGAAGCCAAAAGACATACACTTTTTCCCTTTAAACCTATGCTTTCGTCCATATATTCTGTGAGTTGCAAAATTTTATCGGCATTTTTATCAATAGACGGATAGTTTGAAAAATTTGGTATGAGTGCAGCTTTTTTTATTCCTTGGATTGATGTTGGCTGAACTCTCGGAATAAATGTATTAACTGTCTGGAGTGAGCATAAAATCGCTGAAGCTATAATAAGGTGTTTTTTTTGTATACCTGAAAGCAAGGACATAAGTAGTATGCAAAATGCAGGAACGTACAGCGCAAGGTGCTGTTGACCGTGAGTCTGGACGGACACAAACATCGAAAAGCATAATGCCGATTGAAGAAGAATGAAGCTTTCTGGGCATATATTTTTTCTGTTTTTAACTTGCTTAATAATTGTGAAAATAACAAGAGTTGCCGTGAGAATAACACCGTAGTATCTTGTAAAGAGCATTGCATCGCATCGTATTCCAAGAGCATACGCTGCATACATATTACTGTAATCGGCAAGCAGTTTTTTTGTTACAAAATCCTGTGTGAAAAACAGGAGCACAAAGCCACAGCCGCCTAAAATTTCAAGCGGAGCTTTTAACTTTTTTGTGATAAGCCCATAAAGAAGTGCGGTAAGCGCAAAACTTAATGCAAAAAATGAATACCACCGCCTCATAAGTATACAAAAAGCAAGAAGAACACCGACTAATAAAGAGCATTTTTCCTTGCCCAAGTACAGATAAATGGAAAGAGCAATTATGCCGAAAAGTGCACAGCCAATATCTATAAAGCCTGCATTAGCCATAAAAATTAAGTATGGCAAGCATAAAAATACGCTTACTGCTTTTATGACTCCTCCTTTGAAAATCCGCTTTGTAAGCCCATATATAACGGCAGTGAGCGGAAATACATAAAAGTTAATTATTGACAATATGAATACAAGGCGGGATTTGCCGAAAAGCTTACACATAATGCTGGCAGGGATTGCGATTATATAGTTATAGTCTGTGGTGAAGATAGACTCGAAAACACTTTTCCAATACTTTGGAAAAGGAAAAATAGCATCAAGACTATGGACTGTGGTGAAGTATCCCGCGTTGTCCCAGTAAAAAATCTGTTTCATATACTTGCAGTAGACTAATGCTTCTGCATTTAAGATAATAAATGCCGAAACTAAAAAAATTATATCTGTTTTTGAAGGTTTAATTCGTTTTGCTTTTTTTATGATGTGTGAAATGTTTGAAAAAAGAATACTTAAAAACAGAGAAAGTAATATCATAGCTCCTAAAAAGTCAAAATATGTACCGCCGCCTACACAGTTTCTTAAAATAATACCATTAAATGCAAAGGATAAAAGTACGGACAGGCATATTGCAAAAGCGGTGGTGCGAGGCGCAAGCTGAAAACTGTTAAGGTATTCAGAGATTTTACCTCTCAGAATAAAGACTGCATATTCAGCAAAAATCAAAATCAATAAAAATACAGCTATTGGAATATTTTTGCCAAAGATATCTGCAAAAAGCTGTGCTGACCTTGAAAGCAAAAAGCATAGCATCGGCACAGCTGCTATAAGTATAAAATTTTCGGGGTTTAAGTATTTTTTCATATATTTGACCTCTACTTTAATAAGGTATATTTTTTATATAAAGTTTAGCAAAAGTATTAGATGCTGTCAAGTATTTGAGAATTTAACAAGGTTCTTTTTAAAAATCGTGTTTGTTATGATTGATTTAGGCGAAAAAAAGTGATATGATTAAAGATGTAAAATTACAATGCTTAAAAAAGTCATTTTACCGACAGGAGTTTGAAGATAGAACCATGAAGGAATTTAAAAAATATCACCCTTTTGTGAGCTTTATATATTTTGTGTTTGTAATAGGATTTTCTGTATTTTTTATGCATCCTGTGTGTCTTGGGATTTCGTTTATTTGCGGATTTTTATATTCTGCTGTTTTGACAGGCGGAAAATCTGTAAAATTGAATTTTCGATACATAATTCCAATGATGCTTGCCGCAACCTTTATAAATGCGGCATTTAACCACGAAGGGATAACTGTTCTTGCACTTTTGCCGAGTGGAACCCCGTTTACGCTGGAGTCGCTTATTTACGGACTTGCGGCAGCGGTTATGATTGCGGCGGTAATTTGCTGGTTTTCTTGCTATAATGAAGTTATGACCAGCGATAAATTTATTTATCTTTTTGGAAGGATAATGCCGTCGCTGTCGCTGATTTTTTCGATGACGCTTCGGTTTGTGCCGAGATTTGTCGCACATTTTAAAGAAGTTAAAGACGCACAGATGTGCATTGGGTGCAGCATTTCAGAAGGTAAGACTTTAAATAGGATGAAAAATGCCATTTCAGCATTGTCAGCAACACTTACATGGGCATTTGAGAATTCGGTCGATACTGCAGACAGTATGAAATCGCGCGGCTACGGACTTTCGGGAAGAACTTCATTTTCGGTTTTTAAGTTTGATAAAAGGGACAAATCTGTCCTTATAGCGATTATATTGCTTGGCGGATATGTGCTTTGTGGGAAGCTTTTAGGATATATTGATTTTACATATTTCCCGACTTTTGAGGCCAGAGGAACAATGTTTTTTTCAGTAAGTGTATTTTTTGCATATTTTATGCTTTGTATCATACCGATTATTATTGAAGCTTGGGAGGTGATGAAATGGTACTTTATAAAATCGAAAATCTGACATTTACATATCCAAATAGTAATAAAAAGGCACTTTCCAACATAAATCTAATGGTTAAAAGCGGTGAATTTGTAACTTTGTGCGGAAAATCGGGATGTGGGAAAACCACACTTTTGCGGCTTTTGAAAAAGTCGATTGCACCGTTTGGAGAACTAAGCGGAAAAATATTTTTTCATGGCACAGAGCTTGATGAAATAAGCAGAAGGGACGAAGCTCAAAAAATCGGATTTGTAATGCAAAAACCCGATAATCAGATAGTGACGGATAAGGTGTGGCATGAACTTGCATTCGGAATGGAGAGCCTTGGCTATGATAAATCGGAAATCCGTGCAAAAGTCGCCGAAACGGCATCTTTTTTCGGTATTAATAACTGGTTTCATAAAAAGACAAATGAGCTGTCGGGCGGACAAAAACAGATTTTAAACCTTGCCTCGGTTATGGTTATGAACCCGTCGGTGCTTATTCTTGATGAGCCGACAAGCCAGCTTGACCCGATTGGCGCGCAGGAATTTTTAAGAGCTTTGGAAAAAATAAACCGTGAGCTTGGAGTTACGGTTATTTTAAGCGAACATCGTCTTGAGGAGGCTCTTTCGATATCTGACAGGCTGATTGTTATGGATAGCGGTTGCATAATTTCAGACTGCCTGCCGGAAAACGCGGGAATGATTTTAAAGGAGAAAAATCACGATATGTATGAGGCTATGCCGACAGCAGTGCGTGTTTTCTGCGAGCTTGAAAATGACGAAAAATCTCCACTTTCAGTACGTGATGCAAGAGGCTGGCTTTGTGAATATGCAAAAACGCACATACCAGACATAGAAAAAATACCAGAGGATACAAAGGATTTTGCATCAAAAGAGGCGGCGGTTTTAGTAAAAGACGCTTGGTTTAGGTATGGAAAAGATGAAGACGATGTTATAAAAGGACTTAATCTTGAGATAAAAAAAGGCGAGTTTTATGCTATCGTTGGCGGAAATGGGACGGGAAAATCAACACTTTTGTCGCTTATAAGCGGAATTAATAAACCATACCGTGGCAAAGTTCGTATAAAAGAAAAAAGCAGTGTCGGAGTGCTTCCACAAAATCCAGAAGTTCTATTTGTGAAAAAAACAGTATTTTCAGACCTTTACGATATACTTTCAGATAGAAAGGAGTCCCAAGATGAAAAGACTGAAAAAATCAAAGCGGTTGCAAGCTTGTGTGCCATAGAAGAGCTTTTAGAAATGCATCCTTACGATCTGTCGGGCGGTGAACAGGAACGAGCAGCACTTGCAAAGGTGCTTCTTAAAAATCCACAAATTTTACTTTTGGACGAGCCTACAAAAGGTATGGACGCACATTTTAAGAAAAACTTTGCAGAAATTATAAAAAAATTGACATTGGACGGAACTGCCGTTATAATGGTATCACACGACATTGAGTTTTGTGCGGAATTTGCCGACAGCTGTGCTCTTATGTTTGACGGAGAAATAATGTCGGCTTCTTCACCCAGAAAGTTTTTTTGTGGGAAGAGCTTTTATACGACATCCGCAAACAGAATTGCAAGGGGAATAATTGATAATGCTGTACTTAAAGACGACATAATTCTTGCCTTGACGAAAGTGTAATAAAAAGAACGAGAAATTAGGACTAATGTTGTACTGCGGAAGGAGAAAGCAGAAATGGAAAAATTAAAAAAAATAACATTTAAAAGAGCTATTATTGGAAGCATATTTGCTATAATTTTTGTGGTGCTTTGTGCGCTTCAGATATCGTACAAACAGTTTAATATATCTAAAATACATATTGCAACGATTGTTCTTGCGGCAGCAAGTCTTTTCTGTTTTCTGCCGCAAAACGAGATAAAGGCAGAATCAGAAAAAAAGCAAAAGAACACCTTGCGTGCGGCGATAGCGGCAATTTTACTTTTAATAGCGGTTCCTGTAACTGTTCTTTTAGGACTGTACTGCTTTGATGATAAAAAATATTATATGATAAGCCTTATGATAATTCTGGAGACGATAGCAGCATTTGGAGTAATGTTTGAAAAACGAGGACCAAAAGCGCGCGAGCTTGTAGTGATAAGTACAATGTGTGCTTTGGCGGTTGCAGGAAGAACAGCATTTTTTATGCTTCCGCAGTTTAAGCCTGTCGCGGCTTTGGTAATTATTGCAGGTGTTTGCTTTGGAGGTGAAACGGGATTTTTGGTTGGAGCGGTTACAAGCTTTGTATCAAACTTCTTTTTCGGACAAGGCCCATGGACTCCATGGCAGATGTTTGCGTTTGGAACGATTGGATTTTTTGCAGGTATTTTGTTTAAAACAGGAAGGCTTAAAAAAACAAAGTGTTCAATTACATTATTCGGGGCTTTGGCAACAGTTATCCTGTACGGCGGTATTACAAATCCTTCATCGGTCCTTATGTGGCAGGAAAATCCGACTTGGGAAATGATTATATTGGCATACGTTAAGGGATTCCCATTTGATATTCTTCATGCTTTTTCCACGGCATTTTTCCTGTGGTTTTTGACAGAGCCTATAATTTCAAAAATAGAGCGGATTAAAATTAAATACGGTATGGCAGAAAAATAACGGAATAAGCACTTTGTACAAAGTGCTTATTCCGTTTAGGTTAAAATGATGCCTATTCTTTATCTATATTTCGGAACATAAGCGGTGAAGTCCCAACAAGGCGTTTGAAGGTTTTACAAAAGTGGTTGCTCGATTTAAACCCACATTGATAGGCTATGCTTTCGACAGTATCATTTGTCCCTTTTAAAAGCTGTGTAGCCTTATCAATTCTTAATTTAAGAAGATATTCCTTAAACGTAAAACCGAAGTTTTTCTTAAAAAGTGACGAAATATAAACGGGGTTCATATTAACTTGCTCGGCGAGAGAGGAAAGAGTCAACTCTGACCAGAAATTAGCATTAATATATGATATAAGAAGATTTAAAACATAACTAGAACTGTGCTCATCTGCGTGTGCTTCAATTTCTTCACGTTCGATATTTTTTTCATATATTCTTTTGAGGTGTGCTAAAAGTGATACTAACAGCCCGTTTATTACGGTACTTGACATTTGATCGGCGTCTGCGAAATGTTCTTCTAAAAGCAGATTAGAAAGCCTTCTAAATAAGTTCACATCGTTTGGTGTTGTACGGATTACTCGGTAATGACGGAAAAAGTCAAAAAGTTCGATATTATCCTTTAGACATTCTTCAACAAGCTGGGAAGAAATATTAAACAACATTCTTTTGTGGCGCTCGATATTATTCGGACGTGTTTTATGATCAATATACGGAGGAATCCAAACTATATCGCCTTCATCAATTACATAGGTTTTATCTTCAAAAACATACTTTGTGCTTCCCCAAAACAGGAAATAAAGCTCATATCCGTTATGAAAATGCATATCTGAATATGTATGCCATTTTGCATAGTTCGCAATCTGCACGTCGAAATCTTTTTCGTGCTTTTCAAACATAGAAATGGTGACCACCTCCTATTAAAAATTATTATATATGCGCAGTTTTTTATTGTCAAGAGAAATATAAAACATTTTTGGGAATATGTTGTAAAAAAACTAAAGAAAAGAATATCCTAATAAAAACTTCTAAAGTTATGCACTTGTCAAAATATATGATAATGGGGTAGAATATATTTGAAAATATTTAAGTATCGAAAATAATAGGTGGTGTATTATGAAGAAACTAAAACTTGCATCAATAGCGGCTGCATCACTTGCAGCAATATTTATTTCATCCGGTTCCGTTCTTGCAGAGAAGCCGTATGAAGCTACGTATATAACAAACGGTGATTTTGAAAAAGGTATGGAGGGCTGGAATCAAACCTGGCAGTGGGGAGAAGGAAAGCTTGAGATAGTATCTAAAGGCGGAAACAAAATGGTGCATTTGAAGTCCGAAACCGGAAGTTGCTATGTATGGCAGGACTTTAAAAATATAGCCGAAGGTGACAGATTGACACTTACCTTTAGAATGAAGATTGAAAGTCTTGGCGAAAAAAGAGGTTGTGCGGACATAACTATCGGATATTATGACAAAGCAGGGCAATACATAACACAGGGGTATTATACATATTATGAAACCACAGATGGTAAGTGGACATATAAAAGTATTGACCTCTTGGTTCCGCCGGGTACAGGCACTATGAAGCTGCTGATGAGATTGTATGAAGGCGGCGAGATTTATTACGACGACATTGATGTTACTGATTTTGACAACAAAACAGAGCTGACTATAACAAAGGGCGAGCTTGAGATGGATTCTGTTCCAAAGGGAATAGGCACTCTGACAGCAAACCTGCATTATGTTCCAAAAGAGGTCGGCGAAAAAGGAAAGCTCATTTTCGCCATGTATGAGAATGGCGCAAGCGGCGAAAAGGAACTTATTGGTATGGACGTTAAACCGTTTAGCGCAGATAAGGCTCTGTACTTAAAAACTGACCTTGAAGTTCCAGACGATGCAGAAAATGTAAGTGTCAGCGCTTATGTCTGGAAAGACGGACAGGTAGCAGAGCCTATTGCAGAAAGTTTGACATTGCCACGTAAAGGGCGCAGAAGCGTATTTGACACATTTGCTGTGGAAAAAATGAGAGGTGTATATGACTCTGTTGATTGCTTCTACGATGAAGAAAGAATGAAAAAACTGGAGGAGCACGGCATCAATACCTTCATATTTAATATTATAGGCGACTTTAAGGGCGGCAACATCAACAAGGACCAAAACGCACTTGATGCAGTATGCGCTGATATGGAAGAATATGTAGAGAAAACCGGAAACCAGATATTTATGAAGGCAAGCTACGCCTCAGAGGCGGTAGTGAGGAATGTAGCATTCGGAGCATATCACCCGGGCACAGTACAGCAACTTATACTTCCGTGTCCGCTGTCTGAAGAATACTGGGAGGCAGAGATGCTCAGCCGATTGGAGGTTGTAGCAAAGCACCCGAAAATTATCGGTGTAGTCTTTGATATGGAAATGTATACTGGCGGACAAACAAGATATCCGGGCCCATGTATGTGTGATGCCTGTGTTGAAAAATTTGCAAATACAAAAGGCACTAAGTATGCAAAGGGCCTCTTGGATGCCGAACCGGAGCACAGATTGGTATATATGAGAGAAAACAAAATGTCGGACGAATACAAAAACTGGTTCTCCGACGAGATGGCAAAGCTTACCTCAAAAATGCGCGAGAGGCTTCATGCAATCAACCCTGATTTGATTCTTGGAATAATGCCTGCTATGGAATGGGTTTGGGGAATGGAAAAAGGCCTTGGAACAGAGGAAATGCCTGCAATGGTATTTGATGAAAACACATACAGAGGAACAATAGGAATAACAGATACCAATAAAGCAAAGGCAAAGCTGGAAAATTGGTCGGTGGTTTTTGCAGTAGGTCTGTGGCCGAATGAACGACACAGTGCAATAAGAAAAGCTGATTTTGCGGCAAAGATAATAGAGGCAGAGCCAAAGGATGTGGGATACTGGATATACTCTGCGACAGAAATGGATAACGAGCCTATTTATTATAATGGCTTAAAAAAAGGGAATGAAAAAATTCTCGAAATAAATCAAACAACAAATTAAGGAGGAAACAATTATGAAAAAGAAACTACTAAGTTTGATTTTATCAGTAGCGACAGCTATGGCAGCAGTTTCTGTACCTGCTATGGCACAAGATGGTTTTTCCGATGTTGCGGGGAGCCCATATGAGGCTGCTGTAAATGCTCTTGCAGAGCAGGGAGTTGTAAGCGGAAGGGGTAACGGAATTTATGCTCCTGACGAAGGTCTTACAAGAGCAGAAATGGCAACAATCATATTGCGTGCTTACAATATGGGTGAAATTGAAGAAGACATCGAAAAGTTTCGCGACGTACCGCCTACACACTGGGCATACAGATATGTAGAAACTGCATACCAGAAGGGCATTATAAGCGGAATGACAGATACAACATTTGAACCTGATGCACAGGTTACATTTGAACAAGCGGTAAGAATGCTTGTGTCAGCAATGAAGATGGATAAAAAAGCTCAGGAAGCTGGCGGCTGGCCTGACGGATATATTTCTGCAGCTGACGAGGCTGGCGTTTTAGAAGGCATTGACTGCTCTAAGGGTCAAACAATAAACCGTGGCGCTATGGCACAGCTTGTGTATAACTGTTTGGATGCAAAAACTGAGTCTGATTATATGATAGACTGGACAGAAGTAGGCGAGCAGTATAACTGGATTCGTGACGAAAGAATGCGCTGTATTTACGGCGATATGAGCGATATCATGGAAGATGATAGCAAGGTAGTGGGACGCCTTGTAGATGCCGGAATAAATTGTGCATTCATAAATATGATGGGTGGCGGATATGACAGTAGATCTTATGAAGGACATCAGGGAATGCTTGAAGAAGCTACAAACCAGAAGGACAGATACGGAATTAAACTCTTTATGAAGATAAACTGGGGTGACAACGGCTATGTTGGAAATACAGAGTATGGTCAATTCCACCCTGGTATCCCGAAGGACAGCTATTTCGGGGCTCCATGTACTCTTTCAGACGAATATTGTGACAAACAGCTTGTTGAGCGTTCAGAACTGATTGCTTCATATCCTGCAATCGACGGAATTATTCTTGACTTTGAAATGTATTCAGGCGGAATGTCATCATATACATCAAAATGTATGTGTGATGACTGTTGGGAAAAGTACCTCACAGCCAAGAATTATGACGGTGAGTGGGAAAAGGTTGTAGCGCAGAACCGTAACGAATACCTTAAGAAACAGAATAAGCTTGATGAATATACTGTATGGTTTGAAAACGAAGTTACAAATATGTTTGCACGAGTTCGTGAAGCAATACATGCTGTGAACCCGAATATAATTATTGGTTACTTCCCAGCATATGACTGGATTCCGGGTATGACAAGAGGTCTTGGAACACCGGAAAGACCTGTACTTGTAGCATCAGAAAACGAATACTGGGGCTCGCTTGCAGATACAAAAACAAGAATGCAGCATATTAATGATGATGATGAAGTCCATGCACTTTACTGCCCTGGTTTATTTGCTGGACAGAGCGCTCTAAATCCTACACAGCTTGAAGAAAAGATTAAGACAGCAGCTCCTACTACAGCAGGTTACTGGATGTATGATACGTCATATTTGGAAAGGAACGATGCATACTATACTGCTGTTGAAAACGGAAATAAGCAGCTTGATGAAGAACTCGCAAGCGGAGTATTGACACAGCTTCCTACTTACGAGATCAATTCTTACAAGGCATCTAAGATTAAAGAGGATAAACCGACTGAGTCTGAATGGGAAAAAGCACCATTTACAGAGGATTTCGTACAGTACCAGAGTGGTGAAAAGGAAAGAACTCTTGCAGATACAAGAGCTAAGGTTCTTTACAGCGATGACTACTTCTTTGTTCGTATCTACGGCTATGACGATATGAGTACTGTATCAGTCGGCGAAAAGCAGCTTCATGACGGAAACCCATGGGCTGGCGACTGTGTTGAATTCTTCTGGAAGTTTGACGGACAAAGCGACGCGGCACAGCTGGTTTCTGACCTTTCAGGCTCATTATGGGATGGATACTCAACAGGTATAGGAAGTATTAACACATCTGTAAACTTTGAAGGCTACACATCAGAATCTAAGTTGTTTGATGACCACTGGGAAATGACACTTACAGTTCCTGGTACACTTGACGGCATCACAAAAATCAAGAAGGGCGATGTGCTCCGTATGGAAATCGGAAGATACTATCCTAAGGGAAATGACAACTACTGTTGGGCACCAACATATGGTTCATACCTTGGCGCATCATCAATCTGGGGTATAGTTGAACTCGATTAATCATAGGTGATTTTTATGAACACAAAAAGATTACTTGGTATAATTCTGGCAGCAGCAATGCTGCCAGGATTGCCTTTAAAAGCCGCAATGTTTTCAGACACCAAAGGTCTTTCATCCGAGGCGGCTATTGAGGAGTTGGCACAAAAAAATATTGTAAGCGGCAGAGGCGACGGAATCTATGCGCCAAATGAAGCCCTTACGAGAGCAGAGATGGTCACGATTATCCTGCGTGCCTATGGAGCAGAGGAAGTTGAAGGGATTGAAAAATTTCAGGATGTACCTCCAACTCACTGGGCATATAAATATGTAGAAACTGCTTACCAAATGGGAATTGTAAGCGGAATGAGCGAAACAATATTTTCGCCTGATACCAAAGTTACATTTGAACAGGCAGTTAGAATGCTTGTGTCGGCAATGAAAATGGACGAAAAAGCTCAAAAAGCAGGCGGTTGGCCTGATGGCTATATTTCGGTTGCTGAAGATATGGGTGTCCTTTTTGGAATCAGTGAAACAAAAGGTCAGACCATAAACCGAGGCTCTATGGCACAGCTCGTTTATAACTGCCTTATGTCAAAAGCTGAGTCTGACTATATGATAGATTGGACAGGGGTAGAAAATCAGTATAACTGGATTCGTGATGAAAGAATGCGTTGTATTTACGGCGACATAAGCGATATCATGGAGGATGACAGCAAAGTATTGGGACGTCTTGTAGATGCCGGCATAAATTGCGCTTTCTTAAATATGATGGGTGGAGGCTATGACCATACCTCTTACGAGGGACACAGAGGAATGCTTGAAGAAGCTAAAGCACAGAAAGAAAGATACGGCATTAAAATGTTTATGAAAATAAACTGGGGTGACGACGGCTATGTTCGAAATACAGAGTTTGGTCAGTTCCACCCAGGTATATATATGAAGGATTATTATGATTTGCCGTGCACTTTGTCCGATGAATACTGCAACAAGCAACTTATCGAGCGTGCAAAGCTGATCGCATCCTATCCTGAAATTGACGGAATCATTCTTGACTTTGAAATGTATTCAGGCGGAAATTCTGCATATACATCAAAGTGTATGTGTGATGATTGCTGGAACAAATATCTTACAGCCAAGGGCCACCGTGGCGAGTGGACTAAGGTGGTAGCAGAAAACCGTAGCGAATACCTTAAAAACAATGGTAAACACAGTGAATATACTGAGTGGTTTGAAGGCGAAGTTACAAAGATGTTTGCCGGAGTGCGCAAGGCTATTCACGGCATAAATCCTGATATAATTATAGGTTACTTCCCGTCGTATGAGTGGATACCGGGTATGACAAAGGGTCTTGGAACACCTGAGAAACCTGTGCTTGTGGCATCAGAAAACGAGTACTGGGGCTCCCTTGCAGATACCAAGTTAAAAATGCAGGCAATAAATAGCAGTGATGAAATCCATGCCATATATTGTCCGGGTCTGTATCCGGGATATGGGGCATTAAGTCCTCAGCGGCTTGAAGAAAAAATCACACAGGCAGCACCTACAACAGCGGGATACTGGATGTATGATACAACAACCTTGGAAGTAAACGAGGCATACTATGCTGCTGTTGAAAAAGCAAACAAGCAGCTTGATGAAGAAATCGCAAGCGGAGAATTGACACCGCTTCCTGATTATAATGTACGTTCTTATAAAGCATCAAAAATAAAAGGAAAAACTCCTACTGATGCTGAGTGGGAAAAAGCACCGCTCACTGAAGATTTTGTAGATTATCAAAAGGGCGAAGAAGGCAGGGTAATTGTAAAGAGTAACTGCAAGGTGCTTTATAGTGATGACAATATATTTGTTCGTGTTTATGCATACGACGATATGAATAATGTTGTAATTGGAAGCGAGCAATCGCGTGACTATGACGGCGGCGAGGTTGACCGCGTGGGTATTTACTGGAAGTTTGACGGTACAAATAATGCTGCCCAGTTCCGCAGTGATCTTGCGGGCTCTTTATGGGACGGATACTCAACAGGAGTCGGTGTTATAAATAACGCAGTAAACTTTGAAGGCTACAGTACGGAACCTAAGTTGTTTGATGACCATTGGGAAATGACTGTGCGTCTTCCTGGCACACTTGACGGTGTAAGAAAAATCAAGAAGGGCGATATCCTTCGTATGGAGATTTACCGCTCACATCCTGCGAGTGCGGCTGTCGGAGAAGTATCCAGCCATTGCTGGTCGCCCACATACGGCGCATATCTCGGCAGTCAGTCGCTTTGGGGCATAGTAACACTTGACTAAAATATATAAAGGAATAGGTATAATATATGAAGAAACTTATATTATGTATAATGACTTGCCTACTTGCCTTGACAATTTCGGCATCAGCTAAATATGAAGATCTTGCAGAGCAGGTTGCACAAATCAAATCGGAAATTAATGCAGCAGAAGATATAAAGCTTCTTATTGGTAAAGCTGTTTTTACAATGTCCGATAATAATGTCTTGCTTCTGCTTGAAGAGAGTGGCAACATTGAAAATATGAATATGTTAAAAACAAGCGCAGATGCGATGCTTGATGCCGCAGCAGGCAATGATATGAAAGAGGCTCGTACGCAACTGGAAGTCTTCTGCGGCGAGTTTGAAAAAGCAATTATAGCATTAAATGAAACAGCTGCCGAACCTCGTTTTGTGGATGTCGCATATAATGCGTGGTACTATAATGCGGTTGAATATACCGTACAAAAGGAAATTTTCTATGGAATGGATGAAAACCATTTCGCACCTGATACTGCAATTACAAGAGGAATGTTCCTTGCACTTATGGGAAGAATATACCTTGATACAAGTATGCAGACACCAAAGGCGTATACAGATGTAGCAGATGATGCATATTATGCTGCAGCTGTAAATGTTGCAAAAGCAAACGGAATTCTTGATTTCATAGAAGGCGACAAGTTCTGCCCTGACCAACCAATAACTCGTGAAGAACTTGTAACAGTACTTAGAGGAAGTATGAAATTAAGCGGAAAGAATACAGAATTTACAAAAGAATCAGCATTTGTTGATTCGGGTTCAATAACAAACTGGGCAAAAGATGCAGTTTCATGGGCAGCAGAGAAAAAAATCGTAAACGGATTTGAAGATGGAACCTTTAGACCACAGGAAACAGCAACACGCGCACAGGTAGCACAGATATTCTACGGTATTGGTGACTAAAAAGGAGAACGAATATGGGTAGACTTGTAAAACACAACGGAAGCATGGCAATAAAGCATGGCGACAAAATATATCCGCCGATGATGGCTACTATTGCCAATGTAGATAATGGAGAATATAAAATAGATAAAGAATACCTAAAAAGACTCGGCGAAAGCGGAATAAAAATCTTTTTCCTTATCTGCGATACTGAGTGGATTCGTCCTGATGCATTTGACAAGCTTGATGAAGAAGCACGTATTCTTTTGGAAGCAGTGCCCGACGCACTCATCATGCTTAGAATTGGTCTTCACCCGTCAAACGAGTGGGCAATGGAAAACTTAGATGAATGCTTAAAAATGTCGGATGGCTCGCATCCGGGGGCATTCCTTCCGACAGAATCCTACGTTACAGATATGCCGAATGCATACACTCTTTATTCTGACAAATGGCGCAAAAAGGCGGGAGAGTATTTAAAGGATACATATAATCGACTTATGGAAAAGCCTTATGCCGACAGAATTACGGGAGTATTTCTGGCAGCAGGAAGAAGCTCGGAATGGATACAGTTAGGACCTTTGGCTGACCCTGAAACAGGCGTTTACGGCGACTTTAGTGAAGCATTAAGACGTGAATATGAACTTTATCTTCGTGAAAAGTACGGAACGGTTGAAAAACTGCGAGAGGCTTGGTGCGATCCTGAGGCAACCTTTGAAAATCCGCACATTCCTGATATGGCGGAAAGATATTATTCAATGGACGGAAGATATGATTTATGCGGAGTTGATTATGACGCACATCATCGCTACAGCAATCCCGGACACGACGTTTTACCTGAATTTTTTGAAGATCCGACTCATATCGGTTCATTCTTAAATGTAGATAAATATATGTCTGTTTTCGATTTTTACCGCGCAAGGTCAGTAGGAACTGCGCGCTCGCTTGAATATCTCGGCAAAATTATGAAAGAGCTCTCTAGCGATATGTTAGTTGGTGCCTTTTACGGAAACTACGGAGCAACGCATTTTACCAAAGGTACGTCAACTGCCTGTGTATATGACCTCTTAAAATCGGGAGCTGTTGATATTTTCTCAGCGCCGGGTGTATATCAAAACAGACAAAGAGGCGGATTTGAAGGTCAGCGCTGTATGTACGACTCAATGCGAATTAATGGCACAATGTTCGTTGTTGAAGACGACACGAGAACTCATGCGGAAGTGCCTGAAAAACGTCATCTTTACGATATGTTCGATATTGACGATGATATTAACTTGTTAAAGAGAAACTTCGGACGAAATATATGTGACGATTTGCAGGGCTGGTGGTTTGACCAACACTTCGGTGGCGGCAGATATAAATTTGAAGAAACCTATGCACTCTTTAAAGAACAGTCAAAAATAGCTGAAGAGGCATACTCACTTGACCGAAATAAAAAGCACGAGATTGCATTTATTTACGATGAAGAAAGTGTGAATATGATTGCTCCAAAGAGTATTCATGACACTGTTGAGTATATGCGCAACTACGAAATTGCAAGAATCGGTGCAGGCGTTGACATTTACTATCACAACGATATGTCAAATCCTGATATGCCGGATTACAAATTATATGTTTTCTTCAATGACTATTGCTTGACCGATGAGGAACGTGCAGCAATCAAGAGAAAACTTGCTAAAAACAATGCGACCGCACTATTTATGTACGGAAGCGGTGTAATCAATCCTGATTCTAAAAAGAAGTTCTCGCCTGAAAATATGTATGACCTTTTGGGAATGCACATTGAAATGGAAAAAGCAGTAAGGACTCCGCTATTCAGAAAATGCAGCGACCATAAGGCAGCTTATGATTTGGAAAATGGCAGAAGCTACGGAGACCTTGATAGAAAAATTGTGCTTTGTGCACTCGGAATACCTGATTGGGAAATTGGTAACTACGAAAGGGCATATCTTTCACCGTATTTCTATCCTAAGGACGGCGAAGGCGAGGTAATCGCGCGTTTCTGCGAAACCAAAAAGCCTGCACTTACCATTAAAGAATGCGATGGATATACAGCGGTATTCTGCGGAACAAAGGTTGTGCGTGCAGATGTAATTCGCTCAATCGCACGCTGGGCAGGTTGCCATATCTGGATGGATAACGACGATGTATTCTTCCAGAATAACAATTATGTTGTAATCCATGCATCGAGTGCAGGAGAAAAGACGGTTCATCTTCCGAGAAAGTGCAGCCCGTATGAAGTATATGAAAAGAAGACTTATGCGGAAAACACAGACACTCTAAAGGTTGAGATGTATCTGGGCGAGACAAAAATGTTTATGTTAAAATAGCACAGGAGATAAGCATATGAGCAGAGAGATTTTTAAATACAAAAATTTTGAATACATTTTAAGTAAACCGGAGAATTTTTCGGAGGATAAAGAATATCCAATGATAATTCTCTTCCATGGCGCTGGAGCGCGCGGCAATGATATATCAAAATTTCTTGACTACCCTCTCTTTACTATTGGTGAAGAGTATATCAAAGATGCCGTTGTGGTAATGCCACAGTGCTTTGCAGATACATGGTTCGACATATTTGAGCAGCTCAAGGAATTTGTTGTGTATGCGACAGAAAATCTATATGCTGACAAATCACGCATCTACATTATGGGTGCAAGTATGGGTGCATATGCCACATGGCAGATGGCAATGAGTATGCCGCAGCTTTTTGCGGCGGCAGTGCCGGTATGCGGCGGCGGGATGTACTGGAATGCGGAAAGACTTAAAAACCTTCCGATTTACGCAGTTCACGGAAGTGAAGACCCGATTGTGTTTTGCGAGGAAAGCAAAAAAATGGTTAATGCAGTAAATGGCAGGGGCGGCGACGCAAAACTGAAAGTGCTTGATGGTGTCGGACATAATGCGTGGGACTATGCGTATTGCGATAAAGAAATTTTTGACTGGATGTTTTCAAAAACTAAATAGAATTATAAAATAGAATCATAAACAGGATAAACTCTGGAAAGCAGCTCGATTTTGTATACTTTTTCCAAAAAAATATAAAAAATCTTAAGAAAAGAATACGAAAGCCCAAACATCTAAAGAAAATCTATTGATTATTTGTGTTACAAATTTTATAATTATATTACAATACATGTGCGTTATGCATACATATAAATTAAAATGGAGGTAAAAAAACATGAAAACCTTATTTTCTTTAAAGAAAAAAATTGGGTCAATTCTCGTAGCAGCAGCTATGATGCTTGCAGCTGTACCGAGTATTGGCCTGGCAGCAACGGTTGAAACAGATCCGGAGCTTTTAGTAAATGGTGATTTTCAAGACTATCGTGAGCTTGAAACAGACGAAACCATAGGAGGCAGCACAATACCTGCAGGAGCCTGGCTTCCAAATGACTGGGTTATTGAGCCGGCGAACAATGGTGGCGAAGCACGCTGCGATTTACTCGGATCTAATTACAGACAACTGAGACTTATAGGTCAGGGCCTTAAAGCATATCAGGATGTTAAAGGAATTGAACCTTTAGAGCACTATGCACTTGACTTTGATTTTCAGTCACAAGATGTGTCTGTAAAGGTATACTTTATGCATTATGATGAAGAAACAGATACATTTATGATGCTTGAAGACTATGTTGATAGCTATAATGCACAGACACCAGACGATACATCTGATGACATTGCGGTGATGTCAGTTATGGCCCCTGGTAATACAGGGATGTATGATTACACATTTGTTGGTGGCTGGACTAAGGGTACCAGATTTGCAGCATCAGACAAATTAACACAAGTTGGTTACACATCCTTTGCACACGACTCACTTTCGTTTATGACTCCTCCGCACACAAATGCAGTTAGAGTTGAGTTTTTTGGTTGGGACGGATACCAAACTTACATTGACAACGTTTCCTTGAAAAAGGGCGCAAACCACATTAAGGACGGAAAATTAACTAACTATGACACGAACTCAGCAGGGCTGGGTAAATCACGTTACTGGAGATCTAACAGAATTGAGATGGTAACAGATGAGAACGGGACTTATTTAACCTCTGCTTTCCATCTTACAAGCGGTAACATATCTGACAACTGGCAGAACGTAATTTTAAAAACAGGTAAAACTTATCGTTACAGCTTTAAATATAAATCACTTTTAGAAGGTCAGGAAGACTTTGCCCCTGGTGTTTGGTCTACGTCTCTTGCCGGCTCGGCTCTGTTTCTGCCTTCATTGAAGCCTGTTGGCACAGATGGCGACTGGACAATTTACGAAGGCTACTACACAGCCGCTAACTCAAATAATGACCCGCTGACTCAGGTGCTTATTACACCTTATTCAAAGGCATCCACAGGCACGCCAGTTGATATGTGGTTTGACGATTTCTCATTAGTAGAAGCTCCTGCACTTGAAACTGATGCAAACGGAAATGCACAGCTTCGTTGGGGACAGGATATCGCACAAAGCAAGGCTAAACTTTTAGTAGCTACATATGACAAGGCAACCGGTAAGCTTGTTGATGTTAAAACGGTTGCAGTAGGCGATGATACACAAGCAGGCCGTTACTATAACTATGTTCAGGAAATGTCAGGCGACTATGTGTGTAAGGCATTTCTCTGGAACAGCGAAGTTGGTATGAAACCGATTGTCAGCGCACTCAATCGTGATGTTCTATATAGAAGTCTTCCTGTAAACGAAACATTTGATACAAGTGCAGCTTTATCATTAGAAAAAGGCTGGAAAGTATTTAATCCTTCAAACGCAGGCGAAATTAAGATTGCTGACCAGACATTGGTATCAACCGAAAGATCAGACGGCAGAAGAGTTGAGCTTGATTTAGAGACAATTACTTCAGGAACTGTGATTTTTGAATTTGATGCAAGATTATTTACTCAAGAATATGGCGTGAATGCAGGTTTCTACGGAAACACTAATGGATTTTTTGATGTTTACAATGATAACGGAGAATATATAACATCAATGAAGGCAGCAGACCGCACAACTTTCTATGCAGACGATGATAGCGGAGATGGCGCTTGGGGCGGCAGTGGCGACGGCAAGAGTGGATATTCTACAAGAATCTTGGCTAATACAATGTATGCAAATGATGTCTTATGTACCTACAAGGTAGTAGTTAACCTTGATACGAAAACATGGAATGTTTATCAGAAAAATTCATCCTCTGGTCAAGTTTTACAATGGCAAAATGAGGGAAGTGCTGAAGGTGCTACAATTAATAGACCTTCAAGTACAGACTTTGCTTTAAACAAAAGCGCATCAAAATACAATATCTCAAAGATTGTATTCGGTTTGGGAAGAGCGCATACTATTGACAACTTAAAGGTTTACAGACCTGAAGTTGCTCCTATAAGCCAGACATTCGACAGCGCTGAATTGAGCGGCGCTTGGAAGCTTAACTACCCTGCACTTGGTTCTTACAGAAATGGTAACATGACTGACCCAGGTAAAATCTCTGTTGTTGATGGTTGGTTGGTAGCTGACGGCGGAGTAGTTACAGGTGTAGCTGAAGATGATGTAAATATCTACTTCAGAAATGCTGAATTTGATTTTGAAACAATATCTGAAGGAACTGTTGTTATCGAATATGATTTACGTAACAGAGCATCAGGCTTCTCAGCTGGTGAGGGCGCTAATGGTCCAACAGGTCTTTTGGACGTATACAATGAAAATAATGAAAAGCTTGTGTTCTTGCAAGCAAATGACAGAGCCCATGTTTATGCGAATGGTTACGGAATGGGAAACAGTGGCAACGGCTCATTAGTTACAAACCTCATTACTTTGGGTCTTTGCCGTATAAGAATTGAATTAGACCTTGCAACTTCAACATACAAGGTATTCCAGCAGAACATAACTTCAGACGGCATTGCCTCGGGAGATGAGGTACAGTGGGCTGTAGATGGCGGAACCGGCAATGACGGAACTGTTTTTGAACCTACAAACGTATTCGAATTTAAAACTGAAGGTGCTGCTGCTAACGTATCCAAGATAGCTGTTGGTATGCGTTCAGACGATACTGCAATCGACAACTTAAAGATTTATACAAAGTAATAGCCTTAAGTATTAGAATAATATGGTTTTTGGGCAGACAGCTTCGGCTGTCTGCTGAAAATAAAAAAACAAATCAGTGGATTATATAAGACTTTCTTAGATAAGCCACAAAAAAAATGCCCAATACTTCGGGCAGAAAGGCAATGGTAATTATTATGAAAAAGATTATCGCATTATGTATGGCAGCCATGATGACATTGTCACTCGCTGCTTGCGGCGGAAAGCCAACAAGCGGAGATGCACAGGTAACAATTAAAATCGGTGCACCTAACGGCGACTCATTAACTCCGCTTAGCCTTATTGAAAAGTTTAAGGCTGAAAATCCAGATATAAACGTAGTGATTGATGAAGCTCCATGGAACGATTTTGCTACTAAGCTGACAGTTCAGATTGCTGGCGGAAACGCACCTGATGTCTTCATTACAGACTCAGGTTATACTGCAACACTTGGTGCGCAAGGCGCAGCAATGGATTTATCAGAAAAAATCAAAACAGATTTAAATGCAGATGACTACATAAGCTCTCTTTATGCAGCTAAAGACGGTGAAGGCAAGGTTTGGGGTATTCCTCACGGCTTAAATTCAATCGCTCTTTACTACAACGAAGAAGTTTTTGATAAAGCAGGACTTAGCTATCCTACAGACGAATGGACATTTAACGATGTGTTTGAAGCAGCTAAAAAGCTCACAACAGAAAAGGATGCAACAGGTGCATCAAGTGTTTACGGCTTCGGCGGCACATATTCAATCACAACAGGTTGGCTCCCATTCATTCTTTCAACAGGCGGTGCTCCGCTTGACGAAACAAAGACAAAGTCAAACTTCCTTGACGAAAAGTCAATCGAAGGTATCAAGAAGTTTGAAGAGTTTGCTGATTCTGGTGTAACACCTCCGATTGCTTGGTACTCAACACAGGGCGGTTTAGAAGCTGCTTTCTATAAGGGCAAGATCGCAATGGCATTTATGAACAGTGCTGCTGCTAATGTGATTAATACTAACGCTCCTGACGTTAAGTACAATGTTGTAAGTATGCCTTTGGGCTATGATGGCAACAGAAATTCAATCTATGTTCCTAACTGCTGGGTTATCAATGCAAAATCTGACGCAGCAAAACAGGAAGCAGCTTGGAAGTGGCTCAAATTCTACCTAAGCGAAGAAAGCCAGCTTGAGATTTCAAAAGAGCTAAAAGGCGGATATCCTATCCACAAGAAAGCGATTGAATATTGCGGTACTGTTGAAGCTAAACCTTCAAACAGAGAAGTGTTCTTCAAGAACCTCGATGCAACCGGTGTAACTCTGTATGAAAACGGCACATGGTCTGACTGGAGAGCAGAAGTTGACAGAAGAATCCAGCAAGTTTATGAAGGCAAACTCAGTGCAGAAGAAGCAGTTAAGGAAATTGACAAAGCTGTGTCTGAAGTACTTGCTGACTAAGATATAGATTTATCGCACGGTTGCTAGGTTTGTGGCCGTGCGATATTGTTTCAAAATTTTACAGCTTGAATGGAGGAGAAATCTTTGCTGGAAAAAGATAAAAAATGGGGTTGGGTGTTTGTAGCACCATATATAATCGGTTTACTCGTATTTTTCTTGATTCCGGTTGTATTCTCTCTGTATACATCTTTTACAGACTACAATATTATACAACCCCCTGAGTTTACAGGACTTAAAAACTATATAAAAATATTTACAACGCCTGAAATTTTTGAGGCATATAGAAATACATTTGTATTTTTAATTACATATTTGCCGATTGAAATATTTTTAGCTTGTATTTTAGCGGCACTTTTAAACCAAAAGCTAAAAAGCATTGCAGTCTTTAGAGGATTGTTCTTCACACCGGTTATTGCGCCGATGGTTGCTGTTGGTGCTGTATGGGTAATGCTTTATAACCCATTTGGAGGTATCTTTAACCAAATATTCGGATTTTTCGGTATCGGTGCACGTGAATTCGTGTTCTCAGATAACTGGTTTGAGGTAATCGTATGTATCGCGGTGCTTTGTGTCTGGAAGGGTGTCGGCTCAGAAGCGATTTATCTTCTTGCTGCACTTCAGGGCATAAGCAACGATATTTATGAGGCAGCTTTAATTGACGGTGCAAATGCCGTTAAAAAGTTCTTCAAAATCACAGTACCGCTTTTATCACCTACTATCTTTTATCTGGTAGTTTTAGGTGTTATCGGAACGGTAAACTCATTTGAGATATTTAAAGTAATGACGCAAGAAGGTTCAAGCATTCCAGTTATTGCTACATACATCTATAACAATGCGTTCGGAAGCCAAAAGATAGGTTATGCATCAGCTTTGGGCTGGGTTACTTTCGTACTCGTAGCAATCCTTACATGGCTTCAGAATGTTATGGAAAAGAGGTGGGTTTACTATGAATAAGATAAAGATATTGCGTGCTGTTCAGTTTACAGCCTTTACGATTCTTGCCATTATAATGGTAGCCCCGTTCATCTGGGCAATCGGTGTATCTTTGCAAGGACCAGGCGAAGCATATAATGTGCCGCCTACTATTTTCCGCCCACCGCTTAGGTTTTCAAACTATGCAGAAGTATTTTCTAAATTTGATTTTTTAAGATACTTTGGAAATACGCTCCTAATATGTATTATCAGCATAGTCGGTGTTGTTATTTCAAACGCAATGATAGGCTTTGGCTTTGCAAAGTTTGAAACTAAAGGGCTCAATAGATTGTTCTTTATAGGTCTTTGTACAATGTATGTACCGAGCGTAACAATGATGGTTCCGCTGTATGTAATCTGGAGTAAATTAGGCGTGCTTGATACATATGTTCCGCTTACACTTGGTACATATTTCGGCTCTATTGCATGGATATTCCTGATGCGTCAGCAATTCAAGACGTTGTCAAACTCGTTCTATGAAGCTGCGTATATAGACGGTGCTCATCCGCTCTATATTTTCTGGAAGATTTACATGCCACTTTGTAAGCCAATAATTGCAACAATAGTATTAAGGCAGTTTATGGGTACTTGGAATGACCTGCAGGGTCCATTAATTTATATTTCAACTAAAGAAAAATACACCGTTGCTTTGGCAATGAGTGCATTAGGGCACGAGACATATGGACGCGTTGAGCTTCAAATGGCAGGTGCGGTTATAATGATGGTGCCCGTAATAATAGTTTATTTCTTCGCTCAGAAACACTTTATCGGCGGAATTGCTGATGCCGGTGTTAAGGGCTGATAGGAAAGGAAGGTTTTTATGAAAAGAAGTAAAATTGTATCATTAATACTGGCAGCAACTTGTGCATTATCTGCATTCTCTGGCTTGTCAGTAAGTGCGGCATTAATCCAGCAGGATTTGCCATATTGCAATACTTTTGACACAGACGGTGATTTATTAGACACAGACGGCTGGAAAAAAGTCATACCATCCGGTGCCAGTGGAATTAGTATTCGTGACAATAAGTTGCAGCCTATGGATAACACGGCTGCTTACTGGAGATGGGTAGAACTTGATTTTGAAACAATTTCTTCGGGAAAAGTGGTTTTTGAGTATGACGCAACCTATGGCGCAACCGTAAACGGAGGTTTCTGGAGGGCGGATGACTATGGCTTGTTTGAAATGATTAACGAACAGGGTCAAAGTTTGGCTGGTATATGGGCGGAAGCCCAAGCTGCTGTTTATATGAACGGATACTTGGGAACTAGCGGATATGCAAGTAAAATTATGGCAAATACATTTATATGGCTGCAAGGTACTCGTCACTACAAGGTTGTTGTTGACCTTGACAATGACAAGTGGCATGTTTATCAGAGCTTCGAAAATGGCGATAATCTTGTGCAGTGGAAAACTCAGGGTAATGAAAACGATAGAGAAGGAAATCCAATTTTGTCGACAACTGACTTTAGCTTTAGGCCTGATACCACAAATCACAACATTTCAAAGATTGCATTCGGTATGAGAAATCCTTGTTCTATTGACAATTTAAAGATTTATCAGCTTCCATCACAGTCTGCTACAGAGTATAACCTTTATGTGGGCGATACACAGAGGGCTGAATACACAATTTCAGCTACTGGAAACACACCTGCGATTGACTTATGGGAAACATCTGATGCAAATATTGCAACAGTTGAAAACGGCGTTATCACAGCCAAGGGTAAAGGCTCAGCAACAATTACTGCAAAGAGCAATACTTACGGAACAATTCTTACATATACTGTAAACGTAGCCATTCCTGTAACAGAGATATTGCTTGATAAGGAATCAGCAACTATTGCAGTTGGCGGAACACCACTTACACTTAATGCGACTATTCTTCCGGTAGGCTCTGAAACACCGCTTGTTTGGGCAAGTTCTGATGATACAGTTGCAACTGTTACAGACGGTGTTGTAACAGCCGTAGCAGGAGGTAACGCAACAATTAGTGTTACAGGTCAGGATCGCAACGGCAGTCCGATTATCGCATCTTGTGATGTTACGGTTTACCTTCCTGCGACAGATATCACTTTCTCAGCAAATTCAGAAGTTTTGAATGTTGGCGAAACAGCTGACATCAACTTCGCTCTTGTTCCGGCAGATGCAACAGAGACAGCAGCTATCTGGAGAAGCAGCAACCACTATGTTGCAACTGTAAACAGTGCAGGTGTAGTTACAGCGGTTAACCCAGGTGTTGCAAATATTTACTTAAATTGTGCAGGTCTTACTAAGAGTGTTACTGTAACTGTTATCGGTACAGAAGATAATATCAAGAGCCCGCTTCTCTCATTTGCAGAGATTCAAAACAGCTTCACAGATATCGGTGATGTTCGTTGGGCACAGACAGCAATCATGAATGCTGTTGCAAACGGATTTATGACTCCTGATTCAGCAAATGTATTTGGAGCTCAGAGAAATATTAAGAGAGACGAATTCGTAAGTGTTATTGTAAAGACTCTTGGTCTTGAAACTGCAGAAGCAGAAGAACCTGCTGAAAAGACTTTTGACGACGTTACAGAAGAAAATCCTTACTATGCAGAAATTATGAAGGCTGTTGAGCTTGGTATCATCGACGGTGTATCAGAAACAAGCTTTGCACCAAATGCAGACATTACACGTCAGGACATCGCAGTAGTTATCAACAAGGCTCTTGTAGCTGCTGATATTGAAACTGCAGAAGGAAGACTTGACTTTACTGACAAGGATTCTATTGCAGAATATGCTCAGACAAGCGTACGTGTACTTTCAAAGATGAACATAATGGTTGGTAAGGACGGCGGAAGATTTGACCCTCTTGCAAATGCAACCCGTGCAGAAACAGCTGTTATCTCTGACAAGATTACGGCACTTCGCTAAGCGAGAAAGGGAGGTTAATTATGAAGAACATTAAAAGATTGTTTGCAGCACTTCTTACTGTTGCGCTCGTTTCTGTTAATGCTACAAGTTTTGCATATTACACAGGAAAAACTGAGGCAGAAGAAAGTGCATACTCTGAAAAATATGTAATGGCAGAAAAAACCCTTTATGGTTTGGGGGTTCTGCCAGAACTTAGTACAGACAGCTATGAAGATGGTATGTCACGTGCTGAATTTGCAGCAGCAGTTTCAGTTTTAGGCGGTGGCAAGACAGTTTTAGCTGATGAACCTGCTGAAGAAGTTATCAGCATCGGCGAAGCTGTAAAGATGCTCGTTGAAATGAGTGAGAACACTATCCGTGCTGAGCACGAGGGTTCATATCCGGATGGCTACTTAAAAGTTGCTAGAGATATGGGTATTACTTATGGTATTGCAGGAATGCAGGAATATGATAAGCTTACATATGGTATGGCTGTTCAGATTCTTTATAACTCAATGCGTGTAACACCAGGTGTTATCAATGAATACACAGCAAACGGCTCAAACTACAAGTTTGATTCAAACCGTACAGTTTTAACAGAATATATGGACGTTACAATCAAAACAGGTTTCGTAACAGCTGATAATTTCTGGAGCTTAAATCCCGAAACACCTGTTGGAACAGAAAATGTTCTTGTTATCAACGGTCAGTCATACAAGGTTAAAAACCCGATTGATGATGACTATGTAGGCTATGCAGTAAACTTCTATTACAGTAATGAGGAAGATGTTATCCTTGCTATTGAAAAAACAAAAAAAGCAGAACAGGTACTTTTAGACGGTGCAAATATTCTTGGCTTCTCAAGCAATAGCTACCTTTATGATGTAAACGGAAAAACTGAAAAGTTTAAACTTGACGAAAACGTATACATTGTTAACAACTTTGAAGCTGTTATTGACGAGAATGTTAATATGACTCCAGATAACTCAGACGTAGTATTGGTTGACAGTGACGGCAACGGCAGATATGAAACGGTTTTCATCAAGACATATGAAGAAATTGCTGTTCAGTCTTTAGATGAAAAGTCATTCAAGCTCGCTTCTAAAGATGGTGATTCTTACAATTTGTCAGAAGACAAACCTGCAAGAGTTTACTTAAACGGTGAAGCTTCAGATTATGCTAAGGTTGATTCAAAAAAGCACGCATCTATTGTTGTTGACTCAAACGATGTAGTTCGTGAAATTTACCTTTCATCTGATAAAGTAAGCGGTACAGTTACAGGCTACGATGCAGGCGAAAAGGTTTCATTTGCTACAATTGACGGTGTGGAATATGTTGTTGCAGATAATGCAATAAATAAATCTAGCTTAAAAGCAGGTGTTTCAGGCGAATTCAAGCTTAACTTCAAGGGTGAAATCGCAAGTGTTGCTCTTGGCGCAGGTACTTCAAGTGCAAACACAGAAGAAATCGGATATATTATCACAATGAGATTCAGCGAAGTTCAGGATACATTCAAAGTTAAGCTCCTTAACGAAAAGGGTAAGGTTGTTGAACTGGTAACTGCTGACAGATGTAGAGTAAACGGAACTCGCCTTGAAAGAACTCTTCCAACGGATCTTAAGGACGGCGGACTTGACCGTGCTAAACAGCAGGTTATCACTTACACATTAAATGACGACGGAAAGATTACAAGAATTAATACTCCGGTTCCAGAAGCTCAGGTTAATGACGGAGATTATAAGCTTCATAAGACACTTTCAGGCAATTACGCAGCTGCTGCATATTCACTAGACAATAGAATACTTACGAATGAAGACACCATCACTTTCCAAGTTCCTTCATCTTATTCAGAAGAAGAATATAACTTTAAAAAGGGTGGTTTGTCTGGATACGGTCCACATGTTGTAGATATTTATTCGTTTGAAAAGAATAGTCCAATAGCTAACGTAGTTATTTGTAAGTCAGATGTTGGCTCCAGCGCAAGAGTAGGCGTAATGGGCGGCGCAGGTGTAAAAGTTGACACCCAGTACGATGACAAATACGTAGTACTTAATGCAACAAAGGAATATAACGAAGATTACGGCATAGTTGTTGACGTAATCGAAGTGTATAACTTAAAGTCAGGTCAGAAGTCCAAAAAGCTGTTGGCAGACAATGCATCTTGGACAGCATTTAAAGAAGGTTCTTCTGAAACAAAAGTTGTAAGTTATGCTGAAGGCTATGGCGCTCCAGAGAGCGAAACAATCAATGATGCACCTGGTGACTTAAAGCCGGGAGATTTCTTCTGCTTTACTGAAAATAACCTTGGTGAAATCGGTACAATCTATAAGATTTATGACGCTTCTGACAGAACTCTTGTTAAGGGCACTATGCCAAATAATACTACATTCGACTTCTCTGACAGAAACAACTGGAATTCATCATTCTATACAGGTTCTATGGCTTTAGACGGATACGTTGTTAAAGCAGACAAGGATTATGTAGGTATTGTTGATTACGATGCAGTGGCAGCACCTGGATTTACAATGTCATCTCTTACAAGAGATAATCTTAAGCTCTTCAAGTACTGGGATGATAATCAATCAAAAGCATACACTGTAAGAATCGAAGGAAATAAAGTAGAAGTTACAAATGTTGCCTTTGCTGATATTGTTCCTGGAATCAGAGCTGATAGACATTGCTTCATATGGACATACTGGGGATATCCGCAAAAAGTAATGATTTATGACTATGAAGGTTAGTGATTAACTTTGCAAACGGTACTGATTTTCCAGTACCGTTTGTGTCATACCTTCTTGAATTTTTACGGAATGGAGATAGACATGATTAGTACAAAAAATAAAGCAGAAAATGTTAAAGTAGCTTATATCGGCGGCGGCTCAAGAGGCTGGGCTTGGAAGCTTATGAGCGACCTTGCAAGAGAAGAGGCATTATCAGGCGAGCTTCGTCTTTACGATATAGATTTTGATGCTGCTAAAAAGAATGAAATAATTTGGGGAAAAGCGCAGAAGCTTGATGCCTGCAAAGCAAAATGGGATTGCAAGGCTGTTGAAACTTTAAAAGAGGCAGTTTCAGGTGTGGATTTTGTAATTATTTCAATTTTGCCGGGAACATTCGACGAAATGGAAAGTGACGTACATCTTCCTGAAAAGTATGGCATTTACCAGTCAGTTGGTGATACAACAGGACCGGGCGGAATTATAAGAGCTCTCCGCACAATGCCGATGTTTGAGGAAATTGCTGAGGCGGTTAAAGCATATTCACCAGATGCGTGGGTTATAAACTACACAAACCCAATGGCGCTTTGCTTAAAGGCTCTTTATAATACCTTCCCAGAAATTAAGGCTTATGGTTGCTGTCACGAAGTTTTCGGAACGCAGAAGCTTTTGTCTAAAGCGCTTGCTGAAATGGAAGGTGTTGAAGAAGTACCATTTAAGGATATAAAGGTAAATGTTGTCGGCGTAAACCATTTCACATGGCTTACAGAAGCTCATTATAAGGATGTTAACTTGTTCCCGATTTACAAGCGTTTTTGCAATAAGTACGGCGAAAGTGGCTTTGAGCTTAAAGATGACGAAAACTGGATGAATAAATTTTTCCAGACAGGCGAAAGAGTTAAAATGGACCTCTTTAAGAGATTCGGTTATATCGCCGCAGCCGGTGACAGACATTTGGCTGAGTTCTGTCCGGCTTACTGGTACATAAAGGATCCTGAACGCGTTGAAGAATGGGGATTTGGACTTACTCCGGTATCATGGAGAAAGGAAAACCTTCAAAAACTTCTTGATGAAAGCGCACGTCTTATCAATGACGAGCAGGAATTTGAAATTAAGGATTCAGGTGAAGAAGGCGTTAAGCAGATGAAGGCGCTTTTGGGACTTGGAGACTTCACAACAAATGTGAATATGCCAAACGTTGGTCAGATTCCTAATCTGCCTATTGGCACTATCGTTGAAACAAACGCATCACTTACTTCAGGTATGATGAAGCCTGTTTTTGCAGGTAATATCCCTGAGGCAATTTTACCGCTCATAAGCCGCGTTGCAGCAGAACAGGAAACTGTTGCAAAGGCTGTTAAAGAACGCAATATCGAGCTTGCTTTCGATGCATTTATAAGTGACCCGCTTGTAACAATTCCACAGGAACAGGCGAGAGAGCTTTTCAACGAAATGATTAAAAATACAAAGAAATATCTTTCGATGTATGAGCTTTAAATCATAAGGCATCTGCGGAGCGGACAAGGTTCTTGTCTTCTCCGCTTTTGCCGTAAAATAAAGGAAAGGATAATTTAGGTTTATGAAAAGATTTTCAAGACTGATTTCTTTTATAATTGCAGCTGCCACTACTATTTCATCATTCGGTGCGCTTTCTGTAAGTGCGGCAGTAATTCCGCAGGAGTTGCCGTATTACAATACTTTTGACACAAACGGTGATTTATTAGACACAGAAGGCTGGAAAAAAGTCATACCATCAGGCACAATTAAGATTGAAGGCAACCAGCTACAATCAAGTGGTGGAACAAATGTTTACTGGCGATGGGTAGAACTTGATTTGGAAACTATTTCTTCAGGAACAGTAGTTTTTGAGTTTGATGCTTACTTTGGTGGCAGTGGTGCCACTATAAATGGCGGAGCCTGGAAGACTGGCGACGTTGGACTCTTTGACGTTTACAATGATAAAGGGGATTGGATATCGTCAATTTATGCAGAAGACCGTTCAAGTATATATGCAAGACATGATAGTGCTGAACACTACTATGGAGGTCCAACATATTCCACAAAAATGGTTACTGATACATTCTTTCAATTGGATTCAGCTTCTCGAATAAAGGTGGAGGTTGACCTTGACACCAAAAAGTGGAGAGTTTATCAGAATATAATTGGAACGAAAACTGTTAGACAGTGGAAAATAACAGGTGACGGAACAGTAAACAGACCGTCAAGTACAGAGTTTGACCTCAATAAGAGCGCAACAAGTTACAATGTATCAAAGATTTCTTTTGGTATGCGAAATAATTATGCGATTGACAATATCAAGATTTACCAGAAGTTTTCAGAGACTAACGAGCGATATGATTTGCTTGTGGGCGGCTCTTGCGATGCAGGGCACACACTCCCTTCTAATCTGGCAGCATCGGATATGGTATGGGAAAGCTCTGATAATTCGGTTGCAACAGTCAGCCAAGGTCGTATTGAGGCAAAAGGTGCAGGCTTTGCGTACATAACTGGAATAAGCAAATCAAAATGTGTAAAGGTTACCTGTGACGTAAAGGTTTGGGAAAAGGCACAGGATATAACTATTGACCAAGCAGATAGCATAATTTATACCGGTGAAAAGAAAAGACTTACTTATTCCACAGTGCCAAAGGCTACTAATGCAGGTACAGTTACATGGCAAAGCTCGAATACGCAGGTTGCAACAGTTGATGCAAATGGCTGGGTAGAAGGCAAAAGCGCTGGCGTAGCGGTGATTACTGCCCAAAGTCAGTACGGCGGTCAGGCACAATATGTTATTGAAGTTGTAACCTTTAATGAAAATACAACTGTTGTAACTATGTCAAACCCTGATTTTGCTAGTAGTCTTTCCGGATGGACTTCTACAGTAGGAAGTGCTAGCTATAGTAGTACAGAAAATGCACCTGGTTCAAGTGGAGGAAGTGCTAAGTTGTCCGGTACAAAGATATATCTGCAGCAGAATATTTCAGGACTTCTTGAGGGCGGCAGATATACTCTCAGCTATTATGTTAAGATTAAATCCCTTGGCAACGGTGTTCTTGCGGGTACAGAATTAGGATACAAAGGTGCCAACTATTATACCAGAGAGAATTACTTTGGACCAACCGATGGCTGGCAGCTTAGAAGGCTTGAATTTACTGTGCCAAAAAATGCACAAAATCCATATATACGCTTTTATTTATTGGGTACAGGAGAAGTCTATTTTGATAAAGTAAGAATTACGAATCAAAAAGATATAACGGCTCTTTCGCTATACAGCGACGGACTATTGATCAACTCTCCTGTTGAGGACGCGCCAATAAGAAACGCAAAGCTTCACTATGTTAAGAAGACACAAACTGCTCCGCAGTTCGTTGTGGGAATATATGAAAAAGACACGCTTTCATATTTTACTAGTAGTAAGATAACAACTCCTACTACTGCTTCGATTAACATAGCTAATTTGGTTGATGTAAGCAAGATTAAAAATGACTCATCAATCGGTATATTCAACTGGAGCAATATTGAAACTGCTACTGCGACGGACAGAAAGACCACGCTTTTCTCAGAGGATAAAACGAAAATGAGCAGCGTATATGACTTCTACGTTAAGAAAAGAATGAGGGCAATATACGGCGGCATTAATGATTTGTTTGAAAGTACTCAAAACGGAAGCGAGATAATTGGTCTCGTAAAGGACGGAAGCCTGAATACCGTGATATTTAATATTATGGGAAGACATTATACGGGAGAGGTCTCGAAGGATATGTATGCGTTTGGCAGAGTTTTAGATGATTTGGTAGATGTTGCAAAGGAGACAGGGGTAAAGATATTCCCGAAAATTTCTTTCGCTTCAAATATGACTATTCCAAACGCTGAATTCGGTGAATTTACTCCGGGTTATGCGCATTCAGATTACTCAACCAATGGAACGACGTGGGATTTGCCATGCCCAAGGTCAAGGGAATATTGGAAGGCTCAAGTTACAGATGTTCTTTCACACGTAGCAATGCGAAAGGAGTTTACCGGTGTTGTTATTGATATGGAAATGTATGGTGGAAACGGTGGAACAAGTTACGGCAGCCCTTGCTTCTGTGACGACTGTGTGGCTGATTTTGACAGAATATATGCAAGCGGTATAAGCGGTGTGGCAGAGAATGAGAGATCTTATGCGGCAACCCATACTTTAAAGATTTTAGAAAAATACACCAATTGGCAGAAACAGGAGATTACTGAGATTACATCTGAAGTAAGAAAGGCACTTCACGATATAAACCCTGACCTGATAATCGGTTATATGCCGCAGTATGAATGGCTCGCAGGTATTACGGAGGGTCTTGGTACGCACAGTATGCCGGTTGTGATTTTCAATGAAAATGAATATAAGGGCGACACCTCATATATGTATGGAAATCAGGCGTTTATAAAAACATACGATATGCCAGCAGTTTATGCTACAGGTATGTGGACTGATTCTACGCAGGCGATGCCAGCGGCAAATTTTGCTGCAGGTGCTGTTGAACGTGCGGAAAATTCGCTTGGATACTGGATATATGAAGCTGGCCGTATGCTTGGCGATGCAGAAAAAGACGAATATATTAGCGCACTTCATAGTGCAAGAAATACTATTGATTCCAAATATGCCCAGTGATTTGTGGCACATATTTTTGGTGTAGGTATCATTATAATAGAAAGAAAAGGGGAATAAATTATGAGTATACCAACACCTGCAAAATATATTGCAGATTTTGAAAAATTGGGTTTTGGAATGTTTGTACATTGGGGTCTTTATTCGCATATCGGGCATGGAGAGTGGATTTTGCATGATGGCGACATAAATCCTGATGAATATAATAAACTTGCAAGGAGCTTTTCGGCGAATAAAAATTTCGCCGAAGAGCTTGCCCTGACTGCAAAGGTGGCAGGATGTAAGTATATTGTTCTTACAACAAGACATCACGACGGGTTCTCTCTTTATGATACCTGTGGGCTTAGTGATTTCGATATAAATATCACGCCCGAGAAAAGAGACCTTGTAAGAGAGTTTGTGGATGCTTGCAGGAAGTATGATATTGTTCCATTTTTCTATCATACTACCCTTGACTGGCAATATCCTGATTTTGAGAATAACTTTGATAAGTATCTTGATTATCTCAATAAAAGCATAGAAATTCTGTGCAAAAACTATGGAAAAGTGGGTGGATTCTGGTTTGACGGCAACTGGTCAAAGCCTGATAATGACTGGAAGGAAGATATGCTTTACGGAACAATCCGTAAATATCAGCCTGAGGCTATGATTATCAATAACACAGGGCTTGAACAGCGCGGAAGGACAGGGCACCCTGAAATTGACTCGGTTACATTTGAAAGAGGAAGACCTAATCCAATGGATAGAGAAGGTATGCCTAAATATCTTGCCGCAGAAATGTGCGAGACTATAAACGATAACTGGGGAATAGGCTTTGATGATATAAATTACAAATCCCCACGTGAGCTTATTGAAAGCTTGTGCCTATGCCGTAAGGTTGGTGCGAACTTCCTTATGAATATTGGGCCGGAGCCGGAAGGAACAGTGGTTTCTTATCAAAAGGAGCTGCTTGGCTTGATAGGTAAATGGGTTTCAAAATTCGGCGAGGCTATTTACGCCGTAAAACCTTACCCTGCAACGTCATGTGGCAAGCATTTCATATTAAAAGGAGATAAAAAGCTCTATATCTTCTGCTTTGATATCGGAATTAAGGGTGACGAAAATGTTGTTGTGGATAGAAAAGGCGACGGAAGTTATGCGTTTGACAATGTATCCGACAAGATAAAAAGGATAAAATGGATGGATAACGACGAGGAGCTTTCCTTTGTTCAAAACGCTGATATGCTTTCAGTTTATCTGACAAAGCAGGATTGCGGCGTTTCAGTCTGTGTGCGTGTTGCAGAGGCAGAGATTGAATAAATATTAATAACAGAATTAAAACCCGACCGTGGGCATTTTACAGGCTTGTCGGTCGGGTTTAATATATTAGACATAAAATATTTACGGAGAGAAAAATGAAAAAAGGATATATATTAAACATAATTTCAGGACTTTTATTTGCAACATCTTGCATATTTGTCCATTTTTTGTCGCCATTTGGATTTACGTCCATGCAGATGACGGCAATGCGAGGTATTGTGGCAGGAGTAATTATGGCAATTTGCGTACTTTTGTACGATAAAAAGAAATTTAAAACAAAGTTAAAAGAGCTTGGCTTGTTTTTTGCAAGCGGAGTGTTTATGTTTTTGATATCATATTTTTATTATGCTTCGATGGAACTTACAACAACGGCTACGGCTGTTGTGCTTATGTATACAGCACCGATTTTTGTTACTATTTATTCCGTTTTGTTTTTTGGTGAAAAGATGACGGGCAAAAAGCTTGGTGCGCTTGCGTGCATGATAGTTGGAGCGGCACTTGTTTCGGGAATTATCGGCGGAATGAAATTTAATGCACTCGGCATTATTTTCGGACTGCTTTCAGGAATATCATATAGTGTTTACAATATTTTGATAAAGGTGGAAATGCGAAGAAAGGACGACCCAATGACAGCGATGTTGTATTGCTATATAGCAATGGGAGTTTGCTCGCTTTTTGCGGCAGACTTTCCTAAAATGGGAACTATTACATCACAAAATCCGCTTGTAATTTTGCCGCTTATTTTAGGCATAGGCATTTTTACCTGCGTGCTGCCATATTTTCTATATACGCTCTCTTTAAAGGCTCTCCCTGCTGGAACAGCATCAGCTATGGGAATGATAGACCCTATGGCAGCTACAATTTACAGTGTTTTATTTTTTAAAGAACCGCTTACAATCGCATCGTTATGCGGAATTATCTTAATTATAGGCTCTGCAATAGTTCTTAGCAGAGGCGATGAAAAGAAACAGGCTGCAAAAGCCGAAAGTGTTAATGCTTGAAAGGCAGAGGTGTGTAAAATGATTATAAAAAACGGAAAATTATTAAATGACAGCTTTGAATTTGAAAATGCGGACTTGATGATTGAAGGCGAATTTATTGGAAAAATTGCTCCGCAGCTTGACGGCGAGGAATGCATTGATGCCCAAAATTTGCTTGTTCTTCCGGGATTTATTGATACCCACTTTCATGGTGCTGTGGGCGGCGAATTTTTAAGCTGTAAAGAGGATTTTTATAAAGCAATATCAGAGTATGAAGGAAAAAAAGGAACTACCGCTATTGCTGCGACGATAGAGGCAGCTTCAAATGAAAAAATGGTTAATGCGATTAAGTTCTACTGCGAGCATAAGGACAATGTTTATGGTGCAAAATTTGCAGGAATTCACCTTGAAGGCCCATTTTTTAACACGGAAAAGTGCGGAGCTATTGAGTATGATAGTATAAGAGCTGCAAGTGTAGACGAACTTAAAGACTTTATAGCTGCGGGCGGCGATGAACTCAAAATCATTTCGCTTGCACCTGAAGTAGCCGGTGCTGAAGAAACAATTAAATATGCAGTAAAATCAGGAATTACGATTTCTATGGGACATACCAATGCAACATTTAAAGAAGCAGAAAAAGGAGTCGAATGGGGTGCAACCAGGGCAACGCATACCTTTAACGCAATGACACCACTAAATCACAGAGAACCGGGTGTGGCAGGCTGTGCTATGACCAACGAAAACGTTGATTGCGAACTTATATGTGATTTTTATCACATTCATCCGTCTGTATGCAAGTTGCTTTTTGATATAAAGGGTGCAGACAAGATAATAATGGTAAGCGATTCTGTAATGAGTGCAGGCTTGCCGGATGGTGTTTTTGAGCCTGAAGCCGGCGAGAAATTTGTTGTTAAAAACGGTGAGGCACGCCTTTTAGACGGAACAATCTGCGGCGGCGGAAGCTGTCTTATAGACGGAATTAAAAACATGGTGAGCATGGGCGTAAGTCTTGAGAATGCAGTTAAGGCGGCAAGTATCGTGCCTGCAAAGTCTATGCACAAAGACGATGAAATTGGAAGCTTAAAAGAAGGAAAGTTTGCTGATGTCGTAATTTGTGATAAAGACCTTAACATTAAGTACGTTTTTGTAAACGGAAAACTCATTCATAAGGCATAACAAGGGAGAGTTTATGGATTTTGCTAACGTTCAAAAGTTTATGGACAGTCTGACAGCTTGGAGGATCCCGGGAAATGATATCTCAATTTATCTTGATAACAAAGAGGTTTTTAGGTATCAATCAGGTTTTTCAGACCTTGAAAATGGTATAAAAATGGGCGACAATCACTTATTTTATATCTATTCCTGCTCGAAGGTAGCAACGATTACTGCCGCAATGCAGCTTTTTGAAAAAGGGAAATTTTTACTGGATGATCCGATTTATGAGTTTATTCCTGAATTTCGAAATATGAAAATTGAAAATGAAAACGGCGAGCTGGTGCTTGCTAAAAATCCTATAACAATGCGACATCTTTTTACCATGACGGCAGGAATTTCGTATGAAATGACTGAAGACGTGAGAAAAAGAGCATGGGAAATTTCCGGCGGCAAAATGGATACCTTAACTGTTGTAAAATGTATGGGCGCGGGCTTTACTCTTTCTTTTGAGCCGGGAACACATTGGCAATACAGCTATTGCCACGATATTTTGGCGGCGGTCGTTGAGGTTATATCAGGAATGAAGTTTCGTGATTATATGGCGAAGAATATATTTGAGCCACTTGGGATGACCGATACCTATTATCATAATAATGATTCACTGACTGCACGTCTTGCACCGAAATATATGTTCGTCGAAAACGACAATGAAGGCAGAAATTTAGTTGAAATGCAGAAAAACGGCGCAAAAGGAAGTGGGGGATATGCAAAAAGGATTGACTTTGCCAATGACCTTGTATTTGGAAGTGAGTATGATAGCGGCGGTGCGGGAATTATAACATCTGTTTCGGATTATGTAAAATTCGTAAATGCTCTTGCAAATTACGGAGTTAGTGCAAATGGCGAGAGGATTTTATCAAAAGCATCTGTTGAGCTTATAAAGACAAATCAGCTTTCAAGAGAATTGCTTTTAGATTTTAACTGGAAACAGCTAAACGGATATGGATACGGGCTTGGTGTTCGGACGATGATAGATAAAGCTGCCGGCGGCTCCTTGGGTAGTATCGGTGAGTTTGGCTGGGGAGGTGCTGCAGGGGCAACTGTTTTAGCAGATACCGATAAAAAGCTTGCGGTTTTCTATACACATCATATGCTGAACCCACAGGAGGATTATTACCAACCGAGACTTCGTAATGTTATTTATTCCTGTTTGGATTAGTAAATAGTAAAATAAAATAGAAAAATCCCATCAAATGATGGGATTTTTTGCATAAAAAATCGGGACAAGAATGACTTGTTCCGATATGGTGCGGATGACAGGACTTGAAGTTCGTTTAACGAAATCCTGTCCTTCCGCACTTTGTATTTGTTCTTAAGCTTTATTACAATGAGCACTGTATTGTTCTTAATTCAGAGCATATTCCTATGCTAATTGACAAAAGTGTGTTTTCAAAACGGCTTGATTTTATAAAGCAGTTCAATCGCTATATGGTAGGTTAAAATGCCGACCTGCTTATAGTGGGAGGCTCGATACGATAGTTGAATTCATTATATTATATAAAAAAATAAATGGCAACTTTGTATAGTTGCCATTTAAAATAATTTAATCAACTAAAGCTCTTTCAAAATGCTTGGTCCCTTTTTCGTAAATATCGCAAATTAATTTTTGTATTTTTAGAGCTTCTCTGCCACTTATAGTGGGTTCTCTGTCATTTTCGACCGCATCATAAAAATCTGCAATTTCGCGGACATGCTGAAATCCCCAATAGTCCTTGCCGTCTTCATAAACGACATCAGGGTCCACTGTAGTTTTTGCCGAAAACCGTCGTCCGTCATTCAGTATAATTTCTGCATTGTCATAGTCCATAATTACCTTGCCGTTTTCGCAAAGAAGTCTGATTTCGATAGGCTCATCACAGCCATAGTTGTTCATTGCCCAAAAGCCCAGTGTCGCTCCGCTTTTATATGTAATAAAACCTTCTGCGGTATCATCAACCTCCATAATGGAATGGTTGCGATTTGACATATGTGCATGAACGCTTTCTATCTCGTCATTTATAAACCAGTTTGCCAAATCAATAGAATGAATAGCCTGGTCGATTAAAACTCCGCCGCCCTCTTTATCCCAGGTACCTTTCCAGTCAGACAAGTTGTAATATTCGTCAGGTTTGCACCAAGTCAATACAACTCTTGCAGAAATAATTTTGCCCAATGTGCCATCTTCGATTTTTTCTTTAACCAATTTAGAGGAGTCATTATATCTGCACTGAAAAATAATGCCGTATTTCACTCTGTTTTTCTCTGCAAGCATAACATTTTCGAGCGCATCTTCATACTTTATGCTCATAGGCTTTTCACAAAGCACATTGACTCCTGCCTCAATGGCATATTTTGAGATAACGGGATGAAGATAATGCGGTACGCATATGTGTACGACATCAATATTTTCCTTGCTTATCAGTTCCTTATAGTCATAATATGCTTTACAATTATATTTTTTTGCAGCCTTATCTGCACGATCCTTTTTGATATCACAAACACCAACAATTTGTGAATTTTCAAGATGATGAGCACTTGTTGCATGCATAGTAAAGATATTACCGCAGCCTACAATACCAATTCTAAGCATTTTTTATTTCCTCCAGTACGAAATTAAGGGATTTTACGCCGTCGGCTAATGTAGCTTTTTCTACTTTTGCGCCGTTCTTTGCACAATTTGTAAAATATATTAACTCGTTATAATAGCCGCCTAAGTCGGATATGTTTCCGCCTTCAAAACCTTCGCCTAAGCCCTCTGCTTTCTCAATCTTGATTTCTTCGGCAATATCGTCTGTGTAGAGCATAAGCTTGCCGCCTGCATTCTCTACTACACCTTTTTCAAATACAACTCTGAATGTTGCTTCAAAAGGATGTGTTCCCGGCAAGCCCCATGTACCTTCTACGCTGATAACAAAATCATCATAGGTCAAGAGTGAATTGATGTATGAAGCTTTTTCGCCAATAATATTTTTAACTGATTTTATATTGTTGGGTTTTCCAAACAGTGAAAGAACATAGTCCATATCGTGAATGTGTAAATCTTGTGCCGCACCACCTGATAGTTCGTTCTTTAGCAACCAGTCATTCCAACCCCATGTAGGTATAGGGCTGATTCTTCTGAAGTTTGCGTTGACGATTTTGCCCATCTTGCCGGATGCTACGATTTCAGCAAGCTTTACATATTCGTCCCAGAATCTTATTACCTGACCTATCTGAACATAAGCTTCTGTTTCCTCTGCTTTTTTGAGCATCTGCGCACCTTGTTCTTCTGTGAGCGCAACTGGTTTTTCTACAAAAACGTATTTAACCTTATCCATTGCCGCCATTGCGTATTCCGTATGAAGATATGTAGGTAGACAAATGTCAATGATGTCTACATCTGCATTGTTAATCAATTCGTATCCGTCACCGTAAATGGTAGCATTTGTCCCTTTTGCCAGTTTTTCCGCTGTTTCACGTCTTATATCTGCAAGAGCAACAATTTCTACATCCTTTATATTCTTATAACAATTCGCGTGCATGGTTCCCATAAAACCGCAACCAATCAAACCAACTTTTAACATAATTATTTCCTCCCTAATATTTTATCCATTGCCATTGATGTATTGTAAATGATTGTTTCAGGATAGTGTGTGTAAGGTGGCAGCATTTCTGCTGAAACCCAATTGTCATAACCAATTTTTTCGAACTGCGCCATAACTGCAGTCCAGTTAACCTCACCCGCAAGAATATCTACAAAGCCGTGCAAATCTCCTGCCGCACGTCTGTAATCTTTAAAGTGAACTTTTTTGATTCTTTTATTTAAAATTTTAATCCAATGTTCAGGATAACCTGAAAACAATACGTTTCCTACATCAAAATATGCTCCTACATAGTCGCTGCCGACTTCATCAATGAAGTTTGCCATTTCCATAGGAGAAAGCAAGAATCTGTTCCATACATTTTCTACACCGATAGAAACCTTTAAACTTTCTGCCACAGGAGCAAGTTCACGGAGTGCAGACAAAGCGCGGTTATAAGCCACATCGTATTCAACAACTTCGCCGGGGTCAAATGCCACTTCTACCGCACCGGGTACTACCAAAATAGTATCGCAACCAAGCCATGAAGCTACTTCCAACTGCTTCTTTGTTATCTCTTTTGCACGTTTTACATTTTCTTCGTTTGCTGATGTGTAATTGTAGGTCCAGTAAAGACCGCAGGCAACGCTGTAAAGCTCAATACCAATCTCTTCTGCCATTGCCTTAACTTTCATTATATCTTCTTTTGTTGAGTCCATTGAAACAGGACCGTGTTCATCAAGTGCCAGTTCCAAACCGTCAAAGCCAGCATCTTTTGCCAGTTCCATACATTTTCTTAAATCTGTCTCTGCAAAAGACCATATACTAATTCCTTTTTTCATATGAATACCTCCTTGCATTCTTTATAATGATATGATATAATAAGGGAAAAGCAAAAGGAATATATTTTCTCACTTAAAAAGTATAATTTTGTAAATATGGTGATATGAAATGAAATTAAATTATATAAAGCATAAAATTGCAAATTTGATTAGTATAACCAAAATTGTTACCATTCATTATTATGAATTTGACAAAAACTTTTGTTATGACGGAGAAAGCCACAATTTTTGGGAAATGGTATATGTAGATGCCGGAAACGTACAAATAAAAGCCAACAACAAAGAGTTTCACTTAAAGCAAGGCGAAATTATTTTTCACAAACCAAATGAATTTCACACAATAGAAGCTGATAAAGAAACTGCCGCTAATGTATTTGTCATCTCTTTTGTCTGCTCTTCCGAATCGATGAGTTTTTTCAAAGACAAAACCATGATGGTCCCTACTAAATTAAAAAAATACATATCTACTATCATAGAAGAGTATTCTCAGACTTTTAACTCCATGTCAACCGAAGATATAAAGTTGGAACTAAAAGAAAATCCACCCATTGGCGGACAGCAGATGATTAAAACGTACTTAGAACAATTTTTGATACTGCTCATCCGAAGCGAAAATGAAAATCGTGACTTACGGGTTTTCCCGTCAAAAGAAAGCATGGAAAACCATCTTGTTTCTCAGGTGATACAAATAATTGAGAAAAATACTTATAACAAAATTACCGTTGACCAAATTTGCAACACATTAAACTATTCACGCACATATCTTTCAAAAATTTTTAAAGCCTCCTCCGATTATACCATTTTAGAGTATATTCTCATGAATAAAATTCGGGAAGCAAAAAAATTGATACGAGAAGAAAGATATAACTTTACCCAGATTTCTGATTTACTTGCTTTTGATAACCCACACTATTTTTCAACAGTTTTTAAAAAAATTTCTAATATGACCCCAACCAACTATAAAAATTCCGTAAAAAAACCATAAGAAAAAAGGCGATAATTTCATATTTGAAACTATCGTCTTGATTTATTTATAATGTATTTTATCTAATCAAAATCTATTAAAAACCAAATTGCCAAAACTCATCTGAGTTTATTATTTGCTCTATGTATGAAAGTAAATATGCTTTGTTCATAATTACTTCTTGTCTTTAATTAGAAAATTTATAAATTCATCATATCATATTTTTATAAATATGTCTAATTAGATTTAAGAAAAATGCTTGCGAGAGAATTCTCGCAAGCATTTTAAATAGTGGTGCGGATGACAGGACTTGAACCTGTATAAAAGCAAGAAATTTTGCGGTTAAATTAATTTTGACTAACTTTTGACTAAAATAAAAAATTATTCAGTTTCTCGACAGTCTCATCTTTTCGTTTATCACGAATATGCGTATATATCTGTCGAGTAAGATTAATATCGCTATGCCCCATAAGCTCCTGTGCGTCTTTTAAATCTACGCCAGCTTCAAAGAGCATTGTAGCATAAGCATGACGAAGTTGGTGGGCGGTCACGGTAACACCATAACTTTTTTGATACTTTTCCCATCTTCTCTGTAATTGTATTTTTGTGTATGGAGTACCATTTTCATTTCCGAATATTAAACCTTTCTTTTGTGGCATTTTTTCTTTCACTCGGTCAAGCAACACAACAACACGCTTGCTGTTTTCAGTTTTTGTACGATTCTCAATAATCGGTTTATTGTTATTGAATAGCATATGCTTACTGACAGTAATTGTATTATTCTTTAAGTCGATATCTTCAAAGGATAAAGCAAGCGCTTCGGAAAGTCGTAGTCCCGTATAAAGAAGAAAGTACGGAAGGAAGTCAAAGCCTGTATAGTGTTTATCAATTTCTTTGATTTCTTCGTCTGTAGGCAATTTTCGAGGAGTTTTGGGAAGGTTGTTAGGCAGGCGTATATCACGTACGGGATTATATATTATATAACCATTTAGCAATGCATATTGAAAAATCATATTGAGTATACATTTATAATTAGCTACTGTTTTTTTGAAATATTGCTTTGAGATTAGTTTGCTGATAAATATGTTTATCTCTACTGCAGTTATGTCTTTAATGTTTTTATATCCTTCGAAATAGTCTAAAATGCACTCGTAGGCAGCTTTTGTGTTTTTTCGGTAATTAATATCAGAAATGCGTTCGCGGTATTCTTCATTCCAAAGTTCCGCAATATACTTAAAAGAATGCTTTATTCTTTGTTTTTCAGTATATTCAAGCATTTGGTTTTCAATATCCTTTATCGCCTTACGCTCAGTATCGGCCCTGCTGTAAAATGTGACCTTTTCTCCGTTGATAGTTTTGACTTTTTGCCACCTGCCGTCCGGTCTTTTTTTCATAAAAATAACACTCCTTTGTTAAAATAGTTTGACAAATAGAGTGCGTTGTGGTACAATATATCTGTGTGGGATAGGTAGTACCAAAGTGCACTATTTATCTTCAATCTCTGGTGTTGGTAGCGCCGGGGATTTTTTTATTTTATAATAATTTTAGAATTCTTGCTTTTAGCTTATCTGAAAACTTATACAAATCTTCAACACTTTCAATCGCGTATTTTACATTTTCTTCATCGTTGGGTATAATTATGTACTTGACAGTCTCTTTTAAAAATATTCTGCAAATCCATCTTGTAACCTTGCCATCCAAAAGCACGGAGAAGTAACTTGCAGTATCTTTGTAAGTTATTCTGTCAAGACCTGCAGTTTTGCACAGAATAGACTTTACAATGTAATATGCCTGCAACTCTTCTTCGGTAGTTACAACTCCGCTAGTTTCTTCACACTCTGGAAGATCTTCAACAATTTCACCTTCAGGAGCTTTTTCATCCTCAATATTTAAAGCATTTTTAATTTTATCATTTACAAGTTCATTTATATACTGAGAAATAGACTTTTTTATAATAGGTTTAAATTTTTCAAGTATATTCTGGGTAAACCTTCCATCGTATATGTCTGCAGAAAGCACAAGTTTTGTAAAGTCATCAGACGGTGAAGCAAATTCCGATTTAAGAAATTGTTTTATCAATCCGCAGTATTTTAAATCTGATGCAGTGTTTATAATGTTATCAATATCAAAAGAATTTTTTTCAAACTTTTTAAGTTCTGAAATATCACTATCCTTTAATTCTGCCAAGTTTATTGTCAAGAATGGAGAAGAATCCATTTTGTTAGGTTCTTCTAGATCTGTATAAAATTTGTAAATAATGCCGTTTGTCAATATGGCAAACTTTGCCTTTGTTGTACCAAAATACCTAAAGAGTTGCGAATCGTGTTTTTCCAATCTTTCATTAACACTTTTTGCCTCTATCAATATTGTTGGCTCTCCGTTTGAAATTATTGCATAATCGACCTTTTCCCCTTTTTTGATTCCTACATCAGCTGTAAACTCAGGAACAAATTCTAAAGGGTTAAAAACATCATATCCCAAAATAGAGAAGAATGGCATAATTAATGACGTCTTGGTTGCTTCTTCGGTAAGAATGCTTCCTTTTATCGCATCAACTCTTTCTTTATAGGATCTCAGTTTTTCTTCTAACATAATTCATTCTCCTTATCTTTTGTTTTATATCAACAGCAATGCTGCTAATTACATGGCATAACATAATAACAGCCTTTTATTTTTATAGTATCATATTTTTATCACGGATTGCAGACCTTGCAAGCTTGATATACTTTGGCGGCTTCTGATATGTCTACTTTTAAACAGTGCTTGTCTTTCACATGAATGCAGTTTTCTCTGTGATATTTCCCTGTGGAAGTAACACAGACAAAATTCGTTATCGGTTCGGGGGAGGGAATAGATGATGTGCCAGAAGTAGAATTTACTGTTGTATATTCTTTAGGCATATCATAAATAGTCCCTAAACCAAAACTACACAGCATAAGCAATATAAAAAGTAATGGTATTGCCTTGTTTGTCTTATGAGGATGCAATAGTGCAAAAACAAATGCATCTGCCTCAACATCTTTCAATATTTTGTTTTGTGTGGACATTCTGCCGCAATTCAAATGTCCAAGCAAAATATGTCCCAGTTCGTGATATAATAAATATGTTTTATCTTCGGCAGAAATATCATTATCTATAAAAATAATGTTCGCCGTCTGTATATATGTAAATGCTTTTGTATTCTTAGCCTTATATGTTAGGTTATAACGTATAATTTCTTTGTCGCCGGTTTCTGTGTTGAAGAATATTATCTTATATCCCTTCCTTATCAAGTATTCCTCAACACTGTCAAAATCAATGTTTCCTTTTACTTCCTTTATAAATAATTTGGCAGCCCCCTCGGGATTAATCATTTGAAACAGTTCCTTTCTTTGTAGACTGCTATTATGTTATCAAGTTGTAATTTCTTCGATAGGTGGTTGGTCGTCACCTTCTGTTTCATCGGCACCCCAAGCTGCAATTTTATAACCTTGCTGGCGAGGAAGCTTTTTATATTTTTCGAGCAATAATATATCTTCTATATTTTCTCTGAGCTTTCTTTTGCCGTCATCGCTTAAATCTCTATATTTTCTAATTATTTCAATTTCCTCAGGTGTCAATTCATTAATTTGTGATTTTTGAGGCTCTGCATCATCTTGCCACCCCATTAAATAAGAAGGAGTACATTGAAGAATTTCAGCAAGCTTTACGATGGTGTCATGCTTTATGTTTTTTATTTCACCGCTTTCATATCTCTGAACAGTTGCTTCTTTAACATTTAATAACTCCGCTAATTCAGCAAGTGTATAGTTGTTTTTCAGTCTTTGTTTTTTGAGACGTTTTTGAATTTCAGACATTGTACCCCCTCCTGTCATTTAATGTGATTATACTATAAACTTTCTCAAAATGCAATAGTTTTTTGAAAAAAAGTAAAAAAACTTACGCAAAAAGTATTGACAATGTGTAAAAAGGGTGCTACAATTAACTTACGTAAAAAGTAAGAATTATGGAGGTGAGTGCATGAAGTATATATGCGATATAACAGAACTAAAAAAATGCATGATTGAAAATGGTATTGACACAATAACAGAGCTTTCTACCTTGTCAAGAATTAGCCGAAATACGCTCGGGAAGTTGTTCAATGGAAAAGAGCAGCCATCTTCTATTGTGATGTATAAGTTAGTTGATGTTCTTAATCTTTCGCCCGAGAGAGCAGGAAGAATTTTTTTTAAAACTAACTTACGTAAAACGTAAGAAAATGGTATGGCGATACTAAAATCGAAGAGGATGGAAAGGAGGGAAAACATGCCAAGAGAACAGCCAAACTATCGCTCTACGCTCGAAATGCTAATAGATAAGGGTTATCCGATGTCATTGACAAGAGGCGAGGCGGCGAAAATATTGTGCCTTTCTTATAAGAAAATAGCAGAACTTATAAAAAAAGGTTTTATAAAAGAGAAATGCGGAAAGATTCCGTTAGGGTCGGTTGCAAATTATTTGTGTGGATAAAGAAAGGAAGTGATTAAAATGCATGGAATAGCAAAAATCCAGAACCGCAGGCGGCGAAAGGCGCATAGACGCAAGCAGATAAGGCGACTATTGCTGATACTTGCCTTGATAGCGGTGTGTGTGCTTCTGACAGGCATAACAAAAGCCAGAGAGAAAAGTATCGTTGGGTATGAATACAAGACTACCGACACGCTTTGGGGACTTTTAGAATACTGTCCCGAGGATATGGACAGATGGGAATATTTAGACCTCGTGATGGAGATAAATGGAATGAGCGACAGGGTTGTATATAAGAACAGGCTGTATCAAGTGCCGGTATTTGAAAAGAAAGGAAGGGATAATTTATGAAGAAGATTATGACGAAGGAAAGGTTTAAAGGGCTTAAAACAGATGAAGAGTACAAGCAGGCTGTTGCTGAAGGATATCAGGAGGTACTCGATTTTGTGACAGAAGCTATCGGGCCTACGTCTATGGCAGACGAGCCGCTTTTATGTGCAGCGCTAGAAGTTTTTGCAAAAACTCTTAAAGAGAATATGCGCCCTACCGAAAGAGAAATCTATGAAGAAGTCAGAAGTCTTGGTGTTACCGGTATAGGAATACCAAAGAAAACAGAGGAATAAAAAAGACCGCCTTTTACAAGGCGGCCAGAGACTCGTAAAAGTCCCAATAATATAAGAGCATTTATATTATACAGGACTTTTACGAATTTGTCAAGAGTATATGATGAAGGAGTTAAAGAAAATGATTAAAGAAACAAGAAAAATCTCAGAAGACGGCATAAGGCAATTATGCATAGACTATAATTTTTGCAATAACTGCACAAATGAACAGTATATGGAGGTGTTAGCCTTTGGCGGACAGGAAATGACCACTGCAAAAATATACGAGTTGGCAAAGCTGCTAGAAAAGTATACAGTCGAATCGTGTGCTACCGATGTCACCGATTATATGTGGCTTATAGCAAGAAGGTGTCATACAGATTTTTCCTTTACATCACGAAAAAGTGAGGGGGATTAATATGAGCTTTTATAACGATGCTTTAAGGTGCGAGAGCCAAAGGCTTGCTCCCGAAGAGGAATACATACGGGAGCCTTGCCAAGTTTGTAGGCGGACAAGCTATGACTTTATCGTCAAAAATCTCTATGACGAAGTGGTCGGGTGCGATGAATGTATTAAAAAAGAGTATTTATAGAGAGGAACAGGAGGAAAAAGAAAATGCCTATTAAATCATACAAAGAAATGCGTGAAATAGATGTTTCACCTTTTGTGGAAAAAAGAGACGGAAACGACTACTTGAATTGGGCAATGTGTAAAGAGCTTTTACATCAGAACGGAGCAGAAAATGTTTACTTTGAGCCATGCACAAACGAGAACGGCTCATCCCTGTTTATGAGTGACCAAGTATTCACAGATAGCAAGGGGAACAGCAACAGATGTTATGAGGTAAGAGTGCACATCGTGATAGATAATCTTGAATTTGATGCTCAATTTCCGCTTATGAACGGAAGCAATCCTGTTAAGGACAACAGTATGTCGCAACAGAGAGTATGGAACGCACAGACAAGGGCCTTTGTTAAGGGTGTTGCGATAAGAACAGGGTTAGGATTTGATTTGTGGCTGAAGAACGATATAGAATGCAAGACAGCAGATGATGACTTGTCAAAGCACTCAATATTTGCCATAAAGGAAAGAATGCAACTGGCATATACAAAAGCTATTAAGAAAAAGATGTCAACAAAAGAAATCGCTGAAGCTGTAATGATGACTGAGGACGAAGTTAAAATGGTATTTACTTATTTTGACCAACTTGACCGATTTGAAAAGAAGCTGAATGCCTTATGATAGCCAGTCAGGACAGAAGTTATTACATCGGGGCAAGTGAAACGGATAAGGTTATCGGTAATTGGAAAACTCAATCCTGGATTAAATGGTGGATGCAGAAGATAGGCATTAACAATGACCACTTTGACAATGTATATACCCTTGCAGGAACACATTTTGAGCATCGTATCTTAGAAAGCCTTGGTGTTCCAATGGAATTCGATAAGCAATACATCCTTGAGGATTTAAGGTTGAGAGTTAACCTTGACGGAAACACGGATGATTGCATCTATGAATGTAAAACCTTCATCAATTCTAAAGGCTTTAGCCTTCCCCAAAAGTATATAAACCAAGTGCAAGTACAGATGTTTGCATCGGGTATTCATAATGCGGTAATAGTGGCATATGGGCTTGAGGACGAAGATTATAAGAACTTCTTTAGACCGATTGACCCCGAAAGACTGCACACCTTCCCTATTACATATAATCCTGAGTGGATTGATAAGGTGTATATGCCAAAGCATTTGCTTTTACGAGATTGTTTGGTTAAGGGGGTGATTCCTGATGAAGCTGTCATTTAAAAAAGAGAAATTCGCATTTATGCTCCCAAGAATTCTTGAGTTTGTCAATACCCTTGAGGATGATAAAACATATGAAGTTACCATAGACAAGGAAAAGAAAAGACGGAGCAACGACGCAAATGCATATTATTGGTCGCTTATCGGTCAGCTTTCCGCAAAGATAAATGTTCCGCCAAGAGAAATATATCGAACACATATTAAGGATATAGGAGATAACTTTGAGATTGTGCCCATCAGGGAGATTGCTGTTGATGCTTGGAAAAATGCTTGGGAGTCAAGGGGACTTGGTTGGTGCTGCGAATGTCTTGGAGAGTCAAAGATGAGAGACTATATGAATGTGATTTGCTTCTATGGCTCGTCCACTTATGACACAAGACAAATGTCAAGGCTTATAGATTTATGCGTTTCCGATTGTAAGGAGCAAGGCATAGAGACTATGACACCTCAAGAGATTGCGCTTCTGATTGAAAAGGACAAAGAAAATGGCCAGTAAAATATCAAGAGCCTGTGACATCTCACCAACTGTGAGAAAAGAGGTTATGGAACGGGATGGATATAAATGTATTTGTTGCGATGCTACATATGGTCTTCAGGTTGCACATTATATACCTCGTTCAAGATTGGGATTAGGAATACCTCAAAATCTTGGCGTTATGTGCATCAGGTGTCACAGAGAGTTTGACGATGGTAATTTTCATAAGGAAATACAAAAACACTTTAGAGAGTATTTACAGTCCTTATACGAGGATTGGTGTGAAAAGAACTTGATTTATTCAAAATGGAGGTAGCGTAAATGACATATGAACAAGTAAAGGTTATATTTGCACAGCCTGTGCCGCGGTCGGACCTACCCATAATATTTAATTGCACAGACCGAAAGGCAAGGGCAATAATTTCTAAGCTTCAAGAAAAATACAACATCGTAAATTTACAGGACGGCAAAGGATATTTTCTTGCTGACAATGAAACGGCATTAAGATATGCAAAGCAAGAACGCAGCCGAGCTTTAAAAAGTTATCTCAAGGCAAATAAAATTGTTTCAAGATGTACACATCAGTTAGGAATAAAAGTCCCGGTACGGGCACACTTCAGAACTATTGGCGGTAAGGCTAATAGCATCATTCAAAATCAAATAGAAATGGAGTTTTAAAAGGAGGAATGACTTATCAATAAAGTAATCTTAATGGGACGGCTCACCAAAGAGCCAGAACTGAAACAAACGCCACAGGGTGTGGCAGTTTGCAGATTTTCTTTAGCCGTAAACAGACGTTTTGCTAAAGAAGGCGGGCAGAATGCAGACTTTATAAACTGCACGGCTTGGCGACAGCAGGCAGAATTTATATCAAAGTATTTTGGTAAAGGCAGTATGATTTCAGTTGTGGGTAACCTGCAGTCACGCTCTTGGGACAATCAGGAGGGCAAAAAACAGTACGCAACAGACGTTATTGTTGACGAAGTATATTTTACCGATTCAAAGACCGAATCTGCAGGGACAACAGCCGGAAATAATACAGAAATAGACAATATGGGATTTCAGGTAGTAGACGGTTCAGAAGACGACTTGCCGTTTTAATGGGGTGAGTGGATGAATTATATTTTGCAGCTTAACGGCTTTTGGAATTGGGCAAGAACGAATGAGATTTCACATCTGGAGCTGGACTTGTATATGTCAATTTTGGACATTGCAAACGGAACCTCATGGAAAACTCAATTCTCTATACCTAATTCAAGCCTCGGAAGATTCGATAAGAATTCACTCACAAGGGCAAGAAACAAGTTGGTACAGTATGGACTCATAAATTACCAAAAAGGCAAAAAAGGACAAGCACCTACATATCAAGTAGTGCAATTATATGATGTTATTAATCCTAATAATGATACCTATATTGATACTAATACTGATACTAATATGCATACCAATATAGGTACTAATATAGGGAATATACATAAACAAAAAGAAACTAAACAAAACAAAACTATTAACCCTATAGTCCCTTACAAAAAAATTGTTGACCTGTTTAACGATATTTGCAAATCACTACCAAAAGTGAAAACATTAAGCAATAGTCGAAAGGCTGCAATTAAAACCGCTGCAAAAAAATATTCAGCGGATGATTTTGAAAGGTTGTTTCGAAAAGCAGAGGAAAGCGAGTTTCTTTGTGGAGGTAATAACAAAGCCTGGACTGCAACGTTCGATTGGTTAATCAAAGAGAGCAATATGGCGAAAGTGTTTGACGGAAATTATGACAATAAAAATAGTGCAGCCAAGAATTGCACAGCCTTTTCGGAAAACTCCTACGACCACGCGGCTATAGAATTGCTTACAAGGAGGTGAAAGTGTTACAGTGGATTATAGACAGATAAAGGCTATTGAACAAAAAAACAAGCAAAGAATACTAAAGCTTCAGCCCGATGTCCCGGAAACGTCAGGCATATACATATTCCTACGGTCAGAGGACGGATTTAAGTATGCTTATGTGGGACAGGCAAAGCGCCTTTTAACAAGGCTTGCAGGGCATCTGTCCGGCTATCAGCACATAGACCTGTCAATCAAAAAACATGGCTTGGCAAGTGAGGACAATCCGTGTGGATGGAGATTGATATGGTTTTCCTATCCTGCTACCGAGCTTGATGAGGCTGAACAAAAGTATATTAAGGAATATGCTAATGCAGGTTTTCAGCTTCGTAACAAGACAAGCGGAAGCCAGGGCAAGGGCAAATCAGGTATAGCCGAAAATAAGCCTTCAAAGGGGTATTATGACGGGCTTGCCCAAGGATACAAAAATGCACAGAAGTATGTGGCAAATTTGTTTGACAAGCATTTGAATTATGGCAAGAAGTCAGACAGACCAAATAAGAATCAGGATAAAGCTCTTGCAAAGTTTGAAGAGTTTTTACGAATTAATTAACGTGAAAGGAACAAAAATATGAGAGCAAATGAAACAAAAAATGAAAATCAAATAGTGTATATTTCTCTTGAAAAGCTACATCCGCATCCGGACAACCCAAGAAAAGAGCTTGGCGACCTTACGGAGCTTGCGGACAGCATAAAGAAAAGCGGAATATTACAGAACCTTACCGTAATACCAGCAACCGGATATTATCACGGTGACTACACCGTTATAATCGGTCACAGAAGATGTGCGGCGGCAAAGCTTGCAGGACTAACAGAAGTACCATGTGTAATAACTGAAATGGACTACAAAGAGCAGATTGCAACGATGCTGTTAGAGAATATGCAACGTAATGATTTGACGGTATGGGAGCAAGCTCAAGGATTTCAAATGATGCTTGACCTGGGCGAGAGTATCGAAGATGTGTCCGAAAAGACAGGGTTTTCAGAAAGTACGGTAAGACGAAGAGTAAAGCTTTTAAAACTGGATAGCGATAAATTCAAGGAAAGCCAGGCAAGGCAAGTGTCCTTTATGGAGTACGAAAAGCTTTTTGAAATCGAGGATGAAGAAAAAAGAAATGAGCTTTTAGACAGTATAGGCACTAATAATTTTAACGACAAATTTCTTCGTGCAAAAAAAGACCAAGACAGAGAAAAGAAAAGGGTGGAAGCTTTAGAAAAAGTAAAAGAATTTGCTACTGAATGCCCTAAAGATATTAGGGACAGAGGAAATCTTAAGTATATAAAATGCATTTATGATATAAAAGACATACCTGAAGATACTATAACACAAAAACTAAAAGAAATGGTGGGTAATGCAGAATGAACTTATATACAATCTATAACAACAAAACCGATATGCCTGTCATTATAGACGGAACGGCAAGAGAGTGCGCAAAGGCAATGGGGATGACTCTGTCCAGCTTTCGTTCGGCTGTCACTCATGCAAAGACGGGCAAGGTAAAAAAGTGGCACATAGAGGTACAACAGAACATACAGGAAAAGGGTGGTTGAGTAAATGGCGAACAAAGGGAAAGCACTTACACAATGTGCGTTTTATGACAAAGACAGACACAACTGCAAAGCATTGAAAGAGCTGTACTGCGAAAAAGAAGAAAAGATGTGCAGCTTCTTTAAAACCAAAGAACAGTTTGCAGAGGATCTAAAAAGGGGGAAGGCGTGATGTTGGCGTTTTCGTTACTGGCTGCGGTTTTATATACCCTATTCGGTAATGATACCAAGACAATATCGAGTTTAGTGGCAGCAATTTTATGTGTGCTATTGAGCAAACTCAATTAAAAGGATTTTATAGGTGAGGTGGAAACGGTGGAAGCAAAAGAATTTCTGAAACAAATATACAGACTTGATAAAACGATTGAAAACAAAATTGAAGAGTGTGAGCAATGGAAAACAATCGCAATGAACATAACGGCACATTCAGAGGGCGAAAGGGTGCAATCTTCCGGCAATCCTCAAAAAATGGCTGATGCTGTTTGCAGGTGTGTTGACATTGAACGGGAAATATGCGAAACTGTTGCAAAACTTGCAAGCGTTCAAAAAGAGGTTGTAAGCGTGATTGAACAGCTTGACGATACCTTGCAATATGATATTTTACATAAAAGATATGTGCAGTATAAATCACTAACAGAAATAGCAATCGAAACCCGGTATTCTTATCAGCATATTGTTGACAACCACGGAAAGGCTATCAAGAAAGTACAGAATTATTTGAATAATAGAAAAAACCTATAAAAACCTATGGAATCCTATATTTATTCTGTGATATAATTAAAATATCAGAATATGCGAAAAGCACCTGACAATTCCGTTGGGTGCTTTTTTGCGTGAATAAATACAAAAGGGGGTGTTTGGAATGGCAGAGAAGAAAGCAAGCACAAAAAAAGCAAGTGCAAGAAAAACAGGCGGAAGCACAAAAAAAGTCGGCAGACCTACTGTGATGACAGCAGGAAAGCTCCGCAAACTCGAACAAGGTTTTTTAATGGGACTGAGCGACAGAAAATGTTGTGCTTTTGCGGATGTTTCAACTACTGCTTTGTATGAATACTGCACCAAACACCCAAAATTTGCGGAGCGAAAAGAACAGTTGAAAGATAGCCCGGCAATACAAGCTCAAATAAATGTTGTTACTGCAATAAATAACGGCGATGAGGATATGTCGAAATGGTATCTTGAAAGAAAGGCAAAAAATGAATTTTCAACAAAACAAGAGGTTGATTTGTCCGGTGAAGTGAATAACCCGCTTTCAGGGCTAACAACAGACGAATTAAAGAAGTTGATCCACAATGATTGATATAAAAAACCCAACTTTTCGACTGGAAGTAAAAAAAGAACTTGCCCGGCGTGACTTTTGGGAATACTGCAAATTCACATCACCTGAATTTTACAAAGAAGGTAGGGACTTTTTAAAAGACCTTGCAAAACAGCTACAATGGTTTATTGAAGAAGCAAGCGAGCAAATTATGGTTATCAATTTGCCACCGAGACACGGGAAATCAAGAACGGCAACAAAGTTTGTTCAATGGCTTTTCGGTAAATATGGCGTAAAAATAAAGGTTATGACAGGATCATACAATGAAACGCTGTCAGGCACATTTGCAAAGCAAGTGAGGGACACAATAGCAGAAAAGCCCACACTTGGAATGACGGTGTTTAATGACCTATTTCCTGCCGTCAAAATTAAATACGGTGAAGCATCAATGCAAAAATGGGCGTTGAAAGGAAGCCAACAGGCGAATTATCTTGCAACATCACCTTCAGGAACTGCGACAGGCTTCGGCTGTAACATTATGATTATAGACGATTTAATCAAGAATGTAGAAGAAGCCTACAACGCAACTACATTACAGAAGCAGATCGATTGGTTTACGAATACAATGCTGTCACGAACAGAAAACGGCTTCAAGCTGATTATAATTATGACACGCTGGTGCAACGATGACCTTGCTGGGTTTATTCTTGCTAACTATGACAATGTAGTGCATATAAACTACAAGGCGGTACAGGACAACGGGGAAATGCTTTGCGAGGATATTCTTTCAAAGGCAGATTATGAGCTTAAAACAAAGAATATGAACAAAGACATTATCCTTGCAAACTACCAGCAAGAGCCTATTGATGTAAAAGGAAGATTATATTCAGGCTTTAAGACATACACCGAAATACCAAAAGACAATGACGGAAAGCCACTCTTTAAATACATTTTGAATTATACAGATACAGCGGACGAGGGAAGCGATTTTCTTTGTTCTATTTGTTATGGAATGTATGAAGATGCGTATTATATTCTTGATATTCTATACACTAAAGCAGCAATGGAAATTACAGAGCCTGAAACTGCAAAGATGCTGACACGAAACAATGTCGGCTGTGCTTTGATAGAATCAAACAACGGCGGCAGAGGATTTGCACGAAATGTGGAAAGAGAATGCAAGGCACTTAAAAACAGCCATACAACAATAAAATGGTTTCATCAGAGCAACAACAAGCTGGCGAGGATATTGTCAAATAGTACATCAGTAATGAATAACATATATTTTCCAGTAAACTGGCAAGACAGATTCCCGGAGTTTGCAACAGACATAATGAAGTATCAGAGAGAGGGGAAAAACCCTCACGATGATGCACCTGATGCATTGACCGGAGTATATGAAAATCCAAAACCACAAGGAAAGTGGCTTGTATAAGACATAAATATTGTCGGGCGGTTTGTACGGCACATCGTTTTTTTACCGTGTGTTGTGGACGGACATACGGGTTTTAACGGTTTAAAGCCTCCTTTCTAAGGCTGCAATCGGCAGTCGTAGTGCTGACAAACCGTCATTTTATATAACATATAAGTTATAAGCCCTAAAATTCGTTTATGAAGTGAACCCCAAAAGTTAGACACTTTTGGGGTGCATATCATTACAGGGCTTTTTATATTTAAGAGGTTAAGTATATGCAAACAAGCAAAAAACACGCACAGGCGAAAGAACTGAAAGCGTGGGGCGGTGTTTGTGTGGAAAGGGAATTGTTATGTTATCAAAAGAAGAAATAAAAAACTTGATAGCCGAGGACAGAATCTCTGAAAAGAAACGCTTTGCGGCGGTCGGTCAGCGGTATTATGAGGGTGACCACGATATAAAAAAGAGCATTTTGATATATTACAATGCTGACGGAAACCCGGAAATTGACAAAACGAGGTCAAATATAAAAATATCGCATCCGTTTTTTACAGAGTTAAGCGACCAGCTATCGGCATATTTGTTATCGTTTGAAGAAAGCCCGATAAGAGCAAGGGAAAGAGCTGAAGGCTTGCAAGAACGCCTTGATGTTTACTTTGACGAGGAATTTTGGGCTGAAATTGGCGAGCTTATCACAGGCTCATACAATAAAGGCTTTGACTATATATACGGCTATAAGAACATTGAGGATAGATTGGCTTTTGAATATGCTGACGGAATGGGCGTTGTTGAGGTAAAGGAAAAGGAAGCAAGCGACAACCGCAAGCACATTCTGTACTGGTATGTTGAACGCATAGACAAGGACAAAAAGGCTTTTATTCGCATTCAGGACTGGACAGAAGAAGAAACATATTTCTATATTCAAGAGGGCGAAACCGGGAAAATAGAGAGTGATAAGTCTGCTGCGGTCAATCCAAGACCGCACGTTGTATATACGGACAATGCCACAGGCAAAAGAATGGGTTATTCTTTCGGTTATATTCCTTTTTGGCGACTTGATTATAACAGAAAGCAGATAAGCGGCTTAAAGCCTATCAAGCCTATTATTGACGATTACGATTTACACGCTTGTTCGTTGTCTAATAACCTTGTGGACTTTGACACGCCTTTGCACGTTGTCAGCGGCTTTGAGGGTGACAATTTAGACGAGCTTCAGCAGAACTTAAAGACAAAGAAAATTGTCGGTGTAGATGCAGAAGGCGGCGTTGAGATCAGAACAGTCGATATTCCGTATCAGGCAAGACAGGCGAAGCTTGAAATAGACGAGGAGAATATTTATCGTTTCGGAATGGGCTTGAACACATCAGGGCTGAAAGATACAACAGCAACAACAAACATCGCTATAAAATCAGCCTATGAGTTGCTTAATATCAAGGCAAACCACGTTAAAACAGCCCTAAAGAAGCTGTTAAAAGGCATTATCAAGGTTGTAATTGCCGAAATAAACGATAAAAACGGCACGGACTACCAGCTTACAGACGTTTATTTTGACTGGAAGCCGACCACTTTGACAAATGACACAGAGAACACACAGAACGAGCTTACAAAGGCGAATATAAAGCAAGTTGAGGTCAACACAATACTTAATATTGCTATGCAGATTGGTGATGAACAGACCTTGAAGTCGATTTGTGATGTTATGGATTGGGACTTTGAAGCAATACAGAGTGCAGTTGAACAGGCAAAGGCAGACGATGAGCTGAATGCTGCACAAAATGCACTAAACAATGTTGTTGATGAGGAATAAGCGAGGTGATAAGCCTTGAATAAGCGACAGAAACTTGTGCAGCAGCAGTTTTTGGATAATGAGGAAGGTATCATAAAGCGATTGACACAAGTACACACACAATCGCTGAAGGATATAACCGCAAAAATTGAGAAGTTACAAGAGGAATTTGACGAACTGACCGCCATATATGACACAGTCGAGGACGAAGCACAAAGGGAAGTCCTGAAGTCAATGCAACGGTCAAAAGTTTATCAAAAGAAGTACCAAGAAGGATTGAAAAAGCAAGTCGGCGATGTGCTTGATAATCTACATAAAAAAGAATTTAAAAGCGTTTCAGAGTATCTTGACGGCTGCTATACAGACGGTTTTATAGGTGCGATGTACGATTTGCAAGGGCAAGGGCTTCCGTTTATATTCCCTATCGACCAAGAAGCAATGGTGAGGGCTGTGCAGCTTGATTCAAAGATAAGTCAAGGCTTATATAAAAGGCTGGGCGAAGATGTTGCGTTGCTGAAGAAGAAAATCACAGCACAAGTCAGCAGAGGAATCAGTACGGGGATGTCTTATGACCAAATGGCAAAAAGTCTGTCTGGCATTACCAACATAGGCTTTAACAATGCCGCAAGAATAGCAAGGACAGAAGGACACAGAATTCAAGTGCAATCCGGAATGGATGCTTGTTATAAGGCAAAAGAAAAGGGTGCTGATGTTGTGAAACAATGGGACAGCACACTTGACAGCAAAACCCGAGAATCACACAAGCGAGTTGACGGGGAAATAAGAGAGCTGGACGAGGAATTTTCAAACGGCTTGATGTTTCCGGGCGATCCTGACGGAAAAGCGGAAGCAGTTATACATTGCCGATGTGCATTACTTCAAAGGGCAAGATGGGCTGCTGAAGGCGGCTTCACTAAAATGAACAATTTCACAAAGCAGCTTGAATCCTTTGAAAGCCCTGAAGACTATGCTGAATTCAAGAAGACTTTCTTTTCAAAAGAGAATCGGCAATATATGAATCATGTTCAGAAAATGGAAGACAAGTATGGCACAAAAAACTTCATTCAAGTGATTGATGGAATGTCTGACAAAGAATACAATAAATATTCTAATTTACTTGCAAACAATCCTGTTTTCAGAAAGAAGAAGGTTGATGAGGGTGTTTTCACCACTTTTAATGCAACAAAATCAGACACAATCAGACCAAAATCAATCATGAATGAAATGCGGAAGTCCCAAACCGGAACAGATGCACTTGAATACTTGGTCAAAGAGAATGTGCCAGTGCGGTTATATTATGGCACAAGTCATCCCAAAGGTGTTTGCGGTCGGTATGATCCTTTTGATGATGAAATATCTATATTCTGTGATGAAACAAAAACAACAAAAGAAACAGCCCTTGCGGTAATTCATGAAGCTACACACAGAAAGCCTGGGGGCAAAGGTACTTTTAAAGAAGAAGTGGAATGCTTCAAGGCTGAAGTTATGCATAAAAAAGGATACTTGACAGATTCTGACATTAGTGATATAATTGAACATGTGAAAAAGAACTATCCTGAATTGTTATAATGGTGATAATAATGATGACAGAAAGTGAAAAGAGAATTGAAAAAATGCGTAATGGCGAAAAAATCAAATGTCCACACTGCAAAGATGGATTTTTTTCTGCTGTTGGCGATCCAAAAACAACGAAGGTTTTTCGATGTGACAATTGTGAAAAAGGAATGGTCTTGACTGTTCCGTATATAAATATACAAGAATAACAAGCACTTTGCAGCCGTTGCAGGGTGCTTTTTTGATGCAAAGAAAGGGATAAAAGTATGGATATTAAACTATACATAAACAATGATAAATTGAGCTGCCCTAACTTTTTTACCGTCTATACGGGAAATGTAGGGACATATCGGTGTGTATTTGTTATAAAATCAGCCTTGACGGATGCATCTTGGTTTTGTGTGTTCAAGCAAGGCGAAAAAGTGTATAGCACAGTTATTGAGGGCAACGCTTGTGTAATTCCTCACGAGGTTTTAGAAAGCAACGTGCCACTATATATTGGTTGTTATGGTGTAAGCTCTGCCGAATCAGAGCATAAAAGGATAAGCACAAACTGGATAACTGCACACATAGAGAACGGGGCGTATTCAGAAGCAACAGCGCCGGAAACGCCTTCACTTGATGTATGGGAAACGCTTGTCAGCAAGACAGTTCCTATTATAGGCGAGAACGACAACTGGTTTATATATGATATAACTCAGAAAAAATATATTGACAGCGGTTGTGTTGCAAGGGGTAAGGATGGCTATACTCCGCAAAAAGGTGTAGATTACTGGACAGAAGATGACAAGGCGGAATTTGTCGGTGATGTAAAAGACGAGCTTGATTTTGACGAAAGGCTTGGAAATAAGCAGGACAGGCTTACTGACGAACAGCTTTCCGACATAAACAAAATCCCTAATATTGAAACAACGGCAAATGATGCCCTAGAGTGTGCGAATTCTGTCTCTGAAGGATTATCTGATTGTGTTACGACAGCTGAAGCAGAATCTACATATGCCAAAAAAACTGATATAAGCTCGGTTTATAAGTATCAAGGAAGTGTATCAGATGCTAACAGCCTAAGTTATACAGGCTCTATTACTTCCCCTGAGATTGGGGATGTGTATAATTGCGTCGGCGGAGGCACTGCCTATACTCGTGGCAGTAGCAGTGGAATTAAAATTTCATATGTTGATCAAACACCATCAGGAGAAGGATATGCAGTCCGTTTTAAGTGCAATGATAAGTCTGTGGAGTTGCCCAAAGGAGTAATAGTGGAGATTTATGTTGACGGAAAACCACAACAATACGAGATTGTGAAAGTTGGTTACACTCAACGAATAATGCCTGTGTCAGATACTGGATACACACCACTAGAATACGGAAGCGAATACGATATTTCTGTGCTACAGTATACCATCAATGAAGGTGCTAACGTAGCTTGGAACGGCTATATGTGGGATGACTTGGGTGGTACATTTGATTTATCAGGGTACCAGACAAAGCTTACCGATACACAGCTTACCAATATTGATAAGATACCTGAAATTAAAACAAGGGTGGATGATGCATATCCAGAGTATGATTTTGATGAAACTTATGTCATAACAGAGGATGAGGCAACGGCAAATGAATGGAAAAGAACGGCTGATAGTGAGGGAAATCCAATAAGGCTTTCTGAAATGCAGGTTGATTTTACAATCCCCGCTGGGGAAAATACAGGTGTGCAATATTTGTATTTTCAATATGAAAATACTGAAAAGCCAGCATCTCCGCGCAGTATGCGTGTAACAGAGTTTTCATATCAGAACACAAGCAAAGAAAGACATATAAGAGTTGTATGTTATAAAGAAAGAGAAACATTTTATTCTATTCGCGGTTATATGTGGGACGATGATAGTAATTATACAATGATGAATTCTACAAGTGGATATCGTATGTCAATAGGAAATTTCTTTGAAAATCCTGCTCCACTAAAAGGCGTATATTTCAATGTGGCAAATGGTTTGCCTGCCGCTGGTACAGTTGTTAGAATAAGGGGGAAAAGAATAAATGAAAATTAGCGAAAACGGAATTGTACGTGATATGACACCTGAGGAAATAGAACAGTTTATGGCAGAGTCTAAAACTGACAGGATAAACGAATTAAAACAACAACTTGCAGATACCGACTATAAGGCAATTAAATATGCAGAGGGCTGGATAAGTGAAGAGGAGTATGAGCCTGTAAGGATACAACGTCAAGCGTGGCGTGAGGAAATAAACAGGCTGGAAACAATGTGAAAAGGTGATATTATGCACGAAACAACACTTGAATAATAAAACATTGATTTAAAGCATTTTCCTTTTGGAAGATGCTTTTTATATTGTCCAAAAATGCTGATGACATTTAAAAGCTGCATATCTTGCCCTTGATGCAGGGCATTTATAAATAGCATCTTGTCAGCGGAAGAAACCGCATATAAAAACAAGGACAAAGAAAGGAATTTTGGTATGGAATTTTTAAAAGAGCTTTTGGGCGAAGAAATGTATAAACAGCTTGAATCAAAAGTCAACGAACACAACGGGAACGAAGCAAACAAGGACAAGCAAATCAAACTTGCTAATCTTGGCAGCGGTGAGTACATCGGCAAGGGTAAGTATGACAGCGAGATCGAGAAACTGACAAACTCATTGACCGGGAAAACATCAGAGCTTGATGCTGCAAACGAACTTATTGCAGAACTGAAAAAGGGTGCAAAAGGTAACGAGGAAATGCAGACTAAAATATCAGGCTATGAAACACAAGTCGCAGAGCTTCAAAAACAGCTTGCAGAAACAAAGACAAAGGCGGCGTTAAAAGTCGCACTTCTTTCTGAAAAAGCCCTTGACGTTGATTATTTGACATTCAAATTGAATGAAAAACTGAAAGAACAGGGCAAGGCTTTAGAGCTTGACGAAAACGAAAATATCAAAGGTTGGGACGAAGTAATTTCGGGATTGAAAACACAATTCCCGGCACAGTTTGAAGCAGCAAACGGCAATAAGACCATTGACGAACACAGATTGCCGCCGCCGAACAATAACGCACCGAGCGTAACGCAGGAGCAATTTGACAAAATGGGTTATCAGAGCCGCTTGAAGCTGAAACAGGAACAGCCCGAAGTTTATGCACGAATGACGGGCAAAGCAACAGAATAAAAGAAATGAAAGGAATGAATTATTATGACAAAGTTAGAACATTTAATTGATCCGGAAGTTATGGCGGATGCCATCAGCGGAAAAATCGAAAGTAAAATCGTTGTATCACCTTTTGCAAAGGTAGATACTACACTCGTAGGAAAAGCGGGTGACACAATCACCGTTCCGCAGTTCGCATATATCGGCGATGCGGAAGATATTGCCGAGGGTGTTGAATGCGGCACAGTTCAGTTGACCGCAGACACAACCGAAGCAAAGGTCAAAAAGGCAATGAAGGCTGTTGAGCTTACAGATGAAGCTGTGCTTTCCGGCTACGGTGACCCGGTAGGCGAAACAAACAATCAGCTTGCTGCTTCTATCGCTGCAAAGGTCGATGTTGATGCTATGGAAGCACTTCAGACAGCACAGCTTACCCATGACGGCACAGGCTCAAAGATTTCTTACGGCGGTATTGTTGATGCTGTCGCTGTATTCGGTGAAGAATTTAACTCAAACAAGGTTATTTTCGTACATCCTACTCAGGTTGCAACTTTAAGAAAAGACCCTGAATTTATTGCAGCGGATAAAATCGCTGAAAAGGTTATTATGAGCGGTGCAATCGGTAAGATTTGTAATTGTGAAGTTGTGGCTTCAAGAAAAGTTCCTCTTGATGAAGGCGGAGCAAATTATATATGCCCTATCGTTATGCTGAACGAAGATACCGAAACAGAGGACGATACACCAGCACTTACAATCTACCTAAAGAGAGACACAAATGTTGAAGCAGAGCGTAATACACTTGCAAGAAAGACCGCAATTTCAGCAGATAAAATCTACACTGTGGCTCTTTCAAATGCTTCAAAGGTAGTGCTTGCATCATTCAAGAAATAATGAAAGGGGGTTTTCCCTATGATTATTTCCGTTGAGGAAGCAAAAACCCTTGTAGATGTTAAGGGTTTGACTGATGCGAAGATTTTGCGGAAGCTGAAAGCCATTGAACAGACAATCAGAGCATATACAAATAATAATTTTCAGGATAGAGCGTACAGAAGGACTGCCGATATTGTCGGCGGTCTTTTTGTATGTGAAGCGTTGACACCTTTTTGCGTGGGCGATACGGTGCAAATCAGCGAAACAGACTTAAACAAAGGGCTGTTTGTTGTTACAAGTGCAGACGATTCGACATTTTCAGTTGCGGAAAAGGTTGTTGATGAAAAGGACGTGCTTGTCACAAAGATAGTATATCCCGATAACGTTATTGACTGTGCTTTGAATTTGCTTGAATGGGAAATAAAAAACCGTGAAAAGGTCGGCATCCAATCTGAAACACTATCAAGGCACTCTGTAACATATTTTAATATGGACGGGGACAATTCCCTTATGGGCTACCCAAAAAGCCTTTTAGGTGGCTTGAAAGCCTACAAGAAAGCGAGGTTTTAACCTATGGCAAATATCGGTGGCAATATAAAAGGTACAATCCAAACAAAAACCGCAGCCGGAAAAAACGCCATAGGCGAAGCCGTGCTGTCTAGGGCTGATGCTTTTAGCACGGTTGGCTGGTTGGGTATGCAGTCAGGGGACAGCAACCGCACAAACTATAATGCCAAAATTGAGGAAAGCACACACGTTTTTCTTTGTGATTATCATTCCGACATTTATGCCCTTGCCGGGCAAGATGTGAGAATGGTTATAAATGGCGGTATTTATGATGTGAAGTATATTGATAACCCTGACGAAATGAACGAGCAACTTGAAATCTATCTGCGGAAAGTAGGCGGTTGAAATGGCTGATGTTCTTTTTGAGGATTTTTCGATTGAGGTTATAGATGCTATTGATGACAATATCAATATAGCTTTGGAAGAAGCCGCAGGGGAGCTTGAAGCACAAGTCAAACGCAATACAAGAGTTGACACAGGGCAAACAAAAAACAGCTTCCGGCACACCGTTGACGATTCAAAACATACCGCTTATGTCGGATCAGACTATGAAAATTCCATTTGGGAAGAATTTGGAACGGGCGAACACGCTTTGAACAATGACGGAAGGAAAGGCGGCTGGGTGTATCGGGATGCAAAAGGCGAGTATCACTATACCAAAGGCAAAAAGCCGTCACGGGCATTTTGGAAAGCCTATACATCGAAAAAAGCAGCGATTATCAACCTAATACAAAACAGGCTGAAAGGATTGTAATATATGGACGCACTAAAATTTATAAATGAGCAGATGTCCGCTATCGGCGTACCGTATGAGCTTGGCGAGTGGACATCTGAAATACAATATCCTTACTTTGTGGGCGAGCTTACAGAAGAGCCAACAACCACAGAGGACGGATTGGAAGAAGCAACAATGCTTTTAACAGGTTTTCATCGTGGGGACTATATAGACCTTGAAACGGTCAAAGAGAAAATAAAGGCACATTTTCACACAATACACGGCTTGCGAGGACTGACAGCCAGCGGCACAATAGTTGTATTTTATGAAGGTGCTTTTTATATTCCTACGGGGGAAGCTGACCTAAAGAAAATACAAATCAATTTGAAAATTAAAGAATGGAAGGTGAAATAATTATGATTAAAAGCGGTATTACAGCCGGAACTCCGGCTAAAATCCCATTTGGAGCTGGCGTTTACTTTCAGGGTGTATCCTACGATGAAAAGGTTGCACCGACAGAGGAACAGATCCTTGCCGGAATCATAGGAGCGACACAGGACGGCGGAACGGTGACAATTACGCCGGAATTCTTTTCGCCTGAACTTGACGGCAAATTGGTAGCCGTTGCAGAGCTTCAGGAAAAAGTCGGCGAAGAAGCAAAGATTGAAACATCATTTGCAGAATTATCGCCTGAATTAGCTGCAAAAATGCTTATCGGTGCTGTAAGCGACAGTACAGACGGGAATTATGATGTTATTACATCGGCAGAGCTTGGGGCAGGGCATTTTTACGAAGGTTTTGGATATTACGGCACACTATTAGACGGCAGACCGTTTATTATTATCTTCAAGAACGCCCTTTGCACATCCGGATTCCCGGTTGAAGGCAAAAACAAAATAAACTCTGTATTCAAAGGCACTTTTGAATGTCAGTCTGATATTGAGTACAGCACAACCAAATTGCCTTATGCAATCTTCATTCGCAAAGAGGACGGTTGGAAGCCTGAAGAAGCTGACGCATTATCAGAGTAAAACAAGAAAGGATGTAAAAACCTATGAGCAATATGGAAAATGAAATTGTAATGAATGAAACTATTTCCGAAAAGGAAACGGTTGCAGAAGCGACAGAAGAAACGGTTGAAAGACCGTACACGCTGCGAAAGTTAAAAGACGGTGACTTGTGGGCTGTTCTTAATATAATTACAACGGTATTCCCTGATGATTTAGCAAATGTATTTTCACAAATTGTGACAAAGGAAAAGAAAGTTGCAGAAATCGGGGCAGTTGTGACAATGCGACTTGTTGTAGCGGTATTAAAAAACATTCACAAGGTACACGATGAATTGTACGCATTTTTGGAAGATGTATCGGGCATTCCGGCGAAAGACATTGAAGAAATGGAATTCGGCACAACTCCGATGATGATTTGGGATATTGTGGGGGATGTAAAAAATGCGAGTTTTTTCAAGGTTGTTTCCAAATTGCAATAATAGGTGAGGTCAAATTTATGGATATGCTGTACCGTGCGTACAGCAATCCGCTTGACCTGATACGCATTTACATCAATCAGGGCAAATTTGGAACATTTGTAGAAGAATTTATAAAAATTGAAGCAGAGAAAATAAAAGAGGAACGAGAAAGAGACACCGACAACAAGCTGTGGCTTGCGTATTTGCTTAGCGGTGAAAAGCTGTCATTTGCAGCATATAAACAGCAAATAATCGGAAGTAATGGCGATAATAAAACGGCCGGCGGTGACGAAAACCTTGACGATGAAGGAATAAAGGGAATAATCAACAACCTCTTTTCAAAAAATCAACCTCACACACAAGGGGGTGAATAGAAAATATGGATTTATTTAAGTTAGTCGGCACAATTGCCCTTAGTGGTGCGGACAAAGCAAAAAAAAAGATTAAAGACACATCGAACACCGCTTCTGCTGAAAGCGAAAAAATAAACAAGGCATTTGAAAAGATAGGCTCAGGGGCTGTTGCTGTTGGGAAAAAAGTAGTCGCAGGCGTTGCGGTGGCTGGCACGGCTTTAGCTGGTCTTGTGGCTGCTTCTGTAAAAGATTATGCAGAATATGAGCAACTTGCGGGCGGTGCACAATTATTGTTCGGTGATGCTTATGACTTTGTTGCAAATAAAGCCGCAAACGCATATAAAACAGTTCAAATGTCCCAAAGTGATTATCTGCAACAAGTAAACGGATTTTCAACAGGGTTAAAAACTGCATTGGGCGGAAACGAACAAGCTGCGGCAGAATTGGCGGACAAAATTATCACAGCCGAAGCGGATGTAATAGCTGCAACAGGAAACACAGCCGAGAATGTTCAAAACGCTTTCAATGGCATTATGAAATCAAACTTTACAATGCTTGATAACTTGCAGCTTGGCATAACGCCGACAAAAGAGGGTTTTCAAGAAGTTATTGACAAAGTTAATGATTGGAATAAGGCAAACGGCAACGCTACGAAATATCAAATTGACAACCTTGCGGACTGTCAGAGTGCTTTAGTAGATTATATCGAAATGCAAGGTATTGCAGGATATGCTTCTGCTGAAGCTGCTGAAACAATTTCAGGAAGTCTTTCAATGACAAAAGCGGCATGGGATAATCTTGTTGCGGGATTGGCTTCTGATAATGCTGATATTCCGTCATTAGTTTCGGATGTTGTTTCATCCGGTGCAAAAGTAATTGAAAACATTATCCCGGTTGCAAAAAATGTGCTGAAAAGTTTGCCAGCGGCGATAAGTGAAATAAGCCCTGAAGCCGGAGCAGCTTTTCAAACAATGGTAGATGTCATTATGGGTATTTTGCCGGGATTGAAAACAGTATTAAAAACGACATTTAATATTGTATGTGATGTCATTAACTTTATGAATGAACATCAAGGGCTGATGGTTGCTATTGCTTCAGTTATTGGCGTTATCACAATAGCAATCGGAGCATATAACGCCGTACAGGCTATCAAAAACGCTTTAGACATCACCGGAACACTTACGCTGGGTGCGATGACATCAGCTATATGGGCGAATGTGGCGGCGATGGCAGCAGCTCTTGCCCCTTATTTAGCTATTGTTGCAGCAGTTGCGGCGGTTATTGCAATCGGTGTTCTGCTGTATAAGAATTGGGACGAGATAAAGGCAAAATGCATAGAGTTAGGGAAGAACTTAAAAGAAAAATTTACGCAGATAAAGGATAATGTTGTCAATAAGGTGACAGAGCTGAAAGACAAGGCTGTGCGGAAATTCAACGAAGTAAAAACAAAAATTGTGGATATATGCAGCGGCGTTGTAAATTGGGTAAAATCAAACTGGAAGTCAATCTTGACATTCTTTATCAATCCTTTTGCTGGTCTTTTTACTTACTTCTATCAAAATAGCTCAAAATTCCGTGAATTTGTTGATAATGCCATAAATGCAATAAAACAGTTGCCGTCTAAGGCTTGGACATGGCTACAAAATACAATAGCAAAAGTAACAACCTTTGCTTCTAACCTTGCAAACAAAGGAAAACAAGCAGGGGTAAAGCTACTTAACAATGTTGTAAACGGGGTTAAGAGTTTACCGTCAAAAATGTCGAGTGTCGGAAAAGATGTTGTTCAGGGTATTTGGAAAGGTATCACGAACGCAAAAGACTGGCTCTTGAACAAAATAAAAGGCTTCACAAAAACCATAACGCAAGGAATTAAGGACTTTTTCGGCATAAAATCACCGTCCCGTGTGATGCGTGACGAAGTCGGAAAAATGCTTGCAGAAGGTGTTGCGGAAGGTATTGAAAAAAATTCGGATGCAGCCGAACTTTCGGCCGAAGAAATGGGTAAAAAGATTGTCGATGCTGCACAAAAGCGGCTTGATGATTATAAAGTCTATAACGATTTGACACTCGCTGACGAGATGGCATATTGGGATAAGGTAAGACAACTTTGTGCAGAGGGTACGGATGCAAGAATTAACGCCGATAAAAACTACCTAACGGCAAAGAAAAATCTTGATGCGGAAGTTTTGGCGGCTGAGGAAGAATTGCAAAACTCATTAAACGCCGTTTACGAGAAGATTGCAGCACGCAAAAAGGAAATTTTGAATTCGCTCGAACTGTTCGAGGACGATGACGAAAATTTGTTTGACGTAGGGTTGGGCTGGTATAGCGACATCAAGAATTTAGAAGAATACCTTGCAAATATCGAAGTACTTGAAGGACGAATAGGCGGCACAGATTTATTCGATGCAGTACGTGAACAGGGTTTAGATGCTTTCGGCTGGGTTAAACAGCTAACTGAAGCTTCCGACTCACAGCTACAAGGATATATTAATCTGTATGACAAGCGTTCTGAACTTGCTGGAAAACTTGCAGAGGATGACTTGAAAGACGAAACCTTGAAAGGCGTTGCAAAAGCTTACGAAACCTTTTATAACAAGTGTTCTGGGCTGGGTGTTTCCATTGTTGAAGATACAGCAGCTATGGAAACAAGTATGACAACATCGTTTACCTCAATATCAGAAATGGCAGTCGCAAAATCGACTGAAATTGTGGGTACTGTGCAGACATTCCTTGCAGACTTAAAAGCAGCGTTTGAGAGCTTTGCACCAAAACTCAAAATGCCACATTTTACAATATCCGGCTCGCTTGACATTGAAAATGGTACTGTTCCGACTGTTGCGGTTGAATGGTATAAAAAGGCTGTGAACAGCCCGATGTTGTTAGATAATGCAACAATATTCGGTTATAACAGAGCTACGGGCAATTTTATGGGCGGCGGCGAAGCCGGAAGCGAGGTTGTTGCTGGTGCTAATACCTTAATGGGAATGATTAAAAAAGCCGTTGCGGAAGAAAATAGCGGTCTTGTGGATATTCTTGCAAAGATTTTAAGTGCTATTGTCAGAATGGACAGCAATATGGGTATTCATTTGCGTGAAGCTCTTGAAGATATGGGGCTTGAAATCAACAACAGAGAATTTGTAAGACTTGTAAAGGCGGTGAATTAAAAATGCTTGAAAAGTTAAGGTACATAAACCATATAAACGAAACGCTTGATTTCGGCACAGATAAGCTGTTTGTAAATGAGAATGATTTGCGTGATTTTGAGTGGTCTGTAACGAGCATTAACGATAAAATTTCGGGCTTTAAAAAGGGGATTGTCACAAAGGCAATCCCCATTATTATTAAATGCAATTCAGTGTCAGAGGGTACAGAGATAAGAAACAAGCTCTTTGAGGTCTTTGAAAAGGATGTAAGAGCAAAGAAACACGGCAAATTCATAATTGGCGATTATTATTTGAAATGCTTTGTTACGGGCAGCAAAAAAGCTGAATACCTTATAAGCAAATCATATATGGAGCTTACATTGACCGTGCAGGCAGATTATCCCGAATGGATAAAGGAAACAACAACGGCTTTTCGTGGCAATTCCTCCGGCGGTGATGCTTATCTTGATTATTCTTTTGACTATCCTTTTGACTACAAAAACGGGCTGGAAATCAAAAACATTAATAATACTGATTTTGTCGCTTCAAATTTCCGCATTGTCATTTATGGAAAGGCTGAAAATCCGGCAATCTTTATCGGCGGACACGAATATTCCGTTGAAGTCGACATCGGGCAAGGGGAATTCCTGACGATTGACAGCATTGAAAAAACCGTTATTTTAACAAGAAACAACGGCGAAAAAGTCAACTGCTTTAATTTAAGGAATAAAAACTCTTACATTTTTGAAAAGATACCGCCGGGAAACTCTTTTGTAACAACATCAACGGAAGGGCTTCTTTTTGATATAACACTCCTTGAAGAAAGGAGCGAGCCAAAGTGGACTTGATTTATACAAACGCAGCCCGTGAGGATTTAGGGGTTTTGCACGATTACACATTCGACCTTGCTTTCGGATCTGATGAGAACAATTTTGAATTGACTGTTGACAGCTATAATAATTGTTGTGTGACGGACGCTTTTGTCTACATAGAGGGTACAGAGTACGGCGGCATTGTGGACGGCTTGAAAGTTGTTACAAAGGATAATAAGCTGATATATTCCGGTAGAACTTGGCACGGAATACTTGAAAAGAAGGTGTTGAAACCGGACGAAGGCAGCGACTATTTGACTGTATCAGGGGAAGCAAACGAAGTGATTGCAGCCTTGCTTGAAAGAGTGGGGCTGTCTGAACTCTTTTCCGCTTCCTCTGATGATTCAGGGCTGACAATAAGCAATTATAATATGCATAGGTATGTAGATGCTTATACAGGCATTACACAAATGCTTGAAACTGTGTCGGGAAAACTGCACTTTGAATATCAAAGCGGAACAGTCACGCTGTCAGCATTGCCAGTTGTGGACTACTCACAATGCGAGCAATTTAACAGCGACCAAGTGAAAATGGAAATCACAAAGCAATACAGAAATGTAAATCATCTTGTATGTTTAGGTGCAGGCGAATTGTCAGAACGGCAAATAGTACATCTTTATGCAGACGAAAAAGGGGACATAAGCGAAAACCAAACCTTTTTCGGGCTTGATGAAGTTGAGGAAACCTACGATAACTCTAACACAGATTCTTTGGAAGAGTTGAAGGAAAAGGGAACTGAAAAACTTAAAGGTTATGCGAAAAGCGGGAAAATAAAACTGGACTTCGCCGCAGAACAGACGGTCTATGATGTCGGTGACATTGTCGGTGCAAAAGAAATAATCACAGGGGAATTTGTGAAAGAGAAAATCACAAAAAAGATTGTAACAATCAATAAAGGACAAACAAACATTGAATATAAGGTAGGTGAATAGTATGTCTTTACATTTAGTCACAGGCTACAAAGGGGAAGCACATATCAAGCCCGAAGACCACGGGGCATATAATGCCGGGCTTTTTGGTACTGGCGAATATGTGTTAAGCTCCGGCAACAAGTTTGCTGCGTCAGTATTATCAAGCAATACCGTCCGAATCCTTGACGGTGATTTGATGATACAGGGCAGACACATTAATCTGAAAAAAGACACTTATGAGGACATAACAATCAATAACGGCACAATCGGAAAGAACAGAAACGATTTGATTGTTATTAGGTACACGCTTGATGCAGCTTCAGGGGTAGAAAATGCAGAATTTGCGGTCATTCAGGGGGAAGCAACGAGCGGCACGGCTTCTGATCCTGAATACACAACGGGTGATATTCTTTCAGGCGGTTGCACGCTGCACGAAATGCCGTTGTATAGAATACCTTTGACAGAGCTGACCGTGGGAACGCCTGAGCCACTTTTTAAATTAGCTGGCACAATGGATAACGGTTTGCTGTTTAGAGGTTGGAATCCGATTACATCAAAGGCAGAAGATACGCCGCAAAAATGGCGTGAATTAGGCACGGGCTTTTGGATGATTGATATTGCCGACATTATAACAGGGCAACCGTCACAATGGGGATTTTTATACAATACTGTTTGCCTTGAAGAAGTATCGCAAATATTTGTTGTTCAAGCGAGCGGCGGAACTTACCGCAGAAACGCAAACGGGCGTGGGTGGTATGGTGAAGATTGGAAAGAGGGAACATGGCGGCTAATTTCTGATGAAGAAACTCGCCCCGTGGCATTCGGAGAATATTTGGGTACCGGGGACTACGGTCCAGAGCATCCCAATTCGCTCACGTTCAATTTTGTGCCAAAATTTGTTTCTATTAAACCAACTTACGGCTATGAATATTGCCACGCCAACTTAGTAAATGGTCAATCGGCTTGCATTGTTGAAGGCGATGGGTATTTTAATCATTTGTGTAAGATAAATATTGAATGGACAGGCAAAACTGTAAAATGGTGGTATCCATTTTCGGCAGACAACACAGGTGGATGTGCTTCTAGTATACAGTTGAATGCGGCGCATAGATATGTATATTTTGCAATCGGGTAAGGGGGTTAAAATATGAGAATTGTTGAAATTACAGCATTACCAAACGGCGGACACAGAAATCAAACAGGAACATTTAACAAAATCCCCGAAGGCTTTGCGGTTATTCCTGATGATATGGAAACACCTAATTTCCCCTTTGGCGAGATAGCTGTTAAGAAAATCAACGGCGTTATGACTGTTACAGGGTGGACGGCAGGGAAAATTCCCGAAACGCCGGAAACGGCAAAACCGATTACAACAATCGAGCGGCTTGAAGCTCTTGAAGCAGCAATGCTTGAAATGGCGTTAGGGGGTGCGGAATAATGGTAAAATTTTTAGCATTACAAATCAGACAGGGGAAAATCACTCTTGAAGATGTCCCCACAAAATGGCGTGAAGCAGTTGAAAAAGAGCTGAACGGCAGCACCGAAGCATAGAAAGTCGGTGCGTAGCTATGGTATTTGAAAAAATAATTGAATTTGTCACAAATCCGGGTGTTATTGTGGGTGCTATTACTCTTATAGAGGTCGCACCTATTAAAATTAACCCGTGGAAATGGCTTTTCAAGTGGATAGGTGATGCAATTAACGGGGATATGCGAAAAGACCTTTCAGAACTGAAGCGTGATTTTGAGGAAACAAAGGCACAGGATAAACGCTGGCGAATCCTTGAATTTGCGAGAAGCTGCCGAAACGGTGCAAAGCATACCCGTGAGGAATGGAAACACGCCATTTCAGAGCTTGCGGAATATGAACAGTACACAGAGGACAAGCACATAACAAATGGCGTTATGGAAGAAGATGCGAAGTTTTTGCGTGCATTATACCAAGAAAGGCTTACAAAGAATGATTTTTTATAAGGGGGACTGAAGTATGAAAGACACACACAAGAAATGGATAAAAGCGGCAGGGGTGCGAGCTGTAAAGACAGTAGCACAGACCTTTGTTGCAACAATCGGAACGGCAACCGTTTTAGGGGTTGTTGATTGGAAAACGGTTGTTTCTGCTTCTGTATTAGCAGGGGTTTTGTCAGTCGCTACAAGTGTTGCCGGGCTTCCTGAAGTAAAAGAAAACTAAAAGGAAAGGGGCAAGAAATCGCCCTTTTTCTATTTCCTAAAAAAGAGAGGGGAAAATTATGAGTAAATATGCAAGTGAGGTTATCAAAAGAGCTTCAGAGTGGTTAGGCAGAAAAGAAAGCAACGGAACACACCAGCCCATTATTGACACATACAACAGCTTTGAGCCGTTGGCGAGGGGCTACAAGGTGAAATATACCGACAGTTGGTGTGCGACCTTTGTTTCCGCTGTTGCAATATCGCTGGGCTATACCGACATTATACCGACAGAATGCAGCTGTCAGAATATGATTGAGCTATTTAAAAAGGCTGGTATATGGGTAGAAAACGAAAACAGAACACCAACACCGGGCGAAATTATCTTCTATGATTGGGAGGATGACGGCAACGGCGATAATAAGGGCTGGTCTGACCATGTCGGAATTGTGGAAAAGGTATCAGGCGGAAAAATAACCGTTATTGAGGGGAATTATAGCAATGCTGTAAAACGCAGAACGCTTGCCGTGAATGGTTTATGCATTCGTGGCTATGGTGTGCCGAAATATAATGCAGAGAATACCACAGAAACGGCAAGACCGAACGCAGAAGCAACGGAAACAGAAAAGACAACAAATTACACTACTGCGGACAAATACACGCTAAAAGCCTTTATAAAGGACATACAGGCAGCAACGGGGGCAAAGGTTGACGGCATCGCCGGAGCTGAAACGCTGTCAAAAACAGTTACAGTATCGGCAAAGGTCAACCGCAAGCACGCAGTTGTGAAACCTATTCAAAAACGCCTTAACGCTTTGGGCTTTAATTGTGGCACGGCTGACGGCATCGCAGGGGCAAAATTCACGGCAGCGGTAAAGAAGTACCAAAGAGCGAATATTTGCGTTTCTGACGGTGAAATTACGGCACGAAATAGAACTTGGCGTAAGCTTTTAGGTATGGCGTAGGACAGGACGGAAAACGACTCACAACTCAATCCTGGGCATTTTAAAGGGTATCAGTACAAAATTTTACTTGCTTGCAACTTGACTTGTAGTGTGTACTTAAATGGCTTATGATAACCCTTGTAATTAATGACATAGCCGGGATTTATGATTAAAAAAATAACTGATGCATTATGAATTTTGCATCAGTTATTTTTTTTGCTCATTTTTCGTGGTAAGCAACAATAAGCCTGCAGTTATAATTATACAGCATTTTGCCATCATGGATAAACTGACTAACTTTCTGACAAACTTTTTTATTTAAAATTTGCTAAAAAAGGCTAAAAGTAGAACATATTAAAATAAATAAGATGGCATAAATACTATGTATTTAAGTATTTATGCCATCTTTAAATATGGTGCGGATGACAGGACTTGAACCTGCACATCGTAGACACTAGATCCTAATGCTTGATACACCTCGGTGAAGAAATAAAATTCTTCATCGGAGGTGTATTTTTTATGAAAATATATACTGAAAACTTTACTATTTTACTGAACAAACACATCACTAATAAAGAAATTGATACATACGAGTTTCGAGTGATGTGCTACCTCTTAATGCTGTCAGATGATGAGGGTACTTGTTATCCGTCATATAAAACGATTGCAGATAGAATTGGCATAAGCGAAACGAAAGCTAAGGATTCAATAAAGAAACTTATTGACCTTGGACTCATCAAGAAAGAGAAAAGAAAGAAGGCTGATGGCAGCGCAAGTTCTAATCTCTATGTGGTGTGTGAGAAAACTACCGTTAAGGTTGATGAGGTCGCAGAAGATACTACATCTTGTGTGCAAGACGACCTACCCGCTAGTGTACAAGAAGAACAAGGTTGTGTGTCAGACGGTTGCAATAAATACTCAAATATAAATAATAATTATTTTATTAATAACCATCTATCATCAATAGAGGATGTGATGGACCAAGCGGAAACATATGAACTCGAAGGGTTATCAAAAAAGAATTATGAATCAGCACTTGAAATTATGTTTAATTCAGAGTCAATTTCAGTTGGCGGTGAAATCATTCCTCGTGAAATTGTTCGTAAGCGATTAGAAAATATCAGTTACGAGCATATCGTCTATGTCGATAATAACATGCCGAGAAAATTGATTGACGGCAGAGTTGAAATTCAAGTCAGAAGTCCTATTCCCTATATCATAACTGCTCTATATAATTCATTGCGTTATACGAAAGATGAAATTGCAAGAATGGAATACGGAGATATGTATTTGAATTCGGAGTGATACATCCGCAATCATAATCGCATAGATTGAGTTTGATTTTTGTGGTAAGGTAGTTACACCACCCTGAAAAGTTAATCTCTCGAACCGAAAAGATAAGCCCTATGTTAAGCCCTTAAAATCGATTTGAAAGAACAAACGAAGGTGCGAGAAATCACCTGACGGGGCGCCCCGAAACGGCGAGGTGTGGTGTTTTAAAAGAAGCAGGATAAAGCTTGGTGCGCTATTCGCCCCAAGCAGGCTTACATCGCCGTGCAAAGCCCGGCGGAGAGGTTCCCAAAGTGCATCTGCTGGTGATGGTTTGGTGCTGTAATGCGGATTTTCCGCACGGTTGAGCCTTGAAATTGGTGCATATACAGGTATTAATGGTATTTAACGATATTTTGAGAAAGGTGAGTGTTATAATGAGTAAAGTTGTATTTAAATCGCCGTATGTTTCCAGCGGCAAAGCTGTCGGCGGAGGTTATATAAACTATATGGCAAAGCGCGAGAGAGTTGACAAGAGCGTCAACACGAAAAAGGTTGAAATTAATCTGAATTATATTGCAACCAGACCTCGTGTTGAAAAGGTCGGAGAGCATGGCCTCTTCGGTAGTAAGGACGATATTAATCTGAACAAAGCAAGGAGTGAAATACTAAATCATCACGGAACTGTGTGGCTGTCTATCGTATCTTTGAGACGAGAAGATGCAGACAGACTCAGGTTTAACAACGCAGATGCATGGAGAAATTTGATTCGGTCAAAGCAGTTTGAAATCGCAGAAGCGTATAATATTCCGGTAAAGGATTTGGTTTGGTACGGAGCATATCACGATGAAGGTCACCACCCTCATATACATATGATTGTGTATAACAAGAACCCTGGAAGCGAATATCTCTCACGAAAAAGTTGTAATGACCTACGAGTAATGTTTACAAAAACTATTTTCAAAGACGAACTCAAACAACTCTACGATGAAAAACAAACGCTCCGAGATAAAATTATTGATGAAGTCAAGGAGAAAGTCAGTGGGTTTAAAGTTGACATTGGCGGAGCAAATGATGAATTTGCCCACGCCTTCAATGAGCTAAAATTTGTTCTCGATGGATACTCCGGCAAGAGGAATTATAAGTTCATTTCACATGAGCAAAAGGAAAAGGTCGATGCAGTTGTAAAAGTTGTCTGCAAGGATGATAACCTGCAAGAGTTATATCGTCAGTGGTGTCTGCTGCAGCTTGCAAATCAAAGATACTATCGCAAGCATCCTGAAAAAAGTTTTGATGTCCTTGAGAAGAACAAAAACTTCGAAAAACGGTTGCAAAATGCTGTGCTTAAATCTGCATTAAAAGATAACCGACAAGGAAATATTTATACAAATAAAATTGATGCATCCCCTATCTTCGGTGACATCATTTTCAGTCTCTGTAAAATGTTTGAGCAGTCAATACAGAAAGACATTGAGGAAGGCTTCACGAAATCAATTGTCGACTCCAAGGAAAGAGCAAAAGAATACAGACGTGATCATGGCATGGGAATGCATATGTAAATCTATAAAAGGAAGGTGAATTTTATTATGAAAAGAGAAAAGATGACATTCAATGTGCCGCCTGCGGTACGAACTGAAATCAAAAATTATGTTAAACTACTGGGCTTCAAAAGCGAGAGTGATCTCTGCAACAAGGCTATCAATGAGTACCTTACCAAGCTGCATTATGAAGCAAACAGTGACAACATAAATAAGATTTTGGTTCAGGCGGTGGACTGTACTATAGAGCATCATGTGGACAGAGTGTCGGACATGTTCTTCAAACTTGCTGTCAGCATCGAGAAACAAAATCTCATTGCCAGCGGTGAGTATGATGATTACTATGAAAGTTATATTGAAGAGGTCGCAATCGAAAATGTGCAGAAAAGACATGGAAGGTTGTAAAATCAGGTTGCACATATTTTATGTAAATAATTGAATTTTGTCGCAATATGTGTTAAAATGTAATCAAGAAGTTATCGGAGGTTTTATTATGGATAATAACGATAAGATACAAATATTTGAAGATAAAAAAATCAGAACTGCATGGAATGAAGAAACTGAAGAATGGTACTTTTCTGTGGTGGATGTTATATCAGTACTAACTGATCAGGCAACCCCAAGAAGTGCAAGTACATATTGGGCTGTTCTTAAAAAACGTCTTAAAGATGAGGGTGCCGATGAACTGCTTACAAATTGTAAGCAGTTGAAAATGACTGCAGCAGATGGCAAAAAAAGAATGACCGATGTTGCTGATACTGAACAATTGCTCCGCATCATTCAGTCCATTCCTTCTCCAAAGGCAGAACCATTCAAGCTGTGGCTTGCACAGGTTGGAAGGGAAAGAATTGAAGAAACGATTGATCCCGAAATTGCTATTGACAGAGCGTTAGAGACCTATCTCAAAAATGGTTATGATGAAGATTGGATTCATCAACGTATACTTTCCATCAGAGTAAGAAATGAACTTACTGCTGAGTGGCAACAGCGTGGCGTTGAAAAAGGCAAAGAATATGCAATTCTTACTGATGAAATCACAAAGGCATGGTCAGGTATGACAACGAGAAAATATAAAAATCTCAAAGGTCTCACCAAAGAAAACTTGAGAGATAATATGAGTACAACAGAACTCATACTTAATATGCTTGCAGAAACATCAACCAAAGATATATCAGAGCAAGAAAAGCCCGATGGGTTTGCAGAGAGTATAAAGGTTGCTCAATCAGGCGGTGAGGTTGCTAAAATCGCAAGAGAAGCCTTGGAGAAAAGAACCGGAGTTTCTGCAATAACATCAAAAAATGCAACTGAACTTAATCAGGTAGTGACAGATTTAATTGAAGGAATTGCGGAAGATATTGATGATGATAAATAGGCTTAAGGGGATTTTTTATGAGTGCAAATATAACTTTGGGGAAATCAAATTCCACTGTAATTAAAGGGTTTTTAAAAAAGGATGATGCAGAATACCCATTTTTATATACTAATGGAAAATTGGATGTATTTCCTCCTGACTCAAAATCGAAGACATCATTACAATCAGGTTTTTTTGAAGAAATTAATAAACCTTTCCAAAAGGGAAAAGTTATTCCTCAACTATTTATTGAAGGAGTTACATCTACAGGCCAGAAAATTATATTTGAAACATCAGAACATCATTCTAATAATAATGGTTTTTTAACTTATAATATTGATTCAATATACTGCTATGATAAAACCAGTACAAAATACAAACCCAATAATACAGATGATAAAACAAGTATTTCAAAGCCTGAAGATATAAAATCAGATGCAGATAAAATTGTAAAAAGAATACATAATTGGGATATAGTAACTAATGAAATTGATGGAATGGTTATTTCGGGAGAATCTATAGATTTATTTTTCAATCCAGGTTATGCTTTTCAACTTAATAACACATGGAATGAAAATGGTTCATTGGGAGCGTTGTCTATATCTGCTTTACCACCTACTGAATATGATTGTGGCTCAATAGAATATGACGGAATAACACTTAATGTAAAGGTAAAAGCTGTTGCTACACAACATACATTTTCTGCGGAACCTTTTTCTAGTAAAAGTAGTATGATAATAAATTTTTCAAAACCAGTAAGTATTGCAATGGTAAAAGAAGTTAGATTGTCCATAGAACATGTATTGTCATTTCTCCAAAAAAGACAAAATATCGAATTAAATGAGACGGAGATCTTTTGCACAAATTGTGGATACAAAAGAATTTTCGGATCATTTGTTATTCAAAAAAATGCAACTATCCAAGAAATTGATAATAAAAAGAAAAAAAGATTGATTGATTATACCATTATCAAAGATTGTTTTTCCAATCTAGTCTTATTGAGTTTGCAAAACAAATTGTATTACGAAAACATCCCGAAATGTACTGCTGACTGGAATGTTTACGGACCAGATAGAATCATTTTTAATTTTGCCGCTTTTGATCGTATTAGCGAATTATATTATTCTGAGACGATGCGTTCTCAGGATTTTTATGATGTGAGATCTTTATTCTTTGAAATATCAAAAGAACTTCAAATAAAATTTGGAGGCAAAAAGAAAAAAGCAGCTAAAGAGATAGGAAAACGGATATTGGGATTGGAGAGTAGTTTACAAGATAGATTTGTTAAAATAATTAAAGAACACATTGGTTGTATAGATGTGTTTATGGAACTAAACTATGGTAAAACATGGCGTACAAAAATACCATCGATTGGCTCCAGATTGAATACTATTCGCAATGATATTGCACATGGTCATATGGATTTGCATTACGATGATAATACGATATTAGATTTTGAAACTCTAGAGATATTATTATATGCAATTTGGTTAAGAAAGGCTGATCTTTGCGATTATAACATAAAAATTGCAATTGAACAATTGTTTCATTTAGGGGTGCTTATAGAAGACAAAAACAACGAATAACTTATTACATTTAAAAGTCTGGATTAGTAGTTTTTAAACAAGAATAAGCCTATGTTTTAAAGCATGGGCTTTTTCTGTACACAAAATTTGGTCTTCATAAACCAAAGAAAAGAATTTTGAAAACCTTCGTGGACTTCCGCTCTCTTCTGTGGTATGCTTTGTCTCGCAGGAGGTGAAAAAATATGACAAGGCATACAAATGACTTAAGGCGATTGTTAATTCCTTTTATGAATTAGCAATCGCCTTTTGAAATTAATACACTGAAACATTGACAACTCTTATATATTTTATCATTGGTGGTAAAATAAAATAAAAAGGAGTTGTTGAAACATGAATGAAATTACTAAACGCACTATTGAAGACTACAAGAATTATTTAATCGAGGAAGAAAAAAGTTCCGTCACCATAGAAAAATATATTCGTGACATAAATGCATTCGTGCAGTGGTCGGACGGCAGAGCAATGACAAAGATACTTGTGCTTGAATACAAAAACATATTAGTACAGCAATATGCTCCTGCAAGTGTGAATTCGGTTTTATCTTCTCTCAACGGATACTTTAATTACATTGAAAGATACGATCTGAGGGTCAAGAACTTAAAAGTGCAAAGACAAATCTTCTGTCAGAGTGAAAAGGAACTGACCAAAGCAGAATACGAAAGACTTCTCAAAGCTGCAAAGAATAAAAAGAATGAGCGCCTCTACCTCATTATGCAAACGATATGTGCCACAGGAATCCGTGTGAGTGAACTGAAATACATCGATGTAAATTCTGTTATGACAGGTCAGGCTCAGGTTAGGTTGAAAGGCAAAATTCGAATAATAATACTTCCAAAGGAACTGTGCCAACTACTGAAAAAATATATAAAGGAAAGGCATATCACATCAGGCAGTGTATTCGTAACGAGAAAAGGTCAACCTGTGGACAGGCACTCAATATGGAAATCGATGAAACAGTTGTGCGAGACCGCCGGAGTGTCAAAAGAAAAAGTGTTCCCACATAACCTCCGCCACCTGTTCGCACGAACCTACTATTCGCTACAAAAAGATATCGTTCGCCTGGCGGATATACTTGGTCACTCAAGCGTAAATACTACCAGAATCTATACCATAGAAAATGGTTCTACCCACCGCAGGCAAATGCAAAGAATGGGACTTGTACGGATGCAAAATTAAAAAACCACATAATCAGCATTATGTGGCAAAATAATTAAAATATTTGAATAAATTATACCACAAAAATACATAAAGGTCAATGTTTCAGAGATAAATAGAACGAATTTATAAAATTTGCACACGGCAAATAGACCAATGAAAAAAATCGAACTCATTGGTCTGAGGCTCTTTTGAATTCGTGGTAACTGCAATCACCTGAGAGGGTGATTTTTTTGTTTCAGCCGTCTTAGTTACACACATAATGCTGATTATGTGAGCTAATGGGAGTTGAGTAGAAATATGCCCGACATAGATAAAGAAAAATCTTGCTGCTTCTTCGGTCACAGAAAGATTACTGAAACAGAAGAATTAAAAAATAACCTATGCAGAATTATAGAAAATTTAATTGTAAATGAAAAAGTTGATACCTTCCTATTCGGGAGCAAAAGCGAATTTGACAGTTTGTGCCTTAAAACAGTAACCGAGTTGCGAGAAAAATATCCTCGCATCAAGCGGATATACGTCAGGTCAGCATTTCAACATATTCCCGACTGGTATGAGGATAGTCTGCTTAAACATTATGAAGGTACATACTTCCCTGAACATATGGAAAACGCAGGCAGAGCATCTTATGTGGAACGCAATCAGGAAATGATTAACCACAGTAAATTCTGCGTGGTTTATTACGATGAAAACTATCTTCCTCCAAGACGTAGAAACAGCAGACGGGATTTGTTTGACTACCAACCCAGAAGTGGCACAAAGCTTGCTTATGAATATGCTGAAAGAAAAAACAGAAGTATTATTAATCTTTTGAGTTGAGACATTTTTGAAATATGTCTCTAAAGTTCTTGTATAATATACATTATGCATAAAATTTGTCTAAATATAAAGAAAAATGGTGAAACACATTGACAAATCTAACACCAATATGGTAAAATAATGTAAATTATGAATTCATTTAGTTGGTTACTCTACGAAAAGAGGTTTGTAATAATGGAAGAGATATCAAGATTTTTTCTAACTGAAGAAGAAAAGAATGAATTTATCGAAGCATTGACACCGGAATTAGCACTGCTCCGGGCAAAAGCAGAAATATCACAAGAAGAAATAGCAAATTTAATAGGAGTTTCAAGACAAACGTATGGTTCGATAGAGAGAAAGGCGAGAAAAATGTCATGGAATACTTACCTATCTCTTATTCTTTTTTATGATTATAATAAAAAAACGCACAAGATGATTCGAAACATCTCAGCTTTTCCGCATGAGTTAATTAAACGTTTTAACGAAGGTGAAGAACCGGTTGACTTTGAGTTAAACATGTTATTTAAGGCGGATACAAAGAACATTATTGATTCGTTAGATGAACAGGCTATCTCCACACTAAAGACCATTTTAATGGTAGAATATTCTCGTTGTAATAATATTTCTGGTGAAGCGGTTGTTAAGTTCTTTGAGGGTGTTGATTTTACAAAGAGAGAAATTTCAGAAAAACAAGAAGATACAGCACAAGCATTAAAGAACATTAAAAGGAACAATTAGAATATGAGCAAAGCTATTAAGAAAATTACAAACCAATTTATAAAACAACATTCAATATCAGTTGTAAATTATTCTACTTTAAGAGACGTGGCAAAAAGAATTGGTTATACAATTATAGAATTCAATAACATTTTTAATGATAAAGATGTTGAAACGGTTATACAGAATTTACGACTCAGTGAAGCGGTGTCTCAATCAAGAGGATTTACATATGTAAGTAAAGATTATCGCCTTATTTTTATAAATGAGGATTTAAGCGATGATGAAAAGACTTTGGTTCTCTCGCATGAACTTGGGCATATTGTTTGCGAACATTTTACAACCACTCCTATCATAGGCAAGGATGTCAAAGAGGAATATGAAGCAAATGAATTTTCTCATTATTTATTAAATCAAAACTCTTTGCGTAATTTAAAACTTACGATTACAAAACATAAAAAGAAAGTAGCAGTAGTTGCACTGTCTTTTGTTGCCATATTGGTTACGATTGTCACTGTTATCACTATTAATCAAGAACAATCGTATTACGACAATTGTTATATCACATCGACAGGAAATAAATACCATAAAAAAGATTGTATTTTTGTCAAGGATAAAACAACTGTAAAACGGTTGACTAAAGAAGAATATGATGCCGGCAAATATGAAGCGTGCGACATGTGCTTGCCTGACAAAGAATAAACATCTGCATTATGAGGAGAAAGGAAATTATTATGGATAACGAAAAGAAAGTTATGTCTGCAACAGAAAACATAGAAAGCTCGGAGAATGTAGTTTTAGAAACACCAAATGCAACAGAAGAATCATGTTCCGTTGAATCAAATAGTGAAGAAAGAAGATGCCCAAACTGTGAAGCACTGATTATTGAAGAGAAATCTTTCTGCACGGAATGTGGTACTTCACTAAAAAGTGCCTGCGCAAAGTGTGGTACAGAGTTGCAACCTGGACAACTTTTCTGTCCAGAATGCGGTAACCAAATAACTGAAAGCAACTGCGATGGGAATATAGCACAATATAATAAAGAAATTGCTGATAAGCAGAGAAAGAAAGGTAAACACAAAAAACTTAAAATCGTTCTAAGTGTAATTTTAGCAGTTTTGGTCGTAGTCGGTGGTTATTTTGGTTATATCTATCATTTGAGACAACAAGTTTTAGGATATGCAATAGAAACAGAAAAATATATTGAAGCTATAAATGATACCAAAAGCGATCTCTCGGCTGCTAACGAAGCCTGGAATATAGTAAACAACGGTGGTTCTTGGCTTTACTATGGAACATTAAAATCTTATGCTAGATCGATGTTTTCAACTAACATTTCAAATGCAAAAACTGCAAATTCAAAAATAGTAGACCTCTATAATGATATAAAAGAATTTGAAATGGATGATTCATATGTTGATGATATAAAAGCAAAAGCACAAGAAGTGCAAGATGTTTATTTGAGCGTGTATGATTCTGTAATTGTCAACGAAAGCGGCTATAGCAGTTCGAGTCTTTCAAATTTATCTACTAAGATTTCAGAACTCCAAAAAATTGTAGAAAATGTTAAAGATGCGTATGGTAACGCAAATGTGAAAAAATAAACCGCATAGCGGTATATAGAAAGGAACTTTATATTATGGAAAACGAAAACAAAGTTATGCAGGAAGCAACAGTAACCGAAGCGGTTGAAAACGAAGCAAAGCAGCCTACAACAGAAAACAGATGCCCAAATTGTCAGGCTCTGCTTGGTGAAGGTCAAACCTTCTGTCCCGAGTGTGGAACTCCGCTTAAAAAACTTTGTCAGAAATGTGGTGCAGAACTGCAGAATGGACAGGTGTTTTGCGCAAAGTGTGGTCAAAAGACGGATGGAACCGTTGTGTTGGATGCTAGCCAAGCCATCAATCAGTTTAATACAAATATGGTAGCTCAACAAAAGAAAAACAAACTTATTCCAGTTATTATTGGCGGAGTTTGCGTAGCTATTGCCATTCTACTTTTTGCTAGCGGAACAATCGGCGGTGGAGTGAATTTTGAAAAGAAATTTGCAGATATAGCAGATGAATCATGGTGTGACATAGCATCTGATGGAAGTTATATGAAGTTAGATACAAATCCATATGATATTGAGGATAGCTTTGAAAGAGATGCATGGAATGCAATTGAAGATACCAATGCAGAATTAGGCTTTTCAGAAGCGTTATTTAGTAAAATGGGTGAAACGCGGTCTATGGATGGAAGACAGTCAGACGAAAACGATAAATATAAAGTGACTTGGACATATCACCCGGATAAAGGTCTTGAAGTTATGTATGAGAAGAAATAAATAACAACAAAAAATTTGACAAGGAGAATATATCATGGGAAAATTAAATGTAATTATTGTTGACGCAACAGGAAACAAGGAGCAAAAGGTTGGATTACCTGATGATGTAAAAATCGGTATCATTATGGTTAAGCTTGTTGAAAAAATCAAATTGCCTTCAACAGGTCCTGATGGTAATCCTATCAGCTATAAATTCATACATAAAGTTTCCGGAAGACAGCTTTTGGAAACACAGACTTTAGCAGATGCTCATATCAAAGATGGAGATGTATTAAGGCTTCAACCCGAAATTACTGCAGGCGCAGTTTGCACAAAGTGCGGTAAAACTATGCAAGATGGAGTTGCTTTTTGCACAGATTGCGGACAGCCGATGAATATTGTACAGCAACCAAATTTTGTTCAACCCAATTATGGAGTATATCAGGTTAACACAATCAACAAATCTACCCCTGTTAAGGTGTTGGGAATTATTTCGTCGGTAATACATTTTTTGGCGACATTTATATTTTTAATGGTAGCTTTCGATTGTTATGATTTTGAATATGCAGCACCATATCTTATGTTTGCGTTTTTCTTTTGTGCCCAGGGGTTTTTAACTTTAGCAATGACTATTTATATGTCAAACAGAATTAAAAAGTAAGGTGAATATTATGTCGACGGAATTAGAATTAAATAAAGAGGATTTTGAAGAAACCAGATATTCACGATTAGAACTTATTCCCTGGTGGAATCAAGAACTTCTACACAATTCAACAGTAATGGTTGTAGGTGCCGGTGCCATCGGCAATGAACTTATCAAAAACCTTGCCTTGCTTGGTGTGGGCAAAATCGTTATTGTTGATATGGATAAGATTGAGCAAACAAACCTTACTCGTTCTATTCTTTATAGAATGAAAGATGTTGGCAAATATAAATCCCAGGCCGCAGCAGAAGCTGCTATGGAGATTAATCCTGATGTTAAAGCAATATGCCTCAATCAGAATATTGTTACAGATATTGGTCTTGGTGTATTTCGCAGTATGGATATTGTTCTCGGTGGTCTTGATAACCGTGAAGCAAGACTTGCAATTAACCAGTCATGTTATAAGGTAAACAAGCCCTGGATTGATGGTGCTATTGAGGTTTTAAACGGTTTTGCTAGAGTGTTTGTTCCGCCCGGTCCGTGTTATGAATGCACAATGACCGAAACAGACTGGAAACTCATCAATAAACGTAAATCCTGTGCACTTTTAACGCATGATGAGATGTTAGAAGGCAAAACGCCTACTACACCTACTTCATCATCAATTATTGCAGGTGTTCAGGTTCAAGAAATGCTGAAGATTTTGCACAATGACAGAAATCTTCCTACGCTTGCCGGCAAAGGGTATGTGTTCAATGGACTTACCCATGATTCTTTTGTCGTAGAGTACCAGCTTAAAGATGATTGTATGAGCCATGATTTGTATGACAATATAAGGGAAATGGATTGGTCTGCTCGTGAAGTGTCTGTAAAAGATGTTTTAAATCAGGCAGCAAAAGACCTTGGTGATGGTGCAATCATTGAATTTGATCGTGATATTGCTACAACTGCAACCTGTGTTTGTGGAGATACAAAAGACATTTTCAATACTGTGAACCGTCTTCGTGGCAAAGATATTGTTTGCGAAAAATGTGGTAAATCTATGCAATTTGAAACTATACACACAATTAATGGTGAAGAAGATTTTCTTGATAAAAAATTATATGAAATCGGTATACCTTTGTATCATATCATTGCAGTGAGGAAAGGTATGAAATATGTTTATTATGAATTATCAAAAGATAAAAACGAAGTGTTAGGAGGTCTGTTTGAATGAATGCAAGAATGAGGAGAATTGCCTCCGACTATGAACAGATTAAGAAGAATTTTTCGAATCATAAGAATATTGTAGTAGAACCAATTGGTGAAGAACCTGCCGAAAAGTACAGAGTTACATATTATGTAAATGGTATATACCTTTTAGAAGACGGCAGGATCGAAACTCTTGGTAAACACATCGTAATTATTACATTACATGCTGAATATCCGAGATATAAGCCGATATGTACTATTGCTACACCTATCTGGCATCCTAATTTTAGAGATGGACAGATTTGTATAGGTGATATCTGGGGAGCTGGAGAATCACTCTGCGATATTATTGTAAACATCGGTGATATGATTCAATATAAATCCTGGAACTCCTTTAGTCCTCTTTCTGCTGATGCTGCCGAGTGGGCTATTGCAAACAAACACCTATTCCCTGTTGGTAATGTTAATTTGTGGACCGGCGAGGAAGAAGACGGCACAGTAAAAAAAGAGTTTGATATTGATCTTTTTGATGAAGATGAAGAAACATCATCAACTGAAACTATTCCGGAAGTGGTAGAATCCGCTCCTGTACAGGAAGAAATGCCGGTTGTTTCAGCAGAAACAACTGTTGAACAAGTTCCTGTAGCTACTGCTATATTGGAAAATGAAGATGAGAATGACTTTGAAATTACTGCTGAAGAATTAGAAGGAATTGAATTTGTTCCGACTGCAGTAAGAATGCAAGGCAGCCAATATGGAGCAACTGCAAAAGGTGGCAAAGTTAACTTTAAAACTGTATTAGTCAAAGGCTTATTATGGGCTTTAATAGGCGCATTTATTGGCTTTGGTGTTTCAGAAGTTTCTGATGGTTTAACTGGTAATGCCTCCGTTGCAAGAATGTTAGGACATCCTGAAATTGCTGAATATTATGAATATACAGAGCAAGCAAATGATGTTTTAGCCCCTGTAGATGCAGCATTTGAAAAATACTGCAAAGAACAAGGAATAGATCCTGAATCAGAAAACGCTTTAACAAATTGGTTGACGAACAATACTTCTAAGTATTCAAGTACTGTCGAAAAATATTTGGAATACAATGAAAAAGCCGAAAATGCATTGTATGAAGCCTATGAAAATGATTTTAATTCTAACGAAGACAAACTTGGCGAAGCGATGGAAGGAATATCAAGAACTCATACTGCATTGTGGTCCGCATTAATCGCTTTATTCATCGGTCTTTTCCTTGGTCTTGGAGAAGGCATATACTATGGTTCAAAGGAAAATGCAATTAAATATGCTTTAATTGGTGCCGGTATATCAATAGTTGTTGGTGCTGTAAGCGGATATCTTGCACAGTGGATGTATGCTTCGATGTTGACCGATTATTCGTCTGACTTTACCAAAGCTCTCGTAAGAGGTTTGGGTTGGGCAATAATGGGTATTGGTATAGGCTTATCCGTAGGTCTTATCAAATCTGAACAAAAGAGAATAATTTTCTGTTCTCTCGGTGGTGTTATTGGTGCATTTATAGGAGGATTCCTATTTAACTATGTATGTGATATCATTCCAAATGACATTGTTGCACGCGGATTTGCAATAGTTATTATGGGCCTTTTGATCGGTGTTGGCGTAGGTGTACTTGAACAGTTTGCAAAAGCTGCTTGGCTCAAAGTTATAAGAGGTGAATTTGAAGGTAAAGAATATCTTGTATTTGAAGGTACAACAAGTATTGGTAATAGTGGAAAGAACACTATTGTATTGTTCAAAGATAAACTTGTTGCACCAAATCATTGCGATATTGTTCAAGAAGGTAGCAAATATGTCCTGGTAGATAAAGGCTCACCAATGGGTACTGTTGTTAATGGTATGCGTGTGACTCGCCATGTTTTAAAACAGGGTGATGCAGTTGCTATCGGTAACTCTGTACTAGTATTTAACACGAAATAATATAGAAGGAGATGAGTGGTATGAAATATAGAATTATCAGCATAGCGATTGTGTTCATACTGCTTATCTCTTTTTCTGCATATGCAATTAACTTTACACCTGAAGAGACATATAATTCGGTGGTTGTTGTATATACAGATACAGGGGTTGGCAGTGGTTTTTCTATTAAAGAAAATATAATAATAACAAACGCACATGTTGTGGGATACAGTAAAAAAGTTGCAGTTAATTTATACGATGGAACGACAATTAAAGGCAACGTTATAAAAACTGATATTGAAAAAGATTTGGCGTTGATTGAGGTTGATAAAACAATTACACCATTAAGTATAAATTCAAACAATTTAAGTATAGGTCAGGAAGTATATGCAATAGGCGCACCAAAAGATATGCCTTACACCATGACCAAAGGAATCATATCAGCACTTGACAGAAAACTTGGACAAAACACCTACATACAAATAGATGCATCTGTAAATTCCGGAAACAGTGGCGGTCCGCTTGTTGATGACAATGGAAATGTGATTGGAATCATTACTCTAAAAGCATCTGATGCGGAAGGAATTGGCTTTGCAATTAACACAAAAGATATCAATAATTTTATTGAAGGTGTAGAAGTCCCTGAGCAACAAGTTTCTTCTGAAACCGAAAATGGAGAAAAAGATATATTGCCAAACGAAAATAATGCTGAAACAAATGAAATGCAAAAGACTCTTATGGCAGAAAACGATGGATTAAAAATAGCACTGTGTATGTCTGTTATTTTTAATATTATATTAGGATTGTTATACCTTCACATATTGTTTAAAAAACGTTCCAAGAAAGAAAAAGACGAGTTTGATTTTGAAATTGAAATTGAGGAGTAGCGATTATGAAGAAGAAAAAAACTAAGGCAAGGGTTTCTCATAAAAATATTACACCCGATTTGCCACAAAATATAGTTCCTGTAGGAGAAAGAGTTTTTGATGATAAAAACATTTATATTCATCAAAAAGTTTATGCACAAATACATAAATTTGCTGCCAATAAAACAGAAAATGAGCATGGTGGAATCTTGGTTGGCAGAATTCTAAATGAAATGGGTAAAGAAAATACAATTATAGAAGGCTTTATTGAAGCGAAATACAATGCAGCTACGCCTACTACTTTAACATTCACCCACGAAACATGGGATTATTTCCATTCTGAAATGGATAGAAAGTATAAGGATAAAAAAATTGTGGGATGGATTCATACTCATCCTAATTTTGGAATATTCTTGTCTGAAAATGACCGATTTATACAACAAAATTTCTTCACTGATGCTAATCAGGTAGCCTATGTAGTCGATCCAATTCAAAATGATGAAGGCTTCTTCTTTTGGGTGAATGAAAAATTAGAACGTTGCCCTGGTTTTTACTTGTTTGATAAAAACGGAGTTAAAATAAAACAAAAGGCATGGTCAACTGATCCGGATGAACTTAATGAAGATGTAATTGTAAAACATAGTAAGATACATCCTATTCTTACAATTGCACTTGTTCTTGTTATACTTGTAAATCTTTTTGTGATAATGCAACAATCTAGGAGAATAGACACGCTTGAAAGGCAGGTTGAGGATCAGGAATTGGTACTTCGGTATGGTGTTCTTGGCATTTATGGTAATCCTGAAATATCGGATGTTGCTGATAATATAAGACAGCAAATAGAAGCACAGGAAAAATCTAAAAAACAAGCGATTCAGGATGCTATGAAACAACAAAAAGAACAACAAGCGACAGAGGCGAACGAACAAGAACAAAAAGAAGAAAAAAATACTGAAGAAAATGAAACAAACACAGAGAATAACGGAGGTACAGAATAATGGATTTTATAGGTAAAATTTGTCCCTATTGCAAAACTGAATTTAAAGAAGGCGATGATGTCGTTGTATGTAGCGTTTGCGAAATGCCACATCACAAAGAATGTTGGATAGAAAATAAAGCATGTACTACATTTGGATGCACAGGCACAATTGTTGGTGCAGAGCAATATGCAGAAGCTGTAGATAATAAGACATTCTGTTCTAAATGTGGAGCGCCTTTAAGTGAAGGGCAAAAATTCTGTGCTTCATGCGGAACACCAGCAGGAGCAACAGGTGAACCACATTTTCAGGTTGCTGGAGCATATGCGGCAAACCAAAGTTATCAGCAAAATACATATACTGCGCCTCAGCCACAGTACACACCTCAATATTCTGCTCCGCAGTATAATGCTGGTTATAATCCTTATGGTCAACAACAGGTCGATCAGGATTTATATACATTTATACAGTCTAATCAGCCATTCTATATATCAAAGTTCCAAAAAATGCAGATGAGTAACAGTAAAACATCATGGAATTGGTGTAGCTTTTTATTCAGTGCATATTGGTTGGCATATAGAAAAATGTATGGTATAGCAGCGGCATATGCCGGAATCTCCTTCGTATTAGGGTTGATTCCTGGTCTTGGTTCTATTTTAGGATTAGCAATGTCTATCTGTGCTGGTATATTTGGAAATCATTTTTATAAACAATATATAGACGGAGAATTACAGGTAGCTAAGAGTATGGATGCGATGAATAAAACCGCCTATATAGCCAAGAAAGGTGGAACAAGCGCAGGTGCAGTTTGGGTTGTTATAGGAATAATGACTGTTCTTGGAATGATAATAGGCAGTAGCATGTAAGGAGGCTTATTATGGATGATACAAATATTGAAATTTTAGAAACCGAAAGTGTTGTTATCGAAAGTTCAGTAGTTGCATTACCTATGAATTTTGTGTCTGTAGGAACTGTGGAACACGATAGTGTTCAGGTTTATATCAAACAAGATGTTTATAAACGAATAGAGAAATTCGCTAAAGAAGAAATGTCAAAAGAAGTTGGAAGTATTTTAATTGGCGACTATGTGGATGAAAAAGACAGAAAAACTATAATAATTTCAAATTACATTGAAGCAAAATATACCGATGCTTCTGCCTCTACTCTTACCTTTACACATGAAACATGGGATTATGTATATAGAGAAAAGGATAAAAAATATCCGGACAAAAAAATAGTTGGCTGGCAACACACTCACCCGGGATATGGAATTTTCCTATCAAATTATGATATTTTCATACAGGAAAATTTCTTTAACCTTCCTTGGCAGATTGCATATGTTGTAGATCCTATTGCAGATACAAGAGGATTTTTTGAGTGGAAAAATGATAAAGTTGCCAAAATGTCAGGCTTTTATGTTTATGATGAAATTGGCAGAGAAATAAAAATTTCAGAAAAAGCCAAGCCTGTTAAAAAACATTTTTCCATTACAACTATTATTTTGTCGTTCTTGCTACTTGTTTCGCTATTGGTTTCAGTTTCGTTTGGGATTGAGAAAAACAATGTTATGGATAGGCTCAACGAAGCACTTGCAACGATAAGCCAGCAATCCAACATTCAAATGGATGAAACACCAACGGTAGTAGAACAAGAACTGCCCGAAGATGTTGAAGCATTTAAGGTGTATGTAGTACAGGAAGGTGATTATCTAGAAAGTATATGCGAGCAATATGGTTTAGATTACATGAGCAATATACAGAAGATAATGAGAATCAATAGCATAACAGATGTAAATAAAATCTATGTAGGTCAAAAATTGTACTTGCCTATAAACGAATAAAGAGGTGTTTTTATGATAATATGCTCTCGTTGTAAAACAGAAAATGAAGACGATGTGAAATTTTGTAGAGAATGCGGAAACGATTTGATAACAAATGTTGATGCACCGGCGAATGAGGATCTAAAAAGCTTGGCAGACTCATTAAATGAACAAGCAGTACATACAGAAAAACAACCATTTAATCTTAATAAAGCTATTTCTGAAGTGCCAAAAAAACTTTGGAGCGGAATAAAGAAATCTATATTTTTTAGAAAAAAGAAAAATACAATTATCACCTGTTCTTCTCTAGTAGTCATGATATTGTTGATAATTGGAGTTTTAAATAGCGGTTATATTGCGTTTACCATGGCATACAACATGGGTAAATACGATGCAGCAAAAAATATTCAAGGATGGTCGTTTAATAGTAATGGTGTGAAATCTAATATAGAGAAATTTGTCATAAATAAAACTGAATCTTACTATGCTGATTTCTCTTCCGAGAAGATAACGTATGAGGAAGCTAATGAAAAGTTTGATATTGCGGAGGATTTCAGCAGCAACAAGGATGCAAAAAATAAGGCTGATAAATTACAAACTTCAAGAACATCTTATACAAAAGCAGAAGAATACGAGAAGAACGGCGATACCTTTAGTGCTGTATTGGAATATCTTAAAGTAATCGAAGAAGATAAAAACTATAATACAGCAAAAGAAAAAATAGAAAAGAATAAGCCAACTGTAAAACAACAAGCTATTTCACAAATGGATAACTGTGTTGCAGTAAATGATTTTAATACTGGTTTAAAAATTGTATCCGATATGGAAAAGATATTCTCTAACGATGCTGATATTAATAATTATAAAAAGGATTTTGAAGCACGTAAAGAAGCACATAGAATTCAGGAATTAAAAGATAATCAAAAAGTCAAAGTTACAAGCGTAAGATCATTTAACGATGGTTATTATATTGTTTTTAGAAAAGCCCAAGCAATATTGAAAAATTGCAGCAATAATGTTTTAAAAGAAGCAACAATTGTGTTCTTGTTGTTCGATAGTAACGGATATCCTGTAGATGCAGATTATTCGATGTACTCAGAAAGTGGAGTAGACAATAGTGAACGATGTGGTACGGGAAGCATGAATCTACAACCTGGTGAATCTTGGGGGTACGGCAAGGCGATGGATATTCCGGATAATGCAACGCAAGTTAAAGCCTGTGTAAAATCTGCTGAATTTTATGATGGCGGTACATGGACGAATCCGTATTACGAACATTGGCTTAAAACTGAAAAAGACAGATATTAATTGATTTAAAGAGATATAGCAGCATTTGGTTGTTATATCTCTTTTTTCGTTCAAAAAAATTCCTTCGTAGACTTATGCCATCTTCTGTGGTATGTTTGTGTTGCTAGATAAGGTAAATACAAAAATCAGGAGATGAATATTATGAAGAAAAAAGTATTATGTACGGCATTGGCGGTAATGATGCTGATGACAACCACGGCATCGGCAACTGCAAAACCTTGGTGGCTCAGTAAATACCGAGTGACCTTCGACAATGAACTTGGAATCGTAGGAAATGTGACCTTAACCTTCGCATCGGACGGCGGAAACTTTATCAGACCAAAAACCAAACGATACGGCGAGAGCATCAGCTTGGAGAGTTATATACCAACAAAATACGGATATACATTCAAGGGATGGTTCACTGATCCCCGAACAAAGCAAAATCAGGTAACAACATTCAAATTTACAAAGCCTGATGTTCTTTATGCGAAATGGGAAAAGAATCCGGAAGAACCCATAAATCCAAATGATGAAATTATGGCAAAAGATACCTGCTACCTCACCGATGAGGAAACCAAAATAAGAAATGAAATCATAGAGGGAAAAAATAAAGCCTACATAGATGGATTTGGATATGTGGCACCATCCAAAACAAAGACCATCATCGTAGACTCGGATGGTGATATAAATAAAATGGTCGGAACAATGGAATAAAATCAAATTTAAATGCAAATGTAACGGCAATAAAAGCCCGTTACAGAGCAAATCTACTGCAGGTAGGGTAACTTACCCCACCTGCACTTTTTATGCAAAGGAAAAGGCATTACATAAAGCGGTGTGCAGTATGTAATGCCTAATTTAGTTTAGATGGATTCAAGAAAGTTTTGGAACTTGTCTGGTGAAATTTCAGCTTTTTTATATTTCATACGATATTCCATAAGCATTTTGAGTTTAATGTGCAGTTCATTTTTTTGTTTTTCATCAGCACACTTCTTATGCTTGTAGTAGGTTGCCTGATATACTTTATCATATAATAAAAGAAGATTGTCTGCTTGTTTGGTTTCTTTTGAGCGCTTCTTTGCTCCGTACTGCCTGCAGGCTTCGTTATCGCAATATTCCATAGTAGGATTATCCGCAAGGAAGAATTTTGAGCAACTTCCGCATTTTACGATAGGCATATTATTTGTCAGGGCATACATCATTTCCAAACGAAGAAAATCAAAAAAATCACTCAAATAATACATATCAATGAATTGTATTGTTCCATCGTCATCGATGTTGCCTATGGTCTTAGTTACAGAGAATTTTGTTTTGCTTAATTTAAATTCCTCATCGCACAATAAATAACCCTCTATCCTTTTCTTCTTATCCTTGCTTGAAAAACAACGCTCAAGCATTTTAGTTGCTTCATCCTTTACTTTTTTCATATCAAGATCTGGAAAGATTGTTTTTAGGTGTGTAGGAGCATCATTGGAAAGAACGCAAGCCGCTCCACCAATTGGTACAACATACGAGCCTTTTTCTGTAATGATTTTTTCTTCTCCATGACCAAATATAACTTCAAAATTCATTTTTTATTCCTCACAATATTACAATATAGTTACAAAATCAAAAATACTTGACAAGATAATTTTAATATGTTAGAATATCTTTACAAGATAATTGACGAACATATAATCCTGTAATTAGTATACCACAGAAAAGGATTGTTCGTCAAGAGTTTTGTGTATTTCTTTTGGAAGGAGAGGTTAAAATGTGGAATCAAAAATAAACAGTATTCAATTTTGCATTTACTTATTATCTTAAATTTAAATAGTTAACTTTCGAACCATCATATAGAAATCATCAGTAGGAGTATTTACAGAATTGATATATCAAAAGCCAAATCTATAAGAAAGGAGCAGCAGAATGGCAAGAACAGAAAGGGAGTTGCCCATAAACAATATATCTTATCAATTTGTGGGAACTGAAGAAGATTTGATTAAATTTTTGAAGGCAATTACCTTTGAGTATTTGACAGCAAATTATCCTGACACAGAGGATGAAATGCACAAAGTAAGTGCATAACTTTGGTTAGGTATTGCGGCTGGATATATCAAAATGTTTGTGGTAATGTTGTCTTCAGAAAAAATCTGGAGGTGATATTAAGTGAGAGGATTTGCATATGGTCGTCTATCAAGAGACGAAGACAGCGAACAGGAATCCCTGAAAAATCAGGAAGATTTGGTCGTTGGATTTATGAAGAAAGGGAACCATATAGTTATCGAAATAGGAATGGATGATAACTATACAGGAATGGATTTTGACAGACCGGGAATTAAGCGAATGTTTGAACTGGCAAGAAACGGCGAGATTGATGCAGTATTCGTGAAAGACTTAACTGCACATCTCATAGAATTCGAGAGGAAATGCTTGACAAGATAGTACAAGCCGAGCTTGAAGGAATACGATTAGTATTCGATGACCTATGGGAGAATGTAGAGGCTGATGTCAAGAAATGGGCAGCAGGAAAATCTACAACAGAGAAAAGGCTCGAAAATCTTAAGCAAAGCATTTCGGATACAGAGCTTGAAATCCAGAAAATCCTTATGGAAAGGATTGAGGATAAACAGAATGCTGATATGTATGACAAGATGATTGAGACAAGGCGAAATGACATTGAGAACTTTAAAAAGGAAGTTTATGAGATAGAAAACCTTGATAAAACAATCAAGGATAGAAAATCTACTCTCAAACATTCCATAGAGTTACTCGATGATATCATAGCCGAAAACAACATCAGTAATGCAAACCTGCACCTGATGTTTGACAAAATCATCATTGAAGAAACGGGCGAAGGATTAAATCTTGACCTGAGATTAAAATCCCCGTTTATCAGCAAAGCAAAAGAGTCATTACTCAAGAAATATATGATAGTAGATAACCAAGTTTTACAGGAAGGAGCGTGAGAATATGACAAGAAGAAATGATATGAAATCAATAATTATTGAGATGGCAGACAAGCTGTATCGTGAAGATACTAGCAGAAAAATCAAGCCGAGCAAAAAAGCGAACAAAAAATAATTGTTCGCATAGCGATACATAAACACCTGAAACAACAAAACACTTATAGGGAAATCCTATAAGTGTTTTGGGTGGTGCGGCTGAAGGGACTTGAACCCCCACGTCATTGACACTAGATCCTAAGTCTAGCGCGTCTGCCAATTCCGCCACAGCCGCATATTAAGTTTTACCTCTTAATTTTTACACGGTAGAGGTTACCCGAGGAGGAGCAAAAACGCTTAATCCTCATCTATGAAAACGGAAAAACCGTAATCAACAATTCTTTCACCGAGGTGGATGAAGCAAAGTCTAGCGCGTCTGCCAATTCCGCCACATCCGCATTGATGCACCCCTTAAGGCACTCGTCTATTATAACAATTAAAGTGCAGTTTGTCAAGAGTTTTTCCGAAAATTTATATATTGTACTTGTATATTTTCAAAAATCATTTAAAATATTTTATTCAAATCTATTATTTTTAGGATTATATTCATATCCAATTCCCAAAAGCTTTTTGCGGAGTTCATCTTCGTTTTCCGAAAGGTCATCGCATAGCTCGGAAAGCGATGAATAGAAGTCTCTTAATTTAGTGTTTACAACACTTAAAAGTATTACTGGGTCTTTAGGAAGCATTTTTATTCTCCTTTTTTCTTGAGCTGTGAAATTATTATTCCGGCAAAAATCAAAATACAGCCGATATATCCTCGCATGGTAAATGTTTCATTTAAGAATAATGCACCGCCGACAGCACTGAACACACACTCTGTTGAAAGAATAATTGCCGCATAGTTAGGGTCTGCATCCTTTTGACCGACAACTTGACAGGTATATGCAACGCCTGTTGACATAAGTCCTGTATAAAGAATAGGAAAGGCGGTAAGAACAATGCCGCTCCAGGTTATGTTTTCGGTAAAGAGTGCAAAAAGAATATTTAGAAGACCACATACAGCAAATTGCATACTTGAAAATGTAATTGGGTTGATGCCGGAAACGTTTTTATCTACAACAAGAATATGTATTGTCCAGAAAAATGCACCGATTAAAACTACGACATCGCCCGCCTCGACAGTATCAAATCCTTCACCTGCACTTAAAAGGAAGAGTCCGGCTACGGCTAAAAGAGCCGCAAGCCATGTTTTAAAGCCTGTTTTGTTTCTCCATATAATCCATCCGAAAATTGGTACTAAAACTGTGTAAAGGCAAGTAATAAAACCGCTTTTTCCTGCATTGTGGTTCATACTGATTCCCTGTTGCTGGAGCGCTGATGCGACAAAAAGCGCCGTGCCTGCAAAAAGCGAAGCGGTAAGTGTTTTTTTTAATTTTTCTTTATCGGGCTTTTCTCGCTCAAAAAGTAAAATTACGGGAATGAGCGACAGAGAACCTATTAAAAATCTTATACCGTTAAATGTGAAATTACCTATCACTTTGTTATCAACAGCAACTTGCGCAACAAACGCAAAACCCCATATAATTGCGGCTGTTAACATTATAAAAGTTGATTTTAGCTGTTTGCTCATTTTTTATTATCTCCATATATTTTTAAATCATTATTTTTTATGTATAAATACACACTTCTGTCATTATAACACAAATTCTCCCAGATTTCCACCTTTTAGGCGGATTTTTGGACAAAAAACCTAACAAAAAAAGAATACATTTTATTTGTTCTTTTATAAATATTCACAAAAATGCATAAATATTTAAAAAGAGCACTAATTATTCGCTTGACAAATGCGGAATAATATGCAATAATGGTATTTGTGGCAAATTGTATATTTATACATTGAGAGGTATTTTTATGAAGAAAGTGTTTGTGGACGGAAGTGCCGGAACAACGGGTCTTAGAATTTTCGAGCGTTTAAGCAAAAGAGACGATATTGAATTGATTAAAATAAGTGAAGAAAACAGGAAAGATATAAGATACAGAAAAGAAGCTATCGAAAGTGCTGATGCGGCATTTTTGTGTTTGCCTGACGATGCAGCAAGAGAAATTGTCGCAGCAGTTGAAAGTGACAAGGTGAAAATTCTTGATACATCAACCGCACACAGAACCGATAAGGATTGGGCTTATGGCTTTGCAGAGCTTTCGTCAGATTTTAAGGAAAAGATTAAATCTATGCAAAAAATTGCAGTCCCTGGCTGCCACGCAAGCGGTTTTGTATCTGTTGTATATCCGCTGGTTAGCGTAGGAATTTTGCCTAAGGATTATCCGCTCGTATGTTATTCGGTTACAGGTTATTCCGGCGGTGGTAAGAAGATGATTGCGGAATATGAAAATGAAGAAAGAGATAATGAGCTTTCTTCGCCACGTCAGTATGCACTTACTCAAAATCACAAGCATTTGAAGGAAATTAAAGAGATATGCTCACTTTCTAATAATCCGATTTTTGCGCCGATTGTGGCTGATTTTTACAGCGGTATGGTGGTATCTGTTCCGCTTTTTGCAAGTATGCTAAAAGGAAATCCAACTGCCCTCAATATACATAAAATTTTCGAGCAGCACTATAAAGGACAAAAGGTTGTAAAAGTTATGCCTTTTGGAAAAGAAGGATTTTTGGGAAGTAATAATTTATCAGGTAAAGACTCTCTTGAAATTGAGGTCACGGGAAATGACGAACGCATACTTATTGCTGCAAGATTTGATAATCTCGGAAAAGGCTCGTCGGGAGCGGCTATACAGTGCATGAACTTGGCTCTTGGATTTGAAGAAACAAAAGGACTTGATTTATAATACGTAGGAAGGATTGAATTTACTATGAAAAAAATAAGCGGAGGAGTTTGTGCCGCAAAGGGATTTTCGGCGGCTGGAATTCACGCAGGAATACGCAAAAATAAAACAAAGCTTGACCTTGCACTAATCGTAAGTGAAACACCGTGTACAGCGGCAGGCTGTTACACACAAAACCTTGTTAAAGGTGCACCGATTTGTGTGACCAAAAATAATATTGAAGACGGCGTGGCACAGGCGATTGTCTGCAACAGCGGAAATGCAAATACCTGCAATGCAGACGGTATTGAAGTTGCGGAGAGGATGTGCCGTATAGTTGCGGATAATACTGATATAAAGGCAGAAGATGTTGTAGTCGCATCAACAGGCGTAATCGGACTTCCTCTTGACACAACACCAATTAAAAATGCAATGCCTGAGCTTGTAAGCATTTTAAAGACTGACGGAAGCCAGCAGGCGGCAAATGCAATTATGACTACCGATACAGTTCCAAAAGAAATTGCATTTGAATTTACTGTGGGCGGAAAGTCATGCCATATCGGCGGAATTGCAAAAGGCTCAGGTATGATTCATCCCAATATGGCTACAATGCTTGTATTTATTACAACCGATGTAAATATTTCGTCGCAAATGCTTAATAAAGCACTCTCCAGCGACGTCAAGGATACATTTAATATGATAAGCATTGACGGCGACACATCAACTAATGATATGGTGGTAGTGCTTGCAAACAAGCAGGCAGAAAACGCAGAAATTGACAGCGAAGGCGAAGATTTTGATGCATTTTGCGCAGCTTTAAACGCCGTTACAAAAGACCTTTGCCGCAGAATTGCAAAGGACGGCGAAGGTGCTACAAAGCTTTTACAATGCCATGTTACAGGCGCAATTACAGAGCGTGATGCAAAAACGGTTGCTAAAAGTGTAATTACTTCATCACTTTTTAAGGCGGCGATGTTCGGTGCCGATGCTAACTGGGGAAGAATACTTTGTGCAGTCGGCTATTCAGGTGCAAATCTTGACATTACAAAGATTGATGTTTCACTATCTTCTAAGGCTGGTACAATTTTGGTTTGCAAAAACGGAAGTGGAGTGGAGTTTTCAGAAGAGATTGCAAAAACTATTTTGGTAGAAGACGAAATAGGAATTGAAATTGTGCTTGGCGACGGAGATTTTGAAGCAACTGCATGGGGCTGTGACCTAACTTATGACTATGTAAAAATTAATGGCGATTACCGTACTTGATTGATGAAAGGATTTTGGGAAAATGAATATTGAAAATAAAGATCGCGCTAAAATTCTGATTGAAGCACTTCCGTATATACAAAAGTACAATGATAAGATTATTGTTATCAAATACGGCGGAAATGCCATGATTAACGAAGAACTTAAAAATGCCGTTATGGGCGATATTGTGCTTTTGTCACTGATTGGTGTTAAAGTGGTGCTTATTCATGGCGGTGGCCCTGAAATTACAGGAATGCTCAATAAAATCGGAAAGAAAACAGAGTTCATTGACGGACTTCGTGTTACCGACCGTGAAACAGTTGATGTGTGCCAAATGGTTTTATCAGGCAAGATTAACAAAGGTCTCGTAAACCTTATTCAGAATATGGGCGGAAAAGCTATGGGACTTTGCGGCTGTGACGGTCATATTATAAAGGCTGAAAAGCTTGACGACAAGCTTGGCTATGTCGGCAAAATTACAGAGGTAAATATCCAGCCTGTTTTAGACGTTCTTGATAAGGGATATATCCCTGTCATCTCAACAATCGGCTGTGATGATGAAAATAATATTTACAATATCAATGCAGATACTGCAGCATCAAAGATTGCAGGAATGCTTAAGGCTGAGTGTCTTATCTCTATGACAGATATCAGAGGCCTTCTCCGTGATAAGGACGATGAAAATTCACTTATTCCTGTTGTTCAGGTGAGTGAAGCTCCACAGCTTATGAGTGAGGGAATTATTTCCGGAGGAATGATTCCAAAGGTGGATTGCTGTACAGAAGCGGTGCGTCAGGGAGTGAACAAGGTATTTATGATTGACGGACGTGTACCGCATTCAATTTTATTAGAAGTTTTAACAGATGAAGGTATCGGGACGATGTTCGTTTAATTGGCGAAAGGATTGATTTGATGAATACAAAAGAGCTTGACAAAGAATATGTCGCAGGCACTTATGCAAGGTTTGATGTAGCGATTAAAAGTGGCAAAGGCAGTACGCTTTATGATGAGGACGGTAAGGAATATGTTGACTTTGGAAGCGGTATCGCTGTAAATGCGTTTGGTATATGTGATGATGAATGGAAGCAGGCAATAATATCACAGCTTGACAAAATTCAGCATACCTCAAATCTCTACTATAATGAAAACGGCGCCCAACTGGCTGAATTGCTTTGCACAAAAACAGGAATGAGAAAGGTGTTCTTTTCAAATTCAGGAGCAGAGGCAAACGAATGTGCAATAAAGGTTGCAAGAAAATACGGAACCGACCAAAATCCTGAAAAGAATGTTATAATTACTCTTGAAAACAGCTTTCACGGAAGAACAATAACTACTCTTTCTGCAACAGGACAAGAGGTTTTTCATAAAAACTTCACTCCGTTTACCGAAGGATTTATACACGTGCCTGTAAATGATGTTTCAGCGCTTTATAATGCGATTTCTGACAAGGTTGCCGCAATTATGATTGAAACGGTGCAGGGTGAAGGCGGCGTAAATGTTCTTGAAAAGGAATTTTTAGCTGCGATTGAAGAAATCACAACGAAAAATGATATTCTTTTAATCGTAGACGAAGTACAGACAGGAAACGGCAGATGCGGAGCAATGTATTCTTATATGAAGCTCGGAATTACTCCTGATATTGTCTCAACTGCAAAAGGATTAGCAGGCGGACTCCCAATGGGTGCAACACTGCTTGGCGATAAAGTGGAAAATACACTTACTGCCGGAACACACGGCTCGACATTTGGTGCAAACCCTGTTTGTGCGGCAGCGGCAATTAGTGTTGTTTCAAGACTGGACGACGAATTTTTAAAGGCTGTAAGCCAAAAAGGCGACTACATAAAATCAGAGCTTGAAAAAATAAACGGCGTTAAGTCTGTAAGCGGTATGGGACTTATGATAGGCGTTGAAGTAGAAAAAACAGCGTCGGACGTAGTGAAAAAATGTATCGAAAAAGGACTTTTGGTGCTTACTGCAAAAACGAAGGTACGTCTTTTGCCGGCACTTAATATAACAAAGGAAGAAATTGACAAGGGAATTGCAATTTTGAAGGAGGTAATTGAAGAATGAAGCATTTACTGAAATTATCAGATCTTACAAGTGAAGAGATTGTTGAAATTTTAAATCTTGCAGATCAACTTAAATACGAAAAGAAAAACGGAATTGAACATAAGCATCTAAAAGGAAAGTCGCTTGGTATGATTTTTGAAAAGTCGTCTACAAGAACCCGTGTTTCTTTTGAAGTGGGAATGTATGAGCTGGGAGGAAATCCGATGTTCTTAAGCTCAAACGACCTGCAAATCGGAAGAGGCGAGCCTGTGGAGGATACAGCAAGAGTTTTATCACGTTTTGTTGATGGAATTATGATAAGAACTTTTGCACAAGAGGAAGTTGAAGCACTTGCAAAATACGGCAGTATTCCGATTATTAACGGACTTACTGACTATGCACATCCGTGTCAGGTGCTTGCGGACCTTTTAACAATCCGTGAGCATAAGGGTAAACTTGCAGGGTTAAAGCTCTGCTTTGTCGGAGACGGAAATAATATGGCAAACTCGCTTATCGTCGGCTGTATCAAGAGCGGTATGAGTGTTGCAATCGCTTGTCCTGATACTAATAAGCCGGATAGTGATATTATGGCTTGGGCAGCAGAAAACGGTGATTTTGTATGCACTTCGGATATTAAGGCTGCAATTTCAGGTGCAGATGTTGTTTATACTGACGTTTGGGCATCTATGGGTCAGGAAGCTGAAGCTGAACAGCGCAAGAAAATTTTTGCGGGATATCAGGTTAATGAAGAAAATATGGCTCTTGCAAATGACGGTGCAATGGTGCTTCATTGTCTGCCTGCGCACAGAGGCGAAGAAATAACAGCTGAAACATTTGAAAAGCACGCCGATGAAATTTTTGATGAGGCAGAAAACCGTCTGCACGCACAAAAAGCAGTGCTTGTTATGCTAATGAAGGATTGATAAAATGATAGATATTAAAGTAACAGACGTGCGTGAAACTCCCGGAGACAGTGCATTTTTAATTGATGACGGAAAAACTGCGATTATGTATGATTCGGGCTTTGCATTCACAGGCTATGCAGTTGCCGATAAAATAAAAAATATTCTTGGTGATAGAAGTCTCGATTATATTTTTCTCACGCATTCGCATTATGACCATGCGCTGGGCTCTGTATATGCGCTTAAATACTGGCCAAAGGCAAAAGTTGTTGCAGGCGAATATGCAGCAAAGATTTTTGAAAAAGCGTCGGCAAAAAGCTTGATGCGGGATTTGGACAAAAAGTTTGCTGCCAAATGCGGAGTAGACGAATACGAAGATTTGATTGATGATTTAAGAGTGGACATCGCCGCAAAAGAGGGTGACGTTATCTGTGCCGGAGATATGAAATTTACTGTAATAAATCTACCGGGACATACCCGTTGCTCAATAGGGTTTTATATGAAGGAAAATAAGCTTTTGTTAAGCTCAGAAACTATTGGCGTTTTTGATGGTGATAAAACTGTATTGCCGTCATATCTTGTGGGTTATCAGATGGCACTTGATTCAATCTCAAAGGTGGAAAAGCTTGACATTGAGAATATACTTATTCCGCACTATGGAATTTTGGATAAGGAAAAAACATCGGAATATTTGAAGGCTGCAAGAAAGAGTGCTGAAGACGCAGCTATGGAAATTGTGGATGTTCTTAAATCAGGCGGAACAAAAGAGGAAGCTATCAAGCTTTTTAAGGATAAGTATTTTAACGAAAATGTAAAAAAAATCTATCCTATTGACGCAATGAATTTAAACACTGAGATTATGGTTAATCTCATAGAAAGAGAACTCGTATGTGGGTAAAATGCAGGAAATCGGACAACTTTGCCTGATTTCCTTTTTATGTAATAAAAAGTCCCTAATTGAAAATAATACAAATAAAGACATTTGTTAGCAAATTGTTGTTGAAAAATGTGCAGAATAATAGTATAATAAACGGGAACGGAGGCGATAACTTTGAAAAGTAGAGAAATGCAGCAAATCAAGGGACATGATAATGTTTTGTTCATAGTAACATTGATTACTGCTATTATCGGGATAATTATTATATACAGCGCAACTCTGTCGATGAATACATATTCGAATGTAATTGTGCAGACTGGCTCTTTTGTTATAGGAATTGCACTAATGCTGATTATAAGTAAAATTGATTATCAGTTTTTTGGGCATATATCTGTGCCAATATATGCGGTCTGCATTTTGCTTTTAGGAGCTGTTTTGGTTATTGGCTCAACAGGTAACTGGGGTGCAAGAAGCTGGATAAGGTTTGGACCTATTGGAATTCAGCCTTCAGAAATTTGTAAAATAGGATTTACCATTACATTTGCACGGCATTTATCGCTTGTTAAAGAACGGATAAATAAATTAGGCACTCTGCTATTTTTGTTTGCACATTTGGCTGTGATTCTTATACTGATTATGCTTCAGCCAGATGCAGGAAGTGCAATGGTTTTCTGCTTTATGTTCGCAACTATGGTATTTACGGCAGGGCTATCATTTAAATATATCATTCCTGCAATTATCGGAATTGCAGCATCAACACCACTTGTATATCTCTTTCTTTTAAGTGATTACCAAAAGCACAGAATACAAGTATTTTTCAATCCTGAAATGGACAAGCTTGGGAGCGGGTACAATGTAATTCAATCAAAGATTGCAGTTGGCTCAGGTCAGCTTTTCGGAAAGGGATATTTAAAAGGTACGCAAAACCAGATGGGTTTTTTGCCGACAAAACACACTGACTTTATTTTCAGCGTGATTTCAGAGGAATTTGGATTTATAGGCGCGGTTTTGGTGATACTTCTTTTGTTTTTAATTATTGCAAGATGCATTAAAGCGGCGCAGGACGCAAACGATTTGTTTGGAAAATATATCTGCGTCGGAATTGCTTCAATGCTAATATTCCACACCTTTGAAAATGCAGGAATGTGTATCGGACTTATGCCTGTTACAGGGATTCCGCTTCCGTTTATAAGCTACGGCGGAACCTCACTTATGACTAATATGATTGCAATCGGGATTGTTCTTTCGGTAACAAGGCATTCTCGAGGAACAAAAATAGCATTTGGGGAACGATGATGAAAAAAGCAGAACGAGTAAACTCGCTCTGCTTTTTAGTTGTTTTGATTTTTATAACCAACCCTGCTCTTTCTGATACTGAACAATCAATTTTGCATTATAATCTTCAATCTCGTTAAGGGTCATATCTGCTGAAGGATTTGGTGTGTACCAAGCTTGTGACTCGAAATATTTCTTCAGTGTAGGATTTGTAAACACACGTCCTTTTCTCGCATAAATTTCATTTCTCAAGAGGTCTAAGTCATATTTTGAAAGACCTGTTATATCAGCTGCTGTCAAACGCTGTGTATCGCTTGGGAATAGAATTTTATTTTGTGTTATTGCTCTTGGAGTTGGAGTCGGCTTTGGCGTTGGTGTGGGTGTTGGTTTTGGGGTAGGTGTTGGAGTCGGAGTTGGTTTTGGAGTCGGCTCAACGGTCGGCTCAACGGTCGGCTCGATTGTTGGTTCAACGGTCGGTTCAACGGTTGGCTCAACGGTTGGCTCAACAGTTGGTTCGATTGTTGGCTCTGTTATGCCGCTTGTCATAATATCTTTTGTTTGATTATAAGTGGAAATTGCACTTACACCAAAGTAAATAACTGCACATACACATACGGCTACTATTGCTATGCCGATAGGTTTCTTGTGAGAAGGCGAGCTTTTTTCGGTGCTCTGATTTCTCTTTTCAATATGCTTTGCATTCTTTTCAGCAGCCTTTTTCTCTTTTTCAGCAATATCAGCTAATCTCTGTCTCTCTTTTTCGAGGATTTTTTCTTCTATGGCAGCCGCGGCCTTTTGCGCGTCTGCTTCCTTTTCGGCGAGCTTATCGGCTTTTTCCTGTTCCTTTTTTGCTAAAAGTTCTGTTTTAGCTGTTTCGCGTGCCAATCTATCAGCTTCTTTTTGCTCCTGTTTTTCGCTGGCTAACCGCTCTTTTTCAGCAAGTTTATCAGCTTTTGCCTGAGCCTTTGCTTTTTCTTCTGCAATTCTGTTGTACTCAAGACGCATTTTTTTCTCTTTTTCACGGATTTCCTTTGCAGAAAGATGACGCTTCTCTTCCTGTTCCATTACACGCAAAAGGACCGGTGCTCCGCATTTAGGACAGCGTTTATGTTCGGTTGTTACTTCTGCGCCACATTTTCTACACTTCATTTTTCACTGCTCCTTTGTAGTTCTTATGGTATTTTCTCAAATATATTATAGCAGATTTTTTTTTCGTGGACAGAGAATTTATGCATTTGTTAGGGAATTGTAACTAAAATACAATTTTGCCGTAATGTAGCAGACGTTTTTGCAGAAATAGCATAGAATAAAAAATGGATTTTATGAAATTTTGACAAAATAGCATAAAAGAGGCATTTACATTTTAAAATGAATGTGATATAATTATAGTATCGCATATTAGCGAGGGGGTGACCTTTGTGTTTGAAATCGGGGACAAGATTCTTTATCCTATGCATGGCGCAGGGATAATCGAAAGAATAGAAGAACAGACTGTGCTTGGAAAGAAACAGTCATATTTTATTGTGAAAATGCAACCCGAGGGAATGAAGGTTATGATTCCAACAGAAAATTGTGAGGAAATAGGTGTCAGATGCATTATTTCAAAAGATGAAGGCATGAAGGTTTTAGAACAGTTCAGAAAGGAACCTCTTGTCTGCGATGATAACTGGAATAGACGTCACCGTGAAAATATGGCAAAAATAAAGTCAGGCGATATTTTAAAGGTTATGTCTGTTGTAAAAAACCTAATGTTCCGTGAAAGAATTAAGGGACTTTCAACAAGCGAAAGAAAGATGCTCAGTGTGTCTCGACAAATTCTTGTAAGCGAGCTTGTTTTATGCGGTGTTGCCGACAAGTGTGATGTAGAAAGCATTATGGCGGACACTATTGAAGAAATGATATAAAGGATTGCTTGTGTACGGCTTTAAAGCCTTTGTCGGGCAGTCCTTTTTTAAGGAGAATGGTATGAAAATTACGGCTGTTATTGTTGCCGCAGGTCGTGGCACTAGGATGGGTGCAGATAAAAATAAAGTTTTTTTGGAGCTGTCAGGAAAAACTATCCTTGAAAATACCGTAGAGGTTTTTGAAAACTGCAGCGCAATAAATGAAATAGTGGTGGTAACTAACGATATTGAGGAGTGTAAACAGCTTTTAAGCGGCTTTTTGAAGGTAAAAAATATCGTAGAAGGCGGAAGCACACGTCAGGAGTCAGTAAAAAACGGACTTTTAAGTGCAGATTGTGACATAGTTGTCATACATGACGGTGCAAGAGCATTAATAAGAGAACAGGAAATTTTGGCGGCAATATCGCAGACTAAAAAATACGGTGCGGCGGCAGTTGGCGTTAAATGTAAGGACACCCTGAAAAAAGCCGATAAAAACGGATTTATTACAGGCACAGTGGACCGAGAATTTATCTATAATATTCAAACACCGCAGGTTTTTAAATTTAAAGAAATTAAAAGAATGCATAATTTGGCAGACAATAATTCCTTTACTGATGACTGCGCTTTGGCAGAAAGTTTTGGCGTTAGGATTAAGATTGTGGACGGAAGCTATGACAACATAAAGATTACCACGCCTGAGGATTTGCAGGTTGCTGAAAAGATACTCGAAAAAAGGAGATAGATTATGAGAATAGGACAGGGTTTTGATGTACACGCATTTGAAAAGGGACGAGAGCTATTTTTATGCGGAGAAAAGGTTGAGTATGAGCTTGGTCTTTTGGGACATTCTGATGCAGATGTGGCACTTCATGCGCTTTGTGATGCACTTTTGGGTGCAGCGGCTTTAGGTGACATAGGAAGGCATTTTCCTGATACCGACCCTAAATACAAAGGCATTTCAAGCATTATTCTTCTAAAGCACGTTTGCGAACTGGTAAGAGAAAAAGGTTTTGAATTTGAAAATGTCGATATTACTATCGTTGCTCAAAAGCCTAAACTGATGAACTATATTCCAAAAATGTGCAAAAATGTGGCAAAAGCAATGGAAATAGATGAGGACAGAGTGAATGTAAAGGCAACAACGACAGAGCATCTTGGTTTTGAAGGAAGAGGCGAAGGCATTTCATCAACAGCTGTTGTACTTTTAAAATAAGCAATTCTCAAAAGAAGGCAGTAGCCTTCTTTTTTTTATGTTCTATTTTTATGTAAACGTAAATATGATAAAGGGAAAGAGGTGGACAAAATGTTAACTTTGGCAAAAGAAGAATTTATATCAGGACAGGAAGTCCTTTCGGCAATTCCAGAAAGAATAAGAGCAAACCTTTTGAAAATGCCATTGGACAAGGTTATGGAAGTGCGTTTAAGATGTGGTGTGCCTCTGTCTTTGGTATGCACAGACGGGATATTTTATGTAACGCATCGTGGTGCTGTTACGGTAAACTATAAGGAAGGTATTTGTGTAAATACAGGGGATATACGCAGAGGAATGGAGCTTATAACACGATCATCAGTTTATGCATTTGAAAATGAAATCCGAAACGGATATATAACTTTGCCGGGAGGGCATAGAGTTGGTATCAGCGGAGACGCCGTTTTTGAGGACGGCAAAATTTCGCATATAAAGACAGTTCAATCGTTAAATTACCGCTTTGCGCGTGAAATTATAGGTGCGGCAAATTCTGTGATGGAAAGAATTTTTGACGGAAAATCTGTTAAAAATACTTTGATAGTTTCGCCGCCGATGTGCGGAAAAACGACGATGCTCCGTGATATTGCAAGACAGCTCTCGGAAAACGGTAAAAAGGTATCAATTGTGGACGAGCGCAGCGAAATTGCAGCAATTTCATTTGGAATATCGCCATATCGCCTTGGCGCAAACTGCGATGTACTCTCTGGAGTAAATAAGGCAGAGGGTATGCTGGTTATGCTTCGATCTATGTCGCCTGATGTCATTATCACTGACGAAATCGGTGATGAAAAAGATTTTGCCGCAATTCGTGAAATTAAAAAGCGTGGCGTAAAAGTAATAACAAGCCTGCACGGTGATGATGCTGAAGTTGATGGCTTTGAAAATATTATCAGGCTTGGAGGCATAGGAAAATGCTTAAACTGACAGGTGCTGTAATTATACTGATTGCAACTACTATATGGGGGTTTTTGGAATCAGATAAATTAAAAAAAAGATATGCAGGAATTAAAAAAATAATTTCAGGGCTTGTACTTTTGGAAAACGAAGTCTCTTATGGTAAAAGGGACATAAAAACTGCGCTTATGTCAATCGGCGAAATTCAGGATATTGAATTGTTTAAAAATGCCGCCATATATACTGAAAGTTCTGGTATTAAAAAAGGATTTTGCAGAGCACTTGAAAAAGAAAAATGCATATTGGGGACAGATAAAGAAACGCTGCGAATTCTTGCGGAAAACTTGGGAATGACAGATTCGAATGCGCAAATAAACAGTATAAGACATACAAAATGCCTGCTTGAATCGGCGGAAGAGTCGGCTGCTTGCGAATATGAAAAATCAGGCAAGCTATATAAAAGTGCAGGATTATTGGGTGGGTTTGCGGCAGTAATTCTTTTGCTTTAGCGGAGGTAAAAAATGAATGTTGATTTGATATTTCGTATAGCCGGAGTGGGAATTGTTGTAGCAGTTTTAAATCAACTGCTCATACGTTCGGGTAGAGAAGAACAGGCACTTTTAACAACAATAGCAGGACTGGTAGCGGTTCTTTATGTACTTACAAAAGAAATTGGGAACTTGTTTGATACAATCAAGCAAATATTTGGCTTATAGATATGGAACTCACAAAAATTATTGGCATTGGGATAATCGGTGCATTTCTATCAGTAACGGTCAGAACATATCGCCCTGAACTTGGAATAGGTATTGCTGCTGCGACAGGTCTTGTGATTTTTTCTATGATTGTCCCTGAAGTTAGCAGCGTAATTTCCGATTTGCTTTCTTTGTGTGAAAACACAGGAGTAAATGTGGAATATTTTAAGGCAATCATAAAAATAATTGGTATTGCTTATATAACACAGTATGCAGGCGAGCTGACAAAAGATGCAGGCGAAAGAGCTATTGCGAAAAAGCTTGAATTTGCAGGAAAGGTAAGTGTTCTGGTTTTAATGATGCCGATTGTGAAAAATTTGCTCAATACTATAATAAGTACACTTATGAGCTTTTAAAAGGGACACAAAATGAAAAGACTGTTTATTTTTCTGATTTTATTTATATTTTGTATGCCGGTGCACGCAGAAGAAATCACAATTTCGGGCGAAAATTTTTATAATGAAACGGCGCAGAACATAGTAAGCGGAGAGCTTGATCTAAATCCGATAACAATTATTAATAATTTCCTTAAAAGTGTTTTTGATGAAATCACAAGGACAAAAACGCTGCTCAAATCAATCCTTTTAATTGCGGCTGCGGCAGGCCTTTTAAGAATTTTATCCGACTCTTTTGGAGAAGGTGAAGCAAGTAGTGCTGCGACCTTTGCCTGTCTTGTACTTATGACGGGTTCTGCTGTCAAAATATTTGCAGAGGTTATAGGATATGGAGTTGAAGTAATTCATACGATGTGCGATTTTATAACAAAATTCGAGCCTGTATTCATAGGTCTTTTGGCAACTGCAGGAGCTGTAACGCAGGCTGCAGCTTTTCAGCCGGTACTTATGGCAAGTGTTTACATATTAAGTCTTATTGTTGATAAATGTATTCTGCCGATGACTTATTTTTCGGCAGTTTTAGGGATTGTAAATAATATTGGAAACAGATTAGAAGTGGGGACACTAAATAAACTTTTGCAGTCAACAGCAAAGTGGTTTTTGACAGGTGTACTTACGCTTTTTTCGACAATTTCAGCACTTTACGGCTTTGGAACTTCAGCAATGAACACGGTGACTTTAAAGAGTATTAAGTTCGCTGTGGGAAGCTTTGTTCCGGTTGTGGGCGGGATTTTGTCGGACACTATCGACACGGTTTTATCGGGTACCAATCTTTTAAAAAATGCGGTAGGAACGGCAGGAATGATAACTTTAATTACAATGGCATCAGTGCCTATAATAAAAATATGGATAATGATGATGCTTTTAAAAATTACAGCGGCTGTTATTGAGCCGTTTTCTGATAAACGAATTACAGGAATTCTTTTGTCTGTCGCAGAGTCGGTAAGTATTGTGTTTTCAATGGTCATTACTTCAGTTATGCTTTTTGTTATTTCGATAGGTATTATTTTGGTTTCAACAGGAGTGAAATTATGAAAGGGTATATAATTACGGTTGCTGTGGTTGCAGTCTCGGCAGCTTTAACAGATATAATCGCACCTAAGGAATGGAGTAAATATATCAAGGTAATCATAGGATTTTTGGTTTTGTCAGTTATTGTTGCGCCTATTGCAAAGTTTAAAAAAATCAACATTCCATCTTCTTTGGATACATATAATGTGAGTGATGAGCCGCTAAAGGATAAGGTTTCTAAAACACTTGGAAATAATATTGAAAAGGATATTGAGGAGCGAATTTTGGATGAATTCGGCATAGAAGTAGAGGCAAAAGTGAAAATAGAAACAGATGAAAAGCATAACATAAAGGGTGTTAATGCAATCGAAATAAAAACTCGCAAAAATCCCACGGGAATGATTGACAGGTTAAGGAATATTTATGGGTGTGAACAAATTGAAATTAGACTTAAATGAAATTTTTAAAAAATATGCGAATAATAAGAGCCTGTATATAATAATTATAATTGGGATTATTTTTATGCTGATGCCGCAGGGCGGACAAAGGCAGAAAGATGATGAAAAAACGCAAAACTATAACAGCTATTCCGATGAAGTGCGGCTTCAGGAAATTCTGTCAAAAATAGACGGCGTGGGCGAGGTTTCAGTTATGATAACCTATTACGGCACTACCAGCTATGATGTGGCATTTGAAAAACGTGCAAGCGGCTCGATTTCGGACGAAGAAACTACTAAAAGTGAAGAAAATTCAGTTATAACTGCAAACGGACAGCCGCTTGTAAAAGGCGAGGTGTATCCAAAAGCGAAAGGCGTGGTTATAATTGCGGAAGGAGCCAGAAATGCGTCGGTTAAAAAGGCAATAACTGATGCTGCGACGGCTGCACTTGAGGTAAGCAGTCATAGGGTTTGTGTTTTAGAAGGAAAGGAAAGGAAATAAGTTTATGATGGTATTGAAAAAAAAGGAAGTTGTTGCGGGGGCATTAGTGGTTTTGATAGGGGTAGCAGGCTATTTGAACTGGTCATATCAGGATACTGTGCGTGTGACAGATGGTGAAAGTTATTTGGAAGAAGTGAAAAAGCTTGGCGAGGCGGAATTTGTAAATTCGGAAAAGGACGATGTTGATGACACAGAAGCGCCTGAAGAAAAGGCTGAAGAAACAGTTGCACCAACAGCGGAGTATTTTACCGAAGCAAAGCTCTCAAAAGACAACTCACGTTCAAAAGCCCTTGAAATTTTAAATCAGACAGCGGTTAACGAAAGCTTTGACAGCGAGGTAAGAAAACAAGCGCAGAATAAAATTATTTCAATCGCAGATTCCACTGAAAAGGAAGCAATAATTGAAAATGTTGCAAAGGCAAAAGGATATAAAGATATTTCCGTGTATATTGATGGCGAAAGTGTGGAAATAATAGTTAAAAAGAGCAACTTTTCAAGTGAAGACGTAAAGACAATTAAAGAGATTGTTACCTCTGAACTTGATACCTCCGCTAAGAATATTAAAATTATTGAAGCAAAATAGTTGAATTTTTGTTCGGTATTTGATATAATTAGCTAAAGAAGAAAGAAAACTCTTTGTTTTCGGGTTTGCTTTTATGGAAAGGAATGAAGAAACATGGATGAAAATAAGAATATAATTGAAGAAATTACTTTAGAAGAAGATACAGGAAAAGTTAATATTTCGGATGAAGTTGTTGCTACTATTGCGGGAATTGCAGCTACCGAGATTAAAGGTGTAGCAGGAATGTCCGGAAATGCTCTGGATGTGATTTCTCAAAAGCTTGGTGCTAAAAAAAGCTCTCAAAGAGGTGTTAAAGTTTCCGTTACTCCTGACGGTGCAGTGATTGACCTTTATATTGTTGTGGATTTTGGCGTAAGAATTCCTGAACTTGCGTGGGAGGTTCAGGAAAATGTTAAAAACAGCGTTGAGTCTATGACTGGGATTGATGTTATAAAAGTAAATGTCCGCATAGAAGGAGTAAGCTTCGAAAAGGAAAAAGAGAAAAAACCGAAGCAGAAGGAAGAATCAATAGAAGAAATTCCCGAAAACAGTGATGAAATTGTAAGCGAGGTCATTCTTGTAGAAGATGATGAAGAATAATAAAAAATCAGCTTTTTAAAGCTGATTTTTTGATGGAAAATGCAAAGCGATTGTTCGCTTTGCATTTTGTTAAATCGTAATGAATTCGCCGTCCTTTGCGTCGACAGTTACATTTTTAGAAAGAGAACCGTCAATGATTTTTTCTGACAGCATATCTTCAATTTTTGATTGTATAGCACGCCTTAAAGGTCTTGCGCCGTAAACTGGGTCAAAGCCTGCACGTGCAATTTCAGCTACTGCTTCTTCGGTAAATTCTGCAGTAATATCATTTGCTAAAAGACGTTCTTTAAGACCTTTTAGCATAATCTTTGCAATCGCTTTTATGTCGTCTTCTTTCAATCTGTCAAATACAATTATCTCGTCAATTCTGTTTAAAAACTCGGGTTTAAATGCATCCTTGACTTTTCCCATAACCTTTTCCTTGATAGCCGCCGAATCATTTTGGCTGTCTTTGCTATCCTGTGTGCCAAAGCCCATTTTTGAACCGCCTGTATTAAGAATATCCTTTGCGCCGAGATTTGAAGTCATTATTATAACAGTATTCCTAAAGTCAACACGTCTGCCTTGGGCATCAGTTAGTATTCCGTCATCTAAAATCTGAAGCATAATATTAAAAATATCCGGATGCGCCTTTTCGATTTCATCAAAGAGAATTACCGAGTATGGCTGTCTCCTGATTTTTTCGGTTAGCTGGCCGCCTTCGTCATAACCAACATATCCCGGAGGTGAGCCTACAAATTTTGAAACTGAATGCTTTTCCATATATTCCGACATATCAACTCTTATTATAGCGTCTTCGGAGCCGAATATTGCATCTGCAAGCGCTTTTGAAAGCTCGGTTTTGCCGACGCCTGTCGGTCCTAAGAACAGGAAGGAGCCTGTTGGTCTTTTAGGATCTTTAAGGCCTGCTCTGCCACGACGGATTGCGCGTGATACTGCATTTACGGCTTCATTCTGACCTATAACTCTCTTATGAAGAAGTTGTTCAAGGTTTTTGAGTTTTTCGCTTTCTTCTTCGGCAACCTTTTGAGCAGGTATGTGAGTCCATTCGGCAATTATGTCTGCAATATCGCTGTCTGTGATAACAAGGTCATTGGACTTACTCTGGTCTTTCCATTTGGTCTTGCCCTTTTCAAGCTCTGCCTCAATGGCTTTTTCTCGGTCACGAAGCTCTGCCGCTTTTTCAAAATTCTGGGAAATTATAGCCTCTTGTTTTTCTTTTTTGATTTCTTCTGCCTCTTTTTCCAATGTTTTTACATTGTCGGGAGCTGTCAGGGCGCTGAGTCTCTTTTTACTTGCCGCTTCGTCCATTAAATCAATCGCTTTGTCTGGCAGAAATCTGTCGGTTATATATCGCTCTGAAAGCTTTGCGGCGGCAATAAGAGCTGTATCGTCAATTTTTACGCTGTGGTGTGCTTCATACTTATCACGAAGACCTTTTAGTATTTCTATTGTCTCACTAACTGTTGGCTCGCCTACTGTTACAGGCTGGAAACGTCGCTCTAGGGCCGCATCTTTTTCAATATACTTTCTGTATTCATTGAGTGTTGTTGCACCAATTAATTGAAGTTCGCCTCTGGCTAAGGATGGTTTTAAAATGTTTGATGCGTCTATCGCACCTTCTGCCGAGCCTGCTCCTACAATCGTGTGGATTTCGTCAATAAAAAGTATTACATTGCCTGCGGCTTTTACTTCCTCAATAGCTTTTTTTAACCTGTCTTCAAATTCGCCTCGGTATTTTGCACCGGCAACCATTGACGATAAATCCATTGTGACAAGCCTTTTGTTTTTCAATAGCTCCGGAACGTCGCCTTCTGCAATTTTTTGTGCAAGACCTTCTGCGACGGCAGTTTTGCCGACTCCCGGCTCTCCGATGAGACATGGGTTGTTTTTTGTACGTCTTGAAAGTATCTGGGTAACTCTTGCAATTTCCTCATCTCTGCCAATTACAGGATCGAATTTCTTTTCCTCGGCAAGTTTTGTGAGGTCTCTGCCAAACTGGTCGAGAGTTGGAGTTTTTGTGTTTGAATTTGATGTACGACCACGTCTTTGCGGCTGTTTATTCTCTGAATAGCTTTGTTCGGTCGATGAAATAATATCAGTGTAGATTGCGTTAAAATCAATCCCGCTTGATGAAAGTACATTTGCGCCTATTCCGTCTCCGTCTTTTATAATCCCTATTAAAATGTGCTCGGTACCAATGTAGTGGTGCCCCATATTTCGCGCTTCCATGGCGGCAATTTCGAGAATTCTTTTGCTTCTTGGAGTAAGTGCAAGCTCAACATTTTTATTAAGCGGCGCATTTGTTCCCATAAGCTCCTTTATTCGCTCAATAAGAACATCTTTTTTTGCGCCGGCATTTTCAAGAATTTTTGCACCAACACCGCTTCCTTCCATTATTATTCCCAAAAGAAGATGCTCGCTGCCTATATATCCATGACCGAGATCACATGCTGCGTCATGGGCTTTGTTTATAGCAACCCTTGCTTTTTCTGTAAAATTTGAAAACATAATTACTGCCTCCTTTAAGATCACTATATATTTTCACGTAAATGCTGTGCTCTTTTTTTGTCTCGCGCCTCAGGCGTGAGATTTTCGTCTGCTGAAATAAGTGCAGGTTCGGTTTCTACCATAAGCTGCATTGACGGCGATTTTTCCTTAATATCTATTATACCCAGGTTTTTCCCTAAAATTACATCTGATAAGAGAGCTTTTGCTTCGGATGAAGAAACAGAACGTGCAAATTTGAGCGTTCCGTAAGATCTCCAGAGTTTATCAGCTAAAGTATCGCTTGATTTAATCTTTTCTCTTGCTTCTTTTTCGTGATTTTCGATTTGACCTGCGATATTTTCCAATTTTCCAATAATTTCATCTTCGCTTATTCCGAGTGTAACCTGATTTGAAATCTGATAAAGGTTACCGTAAGCCTTTGACCCTTCGCCATAAAGTCCGCGAACTGTAAGCCCTAAAGCTGATGCGGAAGAAATGATTTTGTTTATGTTGTTGGTAAGGGTGAGTGCCGGAAGATGCATCATAACCGATGCACGCATCCCTGTTCCTGTATTTGTCGGGCAGGCTGTTAGGAAACCAAATTCTTCGGAAAATGCGTAATTTATGCTTTCTTCAATCACATCGTCTACCTTGTTAGCAAGTTCCCAAGCTTCTTTTAGCTTAAAGCCACCAAAAATTATCTGAAGTCGTAGATGGTCTTCTTCCATAAGCATTATACTCATTGTTTCGTCTGAGTTTACAAGAACAGAACCATAATCAGTTTTTGCCATTTCAAAGCTAATTAAATGCTTTTCGGCAAGTCTGCTTTTTTCGCCTTGCGATAAATCCTTCATTTGAAGAAATGTGAAATCTTTAGAAAGAGTGGAGTTTGAATTTAAAATAGCATTTTTTAGTTCCTCGGTTACTTTTTCCTTTCCTTCTGCATTTAGCATTATAGGAAATGGATATTTGTCAAGATTTCGTGCAAGACGAATACGTGTGCTGACCATTATATCATTATCATTTTTCGCTTTATACCAAATCATCGCTTATCCCTCCAGTTCTTTTATACTCTTGTGAAGTTTTGCCGCAAGTTCATAGTTTTCTTCTGAAACTGCCTTTGAAAGCTGCGTTTTAAGGTCTGCGAGTTTACGCTTTTTTGAAAGTGCGGCTGACTGTTTGGACGGGATTTTGCCTGTATGAGTGCTGCTTTTTTGCATTTGCACTAGTGTTGTGCGTACAGGTGTGGAAAATGCAGTATAGCACTGGCTACAGCCTAGTCTGCCTGTTTTTTGAAAATCGTAATAGCTTCTGCCGCAGTTGGGGCAGCGTCTGTCGTCGCGGTAAACCGGAAAAACGTCGAAGCTGTCAAAAAAATCTGAAAATAAATCGTACATAGTAAATTCCTTCTTTCTTAAAGTTGGCATAATGCATTTTTTAATATGTTTGCACGCAGTATATCGCGCTGCGGATTGGGAAGAATTATTGAATTGTCTGATATGGCGGCAAGCAATATCTTAGCTGACTGCTTGGAAAGCTCACCGTTTTCATAAAGGTGGGTAATGGCAGACTTTGCAGTAGGCATATCACAGCTTTTGCCGATTGCGGAAATGATGTCGCCTGCTGTTCCCAGGCTGACCCTTCTTATTTTAATATATCCGCCTCCGCCACGTCTTGATTCAACCAAATATCCTTTTTCAGGCCTAAAACGTGTAGAAATTACATAATTTATCTGCGACGGCACACAGCCGAAGATGTCTGCAAGCTCATTTCGTCCAAATTCCGCATAATCTGCCTCATCCTTCATAAGCTCTATTATAAAGGCTTCTATTTTATCGCTAATTCCCACTTTATCATCTCCTCATATCTGACTTTGACTTTCTTTGACCTTTGTTGATTTTATTATATCACTTATTTTGCTTTTGTCAATGAAAAAATATGGTATATTTTATGAACATTTTGTGAACAGCTATTGTCAATATCAGAAAAATGGAGTATAATTTTTATATCGAAAGGACTGATAGTTATAATTCCGGTAGAAAAAAATCACGAATATACAGTTAAAATAGAAGCGCTTTCGTCTGAAGGAAGTGGAATTGCGAGGGTAAAAGGCTACACTCTTTTTGTGCCGCAGACGGTAACGGGCGATGCTGTTAAGGTGCTTGTTTTAAAAACAAAATCTTCGTACGGTTATGCAAAAGTGTTGGAAGTTATTGAGCCGTCAACCGAAAGGGTAGTGCCGCCTTGCGAGCATTTTGCAAAATGCGGCGGATGTCAGCTTATGGCGCTTAATTATGATGCGCAGCTTGAGTTTAAAAGGCAGACGGTAAAAGATGCGCTTTTGCGTATAGGCGGCATTGATGCTCAAGTTGATATAATAGGTATGGATAAGCCTGAAAGATATAGAAATAAAATGGTATTTCCGATTGATAAAAACGGCGATTGGGGATTTTATCGTGAGCGAAGCCATGATGTTATTGCTCTTTCTGACTGTCTTTTAGGTAGCAAAATTAATAAAGAAATAATGAATACGATTTCTGGGTTTATTAAAAAATACAATATTTCGGTGTATGATGAAATTTCGCATAAAGGAATTATGCGGCGTGTATTTATAAGGAACTCTAAAAACGAAATTATGGTTGTTGTTTCAGCGAATGCAGATAAAATTCCACACGAGGCAGAGCTTATCGAAGCTTTGACGACGCTTTCTAAAGAAATTACAGGCATAATTTTGAATGTAAATAAAAAACGCACCAACCTTGTGCTTGGTGATAGAAACATAACTCTTTGGGGAAAGGATACATTGTCTAACACCCTTTGCGGACTTTCGTATGAGATTTCGCCACACAGTTTTTTTCAGGTCAACTCTGTCCAGACTGAAAAGCTGTATGATACAGCTATTAATTTTGCCGACATTTCATCCTGTGATACTGTTATGGATATATACTGCGGAATAGGTACGATTTCGCTTACGGCGGCAAAAAAAGCAAAGGCGGTTATAGGTGTTGAGATTGTACCGCAGGCAATTTGGAATGCAAAAGAAAATGCAAAAAGAAACTGTATTGATAATGTGGAATTTTACTGTTCGGCTGCAGAGGATATTGTGCCGGAGCTTATTAAAAGCGGAAATTTGCCTGATGTTGTAATTCTTGATCCGCCAAGAAAAGGAAGCGATGAAAAAACACTTTCTGCAATCGTGTCGGCAAAACCGGAGAGGGTTGTGTATGTATCCTGCAATCCGGCAACTCTTGCACGAGATGCGAAATTTTTGACGGAGAATGGATACAACCTGCAAAAGGCAGCGGCTGTTGATATGTTCCCACATACAACGCACATTGAAACTGTTGTTCTTTTGTCCCAAAAATAAAAATACGCAAGGAGGATATATGATTAAGGCAGAAAAGTTAAAAGGTATTTCTTTGTCCGGAAATCAGCTTAAAGTCATTGCTGCGCTGGCTATGACTATTGACCACATAGGTGTGCAAATTTTTACAGATATTTCTCTTTTGAGGATAATCGGCAGACTTGCATTCCCGATTTTTGCATATATGATTGCAGAAGGCTGTTTATACACAAAGAATCGCAAAAAGTATATTCTTACAATGGCACTTTTGGCAATAGGGTGTCAGGTTGTGGGATATATTTTTTCAAAAACTCTGTATCAGTGCATTTTAGTGACCTTTTCTTTATCAATCCTTTTGATTTATGCATATAGTGGAGCTGTAAAAAAAGGCACTGCAAAAAGCTATGCAGTTTTACTGCTTGCACTTTTAGGCACATTTTTTTTGACCGAAGTTCTGCCACAAGTTTTAAAACATACGGATTATGCAGTGGATTATGGGTTTTGGGGTGTAATGCTTCCGCTGTTTGCGTATATTGGTGCAGATAAAAAACAAAAACTTTTCTATTTTGCAGCAGGCGTGCTTTTGGTTGCGGCAAGTTTTGGCGGGCTTCAGTGGTTTTCGCTTATTACAATACCGATTCTGGCACTTTATAGCGGAAAAAGAGGTAAGATTAAAATGAAAAAATTTTTCTATATTTACTATCCGGTGCATTTAGCTGCGATTTATTTAATAAGCTATATTATATAAAGTTTTTTTGGAGGAATATATGAAAACAATAGTAATTTATAAAACAAAGTACGGCTCTACAAAAAATTATGCCGAATGGATTGCAGAAGAACTTGGATGCGAGGCTATTGATGCCAAAGCCGTTAGTATTGATATGTTAAAAGATTATGATACCATAGTATATGGAGGCGGGCTTTACGGCGAGGTGATTAACGGCGTGAGTCTCATCACCAAAAATATTGACAAACTTCGGGGCAAAAAAATAGCTGTTTATACAACAGGAATAACACCGCTTTCCTGCCGTGATTATTACGATGCTTATGTCATTAAGAAAAACTTTAAGTCGGGTGTTCCGGAAAATATCAAAATTTTTAACTTTCTTGGGAAAATGGTAGTTGATGAGCTTTCTTTGGTACATAAAACGGCAATTAAAACACTGAAAAAGATTATGTCTTCAAAGGAAAATCCGAGTGATATGGAAAAACTTCTGGTTGAGCTTTGTGATGCTGACGGAGATTTTTCGGACAGAAACGAAATTAAAGAGCTTGTAAGCTATGCAAGAAATTAATAAAACCCACCTTTTAAGGTGGGTTTTAAAGTAAAATTATTCTTTTCCGTCCCAGCAATATGTGCAGAGCTTGCATTTATCAAGTCCGATTGCTTCGATAATGCCGTCTAAAGTCTGGAATTCAAGGGAAGCGAAGTTCAGTTTTTCGCAAATTGCTTTTCTGAGGTTTTTGCCACGTTCGGTAGATGAGTTGCTGTATTCATCAAGATGTTTAAGACCTTCTTCGCCTTCAATTTCCATAATTGTTTTTCTTGTAATAAGCTCCATCGGATCTGTCGCACGTGAGAAGTTTAAATACTTACAGCTATACATAATCGGTGGACAAGCAGAGCGCATATGAACTGATTTAGCACCGTTGTCGTAAAGAAAATCGACTGTTTCTTTAAGCTGAGTTCCACGTACAATTGAGTCATCTACGAACAAAAGATTCTTGTTTTCAATCAAGTCGTGAACAGGAATTTGCTTCATTTTGGCGATTTTATTTCTGTCGTCCTGGTGAGTAGGTGTGAAGCTTCTTGCCCAGGTAGGTGTATATTTTATGAACGGACGTGCAAAGGACGCACTGCTTTTGTTTGCATATCCTATTGCGTGCGGAGTCCCTGAATCCGGTACACCGCAAACATAATCAATACCTTCGGCATTTTTTGATTTTTTATCATTTTCTGCCATTATTTCGCCGTTTTTGCAACGCATAACCTCGACATTTATGCCTTCATAGGTTGAAGTGGGGTAGCCGTAGTATGACCACAAAAACGAACATATACGCATCTCTTTTCCGGGAGGTGAGAGCTGTTTGATTTCATCTGCTGTGATTTCTACAATTTCTGCAGGGCCAAGCTCTTTTTCAATTTCATAGCCCAGCTTTTGAGCAGCAAAGGATTCAAATGTAACACAGTAGCCGTCTTCCGATTTTCCAATCATAACAGGAATTCTTCCAAGTTTGTCACGGGCCGCAATCAGCTTCCCGTCGCCCTTTAAAATAAGTATTGAGGCAGTTCCTTCAATGGAGTCTTGTGCGAACTTAATGCCTTCAGCAAAATCGCTTTTTTGATTTATAAGTGCGGCGATTAAGTCGGTTGAATTTACTGCACCGCCTGTCATTGCATCGAATTGCCCATTTGATGCTTCAAGATATTCGTTAATGAGCTTATCTGCGTTATTTATTATTCCGATAGTGCATATTGCGTATGCGCCAAGTTTCGAGCGGATGAGTTTTGGCTGCGGGTCATAATCGCTTATGCAGCCTATTGCAGAAGTCCCTGTCATTTCATCAAAAACATGGTCAAACTTGGTACGAAACGGAGAGTTCTGAATATTATGAATTTCTCTTTGAAGTCCTATTTCTTTGTCATAAGCTGCCATTCCGCCACGTCTTGTTCCTAAATGCGAATGGTAGTCTGTTCCAAAAAATACGTCGGAAATCACGTTTCGCTTACTAATTGCGCCAAAAAAGCCTCCCATAGTCATTACCTCCGGAGTGTAAAGTATGTTTTTATTTTACCATATTTAAAAAAACAGGTCAATAAAAAAGCGTACAAATTGTCATTTTGTAGGAAAAAATTCATAGAAAATGAGTGATGTATTGTTTAATCTTGCTTTTAAAGCAAAACAGACCGCATCTATTTTGCGGTCTGCGCATTTTTATACTGTTTCTACCTTTATAATATTGGTATTTCCTGATTTGCCTTCAGCTTTTCCGCCTGTCATAACAATACTGTCTCCTTCTTTTAATGAAAGAACCTCTTTCGCTTTTTGAAGAGCGTGATAGAACAGCACATCGGTTGAGTCAAATCTCTCGCTAAGCACAGGAGTCACTCCCCAGGAAAGTGAAAGCTTATACCATACCTTTTTATTTATTGCCATTCCGACTATATCAACAGGCGCTCTAAAGCGTGAAACCATTCGCACAGTCATTCCTGAAATTGAGCTTACGACAATCGCTTTTGCTCCAATGTCTATTGCCATTCCGCATGTTGCGTGCGAAATTGCGTCAAGCTGATTTTTTATCTTAAAGTCAGCTCTATGAAAACGCTTTTTGTAATGGATGTGTTCTTCTGTTTCCTCTACAATTCTTGCCATTGTACGAACTGTTTCAACAGGGTATTTGCCCGCTGCGGATTCACCAGAAAGCATTACAACGCTTGTTCCGTCATATACGGCATTTGCTACGTCTGAGATTTCCGCTCTTGTCGGACGTGGATTGTGAATCATAGATTCTAGCATTTCGGTTGCGGTTATGACACGTTTTCCAAGCATTCTGCACTTGGTAATAAGATATTTCTGGATTGACGGAAGCTCGGCAAAAGGTACTTCAACACCAAGGTCGCCTCGGGCAATCATTATTCCGTCACATTCTTCGCATATCTCTTCTATATTGTCAATGCCCATACGGTTTTCGATTTTTGCGATAAGTCCGATATCTTTTCCGCCGCTTTCGTTAAGAAAGTCACGCATTGACTGAATGTCGGCACGGGTTGAAACAAAGGATGCTGCTACATAATCCACATCGTTTTTTATGCCGAACAATAGGTCATCTTTATCCTGACTGCTTAAAAATACCTGATTTAAAACCTTGTTCGGAAAGCTCATACTTTTTCGGTTTGAAATTTCGCCGCCAACAAGCACGGTACAAATGACATCTGTTTCGGTTTTTTCACGTACTTCGAATATTACAAGACCATTGTTTACCTGAACCTTGTCTCCAATCTGTAAATCGTTAACAAGTCCTGAATAATTAACAGAAACTCGGGTTTGGTCGCCTTCGATATCCTCGGTGGTAAAGCTGAAAGTGTCGCCTTCGTTTACAATAACTTTCTCTGTTTTGAACGTTTTTATACGGTATTCAGGGCCCTTGGTGTCAAGCATAATAGCTATTGGAAGATTGAGTTTTTCACGAACTCTTTTTATCATATCAATTTTTTCCTGATGCTCAGCGTGGGTCCCGTGTGAAAAGTTGAGTCTTGCGACATTAAGGCCTGCCTTGCACATTTCAGTAAAAACCGCCTCATCACTGCTCGCAGGGCCTATGGTGCATATTATTTTTGTTTTTCTCATACACTGGTACCTTCTCTCAAAGTTTAATTATCATTACATTTTATTATACCATATTTTTGCATAAATGTAAATATGATATGCACAATTAACATAAAGAATCCGCATAGAAATTCACTGTAATTGTAAGAATTATTGAGTATTCTTTTATAATGCTAGCATAAATATAATAATCATAACAAAGAACAGTATAGGTCTTTAAAGTTGCTTGACATTTATACAAATTAGCTGTATAATGAGGCAACAAATTATTAAAAGGAGTGCATAGAAGTGACTGAAGTTATAACACAGCAGGTTGTATTTTTTGTACGGCTGTTGATTGCGTGCATATGTGGCGGTATGATTGGCTATGAAAGAACTAACAGAGGAAAAGGAGCAGGAATCAGAACACATATTATTGTTGCACTTGCATCAGCACTTATGATGCTTGTTTCAAAATACGGATTTGGTGATATGGCCGCAGGCGGCGGAGACGGCTCACGTATTGCAGCGCAGGTAGTAAGCGGAGTTGGTTTTCTGGGTGCGGGTATGATATATTTTAACGGAAGGCATTCGGTTAAAGGACTTACTACTGCAGCAGGAATTTGGGCAACGTCAGGTGTTGGGCTTGCTATCGGAGCGGGACTTTATCTGATGGGTATTTTGACATCGGTATTGATTGTTGCAATGCAGATTATTATGCACAAGAATTTCAAAATGCTGCAACTACCAAATGAAGAAACTTTAAATGCGGTACTTACGGATGAAAAGGAATCGCTTGAATATCTGCACTATATACTTGCGCAGTATGAAATTGTTATTACAAAGTTCAGCTTTACAAGAAGAGACAACTATGAGGTAGAAGTTGAAATGCAAGTTAATGTGCCGCCTGCTACCAATTATAATGAGTTAATTGAAACATTCCAGCAAAGCAAGTACTTTAAAGCCATAAGCATCTAAAGAGTACAATGATTTAGAATAAAAGCAAAGAGCATATCATATGATATGCTCTTTGCTTTTATTCGTCGCTTAAAGATACTTTTGCTGATACAAGGACTTTCTCTTCATAACAAGTGAAGCAAGAGTCTACAAGTTGTTTATCAGGTGCTTTTGTAAACGCACTGACAATCGGAACGATTATAAATCCTGCCAGCATTGCGATAACCCCGCAGTTAATAGGTGACTGTAAAAGTGTCGGGAAAGAAGGCCTTATAAGCATATTCAAAATCATAATTCCTGAACCAAAGATGAAGTTTGCCCATACAGCCGCTTTAGTTGCACGTTTCCAGTAAAGTCCAAACATAAACGGAGCAAGGAACGCACCTGCCAAAGCTCCCCATGAAATACCCATCATATCTGCGATGGCGCTAAGCTTATCTTTATTAAGTGCTATAAATGCTGAAATTGCAATAAATAAAACTATCAGCACTCTCATAATAAGAACCTGCTTCTTTTCTGTCATATTTTTAATAACATTGTCCTTCAAAAGGTCAAGTGTGAGGGTTGAGCTTGACGCAAGAACAAGTGATGAAAGTGTGGACATCGAAGCTGAAAGCACTAAAATTATAACTATTGCGATAAGTACATCAGGAAGATTAGAAAGCATCGTTGGAATGATTGCGTCAAATCCGCCTTCAATAGCACCGTTTGGAAGGAATGTAAGCTTGTCGGTAAAGAGCCTTCCGAAGCCACCGAGGAAATAACATCCGCCCGCAACGATTACTGCAAATATCGTTGAAATGATTGTGCCTTTATTGATGTCTTTTTCGCTCTTTATGGCATAGAACTTTTGCACCATCTGCGGAAGTCCCCAAGTACCTAAGGATGTGAGGATAACTACAAACGCAAGCCCTAACGGGTCAGGTCCAAAGAAAGAGTTGAACGCACCAGGCGCTGCACCTTCCATTTCAACTGCAGCAAGACCGTTTAATGAGCCCACAAACCCGCCGTTTTGTGAAAGCACTGCCGCAATAACTGCAACAATACCGATTATCATAATTATGCCCTGTATAAAGTCGTTAATGGCTGTTGCCATATACCCGCCGGCAATAACGTAAATTCCTGTTAAAACTGCCATTATTACAACGCATACAGAGTAGCTTACACCAGGAAATGCCATTTCAAAAAGACGTGAAAGCCCGTTGTAAAGTGAAGCTGTGTAAGGAATAAGGAACACAAACACTAAAGCAGAAGCTGCAATTTTTAGAGACGGAGCTGAAAATCTTTTTCCAAAGAACTCCGGCATTGTAGCACTGTTTAAATGGTGTGACATAAGGCGTGTGCGTCTTCCAAGAACCAGCCAGGCAAGAAGTGAGCCGATAACTGCGTTTCCTATGCCTATCCAGGTAGAAGCAATGCCGAACTTCCAGCCGAACTGACCTGCGTAGCCTACAAAAATTACGGCAGAAAAGTATGATGTTCCGTAAGCAAATGCCGTTAGCCAAGGACCGACCGAGCGACCACCTAAAACAAAGCCGTTTACATCTGTGGAGTTCTTACGGCAGTAGATGCCGACACCAACCATTACACCAAAAAATACAACCAACATAATAAGTTTGAGAATCATAATAAATACCTCCTAAAAAGTTATTTTTTCTGGAGAACAAAATAAAAAAATCCCGTCCTCACCTTATAAGCTGAGGACGAGATGTTATAATCCCGTGTTACCACCTCATTTTACCGCTACTTCACAGCATCGGCCTCATTGGGTACTCGAATAAACGGTGATACCCTTACGCTTTAACGGGCGAACCCGTCGCAGCCTACTTAGATTAAAAATCTGTTTGGTGCGAAGCTCCGAGAATGTATTCACAGATACCGCCGCCACTGCCTTGCACCAACCGACAGCTCTCTTTGGTCAGCTGTATATCGCTACTTGTTTCTCATCATTGCCTTTATTATGTATGGTTTTGTTGTTTTACATTTTAGCACCGTTTTTTTTATTTGTCAACAGTTTTTTGGAAAAATTTCGTTTTTTAAACATTATGTAGTACAGAACGCAATATAGACGGTATATTGACATTAAATTTAAAATATGCTACAATTAATTTGATGATTTATATGAAGATAAAGAGCCTGAACGAGGCTTTTTTGGAGGAAAAAAGTGAAAGATACCATCAAAAAATTTGTATCTGTTTTTTTTGATAAAACCTTTTTAAAATTTATTTTTATAGGCATAATCAATACCGTAGTTGGCACAACTATAATGTTTGTTTTTTATAACATATTTAATTTTTCCTACTGGATATCGACTGCCTCTAACTACTTTCTTACAAGTATATTGAGCTTCTTTTTGAATAAGTACTTTACTTTTTCAAATCAAAAATCGTCTTTTATGCAGGTTGTAAGATTTGCAATTAATATATCTGTGTGCTACTTCCTTGCATACGGAATTGCAAAACAGCTTGCACTTTATATTTTTGAGTTTGCAGGCGAAAAACTGCAAAATAATATTGCGATGATTATAGGTATGGGTCTATTTACCATTTTAAACTATATAGGACAGAGATTTTTCTGCTTTAAAGATACACCAAAAGGAGAAAAAAGTGATGAATAAACTGTTTGATAAATTTAAGCTTAATTCAAAAAATTACTATTTGTACACAGGACTTTTTATATTCATTTTTTTGTGCTTGAGGTATGTCTGTTGCGGCTTTGAGTATTATCATCAGCTTGATGACTATATTCAGTATTACAACTATGCAAGTTCCTCTGACTACATACAGCTAATTTTGCAGCAGGGACTTTTAAATTCGCGGCCTCTTGCAGGTATAACCGACCTTTATGTGTGGGCTAAATTTTTTGACTGTATGATTGTTGCCGTCTTTATCATCTCGGCAATGTATGCAGCTTCTGCAGTACTGTTTTTGAAAGTGTTAAAAAAACACTTTAACCTGAGCATAATGTTTACTGTTTTTTACGCACTTATGCCGTTTTTCTATGAAGGTGCATATTGGGTTTCTGCATCGTCAAGAATTGTAGTCGGCCTTTTCTTTGTTGCATTGGCGGCGTATCAGCTTGAGCAATTTATGAAAGCAAAAAAGGCTGTTAATGTTATTGCTTTCGCTTTTTTCCAGTTACTTGCGTTCTGCTTTTATGAACAGATTCTTATTTTGTCGGCTGTACTTACATTTTTACAGACGTTGCTCAATTTTAAGGAAAACAAAAAGGGTCTTTTGCTTAATTTGATTACGATTTTAAACGGAATTATTTATTTTTCAGTAACTACATATTCAAAAAGGTTCGGAACTTCAGCACTTGGAAACCGTATGAAAATAGTCTGGCCGGAAAGGGGACCGTATTATATCGAGTACTTAAAAAATGTGGCGGAACAGGTTAAAACTGCCTTTGTTACAGCACCTATGGCTATATGCACAAATGGTTTTGTAAAAGGACTTGACATAATTTTAAAGGGCGGCTGGTGGATGCTGATTCCTATTATAGTTATATTTGTGAGGCTCTATAAAAACGGCGGCCAAGCAGAAAACAAAAACAGGAAAACAATAGCAGCAATTTTCTGCAGCCTGTGCTTAATAATTGCTCCTATATCAATATTCTTTGCTCTTGAAAACAGCTATTTCAGTATGCGAAATATTCTTCCGTCTTTTGTCGGAGCAGCGATTTTGCTTGATTTAATTTTTGTGGCTGTTGCTAAAAGAAGTATTATTGTAAAATATGCCCTGCCTGTAATCTTGGTTGCGGGATTCTTTGTATCGTCGCTTGGTGAAACATATGACTATAAGAGAATTAATGAGTTTGACCATAAAATCGGACAGGAAATTGCTCTTATTCAAAAGCCGGGCAGCACTAACGGAAAAACGGCATTTTTGATTAAAGCTGAAGATAAGCCGCAATCCACTTATAAATTCCATGAGCATGGCATAGGTGTTATAGAAAGTAACTGGGCACTTCATGGCTTGTTGGTGTACTTAATTAACGGAGAGCCTGCGGGTGACACTGTACCGATTGAAATTAATAATGACATATATCACGAAAGATGGGAACAGTCCCTTAAAACGATGAGCAGCTTTGATACCGTATATCTTTGGGATGCAAAAAATGAAAAATTTGAAAAGCTTAAAAAGAAAAATATTTCTGAAGGGGCTTGCGAGTTGGCTTTTGAAAGCGGTGAGCTATTTGCAACAACGGAAGAAATTGATGGTATTGGATATGTATATTTAAACAAGTAAAGGAGAATGGTTATGAAAAAAATATTATCAGCTGTACTTGCTCTTATTATGATGCATTTTTCAGTAAATGTATATGCGACATCTTTTGATGAAGCGCAAAACAATATTTGGAAAGCATATATTGCAGCTTTTGATTATGAAAAGGCAGGTGACTATGATCTGGCTCTTAATGAGTATAACAGATTTATAAATTATGCAACGTATCTTCAGGAAAATGCCGGACAAAGCCATTGGGAAAATATAAAAGGACTGGGTGCGATTGCAAATCATCTTAGTATGAAGCCAGAGCTCTATGTTGAGTCGACAAACCCTGCTGATGCAAAATACTTTGGTGCAAAATACGAACCGCAGTTTGGCGCATTTTACGGAAAATGTGATACATTCGACAAGGAAAATGAAACTGCATTTCTTCTTTATGTAAGATTTGGAACAGAAACAATCGGTGGATTTTCCTATATGATTCCTGAGAATGAAGATATTTATCTTGAAATTGCGTGGAATACACCAAATCAAAATAAGGCGGAGCTTGACCTTATAAACAGCGGTGCGATGGACGAGTATATAGTTTCAAACCTGCAATATGTATCAACATTAAAACAGAAGGTGCTTTTGAGATTCGGCGCAGAGGTAAACTGCTGGATGCTTCCATCAGACGAAACAGAACTCGCTGCATTTATAGAAAGTTATAAAGCCGCTTTCAGACGTATTGCAGACTTTGCAAGGCAGTATGCTCCAAATGCGGCTATGGTTTATTCGCCAAATGATATCTCTAACTGGTATGTAACTGCAGAGGACTTTTATCCTGGAGACGAATATGTTGACTGGGTAGGTTTGTCTATGTATTCAAATCTTAACGACAGTGCAAAATTTGAAAGGGCAAACACGTACGATGCGTACTACTGTCTTGGATATTATGATAACCCGATTGTAAAAATTAAAAATATCGTAGATGCTTTCGGTGACAGAAAGCCTATACTTATAAGCGAATGCGGATTTGCTTACGGCGGTGACGGTCTGCAGACCGAGGCTCATGCAATAAAGCAACTTAAAAACTTCTATTCGTATGTTACAATGGTATATCCGCAGGTTAAGGGTGTTATGTTCTTTAATGCGAACTTCGAAAAGCAGTTCAGTCTGGAACATTCACCAAACCTTATGGCAGCCTACAAGGAAACAACAAAATCCAACATAAGTTTTAATGCGTTAAGGACAGGTAATAAAAAGGGATATACAAGATTCTCAACCTTAAATGAAAGAATTACAACTTTAAACCTCCACTTATATGCTCAATTCCCTTCAGAAAACGAAACAAGTGTCGGATATGCACTTGACGGCACGGGTATTCCGCATAAAGGAACATATCCGTACTCGGCTTATATAGATGTTTCACAGCTTTCGATTGGCAGACACGTTCTTAATGTTGCTGTTTCAAACGGTACGTACTATACTTCAAAAGAATATGTATTCTATGTAGGTCCTGATAATTATGTCGGTCAGACAGAGGCAGCGCTTAGTCAGCCGGCAAATGATAAAATTACGGTTGCACTTAACGGACTACCGATAGAATTTCCTCAAGATCCGATAATTTATGAAGGAAGAACACTTGTTCCGCTTCGTAAAATTTTCGAAAGCTTAGGTGCTAAGGTTGATTGGATTGCCGAAACAAAAACTATTGTTTCTAAAAAAGGAAATAAGCAAATCACTATGCAGATTGATAATAACCAAATGCAAATTGACGATGATGTGACTGATGGAGTCAGCCCAAGAACGGAAATACTTGATGTTCCGGCAATGCTTATAAACGGAAATACTCTTGTACCTGTACGTGCAATAAGCAACGGCTATGACTGTGGCGTCGGCTGGAATGGCGATACAAGGACAGTTATAATAACTCAATAAATGATTAAACGACTGCGATAAAATACATTTTTTGCGGTCGTTATACAATAAAACGCACCCTCAAATCAGGGTGCGTTTTGGCTATTATTTGGTTACATATTTGCAGTTCAATGTTTTTAAAACAGCATTGACTTCTAAAGTTTCGGCAAAAATCGTTTCCGGTGCCAAGTGGAATAACACCGATTTCTGCACCTAGACATTCTATTGAACCGTTTAAAACTTCGTTTAAGGTGCCATCGCCGCCGCAGGCAATAAATCTTGCTTTGCCAAACTTTTCGCAGTAGCTTTTAACAAATTTGCGTGCATCATCTACGGCTTTTGTGAGATAAATCTGTACGTCTTTGCCGGCTTTTGAAGATGCCAACTGTATTGAGTCGATTAACTTTTGTATATCTTTGCCCGGACCGGCTTGGGGGTTTACGATAAAAACTGTTTTCATAGAAAACTCCTTATTTGTCGATTTATGTAAATTATATCACGTAAAATGATATTTCGTCAATGCAAAACTTGTCTTTTTGTTGAGGTTGTGGTATAATGAATCAAACAAAGTTTAATTCGGCTAAATTCGCCTGCGACGAGCTAAATTGAGCAAGCTCAGCTAAATTGCCTGCGGCAGCTAAATGTGCCTCGCACGCTTAGAGCGAATTTAAAGCTGTTTCGATAGAAACAATTTAGCTATGGAGCGATAGCGGAATAATTTAGCTTTGAACGAAGTTCAAAATTTAGATAGAAAGTTTGGCGTATAGATTGTACAGTCTTTATATAAAGATTGTCGAAATCAAAAAAAGCCTCCCTTGTGTAAAGGGAGGTGGCTCGAAGAGCCGGAGGGATTGTAAATGGATAGGAAACATAATAGTAAAATAGTTCCATTTGCAAAGGAACTCAGAAAAAATATGACAAAAGAAGAACGGCATTTGTGGTATGACTTCTTGAGAGAATATCCCGTGAAATTCACAAGGCAAAAAGTGTTAGGGAAATACATAGCAGATTTTTATTGTGCAAAAGCAAATGTTGTTATAGAGTTAGATGGTTCACAACACTACGAAGATGACGGGCTTATCAATGATGAAAAAAGAACTACTTATTTAGAGCAATATGGGGTAGAAGTTATTAGAATATCAAATCTTGATGTTTTGAAAAACTTTGAGGGTGTGTGTATGTATATTGATAATGCAGTTAAACAATCCCTCAGTCAGCTACGCTGACAGCTCCCTTTACACAAGGGAGCCTTTGAAAAGTTGCATCTAAACCTTATACCTCGCCATATAAAGATGTCGAATGTTGTCGAAAGGAGGATGAGGTGATTGAATAAGAAATTTAGTGTAATTAGCGAAAACAATCTTAAGTATATTGATTTTCATGATTGCGAATGTTCAAGATTGTATTATGAAAATTATACCCTCGTATTTGAAATGGATTGGATGGAAGTTTTATCAGAACATCCTATGAATCCGCACGACAAAGCTCATCAATCAGGTGAGGGAATGGTAATGCTTCAACTGCCTACGATAGAGCAATTAGTTCTGTATAAAAACAATAGTGAAATTATTTCTGTTAATGATTTAAATAATGTCGATTTCCGAGATACTATATTGTTGCAGTATGGTGAAAGTAAAACCAATGATGGTTATAAGGCTAAAATATATTTGCTCTTCAACAATAATAAAGAGTTCGATAGTGCTTTAATTGAAATTAGTTATAATAAATCAGTCGCTATGTGGGATGAACTAAAAGATGTATCTTGGTTTGAAGTGAAGTGAATTTTTTTTGTTCCTAACTCAACATAAATTACGGCTAAAAGGGTTTGCATCTAAACCTTATGTGTCGCAATTGAGATATGTCGAATTTTGGCGAAAGGAGTGGTATATGTATGGGATTTAATATTACATTGATAGATGTTTTGAAAATGTTGGTGGTAGTCATTCTGGTAATAGTATTTTTCATACCAAAGAAAAAGGAATATGAATATAATTCTCTTGACAAAAAAGGTGTTATTTTCAATGTTATACTATCAATCATATATGTGCCATTGTCAATTATAGGAGTTTTTACAATATTTTTTGCGGATGCTCCCGCAGAAATAAATTCTTCGTTAAAGAATTTACTTATAGATATAATTATTTGGCTTGGGTTTTCTATTCCACTTTTATCAATTGCAAGTGTTTTCACATCGGTACTAGCAAGAAAAAGAGGAAAGAGTAAATTTAGTTTTATAATTCAATTTTTACCTATTCCTGTTTTTGTAATAATGTTGATTTTAATGCTTTTTATGGATAGAGCATAAAAAGGTTTGCATCTAAACCTTATGCCTCGCAATATGTATATGTGGAATAATGATGAAAAAAAGCCTTCCCTGTGTAAGGGGAGGTGGGTTGCAAAGCAACTCGGATGAGGTGAAAAGCAATTACGATTGCTTTCGCAATCTACACCTCACCACCGCCTGCGGCGGAGCCTCTCCTCAAGGAGAAGCCTTTGAAAGGTTTGCATTGAAACCTTATGTGTTTCAAGACGTGTATCAGATTGCCCAAAATGCAGAAAAACAGTTTTTTGTCGTTCCAAAAGGGTTAAACAATAAATAAACAATCCTTTTTTCAAAATATAACAGAATGTAGTTTTTAAAAAAATAATGTTTTGGAGGTTAAAAATGAAACTTGATTCTTGGAAAAAATCAATAAAGATTGGTGTTCTTGCAGGTGCAATCTCTTTTTTAGTTTATGCGCTTTTAGTTTTAGGGGCGGGATTCCTGACCGGCTGGCAGAATTTCTTTGTGGTGAATTTACCTGTTCAAAAAATCGGAAAGCTCTCCTGGGAGCTTTGTGCCGGTATTGGTGTTATTTTAGCCTCCTTGGTTCCGGTGTTTACATTACGATATGAGAAAGTGAAGTATTTATTGCTCTATCTTGTAATAAGCATTTTGGCGCTGGTTTGGTTATACGGTGTGATGCTTTTCGTTTGGATGACTGTATACCCTTTGTGGTGTCCCTTTGTCAGCCTTGATGCCGTGTATTATCTTTTCTTTTCCATTCCCATTGGTTCTGTTGTGGGAACGGTTGTAGCGATAGTATTGCATGTTATGAATAAAGACTAAAGAATTCCGGAGGAAAAAATTATGGTAAAATTTGATAATGATTGGGATGTTGTATTAAAAGGTGAATTTGACAAACCTTATTATCTGAAGCTTCGTTCCTTTTTGGTTAATGAGTATTCTAATTATACGGTTTATCCGGATATGTATGACATTTTCAACAGCTTAAAGTTGACTCCTTATTCCAAAGTAAAAGCTGTTATCATCGGTCAGGACCCATATCACGGCAAAGGACAGGCCCACGGTCTTTCTTTTTCTGTCAAAAAAGGCGTTGACATTCCGCCGTCACTGATGAACATATATAAAGAGTTACATAATGACCTGGGATGTAAAATTCCGGGAAACGGTTTTTTGGAAAAATGGGCAAAGCAGGGTGTTCTTCTGTTAAACAATGTGTTAACTGTGCGTGAAAACGAAGCCAATTCTCATAAAGGCTGCGGTTGGGAAAATTTTACTGATGAAGTCATCCGTATGTTAAACGGTCGGGATAAGCCAATCGTGTTTATTTTATGGGGCGCCAATGCAAAAACCAAAGAACGTCTGATTACAGCCCCCCAGCATCTGATTCTGAAAGCGGCGCATCCCAGCCCGCTGTCTGCGTATAACGGCTTTTGGGATTGTAAGCATTTTTCCAAAACCAATCAGTTTTTACAGATGACAGGGCAGACTCCCATTGATTGGCAAATTGAAGACGATATTGATAAACTGCCGGAATATCTGGTATAAAACAGCAAAAAATCGGGTTGTTTTATTGATAAAAAGCAACCCGATTTCCCATATTTTGATAAAATTAAAAATTTTTCAAAAAAATTAAAAAAAATTGAAAAAAGATATTGACAAATTATAAGTTTTGTATTATAATATCATTCGTTGGTTGGCTGCCGTAGCTCAGTAGGTAGAGCGCATCCTTGGTAAGGATGAGGTCATGGGTTCAACTCCCATCGGGAGCTCCAAGAAAAAAGACATCCCTTGGATGTCTTTTTTCTGTTAATGCAAAGAAATGAAATTTATATGGGGGAGATTCTTGGTATGCAGGAAGGGAAGAACAGAATCAGACTTACCGGCCGTTTTTATGTGGTAATCATTCTGGCGGTTTGTCTAATTGTTTCGTGTATTCTTTTTGGAAATGCTCAAAAAGAGAAAAAAATTGCAATTTCCAATGCGATTGAAACTGCGACTCAGTTAAGTCAGGGCTACTATTTTGAGGAAGCCCTACAGGTGCTTGCTGATTGTGGACATCAGTCTGCCGATGGAATTGTACAAGCTAAACAGGAGATTGAAGAACAGTTTTCTTCATTGACTGAGTATACGGGTCAGTTTTATCACGTATTTTTTCATAGCTTGGTTGTTTATCCGGAGCTTGCTTTTGACGATGATTATAAGGCAGAAGGTTATGATATGTGGATGACTACGGTATCAGAGTTTCAAGCTATGCTTCCACAGCTTTATGAAAGAGGATTTATTCTGTATCCTATGAATCTGATTCAAAAGGACAAGCCGGTTTTGCTTCCTCCGGGCAAAAAACCGCTGGTGATCTCGATTGATGATGTAAACTATTACGATTATATGGCAGGTGACGGTTTTGCAGATCGGCTGGTCGTGGATGAAAACGGAGAAATTGCTTGTGAAATTGTGACTCCTGAAGGAAACACCGAGCTTACATATAACGGTGATGTAATGCCGATTTTGGATCAATTTGTAAAAGAACATCCTGATTTTTCCTTCCGTGGTGCAAAAGGTGTGGTTGCAGTAACCGGTTACGAGGGTGCATTCGGCTACAACTTTATTAAAGCGGAAGGCGAAGAAAAAGAAACCTTAATCAAAGAAGCAACCAATGTTGCCAAGGCTCTGAAAAACACCGGTTGGTTGATCGCCTGTCACAGCTATACCCATAATGATTATTTTAAAGACGGTACGGTTTCCAATGAAAACCTTCACTATGATACCAACCGTTTTAAAGAACGGATTTATGATGTGGTGTTGCAGCCGGATATTTATATCAGCCCCTTCGGTTACCATTTGCCGGAAGGAGATGAACGGTTAAGCTATCTGAAAAATATGGGTTATAATTATTTTTGTCCTGTAAGTGGTGCCATGCGTACTTTGTTTACCAAAGAAGGTGTTGTAATTCAGGAACGATTCAATCTGGACCGTTTTAATATGCGTAACCAAAAAGAATTTATCAATAAAACCTTTTTTGATGTAGATTCGGTATATTACCGTAAATAATTTGTTTTACAAATTTAAAAAGCCTGCAGCACTTTTTTTGTGCTGCAGGCTTTTTCTGTATTATCGGATATCCTCGGCAACTGTTTTTGGTGTTTCAAATAATTCCGTGGGGTTTTCCAATAGCTGTTTCAGGCGTTTGAATGCACGTGCATAATAATGACCGTCACAGATTCGCTCGTCGCATACAACGGTGAAATCTATCACACGGTTGGCAACGGATTCTCCGGTTTTACTGATGGCGTAATCTGTACGTTTTTTTCCCATGGCAATAAATACGGGAAGGGTTCCAAAATCATAGAGATGATGGTAAATCGGTGGCATTCCAAGGGATCCCATATTGGTGATAAATAACGACCCGTGAAAAGGGCTCAGCTTAGTAAGAAAACGGGGCAACAGTCCGAAATAATCCAAAGTCTTTAAAAACCATACCGTGAATTTTAAAAGAATCTTTGGAAAGCTAATCAATACCTTGACCGCGGCATCCATTGCATTGTGATCGCCTTCTTGCTTGTTTACTTCCAGCTCTTTTGAAAGCTTTTCATAAATTTGTGTTGCGGAATCTAAAGGGGTTAGATATAGTTTGATAACAGTTTCCGGAGCATTTAAGGCAAATTCTTTTTTGATTGCCATACAGATTTCAATTCCGTTTCTTGCATAAAGCCGTTGTCCGCGGATGAAACGGTTGATTCCGGGAAGTTCAGAAACAACTCTGGTATAAGCTGCCATAAATATATGGATCATGCCAAAGGACTTCATTCCTTCTGCGCGTTTGATACGAATCAAGTTTTCGCATTTTTGAATATTTACAGTTGCCGTAAACTGATTGGATGCGCCGTTACGGTTTGGCATAATGAATGCGGCAACGGCATCCATAGGAGTTCCGGTTTTAATTCTTCGGCCTTCTTTACGTTGCATGGGAGGGTTACCTCTCTTTTTTTATTGGTATTAAACTGCCGATTGTTAGAGTAAAGATGGTAGATTTGTGACAGTTTTGTGAAAATTATGTGAACAGTATAACACAGTTTTCAACAAATTACAAGTATAAAATACAAGAAAACACCAAAAAACTGTTTTTCTTTATTTGTTATAACAATATATGTTTGGAAGAAAGGTGGGATGTTTTTTGGAGAAATTGCCGAAAATGACGGTTTTATATTGACAAAAAATGTTGTAAGGTGTATCATAATAAAGAACAAATCGGGTTTGTTCTCATACAAGCAGAGTAGGAAACAATGCGTTAAGTGAAAAGAGGACGGGAAGTTGTCTCTTTTACGAAAGATAGCTTATATCTGCGATGTTGTTTCCGCATTCCGTTGCTACAAAAGAATACATTTGCCATTTTTTGGCGTTTTGCTTTCCTTTTTGTAGTGTGTTGCAAGAAAGGATTTTTTTTATGTCAGAAAAGAAAAGAATCAGACGTTTGATTTATCTGTCACTGTTGATTGCGATGAATATCGTTTTTGTGCGTCTTTTGTCATTTCAAACCCCTGTTACCAGAATTGATTTCGGCTTTATTCCCATTTCACTTGCGGGATCGTTATTCGGCCCGTTCTGGGGTGGAGTTGCCGGTGGTGCTGCTGACATTTTGGGCATGCTTATCAACAGTAAAGGGATGGCGTATTTTTTTCCATGGACTATTAATGCGATATTACACGGCGTGATATACGGGTTGTTTTTTTATGGTAAGAAAAAAAACTGGAGTCGGATTATCAGCTGTGTTTTAACCCAGGGGATTTTTGTAAATCTGATATTGGGAAGTTTTTGGGGAACCTTATATCGTGGAAATTGGGGTCTCTTTTCCATCGTGTTTATGGATCGTTTATTTATGGTTTTGATCACGATGCCTGTGCAGATTATTGTCATTCGGTTGTTATACCGGGTATTGCAACCGCATATAAAGGAGCTTTGATTTGTATGAAAAAAAACAATGAATTTATTCAATATGCCAATAGCTTTCAGACAGTCATCAATCTGGGGCTGGAACGGATTTTAAAACTGTTGGATTGTGTTGGTAATCCACAGAAACAGTTAAAGGTGATTCACATTGCGGGAACAAACGGAAAAGGTTCTGTTTGTTCCTTTTTGCAATCTATTATGTCCTTGGATGGTAAGAAAACCGGAAAATATATTTCCCCCAATTTAGTTCGTGTGAATGAGCGAATCAGTGTGGACGGTGTGGAAATTTCAGATGAGGATCTGAATCGTTTACTATTGAAAATCGAAACCTTTCTGCCGGATGTCAAAGAAGCTACGGGAGAGATTCCTTCTCAGTTTGAAATATGGACGGCAGTAGCGTGTTGTTATTTTTTGGAACAGGGCTGCGATATCGTTATTTTAGAAACCGGGCTTGGCGGTCGTTTTGATGCAACCAATGTGGTGGAAAAGCCGTTGGCTTGTGTGATTTGCCGTATTGCTTTGGATCATGTTTCGCTTCTTGGTGATACGATTTCTCAAATTGCATTTGAAAAAGCCGGGATTATAAAATCAGGCGTTCCGGTTATTACTCTTCTTCAAGATAAAGAGGCGCTTTCTGTATTGGAGAATTGTGCGAACGATAAAAATGCACCCCTTTATATAACAGAGCCTCCAAAGATTTTTGAACCCAAAGAACAGTTTGAAGTTTTTTCTTATCGCCATCTTTCTGAAATTCTATGTGGAATCAGTGGTTATCATCAAATCGAAAATGCTTGCCTTGCCATAGAAACAGCAATGCATTTTGGAGTGTCAGATGATATTATTCTTGAGGGTATTGCAAAGGCACGACATATAGGAAGACTGGTATGGGTTACCGACCGTATTTTATTTGATGGCGCACATAATTTTAACGGTATGAGTGCTCTTCATAAAAGCCTGGAACGGTATTATCCCGGTGTTAGCAAAATTTTTGTGTCTGCATTTATGAAAGATAAGGAGATTAAAGATAGTTTATCTCTTTTTGCCGGGGAAACATTTTACTTTACTTCTGTTAAGGAAAACGAGCGTTCGGAAAAGCCGGATGCTCTTGTGGAAATTGGCACAAATGCAGGTGTTTTGGGGACTTCCTTCCCAAGTATAGAAGAAGCTCTTTTGGAAGCAGACAAGACAAAAAAAATGATTGTTGTATGTGGTTCATTATATTTATACAAAGATTTGTGGGATTTTTTAAAAGATAAACAAAAAGAATTCTAAAAATCCCATAAAAAAGCTTGCAAAACTGACATTTTTTTGATATAATAATATGATAAAAAAACAGAGTCATTGGATGGCTTTTTATCTGATTCAATTCGTAGAAAAGGAAACCGGCGATTATGTATTTGAAAACCATTG
>JAZQEC010000003.1:0-1712 GCA_045538755.1 Clostridia bacterium
GGATTTTTCTGCCTTGTCTGACTCGTTCCTCCAACGATAATCCCTAAAACATACATACCGAAAAATACCACAAAAAATATTTTTTTATAATTTTTCACGAAAAAATCCCCTTTTGTACATAGTAATAAATACTATGCCGAAAGAGGATTTAAAATTACCTTTTTAATTAAAAATCTGCCGCGTGAAGGAATTTTTTCAAGCGCTCTATTCCCTCAACAATGTTATCCATACTTGTTGCATAGGACCATCTCACATAATTATCAGCACCAAAGCCTGTGCCCGGCACAACTGCAACCTTTGCAACATCTAAGAAAAGCTTTGCAAAATCGTCAGCATTATTAATGGTCACACCATACATTGTTCTGCCGATAAGCTCATCAATACTCATCATAATATAGAATGCACCATTTGGACGCTTGCAGGAAACGCCGTCAATGCTTGAGAACATTTCCACCATAAAATCACGTCTTCTTTTGAACTGCTTGCGCATTTCAAAAGCTGCTTCCATCCCGCCCTCTAAAGCTGCAATAGTCGCCGCCTGCGCAATAGAGTTCGGATTTGAAGATGCATGTGACTGAATGTTTGCCATCGCCTTTGCAATTTCAGGGTTTGCAGCGGCATAACCTATTCTCCAGCCTGTCATCGCAAACGTCTTTGAAACACCATTTATAACGATTGTCAAATTCTTGATTTCTTCACCAAACGATGCAATACTTACGTGCTTTCCTTCATATATAAGATGTTCATAAATTTCATCAGACACAACGTAAATGTTATGCTTTACAGCAAAGTCAGCAATCTCACGAAGCTCGCTTTCTGTGTAAACCATACCTGTCGGGTTTGACGGGCTGTTAATTATAATTGCTTTTGTTTTTGGTGTAAGTGCTGCCTCAAGGTCTTTTACTGAAACCTTGAAATTATTTTCCTCTGTTGCATTCACAATTACAGGAACACCGTCTGCGAGCTTAACCATTTCCGGATAACTTACCCAGTACGGAGCAGGAATAATTACCTCATCGCCCGGATTGCAGATTGCCTGAAACGCATTTATAAGTGAGTGCTTTGCACCATTTGAAACAACAATATCTGTTGGTTTATACAAAAGACCGTTTTCACGCTTAAACTTTTCTGCAACTGCCTGTCTTAATTTAAGTGTACCGCTTGCAGGTGTATATTTTGTTTCGCCATTTATAATAGCATCAATCGCCGCTTTTTTAATATGCTCCGGAGTATCGAAGTCCGGTTCACCACAGCCAAAGCCCACAACGTCCTCGCCGTTTGCTTTCATTTCCTTGAATTTTGAGTCTATTGCAAGTGTCGGTGAAGGTGACACTCCTGCCGCTTTCTTTGAAATCATATTGCCCTCCGAATTTCGATTTTGCATTTTCTACTCTGCAAAAATTTCATTTTTTCTTTAAAACATACTTTATTATACAACTTTTACACAAAAAATGCAATATTTACAAAACAAAAATTTCAAAATCTCTTGCACAAAATATTATTTTTATTTTATACATAAGTATGCAACTTCAACAATTATGTGCTTTTACAACCCGCAAAAAGTTACGGAATGCTATTTTTTCACGAATTTCGGTTGTGTACGGAAGCATTTTTATAATCTTATCCATATCCTGTATACCGCAGATTCCTGACGGCAGACAGTCAACTCCGTCAAAATCACTTCCCAACCCAATGTTGTTCTCGCCGCCAAG
>JAZQEC010000004.1:0-1527 GCA_045538755.1 Clostridia bacterium
CTTGACAAACAAATGTTCCGTGTGGTATAGTAAGTTAAATTTAAAATTGACAATTGAATAACGATGTAATTGATTGCGGATGTAAATCTGCCTAAAGCCGGCGATATGCTAAGAGAAAATTATCGCACTCCTCACCTTTGTTGATACTGTACGTGGCGAATGCTTCAGGTGGTGTGGTATTAGAAAACAGTATGCCTTTGAGATTGTTTTAAATTTCAAAGCCGTTACATAAGACATCATTTGTAAAAGCGAGAGCAACGCTCCCGCCGATTGATGTTGTCTGTGTGACGGCTTTTTTGTTTTGCTTAAATTTATTTCAGAACTGTAGAAAACGCAAAAATCTAATTGGAGAGTGTTTGATTTATATCTGCATCGTTTCAAAAATTTCTGTCAGATGAAACCTGCTTTTTACAGTTGTTCACCTACGAAAAATCATTCAAAAAAGCCGCCTTTTGAAAAATAATTTTTGGGAAAGGAGGTTTATGTTTTGAAGACAGGATTAAAGAAATATCAAAAGACAACTGAGATATTTTTTGATGAAGCAAGTCCGATAATCACGATTGCAACCTACAACACTGATTTAAAAAATCGTTTGTCAGCTTATTCGGAAAAACATCCGGACTTGTGTAAGCTGGTTGACGATTCCGAAGACGGAAGACTGATGTTTGAGATTGAGAAAGGAAGATTTTGTTTCAGACTCACAGAGCCGTACAGCAAAGAACGACGCTCTGCCGCAAGTGAGTTTGCGAAGAAACAAAAACATAAGTTGCGAAATCACAACAGCAAAAATTAAATGGCATCTGTCTTAACGAGCAATGGATTTGTATATTCAAATCCGCTTGCCAAGACTTTTTGATGCCGTGTCATCAGTATTAGCAAGCACTGAATTTGTAGCCACAAAAAGGCTTGTTTCGACTTTTTGCTCAGCGTAAGTCTCAACAAGCACTGAATCTGTACGGACAAATTCGCTTGTCAGGGAAAGTTCCCTGAAACCCTTAAAGAAAAATATCAAAACCAAAGAAAGGAGACAGTAAATGAATTATGAAATTTCGGACCTGACCGACAATGAACATAAACTCATAACCGAAATGCTAAACAGCATTGAGCAAATCGAAAACATACTCTCAACAATGACAAAGTCGGAACGTATTGCTTGGTTTCGTTGCAAACAGTTTCCACGCAAGATTGATTTTGAAAAAGAAATCGGCGGAACAGTTTACACCGTGCGTTCGCATTTTAATGTCGATGCAACTGAAACCTTGCGAGAAAAAACAGAACGAATACTAAAACAAAAATAGTGCGATTTCACGCTTTAAAGTGTTGAACTTAGCGAAAAGATGTGATATGATAAACGTGTCCTACAATTCATATCATGTTGACTGTAGAAAGGAGTTATATGAGTAAAAAACAGTCAAGCCAAAAGATAACTGCCTTGTACGCAAGACTTTCTCGTGACGATGAAAACGAAGATGTGTCGGGCAGCATAAAAAATCAAGAGTTAATATGTAAAGGGTGGTTTCTACCATC
>JAZQEC010000005.1:0-261555 GCA_045538755.1 Clostridia bacterium
AATGTTGAAATTTACAGCACCAATCTCACCTATACAATCATAACTGATATAATATCCCCGACGATCCTCTCCAAATCCGTCAATAGGTAATGCTTTTGAACCGTTTATTGTGACAGAGTAATCCTTGTTTGTATTGTCAAGCTTGTACCCGGCTTCAGGCTCAATAAATATGCTGAGTCCATATTCGTGACCGACCGTAAAGGTTTCTCCCTTTTTCATATTATGATTTGAGGTTTCGTCATCCCATTCTATACCGTTAATAGCATTTTTATATACATCTTTAAGGTCAGGAATACGAGTCATGAGTCTAACGCCCTCACCCGTAAGCTTTGCATCGTAGGATACAGTTTCGCCTGCCTTTGGTTTGGATATTTCTATTTCAACTTTACCAACCGGTTTTGCCTTCTCAACCGCCGGAAATGTATAAGACACAACAACCATTGCCCATCGTTGATATTCATAAGCTTTTCCTGCTTCTGCAGTTTTTCCATTTATAGATGCCTTTACATCTGTTGTTGTAGTAGTAGACTTAAATTCATATCCGTCATTTGCTTCAAGCCATACATTTACCGTATAGATATGTCCGTCTTCAAAAGTATCACCAGTCTCAAGAAATCTTTTGTCGGTTTCATCATACCATTCAGGCTGACTGAAAATCTTATATGGTTGACCGTTTGGAATATCTGCAAAACGGTCAAATTCTTCCCCATCAACTGGTGCATCAATATTAAGCACTGTAACCACAAGAATTTCATCTGATGCAAATGCGGTCATTGGTACTAATGACAAAACCATTATTAAGCTTAATAAAACACTCAAGAATTTTTTCATTCTTGTAATCCCTCCTCATTTCTTTTGTACTTTACAAGAGTTCCAAAGCTGTCCTCTATCAGCAATACATCTTCTGTGGCAGTATATTTGAATGTGCTTGACATCAAATCACCTGAAAAATGAATTATTACACTATCTCCGTTATCTCTATATGTAAATTCTTTTTTTGCTTCAAAAAAGGAATAGAATCCCTTCCCGTCATGCAGAAAATTATATGCACAAAAGGACAGCTCTGCGCTTACCCAACATCCGATAAGTTTATTTTCCATAGCTATGCCCAAGGATCGGCTTCTTTTGGAAGTCTGATTTCAGAAAGGCATTGAATATCGTTCAAAAACCATTGTCCTGTTGAAGGCTTCTGACGAAGCTTTACAGAACGCATATTGTCAGCACCGCCACTTTTAACCCAAAGGGTTGCCCAATTTTCATTATCAAAGGAATACGGATTTTCATATATTGCTATTGTCATAGGTTGAGATGGAGTATAACCGTTGTCAGGCGTTGCACCGTCAAAATATGAAAATGGTATATATTCTTTTTCATAAAGTCTGTCTTTATAAAACTGCTTTTCATAAGGACTTACGCTTTCGGGACCTTTGAGAAAGTCAAGTATTTCCATAACGCTGTCGGGATTATCTTTATACAAGCACAATGCAAGTATGGTAAGTGCTGCAGTTTTGAAAGGGGTATCAAGTGTTGCTTCAGGAAGAGCCTGAAGCTCACTTAAATTTTGTGGAACAGCAGTAAAGCTAAAGCGTTCCGATCTGTTTTTGCCCTTACCAATAGAATTTACTGCATTGGTAATCGTCTTTGAAGCCTCTCTTTTTATTGTGCTTTCAGCTATATTTTTTAAAGAATCGAAAATGCCCATAACTTTCTCACTCCTTTTCATATCGCATTGTCATAAATGTGAATAGTCCGTTTTCATCCATAGCCTTTGCCCAAGTATCCGTATCCTCACCAAATGCTTCGCCTTCAATACCGGAATCAAACCACAGTTCTCCGTTTCTTTCTTCCCAATCAGAACATCTCATACAAATCATTCCGGGGCGAAGTTCTTTTTCTCCGTCGCTTTCCAATTCAGCAAGATAACTTTCATATTCTTCTTTTGGAATAGGAATAAGCATCAAGAGCTTTCCGTTATCGCAAATTTCAATTAACGAACTTGTAATTTGCTTTCTTTCACGCATTTCATCGGCAACTGCATCTTCATCTGTTTCATCAATATAAGGCATAGGAGAATTCAGATATTCTTCTGCGCTCAAATATATAAGTTCGCCTGACTCGTTTATTACGCCGATAGAATGAAATCGCCATTTACCAATATAGTTCATAATGGCACCTCCAATATTACTGCTTATCGCTTTCATCAAAAATATCTCCGCACTCAGGGCAGAACTTCGGAGGATTCATAGGATCTTCAGGAGTCCAGCCGCATTTGTCGCATCTGTATAAAGGAGCTCCTTCAGGCTTCTTACTTCCGCAGTTTTGACAGAATTTACCCTGATTTACTGTGCCGCAAGAACAGGTCCAGCCGGATGGTGCAGGCTGAGGTTTGCCGCAGTTCTGACAGAACTTCCCGCTGTTTTCTGTTCCGCATTCGCATTTCCATCCGCCTTGCGTGGATGCGCTGCCGCCAACAGGCTGATTAACCATTGTATCCTGACTTGTATTTGCTCCCTGCATGAAGTTTGCCATTGAGCCCATCATATTACCTGCCATACCCATACCCATAAAGCCTGCCATTGCACCATTTTCATTTGCAGCGGCAGTATTCATAGCCTGAGCTGTTGCACCTGCCATATGTCCGCGGAGCATATTTGCATCTCTGCCCATAGCAGCACTTCTCTGGTACTCGGTAATTCTTGCTTCATCTTCTTCTGTTGCATTAACAGAAGATACGCCAAACTCTACGATTTCAACACCTCGTCTGTCTCTCCACTTAGAAGATAAAAGCTCATTGAGTTCATCTGCAAGCTGCATTGTATATGCAGGGATCGCACCGTAGTAAATGTTGTTCTGCGAAATCTTGAACATTGCAGGCTGAAGCGCTGTTAAAAGTTCGCTCTTTAACTGCCCGTCAATTTCATCTCTTGTAAATGCGTTTTCTACATTCGCACATACATTGGTATAGAAAAGCATGGGGTTTGTAATTCTGTAAGAATATTCGCCGTGACAGCGGATTTTAATATCAAGAGGAAAGCCAATAGCCTGATCCATAATTCTGAAAGGAATAGGAGAAGGAGTGCCATACTTATTTCCCATAATTTCCTTTGTGTTAAAATAATACACTCTCTGGTCCTTTGCAGGTTCGCCGCCAAAGGTGAAACGCTTGCCAACCTCAGAGAAGCTCTTTTTGATATTTTCGCCTAATGAACCATAGAAAAGGCTTGGTTCCGTGCCTGTGTCATACACGAATTCGCCCGGCTCTGCACAAAGTTCTACAACCTTTCCCGATTCTACAATCATCATACACTGTCCGTCGTTGACATTGATGATAGAACCGTTTGAAATAATATTGTCAGTTCCTTTTTTGTTGGAAGAACGACCGCCTGCTTTTTTCTCACCTTTTACAACAAGGGTGTCGCTATCCATGCTCTCACAGTAAAAATAATCTCTCCAGGAGTCAGCGAGTACTCCGCCAAGTGCTCCAATTCCTGCTTTTAATAATCCCATAATTTATTCTCCTTCCTGAACATATAAATTTTCATCCATTACTCCATAATCTGTTATATCCCACACATCGGGGTTTTTAATAAGCTTTCCGTCACCGCCGATTTGAGGGCTGAATTTATGTCCGCTCAAATTCAGCTCTGTGCTGATTTCAATATTTGAATGTAAATCAGACAAGTTACATTTAACGGTAAATGCTTCGCCGTTATATATGGTGTGGACTTCGCCTGTATCAAGATTTGTTATATCAACATCTTCTTTGTATCTCGGCACGATTAAGTACCATTCATCGCCCTCGTAATCAATGTGACCAATCTGCTCTATGGCAAAATCATCCAAGTCAGCAAAAATTCCTTCAATATATGTATGACGGAACTCCATTCTGTCACCATATCCTAAAAATGCCACCGCAAACATCGGCTGACCATCGTAATTATCAAAGTCGAATACATTTGCATATATACTTCTGTAATCCGAGTCCTTATATACCATACCTGTTTTGTCAAGCGGTTGTGGTTTTTCTGTTGCACACCCAAAGAGTGATGCCAGCATTGTGATAACAGTCATAAATTTCATAATATTTCTTACCATTCTCATAAAATCACCCCGCATATAATAATTCTTCAAAGCATTCATCTTCAGGAATACCGTTTACTTTTCTCGGCCAATCGGAAACATCAATATTAAGCCTTACAACTGAGCCGTTTTCTGTTTTTAAATCAACGAAAGTTTTTCCGTCTGTCTGATATGGTGTGAGTGATGTGCCAATAGGAAGCTCTGTTTTTTCCATTTCAGGCAGAAGCTCTACATTAAGAGGTATTGCTGTTTTTACATCATGACCGTAATTGAAGGTGTAGGCTTTATCTGTCATTTCTGGTTTTCCATCTGTTTCGCTTAGTTTATATGTTGCTGTAGCTCCACGGGTTCCCAATATTTCAAACCTTGTTTCAAGCCTTAAAAATTTAGGATTATTAAAGGCTTGCTTATACACTGTACCATCTTCAAAGCCTTCCTCTATATACTCATAATCAACTTCAGTACCATAAAGCTCCTGTGTCATTTTTGGAGTATCGCCATTTATGTCCCATGTACAGAACATATGGTAGTCATTGTCTGAGAACGAATCTGAATAAATATAATTTTTATCACCGATATGTGCTAAATAAACATCAAAATCGTAAGCATAGTTGATTTCATCGGTATAAGTTTTTCCGTTTACCGTAACCGACAGCATATTGTATGAGCCATATTGGTCTAATGAAGTATCTATTTCTATGTAGTCTTTTTCCTCATCGTTTCCGTTTAAGTCAAAATCAATCTTTTGACGCATCGGAAGCATCAAGCAAAAGTTTCCGGAAGGTGCCTTTGTATATTCTTCATTGAAAATATAAGGTTCTTCATCAAAATAGATTTTCACAGAAAGAGGGCCTGCTGCATAGGCGGCTATATCATAAGGACTAAACCAGAATGTAATGCCCTGATAATCAAGCGTCCAATTGTAATCTTCAGGAGAATACTCGTTAAAAATCGTCCATAACTGATTTTCACCGAAATTCAGATAATCGTATTTTGTGTTCAGTTCACTTTCCAGAACATCAGGCAAACCCTTAATACTTGGCATAACATCGGTCAATATTAGTTTTTCGCCCGTTTTTGGATTAAAATTAGATGTTATGTAATGATAATCGGGGTGTACGCCACCGGAATGTACGAATACCTCCTCTACATAGCTTACAATCTTTGTGTCGGCTCTTTGTAAATATACTTCTGACACTCCTTCAAGATAAAGAGGATTGTATTTATCACCCTCTAAATCCTTGGCAGCGCCCGAGAGTTCATACATCAATGCTTTTGCATCATTTAATGCTTCATCATTAATCTTATCAAAGGTCTTTTTAAACTCGGGGAATTTCTTCTCGTCATTTTCTGAAAGCTTCAGTTTGTCCCATGATACATTTGCAATAACATTGTTCTCATTCCATTCCTCGATGTTTTTATCACCAAGCATTACTGAAATGAAGGATATTTCTCCCTTAGGAATTTCATTTACAATGTTGTTTGGTGCTTTTTTACAAGAGCAAAAGGAAAGCAAGATGCAAACCACCATTCCTATACATACGAATCTTTTTGTCATAAAAGTCCTCCTTTCTCGCGAAGAAAGTCTTCTTCTCAAAGCCCTTCAACCTCATATCGAAGGGTTTTGAGAAGAAGGGAACACTCGGGTTCCCTTCCGCACATTTTAAGACTTTTAAGAAGCAAAAATCTGTGTGAACAAATCTTTTATGTAGTCATCTGAAAGCTCTTCATCAGAAGGAGTAATTTTCAGACCAAAAAGCCCGCTGTCTTCTGTGCCTTTGTATTCAAATCCTACGAAGCATGCCTTGTATTCTTCTTCGTCATCTACCTCTTTATAAGTATATCTTATGAGTTTTACAGGCTTTCCTTCAAAATCAATGCCAAGGTCAGTTGATTCCTGTTCATAGAATGTATAATCATCAGATGCCGCACCATCAAAATAATACTCTACAAATGGCTCGTTACTGCTGATTCCCTCAAAATGCTTATATCCCATAATTTCTGCATCCCAGGAATAATCGTCAGCAAGCATGATTACAATGTCGCCTGCATCTTCGGCATCCTCTGCATCAACTGAAAAGAATGCACCATCAGGCTTATGCAGTGTAATCTTTGTTTCGTCATCACCGTAGGTCATATTGATTTTGTCTACTACTTCTTCGGATTCATCGAGTTCTTCCGAATAACCTGAATTGTCTGTTTCGTCTGAAATTTCTGCATTGTTACATCCAACAAGTGCAAAAATCATAATTCCTGCCAATAATAATGCTAATAATTTTTTCATTTTAATCTGTCTCCTTTAATTATTTTTCTGTTTTTTCTTCCTCTTCAGGATATTCAACTACACCGCGATATTCAAAGGAGTCAACAATTTTCTTGATATCCTCATCTTCGTACTGAGCTTTGTCCTCAGGAGTACCATCCTTGCTGTAATCAATAGTTTCTGTATTAATTACAAGGTATCTGTCAGTTGTTTCTGAAACTTCTTCTAAATGCACATAAATACAGTATCCACCAAAGTCGTCAAAGCCATAGCAATCATATCCATTGAGTTTAAACTCTTCGTATGTTTCTTCGTTTTCTTTTGCATACTCTTTGTTTGCATCAAAGGTTGTGTCCTCAAAAATTGCAGGACAAATTGCTATATTTTTTGACTCGTATTTCATATCTATCCAGTTTGGATATTCTTCGTCGCCCTCTAAAGTAATGCCCGCATCTTCAGGATAATAAAAATCTACTGCGAGTTTTACATTGTCGCCCTCCCATGTATCTTCATAAAGTGTAATCTTTTCACCTTTATTACCGCCACATGCTGCCAGTGATAAAACCAACGTAAGTGCCAAAACAACAGATAATAATTTCTTCATGATATAATTCCTCCTTAAATTTAATATTTTGATAATTTACTGAATTTTTGCTTCCGCGCTATCAGCCGCTCTTGTGTACGCTGCAAGCCCACCGGTTTGTGCATCGTCAATAGCGTTCATATTTTCCATAATTTCGGCTTTCTTTTCGTCAGTTATTTCGCCGCCATTCTTTGCAACCTTTACAGCATCAAATGCAGTTTTGGTAAAGGCAACTGCAGCTTTTAGATCACGCTTTTCCTGTTTTGACATACCAAAGCTGAACAAGCCCTTACTTTCTACACCAAAGATGTAATCAAAGTGATGGATTGCATTTTCTGCATATTTAAGATAATTTTCTTTTTCTCTGTCGTTAGTTGCAAAGCACACCTTAATTTCTTCTGTGATGTACGGGTGAGCACGGAGGCCTTTTTGCATTTTCGTGGTGTCGTCAAGTGCACCGACAAGTCTTATGATAATACCGCCCTCGTGGAATACTTTCGGTTTACCGGCTTCTTCAGGCTCAGCTTCTTCGTAATACGGCTCATAGCTTGCCACCTGGTCATAGCGGAATAATTCCTTTGGATAGTTTTCCTTGTTGTCTCTGGAACCGTCTATAATACGGAACATTCCAAAATCATCAAAGAACTCAATACCCTGTCTTTGTGTTGCTGACGGATAAGACTCGTGTTTTTGGACATTCGGCAGAATTACTTCTTTGTAAATTCTGTCAGAGCGTTTCATATACTCCATATGTCCTTCGAGCTCCGGCTTTGTAAATCTGCTTTTTCTGATAAAGTTTGAGCACATATCATCGCATTTTGAGCAGATATACTCATCACCCTTAATTTTTGTGCGGCTCATCATACCGCATTCGCCTCCGCAAAATGCACAGGTCTTTTTACCAAAAATGTTTTTAAAGAAATCGCCTAATCCCATAATCTTTGCCTCCTTAAATATTATTGTTTATATATGTTAATTTCAATTAACATCTTTTAATTAAAAGCTTCCGCCTCGTCCGCCGTGCGTTCTGCCGGAGGATGAAGTATGTGTGCCTGAACTTGATTTTGGTCTTTCTGTTTTCGTAATCCTTGAATACAGGAATAAATCTCTTGATATGTCAATTCTCATACTTCCGGGCTTTATGTAATTTGCGGCATAATCATTTTCTACCGCTGTTTTCATTTTTTTGAGTTTTCTTTTCATCATCCAAAATGCTATCAGAAGCGGTGCAATAAGGCATACTATAATGACGCCAAACAGATATTTCATACTGTATTGCTTTTCGTTGTAAGGCTTGCCGTCCTTTGCCATTTGGAGGAGTTCATCTGTGGTTTCTATATATTCTTCAAACGCTTCATAATAATCGTTTCCCGAAAGATGCGGCACAACCTTGCTCTCCAAATATGCAAGTCCGTTTGCATTGAAATACTTTAATCCTTTGCCGTGAGTGGTGAAGTGATATTCACGGGTGTCCGAGCAGATATAAAGCATAATTCCGTCATCATTTTCGCCTGCACCGTAGCCTTGATAATCGTAAATATCGTCTGCGGATTCCTCAGCTGTGCTTGATGTCATATCGCTTTGGGTATAAATTGCAACCTCAAAATCATATTTTTCTCTGACCTTATCAAGCTCTTTTGAAAGGGAAGCAAGCTCTGATTGCATCAAATATCCTGCTTCATCCACAATTGAAGGATTTTCAAATGATGCATATACGGGCAAAAACAGAGTGAGTAAGAGTAGAGTAAGTAAAACACAAGAAAGTAATTTTTTCATATATCGACCACCCCCCTTAATGCAAAAGCATCCAGCCAATAGCGGCGGCTGCTACATATGTAATAGCAGCAATCTTCCAAAAATACTTCCACTTTTTGCTGTTATCAACAGGATATTCACCAACGACTTTTCCTGTTTGTCCGTTAATAGCAAATTTATACATTTTATCCATATACTTAATATTGAGCATCCATACAGGAAGGAGGGAATATCTTATCTTGCCGTTTGAAAAGCTTACCCTTGAGTTTTCGGGAATTACTGCTGTGTAACGGTTTGTCGTATCATTAAAAGCCTCAACAGTTGAATTTTTAACTCGTTCGTTCGCTCTTTCGATGCTTTCTTCTGCCGATACATCATATTTATCAGCCAAGTATCCAGAAAGATACGCTCCGCTAAATAGAGCGGCATCTTCATAGTTAAAGGGTTCTACAGCCTCCATATAACTATCTTCAGCCTTTTTAGAGGCATCCACAGGGATATTGGCAAAGCCAACAGTACCACTTCTGAATAACTTAAAATAATCAGTTTTAGTGTAATTATAATTTGAATCGCTCCATGCGGTTATCCTTTCTGCATTGTAGCTTACTGCCGCATCACAGTCGCAATCAAACATCCAGAACGGAACATATACGCCTGCCATCTCTTCAATTTTTCTTTTATTCTTAAATTCATCGGGCAAAAACGGTGCATTTTTGAAATCACCCTCAAAAGCCTCTATTGCAGATTTTTTATTTAGCTTAAACGGAATTATGTAATCAGGCCTTAGTGTTCCTTCAAATTGTCCTTTGACAATAGTGGAGTTGCCGCAATATGGACAAACTGTGGAGCCAAGTGTATCATCGCCCTGAATTTCTGCTCCGCAGGAGGGGCATGAATAATTTGAAAGAGTAACCTCGTTTGTGTCTTCATAATTTCTTGGCGTATAGCTTTCCCAATCGTATTTTGATGTGCCGCCGGAATCGGCAGAGCCTTCTGTCATTTGCTGCATCGTTTCAAGTGGGAATGTATTGTCGCAAGACTCACATGTTAAGTTCTGCGTTTCGGCATCAAACACTAAAGGTGCTGTACAACAAGGACATTTATAATTTTGTACCACATCCATGGAATTTACCTCCCTTCATAATGGTAGAGTACTTATTTTGCGATTTTTATCTCATTGTTTGCTTGTGCACATTTTGTGCAGCAAACTCCGCCACCAAGCTCGCCTGAATATACGGAGCAATCCTCGCAAATCATATCCCCGCATATTTCACAACGGTTTAAGTTTAACCTTACTTCGTTGTTTGCGCGCTCATATGCTGCCGCATGTTCATTTGCATAAATGATTGCACGAGCTTCTTTTTCATCATTGGACAGAAAAGTTTTTTGTGCAAAAGCGCTGTTGAAGTCATAGGCCTGTGTTTGGATTGCCTTACCACAACAGTCGCAATAGAAAACAAACTTAAACTGTTTCATTGACGATTCGTCTGTGTATTTTTTTGTGATTGGACTCAGCATCGTACTACCTCCTTTATTTATAATATAATTTTATTTAAAAATCCTTATTTTGTATATTAGCCCTAGGGCTACTTTTGCTGATTTGAGAGGTGGACTTAGGGCTACTTTTTGGAATTTTAGGGGGTAGACCCGGGGCTACCATGCCTGATTTTACGCCAAGAAAAGCGGCTTCGCCGCACCGCCTGCGGCGGAAGTGCGGAGCAATATCGCTTTTCTTATGCCATGTGCATTTTTGAAAAGCTATTGCTTTTCAAAAAAATTTGCACGGCAATATAATCAAAGTTTTTACTGTATAGGAACAAAGTTTCCTATACAGTAAAAAAACCGCCCATTTTTCAATGGACGGCAAATTTGTCAGTTTCAGATATATTTTTTTAATTTAGCATATAGTTCAAATCGGTTTGCTACATTGAACTTTGCATAAATGGAGCTTGTATGTTTTTTGATAGTGCTCTCGGTTACAAACAACTCGTCTGCAATTTCTTTTCGTTGTTTGTTGGCAAGCAGTTTTATCAAGACCTCTTTTTCTCTTTCGGTAATCCGACTGACGATTTTCTCGCATGCTAATATGCAGTCAATATCTTTTTCACTAAAAAGTGCTGTGCTATCATCGTCAGATTGAATCGCTCCTGACAGATATTCTTCTGCTTTCTTTGAAGTGTTTGCGATTATGATGCTTCCGTTTTCACCCCTGATACCGTACTCCTGTAAAATTCCGTACAAAAGCAAAATGAAAAGCTCAGAAATCACATAGGACACCGTTAAAAATTCAAATCCACGAGGAAAGAACTGTTCTGCAAACCATATTATAATACTGCACAGCACCGCACACAATAAGAAGGTTGTGTGGAGTGTAGATGTAATTTTCTTTTTAACCGCAGAGTGTATAATTACAATCAGCATTAAAGCAAAGTACGAAAGCAGATATATGTAGTAGAGTAAGTGCAAAGGGCCGTAATCACGAATAAGCCTTGTTACTCCATCTGCAACCTCTATTGAAACATTTTTATAATAGCAAGGGAAAAATCCAGGTGTAAGTGTTACGAAAAGCACGGCTATGCTGATAAATGAAAGCGTAGGCAGAAGCCACTTTTTATAATTAAGACTACATAAATTCAGTATCATTTTCAGCATAAGAAGCGGCAGAAAAACCTGACCTAAATATGCAATCCTATTACCGTTAAGTGCAGAGGAAAGGCTTGGCGCAACTGAAATCAAAAACTGTCCCAGGTTACACACAAACACCGATATAAATAAAAGCAACAAACATATATCTTTTTTTCTATCAACTGCGAGGCACACACCAATCAAAGCCAGCGATATGACGCAGAGGATTCCATAAGCTATACTCATTTTTTATTCCTCCATCATATATTCGTATTATCAGATAAGTCTATTTCTATTCCGTTCCTTTGACAAAAGGAATAGAACTTGCCGAGCAGAGCAAGCTGTGGCTTTCTGTTTTCTCGTTCCCATCTGCTTACAGTTGCAAAGGAAATACCCATTTGTCTTGCAAGATCTTCCTGACTGAGCTGCAGATGCATACGAACAAATTTTATCTGATCCTGAAAGCCCATCGTCTTAACTTTTAATATAATTCCGTTTTCCACCATAGCACCTACCCGAATAACTCTCCAAATATATCATATTATAGCATAATTAGTCATAATTTTCAATGGTTTTGAGAAAATTCATCATTTTGCGGTAAGTTTTTGCGAAACAAGATACGAATAGGAAATCCCTAAAAGGCACACAGTTACGCCACTTCGATATAAAAAAAGTGTTCGAAAAAAATAAATCAAGGAACACTTTTTTTGAAATTCAGGAAACCACAATATGAAATTGTTGGTTTCCTGAAAAATAAAAAGTTTCTATGTTACTCTCACTGTATGGTCGGAATAGCGCGAAATAGAAAGTTTTTTGTCGAATAGCGCAAAACTGCGCTATTAAAGGGTTTAAGAAAAAAACTGTTTTCGCTTCGCTGCGACAGTTTTTGCAAAAAACTTAACTTTTTCTTCTGAAATCTCTAATTTCTGTGCAATTTCAGAAATTGTTAATCTTTTCTTTAAAAGCATCAAAACATTAGACTCATTTTTGCTAAGTTGTTGCACAAATTGTTCTTCCATAATTCTGTTTTCGGCTCGTAAATAACCAGAATCAATAAAGCTATTTACAGAATATAAATTAAAGCCGTCGTTACTTTCATCATTTAAAGATGCGTCCATCGATTTATCCATATTATATTTTACATAATGACGATTTTTAATTTTTAGTGATTCTTTGGCACGCTTGGTAATGAACTTTTCAAAGTCGCCAAATGCAGGTGTATATTCCTTTACTGCTTCGCAAATTGCAAGAGCAATAATTTGTCGCCGGTCTTCTTTAGGTGTAGTTTTTCCGATTTGGATAAACAATTTCTCTGAAAGCGGTTTATAAAGTGCCAGGACTTGTTCCAAATCATACTCTTGCTTTTTCTTTCTAAGTATAACTTGACCCGCCCACAGTTTGTTTGCATCATCATATTCGAACTCAAAGCATACAGGTAATTTCATTCCTGTTGATAGGATTTCATCTACTAAGCCAAATACCATTCCGTTTTTACACTTTTTGTCCCTTGGGTTCTCTGATTCTGCAATAACCAGTGTTCGCGAGCTAGCATCAAACCCGAATTGAATATTTTCGGGTAATTGATTTCGCAGGGCATCGCTCAAAAATAGTTTTTGATTACTTCCCAATGTAGCAGTAAGTTTTTCTTGTTTTTTCGGTTTATTAAACCAGACAATTTTTTCTAAATTTAATTGCATATTTTATGCACCTCCTGCTATAATTTTACAGGATAATGCATACATCGACAATCGTAAAAGGAAAATATATTAATGATAATAATGAAAAATAGTGAAAAAATAATGTAAAAATAGTGGAATTTTTATTTTCATTATGGTATAATATATACAGTAAGACTTGCATAGCAAGTCTTTGCGACTCCGCCGCTAATGTACTTCGTACATTCTGCAATATTGACGGCTGCGTAAAAATGCCCTTGCAAGCAAGCATTTTTACTTATGGTAAAATATAATTAACAAATAGCAAAGGAATAATTTTATGATAAAGGTTACTATAACAAATGACATTCTAAAAAAGATATCTGCTATTGATGAAAATCGTTTTTCTCTTAGAGCAATTGAATTACCCCAAGTAACAAAGAACAGGCTTAGAAAAAATTCCAAAAAGAAAAGCTCATATGCATCGAACAAAATCGAAGGAAATCCTTTAACCGAGGCACAGGCAAACGAAGCACTGGAAAGAGATGAACATAAGCATTTCTTAAAACCCGAACAGGAAGTACGCAATTATTTTCTTGCTCTTAATTTGCTTGAAGAAAAACTAAAAGCAAAAGAGCCATTTTCAAAGGAACTCCTGTTGGAAGTTCAAGCAATGGTTGAAAAGGGAGCATCAAAAGGAAAAATTGGTCTTAGGGGTGAAATGCCCTCCGGAATGTTATTTGCTGTGTACGATTCAGAAAGCGGAGCTCCTGAATATATACCACCGGAATATACAGAAATCCCTGCACTTCTTGATGAACTTGTAGAATATGTAAATACAACTGATGACCATCCGCTTATTATTGCGGCGGTTGTACATTATCAGTTGGTTACAATACATCCTTTTGAAGATGGTAATGGTCGTACTGCGAGATTAATGTCCGGATATATACTTGATTTGCATGGTTACGGATTTAACGGAATAGGTTCTTTAGAAGAATATTTTGCGTATGATCCAGATGAATACTACGCATCATTGCAAATGGGGTTACCTGCACTTTACTATTCCGGCAGAGAAAATCCGCCACATCCTGAAATCTGGATTAATTATTTTCTTCGCATGATGGAACTGTATTCAAATAAGGTCTGTGAATTGTCAAAAGCATCTACAGAGGATGAATTGGATGGCAGTATATCATATTTGAATACAAAAGAAAAATATTTATTGGTGTATCTTCTAAAAAATCGTATGTTTGAATTCACACCCATAGAAGTAAGCAAAAAACTTGGGTGTACAAATAAAACCATTATCAATCGCTGTGCGAAACTAACTTCAAATGGTTTTTTGATACCAAATATCGTGAAGGAAAGGATACGCTCATATTCGCTCAGTAGTTTTTCAAGAAAAAACGAAAAGCAGATTCTTTCAAAAATTGACGGATAAAACTGCGTTCGCGTGCATCTTAAAAATTTAATACAGAGAGAGCAAGACTGAAACAAGAAAAATCCTGAAAGCCACTATTTAAGCGGTTTTCAGGATTTTTGCTTTGTCGATTTTTATACAGACCTATTCGAAAGATTTCATAATTCATGAAATCTCCGTAAGGCGCATCATTACGCCACTTCGATGTAAAAAGTTTCTATGTTGCTCTCACTGTATGTACGGTTGATTTAGAAACATTATATTTTTTTGCTGTTTTTCGGACAGTAGCTTTGCTTTCTAAAATGTAGTGTGCGAGTTCGAGCACTCGCTCTTCGATATAATCCTTCATTTTTCTCCCCCAAAAGCATTGTTGTTACATCTATATGCAAGGAATGAGAAAAATAGAAATATATTTACTTAAATTAAGTATGTTGACTGATAATTTGCTCTAAAAGTGCCGAACAGCCGTCATAAACGTCGCAGTACGTCTGGTCAAAATTTCCCGTGTACCAAGGATCAGCAACTTCGCCGGGACGACTTGTAAAATCCATTAAAAGTGAAACTTTTTTGTCAGTATCGTCGCCGACAAAGCGAGACATATTGCGCAGATTAAACCTGTCCATTGCTATGATATAATCGTAATACCCGTAGTCTTTATTGGTCATCTGTCTTGCGGTTTTTCCGTTTGCCGAGATGCCACGTTCAGCAAGCTTTTTCTTGGCAGGCAGATATACGGGATTGCCGATTTCTTCTGTGCTGGTTGCTGCGGAGGCAATTTCGAAATTGTCCGAAAGATCTCTGTCTGAAATCAGCTTTTTCATTACAAATTCCGCCATCGGACTTCTGCAGATATTACCGTGGCATACAAATAATATTTTTATCATAATTTTATCCTCGTTATTTGATTTTAATGATTTTTGCATCCCTAAATTGTTTAAAAATTCATGAAAACTAAAACAGTTTAAAAAAAGAGATGTTTTTGATAAAAAACATTATAAAATAAGAACGAGTAAAAGTCAAGATATGTCAAATTATACATTTTGACAATTGGAAGACAAAAAATGGTGTGAATAAAGTGGAGGTTTTATAAAGAAGAGACCATTTTTGCAATAGATTTTTATAAGCAACCTGCGACAACTGATTGACTTTTTAGGATAAATATGGTACATTTATTTTGCATATATATAGATAAGCATATAATGAAAGGGACGATGATAATGACATTTAAAAAATACGTGGCATCAATAATACTTGCGGCATTAGCGTTTGGAGCGGTAAGCCTGCCTGTTTGCGCGGCGCGTGAGAGCGATGTGTGCAAGGTATATAATTTGGAAGGCACAGAAACACTGATAAGAAAATCGGAGCTGGGTTATTATATAAAAAATGGCTGGTATGAAGAACCTGTCTGTGTAATATATAGCCCGAACGGTTCGTCGTCAGTTGTATTTCAAAGAGAACTTGACTACTATTTAAAAAATGGCTGGTATGCACAACCTGTATGCACTGTCTATACTTTAGACGGCATATCTTCTCTTATATATTGTTCGGAGATTGACTACTATTTAAAAAACGGCTGGTACAATGCTCCTGTTTGTACAATTTACAGCCCGAGCGGCGTTTCGTCAATTATCTATAAGTCAGAACTTGACTACTATTTATCAAACGGTTGGTATAATGCTCCTGTTTGCACAATTTATAGTCCAAACGGTATTTCGTCGGTTGTTTTGAAAACCGAGATTGATTACTATTTAGCGAACGGCTGGTATGCACAACCGGTATGTATGGTTTATCGAGCTGATGGAGCATCTGCGATTATTTATGAGTATGAACTTGATTATTATTTAGCCAACGGATGGGGCAATTTAATGATTCCAATGTACTCATCCGATGGTACGGAAATTATGGCTCCGTATATACAGATAGACATTTATAAGGCACATGGCTGGATGACTCAAATGCAATATCTGTGCTATTCTATCGATCAGGCTGTGGCGGAATATGGTTATGATGACGTTATAAATGTGATTGATGAACAGCTTGATTATGTGGAAGATGAGCAAATCTGGATGACTCTTTATGAAAAGAGAGAAGCGCTGATGGATGAATGGCTGATAGGAAATGGTGCACCTTTAGCGGTTACCGACTGGTGGATAGAAGAAGAATACGGGATACCTGAGGCATGGATTCAATTCAGAAACTTGTCTGATAAGACAATTACTGCATTTAAGGTTTATTTCGTATGTTACGATGCATATGGCAATGTAACAACAGATTATCCGTCTTTATATGATGGAAGCAACGTAGGCGTGGTGGAACGTGAAACGTTTTATCCAGGAGAAAGCAACGCATTTTATATGAAATTATACAGTAATGAGCAAACGGCGAGTATAAGCAGGCCGTATGTTACGCAGATTGCATTCAGCGATGGAACAACTTGGTATAGATAAAAGGTTATATTAACATCTTCAAAAAAAACAATCCGCATAGGCGGATTGTTTTTTAATTAATTATTTCTGAGGCGTACGAGCTTTGGGATATTTGTCATAATTTGTACGCCGTTACAGTATTTTTCAATAGTACTTACCAGCTCTAAAATCTCCTCGGTGTCAAAATCGGTAATAGGCATAAAGCAATTTTCATCGGTTTTTGTACGTATGTAGACAAAATCCATTCTCTTTAAGATTTTGTCAAAGTGCTTGTCCGCATCAAGACGGGTTAAAATTTCTGGATATTCCTCTTCGTCAAGATGCCGCTTTAAAAATTTTCGTGAACCTATTATAACCGTTGCAATATCGTCCATTGTAACCTCGATGGTTTTCACGCTTTCAGGGATAAAATCCGAAATAAGAGTCGGCTTTTCGGGAAGTGTGTATGGCATAACACCGTTCTTCCATACTGAAAGGACAACCTTCTCGCCATCTGTTGCAATATACGTCGGAAATGCAGTGTTAATTTTTATTATAACATAGGAAACTCCGAGAACGGATGCCGCAATATACCAGGCAGCAAACAAGAAGTCGCCTACAAACATACTGCAAATAGCAAGCACAAGACCGACAAGGCTGATTGAGCCGATCAATGAAATTTTAATCATATAGTCGCGGCGAGCTCTTTTATTAAGACTCGCTTTTGATAAATATTCCATGTTAAACTCCTTAAAAATAATCTAACACATTATAACAGAAAAAGAATAAAAGGTCAAGTTTATTTGATTTTCTTTGCCTCAAAATAAAATCTCTTGTCCTGTGCTTCGCCCATTGAGAAGGTTTTTCTCGGAAGTGCTCCGTCGCTAATTACAGACTTAAAAAGCTCACTTTTTTGCATTGGCGGAAGTAAAAAGCCTATGTTTGAGTCCTTTTTTGAAAGGTCTTCGACAACATCTTCGCCGTGTATGTAGTCCACCTTAACACCCTGTTTGTCAAGGAAGTTTTGGAGTGTGCCGACAGCAAGAGTACTACCTGAGTTTTTTACATACAAATCCCCTTTTTTGCTGCCGTAAGTATAAATAATGTGTTGTCCGCCGTTGTCACTTTCTGCTGTTTCAGTGTAATACGCCTTAAATTCTTCAATCAGTTTTTCGGGATTTACGCCGAAGACAACTCGGTGGATTGGTTCAAATTCAAGCGCATCGTCGTGAATATTCTCGATTTCTACAAGGCAAAAACGTGCAGGATGATTTTCCTGTTCCTCGGCAGAAAGTGTCTTTTTTAAGTTTTCCCAGCAAGTTTTTGCGGTTGCTAAGGAGTGGTTTCCGTCACCTACTGCAAATAGGAGATTACCTTCTGAATTGTTGTCAATCTGGTCAAGTGCTGCTAAAATTCGTTCTGCTTCAAAATCAGAAAGTATGTAACCCGTCAAATGTCCGCCGCCCTGCATAAGGTCAAAATCATAAATCATTTCGCCCTTTTCGCATTGTTCGATAACTGTTTTTTTGTCGTCATCAATTAAAAGCATAATATGAGGCAGCTCTAAAGGTGCGTTTTCGCGGATTTTAACTCTGGGCGGTATGCGCTCTAAAACCGTACCCTCTGTTGCACGTATTTTGCTGGTTGAGCCCGTCGAAAAATCATAGTCCTCAAGGTCGACCGTGCCGATGATACCTTTTCGGACTTTGCCGTTTGACATAGTCCGCTCGACATAAATCATACTATCTAAACACTCTTCAAAAATTCCGTCCTCTAAATATTCTGCCATTGTCTTATTTATTTTGCTGATTCTCTTGTCGCCTTCTTCTAAAAAGGCTTCTGGAAAGACAATGTTAAGCGTTGACGGTGCGTCTTTTGTGAGGCCGGAAACCTCATTCCAGTATTCGGGCTGTGATGTGTATTGGTCGCACGCAACGACGCTCCACTTTGTCAAATCCAAGTCCTTTGGTATTAAAATATCTGCCTTGTTAAATGTTTTCATCATCTTAATCCTTTCAATCTTTTATTAAGTCACAAACTTTTGCATCGGTTATTTTAATAAGGTCCTGCGGCGATAGAAGCAATGTGCTGCCGCAAATACCTGCCGAAACAGCCACCTTCTCAAAATCGTTGCAGCTTTGGTGGATATATGTGAGGTATTTTTTCTTCATACCTATCGGTGAAACACCGCCTCTTATATACCCTGTAAGAGCCAAAAGTTCTTTTACATGAATCATTTCCGCTTTTTTACTGCCCGATGCCCTTGCAAGCTTCTTTAAGTCAACCTCGCAGTCCACAGGAATACACACAACCATTATTTCATTCCCTTTTGCGACAAGCGTTTTGAAGGACTGCTCGCACGGGATTCCTGTAAGAGAAGCGATGTGTATACCGAAGTTGTCGCCAACTTCGTCTGTTTCATATTCTACTGCATCGAACGAAATTTTTGCTGCCTGCAAAATTCGCATAGCATTAGTTACGATTGGTTTTTTCTTTGCCATTTTAGTATTTCCTTTCGGAGTTATTTCAGCTCCACAATGGTTACGCCGGTTTCGCCTTCGCCGTATTTTCCGGGACGTGAAGATTTTACGTACTTACTGCGTTTTAGCATATCGCCGATTACCTTGCGGAGTACGCCTGTGCCTTTGCCGTGAATTACGGTGACCGGTGAAATGCCTGCAAGATAACAGTCGTCGATGAATTTTTCTACATTCATAAGCGCTTCTTCTGGCATCTGTCCCCGAACGTCAATTTCTGTTGACACATTTTTCGTTTTTGATGCATACGCATTTGTTGATTTTACGTATCGCTCAGTAATTTCCTTTGTGGAGTTGTCGGCTACACGTTCGAGATTTGAGATGTGAACGTCCATTTTCAAAAGCCCTGCCTGAACACGAACAATTCCTTTGTTGTCGGGCTGTTTTAAAATTGTAGCAAGCTGGTCCATATCAAGAAGCTTCACTGTTTCACCGATTTTTAAATTTTTAGGCGGCTCGCGATAGGTCTTTCTGGGCTTTTGCGAATTTTTCATCGCCTTATCAATGCTTTCTTCGCGTTTTTTGAGCTTGTCACGAGATTTTTTGACCTTTTCGTTTATGTCGGTAGTTTTGCCTTCGATACGCATACGTTCAAGCTCTTTTATAATGCTGTTGGACTCTTCCTTTGCCTCCATAACGATGATTTTTGCTTCGCGGCGTGCATCTTCTAAAATACGCGCTTTTGATTCTTTTAACTTTTTGCGCTCTGCTTCGATTTCCTGTTTTAAATCGGCAAGCTCGGACTTCATTCTCTTTGCGTAATCTCTTTCAGACTGTGCCTCGGCACGGCTCGCTTCAAGGTCGGTTATAACGTCCTCAAACTTGATATCCTCATCGCTTAAAATCTCATTTGCACGTGCAATTACGGCTTCATTAAGCCCTAATCTGCGTGAAATAGCAAAGGCGTTTGATTTTCCTGGTACACCTATTAAGAGCTTGTATGTTGGCTGAAGACTTTCTACATTAAATTCGCAGGATGCATTTTCGACACCGTCGGTTGTTAAAGCGAAAATTTTAAGCTCACTGTAATGCGTCGTGGCGACTGTGGTTGCGCCGAACGCACGCAGATGTTCAAGAACAGAAATTGCAAGTGCGGCACCTTCGGTCGGGTCGGTTCCTGCACCAAGCTCGTCAAAAAGAGCTAAAGACTCACTGTCAACCTCGTTTATTATCTTCACTATTTTCACCATATGTGATGAAAAGGTAGAAAGGCTTTGTTCAATACTCTGTTCATCGCCGATGTCGGCAAAGAATTTTTTAAATACTGCCGCACGGCTGTTTTCGGCTACAGGAATATGCAGTCCTGCTGCCGCCATAATCGAGAAAAGACCGATGGTTTTTAAGGTTACGGTTTTTCCGCCTGTGTTCGGACCTGTTACAACGAGAGTGTCAAAGCCTTCGCCTAAGAATATATCATTTGCGACAACCTTATCCTTTAAAATCAAAGGATGACGTGCTTTTTTAAATTCAATAATCCCGTCCTTGTTTAAAACAGGCTCGGTAGCATTCATATCAAAGGAAAGCTTTGCTTTGCAGAAGATAAAATCAAGCCTTAACAAGATGTCATAGTCAGTTAGGATAATGGACGAGTTTTCTGAAACTTCTGCCGAAAGAGTCATAAGTATTTTTTCGATTTCGAGCTGCTCCTTGTTTAAAAGGTCACGAATTTCGTTGTTTGCGTTTACCACACTCATCGGCTCAATGAAAAGTGTTGCACCGCTTGCAGAAGAGTCATGCACGATGCCGGCAATTTCGCTTCGATATTCAGCACGAACAGGTATAACATATCTGTCAGAGCGGATTGTAACAATCGGGTCCTGAAGATATTTTTTGTAGGTCTCCGAACGAATCATTGAATTAAGGCTGTCCTTGATTTTTGCGTTTAATGCCTTCATTTTTCTGCGTATTGCCGAAAGGTCTTGAGAAGCATCGTCTGCAATTTCGGTTTCGGAAAGGATAGCTATATTAATTTCATCTTCAAGGGTTTTTGCGGTCATAAGCGAATCCCTGAGCGAGTGAAGGATTTCGGCATCTTCGGCACAGTCTGAAAGGTACGCCTTCATTCTTCGTGCAACATAAAGAACACGTGATACTGCTAAAAGGTCTTTCGGATTTAGCATTCCGCCGATTTCGCTTCGTCTCACACCTGCCGTAATATCATGTATGCCGAGATTTACTGGTGGATTACCTATTCTAAAACAAGTGTTTACCGCCTCGGTAGTTTCACGTTGTGCCGACTGTGCATCAAAAAGGTCAGAAAACGGAACGAGATTCAGGATTTTTTCCTTCACAGCCTCGCTGTCGGTAAAGGACGCCATTTTATCTAAAATTTTATCAAATTCTAATGTTTTAAAAGCCGATTGTTTCATTTAATTTCCTTCTTTGGTCGTTATTTGCCACATTTAGGCATAATATCATATCTATTATATCAATTTTTTCTTATAAAAACAATAAGTTTGTTGCAAAAGTTTTAATATTATGATAAAATATCAGTATAAATTTTAAGGGAGATAAGAATGGACGTTAAGTTTATGCGTGCTGCGCTAAAAGAAGCAGGAAAAGCAGAGGCTATCGGCGAAACACCTGTCGGAGCTGTTATCGTAAGAGACGGCAAAATCATTGCACGGGGATATAATAAGCGGGAAACTAAAAAAAACGCACTTATGCACGCAGAGATTATTGCAATACATAAAGCTTGTAAAAAATTAGGCGGTTGGCGGCTTCCAAAATGCGATATTTATGTAACGCTTGAGCCTTGCCCTATGTGCACGGGTGCGATAATTCAGGCACGGATAGAAAATGTCTATTTTGGTGCATATGACCAAAAATCGGGCTGTTTGGGAAGTGTATGTGACCTGTCGAAAGTCCTGCCGCACAAAGTTGAGTATGAAGGCGGCATACTAAAGACGGAATGTGAAGAAATTTTAAAAAATTTTTTTAAAAAACTTAGAAAGAGGGAAAAATAAAATGCGCTTTACTGAGAAAACAAAAAGAATTATATGCGGAGTTTTGGCAGCGGCATTATTTGTGCCGATTGCAATAGGTATTGTTTCTATGTTTTTGATAAATTAGGAGGCATTAAATGTCAGTAAGTTTAAGGTTTAAAAAATTTTTGCTTTCGCTTGTTACAGCGGTATCCGTTATTGTGACAGTAATAGCTTTAGGAGATATGGTGCTTAGGTTTTACGTTGCTCCAAAAGTGGGTATTAACAAAGACCTTATTCCGACAGCGAAAGATATTGTTAAAATCTCAAAGTATATGACTAATGACCAGATTTGGAAAAATTTAGAGAATTTTGACAAACAGGCCGCAAAAGACGTACTGGAAACGTTGATTGAAGTTGAAGAAGAAACCCGCTTAAATGAAGAAACAGAGGCAGAACCGGAGCAGGAAGAAAATGCATTGAAAGGTCTGCTGCTTTATGTCGGCGGATATATAAATCAAACGGTCATACCGCATAATATTATAACCAATCCTACACAGAACGTAATAGCACCGCAGTCAAAACCTAAAGAGGAAGTTACGCAGCCTAATTCCAAAGAAGATGCGATGAAGGATACGGTTGACAGAATTTTAGCAGCGGCAACTAAAGAAGAAATCGAAACAGGAATGGCTATATTAATGAAGGTTGACCTTGAAAAAGTAAAAACCTTGCAGGAAGCAGGCAAAACCAAGGAGCTCAAAACATATATAAAAAGTGTTTTGACTAAGTCGGAAATTAATAAATCGGTTTCTTTGTATAACAAATATAAGCATTTGCTTTAAAAACCTGAATAAAAAAACAGCCTCTGCACAAAATAGATGCAGGAGGTGTTTTAAAATGGATTGTAACAAAGCTAATGAAAGTATTAAATGTACTGTTACAGAATGTAAAAACCACTGCAAGTCAAAAGACTACTGCTCTTTGGATTGCATCACAGTAGGCACACACGAGCCTAATCCTACAATGAACGAATGTACAGACTGCAAGTCTTTTGAACTTTCATAAGAATTGCAAAATGGAGGATAGCAGCTTCGGAGTTGTTATCCTCTTTTTTTAGACAGGAAGTAGAAAAATGGAAAATAAATTCAAATATACTCTTGACAATAAAAGATATCATACCTGGAACTATTACCTTAACACTATCTTTGGCGAGAAGGTGTTCAAGGTGGCATTAAATGGCGGATTTACCTGCCCGAATATTGACGGGAAAAAGGGATATGGCGGCTGCACCTACTGCCTTTTGGGAAGCGGTGATTTTGCCGGAGATCCGTCGCACGCTATCGAAGTGCAGTTTGAGGAAATAAAGGCACGAATGCACAAAAAATGGCCAAAAGCAAAGTACATAGCGTATTTTCAGGCAAACACCAACACCTATGCCACAGCCGATGAACTTCGTGAAAAATTTGAGCCTGTTTTGAAGAAGGACGGAGTTTTGGGAATCAGTATTGCAACCCGTGCCGACTGCCTTGAAGACGATGTATTAGAGTACCTTTCGGAGCTTAACGAAAGAGTTTATCTTATGGTAGAGCTTGGACTTCAGACTGTTTTTGATGAAACAGGGAATAGGATAAACAGATGCCATTCGTATAGCGAGTTTCTGGACGGATATAATAAGCTCAAAGAGCGGAACATAAAAACCTGTGTTCATCTTATTTTAGGCTTGCCCGGAGAGACTCACGAAATGATGATGGAAAGTGCTAAAACGATAGCAAAATTAGAGCCCGAGTGCGTCAAACTGCATCTTCTTCATATATTAAAAGGAACTAAAATTGCAAAGCAATATGAAAACGGCGAATTTAGAACATTGACCTTAAATGAATATGTAAATACAGTTGTTGACTGCCTTGAATATTTTTCGGAAGAAACCGTTATCCAAAGGCTTACAGGAGACGGCGGTAGGGATACACTTGTTGCACCGCTGTGGAGCCTTAAAAAATTTGTTGTTTTGAATGAAATTGATAAAGAAATGGTGCGACGAGATACATATCAGGGTGTAAAATTTAAAGAATTGCAGTAAAAATCCGCAGCCTTTATAAGCTGCGGATTTTTTAGTCGTACATTTCTGTTGTTTTCTTTACAACGTCTCCACGAATCTGGTCTAAAAAATCTATGTTTTCAAGATATGCTGCAAGAAGGTCTGCCAAAATGCCTTCCTGCATTTTTTGCTTGACAGCCTCTTTTCTTTCTTCAATAGATTTTGGTGGCTCATGTTGCCACAACATACAGTCTCTTTCAACAAACATAAGATTACGGAGTTTTTGCTCTGCATCATAGCGGACTTTATTTTTCTCTGACAGAACACAAACCTTGTCAGGCTCAATTTCGGATTTTTCGCCGATTGCCTTCAAAAAGATTTCCGCCATAATGTGCCAAAAAATGTTCACAGATTTCAGCAATCCATTGTCCTTTGGCGGTGATGCTGTCACCTAAAAAGCAGATGCGATCATATTTATTCAAATGAAGTATCATAAGGACTCACCCTTTCTTTTGTGCTAAGGATATAGTAGCATAATTGTGAGTTTGAGTCAACACTTGTACATTCATAAAGAACGTGTCACAATAAAATATCACGTATAAATTTAATTGGGCTGATTTTGGGCATATACATAAACGATAGAGAGGCGGAAGTCTTTAACCTAAACGTCGCAACTTGCTAAAAAGGTATTTCTACTATGCTGTGAGACTATTTTTCTTTCTGCCAAACCATATAATTCCAGAAATTCCGATCAAAATTCCCAAAAATGCGACAATCTGTGAAATCCCAACAATATCAGGTATTGCATAAAGTATATATTCCGGCTGTCTCATTCCTTCGAGGAATAGTCTTCCAAGACTATACCAGAAGATGTAGAAGAAAAATACCTGACCGTCGCTTTTTTTGCGGTCTCGGAATATTAAAATCAGAACAAGTCCGACAAGATTCCAAAGACCTTCATATAGAAATAGCGGATGAACTCCCGCCTTGCCGTTAATGGTCATTCGGAAAAAACTGTCGGTTTCTTTCCCATACACTTCGGCATTAAAGAAATTTCCCCATCTGCCGATTATCTGCCCAATTAAAAGTCCGGGCGATGCAACGTCAAATACCTTTAAAACATTTAGCTTTTTTATTCTGCAGTATACGTAAGCAGAGCCGATTGCGCCGATTAAAGCACCGTAAATCGCAATTCCGCCTTCCCAAATTTTAAATATGTTCCAGAAACTTCCGATTGATTCCCAGTCAAAAATGCAGTAGTAAATTCTTGCGCAAATAATACCGAAAACCAAACCCCATAAAGAAATGTCAAATATGTGGTCCGGCTCAACACCACGCTTTTTTGATGTGGCAGAAACAAACGCCATTCCGCCTAAATATCCTGACAAAATACAAAGTGCGTACCAGTAAATTTCACGTCCAAAAACGGTAAATGCAACTCGGCTTATGGTAAATTCAAGACCGAGCGCGGGAAATGCTATTATATTTTCCAAGCTACTGCGCCTCCTTTATTGAAAGTGAAATTCTTTTCTTTTTGAGGTCAATGTCAAGCACCTTAACCTTTACGATGTCGCCCACAGAAAGCACATCAAGTGGGTGCTTTATATATCTGTCGGATATGTGCGAAATATGCACAAGGCCGTCCTGATGTACTCCTATGTCGACGAATGCGCCGAAGTCAATTACGTTTCTGACAGTTCCTTTCATAATCATTCCGGCCTTTAAGTCTTCCATACTCATAACATCTGACATAAGTATCGGCTGCGGTAGTTCTTCTCTTGGATCGCGTCCTTTTTTTAAGAGCCCATCAGCGATATCGCGAAGCGTAGGAATACCAGCCGAAAGCTCGTCTGCAAGCTTTTTGATGTCAAGCTTTTTGAGCCTGTCCTTTAAGTCGCTGATATTATTTTCCGAAACGTCTTGAGTGGTGTATCCAAGCTTTTTTAAAAGCTCTGTTGCAACCGAGTAGCTTTCAGGATGGACAGAAGTATTGTCAAAGACATTAGTGCCGCCGTCAATCCGCAAAAATCCCGCGCACTGCTCGAATGCCTTTTTGCCAAGCTTTGCAACCTTTAGAAGCTGTTTTCTGTCAGTGAACTTGCCGTTTTCCTCACGATAAGCGGTTATGTTTTTTGCGATTGCGGAGTTAATGCCTGAAATGTAGGAAAGAAGTGACGGAGAAGCTGTGTTTAGGTCTACGCCGACACTGTTTACACAGTCTTCAACCACTCCGCCAAGGGCGTCACCGAGCATTTTTTGGTTCATATCGTGCTGATACTGACCAACCCCGATTGCTTTTGGGTCAATCTTCACAAGCTCTGCAAGCGGGTCTTGCAGGCGGCGTGCAATAGAAACTGCACTTCTTAAAGATACGTCAAAATCCGGAAATTCCTCGGCGGCAAGCTTTGATGCTGAATATACAGATGCACCTGCTTCGCTTACTACCATATAATAAACATCACGTTCAAGCTCTTTAATAAGCTCTGCGGCAAGGATTTCGGTTTCTTTTGAAGCGGTTCCGTTTCCGATTGAAATAAGATTTACATTATGCCTTTCAATCAGGGTTTTTAATATTTTCTTCGCCTTTTCTTTATCGTGGTTGGCAAGAGTGCAATATACCACATTGGTATCCAAAACCTTTCCTGTATCATCGACCACCGCAACCTTACAGCCGGTACGGTATCCTGGGTCCAGCCCCAAAACAGTCCTTCCTTTAATTGGCGGCTGAAGCAAAAGTCCGTTTAGATTTTTTGCAAACACCTTTATTGCAGCTTCGCCTGCTCTGTCTGTTAATGCATTTCGTATTTCGGTCTCAATAGAAGGCGCAATAAGCCGTTTATAACTATCACAAGCTGCAAGCGCAACAGTTTCGGTTGAAGGAACAGGCTTTTTCAAAAGCACTTCGCCCTTTATATAATTAGTACAAATTTCTTCTTCTACCGACAATTTTACCGACAAAAATCCATCTTTTTCGCCTCGGTTGATTGCAAGAATGCGGTGGTTTGCAAGCTTTTTGGCGGGTTCGGAAAATTCGTAATACATACTGTAAACACTGTCCTCATCTTTTGCGGCTTTTGTAACTATCATACCGTGTTCTAAGGAAAGCTCACGTATTCGTTTGCGATAGTCTGCATTATCCGAAATGGTTTCGGCAATGATGTCCATAGCACCTGCCATTGCATCTTCTGCCGTTTCAACGCCCTTTTCTGAATCAATGTAGTCAAGTGCAAGTATTTCGGGCGCGGCGTCAGAGCTTTGTGCAAAAATGATGTCTGCAAGCCCTTCTAGCCCCTTTTCTTTTGCGATTGTCGCACGAGTACGGCGTTTCGGACGATATGGGCGGTAAATGTCGTCAAGTTCGGTAATTGTCCTTGCGTTTTCAATGGCCTCCTTCAATTCGTCAGTGAGTTTGCCTTGTTCGTCGATAAGGCGCAGCACCTCTTCTTTTTTGGCTTCAAAATTCCGCAGATACTCAAGGCGGACAGAAAGCTCTCTTAAAACTTCGTCACTAAGCTCGCCCGTTGCTTCCTTTCTGTAACGTGCAATAAAAGGAACAGTACAGCCTTCATCTATGAGCTTTAACGTATTTGTAACCTGAAACTCCTTCAGGCAAAATTCGTCCATAAGAATTTTCGTGATTTTATCCATTTTCCAATCCTCCGTATTCGTAATGTCTACATTATATAACTTTTTTAAATTTTTGACAAGTGCAAAATTATCGCCTTGAAACAATAATAAAGTAATATTTGTAACAAAACTCTAAAAAATTTTTAATTTTTTTTTGGAAAAACTATTGCCAATTTTGATTTTATGTTATATAATGGGTGAGTAATGGAGCAAAATGGAGCGTTTTGGAAGAAAATCCCTTGTTGGGTCCATTAATCCCAGTTTTGGAAAGGATGGTGCAAAGATGGTTAATTTTGTCGGCGAATATCCGAGACAGCTTGATGATCGCGGCAGATTTATTTTGCCTGCCAAGATAAGAGAAAAACTGTCGGGCACCGTCTATGTAACCCGTTCACCTATTGATGAGTGCCTTAATCTTTATACAGAAGAGGAATGGGAGACAATAGCTGCTAAAGTGAGAGCGTTGCCTACTGTTACCGACAGAAATGCGGCGGCACTCCAGAGAAAGCTTTTCGGTAAAGCTATTTCCTGTGAGGTGGACAAGCAGGGTCGTATTCCACTTACCGCAGAGCTGATTGAGTTCGCGCATATGAAAAAGGACATTGTTTTGGTGGGTGTAAACTCAAAGCTGGAAATTTGGGATAGCGAAAGCTGGAAAACTATTGACGGCGCAATAGATGCAGAAGCGATTATTGAAGGCATTTCGAAATACGAAATTAATATATGAGGCAGATATGGAGTTTAAACATTATTCTGTAATGCTTGCACAAACCGTAGACGGTTTAAATGTTAAGGACGGCGGAATTTATGCTGACGGAACGCTTGGTGGTGGCGGACACTCGCTGGAAATCCTGTCAAGAGCTGACAATGTGAGGCTTATAGGTATCGATCAGGACACCGATGCGCTTGCGGCAGCAAGAAAAAGGCTTTCGGCATTTGGGCAGAACGTTACATATGTAAATGATAACTTCCGAAACGTAAGTTCAATACTGGACGAGCTCGGTATTGATGCTATTGACGGAATGGTTTTGGATTTGGGAGTTTCGTCGTATCAGCTTGACAATGCAGAGCGGGGGTTTTCCTATATGCAGGACGCACCGCTTGATATGCGTATGAATAAAGATGCTAAACTAACTGCGTATGATGTTGTGAACAGCTATCAAGAAGATGAACTGACCGACATTTTTTACCGATTCGGTGAAGAAAACTGGTCAAGACGAATTGCAAAATTTATTGTTGACAAAAGAAAAACAAGCCCCGTGAAAACAACTCACGAGCTTGCAGAAATTATAAGAGCCGCAATACCACAGGCGGCAAGAAAAGGCGAAAGCCACCCTGAAAAAAGGGTGTTTCAGGCGATAAGAATAGAAGTAAACGGAGAATTAGATATTTTAAAAGCCGCAATTTGCGATATTGTCGCACGACTTAAAAAAGGCGGAAGGCTTTCTGTTATAACCTTCCATTCTCTTGAAGACAGAATTGTCAAACAGACATTCGCAGAGCTTGCAAAGGGCTGCGTGTGCCCTAGCGATTTCCCTGTCTGCGTTTGCGGTAAAAAGCCTGAAATAAAGGTGGTAACACGAAAACCTATACTGCCATCAAAAAAAGAGCTTGAAGAAAATTCGAGGTCTAAAAGTGCAAAGTTAAGGGTTGCAGAGAAACTTTAAGAAAGGAAGTCCGGACTGATGAGATATAACGGTAATCTCGCTTACGATTGGGAATTTGAAAATAATTCTGCTCGTATTGAAGAAAAAGTACAAAAGCAAAAAGCCGAAATAAAAACAAAGGCAAAAGCTGAGTCTGTAAAAAAGCACAAAGTCCTTGCCGCTTGTGCAATTATGCTGGCGCTTTGTGCCGGACTTATGATTTCAAGAAACGTAGCCGTTTACGAAAGCAGAAAAAATGTTGAAGATTTGCAGAAGGAGCTTAATTCGCTTAAGGAATATTCAAGTCAGAAGGCATTTGAAATCGACCAGAACCTTGACCTTGAAAGCATTGAGCAAGCTGCAAAAGAAAATCTTAATATGGTAAGACCGGAAAAGTATCAGACAGTATATGTTAATATAAAACAAGAGGATGTTACAGAGGTAACAGCCGACCAGGTGGAAGGAATAAGCGGTCTTTTTGGAATATTCGGGGGAAAGAAATAATAGAGTATAGTTAGATATATGTGGATAGGAATGGTACAGAATGACTTTAGGCAAAATGAAAAAAAGGTCCCTGAGATTATTTGCTGTACTGGTTTCGCTTCTTGTAATCCTTGTCGGTAGAATTGGATACTGGCAGATTATACGCGGCAGCGAAATGAAGGAGATTGTACTCCGCCAGCAGACGGGGCAAACGGCAATCAGTGCAAGCCGAGGCACGATATATGACAGAAACCAAAAAGTTTTAGCGGAAAGTGCAACAGTAAATACCGTTGTCTGCAATCCTCAGCAGATTAAAAAAGATGGCGGCGCAAACGTAGTTGCAGCATCCCTTGCAGAAATCCTCAATATGGACGAGGAAGAAATTTTCGAGAAAATAACAAAAAACAATCAATTTCAATATATAAAGAAGAGAGTGACGGTTGAGGAAGCCGACGCAATCAGAGAACTAAAAGATAGCTCAGTCAACAAGGAAATGGCTAAGCTTTTTTCTGGTATTTATTTTGAAGAAGATTCAAAGAGATATTATCAGTATAATATAGCATCGCATATCATAGGCTTTACCGGTTATGATAATAACGGTATTCAAGGTATCGAGCTTACTTTCGACGATTATTTGATGGGCAGAGCGGGAAGTATTTTGTCTGCAAAAACCGCATCGGGAAGCACGACGGCATATCAGTATGAAGAAGATTATGATGCCGAAAAGGGCGATGATGTGGTACTGACAATTGATGAGACGATTCAGACGATTCTTGAAAAATATTTGGAGCAAGCGTGCGTCGAAAATGAGCTTAAAGAAGGTGCGTGCGGAATTGTTATGAATCCGAAAACGGGTGAAATTCTGGCTATGGCAACAAAGCCGGATTTCGACCTTAATAAGCCGACAGACCTTTCAAGATTCCAGAAATTCGCAATAGAAATGGACGAAACCTTTGAAGCTGCTGAATCGGAAGATGATGAGGTAAGTAACGAAGCTGTTGCAAAAATAAGAAATAAAATGTGGCGAAACAAAGCCCTTTCAGATACTTATGAGCCAGGCTCTACATTTAAAATTTTGACAGCGGCAATGGCGCTTGAAGAAGGCGTTGCAAACCTTAATACGCAGTTCTATTGTTCGGGCTCAAAGCAGGTAGCAGACCGACTTATAAGATGCCATAAGGCAGGAGGTCACGGTGGAGAGGACTTTGCGCGAGGTGTAATTAACTCCTGCAACGTTGTGTTCATGGACCTGGGAATGAAGCTCGGAAGCGATAAATTTCAAGAATATTTTAAAGCTTTTGGACTTACTGAAAAAACAGGCGTTGGACTTATTGGTGAGTCGGGAAGTGTTTACTATCACGGAAAAATGTCTGAAACCGACATCGCGACAAGTTCATTCGGGCAGGGATTTTCTGTAACACCAATGCAGCTTATTACAGCAATTTCTTCGGTCATAAACGGCGGAAACCTGATGAAGCCGCAGATTGTAAAGGAAATCAGAAATTCAGGAGGAATAGTAAAGAGTTTTTATCCTGAAGTTGTAAATAGAGTTATTTCGGAAGAAACATCGGCAACGATGCGCAATATATTGGAACAGGTTGTAGGCGATCCTAAAGGAACAGGTAAAAATGCTTACATTAAAGGATACCGACTTGGCGGAAAAACAGGAACATCGGAAAAAGGCCGTAATAACGGCAAGCGAATTGCCTCTTTTGTGGGCTTTGCGCCTGCTGACGACCCCGAAATTATCTGCCTTATTATGCTTGACGAACCGCAGGTAGCTAACAAATACGGCGGAACTATTGCTGCACCGCTTGTTGGTTCTATTATAGAAGAAACACTCACATATATGGGTGTTGAGCGCCAGTACACTGAAGAAGAGGCACGTTCGGTTTCGGTAACTGTTCCTGACCTTCGTGAGCTTTCAGTAACGGTGGCAAAGGAAAGCATTGATTCAAAGAAGCTCAACATTAAAGTTGTCGGACAGGGAGATACTGTTGTTGACCAGCTCCCGAAACCTGGTGTAAACATTAGAGAAAATTCGACGATAATTGTATATACAGAAACCCGTGATGAAAATAAGAAGGTTGCGGTGCCTGACCTTACGGGACTCACCGTGCAGCAGGCGAAAAAACGTCTGGAAGATGCAGGTCTTAACTTCGAAATTGCGGGTGCAGGGCTTACAGAAACAGATGGTGCTTTTGCATTCAAGCAGAGCATTGCTGCAGGAACACTGGTTGAGCCTGCCACAGTTGTAAGCGTGGAATTCAGACACAGCTCATCAGACTAAGAAACAGGGCGAACAAAAGTTCGCCCACGTTTTGCTTATATCAATAAATATTAGTAGGAGATTTTAAAAATGCTGGCAAGTGCGTTGTTTAAAGACAAGTGGATAGGACAGGATATTGAAATAAAGGGTATTACAATAGACTCAAGAGAAGCAAAGGACGGCTTTGTCTTTATATGCATAACAGGTCAGGAACGTGACGGACACGACTTTGCAAAATCCGCAGCCCAAAACGGTGCTTCGGTAATAGTGTCTGAAAGACCTCTTGACATAGATGTACCTGTTGTTTGCTATGATAACACAAAGCTTGCTATGGCAGAGCTTTCATCGTATTTTTACGGTGAGCCGGAAAAAAAGCTGAAGCTTGTAGGAATTACAGGAACAAACGGAAAAACAACCGTAAGCTATCTTATAAAAAATATACTTGAGACGGCAGGCAAAACCGTCGGCGTTATAGGCACAAACGAAATCCTTGTAGGGAATAAAGATGTTGGTATAAAATCATCAACACCAACAACTCCAAACTCTTTGGAGCTTCGCAGAATTTTTGCAAAAATGCTTCAAATGGGTGCAGAGTATGTCGTTATGGAGGTTTCGTCGCACGCACTTGACCTTCATAGGGTAGCAGGACTTACCTACGATGTGGGAATTTTCACGAACCTGACCCGTGACCATCTTGACTACCATAAAACAATGGAGAATTATTTTCTGGCAAAGAAAAAGCTTTTCGATATTTCAAAAGTCGGCGTTATAAATGCCGATGATGAATACGGAGCAAAGCTTTTAGAAAATGCTGGGTGTAGGGTAATGAGCGTTGGAACAAATAATGCAAATCTCAAAGCCGAAAACATAAAAATTGATGCATCAGGTGTTGAGTTTTCGGTAGAGTATAATGGAAAGACATATCCTGTAAATCTTTGTATATCAGGGCTTTTCAGTGTTTATAACGGGATTTGTGCTATGGCGGCGGCACTTTCTCTTGGAATTGATATAGAAACCGTCATTTCCGGAATTTGCACAGCTTGCGGTGTGAAGGGCAGGCTTGAGCGAGTGCCAACCAATACTGATTACTCGGTTATCATAGACTATGCACACACACCTGACGGACTGGAAAATGTCTTAAATGCGGTTAATGCATTTAAAAAAGGAAAGTGCATTCTGGTATTTGGCTGCGGCGGTGACCGTGACAGTACAAAGCGTCCAATTATGGGCGAAATCGGTGTACGTCTTTGTGACTTTGCAGTAATAACTTCGGATAATCCCAGAACCGAAAATCCTGAAAAAATTATTGAAGATATTGTTTCGGGTGTAAAATCGGGAGAATATAAAGTGATTACGAACAGAAAAGAGGCTATCTCTTATGCCCTTTCGATTGCAAAAAAGGACGACATCGTCCTTCTTGCCGGAAAAGGACAGGAAACCTATCAGATAATAGGAACGGAAAAAACTCATTTTGATGAGAGAGAAATTGTAAAAGAGTTATTGGGAGAGTAGTATGCAGAGATTAAACGTAAATGACATTTTAAAGGCTACAAGAGGAACGCTTATCTGCGGGACTGCGGATTTTGAAATTTCGGGTATAACAACCGATTCCAGAAAAGCAGGTGCGAATATGCTGTTTGTGCCGATTGTCGGAGAAAACAATGATGGTCACGATTATATAGCAAGTGCATTTTTGGGCGGTGCAGATGTTGTTATAACACATAAGGATATCCTGCCTGTTACGGGAAAGAACATTATTAAGGTCGAGGACACAAGAATTGCTTTCGGTGATATTGCACGCTATTATAAGGAAAAATATAAACTTCCTACTGTGTCAATTACAGGAAGTGTCGGAAAAACCACTACAAAAGATATGATTTCTGCAGTTCTTGCGATGAAGTATAACACTTTAAAGACACAAGGTAATTTTAATAACGATATAGGGCTTCCGATTACTGTTTTCCGCCTTGAGCAAAAGCACGAAATGGCAGTTTTAGAAGTGGGTATGTCGCATATGGGTGAGATAAACTATCTTGCGTCGATTGCACGTCCCGATGTCGCAGTTATTACTAATATCGGTATGTCGCATATAGAAAATCTTGGTTCGCAGGAAAATATCTATCTGTCAAAAATGCAGATTTGCGATTATTTTGATAAAAACAATCTTCTTGTTGTAAACGGTGACGATAAGTTTTTGTCGCAGGCTAGCGGAGACTTTGAGATTGTAACCTACGGCATTAAAAATAAAAATTGCGACCTTGTTGCTGAAAATATAGAGAATTTGGGCATTGACGGAACTCGGCTTACAGTAAAGCTTGATGGCAAAAACCACGAAATATGTGTCAAAATTCCTGGAGAACATAACGTCTATAATGCACTTGCCGCAATCGCAGTCGGACGCAGATTTGATATCCCGATTGATGATATTGCTGCAGGAATACGTGAATTCCAACTCACAAATATGCGTATGGAAATTAAAAGACATAACAGCATCGTGATTATCGATGACTGCTACAATGCGTCACCTGACTCAATTCGAGCAGCGGTAAAGGTTCTGTCAGATATAAAAGCAGGCAGAAAGATTGCAATTTTAGGAGATGTTCTTGAAATGGGAACATTTGCAGAAAAGGAGCTTTATGAAGTCGGACTCGGGATTTGTGGGGTTGATGCAGTGATTGCTGTCGGCGACAATGCAAAATATATTGCAAAGGGTGCTGAATTTGCCGGAACTAAAACTGTTATCCGATTCAAAACTGTTGATGAAGCAATCGAATTTTTGCCTGAATTCATAAAAGACGGCGACCATATTTTAGTCAAAGCTTCAAGAGGAATGCATTTTGAACGTATCGTAGAAGCGCTTAAAGAGATAAAACGGAGATGATTTTTAAATGAGTGATTTTATTAATGTGATAGAAAGTGCAGCAGGTGGAAGTGTATGGTTTTTACTTTTGCCTATGCTGATAGCCTTTGCTGTTACGGCTGTTTTAGGACCAGTGCTTATTCCTTGGCTTCATAAACTGAAGTTTGGTCAGGAAATCTTAGAAATCGGTCCTAACTGGCACAAGAAAAAGGCAGGAACACCTACAATGGGCGGCATGATGTTTATTGCAGGAATTTTAATTGCTATGCTTGTTGTGCTTGCGTCGGGATTTGATATCCGCCTTTTGATGATGGTTGTTATATCTTTAGGCTTTGGTTTTATAGGATTTATTGACGACTATGTCAAGGTGGTTAAAAAGAGAAACTTGGGTCTTACTGCAAAGCAGAAGTTTGCACTTCAGGCGATTTTGGCGGTGATATACATAATTGTATTAAAGGAAACAGGTAATCTTGAAACATCAATCATCGTTCCGTTTATGAAAAATCCGATAGTTTTGCCGTGGTGGCTCTATATTGTGTTCATTCTGTTCGTCGTAACGGGAACTGTGAATGCAGTCAACTTAACCGACGGCCTTGACGGGCTTGCGGCAAGTATCACAAGTGTTGTAGCATTGTTTTTTGCATCAGCGGCAATTTTAATGAAAGATAGTGTGTCAATATATTTCGCTATGGCGCTTTTGGGCGGATGTATTGCATTTTTGATATTTAATAGACACCCTGCAAAGGTGTTTATGGGCGACACAGGCTCGCTGTTTTTAGGAGGAAGTATTTCCACGTTGGCAGTCGGACTTGGTATGCCGCTTATATTAATAATTGCGGGCTTTGTGTACCTGTTTGAAACTCTCTCTGTTATAATGCAGGTAGCAAGTTATAAGCTCACTAAAAAACGTATTTTTAAAATGGCGCCCATACATCATCATTTTGAGATGTGCGGCTGGAAGGAAGTTAAAATAGTGTCGGTATTTACCGCTGTTACGCTTGTTTTGTGTATCATTGCATTTCTTGCAATTATGCCTGCCGGCGGAATGCTTTATTGAAAGGAAGATTTTAAATGGCTATAAAGGCTGTTAATTCTAAAAAACCTATAAAGAAAAAAAGAAATACCTCGCAGGAACGTATAAGAAAAGCGGTGCCTTCACATTCTAACAGCACTGCAAAAATAACTCCTGTATCTAAAACTTATGCGTCAGGAAGACGTGCACCAAGCAGAATTGCGGCAAGCAGAAGTACAGGAAAAAGTATGGCAAAAAGTGTGAAACACGTAAAAAGACAGCCGACAAAAGGCGGCAGCTCTGGATTTTTAAAAAATCTGTTTGCATCTGACAGAACGGCAGGAGATATGGATTATACCTTTTTGCTTTTAGTTGGTGTATTAGTGGCGTTCGGACTGATTATGCTGCTTTCTGCATCAACACCGACTGCGGATATCAAATTCGGAAAAAGTTATTACTTTTTTATACGTCAGTTCGGATATGTTGCAGTTGGAGTAGTTTTGATGCTGGTGCTATCTAAAATTGATTATAGAAAATTCAAACCGTTTGCCAAGCTGTTTATGATAGTGTGTATAGTGCTTTTGGGTTGCGTATTTCTGCCCGGAATTGGTGTTTCGCATAATGGCTCGCACAGATGGATAAACTTAGGTATAACGGAAATTCAACCGTCTGAGTTCACAAAACTTGCGGTTGCAATGTTTTATGCCGCCTTGATTGAAGACAGAATATATAATTTGGCGGATTTAAAAGACCTTGTAAAAAGCTGTGTATGGATTGGAATTGTAGCGGCACTTATGATGTGCGAGACACATCTTTCAGGAACTATTGTGCTTTGCGGTATTGCAGGATGCGTTCTTTTGATTGGCGGCGCAAAAATTGACTGGAAGATTTTGGTGTTCGGAGGCGGCTCTTTGGTGGGGCTTGTATGGGCATATCTTTCACAAAATCCGGAACGAATGGCGCGTATTACGAGCTTTAGAGACCCGTTTGCCGATAGGCTCGGAGACGGATATCAGGTTATACAGTCCATTTATGCAATCGGTTCAGGCGGATTTTTTGGGAAAGGCCTTGGACAGAGTGTACAGAAATTTTATATACCGGAGCCATATAACGATTTCATTTTTGCAATCGTGTGCGAAGAACTCGGTCTTATAGGTGCAGCATTTATTATTATGTTGTTTGCCGCTCTCATTTTGCGTGGAATTAAAATTGCTATGGAAGCACCTGACACATTTGGCTCGTTGTTGGTTTCAGGAGTTATGGCTCAGGTGGCAATCCAGACCGTGCTTAATATTGCCGTTGCAACGTCATCAGTTCCAAACACAGGTGTTTCGCTGCCATTCTTCAGCTACGGCGGAACAGCCATTATGATACTTTTGGCAGAAATGGGCATTGTTATGAGTGTTGCGAGGTATTCCTCAAAGAATATTTAATTGAAATGGAGAAAAGTATGAAAGTCTTATTTGCAGGCGGTGGAACGGCAGGGCATATAAATCCTGCGCTTTCGATTGCGGACTATATGAAGGAGAAGGAAAGTGATTTTGAAGCACTCTTTGTTGGTACCCAAAGAGGCCTTGAAAAAAGACTCGTTCCTGCAGGCGGATATAAAATTAAATATATTGATATTCGTGGATTTAACAGAAAGAACCTTTTAAAAAATGTGTCTGTACTCTATAAATTGCAAAAATCAAAAAGAGATTGCAGAAAGATTATCAGGGAATTTAAGCCAGATGCGGTTGTATGCACAGGCGGTTATGTTTCGGGCCCTGTCTGTATGGCAGCATATAAGGAAGGCGTTCCTGCGATAATTCACGAACAGAACGTGTATCCGGGATTGACCGTAAAGGGTGCAGAAAAATATGTTAACTACATTGCTGTAAGCTTTGAAGAAACGTGCCAGCACATAAATAAACCAAAAAAATGCGTTGTTACAGGAAATCCTGTCCGTAGTGAAATTTTGAGAGCGGAAAAGGAAGCGGCAAGAGCAGAACTGGGACTTTCGGATAAGCCGTTTGTGCTTGTGTTCGGCGGAAGTTTGGGTGCTGCAAAAATAAACGAAACAATGATAGACGTTTTGAAAAAGCTTATTAAGGATAATGAAATAAGCCTTTTATTCGGAACAGGCGACCGCAATTTTGCCGGTGTTAGTGAAAGATTAAAACAGGAAGGCATAGAGCTTAACGATGATATAAAAGTTGTGCCATATATTAACAATATGAGTGCAGTTATGGCGGCGGCAGATGTTGTTGTTTCAAGAGCCGGAGCTATTACCGTTTCGGAAATTGCGGCGCTAGGGAAACCGTCTATACTAATCCCGTCACCTAATGTTGTGCGCAACCATCAGGAACAGAATGCAAGAGAATTTGAAGCAAAGGGTGCAGCGGTAGTTATAACCGAAGATATTTTGAGTTCAGATGTTTTGTACGATAAGATAGTTGAAATGACGCTTGATAAGCAAAAGCTGAACGAAATGAGCAAAAATGTAAAGAAGCTGGCAAAATGTGATGCACTTGATGAAATCTATGAATTAGTGAAAAAGATAATTAAAAATAAAAAACTCTGATTTTTAATCAGAGTTTTTTTGCTTTTGACTTGTAATTTTAGTTAAAATGATATAAAATGCTTTTGTAGTATGCGATTAGGAGGTGCTAAATGGTAAGGAAATCACTATCCGTAATTTGTATTATTGTTTTAATTTTTTCGTTAATGCCTGCGGTTTTTGCGGAAGATGTTATTTTGGTGCGAAAGGATTTGCCGCAGGGCGGAATGCAAAGTCAAATCGGTGAGGAAATTGTACTAGAAGGCAATATAGGAGTGTATTCGGCACACGCAGCGGCAAGCGAAGTTTCTCTTTATGATGTGCTGGAAGAAGGAATGAGGCAGCACCAAGAGATAATAAGCCTCACAAGCTTTGGTTATGAAAATACTGATTCTAACAAGAATATGATTTTAGATACGCTTTCTCGTGTGCTTTATGAAAATTATGATATTCTATCCTTTACAGGCTATTATCCTGTTGCTGTTGGAAATGTTATTACAGGCATAAGCCCTATGTACATTTTTTCGAGTCTTCAGGAGGATATTTCTGCAAGAGAGGCTATGGATGAAAAGATTGACCAGTACATAGAACTTGCTAAAGATGTGCCGGATACTGTGGGGAAGATACTCGTAATTCACGATGCATTTTCAAAAGATAATGAATATGCCACAGAGGAATTTGATATTTTTAAGGAAAAAAAGGCTGCAAATCAAGCGCTGGGATTTGATGACAAGGTTATTTTCACACCGTACGGTGCTCTTATAAACGAACGCTCTGTTTGTCAGGGGATTTCGATTACCCTTGCGGCAATTTATAATAAAATGGGCATTGAAACCGGATTTTGCAAAAGTGATGAAATTAATCATATGTGGAACCTTGTAAAGGTAGACGGAAAATGGTATCAGCTTGATGCGACGTGGAACGACCCTGATGTTATCACGGGAACAAATTCTTTAGGAGAAAACATTTTGGCGGAAAAATGCTTTCATGATTATTTTTTGCTTTCCGATGCGGCTTTTGAAAAACACGGAGACCCCGCGGGCTGGGAATATTACACAGCGCAGGGCAAGGTAAGCTGTAATGACAATACATACCAAACCGGTCGTATTTACAATGGTCAATACGTGTATAACAATGAAAATTACGGCGGCTGGTACGGAAATATCGGCTATAAAAATGGCAGATATATAATTGATGTGTGGGCAGTTTGGATATATATAGAAAATAAAAATGAGGTTTCTCTAATTGCTACGGGATTTGAGCCGTTTTACTCTAAGCGGCTTGAGGCAAATATCATTGCTAGCGAGATATTTGATAAAACTGTAACAACTGATAACGGCGACGGTACAACCTCAAATAGTATCGTTAAAAATATACGAATTTTTGCAACGTCTGATGTTGCCTCAAATATTTTGTGCCGATATGCAACCTACCAAGGCAGCAAAATGACCCAATCGGTGACAAGGGCGAAGATATCAGGTATAGCACAAACAAACGCAGGAGTAATTAGATTTCCTTTGGGACTTGCAAATTTTAAGGTGTTCTTCTGGGAATTGGGTACATTAGAGCCTGTATGCGAAGCAAGAAGTGTAAATTAAAAATGCGCACTTGTAATCCTGTCCATATTTTTTAAAATCTTCAATAAAATTTCTTATATTATATGGACTTTTTGTAAAAAATGTAGTATTATATAAGTTGGGTTATTTTAATTTAGAAAGGATTTAACTTTATGGACAGGTTAAAGATAATTGTAAAGGCTCTTGACGATAAACGTGCAACGGATATTGATGTTTTAGAAATTTCCGAGCTTACGTCAATCGGCGATTACTTTGTAATTTGCACTTGCTCATCGAATGTGCAGGTAAGGGCTTGTGCCGACGAGGCTGAAGAAAAAATGAAAGAGGCAGGCTATCCGCCTTTGCACGTTGAGGGATATCGTGGCGGAAGTTGGATACTGCTTGATTGTGATGATATTATTGTTCATATAATGGACAGGCAGACAAGAGAATTTTATGCTTTAGAGCGGTTATGGGACGATGCAAAAAAACTTGAAATATCGGCTGAATAAATTTCCATATCGCCGTTTTTGCTTAGAGAAGGACATTTGTGCAGTGCTTTGCACTTTAAAAGTGGGATTTTTAGAAAATGTCTTTTAGAAGTGATAGTATATATTAACATTGTCAATTAATGAAAGGATTGGTCATACCGATGAAAAATTACGATTATAAAAACATTGAAAAAAAATGGCAGGACAAGTGGGAAGAGGCAGGATGCTTCCATGCAGAAAGCGACGGCAAGAAAGAGCCGTTTTATGCACTTGTAGAGTTCCCGTATCCGTCAGGACAAGGTCTGCACGTTGGTCACCCGAGAAGCTATACTGCTCTTGACATTATGGCAAGAAAAAGAAGAATGCAGGGCTTTAACGTACTCTATCCTATCGGCTGGGACGCATTCGGTCTTCCAACAGAAAACTATGCAATAAAGAATAAAATTCACCCAAGAATTGTTACAGAGCAGAACGTGGCAAACTTCACACGTCAGCTTAAAATGCTCGGATTTTCTTTTGACTGGTCAAGAGAGGTAAATACAACTGACCCGTCATACTATAAATGGACGCAGTGGATTTTCCTTCAGCTGTTCAAAAAAGGTCTTGCATATAAACAGGAAATGCCGATTAACTGGTGTACAGGCTGTAAGGTAGGTCTTTCAAACGAAGAGGTCGTAAACGGCGTTTGCGAAAGATGCGGAAGCGAAGTTGTTCAAAAGAGAAAAAGTCAATGGATGCTCAAAATTACTGAGTATGCACAGCGTCTTATCGACGACCTTGATGATGTTGATTATATCGAACGTGTTAAAACGCAGCAAAAGAACTGGATTGGAAGAAGTGAAGGTGCAGAGGTTACTTTCCGCTTGACATCAGGCGATGATGTTGTAGTTTATACAACACGTTGCGATACACTCTTTGGTGCGACATATATGGTATTATCGCCGGAGCACGCGCTTGTAGGCAAGCTTTTAGACACTCTTGAAAATAAAGACGAGGTCCAGAATTATATAAACGAAGCTGCTAAAAAATCCGAGTTTGAAAGAACAGAGCTTGCAAAGGACAAAACGGGAGCACAGCTTAAGGGTGTAAATGCCATAAACCCTGTAACTGGTAAGGAAATCCCTGTATTTATTTCGGATTATGTTTTGGTAACTTACGGAACAGGTGCTATTATGGCAGTTCCTGCACACGACTCAAGAGACTGGGATTTTGCGAAGAAGTTTAATCTACCGATTATTGAAGTTGTCGGCGGCGGTGAAGACGTTCAAAAAGAGGCATATACCGATGTTTCGAGCGGAACAATGGTAAATTCGGGATTCCTTAATGGAATGAGCGTTAAAGAAGCTATCCCTGCAATGATTAAATACCTTGAAGAAAAGGGAATTGGAAAGAAAAAGGTAAATTACAAGCTTCGTGACTGGGTATTCTCACGACAGAGATATTGGGGTGAACCTATTCCGCTTGTGTATTGTGAAAAGTGTGGCTGGGTGCCGGTTCCTGAAAGCGAGCTTCCTTTAGAGCTTCCTGAGATTGACACATTTGAGCCGGGCGAAAACGGCGAATCTCCGCTTGCAAAGGCGACAGAGTGGATTAAGACAACCTGTCCGCACTGTGGAGGGGAAGCTAAACGTGAAACGGATACAATGCCGCAGTGGGCAGGCTCAAGCTGGTACTTCCTACGCTATATGGACCCGCACAATAATGAAGCACTCGCATCAAAAGAAGCCTTAGAATACTGGTCACCGATTGATTGGTATAACGGCGGTATGGAGCATACAACGCTTCACCTTCTTTACTCACGTTTCTGGCATAAGTTCCTTTATGATATCGGTGTAGTTCCGACAAAAGAACCATACCAAAAGAGAACATCACATGGTATGATTTTAGGTGAAAACGGCGAGAAAATGTCAAAGTCGAGAGGTAATGTCGTAAATCCTGACGAGGTTGTAAATGATTACGGCGCAGACGCAGTTCGTACATTTGAAATGTTTATCGGTGCGTTTGACCAGTCAACACCTTGGTCAGAAAAAGGCCTAAAAGGCTGCTATAAGTTCTTAGAGCGTGTATGGAATCTTCAGGGTATGCTGACAGATGACGAAGACTATTCAAAAGAACTTGAAACTAATGTGCATAAAACAATAATGAAGGTTTCAGACGACTTTGAAAAGATGAAATATAACACAGCGATTGCTGCGATGATGAGCCTTGTAAATGATTTCTATAAGGCTGAGAGAGTTACAAAGGGCGAGTATCGTACTTTGATAACACTTCTAAACCCTGTTGCTCCGCATATCACGGAAGAACTTTGGGAAATGTATGGAACAGGAGGCCTTTTGGCAACAACAAAGTGGCCGGACTTTGATCCTGATAAGACTGTTGATGACGAAATTGAAATCGTTGTTCAGTTAAACGGAAAAATTAAGGATAAGGTTATGACAAAAAATGGTCTTTCAAAAGACGAAATGGAAGCTGCCGTTTTGGACAATGACAAGGTTAAGGCACTTATAGATGGAAAAACTGTTGTTAAAGTAATTTGCGTTCCGGGTAAGCTTGTAAACATTGTTGTAAAATAAAAATTATGGGGTGGGCTTGAAGTTTTTAAGCCTGCCCTGAATTTATATGAAAAGAGGTAAATTTTATGGCACAAGGTAATATTTCTGTTAATTCGGAAAACATTTTTCCGGTGATTAAAAAATGGCTCTATTCCGATAAAGATATTTTTCTTCGTGAGCTTGTTTCAAATGCGTGTGACGCAATCACAAAACTTAAAAAGCTGTCAGGCATAGGCGAGGCGAATATTCCTGCTGACGAAGCTTATAGAATAGACGTTATAGTTGATAAAGAAAATAAAAAACTCATTATTGAGGATAACGGTATTGGTATGACAAAGGAAGAGGTCGAAAAGTACATCACTGACATCGCATTTTCAGGTGCTACCGACTTCTTGGAAAAGTATAAAGACGAAGAAGACAAGGGTACGCAGATTATCGGCCATTTCGGGCTTGGATTTTACTCTGCATTTATGCCGAGTGAAAAAGTTGAAATCGAAACACTTTCCTATAAAGACGGCGAAAAGGCTGTTAAATGGTCTTGCGACGGCGGTATGACTTATGAAATAGACGAATGCGAAAAGGCTAATCGTGGAACAAAAATCACATTAACAATCGCTGAAGATTCGAAGGAGTTTTTGGAGGAATATACTGTTCGTTCGGTGCTTTCAAAATACTGCTCCTTTATTCCTGTCGAAATTTACTTGATAGTCTGTGGCAGTGAAGAAAAGAAGGACGCGGACGGAAATGTAATTCCACAAAAGCCGATTAATGACACGACTCCGCTCTGGATGAAGGCTCCAAAGGACTGCACCGACGAAGAATATAAACAGTTCTATACCAAAGTCTTTATGGATTTTCAAGAACCGCTTTTCTGGATTCACTTAAATGTTGACTTCCCGTTCAACCTAAAAGGAATACTCTACTTCCCGAAAATCAACCACGAATTTGCCGCAAATGAAGGACAGATAAAGCTGTTTAACAATCAGGTCTTCGTGGCTGATAACGTAAAAGAAGTAATTCCGGAATTTTTGATGCTCTTAAAGGGTGTCATTGATTGTCCTGACCTTCCGCTTAACGTTTCAAGAAGCTTTTTGCAGAATGATGGTTATGTTAAAAAGATTTCTGCGCACATCACTAAAAAGGTTGCGGATAAATTAAAGGAAATCTACACAAAACAACGTGAGGAATATAATAGATATTGGGAAGATATAAATGTATTTATCAAGTACGGCTGTATGCGTGATGAAAAGTTCTATGAAAAGGTTAAGGACTACGTGGTATATAAGGACTTAGACGGAAAATATCTTACACTTTCGGAATATCTTGAGGGTAAGCAAAATAAAGACGTTTATTATGTTTCGGACGAAAAAATGCAGTCACAGTACATCACTATGTTCCGTGAGCAAGGCTTAAATGCAGTGATTTTACCTGCAATGATGGACACGCACTTTATTTCATTTATCGAAATGAAGGAAGAAGGAGTGAAATTTAAGAGAATTGACTCAAGCCTTACTGAAAACACCAAAGAAAATGCGGAAGCTGATGAAGAATTAAACAACCGTCTCGTTGAAGCATTTAAGGCGGAAATCGGCGACGAAACACTAAAAATTGAAGTTCAGGCACTTAAAAATTCCGAGACGTCTGCGGTAATTCTTCTTTCCGAAGAATCGCGAAGAATGCAGGAAATGTACCGTTCATACGGCCAGCAGTTTGCAGGAATGAGTGAGATGTTTAAAGACGAGCTGACGCTTGTACTAAATTCAGAAAATATGTTGATTAAAAAGGTAGACGAGCTTTCAGGCGAGGATAGAAAGGTGGTTTGCCAACATATTTACGACCTTGCAATGATTTCACATAAGCCTCTTTCGCCTGAGAGAATGGCAGAGTTTATAAAGCGAAGCAATAAGCTGATTGAAAAGGCATTATAATTTTAAAAGCCACACCAAAGCGGTGTGGCTTTTAAAATGGGTGTTTTAAATAATTTCCAAATCGTCAGCTGACGGGAATTTTGGGAAAGTTTTGCAAATGCTGTCCTGATACCAGAAAGCAACTGATGAAATATCGTCTTGAAGCGGCAGATATCTTCCGTCAGGTCGCCAGCCAAGAGCCTGCATGGTAACTTTAATATCCTTTTTGAAGTATATCGGGTCGGTAATATGCCAGCGATACATAGAAAATCTTTGGTTTGCCTGATACAGTCCGTCAGGGCGGATGACCTCTGATACACCGCAGTAAGGCGTGCAAAATTCCTGATATTTCTCGCCGATATCAAAGTTCCACGAGCCACAGAAATAGTCTTCTGTTCCTGTTCCGCAGATTGTAGGGAACTCCTTGTCGCCGTCTAAAAAGAACTTGATTTCGCCTTCGCCCCACCAGCCGTTGTTATTAAGGCCCCAGAACATATATGTACCAACATAATGTCCGTTTCCTTCTACATTATCAAGGATTGTATATACCTCCTTGTAAGGAAGCGGATTTGTTCTTCTAAACTGCGCATGAAAATATGCAAGTCCGGGCTCTAATTTGCCTATGACATAATCCACCTGATAGAAAAACATAACCTTTTCCGTGAACTGATTTTCGATTGTTATACGGCAGTGCTTGTAAAAAGGCATATCCCAGTAACAGTTAAATGCCCTTTTCGGATTAACGCAAACAGGTAGTGAGGTAACCTGTGTATAGTTTTGATGTTCTGCCGCTGCAAAAAAGTCGCCAAGCGGAGCTTCAACTGACGGAGTATCGCTTCCTTCCCAGTAAATTCTGATAATCAGCTTTCTGTTTTGCGGACAGGCATCGGTAATCCAGATGTGCTTTATTATTCCTGGCCCGTCTATTGAAGCGATTTCAAAGGTTTCGCCGCTTTCTATAAATACAGCAGGTGAGACCTTCCAGCCTTGTCCTAAATCACGTGCAGCGTCCTTACTGCAACCTTCTGTTGCCATTCCGCCCTTGCCTTTTTCGCCCTTAAAATTTTCAGCAGAAATTGACCGAGATTCAAAGTGTCTTATTTTTGATAACTCAAACATTTTTTACTCCTCCTTGACATATAGCTATAATTATACTATAATTGTAGCAGATTAAAGCGTTATTGAAAATGGGAAGTATTTATATATTATTTGTCATTTATTGACCGGAGGGATTATGAATAAAAGAATGTTTTCTCCGTATGTAAGATTAGCTATGCATTCTAGGCTACTTGCAGGGACTACCATAAAAATGCGGATACTTTTTGACTATGAAATAATTTTTGTCTGTGACGGTGAGTGTAAAATTACTATTGATGAAAAGCCATATATGTGCAAGAAAAATGATGTTATTTTTATACGTCCGGAAGTTCGGCACAAGTTTGAATGTACCGAATATGCGGATTTTGTCCAGCCACATATTCATTTTGATGTCTGCTATTCTGATAAAAGTGAAGAAACGCCTGTGTCATTTAAGACAAAATCCGAAATGTCAGAGTATGAACTTTCACTAATTCAGGAGGATATTTTAAAAGATGTAGATATACCGGCTGTTTTTGTGCCATACGATATAGAGAAATTCAAAAAAACATTTTTTGAGATAATCAGGCTTTTTTCAGAAAACAATTCGGTGCTTTTATATAAGGCAGAGCTTTTAAAGCTTTTGAATTTAATACTTGAGCAGTTTGAGGGTAAGGAAGAAGGAAAAGAAGAAGCGGATAATAAAATCCTTCTTGTAAAAAATTATATCGACAGCAATTATCTGTCGGTTATTACATTAGACGCACTCGCAGAGCAGTTTCACCTAAACAAATTTACACTTCTTCGCAAGTTTAGGACAATATATAAGCAAAACGCAATATCATATTATCGCTCAAAAAGAACTCAATATGCAAAGATAATGCTTAAAGAAACGACCTTATCAATATATGCAATCGCTGAAAAAATGAATTTTACAGATATATATTCTTTCAGCAGATTTTTTAAAATGCAAGTTGGAATGTCTCCAACGGCATACAGAAAAAGAGCGGATATGTCTAATTGACATATCCGCTTTAATGAGCATAATTTTTTGACAATTTATTCAAATCAATTAAAAATTTTATCCCGAAAGGCACACAGAAAAGCGAGGCTAAAAGGTCTGCCAAGGGCTGTGAAAGCTGCAAACCAAAAAGTCCTAACCAGCCAGGCAAAAAGAATATTAACGGGATAAAGAAAAGTCCCTGTCTTGAACACGATAAAAGAGTCGCTGTCCAGGATTTGCCGACTGTCTGGTAAGTCATATTACATACTGTGCTGATTGGAATAAGCGGAAGCGCAAGACACTGAAGCCTAAGTGCCAGCCTGCCAATTTCAATAACTTCAGCATCGGCTTTTGTAAACCTTGCCATAAGCCAATCGGAAGCAAAGTATATCGGAATGCCCATTACAACCATTGCAATTCCGCCTAAAAGCAGAGTGAAAAGGAATGCCTTTTTTACTCTGTCATATTTTTTTGCGCCGTAGTTAAAGCCTGCAACAGGCTGGAAGCCTTGTCCGATACCAATTAAAACGGCAAATACAAGCATAAATATTTTGCCGACAATACTCATTGCCGCAACTGCCGCATCACCATAAATTCTCGCACTTCTGTTTAAAAACATTGTTGCAACACTTGCAAGACCCTGTCTTGATAATGAAGGAAGTCCTGTTTTTAAAATTAAAAGGTACAAAACAGGAGACCTTGATATTTTCGAAAATTTAAACTTTGCAAGACTTTTTCCTGAGAGAGAACAGGCAAGCAGTATTAAAAAGCTGATGCACTGACTTAAAAGTGTTGCAAGAGCTGCGCCTGCTGTCCCCATATTGAATGTGAATATAAACAGCGGGTCTAGGGCTATATTCAAAATTCCGCCCGAAGCAATTCCAAGCATAGCATATTTAGCTCTGCCTTGCGAGCGGAGAATGTTGTTTAAAATGAAAGAACCAATCATAATCGGAGCGCCTAAAATGATGTACTTTGCATAGCTCACTGCATACGGAAGGATTGTGTCGGTTGCACCAAATAGAAGCATTAAATCCTTGATTTTAAAGCACGCGCCTGCGGCAAGTAAAATGCCAAGCGAAAGCCCTAAAAAAAGAGCGCTTGATGCGGCCTCGGATGCTTTTTCTTCATCATTTCCGCCTAAAAATCTTGAAATCATACTTCCTGTGCCCATTCCGATAGTAAAGCCGACCGCCTGTATTATTGCCATAAGTGAATACACTACGCCGACAGCTCCTGATGCACTCGTTCCAAGCTTTGAAACGAAGTATGTGTCAGCCATATTGTAGACAGAGGTTACAAGCATACTGATGACAGTCGGGACAGAAAGTGTTAAAATGAGCTTTGAAATATTGCCTTCAAGCATTCTCTTTAAGTGTGCGTCGCTGTTTTTCATTGGTTTCTCCTTAATACTCCTTTAAGTTTCTGATATATTCGAAGGTTTTTTTCTCGCCGTCTTCGCAAAGCATAATAAGCAATTTTTCAAGCAAATCCGAGGTTTCCTGATGAATTATTCGTCTTTCTTTTCCAAGAATAAAATATTCCAGCGGATGCGAATCCTGATATTTGTCGCCTTGGTATATCTTGCTTGCTGCAACTCTGTCGCAAAACATTTCTTTTACATGATTAAGCGGCATTTTTACAGGCCCGAATTTTTTGGTGACAGGACTGTAATCACTCCAGTATTCGAAGTGGTGCTTGTTTCTGCCCTTGTGATGCATCCATGCGGCAGAATATCCGTTTTCGCTCCGCTCCATATCATTAGGACTTCTGTCGCCTTGATAATATTTTGCGCCTGATATAAATTCAGAAGGCGAGTATTTTGATAAATCGTGGAAAAGCCCCTGCCACAAAATGCCTGCACGGCGGCAGTTTTTAATAACCTCGTGTCTGTGACGGGTTATTGTCCTAAAATGTCCCCATGCATTCATAGGCTGCCCTCCTTTAAAAATTCTTCGCCAATATATGTAAAACGGCTTAGCAACTTACCGTCTATTAGTACTTTTTCGTCCCACATAGAAGCAGGACGTACCCACAGCTCGCCTTTGCCGTATGCGGCACGGTAAATCACCATATCTTCCAATGTCTCACTATTTTTTGCGATATCTAAAAGCTCGTAAATGTTCCCTTTAAAATGCCTGTAAAAACCCTTTTCTAACATAAACAAAGCACTCCTTTATTCTTATTATTTCAGTATATCATTAAAATATCCTTTTTTCAAGACGTTATCTTTGACAAATGGTATATTTTTGTGTATAATGAATATGTATGTAATTTTTTTGGGAATATTAGTTTATAAAGGTGTTTTAGGAATGAGTATGCATAAAGAGGACAGGACAATTTCATATGTTGAGCCAGGCTCACTTGCAGAAGAAGCCGGACTTTGTGCAGGCGACACTTTGGTTAAAATCAACGGGCACGATTTTCACGACATTTTGGAATATCGCTATTTAATGTCCGAACAAGAGGTTGAGATTGAAGTACAAAAAGCTGATGGCACTACCGAAATTATTACGATTGAAAATGACTATGAAGATTTAGGAATTGAATTTCGGGAAGGGCTAATTAAAGAGGCACAGTCTTGCAGAAATAAATGCATTTTCTGTTTTATTGACCAGCTCCCTTGTGGTATGCGCGAGACTGTGTATTTTAAAGACGACGATACACGCCTTTCATTTTTGCAGGGCAATTATGTTACCCTTACTAATATGACTGATGAGGAAATTGACCGGCTTATAAAGATGCACGTTTCGCCGATAAATATTTCTGTGCATACGACAAACCCTGAACTGCGGGTAACTATGCTTAAAAATCCGAATGCGGCAAAAATTTATGATATAATGCAGAAATTTGCCCAAAACGGGATTTATATGAATTGCCAGATTGTTCTTTGTCCGGGATATAATGATAAAGATGAGCTTGACAGAACGATTTGTGACCTCGCAAGGCTTTATCCGTATGTGGCAAGCTGCTCGGTGGTTCCCGTAGGACTTACCAGATACCGCGAGGGACTTTGTGAACTTAAAGCATTTGACGGACGGGCATCGCTTGATGTTGTGCGCCAGATTGAAGATTACCAGAAGACCTTTAAAAAAGAGTTTGGAATAAATTTGATATACGCATCGGACGAGTTTTATATAAATGCAAAACTGCCAGTTCCTTTAGCGTCAGAATATGACGGATTTCCACAGATTGAAAACGGAGTCGGCCTTATTGCATCTATGCAGGAGGAGTTTGATAATGCAGTTGAGCTTATAAAGCCGAAAAAATATAATAGAAACATCGCAATTTGTACAGGCGAAATTTCGTATAATTTCATTTCGGCACTTGCAGACAGGCTTATGACGAAATGTGACGGTCTTAAAATAACCGTTTATGCTGTCAAAAACGAATTTTTTGGCGGCGGTGTAAACGTGTCGGGACTCGTTACCGGAAGCGACATTCTTCGCACGCTTAAGGACCAGCCGAAATATGATGAGCTTTTAATTCCGGACAGTATGCTGCGTGACGGTGAGGATATTTTCCTTGACGATATAACGCTTTTAGAGCTTTCGGAAAAGCTTGAAATGAAAATTACACCTGTTTATAATGACGGATACGTTTTTGTAGAGAGGATTTTGGATACAGAACTTGAATTTTAAAATTACGAGAAAGGACTGACTTTTATGAAACCGGTTGTTGCCATTGTCGGACGTCCAAATGTTGGAAAGTCCACTTTGTTTAATAAAATATCAGGAGAGAGAATAAGTATAGTTGAGGACACTCCGGGTGTTACAAGGGATAGAATTTATGCTGATGCAAGCTGGCTTGATAAATCATTTACATTGATAGATACAGGCGGTATCGAGCCGTCTTCAAAGGACGAGATACTTTCCCAGATGCGTCTTCAGGCAGAGCTTGCGATTGATATGGCGGACGTTGTTGTACTTATGACAAACGTTGCAGACGGTGTTACGGCAAATGACCTTGACGTTGCCGCAATGCTTCAAAAAGCCAAAAAGAAGATTGTGCTTGCAGTAAATAAGGTGGATAATATCGGTGAGCCGCCGATGGAATTTTATGAATTTTATAATTTGGGGCTGGGCGATCCGATTGCAATTTCTTCAACACACGGTCTCGGCGTCGGCGACCTCCTTGACGAAGTTTGCAGCCAATTCCCTGAAAATGCAAACACCGCAGACGATGAGGAAGAAATCAAGGTTGCTGTAATAGGTAAGCCTAATGCAGGAAAGTCAAGTCTTATAAACCGAATTTTGGGCGAAAACCGTGTTATTGTTTCAAATATCGCAGGAACTACCCGTGACGCAATCGACTCGCATTTTGAGAAAAACGGCGATAAGTTTTTGCTTATAGATACTGCCGGAATGAGAAAACGTAAAAAAATCGACGAAAATGTTGAGCATTATAGCGTTGTAAGAGCTTTAGCTGCTGTTGACAGAAGTGATGTCTGCGTAATTATGCTTGATGCAAACGAAGGTGTGACCGAGCAGGATACCAAGATTGCGGGCTATGCGCACGAACAGGGAAAGGCTTGCATTGTTGCTGTAAATAAGTGGGACTCGATTGCAAAGGACGACAAAACAATGAAAGCATTTAGGACAAAGGTCGAGGAAGGCTTTGCATATATGTCTTATGCATCAATCATGTTCATTTCAGCAAAAACCGGACAGCGCGTAGATAAGCTGTTGGAGGAAATAAAGCTTGTAAACGAGCAGCATAAACGCAGAATAACCACAGGAATGCTAAATGACGTACTAAATGATGCGATGTCCAAGCAACAGCCACCATCAGATAAGGGAAAGCGTCTTAAAATTTACTACGGAACACAAGCCTCGGTAGCACCGCCCACGTTCGTTCTTTTCTGTAACTCAAAGGACTTGTTCCATTATTCATATTTGCGGTTTATCGAAAACCAGATTCGTGCTGCGTTTGGGTTTTCCGGAACACCGATACACTTCATTTTAAGAGAAAAAGGTCAAAAAGACCAATAATTGCGAGGTGAAATAACGATGTACTTAATTGCTTTAGTAGTCGCTATCGCTTCTTATCTTGTAGGAAGCATAAATCCATCAATAATACTTTCAAGAAGTATCTACGGTAAAGATATAAGAGAGTCAGGCTCGGGAAATGCCGGAACTACAAATATGCTTCGTACGCACGGCAAGGGCATTGCAATATTAACCTTAATATGTGATATTTTAAAGGGTGCAATAATGGTTATACTTGCAAGCTGGATTGACAATCTTTTTGGCACGCCTGATGCGGCATTTTCAAGATTTGAAAATACATTCCTTTTGGGAAATCTTAAATATATCGCAGGAATTTTTGCGGTAATCGGTCATGATTTCCCGATTTATTTTGGGTTTCGTGGCGGAAAAGGCGTTGCAACAAGCTTAGGAGTTGTGCTGGCGCTTGACTGGCAGGTGGGAGTGATTGTGTTGGTAGCTGCAATAGCAATTATGGCGGCATCAAGATATGTCTCGCTAGGCTCTATAACAGCCGGCGGAATTTATCCGTTTGTGTTATTTGTTTATCTGCTTTCAAAAGGTGAAAATATGGAAAGTAATATTACATATATTGCCATGTCGTTTATTCTTGCTGTTCTGCTTATAGGCAAGCACCATACCAATATAACAAAGCTTAGAAATGGTACAGAAAATAAGCTGTTTGGCAAAAAGGCTAAAGAAACAGAGGACATTGATTCGGAGGGCGAAGAATGAAAATAGCTGTAATTGGTTCGGGAAGCTGGGGATGTGCGGCGGCAATCTTGCTGGCAAACAAAGGAAATGATGTATGCCTTTGGAGCTGGCAACAGGCAGAAACAGACCGCTTAAATGCCGACCGTGAAAACAAAGAGGTTCTTCCGGGAAAGAAATTCCCTGATAACATTATATGCTCGCACGATATAGAGCTTTGCGTAAAAGACGCAGCACTTATTGTAACTGTTGCGCCAAGCACGGCAACACGCACAACGGCAAAACAGCTTGCGCCATTTGTAACAGAAGGTCAGGTACTTGTGAACTTGTCAAAGGGACTTGAAGAAGCGACACTTATGCGTCTTTCAGAGGTTTATCAAAGTGAAATCCCTCAGGCAAAGGTTGCGGTTATGAGCGGGCCGTCACACGCAGAGGAGGTAAGCATAGGACTTCCGACAACAAATGTTGTTGCCGCAAAGGATATGGCGACCGGCGAGTATATTCAGAGTATTTTTATGGATAAAACCTTTCGTGTTTATACGAGCGATGATATGATAGGAGTTGAGCTTGGAGGCGCGCTTAAAAATGTAATTGCTCTTTGTGCGGGAATTTGTGATGGCATTGGTTACGGCGACAATACAAAGGCGGCACTTATGACGCGAGGAATTGCGGAAATAAAAAGGCTGGGCGTTGCGATGGGAGCAAAAGCGGAAACATTCGGAGGTCTTTCCGGAATAGGCGACCTGATTGTTACCTGTACAAGTGTGCACTCAAGAAACCACCGCGCAGGAATGTTACTTGGAAAAGGACATACACTTTCGGAGACTCTTGCTGAGGTGAAAATGGTCGTTGAAGGAGTTAATACGGCAAAAGCAGCATATAATTTAAGCAGGAAATATAATGTTTCTATGCCAATAACAACTGAGGCATATAACATTCTTTTTGAAGGAAAGGATGCAAAGCAGGCTGTTATGGAGTTGATGACAAGGTCAAAGGCGGCAGAACAAAATTAAAGGAGAATTTTATGGGAATTATATCAGTTTTCTTAATCGGAGTCGGACTTGCGATGGATGCATTTTCGGTCTCGGTGACTGACGGAATTGTTCTTAAAAATCCCAAGGTATCCGAAGCAGCGAAAATCGCATTGTTTTTCGGAATCTTCCAGTTTTTGATGCCATGTATTGGTTTTGTACTGGGAAGTGCGTTTGCTAAGTATATAACCGCATTCGACCATTGGATTGCGTTTGTTTTGCTTGCATTTATTGGCGGAAAAATGCTTTTTGAAGCCATAGGCAAAAAAGAGGAAGAAGAAATTAAAAACCCGCTTTCTTTCGGGACTTTAATTGTTTTAGCTGTTGCAACAAGTATTGACGCACTTGCTGTGGGCGTAACTTTTGCCACAATTTCCGGAGCGCTGTCAATCTGGTCAGCATCGGCTGTTATCGGTGTTGTGACGTTTTTCATTTCCTTTGTCGGTGTTTACATAGGAAGTAAATGTGGGAACTTGCTCGGAAATAAAGCAGAAATTGCCGGCGGACTGGTTTTAGTCGGCATTGGAGCTAAAATACTGATTGAACATCTGTTTTTTTAATTTGTTGACAATTTGATACCGTTGGTATATAATTGAAAAATGTAGTTATACAGAAATGAGGAATTAACGTGAAAAATCTTATTGTTCCAAAGGATTATAAATCTTTGCTGTCACTTCGCAAGACAGAGCTTGCAATAAAAAAGGTAAAGGACTTTTTTGAGCGGGATTTGTCAATCCAGCTTAATTTGACACGTGTATCAGCGCCTTTGTTTGTAAAACGAAGCAGCGGACTTAATGATACATTAAACGATGTTGAAAGACCTGTTTCGTTTGATATTAACGGTGTTGACGGCGAGTATGAGATTGTTCAGTCTCTTGCAAAGTGGAAAAGATATGCCTTAAAGCATTACGGCTTTGGTCATAATGAGGGGCTTTATACTGATATGAACGCAATCCGTCGTGATGAAGACCTTGACAACATTCATTCAAGCTATGTTGACCAGTGGGATTGGGAAAAGGTAATTGATAAGTCGGAAAGAACGGTTGAAACTCTGAAAAAGACGGTAGAGCTTATTTACAGCTCTATAAAGCACACCGAAAGATATATAGCATCGGAATTTGATTTTGCAGAAATTTATCTCCCTGAAGATATTTTCTTTGTCACAAGTCAGGAACTTGAGGATATGTATCCGGAAAAAACCCCAAAGGAACGTGAATATGCGATTGCAAAAGATAAGGGTGCAGTATTTTTGATGCAGATTGGCGGAGTTTTAAAGTCGGGAAATATGCATGACGGACGTGCTCCTGATTATGATGACTGGAGTTTAAACGGTGATATTATTGTTTACTATCCTGTTTTGGATATTGCGCTTGAGCTTTCTTCAATGGGCATAAGAGTTGATGAAGAAACACTTATGTCTCAGCTTAAAATCAGAGGCAAGGAAGAAAACGCAAACCTGCCATTCCAAAAAGCACTTTTAAATGGCGAGCTTCCATATACAATGGGCGGCGGAATTGGTCAGTCAAGACTTTGTATGTATTTCTTGCGAAAGGCACACGTCGGTGAGGTCCAGTCAGCGGTATGGCCTCTTGAAATGGAAAAGGAATGCAAGAAAAATGGAATTAATCTTTTATAATTTTATTGGCATATCGTTTATGCGATGTGCCTTTTTTGTGCGTAAAAAAATGAGCGGAGTTCCGCTCATTTTAAAATTCCTTATAAATTCTTTCAATTCCCACAGTTTTGCCCGTATTTTCATCAACCTCAAATATTGCGCCGCAGAATTGACCGCAACCCGAGGCAACGGTAAATTTTTGAGGCATACCGTTTAGAAATCTCTTAATTATTGTATTCTTGTCAACACCGAGAATCGAGCAGGCTGGGCCAGTCATTCCGAGGTCGGTGATGTAGCCTGTACCACCTGAGAGAATTTTATTATCGGCAGTCTGTACATGGGTGTGTGTTCCAAAAAGAGCAGTAATTCTACTGTCGAGATAATAACCGAGTGCCATTTTCTCGCTGGTTGCTTCTGCGTGAAAATCAACAAAAATTATGTCTGACCTGTCCTTTATTGCCTCAATTTCGCTATCAGCTGCGAAAAAAGGCGATGATGCAACGCTTTGCATATATGTTCTGCCGATTAGGTTAATAACTCCGACACGAACGCCATTTTTTGCAGTAACGATAACACTGCCTTTGCCGGGAATATCGCCTTCGAAGTTTGCAGGCCGTATAACCTCGTCATTATATCGCATGATAGTTGCTATGTCGGGACAGCCCCAAGTGTGATTTCCGGTTGTAAAAACGTCTACTCCGGCATTTTTGAGTTCTTCAAAGACGGGCTTTGTAAGACCTCTGCCGTGAGAGGCATTTTCGGCATTGGCTATAACCAAATCCACATCATATCTAATGCGTTCAAGCTCGGAAAACACTGCATCTCTGCCAACCCTGCCAAAAATGTCACCGATTGTAAGAATTTTCATAATGTATAACCTTTCTATAAAAAACGGTTATCTTATTGATAACCGTTTTTAGTAAAATTATTCTGTAAAATTATTTTGCATAATCAACCGCACGGGTTTCGCGAATAAGGCTAATCTTAATTTGTCCCGGATATTCAAGCTCAGCTTCAATTTTCTTAACGATATCCTTTGCAACAAGAATCATACCTGCATCGTTAACAACCTCAGGCTTAACCATAATTCTAATTTCGCGGCCTGCCTGTATTGCGAAGGACTTATCAACTCCGCCAAAGCTGTTTGCAATTTCTTCAAGCTTTTCTAAACGTTTTATATAAGTTTCAATATTTTCACGTCTTGCACCTGGTCTTGCGGCGCTTATTGCATCGGCTGCCTGAACAAGCTGTGCAACGATTGTCTGTGCATCAACATCGCCGTGGTGAGCCATAATGGCATGGATAACGTCGTTATTTTCTTTGTACTTTTTAGCGATATCAGCACCGATTGTAACGTGTGAGCCCTCAATTTCGTGGTCAACTGCCTTGCCGATGTCGTGAAGAAGTCCTGCACGTTTTGCCAGAGTTACATCAACACCAAGCTCGCCAGCCATAACTCCTGCTAAATGTGAAACCTCGATTGAGTGACGAAGAACATTCTGACCGTAGCTTGTTCTGAAACGAAGGCGGCCAAGCAGTTTAACAAGTTCAGGGTGAAGACCGTGAACGGCTGTTTCGAATGTTGCAGCCTCGCCTTCCTGCTTAATGGTTGCCTCGACTTCTTTTCTGGCTTTATCAACAAGTTCTTCAATTCTTGCCGGATGAATACGTCCATCAACAATAAGTTTTTCAAGTGCAATTCTTGCAACCTCACGGCGAACCGGATCAAAACTTGATAAAATTACAGCCTCAGGAGTATCGTCAATAATCAAATCAACACCCGTCATTGTTTCAAGTGTTCGGATATTACGTCCTTCACGTCCGATAATTCGGCCCTTCATTTCATCTGAAGGCAAAGCCACAACGGAAACTGTTGTTTCAGCGACGTGGTCAGCGGCAATTTTCTGGATAGAAGATGCCACAATATTTTTAGCTTTTTTCTCAGCTGTATCCTTTGCTTCCTGCTCAATTTCTTTAACCATAATAGCGGCTTCGTGTCTGGCTTCCTGCTCAAGGTCACGTATCAAAAGCTCTTTTGCTTCCTGTTGTGACATACCTGAAATTCTCTCAAGAGCCTCAACCTGCTGCTTTTTTAATTCATCAATTTCAGCACTCTTTGTCTCGTATTCTTTAATTTTCTGATTAAGAGTCTGATCCTTTTTCTCTAATGCATCATTTTTTCTTTCAAGATTTTCTTCTTTTTGGTTAACTCTTTTTTCCTGAATTGATAATTCGCGTCTACGGTCCTTAATTTCAGCATCAAGTGATGCACGCAATTTTTGATTTTCTTCTTTAGCTTCCAAAACCATTTCACGTGCTTTAGCTTTTGCATTCTTTCTGGCTTCCTCAACTATGTTCTTTGCCTTTTCTTCAGCAGAACCAAACTCTGCTTCTGCAAATTTCTTTCTGTATGAAACGCCTGCAAAAAACGATGCGATGTTAAGAAGAGCCAATACTGCCGCAGCGATTATAAGTATAATTTCCAAAGTTTCTATCTCGTCCACCCCCATTAAAAAATTTTTTAATATAAATCGGGGATGCTGAATATATGAAATTGTTATTTATTCAAATTATATTTTCATAAACTACTATCAAAAATTCAACATTCCCAATAAATAGTTTAAAGAAATAACAAGCATATACCTATTTTATCCTATTTTTAAACGTGTGTCAAGTGAATATTAAAAATCAATTAAAAGTGTAAGATAATTGTAAAGAAACAGGGCATAATGTAAAATATATGTGAAAAAACAAAAAATGTGTAGTTTTGTACAAAAACGAATGGTTAAAATTTACTATTTTAGTATTTACTGCATAAAAAATGTGTGATATAATAATATATAGCAATAAATATGAGAGGGGACAACAGATGAGTGTGTTAATGAATGAGAAAAAATGGGCAGAAATTAATGAGTTTCAGCTCTATTTATATAATGAAGGAACAAATTTTCAATCATACGAAATGCTTGGCCCACATAAAATAGATAACGGGTGGAGATTCGCCGTTTGGGCGCCTAATGCAAAGAGCGTTTCAGTGGCAGGGGATTTTAATAACTGGACAGGCGACGGAAAGCTGCTCGAAAAAATCGGAACGACAGGTGTTTGGTACGGCGTTTTCAATGATATAAAAGAGGGAATGATTTATAAATATGCCGTGACCGATAAAAACGGAAATACGGTTTTAAAAGCAGACCCGTTTTCTTTTGAATGTGAATTACGACCGAATACGGCTTCGGTGGTGCGGGATATACCTAAATATAAATGGGGCGACAGTAAGTGGATTAAAAACCGTGAAAAAAATCCGATATATGATAAGCCGATGAATATTTATGAAGTCCATGCGGCTTCCTGGAAAATGCATGAGGACGGAAGTCTTTATACCTACCGTGAGCTTGCAGACGAGCTTGTGCCTTATGTAAAAGAAATGGGATATACTCATATTGAAATGATGCCGCTTTCCGAATATCCGTTTGACGGCTCGTGGGGATATCAGGTGACGGGTTATTTTGCAGCGACATCACGTTTTGGCAGCCCTGAAGGGCTTATGTACCTTGTTGACAAGTGTCATCAAAACGGAATCGGTATTATTATGGACTGGGTTCCAGCACATTTTCCGAGAGATTTACACGGACTTTTTCGGTTTGACGGAACGGCGACTTATGAATATGCTGACCCGAGAATGGGCGAACATAAGGATTGGGGAACAATGGTTTTTGACTATTCAAAGAGCGAGGTTGTGTCCTTCCTTTTGTCGTCTGCGTTTTTCTGGGTAAACGAATACCACTTTGACGGACTCCGTGTTGATGCGGTTTCGTCTATGCTTTACCGTGATTACAGCAGAAATTACGGCGAGTGGACAGCAAATATTTACGGCGGAAATGAAAATCTTGAAGCGATAGATTTTCTGCGGAATTTAAATAAGATAATGTTCTCAAAATTCCCGAATATTCTGATGATTGCCGAGGAATCAACGGCATGGAGTATGGTTACCGGCCCAACCGATAAAGGCGGACTGGGATTTAACTATAAGTGGAATATGGGCTGGATGAATGATACACTTCGGTATATGTCGATGGACCCGTATTTTAGGAAGCATAACCACGACCTTTTGACGTTTGTGATGTGCTATGCATATTCCGAAAACTTTATTTTGCCGCTGTCACACGATGAGGTTGTGCATGGCAAAAAGTCATTAATAGATAAAATGTTTGGCTCGTATGAAGAAAAATTTGCGTGCTACCGTGCGCTTTTGGGATACTATCTGTCTTTGCCGGCTAAAAAAATGATGTTTATGGGCGGCGAAATTGCGCAATTTATCGAATGGCGGTATGAAGAGGGACTGGAATGGCAGCTTCTCAAAATAGATATGCATAAGAAATTCAACGGTTATGTAAAGGAATTAAATCATTTTTACCTTGAAAATGAGCCATTTTGGGAGATAGACCAAAGCTGGGACGGATTTAAGTGGATAAATCCGGAGGACAGGGACAACTCAGTGCTGTCATATATGCGTATTGCAAAAAATGGTGAAAAAATAGTAGTAGCCGCAAACTTTACTCCGGTTGGACGTACAAAATACAAAATTGACGTTCCTGAAGCAGGAGATTATGAGGTGCTGTTTTCGTCTGACTGGAAACGATTTGGCGGAAATGCGGCAGCTCGCAAGAAAAAGTATAAGGCTGTCAAAAACAAAAACTCACAGGAGCTACCTTATTCAATCAATATTGAACTGGCAGGCTTGTCTGTTTTATATCTGAAAAAAATGCGAAAGGAAGAGATTAAATGAATGCAAAGGATTGTGTAGCAATGATTTTGGCGGGAGGGCAAGGCAGCAGGCTTGGTGCATTGACAAAAAACGTTGCAAAACCAGCAGTCCCTTTCGGAGGAAAGTACAGAATTATTGATTTTCCGCTATCAAACTGTGTCCATTCAGGGATAGATACCGTTGGAGTGTTGACACAGTATCAGCCGCTTGAGCTAAATACTTATATAGGAAACGGAGGCCCGTGGGATTTAGACCGAAATCACGGCGGTGTGTATGTTTTACCGCCGTACCAGAGTGCACAGGCAGGAGAGTGGTATAAGGGAACGGCAAATGCCATATACCAGAACTTGAGCTTTCTGGACAGATTTTCACCTAAAAATGTTCTCATTCTGTCGGGAGACCATATCTATAAAATGCACTATGGAGAAATGCTTAAAGCTCACAAAAAATCGGGTGCAGCGGTTACAATCGCTGTTATGCCTGTTCCGTGGGAAGAAGCAAGCAGATTCGGTATTATGAATGTAAATGAAGAAGGTCTTATTACCGAATTTGAAGAAAAACCGGCAAATCCAAAGAGTAATCTTGCTTCGATGGGTATTTACATTTTCGACTATAAAGTTTTGAAAAAATACCTCGAAGACGACGAAAGAAATCCTGAATCCTCAAATGATTTTGGAAAAAATATTATTCCGTGTATGCTCCAAAACGGCGAAAAAATGGTTAGCTATCGCTTTGAAGGTTATTGGAAGGACGTTGGAACAGTTCAGAGCCTTTGGGAAGCAAATATGGATCTTATTGATTCGCCGCCTAAATTTGATATTACAGAAGGTGGCTGGAGTATATATTCCAGAAATACCGCTTTAGCTCCGCAGTATGTAGGCAAAAATGCAAAAATCAAAAACAGCAGTGTAACACAGGGCTGTGTGGTTTATGGCGAAATTGACCACTCGATAATTTTCTCAAATGTTCAGGTTGGAGAAAATTCAAAAATTTTAGATTCAGTCGTAATGCCGGATGTAAAAATTGGAAATGATGTTACGATTAATAAAGCTGTTATCGGCGCAGGAGCGGTAATTGAAGACGGTGCCGTGATTGGAATGAACGAAGACAATAATAGCAAATATATTTCGGGTATGTGTACCGGCGGGCTGGTGCTGATTGAGGGTGGAGCTACAATTAAAAAAGGCACAGATATACCAAAGGGCTCAATGGTTGAAGCGGAATAAGAGGAGGAACGGATATGACAGATACAATGGGCATTATAATTGCCAGTAATATAAATATACCACCGCTGACAGACGTAAGAAGTGCGACGGCTTTGCCGATTGCGGGCGGATACAGAATTATAGACTTTGTGCTTTCAAATATGGCAAGTGCGGGTATTGAAAATATAGGTGTTGCAACAGAAGCAAACTATTCTTCGCTTATGGACCACATAAAATCAGGTTCTCCTTGGGATTTGGACAGAAAAAACAGAGGACTTAATATTCTTCCGCCAAATATAGGTAACAAAAATGCTTTCGAGATTATCCGTGGCGATTTGGATATTTTGAATGGAATACGTGAATTTATTCATAGAAGTCGTGAAACTTACGTTATACTTTCACTTGGAAACAGTATTTATAATATAGACTTTAGCGACGTGATTGAAACACATATTGAAAAGCAGGCAGATATTACTATTATCTATAAAGATATGAAGGACGTTGACCAGAAAGAATTGTCACGTTATACGCTTTTAGAGGTAGACGCTGAAAAGAACATAACCGATATTGAAGTCTGCCCGTATTATCCTAAGACTACATTTGCAAGTACAGATGTGTTTGTTATGGAAAGAGCACTTTTGGAAAGTATAGTTGATGAATGCTCGGCACGTGGAAATCATGATTTTATAAAGGATGCTATTGCAAAGAAGATGTCGGGACTTAGAATGTACGGCTATGAATATACAGGCTATACCGATAAAATTGACAGCATGAAGTCATATTACATCAATAATATGAAATTCCTTGAAAAGGAAATACAGGAAGAACTTTTGTACTCCAAGTCGCCTATCTATACAAAGAACCGAGACCTTCAGCCGACAAAATACGGTGATGATGCACAGGTTGTAAATTCATATATTGCCGACGGTTGTGTTATTGAAGGAACTGTTATAAACAGCGTAATTTCAGGAAACGTTGTGGTTAAAAAAGGTGCGGTTGTTAAAAATTGCGTCCTAATGCAGAGCGATATTATTAATGAAGATGCAAACCTTGAATATGTTGTTCTTGATAAGGAAGTCGAAATTACAGCCGGAAGAAAGCTTATAGGACAGGAAAGCTATCCGCTTCCAGTTGCAAAAGGAACGGTGATTTAAAAAATTGCAGGGAATATTGCCCTGCAGTTTTTTGTGTTTGAAACACCTTTAATCAGGGTATAATGATTACATAAGGGAATTAAAAGGAGCGTGAAATTATGTCTAAAAATAGGGAAATGAGTTTTATTTCAAGAACGATTGCAGGAATTTCGCTTACACTTGTCATTCTGCTTTTTTCAGCACTGGTGCTGACGGCGTGTAATAATGACAATGCAGAATTGATTGGCGAAGCAAAAGCTGAAGAAATTGTACTTGCCGATGCGGGACTGAAACCGGAAGAAGTAAAGCGAATGATAATCAAAAGCGATTATGATGACGGTCAGCAAATTTATGAGCTGGATTTTTACACAGAAGATACAGAGTATGAATATGATGTTGACGCAAAAAGCGGAAAAATTTTAAAATATGAAAGTGAAAAACGCAGAATGTAAAAACTGTGGCATATATGAGGTGTACAGTTAAGGATAGTAAAAGGTCGCAGTGAAATTCACTGCGACCTTTTATATTTTTGTCACTACGGGTATTAGTTTTTAAGTTTATTTCCGCAATTTGGGCAGAAATCATTTGTGTTTGAAACAATATTATTACATTTCAGACACATTATCGTATTTATTAATTTTGGTTTTCTACTTTGTTTTATATAATGACACAATAAACATATAACACCCAATATAAGTAATACTATTCCAATAACAAGTATTGTTATTGAACTATCGACAGCCGACCTATCATAATATTGGTATAATCCATATCCTTGCGAACTGGAGTCATTATAGGCAATTGCTCCTATAATTGTAGTAATTGTACCAACTATTGAAAACAGCCATCCCGTTGTTAACATTGATTTCTCACTCCTTTTTATCTATTATTTGTTTGATTTCCGCATTTTGTACAAAAAGCAGTATTTTCTTCAAGTGCTGTTCCGCAAGCATTGCAATAAATAATTGATTTGGTTTGTGAAATATTTTTTCTTTTGTTTAGCTTTATTATATTTACTATATGCCAAGGTATAAGTATAATAATTGTTAAAAGAACCCTTATATTGTTATAAGCAAGGCAAATAATACTATAATTAATTTCACATACAAAAACCGATATCATACCAATCCAATTCAGGATTAGTATTGGTATTGCAACTTCTCTTTTAACACTGCTAATAAATTTTTTACATATAAGATGTGTAGCAATGCAAATTATTAATGAACAAACATTCCAAAAACCAATACTTACTATTGTATTTCCTACTGAAAAAATAAACATTTTTATCCTCCTTTCATTATTGTATTTGTAAAACGCTTTTTTTAAAATAAAAAAATGCGTCTACCGAAGCAGACGCATAAAAAACGCAAACTCCGATAGTCGCGAAACCAATTTATACAGCATGAGATATACACATACACTGATAAATGGAATTTGCGTTTTTATCAAATTCAAATATCAGCATATGCAAAGATAAGTATATTATCCCAAAAGAAAATATACCCCAACACTGTATAACATATTAAATTGGTTTCGCATTTATTATTATACTGCGATTTTTATGTTTTATCAATAGTTTTGATGAAATTTGTTAGGTTTTCAATAAAAATCTTGTCCGGTACTCTAACAAGCAGGGAAGATGTATCGCATTTTCCAAATATTTAGGATATCCTAAGACCTTATAAAACGGGCGATTCGTGAATCGCCCCTACGAGAAAAGGCAGAAGCGAAAAAATCGTTTCTGCCTTTTTGATTACTGTCCTTAAGAGTACGTCTCTTAATTGCCACAGTTTTTTAGTAGCTTGGGTAGTATCAATAATTTGCTTAAATGATATGTTTATAACATCAATTCTCGTGCGTTTTTTCTGCTTTTAAAAAATCTCAAGCTTTTCAAGTAAAGAATATTCAATTTTGACAGAAAATTTTTCCCTTGCTTTTCCTGATACTCTCTTTTGAGACTTTAAATAACGTTTTCATTCGTATGTATGTACCTCTTATCAATAAAAATCTTATACTCATCGAACAAAACCTTTCAAAAATCATATTATGGTAGAAAGGAGGTAAGAAGCGATGAAAAAAACTATCTTTGTTATTGGCGGCGATATGCGGCAGATAACGGTTGCCGAGGCTTTTTGTGAGGAGGGGTATGAGGTTTTGACCTGCGGACTTTCCGATGATGACCAAAGTATGAAAGGCATTGAAAAAGCCGACATAGTCATTTTTCCTGTTCCTGTCAGCTATGACAATGTTTATATAAATGCTCCGCTTTCGAAAAAGCGGCTTGTTATTTCGGAAGTGCTTGATGTTTTATCAGCGGACTGCTTTGTTCTGGGTGCGTGCATCTCGAAGCAGGTAGAAAAAATGCTGGTAGACAGACGTCTTAAATACTGTGACTATTTTATGCGTGAAGAGCTTATCGTTAAAAATGCAATTCCAACAGCAGAGGGTGCGATTGAAATTGCTTTGTCCGAAATGCCAATTACACTTTTTGGGAGCAGAGCTCTTGTTTTAGGGTACGGCAGAGTCGGAAAGGTTATGGCATCACGCCTTGCGGCGATGGGTGCAAGGGTTACTGTTTCGGCACGAAAGTGTGCCGATTTTGCGTGGATTGAGGAAAACTGTCACAAATATATACATACAAATGACTTAATTTCTGCTGCCCACAACTTTGACCTTATAGTGAATACAATTCCTGCCGTGGTTTTAACCGAAGACGTTTTAGAAAAAGTACGTGCAGATTCGCTGATTATAGATCTTGCTTCAAAACCGGGCGGTGTGGATTTTAATATTGCGAAAAAGCTTGGCAAAAACGTTATTTGGGCATTGTCGCTTCCGGGAAAATCAGCACCTATAACCTCCGGTAAAATTATCAAGGAAACAATTATGAACATTCTTGCAGAAACGGGGGTGTAGAATGTGGATTTAAAAGGAAAAACTGTGGGATTTGCCATGACCGGCTCTTTTTGTACCTTTTCAAAGGTTTTAAAAGAACTTGAATTGCTGGCAGGGACGGGCGCTGAAATAATCCCTATTATGAGCGAAATGGCATATAATACCGATACGAGATTCGGCTCGTGTGAGGATTTTCGCAACCGTATGGAGATGATAAGCGGCAATTCTGTAATTAAGTCAATCAAAGAGGCAGAACCAATAGGTCCGAAAAGCTATCTTGATTTGCTTATTGTTGCGCCATGCACCGGAAATACCTTGGCAAAAATGGCATCGGGAGTAACAGACAGCTGTGTAACTATGGCAGCGAAGGCTCATCTTCGAAATCAAAAGCCTGTACTTATAGCGGTTTCTACCAATGACGGACTTGGAAATGCAGCAAAAAATATAGGGATTCTTTTAAATAACAAGAGCATATATTTTGTTCCGTTCGGTCAGGACGACTGCGAAAAAAAGCCAAATTCGCTTGTCGCCGATATGACTAAAATCGTGCCGGCTGCCGAAGCGGCGCTTTCCGGAAAACAACTCCAGCCAATATTGTGCTGATTATATATATCTGCCAAAGATGAAAAAGGACTGCTATGGTGCAGTCCTTTTTGTGTGCCGATAGATGCTGCACCTAATCTTTTTAGAAAAATTTAGAAAAAAGTATAGTAATTTTTATGGATTTGTGATATACTGTAAAATAAGGTGTATAATTAGGAAAAATATATGCTATTGCAAATTGACTATATGAGGTGAAAAGATGGGACTTTTTGATAAAGTTTTCGGGACATATTCAGAACGTGAACTTAAACGCATTAAGCCGATTGCGGACAAGGTTATGGCTCTTGAAAGTGAAATGGAAGCACTGTCAGACAGTGAACTTAAAGCCAAAACCACTGAATTTAAAGAACGAATTGCCGCCGGTGAGGATTTAGATAATATCCTTCCTGAAGCTTTTGCAGTTATGCGTGAGGCTTCGTGGCGAGTTCTCGGAATGAAGCATTTTTATGTGCAGATTATCGGCGGAATTATTCTGCATCAGGGCAGAATTGCCGAAATGAAAACAGGTGAAGGTAAAACCTTGGTTTCTACGCTTCCGGCATATTTGAATGCGTTAACAGGCAAGGGTGTACATATCGTTACTGTTAACGATTACCTTGCAAAACGAGATTCTGAGTGGATGGGAAAGGTCTATAAGTTTTTGGGCGTTTCTGTCGGACTTATTATTCATGACCTTGATAATAGCCAGAGAAAAGCGGCTTATGCAGCAGATATAACTTACGGCACAAACAACGAAATGGGCTTTGACTATTTGCGTGATAATATGGTGACCTATAAAGAACAGCAGGTACAAAGAGGTCATAATTATGCCGTTGTCGATGAAGTTGACTCGATTTTGATTGACGAAGCAAGAACGCCGCTTATCATTTCAGGTATGGGCGAGACTGCAAACGATCTTTACAAAACTGCAGATAAATTTGTAAAAGGACTTTCAAAGCAGGTTGTAACAGAAGAAGATACAAAGGTATTGAATGATGATGTAGATTGCGATTATATCGTTGATGAAAAAGCGAAAACTGCTACACTTACTAAAAGAGGCATCCAAAAGGCAGAACAGTATTTTGGTATTGAAAACCTTGCAGACCCTGACAATATGAAAATCCAGCATCACGTCAATCAGGCACTTCATGCAAACGGCGTTATGCACCGTGACCAGCAATATGTTGTACAAAACGGTGAAGTTATGATTGTAGACGAGTTTACAGGCAGAATTATGCCGGGCAGACGTTATTCGGACGGACTTCATCAGGCAATTGAAGCAAAGGAAGGCGTTAATGTTGAAAACGAGTCAAAGACTCTTGCAACAATCACTTTCCAGAATTACTTTAGACTTTATAAAAAGCTCTCAGGTATGACAGGTACTGCGCTTACCGAGGAAGAGGAATTCCAGAAAACCTACCGTCTTGACTGTGTTGAAGTGCCGACAAATAAGCCGGTAGCAAGAATTGACGAGCATGACAGCGTTTACCGCAGTGAAAAAGGTAAATATATGGCTGTTATCCGCAAAATCAAGGAATGTAACGAAAAAGGACAGCCTGTACTTGTGGGTACAGTAAACGTTGATAAGTCGGAGATTTTATCTGCGCTTTTAAAACGTGAAGGCATTAGGCATGAGGTTTTGAATGCGAAATACCATGCAAAAGAAGCCGAAATCGTAGCACAGGCAGGTAAAAAAGGCGCAGTTACAATCGCTACAAATATGGCAGGCCGTGGTACCGACATTATTCTGGGCGGTAACGCAGAATATATGGCAAAACACGAGCTTAAAAAGCGCCTGATTGCAAAAAAAGCTGATGATGAGGATATGACCGATGATATGATTGATATGCTCATGACAGAGGCGACAGGATTTGCCGAAACAGATGATGAAAAAATCATAGAGGCAAGAAGACTCTTTAGAGAACTTAATGAAAAGTTCAAGGAAGAAATCCGTGAAGAACAGGAAGAAGTTAAAAATGCGGGCGGACTCTTTATAATTGGTACTGAAAGACATGAATCACGACGTATTGATAATCAGCTTCGTGGCCGTGCAGGACGTCAGGGAGACCCTGGACAGTCCAAGTTCTACCTGTCTTTGGAAGATGACCTTATGCGAATTTTCGGCTCGGACAGAGTTAAGGGTATGGTTGAAACTCTTGGTATTGAAGAAGACGAACCGATTGAAGCAAAAATCCTGAACAAATCAATTGAAAATGCGCAGAAGAATCTGGAAAGCAGACATTTTGATTCCCGTCAGCACGTCCTTCAATATGACGAGGTTATGAACGAGCAGAGAAAGATTATCTATGCGCAACGTCAAATGGTGTTAGATGGCGAGGATATTTCGGGCACAATTAAGAATATGATTGAGTCAGTTATCGATACAGCTCTTGACGATTTTATAGGAATTACCGATATTCCGGAAAACTGGAACTTAAAGGCGCTGGTTGACTTTGCGAATCAAATTTTATTCGCACAAGGCGAATTTGAGATTGGAAAAGATGAGCTTGAAACTATAACCAAGGAAGAAGTCAAGGAAAGACTTTTGGCTATCGGCGAAAAGAGATATAACGAACAGTGCGAGCTCTTTGGCGAGAATATGCGTGAGGTTGAACGTGTTATGATGCTCCGTGTAGTTGATACACTTTGGATGGACCATCTGGATGAAATGGAACACGTTAAACGTGAAATCGGACTTCGTGCGTATGGCCAGCACGATCCTGTAATTGAGTACAGAAATGTGGGAAGCGAGCTTTATGACGGAATGCTTGAGGCTATCAAGCGCGACACTGTAAGATATGTGCTTGCTGTAAAGCCGCGTCCGACAGAACAAATCAGGAGAGTTCAGGTTGCAAAGCCGCTTGATACAGGCGGAGACGGCACACTTGCCAAGAAACCTGTGTCTGCCAAGAAAACACCGGGCAGAAACGATCCTTGCCCTTGCGGTTCGGGTAAAAAATATAAGCATTGCTGCGGAAGATAATCAAATCAGGCAGGGCGGATAAAATAATCCGCCCGTCTTTTGGGTAAACCCTTTATTAAAGAAAGGACTGAAAAAATGTTAGAGTACGAACAGTATAAACTTGAGCTTTTGGGGCTTGAAAACAGTATAAATGAGCTTGAATCCTCGCTTGATATTGCAGGAACTTTAGAAAAAATTGCAGAGCTGGAAAAACAGGCATCTGCACAGGAATTTTGGGACGATATGGAGAATTCTCAAAAAGTTTTGCAGAAAACAAAGCAGTTTAAAGATAAGGTTGCAGCTTACGAAAGCCTCAAAACCTCATGGGAAGACGCAATCGTTTTGATTGACCTTGCAAACGAAGAAAATGACGAATCCATGATGGAGGAAATCGCAAAAGCAGTTTCCGATGTCAAGGAGACTCTTGAAAAAATGACTCTTGAAACACTTTTGTCAGGAAATTATGACAGATGTGACGCAATTATGACATTCCATGCAGGAGCCGGCGGAACCGAGGCGCAGGACTGGGCAGAAATGTTGCTTAGAATGTATCAAATGTATGCCCAGAAAAACGGCTATACAACTGAAACAATCGACTTATTGCCGGGCGATGATGCGGGAATTAAGAGTGCAACGATTTCAATAAGCGGAATAAACGCTTACGGCTATTTAAAGGCAGAAAAAGGTGTTCACCGTCTGGTTAGAATTTCGCCTTTTGATGCATCGGGAAGACGCCATACTTCTTTTGCTTCGATTGAAGTTATGCCGGAAATAGACGATGAAATAGAAATAAATATTAAACCTGAAGACTTGAAAATTGATACTTACCGTTCATCAGGTGCAGGCGGTCAGCACATAAATAAGACCGACTCTGCGGTAAGAATTACACATATCCCGACGGGTATAGTTGTTGCCTGCCAGACACAGCGTTCACAGCATCAGAATAAGGATTATGCTATGAAGATGCTGAAATCTAAGCTTGCCGAGATTGCAGAGCAGCAACAAAAGGAAAAGATTGAAGACATAAAGGGTGTTCAGAAGGAAATCGCATGGGGAAGTCAGATTCGCTCGTATGTTTTCCACCCGTATAACCTTGTAAAAGACCACAGAACAGGCTTTGAAATGGGTAATATCGGTGCCGTTATGGACGGTGATTTGGGCGGTTTTATAAACGCATACTTAAAAGCGGCAAGCCTTGGAAAGCTTGAAAATAATTAAAAGAGACTGTTTCTTTTGAAACAGTCTCTTTTAGTAAAACGTATTTTGGAAGCCCCTGACAGGGACCTGATGGAATGGAGCCTGCATTCAATAAAAAAGTGCAGCCAAGAGACTGCACCAAAAACGCAGAACCCCATTTGTCATATAAACTTACTTATCTGAGACTCAGAAAGACCGTTGTAAAGGGTTTGCATTTTTTACATTGATAAGGTCTTTCTAAGCAAATAAAAGTTTCCTTATAAGGGAAACACTAAAAAAGTCTCAAACAAGTATTAATTTATATGACCTAATTATTATATCATAAAAGAATGATTTTGTCTATATTTTTTGTTCTAAAATAATATGCCTAATTTCGACTTTATTTTTAATTATTAAGTTGAATTATTTGTGATTTTAATTGTGTCTCTTATGCTTTGAGATGTTTACTCCAAGAGTAAAGTCCTTCAGCTGCAAAAAGAGACTGTTTCTTTTGAAACAGTCTCTTTTTTTTGCTGTTAGTCGCAGCCACAGCCACAGCCGTTGTCGCATGAATTGTCGTCTTCAAAATCGCCGCGTTCCGGTGGGAAGAACTCGTCAACAGGGAAGGAAATTCTGTCAAAAAGGTCGCAAGGATTGTCGTCGGTTGCACCGATGCATTCTTTTTGCGGTACACAGAAATCATAAGCCGGAATGAGAAGCATTACTCGTCTTTCTAAGCGAATGATTGAGAAAATACCGATTGATACAAATACTCTCTTTTGCTCGCCACCAAGAATTAAGCTGTCATCAAATACACGGCTCACAGAATCCGGAATGCTTGCAAGGTCAAAATCGTCGTCACAGCAGCATGACTTATCATTTACGTCAACAACTTTTGCACCGAGCGCAATAGGGTCAACAACTTCGACTACTGCATTAGGCATATTTGTCTTTTTCCACATCTGTGGGTCAAATGCATCCTGCTTATATTTTGATGCAAATACCTTTGCGTTGCCTTCACTGCCAAAAAGGATAACCTTTTTGTCAAATGTTGCAAGACCTTCAACTTCTGTCGGTCTTCCAAGGCCTGTGAATACTGCAAGAGTAATCTTGAAGAAATACTTTAAGTCTACCGAGTAAAAGCCTCTGTTGAACGGAACTGGTTCGATGTCAGAATAAACCCAGATAATTTCCGCTTTAGTGCATTTTACATTGATTGCTCTGTCAATTACGTCCTGACCGCAAGCTGTTAAGTAAACTCTTATATTTTCAAGACAGTCTTTGTCTCTGCAACTGTCATAAACTTTGTCGGTGTGTATGCATACGGCTTCTTTGAAACCGCCGTTATCAGGTGCACAACAGTTTTCTTTCATATAAAAACATCCTTTCTTGATTTGGGATAGCCCCTTGTTAACAGAATATGCATTTTTTCGAGTTATGTGCGATGTATGTGCCTAAAACGTAAGAAAAGATACAAGCATGGTGGTTTGTTGTCATAAGCTATTGACCTTGCAGTATGTTTTGTGGTATAATTATGCTGATTATAACTGTATCTTGAGGTGAGTATTTATGATAAGAAAATCATTGATTTCGCTTATTCACATTGCGGCATCTATTCAGCGCTGGAATGACCATATTAGACCATGGACTGGATTTTCTGAGCTGGATAAGCAGGCACATAAAATGGTTTATGCATATGTGCTTGCAAAGTGCGAAGGCGATGGAAATTATGACTCGTTAAAGCTTTTAGAGGGCGGTATATTTGAATTTTTGCACAGAGTTATGCTGACCGATATAAAACCACCGATTTATCACTCTTTGATGCGTGAAAAGGGCGAGCAGATTAATGAATGGGTGCTTTCGGAGCTAAAAGGTCAGCTTGAAGGATTAAAAGGTGAATTTTACGGGAAAATGCGAAAGTACTTTACCGATGAAAACTATGCTAAAAAAGAAAAGGAAATCTTAAAAGCTGCACATTATTATGCGACACACTGGGAGTTTGAGGTTATCTATCCGCAAAATAAAAATACTCACGCAATCGAACAGGTAAAAATAGAAGTAGAAAAAGGTCTTTCAAGATGCAATACGTTTAGCGGTTTTTCGAAGTTTGCAGCAAGCCACGACTTGCAGGAATTTTTGTCACTAATAGGAAAGCTCCGCTATCAGCAAAGGTGGTCAAGAGCTGTTCGAACACCAAATACATCGGTTATGGGGCATATGCTTGTGGTTGCAATTATGTCATACCTTGTATCGCTTGAGTTTGAGGCATCAGAAAAACGGCTTATAAACAATTTTTACGGCGGTCTTTTCCATGACCTTCCGGAAGTTTTGACACGTGACATTGTGTCGCCTGTTAAAAGGTCGGTAAAGGGCCTTGATGACATCATAAAAGGAATTGAAGACGAACAAATGGCAAAGGTAATTTTTCCGCTAATTACCGATGAAATAAGGGAAGAACTGGAATTTTACACGCAGGACGAATTTTCTTCAAAGGTCACTATTGATGGCAAGAAGATTGTGGTGTCTTCCGACGAGATAAATGAAAAGTATAATAGCGATGAGTATTTGCCGATAGACGGCGAAATCATCAGAGGTTGTGACCACCTGTCTGCGTACCTTGAGACATACTTGTCTATTAAGTACGGTATAAATTCCGAACAGATACAAGAAGGATATCATCACCTGTTCCAACAATACGAAAATAAGATAATTGGTTCGGTTGATTTTGGGCAGTTGTTTGATTATTTTAGGATATGATTAAAGAAAAGAAAGAACTAAATGCTGTACAGGCAAAGGAAAAAGCTTTAAGGCTGTTAGAGTTTCGCTCACATTCAGAGAAGGAACTTTCCGACAAGCTAATAAGAGCAGGTGCAAACAAAGAGGACTTACCGCCGATAATGTCGTTTTTGAAGGAATACGGCTTTTTGAATGATAAAGAGTACGCAAAAGGGCTTGCAAGAGATTTGCAGAATTTAAAAAAGCTGGGCAAGCATCGAATAATTCAGGAGCTTAAGGCAAAAGGAATTAGCGGCGAAGACCTCGAAGATGCGCTTTTGGAGCTCCGTGATGATGAAGAAGATGAACTTTTTCCTCTTTTAGAGCGTAAGCTCGGCGGAGTTTTTGAGAAAAAGAACGTTGACCGTGCGATAAGGTATTTTCTTTATCGAGGTTATAGTTTTGGCGATATAAAGGCTTGTATCGATAAGCTTAAATCGGATTATTTTGAAGACTGAAAGGAATTTACATAATGAAAATAGGTATGGTTTCGCTCGGTTGCCCTAAAAATCAGACCGATGCGGAAATAATGTTGGGAATACTGGCAGAAAAGGGACATGAACCGGTATTTGACCCGGCTTTGGCAGAGGTAATAATCGTAAACACCTGCGGATTTATTGATCCGGCAAAGCAGGAGTCGATTGATGCAATCTTAGAGATGGCAGAATATAAAAAGAATGGAAATTGCAGACTATTGATTGCCTCAGGCTGTCTTGCAGAGAGATATCACGATGATATTAAAAGTGAGCTTCCAGAGGTTGATGCAATCGTGGGCGCAGGCGATTTTGATAAGATTGCAGAAGTGATTGAAAATGCCCAAAAGGGTGATGAGGTTTGCCTCTTTGGGCATCAGAACTGCGAAATGGCAGAAAATCTGCCGAGAATTTTAACTACGCCGTCATATACGGCTTACTTAAAAATTGCTGATGGCTGTAACAATAACTGCACATACTGTGCAATCCCGATGATAAGAGGGCATTTCAGAAGCCGCAAGATGGAGTATATTGTGGAAGAAGCCGAAAGGCTGGCAGAGAACGGTGTACGTGAGCTTATTATAATTGCACAGGACACGACAAGGTACGGTATTGATTTGTATGGTGAGCCGTCGCTTGATAAGCTGCTTTTGAGACTATGTGAAATTGAAGGAATACACTGGATAAGAGTTCACTATTTCTACACAGAAGCTATTACCGACAGTTTGATAGACGTGATGGCAGATAATGAAAAAATTTGCAACTATATTGATATGCCGATTCAGCATATTAATAACGATATTTTGAGGAGAATGGCAAGGCGTACAAATCGTGATGAAATTATCGAAAAAATACAGAAAATCCGCGAAAAAATGCCTGATGCATCAATCAGGACGTCAATTATAACGGGGTTCCCAAAAGAGACAGAAGAACAGTTTTCTGAGCTTTACGAATTTGTAAGGGAGATAAAATTCGACCGAATGGGTGTTTTTGCGTATTCGCAGGAAGAGGACACACCTGCCGCCAAATTTGAAGGACAGCTGGATGGCGCTGTAAAAGAAGAGCGCAGAGATAGACTAATGGCTCTTCAGCAGGGGATATCTCTTGAAAAGAATAAAGCCAAAATTGGAAAAATTTTAGAGATTCTTTGCGAAGGATATGACGAAGAAAACTTTATGTACTACGGCAGGAGCTATGCGGACAGTATAGATGTTGACGCAGAGGTTTACTTTGCTGCTGAGGACGAAGTGGAAATCGGAAGCTTCGTTAAGGTGGAGATACTTGATGCAGATGAATATGATCTAACTGGTAGACAGGTTTTTAATTAAGATAAGAGAGGTAGATAAAGATGAATATTGCAAATAAACTTACGGTTTTAAGGATTATTATGGTGCCGGTGTTTATGACATTTTTGATGCTTGATATATCAAATCCGGTTTTTGTTGCGATGGCGCTTGTACTGTTTGTTGTGGCATCGCTAACCGACACTCTTGACGGATATATTGCGCGCCACTATAATATGATTACTGATTTTGGGAAATTTATGGATCCACTTGCGGACAAAATGCTTACAACAGCGGCATTTTTGTGCTTGATGCATCACGGCAGAGCATCGGCTGTTGCGGTAATGCTTATTTTGGCAAGAGAATTTATTGTTTCAGGTATCAGGCTTGTGGCAGCGGGTAACGGAAATGTTATTGCGGCTTCAATTTGGGGTAAAATGAAGACTGTTTTTCAGATGGTTGCAATTATTGCAGCAATAATATTGATGTTCCCGTTTTTCCCTGAATCGGCAGCGATTATGATAAGCGAAATTTTAGTATGGCTGTCGGCGATTGTTACGGTGATTTCGGGAGCGGATTATGTGATTAAAAATATTGACATAATTAAGGAAGCTAAATAATGAAAAGGATAGTCAGTAGAGTAAGAAAAGCCGTTGAAGATTATGATATGATTAAAGATGGCGACAGAATTGGCGTTGGAGTTTCAGGCGGCAAGGACAGTCTGGTTCTTTTGGGAGCACTGGCAATGCTGTCGAGGTATTATCCCAAAAAGTTTACCGTTGTCGGCTTGACACTTGATATGGGGTATAAGGCGGACTATTCGGGCATACAAAAATATTGCGACGAATTAGGTGTTCAATACATAGTAAAACCGACCAATATTGCAGAAGTTATTTTTGATTACCGCAAGGAGGAAAATCCGTGTTCACTTTGTGCAAAAATGCGTCGTGGCGCGCTAAATGACCTTGCGATTGAACACGGCTGCCAGCGTGTCGCTTTGGGACACCACAATGACGATGTATTAGAAACATTTTTGTTAAGCCTTTTATACGAAGGAAGAATTAATTGCTTTACGCCCGTCACATATCTTGACAGAACAGATTTATACTCTATTCGTCCAATGATTTATGTGCGTGAGGGCGACATAAAGGGTGTTGCTAAACGTCTTGATATTCCGGTTATTCCAAGTTCTTGCCCTGTGGACGGAAACACGAAACGGGAAGAAATTAAAAATATACTGGCAGACCTTGATAAGTCAGTAAATGCCGGACTGAAAAAGCGCTTGTTCACTGCAATACAAACGAGCGGAATGGACGGCTGGCTAAGGCAGGGGACTGCACGAAAAGAGAAATTACAAGGCTAAAAGAGGGTGCAAAAATGCTTTCAAAATCATATTCTGTCGGACTTTTAGGAATTGACGGATTTACTGTAACTGTTGAGGTTGACATAACGGGGGGTCTGCCTGCATTCGACATTGTAGGACTTCCCGATGCGGCAGTAAAAGAATCAAAAGAGCGCATACGTTCGGGAATAAAAAATTCGGGGTATGTGTTTCCTTCAAAAAAGCTTATTACAAATTTAGCGCCGGCAAATTTAAGAAAAGAAGGAGCAGGGTATGACCTGCCTATGGCCGTTGCCGTTCTTGCGGCGACAGGGCAGATTCCGGCAGCAGACGAGAATACAGTTTTTATAGGTGAGCTGTCTTTGGACGGAAGTGTAAACCATGTTTCAGGTGTTCTTCCTATGGTAATAGCTGCTTATAAAAATGGTTTTAAAAATTTCTTTGTGCCAAAGGCAAATGTAAAAGAAGCTGCGGTTATAGGTAATGTCAATGTTTATCCTGTTTCAAATCTTGGAGAGCTTTGCCGTCACCTAAAGGATGAAGAACAAATTGAAAGATATGTTTTGGAAAAAACAGAACTTGAAGGAAATAAAAACGACACACTCCTTGATTTTTGTGATGTAAAAGGTCAGGAGAGCGCAAAACGTGCGCTTGAAATTGCGGCAGCCGGAAATCACAATGTGCTCATATTGTGGTTGACATTCCCAGCTTATGCAAATGCAGTTATATCAAGGGTTTCACAGATTGACACTGCTGCATAAAATAACCCTATTTTTACATTTTTCAAGTGAAGTTTAGACGGATATTTTTAAAATTACAAACTTTTTTAAATGAAATTTTGAGGTGCTTTCTTTTAGGAAAGCACCTTTTTAAACACAAAAACAAGGACACCTTAATAATTAGGTATCCTTGTTTGGAGCTATGGTGTTTATGCCGCAAGTTCTAAAAACTCCTTGTATAAATTATCAACATAACCTTTTATTTGTTGAACAACAGAGATTTTTTCAAAACCCAAGTCTGGTGAAAAGCCCATAACTTTTGTAAAATAACCACCATCTGTTTCAGATTTCCTCTTGTCCTCTGAAACAAGAATTTTTGCCAGAATTTCATTTGGTTCTTGTAAGTCAGTCATAAAAGGACATTCCACATCTTCATATTTTTCTCTGTATTTGATTTCAGCTTTTAATTCAGCCCTTTTTTCATCAAATAGTTTATCGCTGTCTATTATATCTGTAATGTCTTTTCCAGCCTCTTCTATATGTGCTTCTGGTATATAGTATCCTGACATTAGCGGTATTTCAACATGACATTTTTCAAGAACTTCAAGAGAATGTGTCGTCTGTTTTAGATATGGCATCAGTACTGTATTAGGTGATTTGCCACCTGAATTACATACAGTTTTTCCTGCTACAACAATATAGTCAAGCATATCTAAAACTTCATCTTTTTTATATTTCTTTTTTGCTTTTTCACAGAGTTCAATTTCCTCTTGTATGCACTTGAACAAATTTCTAATTCTATCCTTAACTTCTGAAGGAACAAGAGACAAGTCTTCTAACCTATTACTTTTCTTTTTGATTTCTGACAGTAAAGCATCATATTCTGCTTTATCTTCCTGCATAATATCATCTTCTTCACTTAATAGGATAAGGTCCTTAAGTTTGTTTTTCTTTTTGTTTAGTACTTCAATTTCTTCTCTTAATTGTTTAACTTCTTCATTATCAAGGGAAGTAGGGTTTTTGAGCAGATACATATATTTTTCAAGGCAGGTAACTAAATGAGAGATTATGTTTTCAAAATCTCTTGTAACCAACCAATGCATATCACCTTTTGCTAAATTGTCTATGTATTCATCCAATCTATACTCATAAACATTATTGCAATCACATACTTTAATGCCCTTATTTCTCTTTGTGCTACACCTAAAATGGCTATTTTCTCCACTTTTTTTATTTTCTTTGCTGAAAATAAAGTGATTTCCACAGTAGTAGCATTTTAATAAATCCTTATAGGGATGTTGTGGAGAGCAAGTGCCTTTGTGGTTTTCTTTGTTTTGCCTACTTTGAATATCTGTTTGAACTGCATCCCACAGTTCATCAGAGACAAGTCTTGGAATCAAGTCTGTTTCTTTTTCTATATAGTCTTTATTTTCTTTAACAGTAGATAATTTTTCCCAAAGAGAGCCCGTTTCCCAGCGACGAAGTGCGTTTAGGCCCTTATATTTGGGGTTTGATAATATGCGTCTTACAGTGCTTGGTGCAAGTGGTTTTTTTGTTTTATCATCAGCATATATACCATATTCTTGGGCCAGAATTAGACCAATTCTTTTACAACCATATCCAGCGTGTGCCAACTCATAGGCTATTTTAACACCTTTGCCTTTGGTTGGATGTTCAGTAAGATAAGCAGGCTCAACAGTATCATCCTTATGAATTACCTTTTTGTGATGTATGTACCCAAATGGACAACCGATAATTTCGTTATTTTCAGCCATTTGTTCTTTTGCTATACTCATAGTAACACTTAGTGCTGAAGAATAATTTTCAGCTCTTGCAATTTCATCGGTAATGGCCTGTAAGCCCTCCTGGGTTTTACTTGATTGTCTAATGTCAGCTACATACAAATATACGCCAGCAAGTTTTAAGGCTCTTATTATTTCAATTGCATTTACGCTACGAGCAAATCTGGATGCGGACTTACAGACAATACAATTTACTTTTGGCTTTTTCTTTGGGTCAACAGAAACAATGTATTTTCTTTGTTGAATATATCCACCTTCAATTCTGGGATGAGGCACTTTTTCAAATTCAATTTTTGTAACTTTTAACCCACAGTAATCTGTTAACATGCTTGTGAAGCCGTCTCTGTTCAAAAATCCCGTCCCAGAAATTCCCCAGTCACATTGTTCACCAACTATTTCATATTTGACATTGGGATTTTCTTTTTCTAATCTTTGAACAACCTTTTTCAAAAATTCTGGCTGATTTTCCATACTTCCTCTTTGAAGTTTCGACTTAGTGCTGACTCTATAATAAAAACAGATTTTCACAATTTCTTTTACTGATTTATACATATAAATTCTCCTTTAAATTCTCATTAAAATTTACAACCATAATTAGGTTAACATTTTATCATTAATTTTCTTCTTCGCCAAGAGAAGCGTTCTTCTCTTGGCTGTTTTTATGTTTGTGATAATAAAGCCTTGTCCCACAAATTCGGGCGTTGCAAATGAGCTCAATATTCTTTTTTACCCAATCAAAAGCAACTTTTTCTGTCTTAGAAGTTTCTGTATCAAGAGCAAAATAGTAATTATTTCTCTTAACTCCTGTCTTTTCTGTGACAAAAACTATCTTACCACATTCTTTATTTTCTTTGGTTTTTAAAATATACTTCATCGATGTTCTCCTATATAGTATTAATTCCTTATATCTTTAAAATAAAGAGATGAATTGTTTTTCCAATCTCTGATTTTTGCATATTGTTCAGTAGTTGGAATCTTGTATGTAAGTCCATCCATTTGAAGAATATTATAGGATATGATTATTGCAATATCCTTAACTAATGGTAAAGGTGGTTCTTCTTTAAATCTTTCAACATAGAATTCAATAAATGTTAGTAACAAATTTAATCTTGCTAAAAGTAAGTTATCGCCTTGATATTCATAACCATAAACGTTTTGAAATGCTTTTTTTACCCACTTAACCCAATCACTGTAACCTGTAACATTTTCATTAACAATTCTTATTTTTCTATCAAGAATACCTATTCTATTTTCTAATGGTATTATTTCACCTGTTGCTGCATCATATCTTGATACTAAAAAAGGAGCCTCGCCACAGGTTATTTCTAAATATACTGAATCAATATAATCTTTCCAAGTTTTATTCTTAACACAAGGAAAAATTACTCTCTCTGTTCTATTCCAACTTTTCTCATGTTCATTAATTATATTAAAAACATCTTTTCTACCAAACCACATTTCGTCGAGGTAACTTATCATTTTATTACATATCCAAACAGGTGTAACAACTTCTGCCATCTTCTTTTTTCTCTCATTTTTTATTGATTTGGACTTCATATAATGAGGACAAATTCTAATGGTTCTTAATAAGTCCTTAGTTATCTGTGAATTAAAATTAACATCTGTGTAACTATTTGACAGAAGAAGTATATTGTTTCCTGTTGTGCGGTCTTTTAATAAAATGTTGAGTGTTGCACAAACATATCTAGTGTACATTTCTTTATCCATAGGACACCTTCCTTATCTAATTTTCTCTATTTTCAACAACTCTTTATCCTTAAATTCTTCTTCTAATTGTTTCCAGAAGTTTTTTAATTCTTCTTCAAGGTGAGTAATCCAATTTTCTTGAGCTGCAATTCTGCTGGTATCTTCACCATAAAACTTCATGTTAAAAAGTTTTGTTTTCTCTTTTTCAATATCAAACTTATGGTCGTTGTAAGTGCATTCTTCCATACTTCTAATATTATCCTTTATATCTTTTATAAGTTCTTTTGAATTAGCATAACCAACTGCAAGACCAACAGGATTGCCAAGCCAACTTATTTTATAAAGGCCTTTTCTCTTCTGATAATTTTCTTTAAGATAACCTAAAATATAATCAATATCTTCATTATAAGAGCATGTGTCTAAACAACATCCACCTGTATAATAATCGTGGCTATCTACTTCATAAAAGAGCATGCCAACACTATCCAAACTATCTGTTATCCATCCCATTCTTTCAATAAAATCTTTACTATACATAAATATATCCCCCTCAATCTTCAAATTTTACCATCCTTTTTTATATATTAATATTTTCTTTTGTAACGGGTTGCAGTTGCAACCCATTACAACTATGCCTTACTTTCCACAGCGAGGACATTCATTATTATCTTGATGATAATAAATCTCACAATTCTCACAGTAATTATAATTACTCAAAAACTCATCACAAACAAGATTTTCAAAATCACTATGACCTGAACCTGCTACCTCATAAAGCTCATTCGATTTTTTCCAACAGGGAATGCAACACCCACGACAACTTTGATAACCATCGTGACCATATTTATCACACTTTTCACAAATTGTTATGTCATCATCTGTACCACCCTTATGAAAGCTATAAGAGTTATTTTCCCAAACAACTTCACCACAAGCACCACACCTAACCATACCTTCAGGAAGTCTTTTTCTGTATTTTAGGTCTGTAACAGGATAAATCCTATTACCTGACACACCAACATTTGTTAGAAAATCTTTATTTGCAATAACTTCTTCTTTTGTCATACGCCTTAAGTGGCTTGAACCATTAGCGGTATATTCTGATGCTAAATAAATGTATTCTCTACCTTTTTTTTCTTTAAGAAATACTGTATTACCACTATCAGTGGTATCTAATAATAAACTTATAAAATTCTTCATTCGAGAATTCCCCCTTAATATTAATGTTTAATTTATATTAAAGTACAAAACACCAGAGAAAAAATCTCATAATAAGCTGTACGTGTCTTTCAACTTTAATCTATGTAAAATCTATATAAAATACCTATTTTAATTTATTGCAGCAGATAGGTAGAGAAACTGCTATCACAGTTCTAAAAATTTTACTCCATATCTGAAGCCATTTTATCTTTAATGAATTCTAATAATTGATTCGTTAATCTAATCATATCCTTATCTTCAGCAAAGCATTTGAAGATAATACTATCTTCAGAACTATAATTAGCTATTTGTTCTATTAGATAATATAGAGCATTTTCACTTATAGTTACACTTTGATGATTGTACTCATATTCACCTTCTTTTATAAGAGAAAACAAACTAACAGTGGCAAGTTCAACCAAATCAACATCAAGTTCATAGTCATAACCATATAATTTTTCTGAAAAGGTTATAGCTAATTTGTGCAACATAGTTGGTGCTCTAAAATCTTCAATAATTACCTTAATGCAAGAGAGCATATCAAGAGTTGCTGCATAGCCTAATGCTTTATTAATTTTTTTCATGGTTTTTCACCCCCCTTTATTTTATTGTTGTATACTTTTGTTATGCTAATAACCTTCTTAGTCAAGATAAGCAATGGAATAATCAAAGTCAACATTAAATTTATCAAGGTCATACTTTTCAAGAAGATTAGTTAAACACTTTTCTGTGCGCAAAAGGCCTCTCATAAACCTGTCTTCATAATATTCTTCAATTTCTTCATCATACAGGTACCAGTATTCACCTAAAGGAAATAGTTTTTTTGCAACACTTGGATTATTTAGTGCAAATCTACATCTTGATAAGAGACTTTCCAATTCTTCCTTTGTTACATTGAAATATCTACAATATAGTTTGGCTTCCTTACAATTAGCCATAAACCAGTCAAAAATCACATAATCCTTTAGAAATTCACAACCTTCTTCAGCTATTCTTGGCCAAGGAAGCCACTCATCTTTATAGGTATATCTTTCTTTGCAAAACTTGATAAAATCATCTGTGAAATACTTCTTAATTTCTTCATCAGTATAAACTTCTATATTTTCTTTGCGATGCCATTCCTCAAATGAGATATTTGTATCATTCATTCTTAGGTAGTGCAGGTATTCTTCTGTCCAATAAATTTCATTTGAAGTTACACCTTCATACTTTGGTGTTAGATATAAACCACCATCAAACTGTCTTCCTAATCTCTCATTCATTAAATCATTAATAGTTTTCTTGTTCATAATTTTTTCCCCCAATAAAAATTTTTTATTTAATTTATTAATCATAGTTTGTTCACCTCTATGCACTTTATATATTTTTCTATAGCGTTATCCAATAAATCATCCTTTTTGCGTTCTTCTTTATGTAACTCTTCTTCCAATTTTTGTATTCTATCTAAAGACTGCTGATAGTCTTTTTCAATTGCATTCAAGCATTTTTCCAAGCTTTCTATTTCCTCAATTGATAATGCTCTCTTAGTATAGTTATGACCTCTATCTACAATAAAAATAGTGTTTTTCATACTGTTACAATCTTTTTTTGCTTCGATGGAAAAAGAATTTCCTAATAGCCTTGACCATTTGTCATATTTGCAAATCAAATCACAAACTTCACCTATATAAATATTTTCTTCATCCATTTCCCAATAAATCTTTTCTTCTTCTTCTCTTAATGAGTCTAACAAATTATGAAATGCTGCATTTACAAGGCTCTCTAAATCTGACACATATCCTGTCAACTTCATAGGTGTTAGAAAGTTTGTAATATTGGTTTTGACTTCTATATAGTCAATACGTCCACTATATTCAAGGACCCCTTCTTTATCATTTTTCTTAATCCATGCTCTCAAAGAATTTGTGTTTAATTTCTGGTAGGAAGCAGGTGGAGCATCTTTGATAAGACCTGATTCATAATCTACAACAAATTTACTAATTAAGTTTAACAAATAGGATATTGGTAAATCCACTAAAGTGTTTATTATATCTATCTTTTCAGCCATTGGAATATCATTTTCTATAGTGTACTTACCATCAACTTTTTCATAACCCATTACCAAGCCTTCGCAAGGCTCCCACTCTTTCAAATCCCCATATTTAATCAGTTTAACAATCTTTTCATCTTTCATGTTATCAATCTCCTTTTTAATTATATTTCCATTATCACTATTCTTCATAATATTATTTACTACACTTTTATTCATGCTCTTAAGCTCCTTTCTTTTCATCAAACTTCTCTAATTTTTCCTGCAACATTAACAATTCAATAGTAAGTGTAAATGCCACTATGTCCTCTGGTATTATAATTCTGCGACCTAAGAGACCCTCATAAAAAGGCATTTTCTCTTTGTTTGCTTCAATAATTGTTAAACCAAGATGAAGGTTTGCTGCAAATGCAGAAGGATTATTTTTTTTCTTAACAAACTCCTTTGACATATTAAAGAAGTGCAGAAAACTTTCCTGACTTACACCAAACTCTGTTCTTACAAACTCTTCTCTACCAAACTTTTTCATTTTCTTTTCCTCCATAAATTTATTGTTTCTTATTTTCATTAAAAGCACAACCTTTCCAATTAATAATGATAACTGAATATCATATTCTCTTTTTCAAAGTTAACTTCATCGATAAAATCTTTGAGCTCTTTTAGACAATTCTTTATGCATTTGGTTACTTCTGAGGTTTTTCCCTTTGACCAAACATCAAAACTGTCCAGAAGTGTTTGTGCTCTTCCTTCTGTCATTCTGTAATTTATTTCTACATCGCATTCACCTGAAAGAAGTTCACCAATTCTTTCTGCCATAACTTTTTCAAAGGTTTCAAAGCTGCGTTTGTTTTTAATGTCTACATAATTTAATTTATAATCATCCAAAAAGCAGACAGAGTCACCAATTTCTAACGTGGGTAAACCTAATACATCTTCGAGATACTCATTAAAGTATCTGTTACCAATATAATCAATAGGTTTCCAGTTGTTTTCTCTTACGAAAGCGTCTTTCTTACTGACTTTAATAAATGTACAATTTGAACTCATTTTAAGTTCCTCCTTATTAAATATAATTTTTTTATTTGCCTACATTGTAGGGCTTTGAATACTTGCTATTGTGTTTTCTACCTTTATATATAAGGTATAGGCAACACTACCTTTAATAAAGTTTGTTTAAGGAAATAGGTTTTTCGATATGTCAGGTTAGCCAATATCCGTCTTTTCAAAGAACTCTGGCAGGTGCGGCTCACACCTATACCACTTAGTATCTTACTGTATATGAAAGATACCGTTTGCTTTCCTTCTGTTTAAGTTGGGAAGCATCTTGATGCTTTGACATCAAGTTCTGCGAAAAAATTGAATCTCTCATTAGTTCATATCTTATACCACTTTCATTGACCTTCACCTGCTTCTTAATAAATTTTAAGGTGGGTGGGTTATAAGATGATATCATTCTGAAGAGATTCAGCTTGGTATATACTACCAAGCCTTTTACATAACACTATTAAGAGTTTAGTGGACGAAATATTTTATCGTCCGTTTCAATCTTACAAGTTGATTATACTACAGTTTTCTTCATTTGTCAATCTTATTTTTACACTTTTATTTTCTTTCAGGAGCAAATGGACACAGACAAGAAGGCGGCTCTCGCTGTCCATTTGCAATGTTCTTATTGAAAACTCGTCCATTTGTATTGACTTTTTTGGTATTATATAATATAATAAGTAAAAAGGGGTTGATTTAATGAGCAAAAAAGCGAAAAAAATAGATAAAGAAATTAAATTTAAGCGCAGAATGGAAGAAATTAAAAAAGGTGTATATAATCAAGATTTTATTGATGGTGGCTATCTTGCCCCAGAACGTCTTGACACAAAGCTTTCTAATCAAGAATTAATTGATATAATAAAAGAAATAGTTTTTAAAGAGTCTGGAACTGAAATTAAAGGGTCTAAACAAACAATAACTGATTGGACCAGCGGAACTTTGCCACATTTATCTATTGTAGTTTGTTTGGCAAATTTTTTTGGAGCATCAGTTGATTGGATGCTTGGATTTTCTGACAATAGAACTGCTGAAAAGCAGGATGAGGAACTATTGTTTAGAAGATTGGGAATATCGAGAGAATCATGGTTAGCTCTTTCTAAAAACAGAGAACTTATTGAAGATGGTGTGGTAACAATACAAACCATTAATGAAAATGACAATTCTTCTTCAATTGATGATTTTGTTATGGATGATGAGAATATAATAGCTCTTAACAACATATTGTCTGACTATATTGTTGAAGATGGGGAGATTATTTTTCCTGTGCTTAAAGGCATACATAAATACATGGATATAGAATCTCAAAAACCCTCTGTTAAAGTTGATTGCTCAATTCTTGATAACATAAGAAATGCTTATGATATTAATAATTCTATGATTGCTTATGAAATGGATGAAGATTTAGATAGGCCATATACTAATGAAGAAGTTGAGAAATATGTTCAGTGGTATAATAGCGAAGAAGATGCAAATATAAAAATTGAGTCATTCAATCCTGAAAATGACAATCAGTTTAAGGATTTTATAAAAAGACTAAGGATTCAAAATTTAATATACAATTATATTCTTGTTTCTTCAAAAGAATTGAATATTGAGGAACTGGAAGTAGAGGCTTTGTCTTATTTAAAAGCCAATTTGAGAAATTTAAAAATAAAGCATATAAAGTCTGTGATTGATAACCTTATAAAGAGTGAAACTGAATTAAGACAGTTAGGTGAAGACTGTATGTCTCTACCAAAGGTTATAAGAGAAAGAGAAATCTATGAGGAAATGCTAAAAATCTACGAAAAACACTAAAATAGATGCAAAAAGTACTACATATTTGATGTGTAGTACTTTTTTATTTTTTACAGTAGTTTTTTAAAATTAACATGTATATTTCTATTTGGACATAAATATACACAGTGTTAGTATATTAATATGAGCACTAAATATATATTAATAGTTATTTATTAAAAACTATTATAAATCAAATGGTAATAATGCAACTGGATATAACCTGTTTTGTGATAGTTTTCAAAAGAACAAAAATAAAAATTCAAATGGGAGTGTATGATATGATAAGTGTATTAGGTCATAAAGATGATGGCAAGGTAAAAGGAAGAAAAAATGAAATCAGACTAAGTTTGGCAGATATATTTAGAGATATAATGTCAGAGATAGCAGAAAGAGTTTATACAGCAAAAGGAAAGAAAGTTGAAGATTTGAGAGATTACTTCAAGATGGTGTATAATAACATTTTGAGGGATTATGAAAAATTTGGATTTTCAGGTAGTTATACCTTTGATAAATATGCAGAAGATTTGCCTTTCTATTTTAGTGGATTAGATGACAGTTTTGTTCCTGCAAAGTATATAGTAATAACATATCATGATGAATTTGGAAGTCGTGGTGCTTCTTTTTCAAGAGAAAAGTCAATAAAAGGCGTAGAGGAATATTTGACTAATTGGTCTGTGTTTATGAATAAGGAAATTAAAGACAATAGAGATGGTCTGATTATTTTGAGAAATGGTAAGTTAGTAGATTTTGATTTGAAGAGAAGTGAAAAGTATAATGATAAATTAGGTAAGAATTACACAAAATACTCTATATCAAACATTAGGGATAAAGAAGTTAATGAAACTTTACAGAGTTATTTTGATGAATTCTATATTTTATATGAACCAAAACAAAAATAGTTTTATTTACTCCAATGGTTTCCCCATTGGTGCCATATATAAACTTCTTATACTTATTAGTAAGGGGGTGCCTGCTTTTCAGGCACCCCCTTACTATATAGAGAATATGATAGTGGCATTTTGAGAAAATGGCTAATTTAAAAACATATATATAAAGTTATCTATTTGGGCTTTAGCGTTGATATCTGTGTTGTTTTGTGATATAATTATTAGAAAATGAAGTATGTTGATTTGGTGGTGTTTATTATAAACATTTTAGATTTAATTATGAATGTCAAGGCTGTTAAGTATGATAGTCTTCTATGGCAAGATGCTATATTAACAAAAGAAGATAAAGAAAAATATCAAGCAGAGGGTTATAGTGCAGAACTTACCAAGGCAGAGTTTGAGGAAAAGTTTGATATACCAGCAGAGAATGTGTGCTATACTCCATCTGTTTCTGATAGAACCTTATACTTCAATAGAAAAACACTTGCAGCAAATACTTTCCCGATGTTTATGTACTTAACTGACGTTGAAACTCCTAACCAGTTTGGGTTGCAAGGTTTCTATTCTGCAATTAGAGAAAAAGAAGCTGAAGTTCAGCGTGGCGATTTTATGGGCTCTATTATGTCATTGCCAGATAGTTTGAGAATAGAATACTTTAATATGCTTATAGAGAAGGTTGAAAAAGAGAATATTGATGTAAAAGACTTTTATACTTTCTTTAGAGATTTGTATGTTTTATCAGATTATGGCTTCTCTTCTCTTTCGCCACAGACCTTTCAAAAGATTATCAACACTAAAACTAATGTGCAGAAGAAAGAAACTACAAAGTTAATAAGTCATCTTCCTGATACAGTTACAATATACAGAGGACATACAGAAGGCATATCAACCCCCGAAGACCTTGCATATTCTTGGACAACAGATATTCGTGTGGCGAACTTTTTTGCCACTAAGATGGGCAATGAAGAAAGCGAGATTATAGTTGCAACTGTTCCAAAGGATAAAATTATTGAATATTTGGATGACAGATATGAAGATGAAGTCTGGGTTAAATATGAAGATATAAGCATTATAGAGAGGATTGAATGTTGGGGTTTATCTTATCTTGAGGATGTTCTTCCAGAAATCCAGGCTGAATATTTAGAATATAAAGAAGCTCTCAAATTTATTGAGTTTGATATGGAAAGTGACATACATGGTAGGTTGCATACGTTGAGAGTTCTTCTCCATTGTCTTATTCTTTCGCATATCCTTGAACTGTCAGAGGAAGATAAACATATTCTCTGTACTGCTGCACTATGGCATGATACAGGCAGAACTTGTGATGGGATTGATGATAAGCATGGTTATTGTGGTATGAATAACTATAAAAACAGTGTTTATGAAGAAGAATTCAACCCTATTACTGCATTTTTAATTGAGTATCACTCCCTTGATGATAAAAAAGGATTGAGTGAAATTGAAAACAACTCTACTTTGAATAAAGAAAAGAAGAGAGTTACCTGCCTTTTCAATACCTTTAAGGATAGTGATAATTTAGATAGGGTTAGATTGGGGTTAAGAGATTTAGATATACACTATCTCAGAAATACAGAAAGCAAACACTTGACAAAAATAGCAAGATTGCTATTGGAAAACATTAAGGAATAAAATGTATATAGTCTAGATTTAGTAGGACGAGCCTTTTCCCCAGATTACAGGGTTAATGCTCATTTTCATACCTGAATATAGTGTTTTTTGGTTGATTCGTAGTGGACAGTTTAGAGATTTTTGAAAAATATCGTTGAAAGATTTCAGTTGTGATAAGGATTTTGGTGTTATATGTGTCCAAGATTAAAAATTGTTCATGGTTATTTACTTTTCTGGTAATTTGTGATAAAATATTGGTATAAGATGATGAAAGAGTTAGACAAACTTGAATTAATAAGAATTGTTAATAAAATAATAGAATGATAATTTTTAATGCAGAATGTTAATAATTCTGTATAAAAAAATACATAAAGTTAATAGTGTGAAAAATAAACACGATTAAATTGTGGAGGTATAAATATTATGGAAAAAAGAACAGTAATTATAACAGGTGGAAATTCAGGATTGGGTTATCAATGTGCTAAAAATATAGCAAATAAAGATAATAATTATAATATTATTTTAGCTTGTAGAAATAGAGAAAGAGCTTCAAGTGCAGTAAAAAGATTAAAAGAAGAAACAGGAAATGAAAATATTTATTCTATCGAATTAGATTTGAGTTCTTTAGATTCTGTTAGAAATAGTTATAAAGAATTTTGTGATAATAACTTTGAAAACTTATATGGAATTGTGTGTAACGCAGGATTTAATAGACAGCCATTAGAATATACAAAAGATGGATTTGAAGCTCATTTTGGTGCGTGTCATTTAGGACATTTCTTATTTGTAAATTTATTTTTGAATAAAATGTCTGAAAATGGAAGAATTATATTTGTGAGTAGCGATATGCACAAACCACCAAAATTAATGAGTTTAACCACACCAAAATTAGGAAATGTTGAAGATATTGCATTTCTTGGAAAAAATAAAAAAGCGACATTTAAAGAAAAGAATTTAAGATATTCTATGGCTAAACTATGCAATATATTATGTGTTTATGAAATGGCTGATAGATTAAGAAAAATTAATAGCAAAATTACAGTAAATGCTTTTAATCCTGGACTTATGACAGATACAAACTTTATGCCACCAATGAATAGTAAAATGTTAAATAATATGATAAAAGTTGGCTCTACATTAGTTGCAAAAACTACTAATAGATATGGAAGCGGATTAACCTCTGGAAAAGCATTATCAAATTTGATTACCGAAGATAGATTTGAAGGTATTTCTGGAAAATATTTTGATAGAACAAAAGAAACTCCTATTAATTCTTCAAAACCGTCTAATGATAAAAATGCTCGAATTAGATTATGGGAAGAAAGTGTTAGGTATTCAAATTTGCAGGAGAAAGAAACAATTTGTTGAACTGAATAATTACATTAAGGAGCTTTGAGCCTACGGGTTCAAAGCTCTATTTTTTAATAAAATAGTGGGTATTGTTAAGAAGTATTGGCATTCAAATTTTAAATCAATGATAATTTTATTGTGGTTTTAAGGGATGTTAAAGCATCCGACAAATGCTAGACTATATAAGAATAAAATTTTACAAGAATAATTTTGGGCACATACAAGAATTAGCAGAACAAAATATATAAAAATTTCTGCAGATGAATAATAGAACCTAACAAAGCATATCATAACTTTAACATCTCACTTTATATTAAAATAAAAGTGAGGTGTTTTATTATGCAGGATAAATTAGATGAAATATTTAGTGATGGGTTAAAAGAAATAGAGCCATTATTGAGGAAAATCGAAGATGAAAAAATAAATCTTACAGTAATAAAAAAGTTTACAGAAAGTATGTGTAGCAGAGAAAAAAGTGAAGAAACAAAATTCATCTTTAGAGAAATCATTGATTATGTAGATAGTTCAATAAAAGAATTGTCATGTGTGGAAAATGAATTATCAGACAAGGTAAAGAATGTGGCAATGGCTATTTCTACAGATGTTGTTAAATTGGTTACTCATGAAATTTCAAAGGAAATCTCAAAAGAGCTTGTAATACAAATTCAAAATGAATTAAAAAGAAATAATTGATTAAAAATGCTGGGGTTATAACCTCAGCATTTTTAGCTTGACTAAAGCTAATAAGCGCGATACAATTGTCCCCAAATATTTATACCTTGATAAGGGGGTAATCTTATGAGTGGTAATATTTGTGTGCCGCAGATAGGTGAATTTAGCGAGAAAAAGTTTGAGAAAATCCTAAAACAAACCTACTATGATGCACTTGTTAAAGAAATTGATACTTTAAGAGAGTGGTATTTTTATGAGGACAAACACTCTCAATTTAATGAAGAGTTTTACATATTCAAGGGTAAATTGTGTGATGGCAAGTTGAGTATTGATGATAGATTGAACCTTGCTATTGGTATGTTTAGCAAAGCATATCAGTATATGTGCCTCTTCTATTCTTCTTCTCCTAAACTGGATGTGGATTTACTCACAGAACCTTGGGGAGAGGACTTGGAAATAGAGCGTCAAGAAAATAATGCAAAGGAAAAAAAGCCTGGCAGACCTAAGGGTTCTAAAAACAAAAAAGGTAAAGGAAAGAAGAAAAGTGCCAACAGAAAGCAAACTAAATCTGCTAAAAATAGAAACAAGACTGCTTAAAAACAGATTTTTAGGACCAACGGTAGAATTTGATTTACTGGTTGCCAACTCAGAAGCAAAAGAAGAGTATTGTGTTTCTGCTGATGAAAGGCTAAAACTTTGGTTGGAAACATATAATGAAGCTCTTGAACTTTTGAAATATGATAAAGCAGATAATGAAAAAGAAGGTGAATTGTTATGATTTGTGGTCGCTGTGAAAAAGAAACTACTGAACATAGGATGTCAATGTTTAACACACAGGAGCTTTGTCCTGATTGTCAGAAGAAAGAAAAGGAACATCCTGACTATAAAAAAGCTTGTGATGTAGAAAGAGAACAAGTGCTGAAAGGAAATAGGAACTTTGAAGGCATAGGTTTACCTGATGACTTGAAATACAAATGTATTGTGGGTTTGAGAATTGGTACCAGACTTTGCCACCTTGAAGATATGGCAAAAATGGTTGAAGAAATAACAGCAGAGTGTGTGAAGAGTAAACCTCACTACAAGATTGTAGGTTATTGTTTAACAGTTGGTACTTGGAGCAAACTCATTGGAAATGTTAGAATGATAAAAGAGCCTTTTGACTATTTGCTGGTCCACTCTATTGACAATGTTGGTCCAAATGAAGATGTTTTTAAGCGTTTTAAAGATGAAATAGAAAGTGATTGTGGTATAAAGGTTAAAGTTATATGCTAAAAATGGAGATTTGTGGATGTGATTTCACAAATCTCTTTTATTTTTGGTGTGTTTTGACAACAAATTTTATAGTGAAATTAGCGATAAAATTGCAAAAAAGAGGCGATTTTATCGCTTTTTTCAATTTGTGATGCATCCTCTTCTTCCCAAACGCATTTTAAGGTGTCTAAAACGACCCACAAGGCTGTTTTTGTGCTTAGCCTATAAAATTAGTCCTGACAACTTTAAAATCAATTTTTGACCACTTTTTGTCCATTGTAGAAAAATCGTGATGTCATAAAATCAAGTAAAAATGCGGGTTTGATGGCAATGCATCAAGAGTTTTGATGTTATAAAGTCAAGTGAATTCGACCAGATTGATGGCAATACATCAAGAGTTTGATGGTGTAATGTCAACAAAAATGAATTTTTTTTAAAAAAGGCCTTGGCAAAATGAAAAAAGCGCGGTAAGCTGTGACCATAATTTGATGTTATGCAATCAAAATGTCAAGTAAAGGAAGTGAATATATGGGGAAAGTAATTTGTATAGCCACTCAAAAAGGTGGGGTTGGTAAAACCTCTGTGACCTGTAATCTGGGAGCTGCTCTTACACTTGAAGGAAAATCTGTTTTACTTATAGACCTTGATGCACAATGCTCTCTCACAATGTCATTAGGGTTCAATCCAAATGATTTTGAAACATCTTCTGTTACTGCATTAGATACGCCAGATAAAAGTCCTATGTGTATATATGAAACAGACATAGAGGGATTGAGCATTATACCAGCAAGTCCTATGCTCTCCACTCTTGAAATGAACTTATATAACAAAAAAGAAAATAACACAAGACTTAAGAAGGCTTTGGAGAAAGCAAAGGAAATTTTTGATTATGTTCTCATAGATTGTAGTCCATCCCTATCTCTATCAACTATAAATGCTCTGATTGCCTCTGACTATGTTGTGATACCAGCAGAAACCAAGATTTCTTCCAGTTATAGTCTTTCTACATTTATCTCTACTGTAAACACTATTAAGGAAGTGATGAACAAAAACATTGAAATCTTGGGTGTGGTTGCTACTATGTATTATTGTCAGGCCAAAGAAGATAAAAGTGTATTGGAAGACCTACAAGATACTTTCGAGATTTTGGGTGTTATCAGAAGAACAACAGCAGTTTCCTCTGCTTTCAGTAGTGGAAAACCCTGTGTTCTAACCAGCAAAAGAAGTCTGGCAACACAAGAGTTTAAAGAAATTGCTAAAAAAATAATAAATAAAGTTGAGGTTGAATAATATGAATAATACATTAAACAAAGAAGTTAAACAGAACCCTGCACTCCTTGCTATGCTTGGAAAACAGAATAATGAAGAAAAAGAAACTGCAAGGGCAGAAAAAGTGTCTAAACCTAAACAGGATTGGCGTAAGAAAAATCCTCGTGGTTATGAGCGCCACAGAGGAAAAGATGGAACAAAGGCCATGTCCTACTATCTTCCTAATGATATAATTACACTTATCAACATTACGTCTGCAAGGCGAGGCATCACGAAGTCAGCACTTGTGCTTGAAGGATTAAAATATGTTTTGAGAGAAGAAATCAAGGAAGAAAAGGCGAAAGTGAAGTCAAAATAACTATTAAACGGTGGTTTCTCCACCGTTTTTTTGTTTACTTGTTTTTTAAAAAACTACAGTTATAAAAATAAATAAGCTTATTTTTTTCAAAGTGGACATAAATTTAGACAGTGGTAGTTTATTAATATAAGGATTAATATAAAATAATAATAAATTTAATAATAACTTTAACAACAAATATTCTTAAAACAAGATATATCACAAGAAAAAGAAGCAAATGAGAGTGTGAAAAATGAGTGATGTAGCATTGGAGAGTAGATTGACCTAAAGGTTTTTGAATTTAGTATAACGAGAAAGGTGTGTAAGAAGTATGTTTAAGTGTGTAACTAAAGAATTGAAGAAAAAGATTTTCAAAGGACTTGATAAGATTGATAGTAGCTTTGATGACATCCTTGATAATAGGATGGAGTACAAAATGGAATTGTTAAATGTAATTTTATTGTATGCTGAAGGGTTAACTAACATAGAAATATGTAAAGAATTAGGAAAATCCATCCCTCTGATAAACAGAAGAATTTTTGATGCTAAAAATTTTCTGGATAAAGAAACTTTAAAAGAAGTTGAAGATTTACATAATAACAACTTAGGGGTTAAACCAACTACAACATTAGAAAAGGTACTTGCAACAGTAGAAACCTATGATGGATATGAGCATCTTTTTGAAAAGGAAGAAATGTTGAGTGTATTGGCGCTATACTCTCTTGGACATGATGCTGAAGAAATTAGAGTAAGACTTCCTATGTTGGATGATAAGGCTATTGAAAATTATCTTGGGTATATAAAGCATGTTTTAAATTCAGAGTTTTTAGAGATAGAGTTTCTCTATCTTCTAAATCGTGGATTACGCGAGTATTTCAAGGATTCATACATAGCTATGCACAAGCAAGAAGCTGCTTTAATAGAGGGTGAGAAAATTTTAGAGAAATATTTTAAAGACTTGTTTCTGCCAAACAAAAAATAAGAAAGTGTGTCATTTCAATAAGTTTTGGACTAATGAAAAAAACTGGCACTACAGATGAGGATTGTCCTTGGTCATGTTTTACTACAGAAATGGATACTATAGATGAGGTATTATAGTTTTTAATAATTTTTCTTTCAATATACACTAAATACAACATTGGTAATAATGATATTGGTATTGATAATGAACAAGTTCAACAAGAAGAACTGTAAGGTTTTATTGGTTTTATTGTATTAGTTTTTGCCACCAGAGTGAAAGAGTAAGGTTAATTCAACCTTATTTAATCACTTTGATATATGCATTGTATCAACTCCCGTAAGGTGTGAGATTCTATGAATCTCACACCTTACTCCTTTTTATGATGTTGTTAAGGTTGAATTTGTTGAAATATATGGTTGTTAGATTGTTTAAAAGTTAGAATTTACAATCATGTCCTTGGCTTTAAAAGGTTTTTGCGTTATGATGTATACCAAAAACTTGATTTAAGGAAGTGATTTTATGAAAAGAACTCTTTCAGAGATTTTGAGAGCAGTTGCAGTAGCAAAGGGCTTGAAAAGTCCTGATAAATGGGTAGAGCAAAGACTTGAAAAAGCACAGGTGAAGTCAGACTATCATTCATACATACTTCTCCACTCTCACAGGCGTATGTGGTTTGGTCTTAAAGACGGAGAGTTTGAATGCCAGCCATTTGTGCTGTTTAGGCAGTATAAAAATAATGATGAAAGTCCTGAAATAAATGAGTTTGAGATTTATACTTTTTCACACTTAACTGATGATTTATTTAGAAAGCTGGTAAAAGAAGCCTATCATGAAAAGTTTGACACAATAGAAGATTGCAGGTTGTTTTATAATCTGCATCCCGTAAATATGGTGGTACAAACTGTTGATGGAGAACCTGCTGTTTTGGGTGAATTCAATGAGGTCAATGAAGTTCCAGATTTATATACTGACCTATTTCAACTTACCATTAATTTCCCCACACCACAAGTTAAGGTATATGCAGCAGATAGAGATGTCATAAAGTTGGCTATACTAAAATACAAGGACTTGAATATGGGTGTTATTGAAAAATTGAGTGACGACAGACAAAGCGTGTATGATGTTTCTAATTTTTTCTTAACACACAATGGCAAACCTATTCGCGTAGAATTATATAGTGTAAATGGTGAATACTTTGTAGATTTAATAGAAAAGAGGGTTTGAAATGGGTAAACATATTTTTTTGATAGCATATGCGTATAGTTCAGATGGAAAGGGTTATATAGAGAGATTGTATATAGAACCTGATGCAGAAAACGTGGCAAATTTCATTATGAAACATAGTGCTGTAAGGGTTGTTATTACCACAGAACTTGATTTGCCATATATAGAAGCTGAAGGTGGGTTTATTCAAAGTTGTGTAGATACCACTTTCCTCTTGGATGAGTTGCATCCTGCCATTATGCCAATACAACTTGGTGAAAAAGAAGTTGGAATAGTTAGAGAATACTATAATGAAGATATAGAGGAAAGTGAGTGAACTGATGGGTTACACAAAACAAGAATGGTTGAAAAAGATGTTCCAACCTGGAGACAGGATAGAAGTTATTGAGCTCATTGATATGCTGACTGTACCAAAAGGCACACGTGGTACTATACAGGGTGTTGATAATCATGGGAATGTGTTGATGCAGTGGGACAATGGCGCAGTTCTTCATCTCTTTCCTGATAAAGACAAATATATAAGAATTAGTGAATAAATAGAGCGTGGTATGTTTTCATACCACGCTCTATTTATTTGTGGGAATAATGCAAGGTGCATAAAAATTTAATGTTATGCTTGGTCAATTACGAGAAAATGATATTTTTTACGAGAAATTGGTAGAAATCATTGCTTTTTTGATGTCAATATGCTATAATATTATCTGTAAAAATGTAAGTTTTTGTGTTAAACACAAGGATTTGGAGGAATTGTCATGAAAGTAAGTTATAAGAAGCTATGGGTAATTCTTGCACAGAAAGAAATCAGTAAAGCAGATTTAAGAAAAAACACAGGAATTTCCCCTACTACTTTCACTAAAATTAACAGAAATGAGATTGTAGCCTTAAATGTCCTAATCAAGATATGCCTTTATCTTGATTGTGAAATTGGTGATATTATAGAGATAGTTCGTGACTAACATAGAGAGAATATATAAGGAGAGTTTGTAATGGCAGAGGCAATGAATGTAGAAATTGGTAAATACACCTTGGAATCATTAACCACAGGTATGTATTCTGAGCCTAAAATAGTTTATAGAGAATATATTCAAAATAGCGTTGATGCTTTGGAGATGGCAGTAGAGCAGCACATCATCGAAGAACAAAGCATGCGTATAGATATTATTGTAGATGCAGAATTATCTAAAATAATAGTTAGAGATAATGGTATTGGTATATCACAGGAAAAAGCACCAAGCACATTGTTAAATATAGGCAATTCCCAAAAGAGACAGGCTAACAACAGAGGGTTTAGAGGTATTGGTAGATTAGGTGGTATGAGTTATTGTAACACCTTAACTTTTATTACTTCTACTGTTAATGAAGATGTAAAAACCATTGTCAAGTTTGATTGTAAAAGATTGCGTGAGCTTCTGGTGCCTGGCGAATATGAGAACTATAATCTTTCAAATGTTTTGGAAGAAATAACAGAAATTACTGTTGAGCCAGAAAATGTTGACAAGCACTATTTCCAAGTAGAGATGGATGAGGTTAGTGATTTTTCTGACCTTTTAGAGATAGATAAGGTAAAAGATTATGTAGCGCAAGTTGCACCTGTTACATATAGCAAAAGACACTTTTATTATGTTCCAGAAGTGCATAAATTCTTAGCTGAAAAGAATGTAAGAATCGAAGAGTTCCCTGTTTTTCTGGGTAGTGATTATGAAAACTTGGAGCCAATATATAAACCTAACAAATGCAGATTCCACTCAGATAGAAATAAGCGTCGTGAAGATGATATTGATAGTATTCAATTTTTTGAGGTTGTCATTGGTGGCGAGTGCTATGCAGTAGGTTGGTATGCTGATTGTAGTTGGTATGGTTCGATTTCAGAGAACAATATTTCTGGCATGAGAGTACGTAAAGGAAATATTTTAATTGGTGATTCTCGTACATTGAATGGTATTTTTAGAGAAAGTAGATTTAATGGATGGGTACAGGGAGAATTGTATATTACAACAGATAAACTGATACCCAATGCACGTAGAGACGACTTTGAACAGAACTCTGCATACTTTGAATTAACTGAGCATTTGCGTGAAAATGTTGGCCTTGAAATTACCCGATTGATTAGAGAAGCATCAGGAAAAAGAAATGATGTTTCTGCAAAAGTAATCAAAGAGGTTGAGAAAGCAGTTGCAGAAGCAAAGAAAAATGTTGAAGAGGGTTTTAATTCATCTGTTGATAAAGAAAAGATTATCAAAGAGTTAGCAGATAAAACACAGAAATTATCTGAAACAAAGATGAGAGAAGATTTGGTTGAGAAAAAAGATGACCTTATAAAAACCATTGAAGAAACGGTAGAGATTGTTAGCGATAGCAACAATTATAAAATAAACAAGATAAATACGGGTATTGATAGAAAGAGCAAAAAAATATTGGAAGTAGTTAGTGATATTCTTTCTAAAAATCTTTCTAAATTTCTTGTTGATGAAATATTAGAAGAGATTGTTAATGTACTAAACAAAGGAAAGTAGGATAAACATGGAAATATTACCAAGCGAGTATCAGCAGTTAGAATTGTATCGTTCAGAAAAGATGTTTGTTAGATATGCAGAATCCTGTGAGGATTATGGTTATGTTTTTCTTAATACAAATCCTGCTTTGATTGAAAATGAGAAGCAGAATATTGTCATATCTAAAGATGGCGTGTTGATATTAAAGTTCTTTGATGAATTCAATGATGCTAATATGTTCCCCTTGGTAATGGGTGCCTACTTTGAAAGTGTTTTTGTTCAGACATATCAGATAATTGGTAAAAAACTGTTGTCAAACAAAGCATTAGCTGATAATGGTAAGTTGTTAATTAAATACAACTATGTATGTGTATTCCCTAACATAAACAAGGCTGATATAGATAAATTAACCTTAGATGATAAGTTGGCAAGAAAAGTAAGAAAGCATTGTATGTTTAAGGAACAGTTCTCTGCTTTAAGAAGAGAGTTTACAGAAACGGTAAACGAATTTCTTGATTATAATACAGTTGTTGTTTCTGATAAGTTATTTGAAATTGATGATAAAAATGTAAACTCCATTGTTCAAAGAATAGCACCTGAATACACTACAATTAGAATTAGTGAGATAGAAGATTTAGAGACCTATACGGGCGTTGACAATGAGAAATTAGTCGTTACAGAAGATGATATGGCGGTACGTGCCTTTATGCTGGACAAAGAACAGGTTAATATCATCAATAAAATAAACAAAGGTGACCAGCTTATATTAGCCTGTGCTGGTAGTGGCAAAAGCGTTATTCTTATTTCAAAGTGCTTTAAAGCTGCAAGAATGAATCCAGAAAAGAAATTTCTAATTACTTGTTATAGCAGACAGTTACAATCGCTATACACTTGGTATATAGATAGGGCTGGTTTGAAGGAAAGAAATGTAGAGTGTATCACCTTCCATAAACTGTGCAAAAAACTCGCTGCACAATGCGGATGCTATTTGGGTAACAAGCCTGAAACTTGGTGTCAGACAATAACTGATAGATACAACAAGGGGCAGGTCAAAGAAAGATATTATGGTATCTTTATTGATGAGGTTCAGTTGTTTGAACAAGAATGGTACAAGTTGTGTTATAACTTGTTAGAGAATAAACAGTCAGATGACCACCTGTTTGTCATTTGTGGTGATAAGACACAAGAAATAAAGAAACAACAGAAACGTGGTAAAGCACCTTGGAATGCAGGAGAAAATTATCCTAATTATAGAGGTGGTAACAAAAACATTCGTATAGAGAAGAATTATCGAAATTGTGTTGAGATAAACTCATATATAAACGGTTTTGTATCTTGTGCCAAAGAAATCTTAAACCAACTTCCAGGTAATGAAAAGGCTGACCCAGACCTGTTTTTAAGGGGAAAAGCAGTTAGAAATGGCATAGGGGTTTCTATAAGAAAACTGATGATACATACTGCCCACGCTGAAGCTGATATGATTATTGATGCAATAAGAGAAGCTCATGATGTTCATAAAATACCTTATGATGAAATTGCAATTGTAATGTACAATAAATCGTACAGAAAGAAATTGCCTGGCTGGGATAATTATGTGTATAATTTGGAAACGCCATTATTAAGTAAATTAACTATTGCAAATATCCCTCATTGTGTTATGTACTCAAATAATAATGAGCAGATTACGCGATATGGCCATAATGATGGTGTTGGTATGATTTCGTTTGATTCTGTACTTGGGTTAGATTTTAGAGCAGTAATAGTTTGCGGCTTGAAACCCTTTGGAGATTATGATAAAACAAAATACCTTACTCTTTCAGATATAAAGAAGATAGAAGAAGATTCTGATGACATTGATGAAATCAGAAAAAATATCAGTATGCTATATGTTGCTTGTACCAGAGCGAGAGATATGCTCTATATTATACAGCCTGAAAGTGCAAAGGATTCGATGTATATGAAGTTGCTGTTAGATGCGGAGAAAAATTACAAGGAGAGTTAGTAATGTTCAAAAAGAAGTCAGATGCTACTATTCAATATGATTCATCAAAAAACAAATTTGGTGAGCAAAATGTAACAGAGGCAGTAGAAACACAGGGGGATATCTACTTCAACGAAAGTTACATTGTTATTGGAGAGTGTCTTAAAGCAAAAGATATATATGCTACATATAATCTCACTATTGTAGGAAATGTAAGCGCTGCAAAGATTTCTGTCAATGGTGATTTAGTTGTAGATGGAGATATAAAAGCAGAAGAAATCCGTTGCTTGAAGGGTATTGTATGTACGGGTAAGATTTTGGCTGACAGAATAATCTGTGATGAAGATTTGATGGGTAATTCCATTGATGTACTTAATTTAGAGACACAAGGAAGTGCCCTTGTTACTAACTCCATAGACATTGAAGAAGGTTGTAATGTAAAAAGAAATATAATTGCAGGCGTTGGCATATCAGGAAGTGGTACAATGAATACTGAAAGTGCCATAGCAAATGACTATTTTGATTTTGATGGTGATATACAAGGTAATGTTTATGAAATTGCCACAATGTTTGAACGTAGTTATGAGCACAAAGATAACAGCAAGTCTGATGACGATAATGAGGAAAATGGGAGGCAAAGCCTATCATACACAGAGCAACTCGAATCACTTCTTAAAGACTTTGAAGCTGTATATGAAGAAGATGAAGAAACTATTATCGAAGAACTAAACAAATGTGCCAAACTACAAGAGGTTTCATTCTCACAACTCTCATATTTGTTTAACGAAATTATAAGAATATCTTATCTTGATAAGATTGAAAATCTGAAGGATTATTTATTTGTGGTATATGCAGAGAATATCTTTAATGAAGCTCTGCTCAATTATGAGACTATCGACCATGTATTTAAACTTTACAAAAAATCTGCAAAAGTGGATGAACTTCCTTATAGTGCAGATAATCTGGTAGAATTTGTTATGTCATTAGATATTGTTGCTAAGTATTTCAAGGATGACATAGACAATATGGCAGACAAGATATTCTCTTATGTTGGTATAAAATATACTGTTGTCAACAGAAGGTTTGAGGGGGCTAATTGATGAAAACAAATATAGATAAAGCTCATGAGATAATAACAAAACAATTATTAGAAGATTTCAAACACGAAATTACAGGTGAAAAAATAAATCGTGTTGTTGGTCGTAACCCAGAAGAAGCTTTTTTTGTTGGAAAATTAATGTCTATTCTTGATGAAGACAGTAAAAATAAAGCATTTTCTTCTAAAACATACATTGAGAGTATTAGTGTTGATTTTTATGTAAAGGAAGAAGAAATCAATGATGCAATAGTTAATATATATCCACGTGGTGATTTTTATTACAGAGTTTATCCTAGTTTGGAAGAGCAACAAGAAGCAATTATGAAAAGCGTATTTCAAACCACAGGTTTGGAGTATGCTGATTTTGATGCTCTTTCCAAAGACTATGTAAATAATCCGTCACGTTTTGCAAAAACAGAAATCAAACTGCTCCCTGTTTATAAAAAAATCAGTATTGAAAGTGGGGATTTTTGCATTCCTATTAAGTTGGCTGATATTATAGATTTTGGTATTGGGTTTGGTTATGTTGATGAAAAAAGTAAATATAATGATTTACTCACAGAGCATATTGACACACTGCTGTCAGAGGCGAGTAATGAGGAAGATATTTACAAATACGAAGTTAGAGAAAAAACTGAAATCAAGCATTTAATGAAGCATGAAGAATATACGAAGTTTATAAAGCTTTTTGCTAAAGAAGGTTTAATACAACAACATTATAATTTGTATATCGAATTGACTGTAAAAAAAACAAAAGACAAATTTTTGGTTTCTGTTAGTTTGATAAATAATTCCAAACCATTTTCTGGTCCAAACCTTAAAAAAACAAACGATAAGCTTACCGTTGAAACATTATTTAATTCGGGACTAAATATTCAGTTGGATAATGCAAAGTTTAATGACATCATTATGGACTACTTCTTAGATGACTACAAGTATGATAGAACACAAAAAGCAGTAGGAACAAACTGTACTATTAGATATAACGAAGAAGAAAGTATGGTTATCACAGAACATTTGCCTACGTATACACAGTATAGGTATGTGACAAATGACAGACTGGCTGTAAAATTTGAATCTTTAATTGAAGACCCCATAAAAGAGTTAGAGCATATAGAAAATCTGATGAATGCTGAATTGGATAAATGGAAAAAGCACAGAGATAGCATTGCTCCCTCTTTGACAGAACAAGGCAAACAGAAAATCGAAAAAGAAATCAATGAATTCAAGTTAGAGATTTTAAGATTCAAGAAGGGTATCGATGTTATTAGAAACTATCCAATTGTGCATAAGAGTTTTATTCATATGAATAAGACATTTAAGAATGTAAATGCCAAGTATAACACATGGAGATTGTTCCAGATTGTATTTATTGTATCAATACTGCCTGATATTGTTGCTTGTGATGAAAACCTTATGACTGATGATGAAAAAGCAAAAACATCATTAGAGTCAATGGCACTTCTCTACTTCCCAACAGGTGGTGGTAAAACAGAAGCATTTTTAGGCGCATTGGTATTCAACTTGTTTTTTGATAGATACAGAGGAAAAGAATGTGGTGTAACAAGTATTTTGAGATACCCACTCAGACTTTTATCAGTACAGCAGGTTCAGCGTCTTGCTAATATGCTTGCGCAGGCTGAACTAATCAGAAGAGATATTCCAGAAATAGCACAGACAGAAGAGTTTTCTCTGGGTTACTTTGTTGGTGACGGAAACACACCTAACAAGGTGACAGCAAGTGATATTGATAGATATAAGACCTTAACACAGGAGCAAATGGATGAAAATCGAGTAATTGATATTTGTCCTTTCTGTAAGCAAAAAACAGTTCATTTGAGTTTTGATGAAAAAACTCATAGATTAATCCACATATGCTCTAATAGTGATTGTCCTTCTGGAAAAGTATTACCATTGTATATTGTTGATACTGAAATCTATCGTTACTTGCCAAGTGCTATTATAAGTACGGTAGATAAGTTAGCCATAATGGGTAATAATAAAAATTTCAGAGCAGTATTAAGCGGTGCAACGCAGAAATGTCCTTTGCATGGATACACCACAACCAACAAATGTGTAGAGTATAATGTATGCAAGGTAGAATGTCAGGATTTTATTGATGTAAATATGTATGACCCTGCACCTACATTACTTATACAGGATGAGCTTCACTTAATAAATGAATCATTGGGTGCTTATGCTTCTCACTATGAGTCTTTTATGCACTACTTTATTAAGAATCACTCACCTTCAAAACGTGGTGTGAAAATCATAGGTGCTACTGCAACAATATCATCTTATGAATCACAGGTGTACCATCTGTATCGCAAAAATGCTATCAGATTCCCTGTTGCTTCACCTTATGGTGACAAGAACTTCTATGCCTATACAGACTACACAGATGTTCAAAGATTGATAATGGGCTATTCTCCATATGGCAAAGCAATAATCAACAGCGTTGTTTATTCTCTGAAATATATGAGATTGGTTGTTCACAAGTATTTGAAAAATCCTGATTTGATACTGCAGATTCCAGGCATTGATATTACTACAAAAGATGAAGCGTTGAAGGTTTTAGAAGATTATTGGATTTTACTTGAATATAACAATGTCAAGAGAGACAGTAACAACGTAGAAGGTGCTTTGGAAACACCTATCAACGTGGAACTTGCAGCAGAAGGTGTTATTCCTTTCCAGACAAGAAAAATGACTGGTGACGAATCTTTCCAAGATGTCAGAAATGTTCTGGCAGAAGTTGAAAACAGCAAGAATGTATTTGAGGGTGTTAACCTTATTTCTGCCACCAGTATGATTTCTCATGGTGTGGATGCGGACAGATTTAACATTATGTTCTTCTATGGTATTCCAGGCAATATGGCAGAGTATATCCAAGCCTATTCTCGAACAGGTAGAAGATATTCCAGCATAGTTATAGACATAATGAGACCTTCAAGAGAAACAGACCAGAGTTACTTAAAGAACTTTAATAAAATACACGAATTTAAAGATATAATGGTTGAAGCTGTTGCTATAAATCGTTGGGCTACAAAAGCCATTGATAATACACTTCCTGGCATATTTACAAGCGTTTTGTTAAACAAATATGATGAGGAGGTTCAGTACACTATTGGTAGCCTGTTCTTTATGAAGAACATAAAAAAGGCAATAGATACGCAACAAATTACTGCTGATGATATGAAAGAAATTTTGTATGAATCTTATGGATGCAGTAGTAGTGGTATTGCAGAAGACCTTGGAAATCAGTATAAGATAAAAATTAATGAATTCGTGGATAACATATTCTCTCAAATATCTGATAAGACTTGGATTGATGAAACTATTTTTGACGGTTTCTCCTTGTTGGGATACAGGATTATGAATAGTTTGAGAGATACAGACACACAGTTGATTATCGAATTGGAGTGAGGAATTTTGAAAGACAACCAAATGAGCAGAGGTAAATCGCAGTCTTTGTATAAATATCTGCCTGACAGTTGGATAGATTTTAGCATAAGAGGAAAATCCAGAAGAAACTATATTGCTCACGTTAAGAGATGGAATAGTGAAAAATTAGTTGATATTAATAAACAGCGTTTAATCAGATTAACTAATCAAGCAATTCAATCATTTGCAAAGCAGGCACCACAAGGTGCAATTGTTGACCCTACATCAGGTTTTGGAGCAAAACTTTCTCCTGATACTTGTGATGTATTAACACCCAAGGCTGGCGGAGAAGAAAGAGGAATTGTTGCGGAAATCAGTCCTCTTACTTTCTATTGCAAGAAATGTCACAAGGTGTATCAATTTAGAACAGCAGAAGATTATAGAAAAAACACCAGATGCAGAAAATGCGAAAATGTAGAGTTAACACAGTTAAGACAGATATACTACTGCAAATGCGGATGGGCATCTGATAAGCATCCAGTTTATTGTCCTACACATGGGTATAAGGAAATTTATTGGTATGGTGGGTTTGAATTTGTATGTAAAGCCTGCAATACCAAAATACCTATGAGAAAAAAGTGTGAGGTTTGTGGTACAATGTGCGGTCCTCACGTTGCACTTGACCCTGCACAGTATTTCCCATTTAGCTTTTCGTTTATAGATTTGATTGATGAAGAAGTGGAAAACTTTATCTCAAATACTGATTATGGTGCTTACATAACGGTAGCCTATTGGATGGGCAAGATTACCAAAGATGAATTTGTAGAGATTATAAAAAAAGGCATTGTTTCTGATGCTGATGTTTATGAGAAGACTTACAAAAAATTCTTTGATATGTTTGTCGCAGCTTTAGGAGAAACTTCTGCAAAAATAGCAGCAAAACAGGCAGCAGACAGTGAGTGTGGTAATAAATATAATGAACTCATTGATGACTTAAAATCAAAAATAATTGTTTCAATTGATGAAATCAGAAAATTTGCTGAAATGATTATAGAGTATGATATGGTTGATAGTTCCAATGACATCTCTACATTAGCAGATGCAAAAAATGTTGCTAAGCTCTTGAACACCAATGCCAATCCTGATGAATTTGAAGCTGTAGCAGAAAAGTATGGCATTGTTGATACAAAGGTGTGTGGTGATTTACCCTTTGTTGCTTGTTCTTATGGTTATACAAGAGAAAAATCACAATATGATGAAGGCGTACAGTTGCATGCTTTTAAGGAAGAAAAGCCAGGCAAAAAGAATGTTTATGCAACAAAGTTAAGGACAGAAGGTGTACTTTTTGAGATTGATAGAAAAAAGATACTCCAATGGTTGCTTAAAAATAATGTGATAACAGAAGATATGTTGCCTGATATGACATCAGATGAAGAAATAAAATTATGGTTTGCTAACAATGTTCATTTAAGTGCTATATCTACATTTACAGAAATAGACCAGACTACTGAACTAATTACAAGTCAGGTATATAGACTTATTCACTCAATATCGCATTTGTTAGTGAAGTCTGCGGCTGAATTATGTGGTCTAAATAAAGATTCAATTTCAGAGTACATTTTTGCTGGTCTTCCTGCTATCTTAATTTACTGTCAAAACTCACAGGGATTTAATTTAGGTGCCTTGTTTAATGTTTTTGAGGCTTATTTTGATAAGTGGGTTAAAGGTGCAGCAAAAAAAGCTGAAAAGTGTGTATTTGACCCAATTTGTATTGATAGATATAAGGCTTGTACAGGTTGTTTGTTTTTAAATGAAGTTTCCTGCCAGCACTTTAATCAGGATTTAGACAGGCAGTTAATCATAGGCCACTTTGATAAAGTAACAAAAGAGAAGAAAATAGGTTTTTGGGAGGATTTGGATTAATGGCTATAATGTATCCAGCTGATATAGAGAATTATGAACATACCTTTTCAGAAGAAAAATTCTATAAAGCATTAAAGGAGCAACTTCCTGACAAATACCATGTTTTTTATTCTATTCGTTGGTATGAGTCTGCTGAAGGCCAGAGAATAAATAGTGAGTGTGATTTCCTTGTTTTTGACCCAAGTTTTGGCTTCTTAACAATAGAAGTTAAAGGCGGTAAAAAAATAGAGGTGCAGAATGGTACATGGTTGTTGACTCAGTCTGATAATGATGGTACAGAAAGCGTAAGAACTCTTAATCGTAGTCCTTTTGAGCAGGCTGAAATTAGTATGCGCTACTTTCATGACTATTTTGAAAAAGAATTTGCTAATACCTTTAATGGTGTCTATGGTTTTGCGGTATGTTTCCCTTTATATCAGGTGGATGAGAAATTAGATGATACTGCTGTTTCAGAATTGGTAATAGATATTAGGGACTTTGATAATCTTGCAAAAAAGATAAACGAAATCTTCCATTATTGGAAGAACAGAAGAAACAATCAGGCACCCTTTTCACCAGAACAGAGAACTCGTTTTATTAGCTTAATAAACAAGAGAATATCTCTTTCTGCTGCTGCAGGAGCGCTGATACCAATAAAAGAAAAAGAGTTTAAGCTTGTAAACCTTATCCAAGATAGTATAATAGACTTCCTGTATAATTATAATCAGGTGCAAGTTGTTGGTGGTGCAGGTACAGGTAAAACCTTTATTGCTATAAAAAAAGCAAAACGTGAATTGTTGCAAGACAAAAAGGTATTATATGTATGCAAAAACAAGGAATTAGCCCATTTTGTATCGAAACAATTTGAGGATGAAGAAAATTTCAGAAGTGTAGAACTCTATCAGTTATTGAGTGAACTGTTAGGAGAAAAGGTTGATGAAAGCAAATCATCTTCATTAATAGATATGTTAGATAAGGTGTCCTATGATTGTTATGATGCTATTATTGTTGATGAAGGACAGGATATAAATGAAGATGAAGCGTTTGTAATCAAAATGCTCCTAAAAGACGAAAAGAAATCAACATTGTATATTTTCCTTGATGAGAACCAAAATCTTTTTGACGTTAATTTCAAAGATGTTTTTGATGTTGAGGAACGCCCGTATGTATTGAGATACAACATCAGAAACACAGGCGAAATATATGATTATGCCATTAAAGAAACAAATTTAGGTAAAGATACAATAGCCAACTCTCTTTTAGGAGTTAAGCCTGAAATACATGAGTGCAAAAACAGTTCACAAGCAATAACTAATGTAGCAAATATTGTCAACAAATTAGTGCAGAAAGAATATGTAAAACCCGAATCTATTGTTATTCTATCTGATAAACCATATAATCAGTCAGCAATGAAGGATGAAACGAGAATTGGTAACCTAAAAATCAGTTGGAATGTAGATGAAGAAGCAGGAAAAGATGATATTAAATTCAGGACGGTTGCTGAATTCAAGGGATTAGAAGCTGACATTATCATATATCTAACTCATACATATAAAGGGCAGCCTAATGATGAGAAAGTAAGAAAAAATAACTATGTGGGTTATACAAGACCACGATATTATTTATATATTGTAAACACGAGAATTAAGTAACAAAGGGGATTGATTAAGATGGCGGACATATTATTACTTGAGCCAGCGTATAAAAATAAATATCCTCCACTTGGTTTAATGAAAATCTCCTATTTTCATAAGTATGTTTGTGGAGACTATGTACGCTTTGCGAAGGGTAAATTGCCAGATGCTTTAAAAGATAAAAAATGGGATAGAGTGTATGTTACTACTCTATTCACTTTTGAATGGGAAAATACAAAAAAAGCAATAGAATATGCTTTGTCTGTTGTAAAAGATAAAAATCAGGTATATACAGGTGGTATTCTTGCAACACTTATGCCTGAGCTTATAGCAGAGAATTTTCCTACTGTAAAGAATAACACAGGTTTGTTGAACAAAACAGGAACATTAGGACTTAAAGGCGAAGAATGTATTGATACTATGACACCAGACTATGGTATCTTGGACGATATCGCTGATGAGTATGTTTATCCTGCACACGACGCTTATTTTACCTATATGACCAGAGGTTGTGGTATGAAGTGTCAGTTTTGTGCTGTTCAGACTTTGGAGCCAAACTATATTCCGTATCTTTCAATAAGAGAGAATATACGAAAAATTGATGAAAAATTTGGTCCAAAGAAAGATTTGCTTTTAATGGATAACAATGTTTTAAGGTCACCTGATTTTGATAAAATAATTGATGAAATTATTGATTTAGGGTTTGGCAAAGGCGCAACATATACAAATCCTAAAACAGGAAAACAAGTTCAGAGATTTGTGGATTTTAACCAAGGTTTAGATGCATACCTTTTAACACCACACAAGGCCAAGAGATTAGGTGAATTGGCATTAAGACCTGCAAGAATTGCCTTCGACCATATAGAAGATGTTGATGCTTATAAGAGAGCTATAACTATGTGTGCAGAAAATGGTATCACACACATGTCAAACTATCTTTTATACAATGGCGTTGATTTCACAGGAAAAGGACACAAATACCACGCTGATACACCAGAAGATTTGTATAACAGAATGCTTATCTCTATGGACTTATGCGAAGAATTAAACGCAAGATTAGACCATACGACAGCAATCTTCTCATTCCCTATGAGATACATACCTTTATCTGATTTAAAGAGAGGTTATGTAGGTGCAAAGTGGAATGCAAAATATTTAAGAGCATTACAGAGAATGTTGATACCTACACAAGGTAAAGGTGTTTCTTCTCGCTCTTTCTTTGAAGCAGATTTTGGTAAGAGCGCTGATGATTTTGTTAAGTTCCTTGCTATGCCAGAAGACCATCTTGGTTGGCGAGGACATTTCGTAGAGAAAAAAGATGAAAGTGCAGCTGAAAGAGATTATAGAAAGCAGATTTGGAATGAAAACAATCAGTATCTTGATGAATGGACTGCTATGTTTGAAAAATTGGGCGATAGCAAAGAAACTTTTATAAGTTATATACATGACAATGATAATTCAGTAGAAAGGTATTTAACTATAAAGGATGACCTACACAAGAAGTTGTTCCTGCATTACCTCACTCAACCTGTTTTAATGCGAGCATTAAATATTGATGATGACAAGGAAGTACAGTTCATAGTGAACTATATCTCTAATGAATTTCCTCTTATGTATGAGCGTTTAGTACGTTACATTAGGGATGGTAGATTGCCATATTCTTTATTAGAGGGCATATATAAAACCTATGGTAAAAAGTTTGTTATGGATGTTTTAGAGAAATTGAATTTTAATACTACTACTCCTCCTTTTGTTATTAATAATTTACAGAAAGTACAGGCGAAAACAGGAATTAAAACTTTCAATTATGAGTTGATAAAGTATGCGTATCTGTATTTTGATGCAGAAATATTTACACCTGCTGAAAAATCCGATATAATCAAAGCTATTAAAAAATTAGATGAAAGTAAAACAAAGAAGTTGTTGTGTGATAAATTGGATGTGCTAAAAGAAAAATTGGTTGCCAAAGTATCAGGTGAAGCTGTTGGTGTGGAGTATGTTGTTGAACAAATACAATCAGTGCTTACTTCAATGCACGAACAACTATCTATGTTTGAGGATGAGGTATGAAATTAGATTTTACAGTAGGTAAATACACATTAGAGTCACTAACAAATGGTATGTACTCCTCCCCAATGGATTTATATAGAGAGTACATACAGAATGCTGTTGACTCATTTGATGAAGCAGTTTTAACAGGGGTTTCAAAGCCTGATGACCTCAAGATTATTATATCAATAGACTCGAAAGAAAAGAGTATTTCCATAAAGGATAATGGTTGTGGTATCTGTAAGGAGAAGGCTGTCAAAACCCTTCTTGATATTGGTAATTCTCAAAAAAGCAGAAATGTTTCAAGAGGGTTTAGAGGGATTGGTAGATTGGCAGGATTAGGCTATTGTGATAGTTTGGCATTTACAACCTCTGCTGTTGGAGAGGCTACTAAAACAATTATCACCTTTGATACAAAAAGGCTGAAAGAGTTGCTTATTCCAAGCAATTCAGAAAGTTCAAGCATCCAAGATGTTTTGGAAGAAATTGTTTCTATTAAAACCTTGCCAGAAAAATCAAATGAGCATTATTTTGATGTTTCACTACATAGTGTTGATACTGCAAGTAAACTCATTAATGCTGATTTAGTAGAAAATTATCTGATTCAGCATAGCCCTTTAAACTTTAACAGAAACTTTAAGTGGACTTCAATGATTTACAATAAAATTAAAATGCTTGGTGGAACTGTTGAGAACTACAAGGTGCTTTTAATTGTTGATGGCGTAGAGAAAGAATTGTTTAAACCATATGATAACAACTTTGAGTCAGACCGTATAAAGAAAATACAAGACAACATTCAAGACATCATTGTTGTACCTTTTTACAGAAATGAAAAGTTGAGTGCTGTTCTCTGGTATGCGCTGACTAATTTCTATGGAACAATTACAGATAATGCAATTAAAGGTATTCGTATAAGACAAGGAAATATCCTTGTAGGTGGTAAAGCAACCTGCAATCAGTTCTTTAAGGAAGAAAGATTTAATGGTTGGATAATGGGAGAACTGCATATCTTTGATGAGGAGCTCATTATAAACTCACGTAGAGACGATTTTGAAAAGAATGCAGCATATTATGAATTTGTTGAAAGTATATCAGACTGGACAAACAATATAGCAAAAGACATAAGAAAAAAATCCTATGATAGAAGTTTATCAAATGAGAAAAAAACTATTGTTCAAACTGATACTTATGAAGATATAAATGGTCTTGAAACAGAGGATATGGATTTTACCTGTGGCTATGATGAAGCAAGTTTGATGGACGCAAGTGAATCTGATTTTGTTGCAGAAAATGATTACTTTGATAAGTTATCCATTCTTCTTAATCAGAAAAAGGCTCAAACAAAGTATTCTGCTCTTAACATAAATGATAGACTTACAGTAGAACAGCGAAAAGTTCTTGAAAGGGTTTTTGATTTAATTTCTCAAGAGTATGAAAAAGATATTGCTGAAAAGTTCATTTCAACTATATCTAAAAAGATGTAACAAAAAGTTCGACAAATAAGAATTTGACGAGGTGTATTATGGCTTCAAATAAAGAGTATTTGGATTTTGTATTGGAACAGTTATCTGAATTAGAGGAAATAACATATAGAGCGATGATGGGAGAATTCATTCTCTACTATCGAGACAAAATCATCGGTGGCATTTATGATGATAGATTACTTGTAAAGCCTATTAAGTCTGCTATTTCTCTTTTGCCAACTTCAACCTATGAATTACCTTATGAGGGAGCAAAAGAAATGCTGTTGGTTGAGAATGTTGACAGCAAAGAGTTTCTAACCGAACTGTTTGATGCGATGTATGATGAACTCCCTGCACCAAAGAAAAAGAAGTAAGCCAATTCCAATTTGTAGAACTAAATAGTATATATTTTTTGATGTGAGTAAGGTTGAAAAGACCTTACTCCTTTTTTATTTTCCTACTCCAATCAACTTACTTTTTTGAAATACGCTTTAATACAGAAGATTAGAACACAAAGATAGTTTGTGTTCTTTTTTTATTCATGAATAAAAATTTTTTGATGCATATTTGGGAAGTTTGAGAGACATTAAAAAATATTTGGACAGTTTTATTTAAATTGGTATATGGAAGTGAGGTGTTATGTATGCAGGGAAATACTGATATTGCTTTAATCAGGCTTAAATTAGAAATAGTAAAAAATAAACTCACAAGCAAAAAAAGATTTTCCAATAGTGAAAAAGAGTACTTCAAAAAAAGCATAGTTCTCTTAGCTTTGGAAATAAGTGAAATAGTTAAAGATGAAAACCTGACACAAGTTTTTGCAAATAAAATAGATGTTTCTTCAAGGAAACAGATGGTTCATATAAAGAAGGCTTTGTCAGAATTAGAAGAGTTGTTAATAGTTATAGAAAAATTAAGTAGTTAAATAAAAAAATAAGAGATATGGGAGTGTTGAATAATGTATTTAAAAGAAAATATGAGTGTGGATAATTATATTGAATTGATTAAGGAAGATTTTAGGGATGGTAGGGTTTTAGCTAATGTGCTTTATGGTTCTGCGCCATCAACATTGATAGAGCTGCAAACAGCAATGCCTGATTTTTTAGAAGCATCAATAGCATATATAAAATTGGCTGAAAATCTTGTGAATAATGGATTTGTTCCAGAACAAAAAGGTATTTGCACACCTTCTTCTGAAGAAAGAAAAGCAGTTATAAAAAGTTTTAGTATTAATAGTGAGGCAAGGCAAAAGCTATTTTCTCCTACTTGGTATATAACTTCTTATGAGTGGTGTGTATATCAACTGTTAGAAGCAGTCTTTGATGCGTCTCTTTTGGTAGAACAAAGTGCTCAAAGAAGATTTAGAGAGATGGTGGATTTATATAGAAGTTTTGTGCCTGTTAAACAGTTTGGTGATTGCTGTTTTTCGATAAATCCTACATGCATTCTTTATATTGATTTAGATAATGGGTGTGTTTATGAATTTATTGATGACGAAGTTTTAAGTAAATTGAATTTGATAGGTGCAAAAGAAGTTATATATGAAACAGATTTACCATCGCAGGAAAATGTGTATTTTTTGAAATTGAAAAATGATGAAACAATAGAACTGATGGTTGATGGCGTTTTGAGTGAAAAGTTTGTCAGATGCAATTTCATAAAAGATTACACAAAAGATTATGTGCAAATCAGGATACAACCACGTATTGGAGAAACACCAGCAGTTCAATTTCCTGTACATATCGTTTTGATGTTGGCAAAGTTTGGAATCAATACCATGAAACATTTTTTGCTGAAGGATGGGCTTATCACCTGTGACCACCTCGATATGAAAGGTGGAAATAATCTTCTTCAAAATCTTGCCATTGTAACTCGTAAGGACAACAAACTTCGAGCTACGGGGAAAGATAAAGAAGTACTTGAATTTGTTTGCAACTACAATTTTAAGGATTTCTTTAACCATATAGAAGCGTGTCAGTTTATGCATAAAGTAGATGTGAAATTAAAGAAAGAATGTTTACATGACTATTGGGATAAACAGTTAGTGTATAAAACAGTTGAGGAAATTCTGCGTAAGATTAGTTAGGAGCGTGATAGGGATGCAAGGCATTTTTAGAAGGTTGGAAAAGGAGGCTGTTTCTGTTAGAAACAGCCTTGAAAATAAATGTGATGAGGACGCTGAACTACTCGAAATGAAAAAAGAATTATTAGATGAAATAGTTGAGTATGTTGATAGTTATGAGTGGTTATGTAAGAGACCATTAAAAGAAAAAGTAAAATTTTTTATTCAAAGTGGTTATGACTATGAAAGTTTGTGTAGGGAGTTTAATATTTCTTATGATTCAGCAAGAAGTAGTATTAAGTGGGCATCAAATCAACTCAGAAAGAAAATAGGGCAATATACTTTACAACTGGTTAAAGAAGATAGAATAGCAGATGCAGCAACAGCTTTTTATATAGGTACAGGTAAAATTAAAAAAGATGATTACATTATGAAAGAATTATTGTCTGAACTGCCAGAAGCAAAGTTTTCAGCTGCTCTTGATTTGAAAGATTGTAAGACTGAATTAGTTATTTTGAGGAATTTAAGTACAGAAAGATTCAACAGGTACTTAGAGGTTATGGACAGAAAGAAAATGGCATATTGTCTTCATCTGATAGAAGGAAGTTCTAAAAAGGCTGATGATTATAGATTTTATATGATTAAGTATTTAATGGGTAATATTAGCTTGGATGACCTGTTTTCAGTTGAAGAAGATATAAAAAAAGAAAAAATTTATTATTAGGAGGTGAGAACAAATGGCTAAAGCAAAGAAAACAAGCGAGGTTGTGGCTGAGTATTTCAAAAATATCAAATATTATATTGAGGATAAGAAGTTGATTGTGGTTTTGCCTGAAGGATTGGTAAATAAAGAATCCTCAATAGGTAAAGATGGGTTAGATGTAGAGTTTACAGTAGAAGGTTTAGAAAATCTTAAAATTGTTGGAGAATTTAAGGCACCTGATTCAGTAAAGGATGTTATTGTTTTAGAAGCTGAAAAAGCAAAAGATTTTAATGTGTAATTATGTAAAATTTATGGTATTTCATATTTAGAAGTGTAGATACACATTGAGTTGACAGAACATTTATACATATATAAAAAAATGTAGCTTAATGCGTAAGTTATCTGTGTAAGTGAAAATGTGAAAAATAAATTTCTATATGTTTTTTTATTAATTTTGGCATTAATGTTATGTGTTTTGAAAATTAAATTTAAGACTTTGAATAGAATGTGTAAGTTACAATAAAAATCTAATTAGAAAATTGTATTTTCAAGAGATTGATGATTTGAAATAAACAAAACCTAAAAAAATTTGCATAATTTTATGGTTATTATTTAAAAGATAATAAAATTATAGAACTATGATGGGTTTATGAGTGTAAAAGTTTACTGAATGAAACACTTATATATTATGTAAAAATATTAGGGTTTTGACATTTGAAATTCAAATTGTTTTAGTTATTAGAAGAGAAAGTTATGTAGTTATAGTGAGAGTATGAGATAGTTAAGGAGAATATATTCTGATTTTGTACTCTCATTTCAACATTTGAGACATAAATTATAAAAGATTTGGGTTTGTTTATAAAAGTACCTGCAGTTGTTATAAAAAAGTAGGCATCATTTATAAAAGAATTAACAGTGTTTATAAAAGATATCAAAGGTTTTATAAAAAAGTAAACATCATTTATAAAACAATGAGAATTTTTAATACATAGGTTAGTAGATTAGTGGATTAAATATTGAATTTTGAAAGGTTGTGCATTTGTATGAAAACAAAAGTTGCTATAGAAAAAGGCAAGTTGCTTTGGAGTGTTTCAGAAGTGGTTAGTTCTGATGCTAATGAAAGATTAGGCTGGACAAACAGAAAGTCATATAGTGAAGATTTATTAAAGAATAAGGACATCACAGTATATGGTCCTTCTGTTGGGGTTGTGAATAGTATGTTAGTTGTTCCTGTTTATATGATAGTAACAGCAATTAGGGTTAGAGATAATCTTTACCCAGCAATGAAAAATGGTGAAAGAAATTCAATAGTAGATATAATGTTTTTTGAGGATTTAAATGACACAGTTGATGCTTTGCATACAATGATTAAGGGTTCTTTAATTCCATACCTGTTTATATATAATGATGATAAGTGTTGCTTTGAAAGAGTTAACTTTAAGACAGGACGCCATTTCAAACATACAGAAGAAGATAGTCAAACACTTATAGCTCGTGATTTTGAGTTTGAACATGATTTGGGTGCTGATTTTGACTATTTCGAGGATTATGATTGGGATGAAATAGATAGCGATGGCGATTTTTTTGTTGAAATTCCTGATTTTTATGAGATTACAAGCAACTATGAGGGATGCCCTTGGGACTACTCTGAAAAAGACTTGTATGTGTTTAGAAATTTGAAGTCCATAGTTGATGAAGCGTTGATTAATTTGATAGATTTAGACGCTACTGAAGTAGTTGTGGATAGTAGCTTTGCAAGATATATTTTTCTTCCTGATTGGGATGAATATAGGGCTCGCATGGGATTAGGTGAGTTGGCTGAAATCGAGCGTGCAAAAGTTGATTACTTTACTTTCAGTAAATGCGTAACAGTTGAAGTGATTTATAGGTATGAAGACACGGAGCGATTTTCTTGTGAAGAAGATGATGGTCTTCCATTTTAAGATAAACTATGTAGTGCTTGAATTCGTAGGGATTGTGAATTGGAAGAAAAGTAAAAGTACCAGAAAATTACATAATTTAAGATGCCTTGTTTAAAGGATGGTGTATAGTATGTTTAATAAAAGCATAAGGCTGAAAGATTTGTTGAGTATAATGGCGATTGATATTGTGAGAGATAGCACAAATTGTGAAGGTAAAATACTTTCTGTTCCTCTGGAAAAACAACAAAGTGTTATTACTTCTCTACTTCCTACTATGCGTTCTGGTGAAGTAGCTGGGGAGTTTTATTCAGTTCATACTCTACTCCATGATAAAGAACTTTTGGTAAAAGAATATAATTTTTTTGTTATGTATGTTGAGTATGAAGAAGTTTCAGAAACAGTAGAGTATAAAAGTGTTCATATAAAAGGCTTTAACACATATTATGGACTAAAAAACTTTATAGAAAAAGAATTTTATAGCATAGATATGTTTAGAGTGTATGTAAAGTCATTTGATGAGTATAAAGGTGTTGAGTATAAATACTGTGTTAATCAGGAAAGTGAAAAAATAACAGACTTTTCTATTCCATCACTTGCAGAGTTTTTCCCTGTAAACTTTACAAACGGAAAAAATGGGAAAAGAATAACCATCCCATACTTTGCAGGTGTTGTACCTTGCTTATCTCTTTATAAAGATTATGTCACTTTTGTGATTTCAGAGTATTTTATAGAAGGTGAACCTTTTGAAGTAAAAGGACATGTTACTTATGAGGGAAAGAGGTTTTCCTATGTAGTAAAGTTTGATGGTAATAGTGGTTATGGCGAATTTAGTGAAATGTAAGAGGATGTTGTGTGTTGTAAAAATGAAACATTAAATATTTTACATTATTCGTGCAAAAAGTAGAAAACACCTGTTTTCTACTTTTTTTATTTAAAAGGCCTTGGCTTTAGCTATAAAACGCGGTATAAGTATACAAAAAGCATAGGAAACTTTAAAGATTAATCAAAATAACTGACTTTAACCATTTCTTATAGAGTTTTTGTTGTTATTTTAATGCCTTCAAAAAGTATGGTTTTTGAAGTAGCCTAAATTATGCAAAATGTGAGGTGATATTAAAATGGAAATGCATATGTATGATGCGTTGGGTTATATTGATAGAGGTTTGGGATTTGAAAATAAACAGTTATTAAACTATATTGTATGGACTTCATCAGAAGATAATAACTTTTTGAGAACACATACTATTACAAGAAAAGAACCTGTCAAAGACAGAAAAGTAGAATGTAAATGGATAATGATTGCATTTCAAGAGCCAATTGAAAAAGTTAGTCTTGATTATAGGCTTAACAAAAAGCCACCCACCAAATTACAGATTTGTTTTTTGAAAAATGCAAGAGAAGTTCAAGAGTATAAAGAAATAAATGAAAAGCAAGGGTATTCCTTCGTATATACTCGACTAACAGATTGGAGTAGTTATAAGAAAAAACAAAACAAAGGAAAGCAAACCCCTAAAAATTTTACATAATATAGGTGTTATTTATATTTATTACAAAGGAGAAAAGAAATGAAAGCTATTGATTTGATAAGCGAAGTTTTAATAGGTAAGCATATACCAGAAGAAAAGAAAGAAGAAGCCATAAAACAAAGGCTTGATAAGGCACACATTGATGTGTCAGCGGTCCATGTTAGGTTTACTGACAATTGGGATAGTAGCAAGGGTTATAAGGAGCTACAAAAGGAAATACAAGAGGGATATTGGGTTTATACTCATCATACAGAGGCGGAATTTTATGATTTTTCACAACACAATACAATAGAGGAAGCTTTGCAGCATATGAGCGTTATAAAGTCCAATCCTTATTCAGAAGATACTACATTATATTTTCTTTACAAAAATGAACTATATACAGTTGAAATTAAGGGGTTGAAGATATGAATACAGGCGTAACTATAAATAACGGAAATGGTGTATCCACCACTCCATTTTCTTCACAATACCATTATTTTGCGTACCATCGTGTGTCAACAAAGAAACAGCACCTTGATATGGGAATTGCAGAAATCAACAAATTCTGTCAAGAGCGTGGTATTACTCTTGAAAGAGATATTTTTCTTGATAAACAGAGTGGTAAGACCTTTAACAGAGAAAGATATATAGTTCTTAAAGAGGACGTTCTAAGACCACATAACAATGATGTGTTAATGGTGGTTTCCATCGATAGGCTCGGGAGAAATAAGCAGGAGATATGCCGAGAACTCAATTATTATAAGGAAAATCAAATCCGTCTCATGATACTGCAACTTCCTACAACATTAATGGAGTTTAATTTTGATAATGAACTGAACAGAATCCTCTTTGATACAATACAGAACATCCTAATAGAACTGTATAGTATGATGAGCCACAATGAGTGTTTGCTGAAGGAAAAACGCACTCGTGAGGGAATTGCTGCGATGAAAGCCAGGGGTGAATGGGATAAATATGGAAGACCACACGCTGTCACAAAAGAGCAGTTTGCAGAAACCTTTGAAAAGGTACTACAAGGTGTTTTGAAACCCTGTGAGGCTATGAGACAGATGAATATATCTTCTCCTACATATTATAGAAATAAGAAAGAGTATGAGGAAAGACAAGGAGGAAAATCAAGTTGAGTAATAAAGTATTTTATGAAAGTCCAGAAAACTTACACAATTTGATATATGATGAAAATGATAATCTGATTTTAAGTGTAAGTAGATTTAGAAATGCGGAGAATGAAGCATTTATAGGTTTTCGTTTTAATATGGGTTTTGTATCAAAAGAAAAGGCGGATGAAATAAAAAGTATTCTTCACCTATTAAGAGCAAGTCAAGAAGGTGGATTTTTAACCTTAATAAAACAAGTATATTCACCTGATACTCCCTATAATAAAGCAGACCTCAAGGATGAGTTCATAAGTGGGTATTCAGGCTTATATGAGTCAGGATTGTCTATAAAGGATGGTAGAATCATTTATCAGATAAAACTAACAAATGAATTTTCAGAGGGTTATGCTTTCTTTGATTTGGATAGAGCATCGAGAAATAAAATAGCTCTTTTGAGAAAATCAATAGAAAATTTTGAAAAAGAATACTTTAATAAATTTTTATTGAGATTACAACGAATAAGAGAAACAAAATAAAATAAAAATGAATTTCTTTTAATAGCAACAAGGAGAATGGTTTAAAATGAAAAATTTTAAGATTTTTAATTGTTTAGGTAATCAAATGCCAAATAGGAATGTCATAACAATACTAACAAGAAAAAATAATCAAGTTTTTATGAAGGAGGAATCTGCCCCTCCTTCTTTTGTTTTGTTAGGGGGATTGTAATTTGATATTAACAGAAGAACAGCATAAGCAGAAAGAGTGGCTTGAGGGTTTAGGGATTAAAGAGAGGTTTCCTTTTATTGAAAATAGTATGGAGAACGAAACAGACAGCATAGAGGATATTTATTTTAGAGCTGTTCTTTCCTACGAAACATTTAGTCCTATTGTTGAGTATAACCATTACTACTCTGCTAATGAACTGCGAAACATCAAGCTTATTCAAAGGTATCAGCGTAGTATGGGGGCGTTTCATCATAATTTTCAAAGAACAAGAAAAGAAAATCAAGAGAAAACGGTTATGCAAAGAGAACACGCTGAAATCAAAAACATTTTGGCAAAAGCAAATAAAGTAAATAAAGGCATCTACTTTGTAACTGGACTTAAAGCATACACTTCTACTACTCTTTTTGATAATCCTATCATAGAAAAAGGTCAAGGACATGGTAATAGTGTGGGCTGTGGTATGTATAAAAAAATTAGATTTTTTGGGAGGATTGAAGATGTGCTTCCTGAAACTTTAAGGTTATATAATGGAATTACTGCAACTTTTGAATATCCATACACCATAAAAGGTGAAACTTCCAGCAGCAGTAACATTTATCATGTGTATGAAATGGCATACAAATACGGTAATTTTTTTGAGGTTTTAGAATCTCGAAGTATGTATAGTAGGCAGCAAAAAAGAATAATCAGAAAATTAAAAAGGATGAGTGAACTAAATGAGTAAATTATTTATTGTGCCAAATTCAGAATTGGAAGAAAGATATAAAAATGCTCTTTATATTATTGAGAGTAACGAAGATAGTAATGAACTTAAAGATGTTAAAATAAATGGTTTATTTGCTGTGTTTAACACCATAAATGAGTATCTTAATCAAGGGTTCCCTTATAATATGGTTCTTTCAATTTTAGAGAAAAAGACAGAGTTTATAATCAATGCTCTTTCTGAAGAAGATGCAAAGGAAGCTACAAGGTTAAGTACTTGCAGCTTCCTTAAAAAAGGCGTTAGGGTTAACAAGTATCATATACCTGCTGAAGAATTGATACTCCTAAATATTGCAGCAAATATGCATCCTTTGAATGATAGGGCTAAAAGAAGATATAACCAATTATATAATAGTTGTACAATACAAAGTCAGGGGGTTAGTTAATTGGAATGTGTGGATAAGGACAAAGAATTCTACTTTCTATCTGTCAAGCATCCTATGTTGCCTCTTTCATCTGATTTTGAAGAATATCTTGCAACAAATGAAGATTTCAAAAAATATTGTGGTGAAGTTTTTGATTTAGAAACTAAAACAGAGTATGATGCTATTGCATTAGGAAGAATATTAAGGGCAAAGAAAAAGGTGGAGTTTATTCAGGATACCTACTTTGAAGACAGGACTATGGAAGGGTTTAGGAGAATTATAAAAACCCAAAATGGTAATGTAAAAATAGGTTTTACTCGTGTGAGAGAACATAGAATATACGTAAAGGCAGGAGATATATATTTGAGAGGATATAAAGTATTTCTTGCTGACCTGTGTTTAGATAATGCCTGGGGATTTGAACCCTTAAATAAACTGGATAATAATGGGAACATAGAAATAATTGAATACAACAAAAGACCTTGCAGAAAAGGTATAAAATACATAAACAACAAATTGCAAAACATACTGTTCATCATCGATATGGCCTTTGAAACCAAACGCCAGATGGAAAATGATATAAAGGCACCTAAACCATTAAATTTAGAGGGTTTTGTAAAAAGTTTGCTTAAATAAGGAAAAGGAACTGAAATTGAGTTTTTCAGTTCCTTTTTGAATCAGGTGGGAGTTTTTTTGGACACCAAATATGATAGGCTTAGTATGAAGGGAAAGAATATTATTTACAAAAAGGAGCTATAAGTTATGGAATATTGGTAAAAAGACTGTTTTTGCATATTGCAATAATAGGAAAGTTAATGTTTATTCATAATATCAATTGAAATGTTGACATCAATGTGATATAATATATAGGTGGTTTTATAACTATTTTTAGACAAGGAGTTTTGGATATGGTAAGTAATTACAACAAAGTTAAGACTGATATAATGGATATATATGATGAATCCTTTTGTCCTTTAGTAAAGACTATTAAGAACGGAGAAGTATCTGCTTATGATGATTCTCTTGATATATTGAAAACGCAGGCAGATAACATAAAAAAAGACAAGTTTGTTTTGATGGTTGCTGGAGAAGCAAGTAGTGGTAAATCATCATTTATCAATGCTTATTTAGGCAAAGAAATATTACCTATGGATATTATGCAATGTACTTCTGCTATTGTTGAAATTCGATATGGTGAAAAATTTGTATTAAAGGCTACTTATGCAAATAAAAGTGTTGATGTAGTAGAAAGTGAAGAAAAAATCAAGGAGTTTTTAGCAAAACATGCTGCAATCAATAGCGATTATACTTCCCTTCCTATTGCTTTAATAAACGGCGAATTGATTATTCCTCGTAAAGGTAATGTGTTAGAAGCAGAGATTAAGGATTTCATTAGAGCTAATAAAGGCGAAGATGAATTTTATGAGACAAAAGTTCGTAAATACATATCAGAACAGAAAGCAAATTGGGAATCGATAGTTACTAAAATGGAGATTGAATATCCTTTTGAAGATGCAGATTTGAAAGGAATCGAAATAATAGATAGTCCAGGTGTTAATGCGGAAGGACATGTTGGTGATATCACAAATGATTATATTGAAAGAGCCAATGCTGTCATGTTCTTAAAGCCTGTTGTTGGTTCAGTTATTGATACAACCTCGTTTAAAAAATTCTTAAAATCAAAAAGTATGCACAGAAATAAAAATGCATTATTTTTGATTTTGACATATGCAGCTTGTATTACTCCTGACGAATTAACAAGAGTATGCGATGAGGCCATCAAGCAATTTCCAAACGTAAGTACAAAGCAAATTATTCCTGTTGATAGCAAGGCAGAAATGTATATAAACAAAATCAAGGATTTTTCTGTCGAAGAATTAACCGCCTTTGTAATGGAAGGTGCAAGAACTAATTCGATAGATTCCTTTTTGCTTATGCCTTGGATGATTTCAGGTGGAAACAAAGATACTTATATTGAAAAATTAAGTGAATTATCTCGTTTTCGTAATGTAGATGAATCTCTTAATATGTTTGCTCACAAAGCACAGTTCTTGGCAATAAGCGAATTTATAGCGAGAATGATTGATGTTATAGAGGTTATAATTGCGGGATTAGAAGAGAAAAAACAATTATATAAGGAGAAGGCTCAAGACCCTATTGAGTTATCACACAAAATAAATGTTCTCAAAGAAGAATTAGAAACATTAACATTAAAGATAAATAAGACCGTTGATGAGATTTCTACAAAATATAGAAAAACAGGCGGTATTATAGACCAGAAGGCAGATGAAGAAATATCCTCGTATCAAGCAAGTATTGAAAAAATAACCCCCTCAGATGATAAAAGTGTTGAACAATTAGAAAATATGACATTTGACAAGCTTGATGTGTTAAAAAAGTTTGAGGGTGAGTTGCAAAAAAACATAGTGGCTGAGTGTGATGAGGCTTTAGAGGCACTCAGCGACAAGGCATCCATCCAATTCAAAACTCTAAAGCCAGACATAACAAAAGATAAAATCAAGAAGTATGCATCAGAATCCAAAACATCTTCTGATGCACAAACAACACATGTTGAGCCAGGTGGATGTTTTAAGCAGGAAAAAAGATATTCTGTATTTTCTCAAAGTAAGTATTATGGCTTAATCAAAGGTTTCATTGATAAAGAAATCAAAACAATCAAGGAAGAGATTGTGAGCGACTTGAAAATATTTGTGGGTAATACTACAAAAGAATATAGTAAACAGTTGAGAGATAAAGCTAAAATCAAACGTGACGACCTTGACAAAATACAGCAAGAAAAACAAACAGCTGAAGAAATGCAGGCTTTGATAGCATCCTTTGATGAGCAAATAAAGAAATTAACACCAATTAAAGAGAAATTATCGAGCATGAAAGGTGGTATAGATAAAAATGTTGGACAATAATGTTAAGCGACAGATAGAGCAACTTTTTATTAAGTTAAATGCGGAAGTTTCTGATATCATGAAATCTCCTTTATCAACAGCAGAAATAACAGATTCAATAATGAAGTATATATCAAGTTCGTTGGCATCTGCGAGTCAGAGTTTTATAACTGATATCTATTCTTCGTTATCAGAGCAGACCCTAAATGAAGACATCTTTCAAAGTGCAGCAAATGCAAATAAATTTTATGATTTGGGTATAAGAGAGCGCCTTGAGGACACATATATGTTTGAAGTAAAAGACCTTAAAACATATATGAAAGGAATTGATTATAAAGAAATAAATAGAGTATATTCATCAGTCGCAGTTGGTGTAGGCACAACAGCTTTAAGCGGAATTTTGATGGGTACCCTTTTGTCTGGACTTAATATACCGATTGCTATATTAATAGCAGGCTCATTGTTGTTAGGGTTAGCAGGTGCGGGCATTACTTATGGTAAAATAATTCCCGCACAGAATAAGGCAAACTATATTACAGCAGTAAAAAAATTCATGTCAAATCTTAAAAATGAGTTATTGATTTGGGTAGATAAAGTTATTGAGTTTTATGACAAGGAAGTTAACGAGTTGAAAAAGACTTTATGAGGTACAACAAATGAGTGATATGATAGAAAAATCAAAAAATGCTTTGCCCGACGAAGTGCTTTGTGAACTTAACGAAGATACTGAAATCCTGTCAGAACAAGCGAATCGATTGTTAGATAGTATTGCACCTTACTCTTCTGTTTCAAAAGTTGATGAGTTTTTATCTGATGATTCAAATGGAATATTAGAATCCTTTAACTTTTATAAACTATGTAGTTGCACGACAGAAGAATTAGATGAACTGATGGATTATCTAACTGATAAAATGTGTAAGTTTTTTAATGCATTATATAGACTGGATACTCCTATCATTTACGGTGTAATTAGCCAAGAAGGACAAACCAATATTGTATTGGGTATAAACTCTGCTCTTGATAAGGCTGTTTTTGAATCAGTAGCAAAAGGTTCATTGACAGGAATTGAGATGACAGAATATAAGCCAAATCTAAAAAACGCCATAGACAGAAAAGGTGGTATAATCTCTGCTGTTCCTGTTTTTAAAATTGATGATGAAAAACAGAACTTTAATATATCTACTGCAATCAGATGCTTAAATAATAAAGAGTATGCTATTCTCTTTATGGCAAGGCCTTACTGTCCTACATCTGTTCATGAAACAAGGACAGAATTAATCGACATTAAGGATAAGTGCTTTTCTGTAAGCAAAAGAAATATTGCAAGAGCAAAAAATTACTCTAAGACTGATGGTTCTTCTACATCAACAACTACATCACATACAGGCAGCCTTATATTATACTCTTACAATAAGTCTACTGCTGATTCTACTAATTTTTCTGAGACAATTGGGGATAGTGACACTACATCATTCGATATGCAGAATGGTATTGCACTTGAAATTATGGAATATTGTGATAGAGCAATAGAAAGAATAAAAATTGGAGAATCAGAGGGCGTATGGGAAACTTCAATTGCCTTTGCAGCACAAGATGATAATACTGCAAAAATATTGAAATCTTGTGTCTGTGGTGAATTGGCTAAACCTGCTCCTGATATGCTTCCGTTGAGGTCTTTTGATGTAAATATCGATAATGATGACTTATTAAGATTGCCAAAAGTTATGCCTGATGGTAGTTTTAATAGCCTTAACACCTTGGTTACTTCCTCTGAATTGGGTATGGTATGTACTCCTCCTTACGAAGCAGTTCCTAACTTTGAATTAAAACAAGGAAAAGTATTTCCCATGATTTCATCTTCAAAAGATGGAATTGTCATTGGTACCGTTTCAGATGGAAATAGTAAGCTTGATAATATTCCATTTTCTTTAAGCGAAAAGGACCTAAATAAACATACTTTTATATGTGGTATTACAGGAAGTGGTAAGACCACCACTGTAAAAAGGATATTAACAAATTGCAACAAACCTTTTATGGTTATTGAATCCGCAAAAAAAGAGTACCGAAACATCAAAGATAAAGAGCCAACTGTATATACATTAGGAAAGCCAGAATTAAATTGTTTGAGAATTAATCCATTTTATATTCAACAGGGAATTAATCTTCAAACACATATTGATTTCTTGAAAGATTTATTTAACGCATCTTTTTCTTTCTATGGCCCGATGCCTTATATTTTAGAGAGATGCTTACACAATGTTTATAGCCATAAGGGTTGGAATATGACATTAGGCTATCATCCTCATTTTGTGAATAATACTGATTCTGTCAATTTTTTTGATGATGACTATATGAAGTCGAGATATGACCATAAAGCATCAAAACATTTATTTCCTACAATGCAGGAACTGAAAGATGAAGTAAAAAGATACGTTGAAGAAGAAATGCAATATGATGGTGAGATTAGTGGTAATGTTAAAACTGCTATGCTTGCGAGATTAGATAGTCTATGTGTTGGTTCAAAAGGATTTATGTTTAACACCAATGAAACCATTGATATGGAAAGTCTAATGCAAAAAAATGTTGTATTTGAATTGGAAGGATTAGCAGATGATTCTGATAAGGCTTTTGGCGTAGGCTTGTTAGTTGTATTCATAAATGAATACAGACAAGTTTTCAAGGAAAATCATATTACAGAAGATGATATTGGGTTACAACATTTGTTAGTAATTGAAGAAGCGCATAGACTTCTTAAGAATGTTGATACCGAAAGGTCAACAGAAGATACAGGAAATCCAAAAGGTAAAGCTGTGGAACACTTTACAAATATGATTGCAGAAATGAGGTCATATGGGCAGGGTGTTATAATTGCAGAACAAATACCGAGCAAATTGGCACCAGATGTAATTAAAAACTCTTCAAATAAGATTATTCAAAGAGTGGTTTCTGCTGATGACCAACAGCTGGTTGCAAATACTATTGGTATGAATGAAGAGGACGCTGTATTGTTAGGTAGTCTTAAAACTGGTATAGGTTTATGCCATAAAGAAGGTATGAGCTTGCCAGTATATGTTGAGATAGAAAAAGTATCTGATAATAAGGTTGCAGATGGGGATTTATATACTAAACAAGAGGGTGCGCAATTTGTTGAAATAAACAAAAGTATCGTCATCGAAAATACAGTAGATATAATTGAAAATCTCTCATTACAAGTATTATGTGGTATTCTTGCAGAAAGTCCTGATAAAACAGCAGCTAACATAAAAGAAGCAAAAGAAATAATTAACACTTCTCTTGTAAGGAAAGATGTCAAGCTTCTCTTGAATGCAAATAAAGATGAATTATATGGTGGCATTATCGCTGATAATATTATTTCTTATTTGATAAATGGTGTATTTAGCTTTAAAGAATTACCAAGCAATACATTATGTGATTTAATACATAATGTATGTTCAAAAGGCTTAAAAGAAAATGTAAAAGAACTCAATGAAATGTTCACAAAAGCATATAGTGAAAACTGTAAATCAAGATGTATTCGTATAATTTCTGAATTGGTAAAGAATAGACTGAACAAATCTGTTAACATTCCTGCTTCTATTGAAAGATATTTCATTGATGCGGACAAGCAATTAATTTCAGAAATAGAAGAGCAGATAAAGGGGGTTGGCTAAGTTGTCAGTTATAGCTGCAGCATTAGAAAAAGCTGGTGAAATAGCAAGTCAAGTTTCAGAAAAAGTAAGTAAAGTTGTTGAAGCCTCTGGCGATAAGATTGAAAACCTTATTAAGGGTGAGGGATTTATCAAAGACACTCAATCTGGAACATTAGTTCAAAATGTAGATATTAAAACAACAAAAACTACATCTTTAGAGTCATTGACTGAAACAAACAAAGCCAAGATGGAAACGACCACACCAGAAGTTGAGAAAAAACCACCTGAATATTATGCGGTTAAAGAAGCAACGGGAATGTCAGATGCCACTCTTTCAAGGTGTGAAATAAGTAAAGATGGCAAGAGTGTTACAATGAAGTGCATAAATGCTGAAAAGGTTGGCATGAATACAAAACCACCTTATGTAGAAAAAATTGTGGATGTTAACGGTGTAAAAGTGAGATGTCAGGTTGTAGATTTAAGTGAATATTCTGTGTTTGATACTAAACTACCAAAGGAACTGTGGAAAGCCCTTGACGATGACCAATTTGAATACTGTACCAAACAACTACAAAAGGCAATAGAAAACAATCCTTCATTAGCAAAACAATTTACAACGGAACAGCTGGAACAAATAAGAAAAGGAGAAGCAAGAATCAAAGGCTATACTTGGCACCACGATGCAGAATGTGGTAAAATGCAATTGGTTAAATCTGATGTACATATGTTAAATAGACACACAGGTGGTAAAGCCATTTGGGGTGGCGGAAGAAATTAGGAGGTGTAAGATTATGTCAAATGTAACTTGGAATTATGTTGAACCTTTAAAGGCAGGTCAGGATATATCATTTTTAGAGTTAGAAATCAAATATCATTATCAATTACCAGATGATTTGAGAAATTGTATTAAATTAAATAATGGTGGCATTCCTGACAAATCGAAGTTCGACACGCAAGATAACACTTTGGTGTTTGGCGGGTTGTTATCCTTTAACGAAGACGGAACAGATACAGTATATTCCTATATTCCATTATTTGAAACAGAGGGAAATACTGTTGAAATGTTTCCTTTTGGGTTAGACCCATTTGGTAATTTGTTTTGCATTGAAAATGGTAAGGTTGTGTTATATAATCACGAAGAGGACACAGCAACTATATTAGCAGAAACATTTACGGAGTTTATTGAAAAGTTGTACTAAAAGAACTCATCTATACAAAAAAGCACCTGTTCATTTAAGGACAGGTGCTTTTTAAAGCAATATATTATATCATATGCTATCTAAAAAATCAACCTAAAAATTAAATGTTTTTTGCTTTTTCTCTTGCATTATTGATGGCGTAATGCTATAATATTATGTTGAGTAGGAATAAACTAAATTGAGATTGAATTTTCAGGATTGTGATATGATAAAAAGGGGCAGAAAAATAAAATATCCGTCTGTATGGTTCTTATATGAGTACAAAAATAAGGACTTTATCTTTATGTGGGTATTTTCAAAAAACATTGCAATTCTCTGTTTTTCACAAGCTGGGAATGTCAACTACAACATTCTTTTGATAGGTTCGCCGGGTACGGGAAAGACGATGCTTGCGCAAAGGATGCCGTCTATTTTGCCGGATTTATCTTTTGAGGAAGCTTTGGAGGTTTCAAAAATTCATTCAATCGCAGGAACACTTCCTGCCGAAAGTCCTCTTATAACCCGCAGACCGTTCAGAAATCCGCATCACACAATATCAACGGCAGGACTTTCAGGCGGAGGAACAGTGCCGAGGCCTGGAGAACTTTCGCTTGCACATAACGGTGTGTTGTTTTTAGATGAACTGCCTGAGTTCAAACGTGAAGTCTTGGAGGTTATGCGTCAGCCGCTTGAAGACGGAAAAGTGACGATTTCAAGAGTTAATGCGACTTTGACATATCCGTGTAATATGATGCTTATTTCGAGTATGAATCCTTGCAAATGTGGATTTTTAGGCGATGCAAAAAGAGAATGTACCTGCACTCCGGCGCAGATAAACCAATACCGCTCGCGTATTTCAGGACCGCTTCTTGACAGAATTGATATTCAGGTGGAGGTTGCAAACGTTGAATATAAGGACCTAAGCAATATGGAAAAAGGTGAAACATCTGCTGAAATCAAAAAAAGAGTAAATGAAGCAAGACAAATCCAAAGGCAACGCTATAAGGAATTCGGCATTTACTCAAATGCGCAGTTGACGGCAGGGATGCTTGCGGAATTCTGCCGGTTGGGTGAGGCGGAAAACAACATTTTAAAGATGGCATTTGACAGACTGGGGCTTTCTGCAAGAGCGCATTCGCGAATACTTAAAGTGGCACGTACGATTGCTGATTTGGCAGGAGAAAGAGACATTTTGGCATCGCACATTGCTGAGGCAATCCAGTACAGAAACCTTGACAGAAAGTTTTTTGGATAATTTGAAAAAATATTTTAAAAAACATTTTACATAATAGAAAAAGTATGATATAATAACTATAATATGACAAAAAATGCAAAAGGGACATAAAAAGCCCTTTACAAACGCAATTAAATATCATATAATTAAACCAAAACCAAAGAAAACCAAATAAAACAAAATTCATGGAGGTATAGACGATGTACAAATCAGATTTTGAAATCAAAAAAGAAATTTGTGAAATCGGAAGAAGAATCTATGTTGACGGATTTGTTGCTGCAAACGACGGAAACATTTCTGTTAAGGTTGATGATGACACATTTTTTGCAACACCGACAGGCGTGTCAAAGGGTTATATGACTCCGGACATGATTTGTAAGGTTGATGGTAAGGGAAACCTTAAGGAACCAAGTAACTGGAAGCCATCATCAGAATTCAAGATGCACCTGAAGGTTTATCAGGAGAGACCTGACGTAACAGCCGTTGTTCACGCACATCCTCCGATTGCTACCTCCTTTGCTATTGCAGGTATTGCGCTTGACAAGCTCATTATGCCTGAAGCAATCATTTTCCTTGGTGCTGTTCCGATTGCACAGTACGGAACACCTTCAACAATGGAAATCCCTGAATCACTTCAGCCGTACATACAGGACTACGATGCAATTCTTCTTGCAAACCACGGAGCGCTTGCATTTGGTTGCGATTTAAATACTGCATTCTTCAGAATGGAATCAACTGAATTCTATGCAAAACTTCTCTACCACTCAACAATGCTCGGCGGTGCTAAGGAAATTCCTTGCGGCGAAGTTAAGAAGCTTATCGACTTAAGAAAGATGTATGGTGTTTCAGGAAAGCACCCAATGGAAAAGCTTTGCCCAGGCTGCTATGAGGACGGAACTTGCGAAATGTCCCCAACAGAGGCAAATGAAAAGTTCGGAACTGAAAATCCTGCTACTTATCACGGATTCCAGCCGCTTGATTCACAGATTAAGTACTATAAAGAAAACGGCGAATATACAGCTAAGGGAAATGGCGACATTGAGGCAATCGTTGCTGAAGTAACAAAGAGAGTGCTGGAAAAGTGCGGTAAATAATGACAAAATTATATACAGGCTGCGGCGACAAAGGTTATACACAAACCCTTAACGACAACCACATTTCAAAGTGCGATGCATTGATTGAGTTAATCGGTACTTTGGATGAATTTTCTTCCTGCCTTGGTGTTGCAAAGATACATATAATGGATGAAAAACTGTTGGACGATATTGAACGATTGCAGAAAAAGCTTGTTTTGATAATGGGTGAGCTTGCAGGCGGAAAAATATGCGTTAGCGAGGAATGTGTTAAAGTTGTTGAGAAAATGACTGACAGCTACAAAGGGGAATTTGACGGATTTTCTATTCCGGGCAAAAATCCTGCATCAAGCTATCTTGACCTTGCAAGATGTGTTGCAAGGCGCGCAGAAAGAGTTGCCGCAAAGGTTTTAGAGCAGAGAAGAATACGGGAAGTCACATTTATTTACCTTAATAGGGCTTCCGATTTGGTTTATGCTATGAGCCGCTATGCAGAAAAATAAATTGACGAAAGGGAAGTATCTATGAATATAAATGAAAATGAAATTTCCGAAATTGTCAGAAGCGTGCTTTCAGAAATGGGAACAACTACTGCTCCTAAAAGAAAGCAGATAGGTGTTTTTGATACGATGGAGGAGGCTATTGCCGAGGTTAACAAGGCATACACACTTTTCCGTCATTATAATAAGGAACAAAGAGAAAGCATTATCCGTGAAATAAGAAAGCTTACACACGCCGAAGCTGAGATTATGTCAAAGATGGCTGTGGAAGAGACAAAGATGGGTAATGTGTACCATAAAACATTGAAACATCATCTTGTTGCAGACAAGACTCCGGGTACAGAGGACTTGGAATGTAAGGCACTCTCTGGCGACAGAGGCCTGACACTTGTTGAAATGGCTCCTTATGGCATCATCGGAGCAATTACACCGTCAACAAACCCAAGCTGTACGGTAATCTGTAACAGTATCGGAATGTTGGCTGCCGGTAATGGTGTTGTGTTCAACCCGCATCCTAATGCAAAGAGATGCTCAGCGTATGCGGTTGACCTTGTAAACCGTGCAGTTTTAGCTGCAGGCGGACCGGAAAACATTGTCGTTACTGTTAAAAATCCTACTATGGATTCTTCAAATATAATGGTAAATCATCCGTCGGTTAAGATGCTGGTTGCAACAGGCGGACCGGGTGTTGTAAGAATGCTCCTATCAAGCGGTAAAAAGGCAATCGGTGCAGGTGCCGGAAATCCACCGGTTATCGTTGACGAAACTGCGGATATTGTAAAAGCAGGTAAGGACATTATAGACGGATGTACTTTTGATAACAACCTTCCGTGTATTGCTGAAAAGGAATGCTTTGTTATAAACAGCGTTGCTGACCAGTTGATTACAGAAATGCAGAAAAACGGTGCATATCTTTTGAATTCACAACAGGTTAAAGCTTTGGAAGATGTTGTTTTAGTAGATGTCCCGCCTAAAAAACCGACAGACAGTCCGAAAAAGACTATCAATAAAAACTGGGTTGGACGTGATGCAAAGAAAATTCTTGCCGAGATTGGCGTAAATGCAAGTGACGACATAAGATGTATCATTTGTGAAACTGAATTTTCTCAGGCATTTGTCCAGACAGAGCTTATGATGCCGATTCTACCTATCGTAAGATGCGATACGTTTGAGCAGGCACTTGATATGGCAGTTAAGGCAGAACATGGAAACAGACATACAGCTCATCTTCACTCAAAGAACGTTGACCGTATGACAGCTTATGCAAAAGCTATATGCACAACAATTTTTGTAAAGAACGCACCGAGCTATGCCGGAATTGGGTTCAACAGCGAAGGACACACAACCTTCACAATAGCAGGCCCGACAGGAGAAGGCATAACATCTGCAAGGAGCTTTACAAGACAGAGAAGATGCGTATTGGTTGACAGTCTGTCAATTATATAAGAAAGGACCAGATGACCATGACAATAAATGAAAATGAAATTGCAAAATTGGTGCAATCAGTTCTGGCGGAAATGAGCGGAAATGCCCAGAGTCAAGAAGCATATGCACCTAAGGCTTCAGCTCCGACGTGTGGTATTCCGAAAACGTCAAAGGTTGCATTTTTAACGGGAATTGAAAAGATTGAAATTAAAGAATGCCCGATTCCTGAACTTGGCGACGATGACATTTTAGTCAAAGTAGAAGGCTGCGGCGTATGCGGAACAGACGCACACGAATATCTTCGCGATCCGTTCGGACTTATCCCTGTTGTTTTAGGACACGAGGGTACGGGCGAAATCGTAAAGATGGGTAAAAACGTTAAAAAGGACAGTGCAGGAAAGCCGCTTAATGTAGGTGATAAAGTTGTTACTTGTATGATCTTCAAGGACAATCCTGATATTACAATGTTCGACTTAAATAAGCAGAATGTCGGCGGTGCTGATGTTTACGGACTTATCCCTGATGACGATACACACTTAAACGGCTGGTTTGCTGATTACATAGTAGTTCGCGGCGGTTCAACAGTATTTAACGTAAGTGACTTAGACCTTGATTCAAGAATCTTAATTGAGCCTTGCGCGGTTTTAATTCATGCAGTTGAACGTGCTAAAACAACAGGTATTTTGAAATTTAACTCAAGAGTTGTTGTTCAGGGTTGCGGCCCTATTGGACTTATCTGTATCGCGGTTTTAAGAACAATGGGTATTGAAAACATTGTTGCTGTTGACGGTAACGAACAGCGACTTGAGTTTGCGAAGAGAATGGGAGCAGATAATACTGTTAACTTCAAGGACTATAAGGGAATTGAAGCTTTGGCAGAAGGTGTTAAGGACGCATTTGGCGGATATCTTGCAGACTTTGCTTTCCAGTGTACAGGATCTCCTGTTGCTCACAGCAATATCTATAAGTTTATAAGAAGCGGTGGCGGACTTTGCGAGCTTGGCTTCTTCATCAATGGCGGTGACGCAACAATTAACCCACACTTTGATATTTGTGCAAAAGAAATCACAACTGTTGGTTCATGGGTATATACACTTCGTGATTATGCAACAACATTTGATTTCTTAAAACGTGCAATAGCAATCGGTCTTCCGATTAAGGAACTTATTACTCATAAGTACAGTCTTGAGGAGATTGATCAGGCATTTAAGACAAATGTCGCACAAACAGGACTGAAGATTGCAGTTGTAAATAAATAATTTGCGAAAGAGGTAAAAATATATGCCGGACGCAATAGGTATAGTAGAAATGTTTGGATTTGTTGCAGCGATGTGCGCAGCAGACGCCGCAGCTAAAGCAGCCGATGTGAAAATTATTGCAATCGACACAAACAAGCCTGCAAATGCCGAAAAAGAGGAAGTTCCTCTGATTACGGTTGTAAAAATGCAAGGCTCGGTATCAGCAGTAGAAGCGGGTGTTGAGGCAGCAGCTGAAACAGCAGAGCGTATTACGCATCTTATCCAGAAACATATAATAGCAAGACCAACAGAGGATGCGCAGAAAATGGCGGATCGAACAAGCGTTGGAAGAGACAGAATCGGTCATATAAAAAATAACGCATAACGAGGCTTAAAAAATTGGCGGAGAAAGTTCGGACAATTTTTGAAAGTCTAAGCAAAGTAAATTAAAAAAAGGAGTCTTAAAAATGGAAGCATTAGGAATGATTGAAACAAGAGGCTTAACAGCTTCGATCGAAGCGGCAGATGCTATGACAAAAGCTGCAAACGTTGCACTTGTTGGAACAGAAAAAATCGGTTCAGGTCTTGTATCAGTAATCGTAAGAGGAGATGTGGGTGCTGTTAAGGCTGCTGTTGAAGCAGGCGCACAGGCTGCATCAAGACTTGGTGAGCTTGTTGCTCAGCACGTAATTCCACGTCCGCACGGCGACGTTGAAAAAATCCTGCCGGGAATCTAAAAATACATAGTGAGAAGGGACAAGAGTTATGAATTTTTCTCTTGGTTTAGTTGAGGTTTCGTCACTTGGTAATGCAATTATAATGTTAGACGAAATGCTCAAGGTAGCAGATGTTGAATTTGTTGCAACGGAAAGAAAGCTCGGCGGAAGATTGGTTACAATCGTTGTTCGAGGAAGTATTTCATCAGTAACCACATCTGTCGAAACAGGCAAGCGTTTTGCAGAAAGTCTTGGATGTTTAAAATCTGCCGAGGTGATTGCAAGACCGCATCCGGAAATTCTTAAATTCATTCATCTTGATGAAGAAAATGAGCCAAAGGCAAATGCGGAATCTGCTGAAACTCATACAGGCAGTGTTCCGGCGAAAAAGCCTGAACTAAAAGCTCAAAAAACCGGAGCTTTGACAGAAAAAGCAAAAACACCGGCAAAAACTGAGACAAAAGCAGAAAAGCCGGCAACAAAGGAAACAACAAAAACAACAAAAACAACAAAAACAGTTTCTAAAGCCGAAAAGGCTTCAGATATAAAAAACGCCCCAAAGAAAACGGGCAAAAAAACAAAATAGTTAAATCGAGCTAAAGCTCAGAAAGTAGAGGTAATGTAAAATGGCAGTAGAAGCATTGGGAATGGTTGAAACAAGAGGTCTTGTAGCTGCAATCGAAGCTGCAGATGCTATGGTTAAGGCTGCAAACGTACAGCTTATCGGAACTGAAAGAATCGGTTCAGGTTTGGTAACTGTTATGGTTCGCGGTGACGTTGGTGCAGTTCAGGCTGCAACAGATGCCGGCGCAGCAGCTGGTTCAAAGCTTGGCGAATTAGTTTCTGTACACGTAATTCCACGTCCACACGGCGATGTAGAAAAGATTTTGCCTGCTTTAAAGTAATTAAAAAACTACGGAAAGCGGGATTGTCTGTATAAAATTACGGACGCATATATTCATTCTTCTGCGGAGACGGGTTAAAATCTCCGCAGAAGCCTACGAATATTTGTGTGCGTTTGTTTAGGTGCGGGCAATTCCCAAAAAATTCCACATAAGGAGTTTTAAAAATGTTTGACGAAAAGTTGATTAGTTCAATCACAAAGTCTGTGATTGACATTTTAAATAATCAAGAAGACACCGGAATAAAAGTAGGTGTTTCTGCAAGACACGTTCATCTTTCTAAAGAGGATCTTGAGACACTTTTTGGAAAAGGTCACAAGCTTACAGTTAAAAAGTATTTGATGGGCGATCAGTTTGCAGCGGAAGAATGTGTTACATTGGTAAGCCCGTCTCTTCGTACAATGGAAGGCGTAAGAGTTTTGGGGCCTGTGCGTGATAGGTCGCAGGTTGAAATCTCAAGAACAGACACATTCAAGTTAAAAGTGAGTCCGCCGGTACGTCCGTCAGGAAAGCTTGATGGAAGTGCGCCAATGGCACTTGTCGGCCCTTGCGGCAGCGTTTTCTTAAATGAATGTACCATTATTGCGAACCGTCACATTCACGTGAATTTGCCGGATGCGGAAAAGTACGGACTTAAAGATAATGATATAGTTGATGTTGAAATTGACGGTGTAAAGCCAACCCGTTATTACAATGTACAGGTTCGTGTGCATAAGGATTTCAATACCGAAATGCATATTGATACTGATGATGCTAATGCATCAGGCATAAAGACGGGTGACAAAGTAACAATCCTTAAAAAATAAAAGTGCATATTTGGACTTTTTATAAAAAGAAATGGTGCTTTAATCAGCACAAATATGAACCATACGTATTGGTGTTTTAAGGATTTTAAATTAAATGCGAAAACAATGAAATTTTACATATAATTTCTGTAAGAATTAGGAGAAAAGATATGATATTGGCACAGGTTAAAGGAAGTATTGTTTCCACTGTAAAAAATGAAAAGTTGGTAGGCTACAAGTTTATGATAGTTGAAACTATTGAAAACGGCAAGCTTACAGGAAACCATCTGCTCGCTGTCGACGGAGTCGGAGCCGGTATCGGTGAGGAAGTCCTGATTTCAACAGGAAGTGCGGCAAGACTTGCTCTTGACAGAACAGATGCGCCGGTAGACGCAGCAATAGTGGGTATAGTTGACAAAAATCAGTAATCGGGAGGAATGACAAATGGAGTTTAATAAGCTTCAGGAAGTTGTTTATGACGCCGGAATTGTCGGTGCAGGCGGTGCCGGATTCCCTACTCACAAGAAATTTTCCAAAGATGTTAAGCAAATTGTCGTAAATGCGGCGGAATGTGAGCCGCTGATGATGGTGGATCACCTTGTTCTAGCTGAACATTTCGGCACTTTGGTAGACACTTTAAAAATCCTAATAGAGACATTGGGAGCAGAAGAAGCCATTATTGGAATTAAGGGTAAAAATATGCATCTTCTTGATGAGAAGATTGTCAATTCAATCGCCGGAACAAATGTAAGAATTCACGAAATTCCGGACATTTATCCTGCAGGTGACGAGGTTGTTCTGGTTTATGAAACGACTGGAAAGATTATTCCTGAAGGAAGTATTCCGCTTATGGTAGGCGTTATGGTTTTAAATGCTGAGACCATTTATAATATACATAGTGCTATCACAGAAGGAAAAAATATAACTGAAAAATACGTTTCCATTGGTGGAGATGTTGATAAGGATATTATTGTAAAAGCACCGATTGGTATGAAAATCGGTGAGTTTTTAAAAGTTTTAGGATATACAAATCTCGAAGGCAAAGCTGTTATTAACGGCGGCCCTATGATGGGGAAATTAGTTGACCCTGAAAATGATGTTATCACAAAGACGACAAAAGGGCTTTTGATTTTTCCTGAAACACATTCTGTTATTCAGCGCAGAAGAATGCCGATGTCTATGACATTAAAACGTGCATCATCTGCGTGCTGTAATTGTCATATGTGCTCGGATGTGTGCCCAAGATACCTGCTTGGTTATGATATCCGTGTTGATAAAACGCTTCGTGCAGCTTCACACGGCGAAGTTACAAATGCTGAAAGCTTTACACAGGCAGCTCTTTGCTGCGGATGTGGAGTTTGTACCGTAATCGGCTGTCAGCAAATGCTCAATCCTCAGGCAATTTCAATGGAGGTAAAGGGCGAGCTTGCGAAACAAGGCTTTAAAAGGCAAAACAATAATGCACCTAAAGAGGTAAGAAAAGAGCGTGCAGGAAGACTTATTCCGTCATCGGTATTAATTGACAGACTTGGTATAAGAAAGTATGTTAAGGACGAGGTTAAGTTTGAGAATGTCAAGTTTGAGCCAAAAACTGTCTATATCCCGCTTTCGCAGCACGTTGGAAAGCCGGCTTCTCCGGCGGTTAAGGTTGGAGACGTAGTTAAAATTGGTGATGTTGTTGCCAAAACAGCTAAAGATGCTTTAGGAACAACGATGCACGCAAGCATTAATGGAAAGATTAAGGAAATTACCGACAAATTTGTCGTAATTGAAAGGTAGAGATAATTAATGAACGCAATAGGACTTGTAGAGGTTAAAAATGTTTCAAAAGGCATCAAAGTAACTGACGAAATGCTTAAAAGTGCCGGCGTTTTCCTTATTCAGTCGGGCAGTGTGTGTCCGGGTAAGTTTGTAACGATTGTTGGTGGAAACCTGTCTGAAATTCAGGCGGCAGTTGACAGAGGAGCACTTATTTCGGAAGATGCACTGATTGACAAATTCGTAATTGGTAATCTTGGTGACAAGGTTTTTGAAGCAATGTGCGGAACGGCAAATACTCAGGAAAGAAAGGCTCTTGGCATTGTTGAAACCTTTACTGCAGCAAGCGCAATTTTGGCAGCAGATGCGGCTGTTAAAGCGGCAAACATTTCTCTTATTGAGGTAAGAGTTGCACGTGGTATGGGTGGAAAGTGCTTTGTTACAATGACAGGCGAAGTTGCTGACGTTAAAGCAGCAACAGAGGCAGGTGCGAAAATTGCGGCAGAAGACGGGGTTTTAATTAACACCGAGGTTATCGCAAATCCACACCCTGAACTCTGGGAAGCAGTACTTTAATACAATTTAAAACTGCCACACATAAAGTGCGGCAGTTTTTTAGTAGAAAAAACAGGCGATCACAAATGTAATCGCCTGTTTTAAATTTATCTCTTGATTTTCTTTGTTGTAGTCTTTTCAAATTCAGTAGCACGGAATTTGATTTTTCTTATCTGCTTATATTGAGCAACTGATGCGTTGAGCTGAGTTTTGATATTTTCTGTAATCGCATCCTTGAGGCTCATATCTTCGGCATAAATTTCGGCTGTGATTAAATCATCTTCTGCATAAACCAAAACTTCGTTTACACCTTCGATTAAACCTATTAAATATTCAAGCTCTTCAGGATAAACATTCTTGCCGTTGTCAAGAATAATCAAATTTTTCTTACGTCCTGTAATGTAAACAAAGCCGTCTTCGTCAACCTTGCCGATGTCACCGGTATTGAACCAGCCGTCTTCCAAGAACACCTGTGCGTTTGCTTCAGGATTATTGTAATATCCCATCATTACGATATCGCCCTTAACGCAAATTTCGCCTTCACCGTCTTCATTGTTATTGACAGTTTTAACCTGAACAGTATTGATGTGCTGGCCTACACTGCCTTTTTTAATCCATTTATCTCTGTTTATGGAAACAATCGGCGAACATTCGGTAATGCCGTAGCCGTTGATAACCTGAATTCCGATATCATCAAAGCCGTTTATAAGTTCATCTGACATTGGTGCGCCGCCGGTAATAATCATTTCGAGATTTCCGCCGAATGCGTCAAGAACTGACTTAAAGAGAGTGCGACGCATATCGATGCCGACTTTTCTCATACCGTTTGAAACCTTAATCATTTTCTTTAAAAGCTTATCCTTGCCGGTCTTTTTGGCATTTTTCCATATTCCCTTGTAGAAGCTTTCAACAAATAGCGGAACTACTGAAATATGTCCAGGTTTTGCTTCTTTTATGTCATTTAAGACATATTTAAGACCTGCGTTTATGTAAACTGTGGAGCCGTCGTGTATCATACAAAGTACGCACGCCATAAAGCCAAAGGTGTGGTTAAAAGGAAGAACAGCAACCGTTCTTTTTGGGAAAGTAAGGATTTCCATTGACCTTATCATATCAGATATGAGGTTTCTCTGGCAAAGCATAACTCCTTTAGGATTGCCTGTTGTTCCTGATGTATAGATGATAGCGCAAGGTGCTTCAACGTCAATTTCATTTTCTAAAATGCCGCTTTCTGTAAGTGCTGATTTGCCTTTTTCGACAGCGTCAGTAAAGTTGTCAAGGCAAAGTGAGTGCTTTAGCTCGCCTTCTTCAAATTCTTCTGTAAGTGCTGCCTTTTTAGCAGAATAAACAAGCATATCTGCCTCGCAGGAACGGTAAAGTGTTGCAGCCTCGGCAGCCTTCAATTCCTTATCAAGCGGAACGATAATGTTTGAACCGATAGTTGCTGCAAAGTATGTAACAATCCATTCATAGCTGTTTTCTGCGTATAGTGCAATCTTGCCGCCTTTTACACCAATGGTATAAAAATAGCTTGCAAGAGCAAAAACGTCTTCCTTGAACTGCTCGTAATTTACACTTATCTTTTTGCCGCCGATAGTGTATTCAAAAGCGGCTTGTTTTCCAAATTTGCTGCTCGCACGTTCTACTACCTCGCGCAGGTTGCGAACGTGGTCAATCTTGTTGTAAGGATAATTTTTACTCATTTTTTTATTCCTCCTTATTCTTCACCCGACATTTTTGCCGCCTGGTCGGCGGTAATAAGGGCATCAATCAGCTCATCCAAAGAGCCGTTTAAAACTTGTTCCAGCTTATAAAGTGTAAGGTTGATTCTGTGGTCAGTCACACGACTTTGCGGGAAGTTGTAGGTACGGATTCGCTCACTTCGGTCGCCCGAACCAATTTGTGATTTTCTTTCGTCAGCGATTTGCGAGTGGCGCTGTGCTTCCATTTCCTCATAAATTCGTGAACGCAGGATTTTCATTGCCTTATCCTTGTTCTTAAACTGGGATTTTTCGTCTTGACAGGAAACAACAATTCCTGTCGGTATATGTGTAATACGTACTGCGGAGTCGGTAGTGTTTACGCACTGTCCGCCCGGACCGCCTGCACGGAACACGTCAATTCTAAGGTCGTTTGGGTTGATGTCAACCTCGACTTCTTCAACCTCAGGAAGAACCGCAACAGTTGCGGCTGAAGTTTGAATTCTTCCTTGCGATTCTGTTGTAGGTACTCTTTGGACCCTGTGAACACCGCTTTCAAACTTGAACTTTGAATATGCGCCCTGACCGGAAATAGAAAAGGTAATTTCCTTGTAACCGCCGATGTCGGTTGGATTTGATGACAGGATTTCTATTTTCCATTGTTTGCTTTCTGCATACATTGTGTACATACGGAAAAGGTCTGCTGCAAAAAGTGCTGCCTCTTCGCCGCCTGTGCCGCCACGGATTTCTATGATAACGTTCTTGTCGTCATTTGGATCTTTCGGAAGCAATAGAATTTTAAGCTCTCCCGTTACAGATTCAAGGGTTTCTTCGGCGTCTGAAAGCTCCATTTTGGCAAGCTCTTCAAGCTCTTTGTCGCCTCCGGATAAAATATCCTTGCATTCTGCAATAGTTGCCTTTGCAGCTTTATACTCACGGTATTTTTCGATAATAGGCACAAGATCGGAATTTTCCTTGCAATATTTACGAAATTCGTCCTGATCGCTGACTATATCAGGGTCGGACAGCTTTTGATTTACAAGCTCAAATCGTTTTTCTAGTGCCTCAAGTTTGTCAAACATAATATTCTCCTCATTTTGCAATAGATACATACATTATACACTATTTTGCGGAAAATTACAATATGTAATATTATATAAAAATATATGGACAAAACAAAAATGATGTGCTATAATCAAGTTACCACATACCATAATTTAGTAGTTTATCTTGTACCATTTTTTGTTTTGCTAAAAATGCGTACTTCCCTTAAAGTATGCATTTTTACTAAAGTAGGTATAAGGTATACGAATTGTGGTGTGTGGTAACATTTACGATGGGGAAACTGCGCATTTTTGAGGTGTACGGCTTGCCGTACACCTTTTTTGATACATAAGCTTCCCAAATGCAAGATTTGATGTTACCACACATTATGTGATTGCCCTCGTTTTTTCGTTAAAAAACAGGGTGATTTTTTGCTACCAAATTCATTTTATATTTGACTAAAATGCTTGATTTTTGTGTGATTTTATGATATAATTATAGTGTTAAAATACAGCTAATTTTTCCGATTAGGAGGAACTTTAAAGTGGCTAAAAAATTTGTTGAAAAAGAGCTTGATATGGAGGCTATTAATAACCAGAAGATAGTTGATGTTGAGCTTAATTCGGAAATGAAGAAATCATATATTGACTATGCGATGAGCGTTATCGTTTCCCGTGCTCTGCCAGATGTCCGTGACGGTCTAAAGCCGGTTCACAGACGTATCCTATACGATATGTATGAGTCAGGACTTTTGTATGAAGCGGATTTTCGAAAATCTGCTGCAACTGTCGGTGACGTACTCGGTAAATACCACCCGCACGGTGACGCATCTGTTTATGATGCTATGGTGCGTTTGGGACAGGATTTCTCTTTAAGGTATCCTCTTGTTCAGGGTAAGGGTAACTTTGGTTCGATAGACGGCGACCCGCCTGCTGCTTACCGTTATACTGAGGCTAAAATGTCAAAAATGGCGGCAGAAATGCTGTCAGACATTGAAAAGCAGACGGTTGATATGGTACCGAACTATGATGACAAGCTCTTAGAACCCGATGTTTTGCCGGCAAGGTTCCCGAACCTTTTAATTAACGGCTCATCAGGTATCGCTGTTGGTATGGCAACAAACATTCCGCCACATAACTTGTCTGAAGTAATTGACGGTATTATTGCAACTATTGAAGACCCTATGATTACCATTGAAGAGCTGATGCAGAATTATATTAAGGGCCCAGACTTCCCGACAGGCGGAGTTATTATGGGCAAGAGCGGCATCAGGAAGGCATACACAACAGGTAGAGGAAGAATTATTGTCCGTGCAAAGGCTGAAATTGAGGAGCTTGCAAACGGAAAACAGCGAATTGTTGTTTCTGAACTTCCGTATCAGGTTAATAAGGCAAGACTTGAAAAATATATAAATGAGCTTGTTCGTGACGGCAAGATTGATGGTATCTCATCAACACGAGATGAATCGGATGCCAATATGCATCTTATTATCGACTTAAAACGTGACGCAAATGCGAATGTTGTCTTAAATAATCTCTATAAATTCACACAGATGCAGGAAACCTTTGGTACAATTATGCTTGCATTGGTGGACAAAGAACCGAAAATTTTAAATCTTCGTGAAATGATTGACGCATATATCGGTCATCAGGAGGACGTAATAAGACGACGCACTCAGTTTGACCTTACAAAGGCAGAGGAACGACTGCATCTTTTGGAGGGTTATAAGCTTGTTGTCGAAAATATCGATGAGGTTATAGCAACTATTAGAAAATCTGCCTCAATCAATGATGCAAAGCAGGCACTTTGCGAAAGGTTTGGCCTTTCTGAAGTTCAGGCAACTGCAATCGTACAGATGCAGCTCGGTCGCCTGTCTGGTATGGAACGTGAAAAGATTGAGACGGAATATGACCAGACTGTTGAAAAAATCGCAGGACTTCGTGATATTTTAGAGCATAGTGAAAAGGTTTCTGAAATTATCAAGGAAGACCTTCTCAAGATAAAAGCAAAATACGGTGATGAAAGACGTACTGAAATTTCTATGTCTGCAATAGACTTAGAAGACGAGGACTTAATCGAAGAAGAGGACGTTGTAATCACACTTACACATACAGGATATACAAAGCGCGTGCCTGTTGACACGTATAAGTCGCAGCATAGAGGCGGCAGAGGAATTTCAGGAATGGCAACACGTGAAGAAGATTTTGTTGAACATCTGTTTACAACATCAACACATAACCATATCCTGTTCTTTACAAACAAAGGTATTGTTTACCATTTAAAAGGTTACCAGATTCCAGAAGCAGGCAGACAAGCTAAAGGTACTGCGATTGTAAACCTTTTGCCGCTTGAAAAAGACGAAAAGATAACAGCAATGATACCTGTTTCTGACTTTGAAGAAAATCAGTACCTGACCTTCATAACAAAAGTAGGAACAGTTAAAAAGACTGACCTTATGGCTTATTCAAAAATCCGTTCAAGCGGACTTCGTGCGATTGATATTGCCGAGGGTGACGAGCTTATAAGTGTGCAAATTACTGATTCTGAAAGCGAAATTATGATAGGAACATATAAGGGTATGGCAATTCGCTTTAAAGGTGAGGATGTTCGTCCTATGGGAAGAACTGCGCACGGTGTGCGAGGTATCCGTCTTAAAAAGGATGACTATGTTGTTGCGGCAGTTGCGGTTCACGACGGAACAAAGCTTCTTACCATTACAGAAAACGGTTACGGCAAAAAGACTGATTTTGATGAATATAAGGTTCAATCCCGTGGCGGTATGGGTGTATTCAACTATAAACTAACCGAAAAAACTGGTAATGTCGCAGGAATGGCGGCTGTTTGCGATGACGATGATGTTATGATGATTACATCAGACGGAATTATCATAAGAACGCATACTCAGGAAATAAGCACCTTTGGCAGACAAACACAGGGTGTTCGCGTGATGAAACTTGCAGACGATGTTAAGGCTGTAAGTATGGCAGTAACACCGCATATCGAAGAAGACGAAAGTGAGGAAACAGGTAATGAAGAATAAAAAATCTATTATTAAATTAATTTTAAGCGGTGTTATTGCAGTGTCTATGCTTGCATTAACGGGATGTAATAAGGAAACAGCACCTGTTTTGGAAACAGTAAATATTCAAATTTTGCTTGAAGACGGAAGAACAATGACAGCAGAGCTTTATCCTGATGTTGCACCAATTTCAGTTGAAAATTTTATAAATCTAATTGAGGAAGACTTCTTTGACGGACTTATTTTCCACAGAGTAATAGAAGGCTTTATGATTCAGGGCGGCGGATATGACGAAACATTTTATGACGGAAACCTCAATCAGAAGGAAGCTGATACAATCAAGGGCGAATTTTCAGCAAATGGTGTAAAAAATGACTTAAAGCATAAAAGAGGAGTACTGTCAATGGCAAGAACAACTGTGCCTGACTCAGCATCAAGTCAGTTCTTTATTATGCATCAAGACTCACCGCATTTAGACGGTCAGTATGCAGCTTTTGGTAAAATAACAGAAGGTATGGAAGTTGTTGACGAGATTGCGGGAGTTCAAACAACAGTTGTCCATGGCAACATAAACTTTAAAGGACAAGAAGTTGCCCAGACTATGAGCGATGTGCCAAGTGAGCCCGTTGTTATAAAAACAATAGAAATAGTAAAAGAAGCTGAATAAATAACATTTTTTAAAGAAAGGAACTGAGGGTTATGACAAATATAGAAATTGAAATGTTAAACGGCGATATTATAAAGGCAGAGCTTTATCCTGATATTGCTCCGATTACGGTTGAAAACTTTGTAAGACTTATCAAAGGAAATTTCTTTGACGGACTTATTTTTCACAGAGTAATAAAAGGCTTTATGATTCAGGGCGGCGGATATGATGCGACTGGGAATCATATAGATGCGGCAACAATCCGAGGTGAATTTGCAGCAAATGGCATTGCAAATGACCTAAAGCATACAAGGGGTGTGCTGTCAATGGCGAGAACGATGATAAAGGATTCAGCATCAAGCCAGTTCTTTATTATGCATCAGGATGCTCCGCATTTAGATGGTCAGTATGCAGCTTTCGGCAAGGTTACCGAGGGCATTGAGGTTGTTGATAAGATTGCAGAATGTGAAACTGATTACAGTGATGCACCGATTGAAAAGCAGATTATAAAGACAATAAGACTTGCATAAAAATAATGGCTTTTAAAGCCATTATTTTTATGCAAGGTTTGTCAAAATGATTTTATTCCAAGATGTGTACCGCTTATTGATGCGAGCGCAACCTTTGTGCCGAGATTATCAGTTATCTCGATTTCATAGAAACAGGCGTGTTTGCCGTCTTTTATAAGCCTGCTTTCGCCAAAAAGTGTATCGCCTTTTGGTGATGAAAGGTGACTTATCTGACTTACTACCGAAACGGTAATGGATTGGTTAAAGTTAGTTGCAACCGCAAAAACAAAATCGGCAAGTGTGAACATAACTCCGCCCATTACGTGACCTACGGCATTTTTATGACGTCCGTCAAGCTTTAGGCTGCACTTTGCGTATTTCTCGCCGACAGCATCTATAACAATACCTGTTGCTTCTGTCGCATATCGGTCATTTTTAAAAAATTCTCTTGCTTTTTCAAGGTCTGTCATTTTATTTTTCCTCCGTGTTTATTCACTCTTGTTTAAAACAATAATATCATTTTCAAGTATTTTTGTATTTCCGTCAGGTATTATGAGCTGTTCGCTGCGTTTAATCATTATAATAAGCTCGCCGCTTGTAGAGATTTCTTTGAGAAATTTGTCGCACCATACATCTGATTTGTCAATTTTATGTTCGAAAATGTGAACTCCGTCAATTACTTCGCTTGTTTTTCCGCAAAGGATTATCTTATCATCCGATTTAAGTTCTGTTGTTCCATTAGGAATTATTTTTTCTTCACCTCGCACAATAAGTGCAAGCATCAAGTTAAGAGGAAGTGCAAGGTCTTTTATTGTCTTTTCCGTCCAATGATGACCATCGGGAATTTTAAGTTGTATAAAGCTCACAGGCAGCTCGTATGAGTAGTCGTTAAAGGTTTTCATAACGTCGCCGCTGTTGTCGGTCATATCAAGCTTTTTTGCAGCAATCGGCAAAAGTGTTCCTTGTATCAAGATGGAAAATAGTACAATAACAAAAACAGTGTGGAAAATGTCATTTCCAATCTGAGCAGGGCTTACGACTGTCATAATTGCGAAAACGATTGAGGCTGCACCCCTGAGGCCTGCCCAGGAAACTAACAGCTGTTGCTTTATTGAGCATTTAAAAGGCGTGAGAATCATAAATACAGCCAAGGGTCTTGCGACAAATGTAAGAAAAAGTGCTATGCAAAATGCAGGCAGTACAATTTTGTGAAACTCTGACGGAAAGGACAAGAGCCCTAAAAGGAAGAACAGAAGCATCTGCATAAGTCCTGTAACTCCGTCAAAAAAATGTACTAAAGCTCGTTTGTTACGGATTTTGTTATTTCCGAGAATTATGCCTGTTATGTATGCTGAAAGATAGCCGTTTCCACCAATACTTGCTGGTATTGCATAAGAAATAAGCGCTACGGCTACAACGAATATGGCATCAAAACCGTCGGAATCAAAGGTGAATTTTTTCATAAACAGAAGAGCAAGATAGGCAGTCAAAAATCCGAATACAATTCCGTATGCAAGCTGCGTAAAAAGCATATAAAGCACACTGCCGCCCGAAATGCTTCCGCCTATAAGAGAAAGGATTAGCGCAGTTAGCATATATGAAAATGGGTCATTACTTCCGCTTTCAAGCTCTAAAAGGGACGCAGTATTATATTTTAAGTTAAGTTTTTTTGAACGCAGTATTGAAAAGACAGAAGCGGCATCTGTCGAACTGATAACAGCGCCCATTAGAAGCCCTTCCAAAACCTCTAACTTGAGTACAAAAATGCAGAAAAGTCCGACAAATGCGGCTGTTAAGACCGTTCCTAAAGAGGAAAGCAGGACTGAACGCACCGCAACGGGCTTTGCTTCATTAAGGCGAGTCCCGACACCGCCGTAGAACATAATAAAAACAAGTGCAACGGTGCATATTTGCTCTGCAAAACGGTAGTTGTCAAAATGAATTTTGAAAATTCCGTCCGAACCAAATACCATGCCTAAAACCATAAACCCAAGAAGCATCGGAATGCCCAGTTTATCGGATATTTTGTTGAAAATGACGCAGGCTATAATAACTACTGCCACAATGAGCATATATACTGCCATAAAACTGTACCTCCGATACTATATAATATGAGAAAAAAATATCGCGCAGAAGAAACCTCCTCCACCCGATATTAAAATTTTATCATAGTTTCTCGTGATTGTCAATGTGGGAAGTCTTTTCTTTTATGCCTGATGTCGCAAATGTAATTGCCTAATGCATTAAAATATTTTTCGTATTCCATCTTCTTTTTATTACATATAGTAAAAAATGTAAACAAAATTGAAAAATTTTTAATAGTTTTATTATAATTGCTTGAAAAAGCATTAAAAAAATGATATACTATTATGTGATGATTTTAATTTATAAAGAGGACGAAAAAATGAGGAAGCAAGGGTACGATAACGAAAAGTATATAAAAATACAGTCGGAACAGATAAAAAAGAGAATTTCCGAATTTGGCGGTAAACTTTATATGGAGTTTGGCGGCAAATTGTTTGACGACCATCATGCGGCACGTGTCCTTCCGGGATTTGCACCTGACAGTAAATTAAAAATGCTTTTAGAATTAAAACAGCAGGCAGAAATTGTGATTGCAGTAAGTGCGGTTGCACTTGCTTCAAATAAAAAGCGTCGTGACCTTGGAATTACTTATGATATGGAAGTTTTGAGACTTATTGACCTTTTTAGAAGTGTCGGACTTTATGTAGGAAGCGTTGTAATTACGCAGTATGAAGGTCAGAAAGCGGCAGATGCACTTCGCGCAAGGCTTGAAAGTAATGATGTGCCTGTTTTCATTCATTATACAATTCCGGGGTATCCGTCTGATGTTCAGCTTATTGTGAGCGATGACGGCTACGGAAAAAATGACTATGTAAGAACAAGCCGCTCGCTTGTTGTTGTGACAGCTCCTGGACCAGGTAGCGGAAAAATGGCTGTTTGCCTGTCACAGCTTTATCATGAGAATAAACGTGGGATTAAGGCAGGCTATGCAAAATTTGAAACATTCCCTATTTGGAGTATTCCGCTTAAGCACCCTGTAAACCTTGCGTATGAAGCGGCAACGGCAGACCTTAATGACGTTAATATGATTGACCCGTTCCACTTTGATGCTTACGGCGAGGTGGCAATAAATTATAATCGTGATGTGGAAATTTTCCCTGTTCTAAATGCGATGTTTGAACGCATTTACGGAAGTTCTCCGTATAAGTCGCCGACAGATATGGGCGTAAATATGGCAGGCTTTTGCATTGTAGACGATGAGGCGGTGAGCAATGCATCGAAGCAGGAAATACTGCGCAGATATTATGCAGCACTTTGCGACCAATTCAGGAGCGGAACGCAGAATGAAGAGGTAGCAAAGATAGAAATTATTATGAATAAAGCAGGAATTTCAATTTCGGACAGAGTTGTTGTTGCGGCTGCACAAGAGGTGGAAAACGAAACAGGACTTCCTGCGGTTGCTATACAAATGCACGACGGAAAAATAATTACGGGAAAAACTAAAAACCTTTTAGGCCCGTCTGCTGCGGCAATACTTAACGCACTTAAATATCTTGCAGGAATTGACGATAAGACAGAGCTAATTCCACCAGCGCTCATTGAGCCGGTTCAGGATTTGAAGGTGACATTCTTGGGCTGTAATAACCCAAGACTTCATGTGGACGAGGTTTTGGTTGCGCTTTCTGTAAGTGCGGCAAATAACCCGATTGCAGCGAAGGCACTTTCGATGCTTCCGCGCCTTGAGGGCTGTGAGTCTCATTCTTCGGTTATACTTTCTTCGGCAGATGCAGGTGTGTTCAGAAAGATTAAAATAAACTTAACCTGTGAACCGCAGTATCAAAGTAAAAGCTTATACCATTAAAAAAGCTATGACAAAATGATTTTGTCATAGCTTTTTTAATTAGTAATATTTTTTTATATCAGTAATTCCCAAAATATAATCCGTTGAAACATCATAGTATTTTGCCAGCATAATCAGAATATCAATAGGCAACTGCCTCTGACCGTTTTCATATTGTGAGTAAGTGTTTTGTTTGATATGCAAATACTCGGCAATTTCTTTTTGTTTTATGTCGGAGTCTTCTCTTAAATCTTTTAATCTCATATAATATCCTCTCCCATATATTGCTATTATAAATTATCTCGTATTGAGATGTTGACATACATCTCAAATTGTGATATTATATTATTGCTCAATTATCAAGGATATTCATTTAAAGGTACTTATAATTTATGTGGATATTTAAAAATAATGCTAAAGACGAAAGGAAGAAAAAATATGAAAAGAGTAATATTGTGCGGACTATTGATGTTAATGACAACCTGTATGTATGCTTGCGGGAATCCTTGTAAAGAAGGGCATACCTGGAATGAAGCTACCTGTACAACACCAAAAACCTGCTCTGTTTGTGAAGCTACGGAAGGCACAGCTTTGGGACATGATGTTCAAGAATACAATGTAACGACTGCAGCCACTTGTCTTTGGGAGGGTGAAGAACAGGGAAATTGTGTAAGATGTAACGAAAGTCAAAGCAAAAAAATTGAGAAAAAACCTCATAACCAAGGCGAATGGAAAGTAACGATTTCGCCAACATCATCAAGAGCTGGGATAAGGGAAAAATATTGTATTAGTTGCGGCGAAAAAATAGCAAGTGAAAGCTTCACAATGACAGCAGAAGAAATAAAAGCAGAATTGATAAAAGAGTGTGAAGCCTATTCATATCAGGAAATTGCAAGAAATCCCGATAAATATAAGGGAAAAAAAGCAAAATTTACGGGAAAAATTATGCAGGTTATGGAAGATGGAAATACATGTGCATATCGCATAAATATCACAAGAGGAACATATAGTTGGGATGATACAATATATGCATTATATACCAGACAGGACTCTTCAGAATCCAGAATATTAGAAGATGATATAGTTACGTTGTACGGAACTTTGGCAGGAAATTATACGTATGAAACAGTTATGGGTGCAGAAATGACAATTCCTGCAATTTTAGCAGAATATATTGATTTAGACTAAATAACTAAAGGTCCCAATAATTGAAGTAGTTGCAACGCCTTGATTTGCGAGAAATGAATATTTATATGAAATAAATTATAACTCAAAACGGATATGTGATTTCACATATCCGCTTTATATTATCTAAATATTTTCGATTTTGAAACTGCTGAATGGAGCATTAGCCCTAAAACACCGCAGGAAATAACTTCGCCAATGCCGACGGTCAGCATAAAATAGGCAATTCCGCCTTCAAACCCATAGGCATATGCAAGTACGAACGGAATAATGACCGTGTTTGAGATAATCGGTCCAAGAGTGGCTAAAAATCGGTTATGACGCAATTTATATGTAAAAACTGCACCGATTAAGGTTGCAAGACTTCCGAAAATAACGTCCCAAATTATTGCACCGGCTAAAATGTTGGATAAAAGGCAACCGGCGAAAAGTCCGCCGATAGCGGCAGGAGTGAAACAGGGCAGAATGCACAGTGCCTCGGAAAAGCGAATCTGTATGACGCCGCTGTCAAGACCGAAAAGCCGTGAAAGCATTGTCAGCAAAACATACAGTGCTGCTATCATTGAACCATAGGTAATTTGTTTTGATTTTTTCATATTAAATTTTCTCCTTTAGTTTTGTTTTAAGTGAGGAAGGTCTCGAACTCACTTTCTAAAGTATAATAGCACAGTCTTATTTAAAAGTCAATCACTTTATAAGCTGTTTTGCTTTTTTTACGCAGAATGCGGCAAGGGATAATTTAATTAAATCGGGAATAATAAAAGGCAAAACACATACCGATAAAACAGTCCACAGACTTTCTGTGCTTTTCAGGTAGACAAAAGCATACCACAGCGTTCCAAAAAGATAGCAGGAAATAAGCCCTGCCGACATAGATAAGAGTGTTGACAGATAACTTTTGCCAAACTTTTTATATAATGCTCCTGTAATCAGTGAAAAAGGAATAAATCCTAATGTATATCCGCCTGTTGCACCTAAAATAACGGCTGCGCCTGATTGAAATCCTGAAAAAACAGGAAGCCCGACTATTCCCAATAATATATATGTAGAAATTGCCATGACTCCGCTTTTTGCACCTAAAAATGCACTTAGGAAAGCGACAGTAAAGGTCTGCATTGTAAATGGAACTGCTGCCGGCACTACTATCCATGAGGATATAACCAGAAAAACTGTGAAAAGAGCAGAAAATATTGTATTTTTTGTATTGTATCTCATAATAAAACTACTCCATATTGTGTGTATAAGTTAATTATACCACAAAATATAGATGCTGTCAACCTGAAAAAAATATAGGTTGACGGTATAAAAAGCTGATAAGACCGCTATTTGTATGCCTTTATATAAAAAATATCTTGAATGACACAGAATTGTAACACACAATATATAGAAAAAATTTAAAAAAATACTTGCATTTGTAACAAGATATGGTATAATAGGAATTGCCCGATAAAAAGAATACATAAATGATTGACATAGATTTAAAAATGAAAAATAGGGAAGAAAACAGGCTTACTCATATTGTAAGCAACAATTTGTACGGAAAGGAAGGATAAAAATGAAGATTATTAAAAGAAACGGAACCGAAGCTATATTCAATCTCAATAAAATTAAAGTAGCTATACACAAAGCGAACGACAGTGTTTTGGAAAGCGAAAGAATGACAGATGAGCAGATTGATCTTATCTCAGAAAATGTAGAAAAGGCGTGCCTTAACATAAAAAGGTCTTTAAACGTGGAAGAAATTCAGGATATGGTTGAAAACCAGATTATGAACCAAAAGGCTTTTTCTGTTGCCCGAAACTATATTACGTACAGATATGTAAGATCACTTGTACGTAAATCTAACACAACTGACGAGCAAATATTAACCCTTATCGAATGTAACAATGAAGAGGTAAAGCAAGAAAACTCAAATAAGAACCCAACCGTAAACAGTGTGCAGAGAGACTATATGGCAGGCGAGGTAAGTAAGGATATCACAAAGAGAATTCTTCTTCCTCAGGAAGTTGTTGATGCACATGAACAGGGACTTATTCACTTCCATGATGCCGATTATTTTGCACAGCATATGCACAACTGCGACCTTGTAAACCTTGATGATATGCTCCAAAACGGCACAGTTATTTCTGGTACAATGATTGAAACACCGCACAGCTTTTCGACTGCCTGCAATATCTCAACACAGATTATTGCACAGGTTGCATCGAGCCAGTATGGCGGACAGAGCATCTCTTTAACACATCTTGCACCGTTTGTTGACGTAAGCCGCAAGAAAATAAGAAAAGATGTTGAGGCTGAAGTTAAAGCGCTTGGCGCAACGGCTTCAGAAGAAACTATTTCCGAGGTTGTTGAAAAACGCCTTAAAGAGGAAATCAAAAAGGGCTGTCAGATGATTCAGTATCAGGTAGTAACTTTGATGACTACAAACGGACAAGCACCTTTCGTTACAGTATTTATGTATCTAAACGAAGCGAAGGACGCACAGTTAAAGCACGACCTTGCAATGATTATCGAGGAAATGCTTACACAAAGAATTGTTGGTGTTAAGAATGAAGCGGGCGTTTGGATTACACCTGCATTCCCAAAGCTTATCTACGTTCTTGAAGAAGATAATATCCACGAGGATTCAAAGTTCTATTACTTAACAAAGCTTGCGGCAAAATGTACTGCAAAACGAATGGTACCTGACTATATTTCAGAAAAAATGATGCTCAAGCTCAAGGTTGACAAAAACGGAGACGGTCATTGTTATACCTGTATGGGATGCCGCTCCTTCCTGACACCTTATGTTGACGAGGAAGGTAAAGCTAAATATTACGGCAGATTTAATCAGGGAGTTGTAACTATAAACCTTGTCGATATTGCTCTTTCATCAGGTGGCGACAGAGATAAGTTCTGGAAGATTTTCGATGAAAGACTCGACATTTGCTATACTGCACTTATGTGCCGTCACAACAGATTAAAAGGAACTTTGAGCGATGCTGCACCTATTTTATGGCAGTACGGAGCTCTTGCAAGACTTGAAAAGGGTGAAACGATTGATAAGCTCTTATACGGCGGATATTCAACAATTTCACTTGGTTATGCAGGTCTTTATGAGTGCGTTAAGTATATGACAGGAAAGTCGCATACAGACCCGATGGCAACTCCGTTTGCGCTTGAGGTTATGCAATACTTAAATGCCGCTACAAAGAAGTGGAAAGAAAAGCACAATATTGACTTTAGCTTGTATGGAACACCGCTTGAGAGTACAACATATAAGTTCTCAAAATGTCTCCAGATGCGCTTTGGAATTGTTGAGGGTGTAACTGATAAAAACTATATCACAAACAGCTATCACGTCCACGTAACAGAGGAAATTGATGCATTTGAAAAGCTTGCCTTTGAGTCACAGTTCCAGCAGCTTTCACCAGGTGGAGCTATCAGCTATGTTGAAGTGCCGAATATGCAGAATAACCTTGAGGCAGTTTTGGACGTAATGAAGTTTATATATGATAATATAATGTATGCTGAGCTTAACACAAAATCTGACTATTGTCAGGAATGTGGATTCGATGGTGAAATCGAAATCAAGGAAGATGAAGACGGAAAGCTCATCTGGGTTTGCCCGAAATGCGGAAACAGCGATGAAACTAAGCTAAACGTTGCCAGACGTACCTGCGGATATATAGGAACACAGTTCTGGAATCAGGGAAGAACACAGGAAATCAAGGAAAGAGTTTTACACTTATAATGAAGATGGGCGGATTTGGTATCCGCCCATATATCTTGAAAGGAATTGCTATGAATTACTGCGGTATAAAAAAATGTGATATTGCAAACGGCTTGGGTGTTCGAGTGACACTTTTCGTCTCGGGATGTACGCATCATTGTAAGGGCTGTTTTCAGCCGGAAACGTGGGACTTTAATTACGGCAATGAATTTACAAAAGACACGGAGAATGAAATTTTAGAAGCACTAAGCCCCGAATATATTCACGGCTTGACACTTCTTGGCGGCGAACCGTTTGAACCGGAAAATCAGCGTGTTTTAGTAGAATTTTTGGAAAAAGTCAAAAAAGCTTATCCAGAAAAAAACATCTGGGCATACACGGGGTATCTTTTAGATGAAGAGCTTTTGAAGCCATCACGAGCAAGATGCGAGGTGACAGACAGAATGCTTGGTATGATTGACGTTTTGGTTGACGGCGAATTTCAAATAGAAAAAAAGAATATCAGTCTGCAGTTTTGCGGCTCGGAGAATCAACGGATTATAGATATGAACAAAACAAGAGAAGAAGAAAAGATTGTGTTATGGAGGGAATGATATAAATGAAGGTTGAAGTAAAAAAATTAAGAGAAAATGCAACCATTCCGACAAGGGGTTCTAATCAGGCGGCAGGCTACGACCTGTATGCGTGTATAGACGAGGCGGTTACAATAAAACCGCACACAACCGAGAAAATTGGCACAGGAATTGCTATTGCTGTGCCGGACGGATACTTTGGTGCGATTTTTGCACGCAGCGGACTGGCTGCAAAACAGGGGCTTCGTCCTGCAAACTGCGTTGGTGTTGCAGACAGCGACTACCGAGGTGAGTACATAGTTGCACTTCATAACGATACCAATGATGAAAGAGTTATTGAGCCGCAGGAACGTATTGCACAGCTTGTTGTAATGCCATATCTAAGTGTTGAATTTGAAGAAAAAACTGAACTGGACGAAACCGAAAGAGGTTCAGGCGGATTTGGAAGTACAGGTAAATAAAAAATACCCGATTGTTTTACAGTCGGGTTATTTTTTGCAATTAAATGCTTAAAAACGTTTGACATTTGAAAGGCAAAGTGATATACTTTAATTTGATTTTTGTATATTAGGAAGGAAAAGCAGAATGAAAAACAAGTTTTTGGCAGTACTTCTATTGCTGGTTATGTCTACACTTTCTGTTGCTAAAGCAAGTCCGATTGAAGAGACTGCACAGCCTGAAGTAACAGAGCAGCTTACAGAGGAAGTGCAAATTGATGAAGCAGAAAAGAAGGCAGAAACAGAGCCGAGCCCTGAGTTAGAAGAAAAATACTCCGTTACAATGGCGATAAATAACACCAGAATGATGTACAAAAACCATACGACATGGATAACCGCACCGGTTTTAGTATTTGACAAGGTCTATGTGGAATTGCTTGAGATGGCGCCGATTTTGGGATATGATGTTGCTTGGATAGTAGACGGCATCGGATATTTCAAGATTACCGGAAACGGCAAAGATGCATATTTTACAAGTATTTCTGAGTACACGGAATTAAAAAAACTGAGTAATAAGTTTTTCTTAAAGGAAGGAAAAGTTTATGTTCCTTTAGGAACACTAACCGGTATGATGGATATTCCGTTTGGTTATATAGATGGAATAGTTAGTCTTGGTGAAGAAAATGCCGAAGCGGCCGCAACGTACTCAAGTGTAAATGCATATCCTACTGATGACCATGTTTATTTAAACTATCCTCGTTGGGCAAGCCATGTGGTAAATCCGTATGCAGTGTACAGCTATGAAACAATGATTAGCGATGCCGAAAAGCTACAACTGATGTATCCTGAGCTTATTAAGACAACAACTATTGGCAAATCAGTTGAAGGACGAGACCTTCTTTTGATTGAATTTGGACGTGGTGAAAGAAAGATATTCGTCTGTGGAACACATCATGCACGTGAATATATTGCAACTACATATTTGATGAATGCGATTGATAAATATGCCTATGCATACAGAACAAACAGTATGTGGGGTGCTTATAACCCTAAAGCTATATTGGACAGCGTTACGTTCTGCATCGTTCCGATGGTCAACCCTGACGGAGTAAATCTTGTTCAAAACGGAATAGGTGCAACACCGAATGCAAGCGAAATTTCCAATATGGGAATATATGATGGTAAAAAGTATGGTTATCGTGCGTGGAAAGCCAATATCAGAGGTGTGGACGTTAACTGGAACTATGACAAGGATTGGGATATAACAAAAAATAAAAACGGAAGAGGTTCTACGGGATTTAATGGCGATTTTGCAGGAAGCGAGCCTGAAACAATAGCTATTTCGAATTACGTTGATAGCTATCCTTTTGAGGCGTTCTTGTCAATGCACACGCAGGGTGAAATTTTCTACTGGGCGGACAATCCGCAAAATCCATCGGGCATCAATACGGCTATCGCAAGAGATACTGGATTTTCGGGACATAAGGAGGTTCCGACAGGTAGAGGCGGGTCGTTCTTCGACTATGTTTACCGTAAGTATATGAAGCCTACTGTAACGATTGAGCTTTGTCCGTATGTGGGAAGTTTTCCTTATCCAGACAGTGATTTTAATACTGTATGGGCTCCTTCGAAAAATATAATGCTTGTTTTAGCAAATACAATTTTAAATATGAAATAAAAAACTGTGGCATTTTGCCACAGTTTTTTGATGACTAAAACTTTATAATAATTTCATCAAGAGTACGCTTGGGCACACGAAGCTCATCACCCTCAAGATAATATTTGAATTGATTATCTTTCATTTCCACTGCCTGACTTTTTTGCATAGGATAGCCGAGTGCAATTAGATAAAGCGTGTGAAGGTCACCTTCAAGATGCAATAGTTCGTTTATTTTGTCCCTTAAAATCGCGCCGAGACAGCAACTTCCAAGACCTTCGCCGGCAGCAGCAATCATTATTGTGGACATAACAAGTCCGGCTTCATTTTCCAAAATAGCTTTGTTTATGGAATCATCGCCTATAATGGCTATGTATGCTGTCGGGGCTTCGTTTTCAGACGGTGCGCCGTTTTCGAGATAACCTGCCCATTTTGTTAGCGGGAAAATTGCGTCAACATCTGCCTTTTTATTTATGATGGCATATTTTATTGGCTGCAGATTTGCCGCGCTTGCTGACATTCTTGCGCAGTCTATCAATTTCTCAATAATTTCAACCGGTACCTGTTTTTGTTCAAATTTGCGTATGCTTCTTCTTGATTTAATTGCTTCATAAATTTCCATAATAATAGTCCTTTCTTTAAGTGTTGTCAGCTTGCCTGAAAAGCTTTGCATAAATTTTTGGTGACATTCCCTTATGCTTTTTAAAAATGTGTATAAAGTAGCTTAGGTCATTAAATCCGCAGCTATAACAAACATCAGTTATGTTACCTACACCTCCTGAAAGCATTTCGCAGGCTGATTCAATTCGGTAGGTTATAATGTATTCAAATGGTGTCTGATGCGTTATCTCTTTGAAAAAGCGGCTGAAATAATTCGGACTCATCTGGCAAACCGCTGCAAGCTCGTCGAGCGTTATTTTTTTTGAATAATTGTCTTCTATCATTGAAAGCGCCGCCTTGATTTTTTCAAGCTTTTCGTTTGGCATAACGGGTGTTTCGGGATTAGAAGTGACGATGCTTGCGGAAAGCTCATAAAGCGTGCCTATAACCAAAAACTCATAGCCCGTAGGCTGCGTTTCAAAAAGGTCAAAAATACGCTCAATATAGGGATTTTCATTGTAGATGACAGGTGTCTGCATATATGATTTTACAAGAGCACGGCATTTTTGTGCGGCGTATAAAATTCCTGAGGAAAATACAAGGCATTGATACGTGCAGTCTTCTGGTTCGCCGCCGTGAATTATTCCTCCCGGTATTACAGCGCTCTGCCCTTTAGTAAGAGTGAATTGCGACTCGTTGAGCATAATGTTAAAACTTCCTTTTATAATTCTTATTAATTCAAAATCCTTGTGCCAGTGAGTACGCATATGGTATTTAGGATGATTTTTGAAAATTAAGAAATATTCCATTGGAAAATCCGGTGTACCTCGCAGCAGGTTTTCATGATACGATAAAAAACTCATAAATCCTCCAAAAAGATAAAATAATTATACTTTATCATATTATAACACAAGAATTATATAAACGTCAATGATATAATTATATTATCAGTTAAAATACAAGGAGGAATTTATTATGTATCCAAAAATCGGAATAAGACCCACGATTGACGGTCGCTGGGGTGGTGTGCGTGAAAGTCTTGAAGAAAAGACAATGGCTATGGCAAAGGCTGCAAAGGAATTAATTGAGGCAAATGTTCGTTATCAGGACGGAACACCTGCCCAGTGCGTTATCTCGTCTTGCACAATCGGATCGGGTGCTGAAGCTGAAAAATGTGCAGAATTCTTTAAGACACAAAACATCTGTGCTTCACTTGCGGTTACACCTTGCTGGTGCTACGGCTCAGAAACAATGGACCTTGAACCGAACACAATAAAGGCTGTCTGGGGATTTAACGGAACAGAAAGACCGGGTGCGGTTTACTTGGCGGCTGTTATGGCTGCGTTTGCTCAAAGAGGACTTCCGGCATTCTCAATGTACGGACATGACGTTCAGGACCTTGATGATAACTCTATCCCTGAAGATGTTGCAGAAAAGATGATTAGATGGGCAAAGGGTGCAATAACTGTCGGACAGATGAAAGACAAGGCATACGTAAACCTTGGCGGCGTTTCAATGGGTATTGCGGGATCATATTGCGATATGTCCTTTATGCAGAAGTATCTTGGCATCCGTGCGGAGTTCGTTGACCTTACTGAAATTTTGAGAAGAATTACTCTCGAAATTTATGACCATGACGAATACGAAAAGGCCCTTTCGTGGATTAAGGCTAACTGCAAAGAGGGATTTGATAAAAATGCCGGTAAGAACCTGCCTGAAATTATCAAAAAATCAAAGGTAGTTGAAGCTGATAAGGACTGGGAATTCATTGCTAAATTCTCTATCATCGTAAATGATATTATGTACGGAAATCCAAAGCTTGCTGAAATGGGCTGGCACGAAGAAGCTCTTGGCAGAAACGCAATCGTAGGCGGCTTCCAGGGACAGCGTCAGTGGACAGACTGGCTCCCAAATGCTGACTTTACCGAAGCTATTATGGCATCTTCATTCAACTGGAACGGCAAAAAAGCTCCTACTGCATTTGCAACAGAAAATGATACCCTAAACGGTATTTCAATGCTATTTGGAACACTTTTAACAGGAAAAGCGCCAGCTTTCCATGATGTTCGTACATACTGGTCACCTGATGCTGTTAAGAGAGTAACAGGAAAAGAGCTTGAAGGCAAAGCAAAAGACGGTATTATCCATCTTATTAACTCCGGTGCAACAGCTCTTGACTGTACAGGTGCTTCAAAGGATGAAAACGGATGCAGCACACAAAAAGAATGGTGGAATATGACAGACTCAGACATCAAGGCTTGCCTTGAGGCAACTGACTGGTGTAGAGCTGACTATGAATACTTCAGAGGCGGCGGATTCTCAAGCCACTTCAGAACACGTGCTGAAATGCCTGTTACAATGCTAAGAGTAAATATTGCTGAAGGAATCGGCCCAGTTATCCAGATCGCAGAAGGATATACCTGTGACCTTCAGGACGATGTTCACGAAAAGCTTGATAAGAGAACTGACCCGACATGGCCTACAACTTGGTTTGCTCCAATTTTAACAGGTAAGGGTGCATTCCGTGACGTATATTCCGTAATGGCTAACTGGGGCGCAAATCACGGTGTAACAGTTGGTGGACACGTTGGTGCAGATATCATTACTCTTTGCTCAATGCTCAGAATTCCTGTTACAATGCATAATGTTCCTGAAGAAAAGGTTTACAGACCTCACGCATGGGCAGCATTTGGTACAGACGATGCACAGGCGGCTGACTATGCAGCTTGTAAGAATTACGGACCTTTATATAGATAAGATGCATACGCTGTGACGGGCATGGTACAACAGAGCTTTTAGAGGCAATTTTAAAGCTTTTCTCACTTGATACACACAAAAAATCCACATAGTTAATGAGTGTAACACCAGGTGATACTGTGGAAACACCTATATGGGATAAATATGAACGCATACTTATGCCGTATACCAACGACAAAACTGAAAAAATAGAGCGCCTTGAATTTTACGAACGCTCGAAAAATGCCTATGCCGTTGTTATGACAGGAGAAACAGGATTATATGCAAACATTATCCTAAGAAAAGGTGTTGTTACTGAATAAATTATAAAAACAGTCGCATATGCGGCTGTTTTTGATTATAAGGATTAGACTTTAAAGCTTAGTTCTTGAAATTTAGAAATGCAAAAATATTCGCAAATTATGGACGATTTTGTTGAATTTATAATTTCGGTGTGTTATAATGATTTCAAGCAAAGCTTGAAATCGTCGATATGAATTCTAACGAATTCTTGATATGTCATAAAAGACTCGATATGTCGCTAACGCGACGAGAATTCATATCATATCGAGTTTGAGCGTGGCGAAAACATATCGATTTTACGGAGTAAAAATATCGAGCAAACGAAGTTTGCATATCGATAAGAGGTTGGCATCTAAAAATTGTTCACTGATCTTATAATGAAGTTGTAGGTATAAAAAAGGAGTACGGTTATGAAGAAGAAATTGTATAAGTCAAACGTGGATAAAAAGTTTTGCGGTGTGTGCGGAGGAATTGCGGAGTATTTTAATATTGACTCAACAATGATTCGTCTTGCGTGGATTCTGTTCACAGCTTTCGGCGGTTCAGGAGTTATTGCATATATTGTGGCAGCACTTGTTATGCCGGATAACCGTGATGAAGGAGCGGAAAGGGAATAAAACAGATTATAAAATAAAATGGGAACGCAGAGCACTGTGTTCCCGTTATTTTTTATTTACCTAACAGTTTGCTGAAAAATCCGCCTTTTTCGTCCTTTGCAGGAGCTTCCTGCTTTGGTTCAGCTTGTACATCTTGAGCTTTTGCCTCAACCTTTGGCTGTGGCTTTGGTGCGTCGTGATGCTCTGATTTTTTGTATTCGCCATTATTTCTCGGAGGTCTTTGACCATTATTATTTCTTGGAGGTCTGTTTCCGCCGTTGGCGCCGCCTTCTCTTCTTTGCGGTCTTTCTTCATAACCTTCAGGTTTTTCCATTGTTTCCTTATGTGAAAGGCTGATTTTGCCTGTTTTTTCGTCAATTTTCATTACCTTAACAGTAAGAGTTTGACCAATTTGGACATAGTCCTCAACCTTGTCTACACGCTTATAGTCAAGCTCTGAAATGTGGCAAAGTCCGTCCTTGCCCGGCAGAATTTCGACGAAAGCACCGAAATCTGTGATAGTCTTAACTGTGCCCTCATAAACCTCGCCAATTTCTGGCTCTTTAACAATAAGCTCAATAGCAGCCTTAGCAGCATCGCCTGATGCCTGATCAACAGCAAAGATGTGGATTGTTCCGTCTTCTTCAATGTCAATCTTAGCGCCTGTATCAGCAACAATTTTCTGGATAACCTTGCCGCCTTGACCGATAACGTCACGAATCTTGTCAACGTCAATCTTCATTGTTGAAACTTTTGGAGCATAAGGTGAAAGCTCTGGTCTTACTTCAGGAATAGCCTTTAAAAGAACATCGTCAATAATCATTTCACGGCCTGCCTTTGTTTTAGCAAAAGCTTCTGCGATAACTTCATAAGTCAAACCGTCGTTCTTAATATCAACCTGAATTGAAGTGATACCTTTTTTAGTACCGGCTACCTTAAAGTCCATTTCTCCGTAGAAGTCCTCAAGACCTTGAATATCAACCATAGTTGTAAAACCATTATCTGTTGTAATAAGACCGCATGAAATACCTGCAACAGGAGCTTTAATCGGAACACCTGCTGCCATAAGAGCAAGAGTTGAGCCGCAGACAGAACCTTGAGACGTTGAACCGTTTGAAGAAAGAACTTCTGAAACTGTTCTGATTGCATACGGGAATTCTTCTTCTGACGGAAGAACAGGCACGAGTGACTTTTCAGCCAGTGCTCCGTGACCGATTTCGCGACGTCCCGGACCACGCGACGGCTTTGTTTCGCCAACTGAGTATGACGGGAAGTTGTAGTGGTGCATATATCTTTTTGATTCTTCTGTGTCGATGCCGTCGAGTCTCTGCATTTCAGCAAGCGGTGCTAAGGTTGCAACAGTCATAACCTGTGTCTGACCTCTTGTGAAAAGACCTGAACCGTGAGTTCTAGGAAGAAGGTCAACTTCTGCAGATAGAGGTCTTATTTCATCAAGGCCTCTGCCGTCAACACGCTTACCCTGTGTAAGCCAGTCTCTTACGATTTCCTTTTGCATCTTGTATAAAAGCTCACCGAGTGTTTCTGTAATATCAGGGAACTGCTCTTGTAGCTTTTCGATAATTTCGTCTTCAACTACGCCCATTCTTGCATCACGGACATTCTTATCGTCAGTGTCAAGTGCGTGCTTAATGTTTTCGTATTCAAGCTCTTTTACTGCGTTCCACAAATCCTGATTTAATGTGTGTGGTTCATATTCGAATTTCTGCTTGCCGATTTGAGCCTTCACAGTATCGATAAACTCACAGATTTTGATAATTTCCTTGTGAGCGAACTTAATACCGTCAAGCATAACATTTTCTTCGATTTCGTCACCACCGGCTTCGATCATAACGATTTTCTCTTTTGTACCGGCAAGTGTAACGTGCATTTCTGATTTTTCTCTTTGTGAAACTGTCGGGTTAATAACGAATTCGCCGTCAACTAAACCGAGCCATACAGCACCGATTGGTCCATTCCAAGGGATATCAGAAATTGAAAGAGCGACAGAAGTACCAATCATAGCGGCAACTTCCGGAGGGTTGTCCTGTTCAACTGAAAGAACTGTTGCAACAACAGTACAGTCATTTCTAAGGTCAGCTGGGAAGAGTGGACGGATTGGTCTATCGATGCAACGTGATGTTAAGATTGCCTTTTCTGAAGGCTTTGCTTCACGCTTAATGTATCCGCCAGGGATTTTACCAACGGAATAAAGCTTTTCTTCATAGTCAACTGAGAGTGGGAAGAAGTCAATTCCTTCTCTCGGAGTTCTTGATGCGGTTACGTTAACCATAACCACTGTGTCACCGTAGCGAACAACACAGTGACCGTTTGCAAGGCAACACATTTTGCCTGTTTCGATGATGAGCGGACGGCCCGCCAACTCTGTTTCAAAGGTTCTAAACATAATCTTTCTCCTTTTTTAAAATTTTTCTCTTTGGAGATACATATTAGCAGATAAATACAGACGAAAAAATGTTTTCGGCTCTATTTATGTGCTAAATATTATATCTCCTATATGCAAATATGGGCAAACATAAATGCTTGCCCATAAACATATCAAATTACTTTCTAAGTCCTAACTTAGCTACTAAGGCACGATATCTTTCGATATCCTGACTCTTTAGGTAGTTCATAAGATTTCTTCTTTTACCAACCATCATAAGAAGTCCTCTTTTAGAGTGGTTATCCTTCTTGTGGAAGTTTAAGTGTTCGTTGTTTAAGTGGTTGATTCTTTCTGTTAAAAGAGCAATCTGAACTTCCGGAGAACCTGTATCTCCTTCGTGAGTTGCGTAAGTTGCGATAATTTCCTGCTTACGTTCCTTTGTCATAGCTTTCACCTCCTATAATCAAATGATCCCCATTTGCTGAGAAACCGTTGGTGATTCGGTTATCCAAGCAATGGTTTAACCTTAAGTTTCATAAAATTTGTAATAATCGAAAAGTTATTATTTGCGATTAAATCTCTTGTTGAATTTCTCAACACGTCCACCTGTATCGATAAGCTTCTGCTTACCTGTGTAGAAAGGATGGCATTTTGAACAAATTTCGACGTTGATATTTTCTTTTGTCGAACCGATTTCGATTACTTCGCCACAAGCACATTTAATAGTTGTCTGCTTGTATTCCGGATGAATTCCTTCTCTCATCAGTAGTTCCTCCTTCTTTTATATTTAGTGCCACAAAACACCATTTAATAGTATAACACAGTTTTTTTTGATTTGCAAGTGTTTTTTTAAAAAAATATATAGCGTCATAAAGAATTATTTAAATTCAATCCCGCTATTTATCTTTCGCCTTTTGCAAAACAATAAAATCCGCTGTAACCAGCGGATTTTCCTAAAATTCCAACAACTGCAGGGAAATGTTAATAAATCTCAATTTTAATATGTGCTTTAATTCCATTCTGATAGTTGCTGTGATAATTACCATGCCTACCTTTAGTTCATTTCAGTTCTTCCTTCAAGTGCCTTTGAAAGAGTCATTTCATCGGCATATTCAAGGTCAGAGCCTATCGGGATTCCATGTGCAATTCTTGTAATTTTCACGCCCATTGGCTTTAAAAGCTTTTGAATATAAACTGCCGTTGCAGTGCCGTTTACGGTTGGATTAGTCGCCATAATAACCTCATTTACTTCACCGCTTGAAAGACGCAAGAGAAGCTCTTTTATCTTAATATCTTCAGGCGAAATATCATCAATCGGCGAAATTGCACCGTGAAGGACGTGGTAAAGACCATTATATTGACCTGTTTTTTCGATTGCAGAAACGTCTTTCGGCTGTTCTACAACACAAATTACAGATTTATCCCTTCTGCCTGATGTGCAAATCGGACAGGGTGAAACGTCTGTGAGATTTTGGCAAAATTCGCAAAATGTGACCGACTTTTTTGTTTGAGTAATAATCTCGGCAAGATGACTTGCATCAGCCTCTGACATCATATCGAGTATGTAGAAGGCGATGCGTTCTGCACTTTTTCTGCCAATCCCCGGAAATTGAGCAAACTGTTCAATAAGACTTTCAATCATAGGTGAGTACATTTTATCACCTCGCCCAAATTAAAACAGCCCCGGAATATTAAGTCCGCCGGTAATTTCACTCATACCTTCTGTCATCATATCGTCAGCTTTTTTTATTGCCTCATTAACAGCAACCATAATTAGATCTTCGAGTGTTTCAACGTCCTCTGGGTCAACAGCTTCAGGTTTAATTTTAATTGATTCGATTTCCTTTTTGCCGTTTGCAACAACTGTTATAACACCGCCACCTGCAGTAGCTTCAACAGTTTTCTGTTCAACTTCAGCCTGAACAGCCTCCATTCTCTCCTGCATAAGCTGTGCCTGTCTTACGACTCCTGAAACTTTTTTGTTCTGATTCATTCCGCTTCCGCCGAAGCCTTTGTATTTTCCCATTTTTAAAAATCTCCTTTTATAATTATATAATTTTATGGGCAGAAATGCCGCATTTGTTAACTATTCGTCGTCAAGGTTTTGTTCGCTTTCTTCTAAAAACTCTTCGCTGTCGTCGTCATCTTCATCATCATCTTCTTCAGGAATGTCACCAAGCTCTGTCTGCGAGAAGTTGTCATTCTCTGCGTTATAGTCTAAAAATTCCGATTCGTCTGTGATTTCCACAATTTCAGGGAACTTTTCAGTTAATGCATCGATTGGGTCGCAAGAAGCAGAAGCTGATTCACTTTCTTTTCCGTCTATCTTCCAGAAGTCTATAATGTTATCTTGAATGTCTTCAAAAAATGCCGTTTTAACTACAAGCTGTGTACCGCTCATTCGGCAGAGGACTTCGGAAATTTGCGAAATAAAGGTTGATGCTATTTTCTTTATCATCAATTCATTTTTCTTAAAAATGAGTATAATTCCTTCACCGTCTATCGTAACCTGACGGTTTAAAACTGCCGCAGCAACGTGCGGATACTGCTTTGCAACTGCTTGTGCAATCTTATCCCACTTGCGTGCTGCCGAAACCGTCGGCGATTGCGCTGTAAGTGTCTCTACATCAACAGGCACAAAAAGCCTTGCAGAAGGTTGAACTTTTTTTGGTTCAGGCTTTTTTTCTTCCTTTTCAGGCTTAGCTGCTACTTGGGTGACTGTAATGCCTTTGCTGATTTTCTCTTCGCATTCTGTGAGTCTGTCCAAAATGGCATCATAAGATACGTCAAGCTCGGGTTTTACAAGCTTTATAAGTGCAAGCTCGTATATTATACGTGGCTCTTTTACCCATTTTGCTTCACTTCTTGATGAAGACAGCTTGCTTACCGCATTGGAAAGCTTTTCGTACGAGGTTTTTTCCGCCTGTGCCTTCAGTTTTATAATATCTTCATCATCGCAGTTTAAAAGTGATGAAGGGTTGTCTGTCACCTTGCAAACCAAGAGGTTTCTAAGATGCTCTAAAAGGCTGTCAATAAACAGGTGCAGGTCTTTTCCGTCATTCATAAGTGCGTCAATTATCTCAAGAATTCCGCAAGAGTTCTGCTCATTTATATTGTCTACCATGTCAAAAAGCGGACCATTTCCTGCGATTCCCAAAACCGATGTTACAGTATCGTAAGAGAGGCTTGTTCCTGCAGCTGAAACGCATCGCTCAAGTATAGAAAGTCCGTCACGCATTGAACCGTCGGCAAGCTGTGCCAAGAGGCGATATGCATCGTCTGTAATAGAAAGCCCGTCGCCCATGGCTATTTCACGCATTCGTCTTACTATGTCATCGGGTTTTATTCTCTTAAAATCAAACCTCTGACAACGTGACAGAATTGTCTGAGGAACTTTATGTGATTCGGTAGTTGCCAAAATGAAAATAACGTGTGCCGGAGGTTCTTCAAGCGTTTTTAAAAGTGCGTTGAATGCACCGGAAGAGAGCATATGAACCTCGTCTATAATATATACACGGTATTTTGCTTCTGTTGCAACATACTTTGCGTCTTCAATTATTTCGCGGATGTTGTCAACTCCGTTATTAGAGGCTGCGTCGATTTCAAAAACATCCATAATACTGCCGTTTGATATGCCCTTGCAAATATCACATTCATTACAAGGTGAGCCGTTTTTTGGATTCTTGCAGTTTACGGCTTTGGCAAAAATTTTTGCGCAGGTGGTTTTTCCTGTTCCACGAGTGCCGCAGAAAAGATAAGCATGGCTCGCTCTGCCTGTTTCAAGCTGATTTTGCAGAGTTTTAGTGATATGCTCTTGTCCGACAACGTCTTCAAAAACAGCAGGCCGCCATTTTCTGTAAATAGCCTGATATGCCATACTTTATCATCTCCTTTGGTCATAATGTAAAAACCCCTGAAAAGGGGCCGCAAGTTTCAAAAAGGCTCAAACCGAGTTGAACTGTATCGCACCCGACGTTCTGCTTATTGCTGCTTGGTTCCCCATCTGACAAGGTTCACAGTGTCTGGTCGTACAGGACTCGGTTATCATCGCCCAATATTCAATATAACTATATTATTATACTATATAATTTCCCAAACTGCAACCCTTTTTTGAAAATTATATTTTAGTAAGCTTTGCGAATGCCGCCATAAGCCTTTTTGTTTCGCCGGAATCAAAAAGAATTTCGAGCATGGCGTCTTTTTCAAAGCGCTGGACTGCTTTTACAGTACCTTCGCCGAACTTTTTATGCATAATACGTTCGCCGGGCGAAAAATCAATTTCAGCAGACGGTGCAGAGGAAACAGAGGAAACTTTATGAAAAAGCTCGCCTTTTATCCTTTTTGCCGCAAACGGAATCTGCGTGATTTTAGCTGTTGCGCGGTCTGTTATTGTTTCGCCGTCAGGAACAAGGTATTCGGATGGGATTTCACCTAAAAAGCGTGAATTTGTCTGGTGCGTTGTCTGGCCGTAGAGAGTACGGCTTTTAGCACCTGTTATATAAAGCTGCTTTTTTGCACGTGTAATTGCAACATAGCAAAGTCTGCGCTCTTCTTCCAAGTCCTCGGCGGTGTTCATAGAACGTGCCGACGGGAACAAGCCTTCTTCCATTCCTGATAAAAATACCACAGGAAACTCAAGTCCTTTTGCAGAGTGTATTGTCATAAGAACACAGGTCTCCTCGTCTTCGTCATAGCCGTCAAGGTCTGAAATAAGCGCAACATTTTCCAAAAATCCCGATAATGTCGGTTCTTCTTCGTTTTTCTCATATTCTGAAATGGCAGACAAAAATTCGCCAAGGTTGTCAATCCTTGTTTTAGCCTCAACGGTATTTTCGGTGATTAATGCCGCCATATATCCTGTGTCATTCATAACCTTTTCAACAAAATCTTTTATGGACATTGTATTTATGGATTTTTTGAGTGAAAGTATCATTTCGCAAAATTCAACAAGCTTTATTGCTGCACGTGACAGCTCTTTATACTGATTTGCAAATCTGGCAATTTCGAAGCTGGAAAGGTCAAAATCCTGACTGATTTCGGCAATTTTGTCAAGTGTTGTCTTGCCGATGCCACGCCTTGGCTCATTTATAATTCGCTGGAATGCGAGACTGTCGTTTGGATTATGGATAAGGCGCAAATATGCAACAATATCCTTGATTTCCTTTCGGTCGTAGAACCTGAGTCCGCCTACAACCTTATATGGAATTGCGCTCCTAAGAAGCAAATCTTCTATTACACGGGATTGTGCGTTGGTGCGGTATAAAATTGCAACATCACAAAAGCTTCCGCCTGCCTGGTGGTATTTTTCAATTTCGTTTGAGATATATATTGCTTCATCGCGTTCGTTGTAGCCTACGTGAAGCTTGATTTTATCACCAGTGCCGTTTTCTGTCCAGAGCGATTTATCCTTTCGTTCTCTGTTATTATGTATAACGGCATTTGCTGCATCAAGGATTGTGGAGGTTGAGCGGTAATTCTGCTCAAGCTTTATAACTGTTGTATTATCGAAGGTATCCTCAAAATTCAAAATATTTTGAATATTAGCGCCTCTGAATTTGTAAATACTCTGGTCATCGTCGCCCACGACGCAGATGTTTTCGTGCTTTGAAGCAAGCATACTTATCAGCATATATTGAGCATTGTTGGTGTCCTGATACTCGTCCACCATTATGTATTTGAATCTTTCCTGATATTTTGCAAGAACCTCGGGATTCTCCGAAAGAAGCTTAACTGCAAAAAAGAGGATATCATCAAAATCTATTGCATTATTTGATTTTAATTTTTTTTGGTAAAGTGCATAGATCTCGCCAATGCGGCTCATACGGTAATCGGCGCTGTATATGGACTTAAAGGTTTCTGCGTCCTGAAGATTGTCCTTCGCATTAGAAATTATGGAAATCACAGAACGAATAGGATAGTTTTTATCGTCAATATCAAGTTCCTTGTAACATTCCTTTAAAACTGTTTTTGTGTCGGCAGAGTCATAGATTACAAAATCCCTGTCAAAGCCTAAAAGCATAATATGGCTTCTCAAAATTCTCACGCACGCTGAGTGAAACGTGCAAAGCCACATATCCTGCGACAGGTCGCCGATAACCTTGGAAACTCTTTCCTTCATTTCATTTGCTGCTTTGTTTGTAAAGGTTATCGCCATAATATTATAAGGGCGGATATTTTTTGTTTCTATTATATATGCAATTCTGTTTACCAAAACAGTCGTTTTGCCACTACCGGCACCTGCTAAAATTAAAACAGGCCCTTCGGTCTGCTCAACAGCCTTTCTTTGCATATTGTTGAGTGTACTTAAATCTATCATAATTCCTCCGAAAAATTCTTCAATAGCATAAGTATATCACAAACCAGCAGAAAAAGCTATAAATTTTTCAAAGTTCCACCATTTTTGCATTATCTTTTGCAGTATTTTAAAGTGAATTAAGGTTAAGTTAATAACGTAATTTCGATTACGCAAGGTTTTAAAACTGGATAGATTTTTAGATTAATACCGTTTTTTTATGGCCGGGTTATTTTAAATCCCGATACAACTTGAAATTTGTTAAAAATTCTATCAGCTTTATGTTTTTTGCTTCTTTATTGAAAGGAGTTAAAATTTTGAAAAAACTTTCGAAAAAAGTATTATTAGTATTACCCGTGCTTGCGTTTTTAGTCGCATATATGCAAATTCCTGAAAAGGTAACGGTTATGCAAGGGCAGGAACTTGATTTTAGGTGGGGAATTACTGCATCGGCGAGTACTGAAAAAACAGGCAGCTTTGATTGCAGGGTAAAGCTATTTAACTGTATTCCAATAAAAACGGTAAACGTTTCAGTTACTCCGGATTGCTATGTAATTCCATCAGGAGAAGCAATCGGAGTAAAAGTTCATACCGACGGAGTTTTAGTGGTAGGTATGAGTGAGGTGCAAGATGAAAAAGGAAAAAAAAGAGAGCCGGCAAAGGATGCCGGAATTGAAATAGGAGACAGGATTGTTTCGGTAAACGGCGAGTCGGTCTCAAATACAGGCAGTTTTTGCAAAATGGTAAATGATTGCAAAGGAAAAGCGGTTTTAAAAGTTATCCGTGATGAAAAAACTATGGATATCGGTATAAATGCAGCATATTCTGTGGAAAGCGAAAGCTATAAGGTCGGACTTTGGGTAAGAGATTCAACAGCAGGTATCGGCACGCTGACATTTTATAACCCTGAAAATTCTTCTTTTGCGGCACTTGGTCACGGCATTTGTGACAGTGACACAAAGGATATTATGACGGTTAAAAGAGGAAGTATTAGCGGGTGCAATATAATGCGTGTGGAAAAAGGTGAAAAAGGAAGTCCGGGAGAGTTAATTGGCGATTTTTCATCAAAGGAAGTTGGAGAAATCAGTAAGAATACACCGATTGGAATTTATGGCAAAATCTATAATGTTCCCGAAAAAGAAGCGGTAAAGGTTGCTTCAAGATTTGAAGTGAATGAGGGAAAGGCACAAGTTTTGTGCGAAGTTGGCGAAGATGCGCCAAAGACCTACGAAATTGAAATTACAAAGGTATCAAAAAGTCCAAAGATATCAAATAAGGATTTTGTCATAAAGGTAACAGACCCGGAGCTTTTGGAAAAAACAGGCGGAATTGTTCAGGGTATGTCAGGTAGCCCGATTTTGCAAAACGGAATGTTAGTCGGAGCGGTGACGCACGTTTTTGTGAATGACCCCCAAAAGGGCTATGCAATTTTTGCAGAGAATATGCTCTATGAGGCGGAAAAAATCAACTGAGAGGAATGCTCGCTTATATGGCGAGCATTTTTATATAAAAACTAAAAGCAAAAGAAAGGCTATTCTTAAAAAACATATAAAAATAACCCGTTTATTTATAAGCATTACTAAGAAGATGTCGATTAGAAAAAGGCATAATTTGCAAAAACGATATTTAATATGCATAAGAAGAATATAGGTATTATCGGATAAAGTCGATTTTTGTCACAAGGTGCAGAATTGTGACAAATACTGCGACAAAAACATCTAAAAAGCGAAATAAATCCCTTGAAAGATATGGAAAAAAGTGGTAGAATAATGTTGTTAAGGAGGTTACCGACACTTATTTTGAAAAGGAATACAATTTAATATTGAAATTTGACTTAAGAGATAGGTATAGGTTATCTCCTGCGGTAAAACGTATTTTATATTAGGAGGTAGTACCTATGGAAAGAAAGGTATCTGTACTTATTGCAGATGACAACAAGGTATTTGCAGATGATTTGAAAGAATATCTGCGTACCAAAGAGGACATTGCTGCTGTGTATGTGGCATACGACGGAGAAGAAGCCTATGAGCTTATAATGGAAACGAAGCCGGATATTGTGCTTTTGGACATTATTATGCCAAAACGTGACGGGCTTAGTGTAATGAAAAAGCTTATGGCATCACATCTTCCCAAAAAGCCTATGTGTATCGCTTTATCAGTAACGGGCAGTCAAAGAATAATGGATGCGGCTGAAGATGCCGGAGCAGACTATTTTCTTTTAAAGCCACAATCGGAGGATTCGATTTACGATGCGATAAAGAACTTCGGCAACAAAAGAGGACGGACAAGTTTTGAAGTGGTTGAGGAAGAAGAAAAAAGGTCGTATGATTTAGAGGCTTTGGTGACCGAGTTTATTCATGAGCTGGGTGTTCCGGCACATATAAAGGGTTATCAGTATGTACGCTCTGCAATAATGATGGTTGTAGATGACATGGAGCTTTTAAACTACATCACAAAACAGCTATATCCTGAAATTGCAAAAAAGTACAGCACGACTTCATCAAGAGTTGAACGTGCGATCAGACATTCCATAGAAGTTGCGTGGAGTCGGGGACGACCGGAAACTATGAACAAAATCTTTGGTTATACCATTGATAACGGAAAAGGAAAACCTACAAATTCTGAGTTCATAGCCATGGTTGCCGACAGAATCCGCTTACAGATAAAATAGGCAATGCCTGTTTCCTGTAAATACGTTTTACAATCTTATTAAAAACCTATAAAAAAACTGACAGATGACTCTGTCAGTTTTTTGTTATAATAGCTTAATTACAAACGTGCTTTTTCCATAGAGAGCGGTCTGATACGCAAACTGTAAGAGATATTAAAAGTAAAAACTGTTCCGGAATAATAAAGACTGCCTTTTGTAGCCATGATGCTCTTGGAAGCATTCCGCTTGCAGCATATGTATAAATAAACGGAATAAGCGTTGATAAAATAAATATCGCAAGATAAAGGTAATATGATATTTTTCTGCGTCGCTTTATCCGTTTTCCAAGGAATAAATAAAGGACGGCGATAAGTACACTAAATAAAGCTCCCCAAATATTTGGTATATTCCACATAATATTTACAAAAACAGTATCGCCTTCGCTGAAGGTATATCCCAAAAAGAAATTATAGGAAATAAGGTCAGATACGGTTCCGGCCAAGATGGTTGCCGCAAATGCGTAGAAAAGGCTTCTAAGAGCCCTTGGCTTCGATAATGAGCGTACTCCAAAAAGGAGTACAAATGGAAGAAGAAAGAGCAGAACCGAATAAAGCATATAGCAAATTGTCTGACCGTTTAAGTAACCAAGCAAAATTGCCGCGCGCAAAAACGGAAGCATTTGAGAATATAAAAAATAGACATTGAGAAGTAGTGCAAAAAGCACCAAAAGATCTATAAACAATCTTTTAATAAGTTCCTGAAAAGCCATTGTAACCCCCGGTTTAGTGTGTTATTAGAAATTGTGCATATCGTTGGTACTGAAGTCTTCGTCTTCATCATCTTCCTCTTCTTTGTTAGGTAAATCCTGATTCCATACAAGCTCTATCCACATATCGTCGCTTGAAGACGCATAGCAAATTGCCGCAGAATAGCATATTACAGCAATTAGCTCAAGATAGTTATGTGAAAGCCAATCGCTTGACCATAAACCATTTCCTGTGATAAGTGTGTAAGCGAGTGGAAGGAAAATTTTCAATATAACAAGTAAAATCACGCATATACGTACTTTTTTGCGGTTGTCATCAAAGCAGATGCCGGTATATATGCAAAGGGCAGAATAAATAATAGAAAAGAATGCTCCTGCCCACGAAGTTGTACCCCAAAATACGCGAGATGCAATGAAAGGAGCATACGGATTTCGTTGGAAAAGGGAGATTGCCCTATAAGACAAAAGATCTGACCATGAGTTTTCTGCGAGAAAATAGAATATCCATGTAAGCGTCAAAAGATGCAAAATTCCATATATGATAAACAGAACCTTAGTAAGTTTAATTTGTCCGAATTCAAACATGGAAGGTGCTATAAACATTAGGGGAAACAGCATACCGCTGACAATGCGGATCATAGCATAACAAATATTCGGAAAAAAGAATATATTCTGATCTACTGCCTTAATAATAAAATTAATATTGTCTGTTACAAAGAAAAGAACTCCAGCAATAAAAGACGCTATCATAAGCGCAATAAAAACACCACGTTTAACATACATATCGGACATAACTTATTCCTCCTTTAACGGCTAATAATTAATATAATATTACCATACTTTTTGCGCTTTTGCAATAGAAATATAAAATATAACTTTTTTGAGTAAAAGTATTTACTTTGACGAAAATTTTGGGTATAATAATAGGTAAGAAATTATTTGGCGGTGAATAGATGCTTAGTTTGACAAACATTCTTATTAATATTCCGATTACACTTATTGCGCTTACAGGACACGAGTTTGCGCATGGTTGGGTTTCTGCAAAGCTGGGAGACCCTACACCGAGATATGAGGGAAGGCTGACTCTTAATCCTCTTGCACACCTTGACCCGATAGGAACACTTTTAATGGTTTTAACAGGCTTTGGCTGGGCAAAACCAGTAGGGGTAAATCCTATGTATTATAAGGACAGGAAAAAAGGCATGGCGCTTACTGCAATAGCAGGCCCGCTTTCAAATTTCATTATGGCGTTTGCAGGTATTTTAATAGGAACAATCCTGCTTGTTATTGGAAATTTATTAGGGTGGAGCGGTAACGTTTTGTCGTGGGTAAATTTCATATTTTATCTTTTTGCATTTCGCAATTTGTGTTTTATGGTATTTAATTTAATACCAATCCCGCCGCTTGACGGCTCTAAAGTACTTGGTATGTTCGTGCCAAACAGAACATATTATCGGATTTTGCAGTATGAAAGATATGCAATTATACTTATTATGATTCTGTCGCTTTCGGGCGCATTTGATGCTATAATAGGTGGAGGAGTAAGTGTGTTTTATTCTATCATACAAAGAGCAGTTTCTGCGATAATTTCTCTTATAGTATAAGGCAGGTAAAAAATGGATACAATGCTATATAAGCTGGACACCTTTGAAGGCCCGCTTGATTTGCTTTTGCACTTGATTGCAAAAAACAAGGTAAGCATTTATGATATTCCGATTGTGGAAATCACCGCACAATACCTTGAAGCGATTGTGGGAATAGAGGAGTCGCAGCTTGAAAATACAAGTGAATTTTTGGTTATGGCAGCACAGCTTTTGTACATAAAATCGAAAATGCTGCTACCTAAAAACGAGGACGATGATGAAGAAGACCCTCGTGAAGACCTTGCAAAAAGGCTTTATGAGTATCAGCAGTATAAGGAGGCATCGCAGGAGCTTAGAAAAAGCGAGTTTTCGTCGAGGTATATGTTTTTCAAGGAAGAAGAAAAAATTGATTTCCCGTTGCCTGAATATAATAAAAAACACACCGTGGATGAGCTTATGGACGCATTTAACTCGATTATGCAGAGAAAGCTGAGGTTTGCAAAGCCTGAAAAACGTGCATTTTCGGGGATTGTCGGCAGAGAAAAGGTCTCTGTTGAGGATATGGCAGAAAAACTGAATGTCCTTTTAAAAAAGAACACGAGACTGCAATTTAAAAAAGCATTTGCCGGCAGAAAATCAAAGCCGGAGCTTGTGGCGACTTTTCTTGCCATCCTTGAAATGATACGCGCGAGTAAGATTATTGCAGAGTACGATGAAAAGTCAAAAGACTATATTTTAAGGAAAATTTAAAAAGAGGTAACTGATGAATAAGGATAAAATCCCTTATGCTATTGAGGGAATATTATTTGCGGCAGGCGAGCCTGTTAAAACGGCAAAGCTTGCGGCGGTTTTGGAAATAGAAACAGAAGCGGTCGAGGAAGCTATTAAGCTTCTAAAGTACGATTACGATACAAACGAACGTGGATTTATGATTATTGATATTGACGAGGGTTATCAGATTTGTTCACGTCCTGAATACTACAACTATATTCAGGTAATTTTAGGCGAACAAAGAAGACAGGCTCTTTCTAATGCGGCAATGGAGGCATTAGCGATTATCGCATATAAACAGCCTATAACAAGAGGTCAGGTGGAATACATAAGAGGAGTAAATTCAGACGGAGCTGTAAACAGGCTTGCAGAGCGTGGACTTATTGAAGAATGTGGAAGGCTTGATGCTCCAGGAAGACCTATCCTTTACCGCACAACTCAGAATTTCCTGCGCTGCTTTGGACTTTCTACTCCGAGGGATTTACCTGAGCTGGACCTGTCAAAACTCAGTCCTGAATACGAACAGCTGTCTCTTAAGATGGACGAAGACCCTGAAATAGAAGGCCAGCAAGAGCTTTTAGAGACAGCAGAAAATAATGAGCTTTATGAAGGCGAGGCTTCGGAATAAAGATAGAAAGGATTTGCGGCGATGAAAATTATACTGATAATTTTTGCCATACTGCTTGCAGTGATGCTTGTTTTGCTGCTTATCCCGATAAGACTTGAGCTTGACTATAAAAAGGATGCCGTTACCAATAAAGTGACTTTGGATTTAAAATATATGTTTTTTAAATTCCGACTTTTTAAGGACAAGGATAAAAATAAAAAGCCGAAAAAAGAAAAGCCGCAAAAGGAAAAAGAACCCTTTTCTTTTGATAGGGAAAAGAAAAAGCTTGAGGGATATATAAAAACCTTTGAGAGTATCAAAGATGATGCAGAGAAGATTTTAGACTATGTTGCAAGCCGTGCTGCAGTTTTCGAAAATGTTGAGGTCGAGGCAGAATTCGGCTTTGAAGATGCAATGCATACCGGCATTTTTACCGGCATTTTAAACGGGTTTGTGTATAGCGTGCTTGGAATCATACATCACAAATCAAATCTTAAAAGAATGAATGTGAACATTCAGCCAATTTTTGGTGATATTTGCTTTAATTTGCATCTAAGGTGCATATTGCATCTTAAAAATGTGCATATTATAATTGTTACAGTTAATGTACTTAGATTACTGAGAAAAATAAAAAATAAAGAAGGGAGAAAATGACAATGGCAGAACATCCTATACAGGGACTTATGGATACTGCAATGAGCAATATCAAATCAATGGTGGACGTAAACACCATTGTGGGCGATTCGGTAACAACACCGGACGGAACAGTGATTATTCCTATTTCGACAGTAAGCTTCGGATTTGGAGCAGGAGGAACACAGTTTGCGGCAAAGCAGGATACCGTAACTCCGCAAAATCCTATGTTTGGCGGCGGCTGCGGCGGCGGTGCAAACGTAAAGCCGATTGCATTTTTGGTAGTAGGAAACGGAAACGTAAAGCTGCTTCCGATAAGCGACAAAACAACACCTGTTGACAAGATTATTGACCTCGTGCCTGAGGTTGTTGATAAGGTAAACTGTGCGTTTACAGGTGCCGTTGACAAGCTTTGCAGCAGAAAAGATAAGAAAAAAGAGGCAAAAGCAGAAAAGCCGGTCGGAAATGAAGCACCGAAGTTTGTTGACGTAGTAGAATAATTAAAAAATAAAGGATTAAGGGCTGCTATTGGCAGCCTTTAATTAAGGAGAAATTATGGCATACACCGAAAGAGATAAAATTTTGATGAAGGTACAAAAGCCGACGAGATATACAGGCGGAGAGCTTAACAGCGTTATGAAGGACGCATCGAAGGTTGACTGCCGTTTTGGTTTTTGTTTCCCTGACGTATATGAGATTGCGATGTCGCACCTTGGAATGAAAATTCTTTATCACGCACTTAATGAACGTGAGGATACATACTGCGAACGTGTTTTTGCGCCCTGGGTCGATATGGAAGAAGAGATGCGAAAGAGGAATATGCGTCTTTTTGCGCTTGAAACAGGCGATGAGGTGTTTGGGTTTGATATGCTTGGATTCACGCTGTCTTATGAGCTTTCCTACTCAAACGTAATAAATATGTTAGACCTTGCAGGTATCCCGATTCTTGCAAAAGACAGAGACGAAAACTGCCCTATTGTTTGTGGCGGTGGACTTTGTGCGTATAATGCAGAGCCTATCTGTGAGGTTTTTGACTTTTTGATGATGGGCGAAGGCGAAGAAATTATAAATGAGGTTACAGACGAATATATAAAGTGGAAAAAAAGCGGAAAAAAGAGTAAAAGGGAATATTTAAAGGCGATTGCAAAGCTGGAAGGCGTTTATGTTCCTTCTTTTTACGATGTTGATTATAACGAGGATGGAACTGTTAAAAGCATAACTGCAAATGAACCCGAAGCAAAATCAGTAATCACAAAGCGAATTATGACGGACTTTGAGGCGGCATATACACCAGATAAGGTTATAGTCCCGTTTGGTGAGGTTGTACACGACAGAGTTATGCTTGAGGTATTTAGAGGATGTATAAGAGGCTGTCGCTTTTGTGAGGCGGGCTATGCATACAGACCTGTGCGTGAGAGAAAGGCGGAAACTTTGACCGAACTTGCAGACAGCCTGTTGGGATGTAGCGGTTATGATGAAATTTCACTTTCTTCGCTCAGTACCAGCGACTATTCGCAGCTTAAAGACCTGACCGACAATTTACTTGAGCTGACAGAGAAAAAGAAAATCGGCTTGTCTCTTCCGTCACTTAGAATTGACAATTTCTCGCTTGAACTTATGAAAAAGGTGCAAAAGGTGAGAAAATCAGGTATTACATTTGCTCCGGAAGCCGGAACACAAAGGCTTCGTGATGTTATAAACAAAAACGTAACCGAGGACAATATTTTAACTTCAACAAAGATGCTGTTTGAAGGTGGCTGGACAAACGTGAAGCTTTATTTTATGATAGGACTTCCGACTGAAACAGACGAGGATATTTTGGGTATTGCCGACCTTTCGCAGAAGGTTTTAGAACAGTATTTTGCAGTTCCAAAGGAAAATCGTGCAAAAAATATCAATATAACAACAAGCACGTCGAGCTTTATCCCAAAGCCGTTCACACCATTTCAGTGGGCGAAACAGGATTCGCGTGAGGAAATTATCCGAAAACAGGATATGTTAAAAGCCTCAATCACAAACAGAAAAATTAAATATAACTGGCACGATAATAAGGCAAGCTATTTAGAGGGTGTGTTCGCAAGAGGCGACAGACGTCTTCTGCCTGCAATTTTAACGGCTGTAAAAAGTGGCTGTCGATTTGATAGCTGGGACGAGCATTTTAGATTTGACAAGTGGATGAAAGCCTTTGAAGACTCTAAAATAAATCCTGATTGGTATTTAAGGGAACGTTCATATGACGAGGTTTTGCCTTGGGAACATATCAGCATAGGTATATCAAAAAATTACTTTATGCGTGAAAATGAAAAGGCAAAGCGCGCCGAGACGACACCGAACTGTAGAGAGAAATGTTCGGGTTGCGGAGTAAATTCTTATGGGGCAGGTGTTTGTTTTGAGTAATTATGTTTTAAAATATGCACGAGATAGCCGTGTAAAGTACATTTCGCACCTTGATTTTATAAGGACATTTCATAGGACAGTCCGCCGTGCAGGGCTTTTAATGACCTTTTCGCAAGGTTTTAATCCGCATCCTGTAATGACGATTGCGATGCCTCTTTCGGTAGGTGTTACGTCCTCTTGCGAATATATGAAAATCGGCTTTGAAGGCGATTATACTGAAGAGGAAATAAAAAAAAGAATTAATGATGCACTCCCAGATGGTTTTGAGGTTTTAGAGGTTGTCGCGACAGAAGGCAAAATGCACGATTTTTCAAAGCTCGACAGAGCAGTGTATGAGGTGGAAATTGAATGTAATGATGCATCGCTGTTTGATGAAAAAGCCTTTCTTAATAATAAGGAACTTCTTGTTATGAAGAAAACAAAAAGCGGCGAAAAGGAAGCGGACATAAGACCTTACATATACGATTTTTCTGTTGATGAGGCATCGGAAGGCACTATGTCTTTGACAATGTGTGTTGCGGCAGGAAATACATATAATTTAAAAGCAGATACTGTGATTGATGCAATGGAAAAATATACAGAGGATTTTGTGGTTGATTTCTTCTGTGTTCACCGAAAGAAAATCCTTGCCGGTGAAAATGAACTTATTTAAAAATTAAAGGCTGTGGTAAAATTGATTTACCGCAGCCTTTTTGGTTCATACATTCTGCGAGGGTTATCGCAGATATTAGTCTTTCATTAATTCTTTGATTGTAGTTGCAAGCCCTGCAACACCCTGAATTTGTGACGGAATGATAATTTTTGTAGCTTTTCCGTCAGCAGCTTTTTCAAAGCTCTCCAAGGATTTGATTGCGATATATGCGTCGCTTGGATTTGCCTCGTTAATTTTGCGGATACCTTCTGCAATAGCAGCCTGTACCTGAAGAATTGCTTCTGCCTGACCTTCAGCTTCTTTAATCTGTGCCTGTTTTTGAGCTTCAGCACGAAGAATTGCAGATTCCTTTTCGCCTTCTGCTAAAAGGATTGCAGATTTTTTCTCACCTTCTGCTTTTAAGATTGCTTCACGGCGCTCGCGTTCTGCTTTCATCTGCTTTTCCATTGCATCCTGTATTTCTCTTGGAGGCAGGATGTTTTTTAGTTCAACACGATTTATCTTAATGCCCCAAGGGTCTGTTGCTTCATCAAGGATAGAACGCATTTTTGTGTTTACGATATCACGTGACGTTAGAGTTTCGTCAAGCTCCATTTCGCCGATAATGTTACGAAGTGTTGTTGCAGTAAGGTTCTCAATAGCCATCATTGGGCGCTCAATTCCGTATGCAAACAGCTTCGGGTCGGTGATTTGGTAATAGATTACGGTGTCAATCTGCATTGTAACGTTATCCTTTGTTATAACAGGCTGAGGCGGAAAGTCTGCAACGTGTTCTTTAAGGCTTACTCTTTTTGAAATTTTTTCAATGAATGGAATTTTTACATGAAGACCAACACCCCAGGTCTGACTGTAACCGCCGAAGCGCTCAATAATATATGCGTGCGCCTGCGGAACAATTTTGATGTTCGAAATAATTCCTATAATTAAAATAACCAATAAAATTAATACTAATCCCATACTTAAATCCCCCTTTATTTTTTTGCGATAAGCTTTACACCTTCAATTTTTTCTATTGTAACAACATCGTCTTTAGATATAGGCTGACCGTCTAAAGAACGTACTGTCCAGACAGTTCCGCCGGCTTTTGCTTCACCGCCGTCGCCCATATTGTCTGTTGCTTTTGTCATAACAACCGTCTTTCCTATGAGGCTGTCTGCATTGGTTTTGTTGATATTGCCTTTAGTCATTTTCCGTACAAAAGGAGCGGTTGTTAAAAGAAGAATAATAGTCGTTGCTGTGAAAACAACACACTGGGTAAAAACTCCTGCTCCAAGTAGTGCGGCAATCATTGCTATCAAGGCTCCGCCTGCAAACCAGATTGAAATAAACTGGAAAGTAACAGCTTCTAAAATGCCAAATGCAATAATTCCAATCATCCAAACTATTTCCATTTGAGACATACGCATATCATTCCTTTCTGTCGGTATATAGGTTTTGACACCTGCCGCTACTGAAAGTATAGCATATTATTTTTCAGATGTAAACAGAATTTTTTTGATTTAAAATAAATTTAATATTTCACTTAAACCTCAGTTTCTGAAAAAGCTCTACGAGTTTAAAACGAAAATTAACATCGCCGGTTTTAACTATTGTATTAAGTGTTTCTTTATTGAGGGTTTCCGAAAGTGTTGATTTTGCATCATCACTCATTTCGCCAAAGACTTCCTCGGTAAAGCAAAGCGGAGGATATGCAACACACCACCAGTTTTCGCCTGCTCCGTCACCTAAAACAACTTTTACGCAAGTATAAAGCCCTTCAGGAAGGCGTATGTTCTTGTATTCTTTTTCAGGCACATAGCACCGTTCCGATTTTACATATACACCGTATGAGGCATCAGTTTTTGAAAGTGCGAGTTTTGCCTGATTACTTAAATAAGAAATGGTCGGCGTGTCTTTGATGCTTTTTAAAAGCTCGTCACGTACAAAAAGTTTTATATTTTGGTCATATTCTGAATTACTGTTTGCAATTATGTGCATTCTTAAGAGATTTCCGCTTATATCTGCCTGAATTTCAGTCGCATAGACAAATGAAATTGCCAAAATGCATATAAAAACAGGGATAAAAAGTTTTTTCATATATAAGAACCTCCATATTCTGTTGTAATTGTGGACAGGAAAGGAAAAAGTTATACATATTAAGAATTTTTTAGGGAAAGATAATGGCAGAAATCAAAAAGAGGTGAATTTATGAAAAAAATTAAAATTTTTGCTGTATGCGGAATTATTGCCATAGCAGCCATTATATGTGCGATAGGTTTTGCACCGACGGAAACGGTAGCGCAGACACAGCGCTCGGCAAGCGATGTTCAGCTCTTGGCAAGAGCCGTAAACGGTGAAGCAAGAGGCGAAGTTTATGAAGGTCAGGTAGCGGTTGCGGCAGTTATTTTAAACCGTGTGAAGCACCCGTCTTTCCCAAACACCATTTCAGGAGTTATATATCAGCCAGGCGCATTTACGGCAGTAGATGACGGACAAATTAACGAGCCGATTGCCGAAAACTCAACGGTTTATAAGGCGTGTCAGGACGCGATGAATGGCTGGGACCCGACATATGGCGCGATTTATTACTTCAATCCCGAAACGGCGACAAATAAGTGGATTTGGTCAAGACCTCTTATCATTCAGATAGGAAAGCACCGTTTTTGTAAATAGGAGGACGTATGGATAAAAGAAAATTTTATTGGATTACAAGTGTGGTTGTAGTAGCACTTGGTGTGTTCGGGACGTATGAGTTTTTTAAGGCAAGGGCATATAAGCAGAGTCTTGAGGATACTTACAACCGTGCATTTTTTGAACTTACGGGATATGTTGACGATATTGATACTCTGCTTGCAAAGGGTATGCTGGCAACGTCGGCGGGCGAAATGGCGACAATCTCACAGGAACTTTCTGTTCAGGCATCAGCAGCAAAATCCTGTCTTGCACAGTTGCCGATTTCAGAAGTTCGTCTTGATAAAACGGAAAAGTTTTTGTCGCAGGTAGGAGATTATACCTATACTTTGAGCCAGAGCCTGATTGACAAACGCACAATTACGCAGGAAGAATATGAAAATTTAAACTCTCTGGGAACTTATGCATCAAGTCTTAATCAGTCTCTTGCCGAGCTTTCTGATAAGGTTTACAGCGGAAAGTTGAGATTTGGTGAAAATGCAAATATTTCTCTTCAGAAGGTGGCTTATGCGGAAACATCGGACCCATTTTCTGCGATAGAAAAAGAATTCGGCGAATATCCTTCACTTATCTATGACGGCCCGTTTTCCGAGCATATTGAGAGTATGGAGCCTAAAATGTTAAAAGGTGTACGCGAGATTTCGAAGGAAGAGGCGGCAGGAAAGGTCATCAAGTTTTTTGGAGCCGATAAGGAAAACGTGGTGTATGTAGGCGAAACGCAGAACTCACTTATGAACTCATATATGTTTAGGGTAAAGGAAGGCAGACAAGAAACAACTGTGAGTCTGACAAAACAGGGCGGATATGTTGTTTATTTCCTCAAAAACCGCAACGTTAGAGAAGAAAAGCTGTCTGTCGAAGACGCAATCCAAAAGGGCGAAGAGTTTTTGAAATCAAAGGGATTTGAAAATATGCAGAGCAGCTATTATGAAAAGACAAACGGTGTAGCAACACTCAACTTTGCATATAAACAGAACAATGTGGTTTGTTATTCCGACCTTATTAAAGTGAAAATTGCACTTGACGACGGTGAGGTTATCGGAATGGAAGCAAACGGATATATTATGAATCATACAATCCGTGATATAAGGACTCCTCAGCTTACAAAACAGGAAGCACGAGCAAAAATCAGCTCGCATCTGGATATTGATGACGTAAATACTGCGTTAATTCCAAAGGACTCAAAAAGAGAAGTTTTGTGCTATGAATTCAAAGGTACCGCAAACGGCAGAAACTTCCTCATTTATATTAATGCCGAGACGGGAAATGAAGAAGATATACAGATTTTGATTGAATCCCCTGACGGCGTGCTTACAATTTAATAAATTTAAAGGGCAGATTTTGTATCTGCCCTGATTTTGTTTATTTGATTCCTTTTTTAAACTCATAAAATTTAATGCATCAAAAAGGCGGAGATAGTTATTTTAAATCCGTCGCACAGGTTTTAATTGTAACAACTTCGAGATTTGTGATTTCGCCACTTAAAATGCTTTGTTTTGACTTTTCGTACGCATCTTTTAAGAACATAATACAAGAATATCTGACTCATTATGTAATGATTTGCTTAATACTGCTACCTAACAAGTGGCAGTATTTTTTGTTGTAGCAGGCATTTGCGACAAACTTGCGACAAAAGGACATAAAAAATCCCACAACTGCGATAGTTGTAGGATTTGTAGTAGATAATAATTATCTCTTACATAATTCCAAACTGCCTATTTTCAAGCCTTACAACACTTTTTGTATATCACTTGTATATCTTATGGTAAAAAGCTGAACTTTTTAAGAATTCAGTTATTTTCAGTATTTCCCACATATTCATAAAACTTTTTAGGACTGATATAATATGAATATTTCCCACCTGGCATTTTTACAGCTGCACCAAAGGGAAGTGTGCCTTGCTGCAATCCCATTCTGACAAATTGTGGTGATTTATTCATTCTTTTTGCTGCTTCACAAACTGAAATTTTACCATGTGCTTCATTATCCTTTAATATTTCAAATTTAATTTGCTCAAGTATATTTTCAATGCTTGTTCCTGTCGCAAGTTCAATAATATTTTTAGTTTGTTCAGAAATTTCAATTGATATGTTTCTCATACATATACACCATTTTGAAAATTAACTTTCAATAACCTTTTTCCATTCTTCCAAAGTATAGAATTTAGTTAACTTATATCTTGCTTCTTCAAGTGAATCATAGAACTTGAAATCTATCCTGCTATTTGTAGATGAAGCAAAACCGAATGCAGCAGCTTCACTGATGGAAGGTTTGAAAAATCCATTATACAGTTCAGAACCTTCATCAATCCTTCTGTTCATAGTCAGATTCAAATAATGTGCATCATCTTTTACTGCTTGTTTAATTGCTTTATATTCATGATGAATGGAATTAATCAACATTTTTGTTCCTTTTCCATCCATTATTTCTGATACAGAATCCATAAGTTTCTGAACTCGTTCAATATACATAACCATTCTGATAGATAATTCCTTATCAGACATCTTCTTTAAATCATCCATTAAATTTCACCTTCAAACTTTTACATGATTTTTTAGATTTTCTTTTTCTTCTTCAAGAAATTTTTGAAATGCTTGTTTGGCTTCATCAGGTGCATCATCTCTGACACCTTTCCAACCGCCATCATGAATTCCGTCAAAACCTTCTTCATCAGAACAGGGATAACAAACAATATACTGCATCCATGATTCGTACACACGCATTTTAAACACCTTCAATCTTTTTACATAATTATAGCATATTTTGATGAATAAATCAACTGAAATGAAAAAATACCCTTTGCAAAATCTATAAAGTTTACAAAGGGTATTTGACTATAAAGAAAAGATGAATTTAAGCTGATTTAATTATACATGCACCCCTTCCGCAACAGCTTCAAGTTCTTCTTGAACTCTTTCTGTAAATCTATCAACAACACCATCAATGTCTAAATCAGAATTGATGTTGTTTTCAGAATGAATTTCAACTTTCAGTTCAGCAGTTGTGAACCTGTTGATTACATCCCTTTCTGCAATATCTCTTAAATATTGCAATTCTTCATCCGTACAATCCAAAGCATCTGCTGCTTTACCTGCACCATCTGCTGCATTACCGCTATTTTTAGCAGTATCACCAGTATTTGATGCAATGTCATTTAGCATGTTTTCCATGTCACCAGTGTCAAAGCTTCCCAAATTTGAAAGTTTATCTTCAACACCTGAACCGAATTCATAACCTGCTTTTGCAGCATCCCCAAGATTGATATAATCAAGCTTTGGTGCTTCCCAATAATCATCAGGTGTTTCACCAAGCCAGTCTTGCATCCCTGACTGAATATCTGCAACTGTTCCTTCAAATCCTGCTGCAAAATCCTGACCTGCTTGATTACCCATGTCATAAGCTTCAGAAATACTTCCAAAATCCATTCTGTCAAGGGTGAATGTTTCAGGTGCAGTGGGTTTGGAAAGATTGCTTCGCATGTCACCAATTTTGGTTGAAACAGCATTGAAGCTGACAGGTCCTAATTGACTAAACTTCCCAATATTTACACCAGGTATCATGTTAATTGCATCAATTATCCAGTTAATTGCATTGATTGCAGCATTTGCACCGCTTACAAAAGCATTTCCAATTGCAGTTGCAGCAGCTTCCATTGAAGAAGCAGCACCTTGTGCTGCACCCAAAGCTGCATCAGCTATGTTATACAGTAATGTTTGAACCGCAAACACACACTGGTTCCATGCGTTGACAATCCATTCAATACACATTGCAAAGAAGTTATAAACCGCTGCAACAATGTTTGAAATTATCTGACAAAACGCATACCATGCACCGACAATCACACCGATTGCAGCACCATTTCCTTGAACAATTGCCAAGCAGAAGTTCAGGAAGGCATTGATTAAATTCACAAGAAGTGCTTTGATTGCATATTCAGGATTTTTCCAAACATTCACGAAAAATTCAATGAATGCTGAAATTATGTTCCACCAGTATGCAATACAGTTGAATATATAAGCACCAAGTGTTGCAAGCAATCCCATGATTATTCCTGTTGCACTGACTGATGTTCCGCAAATATCATTTATTACTGCAATAACAATGTAAAACAATGCAATAATTGCTATGATTAAAAGGATTATCCATGTCAAAGGGCAAGCATACAAGGCTGCATTGAATTGAAGCTGTGCTGCTGTCAAGCCAGTGGTTGCAATCATTTCCTGCGTTATAGCTGCACCATGCATGACTGTTGAAATTGCAGCTATTTTCTTCTGTAAATTGCTTATTGCCTGAACTGCATTGTATATCAGCATAACCGCTGTATAAGCAGCAACCGCTGCTGTGATTCCGTATATTATCGGTGCAATGATTGACCAGTTATCTGCAAAGAATGCACCGACCTTGACAACAATATCAAAAACAGTTGTCAATGCACCTGCTAACACTGTTAAAGCAGAAACTGCATTGTTGACAAATGTATTGAATGCCTTGCTGTTTGCAATTTTATTTAGTCTTTGAAGTATAGGTTGAAAAGCCATCAAAGCCTGATTCTGCATAGATGTCCAAATCTGACCAAATGTTTTTGGCATTGATTCAAATTTTGCATTCGTTTCATCAGCAGCATCCAACATTGCATTTTTTACAATGTTTGCTGTAATTTGACCATCAGCTGCCATTTCTCTGATTTTACCAATTGGAACATCCATATAATCAGCAATGGTTTGAACAATCATTGGTGCTTGTTCAAATACAGAACGCAATTCATCACCACGCAAAACACCGCTTGACAAAGCCTGTGTTAATTGCAATGTTGAATTTTTCATTTCTTCAATGGATGCACCTGAAATTATAAACTGCTTATTCAACTGCTCTGCAAATGTGACAATCTCTTGTGTTGAATTAAAAGCATCACTTGCATTCAACCCCAATTTTGCAACAGTATCTGCTGTTGCTTGATATGAACCCCTTGACCTTTCAGCTGAAGCAAAAATCATTTGCTGAAGCTGTTCAGTGGTCTGAAGTCCATCATTCATCATGTTCAGTCTTGCAGTTGTCTGTGTCAAAGTGTCAGAAACATCAATGACCATTTTTGCAGTCTGAATTGTAGCATAAGCAGCAACAACACCTTTAATTGTTGACATTAAACCTGAAGCAGCATTTTCACTGTTTTTAACCTCATTTGTGAACCTGCCTTGTTCGTCAACATTATCCCTGATTTGTGCTTCAGTTGTGTTGATTGTTGAAGAAAGTCTTTGGTATGCTGAATTTGCAGCAGAAACATCCATGTTGTCAACTGCACTGTTCAAATCATTTTGTGCATCAATCATCTGATGCAACTGACTTCTTAACTGTTCAAGCTGACTGTTAGCTTCATCACTACCCATATTCAATGGGTTCTGCTCAATTTGCTGAACTTTCGCTCTGATTGCTTCCATCTTACCCTGCATGTGGGTCAGGTCTGCAACCATGTTTTCAGGGAATAAATCAGTGTTGACCGCCTGTTGTGTGATTCGTTGCTGTGTTCCATACAACTGTTGCAAGTATTGGTTCAAAGATTGAACTTCCTGTTCATATCTTTCTGCACCGCTTGTTGTAAACACATCAAAACCATTTGAATTCCATGTGACAGGGGTTGCTTGTGTTCCTGTCTGAAATGGGGATGAAGCCATCTTTGAATTTAATGCACCTTGCTTTTCAATTAATTCTTCGATAGAATTTTGAATTGAATCATATTGTTTAATTGCTGAACTTACATCCATGTCAGGAGAAGCAGCAAATTCTAAAGCAGCTTTTAATCTATGAATTTCTGCATTGACATCTCGTATGTCATTTTGCATATCTTTTGGTATGATATACATATTTTCAGCATTGGCACAAATATCATCTTGTATTGCTTCAACACTATGCAATTGCTGAACTAAATCTGAAATTTTTGATGTTGTATTGTCAACATTTAAATCAATCCCAGTGTTGTTCAAATCATTTGCAACACTTATTGTTGATTGCATTGCATTAGCCATGTTGTTCAATGGGGCGGTCATTCTATCCTGAAGTTCGATTATAGTAGAAATTTTACTCATATTACTTTACACCCCCTTTCTGCTAAATAGTATTTATAATAATCTGTAAAAACAGTTATTATCAGATTAATGTTTCAAGCTTTTGCAAAGCCAAGTCATGAATGTTTATAATATCATCAACGGTACAATTATTTCTTGAAGCTATATTTTCTATTGTCGCACCTTCGATATATATTCTTAATATAATTGTTTGCCATGCTTCAGGCAACTGTTCAACAGCAGCAAGAAAATTATTGATTTTTACAATATACTGGTCACATTCAGTTGATAAAGAATCACGATATGCAATTGATTTTTCAATTTGCTTATTACACCATTCAATATCTTTTTTGTAAAATTCAACAAACTTGTATGCAAGTTTAATTTGGTATAGTTTTTCTTTCATGCTCATTACAACCGCCCATCCATAATTTTTTTAAGTTTATTATCTAACTTTTTCATTTTCTCTTGTAAAGTAATGTTTTTTATCGCAACATATTCTGTTGATGATGTGAAAGTGTTTTTAAATCTACTGACACCATAATGATAAGAAGCTGCTAAATCATAACCATAAAATTCAGCAGCTTCCATAATGGTTTTTTTATCATATAAAGTTTTATATGCAAATTGTTCCATATGCTGCACCCTTGTTCTTGATATGTTCAACAATTCTGAAATTTTTTCTAATGTCAATCCGTTTTTGTATTTGCCAATTATTATTTCAGAACTTCTTTTATCTAATTCTTTTACAGCTTCCCAAATAGATTTATTTACTGCTTCAGTGCTGATTCTATCAGTCACATCATTTTCTAAATCATATTCATCTGCAATGCTTTCTTCAAGTGTAATATCTTCAGTTCCTGGAATAATATCATTCATACTTTGACAATGTTCTGAATGAATGACTGTTTCCAGTTCTTTAAGTTTTTTTGCTGTTATATGAAGTTCATTAAGAATTTGTTCTTCAGATGGATACGCATTATTTTTGTTGTGAAAATCTTTCCTGAACCTATGATATTTGTGTATCAATTCAAGGGTATGAACCGATATTCGCTTTGTCAATCCATGATTATAGTAATACCGCTGCATTGCTGATTTTATTTTAACTTCTGCATATGTTAAAAATTTGAATTTATTACTTGAATCAAAACCTTCAACTGCTCTTTTAAGTCCAAAATATGCTTCTTGCATTAAATCATCAATTTCAACATAATTAGAATAGGGTAAAGCCAATTTATAAATAAAATTTCTGTTCTGCTCATACAGCAAACCCATATTGTTTTGAACATTTATTCCTAATTGTATTTGCTCAACCAATTCTTCATTTGTCATCAGCTTCACCCCTTAATTACTTTATTGGTTCAATTACATCCTTTAGTGCAATATCCAGTTCGGCAAGCAAGTTTAAAATATTTTGTTCATCTGCAATTTCTGCATAACCATCCTTAACTACATTGAAATAATGTGCATTTATAATGAATGTATTACTTGCCACTTTAGGGATGATAAAAAGATTCTCTGATAAAGCTTCAATCTCATTAAACAAATTTATAATTGCCTTTGCTCTGCTGTATTTACCAAAAGTTTTATTGAAAACGCAAGTACCATTTGCATTTATAAATTTTTCTGCACCTACCTGTTTTTCAACAACTGCTGCAAACAATTCCATCTGTTCATAATCTTCAATAAACTGTTTCAGAATGTTATAGGCTTTTTCATCAGTGAGTTCTTCACCTTCAAGTGTGATAAACTGTAACGCATTATTTACTTGCATTGCATAATCATTTGGTTTTGTAATGGATGTAATGCAGCAAGGAATGGCTTTTGCTTTTGCATTTGAAACTTCGTTTTTTAATCTTTGATTCAATAAAGTATCAGCTTTTCTGCATTCAGAAATAACTTCATTCAGTTCAGCATTACATTCTGAAATTAATGCTTCAGGCTGATATTTATTTATCATGGAAGGTTCTTTCCATTTATCCAACACTGCCCACATATCATCTGCACCTTTCTTGTCAATAGCTCTGTGTGCTTCAATAAGCTTATTTGTTTCTTTAGTCAATGTAATATTCATTTTCAAATTACCACCTTTCATTTGTATGGGTTTTCTAATATTGGAAGATTTAAAGAATTTAGTTGTTCATTTATTTCATCATATAGCTTTGAAATTTGAAAACTATATTTTTCTTTAACCTTCCGAATCATTGATTTTCTCATTTTGTCTGTAATAGGGATGTGTTTTCTTCCTGAAATTACTCTATACTTTAAATTTGATATATAGTGTATTTCTTTGTTCCGTTTGTTCACAATAGCTGTAATTGTATTAAGCTGCTGTTTAATGTATTCATGATACATTTGTTTCACCCATCTGCTTTTCCAATACTTGCATCATCTTTTGCAGGTCATCCATCTGTTGCTGAAGCTTTGGTTCTGAAATATCAACAAATTTGGGGTTAAGGTTTTTTGCAACTGTAAACAATTCTTTACAAAGGTCATAATATTTTTGTTGCTCTTGTTTAAAATAAGCCACTGCATTTTTCATATTCCTGATGTGAACCTCACCCATATTTGCATACAAGTCAAGAATTCTTTTGTAAGCAGAATATTGATTGATAAATTTATCATTCCATTGTGTCTGTTTAAGCTTCCCGAAAATGCTTATTAATTCTTTTGTAAATTCTTCAATGTTGTAGTTTGGTTCAGTGCTGTTTATTGATTTTTCCATTTTTCATCATCCTTTCAGTGTTAAAATTATCAGTGTGATAATTACAACACATTGTAAAATCACTGTTTTGTATTAATTTTGTGTGTCACAGGTAAGAAATAAAGATATTTCAGGGCAAAAAAGAAAAGGCACAACCAATTCAATGATTATACCTAATTATACCATATATTGTGATTGTAATAAATATATATGCACAATATATGGATATTCTCTAAAATTTTCTATTGCCAGTTTTAACTGTTTTTCTTTTGGTGCAACTGCTTATAAAAAACCTTTCTTGCATATTCGGGGGTAATTTGCAGTTTTACACCTATTTCTTCAAAGGACAATCCGTTTAAAAACGCATCATGGATAAATTCTTCTTTTTCTCTTTGGTTTTTAAACTGCAAGGGGTTTGATTTTTTCTTAAAATAATATTGTCTACCATGAAATTTTTCTAAACATTTTTTGAATAATTCTTCACCGATAACCGCAGTAAGTTCAATATCAGTTATTGCTTTTGCCATATTGCATCATTCCCTTCATAATTTTGATTGTTTATACTGACAAACATATATAAAACATTTGATTCATATGGGTTTATGTGGGTTTTTTGTTGTTAAAAAGTCTTGAAAAGTCTTGTTCAAATCAAAATTTATCCAAATTTTCAACCTGAATGTCAACAACTTCGCCCGCCCTTTTTAGGGTGTGCGAAATGTATATATAATCGGGCTTTGTTCGGGCTTTATCATTTCTTGTTTTTCAGCAACATTCCAATAACTTCATTGTATGTGCAACGGTTTACAACTGCCTGTAAATCCTGTGTGCGTTCCTTCTTTGCACGGCGGGCTAAACCAGATGCAACACCGCCCTTTCTTCCCATTTCACTTAATTCTTCATGTGTTCGGGTGCTGTTGGGTATCAAATTATCTTTATTCATGTACTTCACCTTCCTTTTATGGTGTCGGAAATGTCACCATACTTATTTTTCCATTCAGCAAGTGTTTTTCTTGTGCTTCCCTTTTTTAAGGACTGACAAATCTGACAACACTTTGATTTCTGCTCATATAGAATCAATCAAAAGTGGTTGTTGGTCAATTCCGTTATTAATTCTGCCTTTACAATTTGCATATACAACATGTTTATCTTTCCTGGTCTGCATGATTGAATACTGGTGAATTTTTTGACAGAAAGGGCATACAATCCAAAAATATGTATGATTCCATGCAATGGGTTTTACTTTCTGTATCTCACCATCAGTAGCAATTCTTGTTCTTGGGTCAATATAGTAGTTAATTCTGCCGACTTTATTTATCAATATATTATCGGTCAGAAATGTTGGATGGTTCTTTTTAACATCTGATATATTCATTTAATTCAATCCTTTCTTTGAATAATAATTTTCAATAGTACAAGATGGTACAAGATAAATTAAATTATATATTATATTATTTTTTTTAAAATAAAATTTTAGAGTATTTATTTTTTTATTTATTCCACAAGAAGTTAAAAACATCTTGTACCATCTTGTACTGCAACAAAAAAGTTTGATTTCGTGCGGTTTTGAAGCAGTACAAAATGAGTGTGTTTAATCTTGTACCCATTATATTTTATCTTGTATCTTGTACTTGTTTTATAAAGATTTGATATTTTTTTCCGCCTACTTTTTTTGAAACTGTTTTCAAATTTAATTGATTGCATATCTGTCTTGAAAAATTTATATTTGAAACAGGTTTAAAACCATTTTGTGAGCAGTAAACACAATACCTTGTAAAAATATCTTTTGTCGGTTCATTTTCAATTGAATCAGCACCAATTTCTTCAACAAATGAAAGAATAGGGTTGTTTTCAATGCGGTATTCATCAAGCTGTGAATCAACTTTGTTAGAATGTGTATATTGCTTGTTCTGAAGCACTCTTTTTAACCCCTGAATTCCTAATTGAATCAGATATTCCATAGCTTCCTGACTTTGCAATTTCCATATTATTGTATTATCATAATCAGCATCATTTTTTGAAAAGTGTGCATTAAAGGGTATAATCAACAATCTGTCATGTGCAGCTGATGTGTCACCCCTTCCCATTCGGGGAATGTTGTTTGCAGAAAAAATCAGTTTTACATAAGGTTTAAAACTAAATTTCGGTTGACCTTTCTGTTCTGCATCAATTTCATTACCCCTGGTTATTTTCTTGAAAATTGACACATCAGCAATATATTCACTACTAATATCATCACCCAAATTTGCAAGCTTACCAAACATCATAATTGTTGAAAACCTGTCAGATAAACTTTTTAAATCCAAAACAGAATAATTATTTTCACCAAGTATCGACTGAAGAACTTCAATAAAAGTTGACTTTCCGTTGCTTCCTGTTCCTGTTAGTATGAATGCTTTTCCACCTGCAAGAGTGTTTGACCTGTAAAAACATGAACCTATACATTCTTCAAGTAATGACCTGATATTTTCATCATTGCAAGCAATCTTGTCAAGTGTTTTATCCGTCAGTTCATCATAAGCCTGTGGGTTATAATCCCAATCAATTCTGTTTGTGATAACATGGTCAGGTGTGAATGGTGTGAATGAATCATCCAAAATATTCAATACACCATTTCTGAATGCAATCATATGTGCATTCTTATCATTTATAACAATTTCATCACATATCAGATTAAGCTGCTTTAAAGTTTCTTTTCTTTTTGCATCAGTCAGTGATGGGATTTCTTTGCACATGCACTTTTCTATTTCTTCATTACCGCTGACATACACACCATCTTTATAAATCTGAAGCTGTCCATTTATTTTTCTAATGTAATAAGTATTTTTTAAATGTTCCGCAAATCTATCATGTAAAAAAGTTTTACCCCTGAAAAATTCAGAACTTGCTGAACTATTGATTGAATCCCATGCTTCTTTTCTGATAGCATTTTCAAATTCATCACCCAATGATTCTGAAAATATGAATTTATCAATAAGTTCAGAAACTATTCTGAATTGCTCATAAGAATACCCTTCAGCTTTTAATGGGTTCATATAAGTAAACAATCCATCTTGCCTTCCATCACCTGATTTCATATTAAGGAAGTTATGTTTTATTCCTGATTTCATTGGTAAATCATAAAATGGAAGTTCATCAAGTGTATTATCATCATTGATTTTGATATATAGTATCTTTCTTAAAGTCTTATCATCATTTGATAAACACCCATAACAATCTGAATCTTTGATTTCACCAGTGCTTTTAACAATTTTTATTCCACATTTATAATCAACTGGGGAAAGTGTTAATATTGTTTTATTTATACTGTTACTAACTGTATATGAATGATTTCTGTTGAACCAATAGATATGACCGCCTTTGTGTGGGGATTTAATTACTATACAGCTTTGCTCTAAAGCTTTCACAATAGCAAATCTTGCTTGAAATGTTTCATCAGAATCATAATCTGTTATAATAATGTTGTTTTTAATTTTTCCAAGAATATAAGGAAAATTTTTTAACGCATAGTCTAAAGAAGCAGGTTTTGATTTTCCTTTTCTGACTTTTGGATTTCCGTCACTACCACCGCCACCACAATAAAAGCCATCATATAGGATAGATGCAATTTGTTTTAATTCCGTCATTTTCTCACCGCCTTAATTGAAATATGTAACAGCTTCCTGAACCCATTCTTTCAATGGTCTGTGCAATATTGCTTCATCATATGATACATTGTGTTTGGGAAGTATTCTGTTTAATATACATAAATATATTTGATTTGCGGTGATGTCTTGTCTATGTAATAAATCAAGAACCTTTTTTATATGAATAAGGTAATTGCAATCACTTATGATTTTCTCATACAAATGTATGTGATTGTGCAAACATTCTTCAAGATATATTTCATCATAAACTTTTAGGGAACGAATGAATTCATTGCAATAATGGATTCCAAATGCATCATTCATGGAATGTCTGATTATATCGCCGTTTTGAAGTGTCACATTCACATAATGTTTTCCTTTTGTGCCTGATGATGTGATGGCAAGTATTTCTTCAAGATTGATTTTTTCTAAAAGATTTGTTTTCATTTTTGATTCTCTCACTTTCATTTTAATTACTTTCTGAATTCCTGGTGTTCTGATTGACTGTTGCAGCAGTTGTTTCAATCAGTTCTTCAACTTTTACATTTAATGCTTTTGCAATTTTCCCAATAGTTTCAGGTCTTATTTTTACATCACCCTGCATTCTTGTGATGGTGAATAGTGAAATTCCTGATTTTTTTGATAAGTCACTAAATGTCATACAAGCATTTGCTATAGCGATTTCAAACTTTTGATTATCTATTTTCATATTTTCACCCCTTGTACCGATATTTTAAATATCGTTTTTTGTTATATTATACACCTTTAAAACAATATTGTCAATAGATATATTTAGATTATTTTAGAAAATACTTGATTTTTAATATCGGTTGTGATATAATGAAATCACATTTAAAGGTGAAAGGAAGTGAATTTATGGATAAAACTGTCTTTGGAAAGCGGGTTAAAGCTGTTCGAAAACAAATGAAAATGACACAAATAGAACTTGCGGAAGCTATCGGAAAAAAGGAAGCTACAATTAGAAAGTATGAAAATGGTTCAATAGAAGCACCATGGAATGTGATTGAAGATATTGCATCTGTTCTGGGAGTATCACCATTTGATTTGACAGTGGATATAGAAAAACTTCGCTCTGATGTGAAACTTATAGAAGAAATTGAAAAAGCATTTGGGTCAGATGCATTGGCAATGTTGAATGATTTCGATACATTAAATTCTTTAGGTAAATCCAAAGCTGTTCAATATGTTGCTGACTTGGCAATACATCCAAAATACAAAAAAGAACCATCTTCTGCTGCAACAGAAAATGATTCCAACAACAATTAACTAAAAAGAATTCCCTGTGCTGCAACACTGGGAATTCAGAAAGTAACCAAATCAAAATGAATGCAAGCGAGCAAATCAAAAATGAAATGGTATGTATTTATTATATCAATTCTTTTTTGATTTGTCAATCAGAAAGGAAGAATTGATATGAAACTACCAAATGGATATGGTTCAGTTTACAAATTGCCTGGAAATAGAAGAAAACCCTGGGCAATAAGAAAAACAATCTCATGGGAAATTGATGAAAAAGGTGATAAACTTAAAAGGAAATATCAATATATTGGATATTATGAAACAAAAGAAGAAGCATTGAACGCATTAGCTATATACAATTCAAATCCATATGATATAAATAATGATATAACCTTTGCAGAAATATATGATAAATGGTCAGCAGAAAAATTTGAAACAATATCACATTCAAATGTAAACGGATATAAAGCATCCTATGCTGTATGCAAGAATCTTTATAGCATGAAATTCATTGAAATCAGGAAAACGCATCTTCAAGGTGTAATTGACACTTGCGGTAAAAATTACCCCACATTGCGAAAGTTAAGAGTTCTTTTCAATCAACTATACCAATTTGCTATGGAAAATGACCTTTGTCAAAAAGACTATTCTAAATTTGTTGATATTGTTAAGCACAAGGAAAAAGGAAAAGAAGAAAAACATAAACCATTCACTGAATCAGAAATTCAAACTTTATGGAATAATGTCAATCGCAATGAATATATTCAAATTTATTTGATTTTAATTTACAGCGGTGTTCGTATATCAGAATTATTAGATTTAAAAAAACAGGATGTTCACCTGGAAGAAAGGTATTTTGATGTTATTGCTTCAAAAACAGAATCTGGAATTCGTAAAGTTCCAATTTCCAAAAAAGTTTTACCTTTCTTTGAAAAATGGATGCAGAAAGAAGGTTGTGACTATCTTGTTTGCACACCTGAAGGAAAACATTTCACATACAGAAATTATTTTGATTCGTATTGGAAACCCTTAATGCAAGAAATGGAACTTCAACATTTACCACATGATACAAGACACACAACAATTTCTTTGTTAGCAAAAGCGGAAGTCAATCAAACCATTATAAAGCGTATCGTGGGGCATGCGGGTGCAATGTCATTAACTGAAAAAGTATATACACATTTTGATATACAGCAACTTGTTGAAGCAATTGATTTGATATAAGCTATATAAAAACCAGGAACTGAAGATGATTCAATCCTGGTTTTTTGCTTGCTTTTTTGTGTGTATCACTTGTATATCTTTTGTGTGTCACTAACTGGTTTTCGTGTGTTTTTATCGGTTCTTTAAAACTGAAACATTCCCACAAACACTGGGTTTGTGGGAATAAAAAACTGAATTTTTTTATCTCTTACTAAACTGTGGAGCTCTTCTTGCTGCTTTGAGTCCGTATTTCTTTCTTTCCTTCATTCTTGAGTCTCTTGTTAAGAAACCTGCTGCTTTTAAAGTTGCACGATATGCATCTGTATCAACTTCCAAAAGTGCTCTTGCGATACCGTGACGGATAGCACCAGCCTGACCTGTAAATCCGCCGCCTTCAACAGTTGCAATTACATCAAACTTAGCGATTGTTGATGTGATTGTAAGTGGCTGACGTACGATAACCTTTAGTGTATCGAGTCCAAAGTAGTCATCAATATCTCTTTTATTGATTGTGATTTTACCGTTACCAGGAACGAGTCTTACTCTGGCAACAGATGATTTTCTTCTGCCTGTTCCGCAGTACTGTTCTTTAGCCATGTTTCAAATCCTCCTTACTTAATCTCTTGTGTCCAAGCTTCAGGCTTCTGAGCTGCGTGGTTGTGCTCTGTGCCCTTATATACGCGAAGTCTTGTAAGAGCTGATCTGCCGATTGTGTTGTTCGGGAGCATACCCTTTACTGCGTACATCATAGCCTTTTCAGGATTTTCTGCCATAAGCTTATTGTAGTGGATTTCTTTAATTCCGCCTACCCAGCCTGTGTGATAGTAACGAACCTTCTGGTTAATCTTGTTACCTGTTAAAACAGCCTGTTGTGCGTTTAAGATGATTACGTGGTCGCCGCAATCAACGTTTGGTGTGAATGTAGGCAAGTGCTTGCCTCTTAAAATGCTTGCTGCAGTAGCTGCTACTCTACCGAGTGGCTTGCCGGCAGCATCAATGATATACCATTTTCTTTCAACTTCCTGTGGTTTTTGCATATAGCTACTCATTGATTTTACCTCCTTAATATAAACGATTAAACTACTGTTTGCGGTAAATTTTACGTATCCGCAAACCAACAGCTAACATTCTACTATATTTGTAAAATAAAGTCAATACTTTTTTGAAAAAAATTCAAAATATAAATTTATTGCTTTAAAATGCTCCGTTTTTCTTTAAAATGCTCCGTTTTTCTTAATCTCTATTTTAAAATTATATCTAAAATTTCCTGTGGTTTTTCTACAATGTAATCAGCTCCGGCAGTAGAAAGCTCTTCTTCGTCACGGAAGCCCCACAAAACTCCGATTGTTTTCATAGCTGCATTTTTTCCTGTTGCGATGTCGACATTTGTGTCGCCTATAAAAATTGTGTCAGAAACCGAAATCCCAAGCTCGTCCGCAATCATTAAGGCACCGTCTGGTGACGGTTTTATGTCGATTCCGCTGCGCTGGCCGTATGCTGCATCAAAACGGTCGCCGAAGAAAAGGCGTATAACGTCAACTGCTACATTATGCGGTTTGTTTGAAAGTACGGCAATTTTTACACCGTTTTTAATTAGATTATCTAAAAGTTCAATAATTCCGTCATACGGCTTGGTTTCATAAAGAGGTTCAGCCTCATAAGCTGCATCATATACCGTGCCGACATTTTCATAATTTTCTGGTGTATCAGCACCGATTTCTGCAAGCATTCTGTGAATTAAAAGGTCACGCCCATTGCCGACAAGCTTCTTATACCGTTCCATAGGGATTTCAGAAAAGCCGAAGGAAGCAAGTGCTGTGTTCCCAAAATGTGTAAGTGCAGGAAGTGTATCGGTAAGTGTTCCGTCTAAGTCAAATATACATAATTTCGTCATAATAAATCCCTCATTTTCCGTAGTTTCTTCATATATTATAGCCAAACCTTTATATTTTGTCAAAAAAATTTCCGTCCTACTTGCAATTTAAGATAAAAGATTGTATAATATGTATAAATATACAATTTGTGAAAGGGGTGCGGTTGTGAAAAGAATAGCGGTCATTCCGAATTATACAAAGGACACGGAATACAGATATACGAAAAAGCTTTGTGATTATCTTTTTGGCAAAGCTCATATTGTTATGCAGGAAAAGGACAGGGTGGACGGCATAACAAGCGAGTACACAAACGGGAGTGTTTACGAGGGCGTGGACGCAGTAATCATTCTGGGCGGCGATGGAACGATGCTTCAGGCGGCGGAGCCGTGCGGCAGAAGCGGTATTCCAGTTATGGGAATTAATCTTGGGAAAGTCGGATTTATGACCGAAGTGGAGACGGCTGATATGGAAGATGCCTGTGACAGACTTTTGGCAGATGACTATGATGTTGAAGAAAGAATGATGATGAACGTGACAATTTCCGGCAACAACGGAAAATCAACATATATCGCCTTAAATGACCTTGTTATATCAAAGCCGGAAGCAAAGATGGTGGCTATGGAGCTTTATGCGAATGGCGAAAAGGTAAGTGAGTATATGGCGGACGGACTTATAATATCAACACCTACCGGTTCGACAGGGTATTCACTTTCAGCAGGTGGTCCTGTGGCAGACCCGACAATGACGCTTTTTATCGCAACCCCTATATGCGCGCACACGTTGTCGGCACGTCCAATGCTTATGTCACAGCAAAAGAAAATAACCCTGCAGATTACGGAAAGCGGAAGTCATACAGCAACTGTGACGGTAGACGGCGAGAACAAATGTGTTATGACAAGCGGTGATACTGTGACTGTTGAGAGGTCGGAATACAGGCTCAAAATTATTAAGCTGGGCAAACAGTCATTTTACCATACGATGATGGCAAAATTATAGGAAAGGCTATGAGGTTTTGATATGAAACAAAAAAGACATCGTAAAATACTTAATATAATATCCGAAAGAGACGTTAAAACGCAGGAACAACTGACAGAAGAATTAAAATCAGCGGGCTTTTTGGTTACGCAGGCGACTGTTTCGAGGGATATAAAGGAATTGGGGCTTATTAAATTGCCACTTGCGGACGGCTCATATAAGTATGCTGTTACTAAAAGTCAGAGTCAGGAAAACAGGGAGCATCTTGCGATTTTTTCGAGGTCGGTAATAAATATACAGTCGGCTATGCATACTATTGTAATAAAAACTCATGCAGGTATGGCAAATGCAGTTGCAGCCTCTTTAGACACGTTTATGGGCCATGAGATTATAGGTACTATTGCAGGAGATGACACGATTCTGATTATAACAGAAAACCCTGAAAATGCAGAGGAAATGGCGGTTAAGCTGAGAAAAATGTTCAGCTGGAAGGAATAAGTAATGTTAAACAGTTTGGATATAAAAAATATAGCCTTGATTGAGCAGCTTAATATAGAAATCGGCGAAGGAATGACTGTCTTGACAGGTGAAACGGGTGCAGGAAAATCAATAATAATTGACGCCGTGAATTTGCTTTTAGGTGCAAGGACTAATAAAGGACTTGTGCGCTACGGAGCAGATAAAGCACGTGTTCAAGGTTTGTTTTCGGCGGATGAAACAGTTTGCGCGCTTTTGACTGAGCAGGGCATTGATGCAGATGACGGCGAGGTCATCGTAAGCCGTGAAATAACCGCCGATGGGAAAAATGTTTGCCGTATAAACGGAGTTATGACTCCGCAAAGCGTGCTTCGTGATGTAGGTGCTTATCTTATTAATATACATGGTCAGCAAGATAATCAGGCGCTTTTAAATCCGCAGAGGCATATTGATTTTTTAGATAGCTATGCAAAAACGGACATTTCATCTTTTTCTGACCTGTATTTTAAAAGGAAAGAGGCTTTAAAGCAGATTGATGCCTTAACTCGTGACGAACAGGAGAGGCTTAGTAGGATTGACCTTTTGCAGTATCAGGTGAATGAAATTGAAAATGCTGCCTTAAGAGAAGGCGAAAAGGCAGAACTTTCAGAACAAAAAATCATCATTGAAAATGCTGAAAAGATTGCTATGGCTGTCAGCGAGGCATACGGTATGCTTTACGAAGAAAATTCTGCTTACGATAGCATCAGCGTGGCGGTATCTGCGCTTGAACGTATTTCAGGGCTTGATACACGAATTGACGAAATGGTGTCAAAGATTTCGGAGATGCAGTATGTGATTGAGGACTGCGTACATGAGCTTAAGAACTTTTCGGACAATGTGGAATATGATGAAAATGTTCTAAATGATATTGAAGAAAGACTTGACCTAATTACAAAGCTTGAACGCAAGTACGGCGGAAGTGAAGAGGAAGTTTTAGAGTATTATAAAAAAGCATCGGAAGAACTTGAGCTGCTTGAAAATGCCGATGAAAAGGTTTCGGAGCTTAATGCACAGCTTGAAGAACTGGAAAGAAAAATAAAGAAGGAAGCGGCAGAGCTTACAAAGACCAGAACAGCGGCTGCCAAAACACTTCAAGCGGAAATTGAAAAATCACTTTCGGAGCTTGATATGCCAAAAGTGAAGTTTGAAGTAATGATATCGTCAAACGAATACACGCAAAAAGGAGCGGACAATGTTGAATTTATGATTTGTCCGAACGTCGGCGAAAAATTGAAGCCGCTTGTAGAGATTGCTTCTGGTGGTGAGCTTTCAAGAGTTATGCTCGCTGTAAAGTCGATAATTGCAGACGGTGTTGATACATTGATTTTCGATGAGATTGATACAGGAGTTTCGGGTGTTGCGGCTAAGAAAATTGCGAAAAAGCTGTCAGTGCTCTCAGGTGAAAAACAGGTTATTTGCATAAGTCATCAGCCACAGCTGGCGGCACAGGCGGACAACCACTATATGATTAAAAAACGTGAGGACGGCAAGCGAACAGTAACAGAAATTCGTCTTTTATCTCCTGATGAAAGAATTACCGAGCTTGCAAGAATAATAGACGGCGATAACATCACTCAAACGGCAATAAATCACGCAAAGGAAATGCTGGGACTATGAGAGAAGAAGGATTTGTTAAATCTGTTTTAGGAAATACCTGTTATGTTATTATAAAGAGAAAAACTGCGTGCGGCGAAAACTGTGCAAACTGCAGTGCGGCTTGTGAAGCACGTGAGCAGGTGTGTGTGGCAGAAAATGTTTTGTGTGCAAAGGTTGGAGACAAAGTTTTAGTTGAAATGGACAGTGCTAAAGTCCTAAAATCAGCATTTTTGGTCTATATTTTGCCTATTTTAGTCTTTTTGACAGTCTTTATCGCTGCATCGGAAAATGGCATAAGTACTGCTATTTCTGCCATGTCTGCAATTTTGGGCGCAGGCGCAGTATTTCTGTGCGTAACTATCTATGCAAGGCGACATAAAAAAGAATATATGTCCAAGGTTGTGGAAATAATTTGAATTGACTCTTGAAATATATTAAATAATATGGTATAATTAATTATTAAAATTGGAGAAAGGATTGACTGATATGGCTGCTGTAAAGAAACCAAAGATTTTGACATATAAAGATAAGCCTGTTTACAGACAGGGGAATGTAATCTATTACGGAGACTTGTCCAAGAGATTGATACTTGTCCTTGAAATAGTAGAAACTGAAGAGAAAAACGGTGTTACTGTTTCAAAGAAAGTGAAATTTCATATTCAGGATAACACAGGCGAGCTTGGAAAGGGCGTAAACTACCGCTCAGGTGAAAGAGACAACCTTTATAAGGCTTTTGACATCGGAGCATGGTGGCTTCAGGACGCATTAGACAGTTAATGAAAAAGCAGATAACCACGGTTATCTGCTTTTTGGTTGGTACCTTTATGCATGGAAACAAACAAAGTCCGTCAAATGACGGACTTTTAAATGCCTATTTAATTGCTGCTTTTAATTCCTCAACCTTATTTGTTTTCTCCCAGTTTACGCCGAGGTCTTCACGTCCCATATGGCCGTAAGCTGAAAGCTGTTTGTAGATTGGCTTTCTAAGGTCAAGTTCTTTGATGATTGCATAAGGACGAAGATCGAAAACTTTGTTTACTGCATTTTCAATTACTTCCTCGTCGACAGTTCCTGTTCCAAAGGTGTCAATCATAACCGATACAGGACGTGCAACACCGATTGCATAAGCAAGCTCAACCTCACATTTTTCGGCAAGACCTGCGGCTACAATATTTTTAGCAACCCATCTTGCAGCATAAGCGGCGCTTCGGTCAACCTTTGTTGGGTCTTTCCCTGAAAATGCTCCGCCGCCGTGACGTGCATATCCGCCATAGGTATCAACAATGATTTTTCTGCCTGTCAAACCGGAGTCGCCCTGCGGTCCGCCGACCACGAAGTTCCCTGTTGGGTTAACATAGTATTTTGTATTATTGGTTAAGAGGTCAGGTGAAACAGTTGTTTTTACAACTTCACGGATTAAATCCTCTCTAATTTGCTCTAAAGTAACATCAGGTGAATGCTGTGTGGAAATTACGATAGTGTCAACACCCACAGGCTTTCCGTCAACATATTCAACTGTTACCTGTGTCTTGCCGTCAGGACGTAGATATGGAAGAAGTCCTGATTTGCGAACATCTGTAAGCTTCTTTGCAAGCTTGTGTGCGAGAGAAATTGGGAGCGGCATAAGCTCAGGTGTTTCGTTGCAGGCATAGCCGAACATCATTCCTTGATCGCCTGCACCTGTTGAGTTACCGATATCGTCTTCGCCTGTTTTGTTTTCAAGGCCTTTATTTACACCCATTGCAATATCGGGTGACTGCTCATCGATAGAAGTCAAAACTGCGCAGGTATGTCCGTCGAAACCATATTTAGCACGGTCGTAGCCGATATCAAGCACTGCCTGACGTGCAACCTTTGGAAAATCTACATAACAGGTTGTGGAAATTTCGCCCATAATTGAAACAATACCTGTCGTACAGGTTGTCTCACAGGCAACACGTGCCATTGGGTCCTGTTTTAGAATTTCATCTAAAATTGCATCGGAAATGCAGTCACAAATCTTATCGGGATGCCCTTCTGTAACCGACTCCGATGTAAAAAGCATTCTTTTCATAGTTTTTCTCCTCTAATATATAATAGGTAATTTTCGACTTTGTTCTATATTATCATATATCATACCACAAACTTTTACCTTTTTCAAGCGGATTGACAAATTTGCGGAAAATATTTAATTTGGACTTGAACAGCGAAAGAAAAAGTAGTAAAATATGTAAGGAAAACTATTTTAGGAGAATTATGATGGATATAAAGGAAAAATCATTAAAGTTTCATTATGATATGAACGGAAAAATTGAAGTTACTTCAAGGGTTAAAATAAAAAATGGCGAAGACTTATCGATTGCATATACGCCCGGTGTGGCACAGCCGTGTCTTGAGATAAAGGATAATATAGACAAATCGTATGAGCTTACACGCAGAAAAAATCTTGTTGCGGTCATAACCGACGGAACTGCTGTTTTAGGGCTTGGAGATATTGGCCCTGAGGCTGGTATGCCGGTTATGGAAGGGAAGTGTGTTCTTTTTAAGGAGTTTGCTGATGTTGATGCGTTCCCGCTTTGTGTAAAAAGTAAGGACGTTGATGAAATTGTAAATACTATCTATAATATATCGGGAAGCTTTGGAGGAATTAACCTTGAGGATATTTCAGCTCCAAGGTGCTTTGAAATTGAAAGAAAGCTAAAGGAAAAATGCGATATACCGATTTTTCATGATGACCAGCACGGAACGGCGATTGTTGTTGCAGCGGCGCTTTTGAATGCATTAAAATTAGTAGGAAAAGATATTTCAAAAATAAAGTGTATTATAAACGGTGCAGGGTCGGCAGGAACAGCAATAGGTATACACCTTTTAAAACTAGGTGTAAAAAACCTGATAATGGTCGACAAATTCGGAATTATTGCCGACGGCATGGACGGACTTTCTGATGCTCACAAAGAGCTTGCAAAAATAACAAATCCTAAAAAGGTAACAGGAACACTTGCTGATGCAATGCAAGAGGCAGATGTGTTTATTGGTGTGTCAGCTCCGGGTGCTGTTACAAAAGATATGATAAGGTCAATGGCAAAAGACAGTATTGTATTCCCGATGGCAAATCCGACTCCTGAGATTTTTCCTGACGAGGCGCTTTTGGCAGGTGCGAGAGTTGTAGGAACGGGCAGAAGTGATTTTCCAAACCAGATTAACAATGTGCTTGCTTTCCCGGGGATATTCCGAGGCGCACTTGATGTGCGTGCAAGTGATATTAACGAAGAAATGAAGATGGCGGCATCTTATGCGATTGCATCACTTGTTTCGGATAGCGAGCTTTGCGAAGAGTACATTATACCAAAGGCGTTTGATGAACGTGTCGGAAAAACTGTCGCAAAAGCGGTTTCTGATGCTGCAACAAAATCAGGAGTGGCAAGATTATAAAATTAAAAGGCGGATTATGAGGAAAAATTTTTTGAAAAATCCTCTATTTATCCGCCTTTTGTATTATGGTAAAAATGCACAAAAATATCAAATAAATTTCTGCAAAGTTTGTTAAAAATTTTTTATAACAAATTTTGCTGAAATGCTTGCAAAATTGGTATATTTGATATATAATAGTAGCGTTGTGACACTTGACAAACGATGAAGCGGGAGGTTGCGAACCGTATGAGTTCGGTTTTTCCGTGGAGAATGTCCGATTCATGAAACCGGGCGACAGGTCACGCTGCATAAAGTATAAGGCTTACAGGACAGTTATGCCCTGTAATAAGCTTGAGTTGTGTACTTTTGCGGCATGAAGCACCCCGGATGCCGATAGGGCAGTTCGGGTTTTATTTTGGGTGAAGAAGGAAACACCCGGCAATGTTGCAAAGCATTGCAGCTGTCGTGCAAGTGTTGAGCGTACAGGATACGCCCACAAGCCAATCAAATTTATAGGAGGGAAAAAACATGGCAGCAACTCAGAAAATCAGAATCAAGTTAAAGGCTTATGATCACGCAGTTCTCGACCAGTCAGCTGAAAAGATCGTTGAGATTGCAAAGAGAACAGGCGCTAAGGTTTCGGGTCCTATTCCGCTACCTACAGACAAGGAAGTTATCACAATCCTTCGTGCTGTGCATAAGTACAAAGATTCTCGTGAGCAGTTCGAAAGAAGAACTCACAAAAGACTTATTGATATCGTTGTTCCAGGTGCAAAAACTATGGAAGCGTTATTCAAAATCGACCTGCCTGCTGGCGTAGAATTCGACGTAATTCAAAAATAAGCAGGACTTTAAAGTGCAGTAGCCATTGGCTATGATGCAGGTCACGTTCCCGGCAGCTTTTACGGGAACCAATAACTGACAAGAAAGGATGAAAGAAATGAAAAAAGCAATTTTAGGCACAAAGCTGGGTATGACTCAGATTTTTGCTGAAGACGGAAAGGTAATCCCTGTTACTGTTGTTAAGGCAGGTCCTTGCACAGTTGTTCAGTCAAAGACTGTTGAAACAGATGGTTACAATTCAGTTGTAGTAGGCTTCGGTGATGTAAAGGAAAAATCACTCAACAAGCCAATGAAGGGCATCTTTGCTAAGGCAAACGTTGCTTGCAAGAAGTATTTAAGAGAATTAAGACTGGAAGACACATCTGCTCTTTCTGTTGGCGATGAAATCAAAGCAGACATCTTTGAAGCTGGTGAAAAGATTGACGTTTCAGGCATTTCAAAGGGTAAAGGCTTTGCAGGCCCTATGAAGAGATGGGGACTCCACAGAGGTCCTATGTCTCACGGTTCAGGCTACCACAGAGGTTCAGGTTCAATGGGAGCTTGTTCAAACCCTGGTAGAGTTATGAAGGGCAAGAAGCTTCCAGGACATATGGGTGTTGTAAAAGTTACTGTTCAAAACCTTGAAATTGTTAAGGTTGATGCTGAAAACGAGCTAATCCTCGTTAAGGGTGCAATCCCAGGCAACAAGGGCGGACTTGTTACAATTAGAAATAGTGTTAAAGCGTAAGGGAGTTCGGAAAGGAGGAATAGAATATGGCAAAAGTTGCTGTATATAACATGGAAGGCGTAAAAACTGGCTCTATGGAAGTTTCCGATAGCATTTTCTGCGCTGAAGTTAATAAATCAGTATTGCACACGGTAGTTACTAACTATCTCGCAAACCAGAGACAGGGCACACAGTCTACTAAAACCCGTACAGAAGTACGCGGCGGCGGTATCAAGCCTTGGAGACAGAAAGGCACAGGTCGTGCAAGACAGGGAAGTATCCGCGCTCCACAATGGACAGGCGGTGGTGTGGCACTTGGACCTAAGCCTCGTGATTACAGATATAGTATCAATAAGAAGCTTAAGAAGATTGCACTTAAATCTGCTTTGGCTGCGAAGTATGAAGCTTATGAAATTTATGTAGTTGAAGATTTGAAGATGGATGAAATCAAGACTGCTACAATAGCAAAAATGCTCAAGGGTATGGAAATTGACTCAAAAGCATTAATCGTTACAGCGAGCTGTGATGAAAACGTTTACAAGTCAGCAAGAAACATCAAGGGTGTTACACCTACTTATGTAGATGTATTAAACACTTACGAAGTTTTAAAGCACGACAAGTTCGTTATCTCAAAAGAAGCTGTGGCTAAAATTGAGGAGGTGCTCAGCTAATGAAATTCGCACACGATATTATCAGAAAGCCAATCATCTCTGAACGCAGTATGGAGGTTACATTCGACAGAGAAGGTAACGAAATCAAGAAGTACACATTCGAAGTACCTACATCTGCTAATAAGATAGAGATTAAGAAAGCCGTAGAAGAAGTTTTCGGCGTTAAGGTTGCAGCTGTTAACACAATCAACGTTACAGGCAAGCTTAAGAGAATGGGCCGTTATGAAGGCAGAAGAGCTTCTTATAAAAAGGCTATCGTAACCCTGGCTAAGGGTTCAAAGACAATCGAGTTCTTTGAAATGTAATTATAGATAATAGGAGGAAAGTATAATGGCTATCAGAAGTTTTAAGCCTACCTCTCCTGCAAGAAGACACATGACAGTTTCTGACTTTGCTGAAATCACAAAGTTTGAGCCAGAACGTTCATTGTTAGCTTCAAAGAAAAAGAATGCAGGTAGAAACTCATATGGTAGAATTACTGTTCGTCACAGAGGCGGCGGTAACAGAAGAAAATACAGAATTATCGACTTCAAGAGACAGAAAGACGGAATGCCGGCAACAGTTATTGGTATCGAATACGATCCAAACCGTAGCGCTAATATCGCTCTTATTCAGTATGAAGACGGTACTAAGGCTTACATCATCGCTCCGCAAGGATTAACAGACGGGGACGTTGTTGTTTCAGGTGAAGGCGCAGATATCAAGCCGGGTAACGCATTATTCTTAAAGGATATTCCTGTTGGTACACTTATCCACAACATCGAGCTTTATCCTGGTAAGGGTGCACAGCTTGTTCGTTCTGCAGGTACATCTGCACAGCTTATGGCTAAAGAAGGTAAGTATGCACAGGTTAGACTTCCTTCAGGCGAAGTTAGAATGGTTCGTCTTGAATGTAAGGCAACAATCGGTATGATCGGAAATCAGCAGCATGAAAACATCTCTATCGGTAAAGCTGGTAGAAAGCGTCACATGGGTTGGAGACCGACTGTACGAGGCGTTGTAATGAACCCGAACGATCACCCACACGGCGGTGGTGAAGGTAAATCTCCTATCGGTCGTCCAGCACCGGTTACTCCTTGGGGTAAGCCAGCTCTTGGTCTTAAGACAAGAAAGCATAAGAATAAGACTGATAAGTTTATCGTTAAGAGAAGAAACGCTAAATAATAAAGGAGGAATTCATAATGGGTAGATCACTAAAAAAAGGACCTTTCGTGGAAGAGCGTTTAATGAAGAGAATTGACGCAATGAACGCTGCTAACGAGAAAAAGGTTGTAAAGACCTGGTCAAGAGCTTCTACAATCTTCCCTGAGATGGTTGGACATACAATCGCTGTTCACGACGGCAGAAAGCATGTTCCTGTATTCATCAGCGAAGATATGGTTGGTCACAGATTGGGCGAATTTGCTCCTACAAGAACATTTAAGGGTCACGTTGGAGCTAAAACATCCAGATAATTAAAACAGTTTGAATAAATGCTCGGTACGAACTCCTCGTGCCGAACTATAAACGAATATGTTTTATGAACTTATATTAAAAATATAAATCCTAAAACTTGAAAGGAGGATTCCATTTATGGAAGCACGTGCTAGTGTAAAATATGCTCGTATATCATCGAGAAAAGTTAAAATAGTTCTTGACCTAATAAGAGGTAAGGACGCAGGTTATGCAATGGGTATTCTTAAAAATACTCCAAAGGCAGCCAGTGAAATTCTTGAAAAATTATTGAAGTCAGCTATGGCTAACGCAACAAACAACTTCGGTATGGACGTATCAAAGCTTTATGTTGCAGAATGCTATGCAACTCAGGGACCAACTCTTAAGAGAGTTCAGCCAAGAGCTCAGGGTAGAGCATTCAGAATTTTGAAAAGAACAAGCCATATCACTTTAGTATTGAAAGAAAAAGAATAATCTAAGAAGGAGGTTAATCCTATGGGACAAAAAGTTAATCCGCATGGTCTTAGAGTCGGTGTTATTAAGGACTGGGATTCTAAGTGGTTTGCCGGTAAAAAGGAATTCGGAGACCAGTTGGTTGAAGACTATAATATAAGAAAGTTTGTCAAAAAGGCTTGCTATGACGCAGGAGTTTCCAAGATTGTCATAGAAAGAAAGCAGAACAAGGTTTATGTTACACTTTATGTTGCAAAGCCAGGCTTTGTAATCGGTAAGGGCGGCGCTGAAATCGACAAGCTGAAAGCTCAGCTTGAAAAGATGACATCAAGAACTTGCAACGTAAACATTATGGAAGTTAAAAATCCTGATACAAACGCACAGCTTGTTGCTGAAAACATTGCTGCACAGCTCGAAAAGAGAATTTCTTTCAGACGTGCTATGAAGCAGGTTATGGGCAGAGCTATGAGATGTGGTATCAAGGGTATCAAGACTGCAGTATCAGGCCGTGTAGGCGGTGCTGAAATCGCAAGAACAGAACAGTATCATGAAGGTACTATTCCACTTCAGACATTAAGAGCTGATATTGACTATGGTTTTGCAGAAGCTGCAACAACCTATGGTATCCTCGGCGTTAAGGTTTGGATTTACAAGGGCGAAGTTTTAGCTGAATCTGCTTCAAAAAAAGAAGAAAGACAGCCAAGAAAGCCAAGACCGGAACGTAAAGCGAAGGGAGGCAATAAATAATGTTATTACCTAAGAGAGTAAAATATAGAAAAGTAATGCGTGGTAGAATGAAGGGTAAGGCAACACGCGGCAACGTTGTATCAAACGGTGAATACGGTTTGCAGGCACTCGAGCCATCATGGATTACTTCAAGACAGATCGAAGCAGCCCGTATCGCTATGACAAGATATACAAAGCGTGGCGGTCAGGTTTGGATCAAGATTTTCCCAGATAAGCCAATCACACAGAAGCCTGCTGAAACTCGAATGGGTTCAGGTAAGGGTTCTCCGGAATACTGGGTAGCAGTTGTTAAGCCAGGCAGAGTAATGTTCGAAATCGGCGGTGTTTCAGAAGAAATCGCTAGAGAAGCTCTTCGTCTTGCTATGCACAAGCTTCCAGTTAAGTGTAAATTCGTAAAGCGTGAAGAAAAGGATGGTGAATAAGAATGAAAGTAACTGAGTTGAGAGAATTCGCAACAGAGGAACTTCAGACAAAACTTGCTGATTCAAAGCAGGAACTTTTCAACCTGAGATTTCAGCATGCAATCAATCAGCTGGATAATCCAAAGAAGATTGCTGAAGTTAAGAAAACTATCGCTCGTATAAAGACCATCATTCATGAAAGAGAATTAGAGGATTCTGCAATATAATGATCGGTATGAGTCAGATACATTTATTTGTATGAAAGGAGGACCTTACAGTGGAGAGAAATACTCGTAAGACCAAAATCGGAAAAGTTATCAGCGACAAGATGGATAAGACAATCGTTGTTGCTATTGAAGAAAGCGTAAAGCATCCGCTTTATGGTAAAGTAGTAAAGAGAACCTATAAGCTGAAGGCACATGACGAAGAGAATGTTTGCGGAATCGGCGATAAGGTTAAGGTTATGGAAACAAGACCTCTATCTAAGGACAAGAGATGGAGATTGGTTGAAATTGTTGAGAAGGCACAGTAATTTGCTTTGCCGGAAGGAGGAAAGGACATGATACAACAACAGACACGCTTAAAAGTTGCCGATAACACAGGCGCTAAAGAAGTTATGTGTATTCGTGTTATAGGCGGTTCTAAAAAGAGATACGCAGCCGTAGGCGATGAAATCATCTGTTCTGTCAAGAAGGCAACACCGGGTGGCGTTGTTAAAAAAGGTGACGTTGTAAAGGCTGTTGTAGTAAGAACAGTTAAGGAAACAAGACGAGCTGACGGTTCTTATATAAGATTTGACGAAAATGCGGCAGTAATAGTAAAGGATGACAAGAACCCAAGAGGTACTCGTATATTCGGACCTGTTGCAAGAGAGCTTCGTGATAAGGATTATATGAAGATATTGTCATTGGCTCCGGAAGTTCTGTAAGTAGGAGGTAAATACGATGAAGAAAATGCATGTAAAACGCGGTGATATCGTAAAAGTTATCTCCGGAAAAGATAAGGGCAAAGAAGGCAAGGTTTTAACAGCTTATCCGGAAACAGGTAAGGTTGTAGTTGAAGGCATTGCAATGGTTAAGAAGCATCAGAAGGCAAGAATGCAGGGACAGGAAAGCGGCATTATTTCAAAAGAAGCTGCTATCGATGCTTCAAACGTTTTAAGAGTTTGCTCAAAGTGCGGTAAGGCTGCAAGAACCGGCGTTAAAATTTTGGAAGACGGTTCAAAAGTAAGATACTGCAAAAAATGTGAAGAAGTATTTAACGACTAATTATACGGAAGGAGGCAGAACAGACAATGTCAAGAATGCATGAAAAATATAAAAACGAAGTTGCACCTGCACTTATGTCAAAGTTCGGCTATAAGAGCGTAATGCAGATTCCGAAACTTGATAAGATTGTAATTAACATCGGTATGTCTGATGCTAAAGAAAATCCGAAGGTTATCGAAGCTGCTATGAACGACCTTGCATTAATCACAGGTCAGAAACCGGTTATCACAACCGCAAGAAAGTCAGTTGCTAACTTTAAGTTAAGAGAAGGCATGAACATTGGTTGTAAGGTAACTTTAAGAGCTGAAAAAATGTACGAATTTTTGGACAGATTGTTCAGCATAGCACTACCTCGTGTACGTGACTTTAAGGGAATTAATCCTAATTCATTTGACGGAAGAGGTAACTATTCTTTAGGTATTAAAGAACAGCTTATCTTCCCTGAAATTGACTACGATAAAATTGATAAAATCAGAGGTATGGATATTATCATGGTAACAACTGCAAAAACCGATGAAGAAGCCCGCGAGCTTTTGAGCTTAATGGGTGCTCCATTTGTTCGTAGCTGATAAGGAGGAAAAGAATTATGGCAAAAAGATCTATGGTTGTTAAACAACAGAGAAAGCCTAAGCATTCAACTCAGAGCTATTCAAGATGCAAAATCTGCGGCAGACCACACGCATACTTGAGAAAATTCGGTATTTGCCGTATCTGCTTCAGAGAACTGGCTTACAAGGGTCAGATTCCTGGCGTTAAGAAAGCAAGTTGGTAATCCGGTTTGGGAGGCATTTGATAAAGGCCATTCCCAAACGGTATATAGGTAAAACAATCGATTCCCGATATATTTCGGAAGGAGGTAAATATAATGCAAATAACTGATCCAATCGCAGATATGTTAACACGTATCAGAAATGCAAACACAGCAAAGCATGAAACAGTTGATATTCCTGCGTCTAATATGAAGAAAGCTATTGCTGAAATCCTGAATAATGAAGGCTACATTAAGGGCTATCAGATTATTGAGGATGGTAAGCAGGGTGTTATAAGAGTAACACTTAAGTACGGTGCTAACAAGGAAAAGGTTATCAGCGGGATTAAGAGAGTATCTAAGCCGGGTCTTAGAATGTATGCTCCGGCTGATGAACTTCCAAGAGTTTTGAAGGGACTGGGAATTGCAATCATCTCAACTTCAAAGGGCATTATGACAGACAAAGAAGCAAGAAAGCAGCACATTGGCGGCGAAGTTTTAGCATTTGTTTGGTAAGATAAAATCGTTTTGTGTTATTTCCTGAAAGCACAAAATTTGAAAACTTTTAAGGAGGAAAAACTATGTCAAGAATAGGTAAAATGCCTATACCGGTACCAGCTGGTGTTACGGTTACAATAGGCAGCGGCAACGAAGTTACAGTTAAAGGCCCAAACGGCACACTGTCAAGAACACTTCATGCTGATATGATTATTAAGAACGAAAACAACGAAATTATCGTTGAGCGTCCGTCAGAAGAGAAGATGCACAAGGCTCTTCATGGTCTGACAAGAACTTTGGTAAACAACATGGTAGTTGGTGTTACAACAGGCTTTACAAAAGAGCTTGAAATCAACGGTGTTGGTTACAGAGCACAGATGCAGGGTAAGAAGCTTGTACTAAGCCTTGGTTATTCACATCCGGTTGAGTACGAAGCAGAAGAAGGCATCACAATTGAAGTTCCAGCTCCTAACAAAATTCTTGTTAAGGGTGCAAACAAAGAGCGTGTTGGTGCAGTAGCTGCTAAAATCAGAGAATACAGAATGCCAGAACCATACAAGGGCAAGGGTATTAAGTATATCGACGAAGTTATCAGACGTAAAGAAGGTAAAGCGGGAGCTAAGAAGAAATAATAGAAAGGAGTGTTCTTAAATGATAAACAAAAAAAGTAGTAATGTTGCAAGACTTAAACGTCACCAGAGAGTCAGAAAGAACATCTCCGGCAGCGCGGAGAGACCTCGTCTGAACGTTTACAGAAGCTTAAATCACATTTATGCTCAGATTATAGATGACACAAAGGGTATCACCTTAGTTAGTGCTTCAAGCCTGGATAAAGACTTCACAGGTTACGGCGGAAATATCGAGGGTGCAAAGGCTGTCGGTAATGCAGTAGCTAAGAAGGCTTTGGAAAAAGGCATTAAAGCCGTTGTATTCGACAGAGGCGGATACATTTATCACGGTAGAGTTGCAGCTCTTGCAGAAGGTGCAAGAGAAGGCGGCTTGGAATTCTAATTAAAGGAGGAAAAACTTGTGGCTGAAAGAATAGATGCATCAACTCTCGACTTACAGGAGAAGTTGGTTGAAATTAATCGTGTTTCTAAGACTGTAAAGGGCGGTAGAACAATGCGTTTCTCAGCATTGATGGTAGTCGGCGACGGCAACGGTCATGTAGGCTGCGGAACAGGTAAGGCTGCTGAAATCCCTGATGCTATCAGAAAGGGTATTGAAGACGCTAAGAAGAATATGGTTACCGTTGCTTTAAAGGATACAACAATCACACACGAAATTATCGGTGAGTACGGTGCAGGAAGAGTGCTTTTAAAGCCTGCTAAGGAAGGTACCGGAGTTATTGCCGGCGGTGCAGTAAGAGCAGTTGTTGAGCTTGCCGGAATTAAGGATATCAGAACAAAATGCCTGCGTTCTAACAACAAGAAAAACGTTGTTAAGGCTACAATCGCCGGTCTTGCGAACTTGAAGGAAGCAGATGCTGTTGCAAAGCTTCGTGGCAAGGAAGTTGACCAAATTATAGGTTAAGGAGGCCAGAGCATTATGTTAAAGATTAAATTAGTAAGAAGCACAATCGGTTGCAAAAAGGACCAGATCGCAACAGTTGCTGCTTTGGGACTAAAGAAGATCAGAGATGTTAAAGAACACAAAGATACACCTCAGATCAGAGGTATGATAAACAAGGTTTCTCACCTTGTAGAGGTTGAAGAAAACTAAGGTTAAATTGACAAGAAGGAGGTGTAGCAAATGAGATTAGACGAACTTAAGCCAACAGAGGGTTCAAGATTTGCTGTCAAAAGAGTAGGCAGAGGTATCGGTTCAGGAACTGGTAAAACCTCAGGTAAAGGTCATAAGGGTCAGAATGCACGTTCAGGCGGCGGTGTAAGACCGGGCTTTGAAGGTGGTCAGATGCCATTATACAGACGTTTGCCTAAGAGAGGATTTACAAATATATTTGCTAAACAGTATGTTACAATCAATGTTGAAGTTTTAGAGAAATTTGAAAACGGAACAGAGGTAACAGCTGAAACTTTGAAGGAAGCTGGAATCATTTCCAAGACTCTTGACGGAGTTAAAATTTTGGGAAGAGGCGAGCTTACAAAGAGCCTTAATGTAAAGGTGGCAAACTATACAGCATCAGCTAAGGAAAAGATCGAAAAGGCCGGTGGAAAGGCAGAGGTGATCTAATATGTTTAATACAATTAGAAATGCTTTTAAAATTCCTGAGCTCAGAAAGAGATTGTGGTTTACATTCGCGATGATGATTGTTTTCAGACTCGGTGCCCACATCCCAGTACCATTTTTAACAAAGGATGCTATGGAAGCATTTATGGGAGTTAATACAGGAAATACTTTTACAGATCTTTTCTCATTGTTTAACGTATTTACAGGTGGTGCGTTTGCAAATGCAACCGTTATGGCACTTGGTGTATCACCATACATCAACGCATCAATTATTGTTCAGCTTTTAGCTGTTGCAATTCCTGCTCTTGAAAGACTTGCAAAAGAAGGTCTTGAAGGAAGAAAGAAGTTAAACAAAATTACTAGATATTTAGGTATTATCCTTGCATTCGTTCAGGGTGCAGGACTCTATGTAACACTTCACAACATTGGTGTTGAAAACAGTATTACTACTATCCAGAATGAAGGATGGCTTGCATTCTTTGTTATCACACTTACATTCACAGCTGGTACTGCGTTCATAGTATGGCTTGGTGAACTCATTACAGAAAAGGGTATCGGAAACGGTGTTTCCCTTATCATCTTTGCAGGTATCATTTCAAGCATTCCATCAGGAGCTATGTCAATTTATAGCAACTTGCTGGCTGGTGGTATGACACTAAGAGGTATTATCCTTACAGCAGGTATCGTAATAGTAGCAGTTTTAGCTATTGTATTGGTAGTGCTGTTTGATACTGCAGAAAGAAGAATCCCTGTTCAGTATGCAAAACGTGTTGTTGGTAGAAAGATGTACGGCGGACAGAGCACAAACATTCCAATTAAGGTTGTTATGGGCGGTGTTATGCCAATCATCTTTGCATCAAGCATTATGGCTTTCCCTGCAACAATCGTAAGACTTGCATCAAGCGGAAATCTTCCACAGACAGGATTCTGGTATAGAGTTTTAGGATGTTTAACAGCAGGCTTCGGTCCTAGCTGGACAGATGCTGTTTATTCAGCAATCTACTTCCTGCTCATTATCTTCTTCACATACTTCTATTCATCAATTCAGTTCAATCCTATTGAAATGGCGAATAATATGAAGAAGTCGGGCGGATATATTCCGGGTTACAGACCTGGTAAACCAACAAGTGATTATATCGCAAAGGTTGCGCAGAGACTCAACCTAACAGGTGCTATATTCCTAGGAATCATAGCAATCCTTCCTGTAATTGCAGGAGCAGTATTCGGAATTCCGGGCTTGCAGCTCGGCGGTACATCACTTCTCATTATGGAAGGTGTTGCACTTGAAACTGTAAGACAGATAGAATCACAGATGGTTATGAGAAATTATAAAGGATTTTTAGGATAAAGACAGAAAGGCGGCAACTATATGAAGCTGATACTACTTGGACCTCCGGGAGCCGGAAAAGGAACTCAAGCAGAAGTATTAACGAAACAGTTTGGTATTGAAACTATTTCGACGGGTGTAATGTTAAGAGCTGCCATGAGAGAAGGTACCCAGCTTGGTAAACTGGCAAAACAGTATATCGACGAAGGAAAGCTTGTACCTGACGAGGTTGTCGTTGGCATTGTTAAAGACAGACTGTCAAAGGACGACTGCAAAAATGGATTTATTCTTGATGGTTTCCCAAGAACTATCGCACAGGCTGAAGCACTTGAAGAAGCAGGTATTGAAATTGATAAGGTTCTCTCTCTTGAGGTTGACGACGAGGTAATCGTGGAAAGACTTACAGGAAGAAGAGAATGCAAAAACTGCGGAACGCCGTATCACATTAAGAATAAGCCGATTCCGGCTGACGGAAAATGTACTGTATGCGGCAGTGATGAAATTGTTCAGCGTGCAGATGACAATGAGGAAACTATCAGAAACCGTATTGAGGTTTATCACGAACAGACAGAACCTATCAAAGAGTACTACGCATCCAAGGGTAAGGTAATAAGTGTTGACAGCTCAAAAACAGTTGAAGATACTAACGCAGCTGTTAATAAAGCACTTGGCCTTTAAAAATAGGAGAAGCAATGATTACTATAAAATCAAAGTCTGAAATTGAAAAAATGCGTGCAGCAGGAAAAATTACAGGCGATGCATTAAGATTAGTTGAAAAACATATCAGACCAGGTATATCAACTCTGGAGCTTGATAAAATTGCTTATGACTTTATAAAAAAACAGGGTGCCACACCGTCTTTTCTAAACTATAACGGTTTTCCGGGAAGTATATGTGCATCACCCAATAGCTGGGTGGTTCACGGTATTCCCTCAAAGAATGTTGTTTTAAAAGAAGGCGACATAATAAGTATCGATATGGGAGCCTTAAAAGATGGCTACCATAGCGATGCTGCAAGAACCTTCGCTGTCGGAAAAATTTCTGACGAAGCACAACGTTTGATAGACGTAACGAAGCAAAGCTTCTTTGAAGGAATAAAGTATGCGACTCACGGAGCAAAACTTGGTGATGTGTCAGCAGCAATTCAGGAATATGTCGAAAAGCACGGTTATTCAGTCGTAAGAGACCTAGTAGGTCACGGCATAGGAAAGAATTTGCATGAAGACCCGAATGTTCCGAACTTTGGACATAAGGGAAAGGGTGTCCGGCTTGCTGCCGGAATGACACTTGCTGTTGAACCTATGGTTAATGAAGGCGAGTATGACATTGTCGTTTTAGATGATGACTGGACCTGTGAAACAGAGGACGGAAGTCTGTCGGCACACTATGAAAACACAATCCTTATTACAAAAGGTGAATGTGAAATTTTAACACTGTAAACGGAGGATTGTGAAATGGATATTTCGAGAGGAAGTCTGGTATACTCAAGAGCCGGCCGCGATAAAGGAATGCTTTTTATGGTTTTATCGGCAGATGGTGACTTTGTATATCTTACAGACGGCGATACACGAAAGGTTTTAAAGCCTAAAAAGAAGAAGCTCAAGCACATAAATAAAACCAATACGGTTTTAAACCTTGATTTTGAAAATATTTCAGATTCAGCGGTGCGAAAAGCTTTGGCGGAATATTTGGATATTGTTGGGAGGTAGTAGCTTTGGCAAAGGAAGATGTTTTGGAATTAGAGGGTACGGTTGTTGAAACCCTGCCCAATGCTATGTTTAAGGTTGAGCTTGAAAACGGCCATCAAATTTTGGCTCATATTTCAGGCAAGCTCCGAATGAACTTCATTAAGATTCTTCCGGGTGATAAGGTGACAATCGAGATGTCGCCCTATGACCTTACAAGAGGCAGAATCACTTGGAGATCTAAATAAAGGTAGAATCCACTTGGAGAATAAGGAGGATAACGTAAATGAAAGTACGTCCATCAGTAAAGCCTATTTGCGAAAAGTGTAAAATCATTAAGCGCAAAGGCAAAATAATGGTAATTTGTGAGAACCCGAAACATAAACAGAAACAAGGCTGATTTCACTTTTAAAATTCACATATAACCTAAGGGTTATAATCCATAATTTTAAATGAAATCAAAATGTATATGTTTGGTTATCACAATTTTGCGAGGGTAAAGCCCTTGCTAAGTAAAAATTGTTATCAGCAGCTAAAGAGCGGCTGTCACAAAGTGAAGCTTTAACTGCTTATAATATTAAGAAATTGTGAGATTTATGCTAGTGGAGGTGTAATAATGGCTAGAATAGCAGGTGTTGACTTACCAAGAGAAAAGAGAGTTGAAATCGGTTTAACTTATATCTACGGTATCGGTCTTAAGACATCACAGAAGCTCCTTAAGGAGAACAATATTAACCCTGATACCAGAGTTAAGGATTTAACAGAAGATGAAGTAAACAAGTTAAGAGAAGCAATCAGCAACAACTACACAGTTGAAGGTGAGCTTAAAACACAGGTATCTCTTGATATCAAGAGACTTATGGAAATAGGTTGTTACAGAGGTGTTCGTCATAGAAAGGGACTTCCTGTACGTGGACAGAACACAAAGAACAACGCAAGGACAAGAAAAGGTCCAGCCAGAACAATGGCTAACAAAAAGAAGTAAAGGAGGTACTAAGCAATGGCAAAAGTAGCAAAAAGAACTACACGTACAAAGCGTGTTAAGAAAAATATTGAAAAGGGAGCTGCTCATATTCGCTCAACTTTCAACAACACAATCGTTACTATTACTGACGTAAACGGTAATGCACTTTCTTGGGCTTCAGCCGGTGGCTTAGGCTTCCGCGGTTCTAAAAAGAGCACTCCGTTTGCTGCACAGACAGCAGCAGAGACAGCAGCAAAGGCTGCTATGGAACACGGCCTTAAAACCGTTGAGGTTTATGTTAAGGGACCGGGTGCCGGTCGTGAAGCTGCAATTCGTGCACTTCAGGCTGCAGGTCTTGAAGTTACAATGATTAAAGACGTAACTCCAATCCCTCATAACGGCTGCAGACCGCCTAAGAGAAGAAGAGTTTGATTAATTATTGTAATTAAAAGTAAAAGGAGGAATTTAAGATGGCTAGAAATATGCAACCAGTTCTGAAAAGATGCAGAACTTTAGGAATTGAGCCTGCTGTTATGGGTATTCACAAATCTTCAAACAAGAACCCAAATAAGAGCAGAAAGAAACAATCTGAATATGGTTTGCAGTTAAATGAAAAGCAGAAGGTTAAGTTTATATACGGCGTTTTGGAGAAGCAGTTCAGAAAATATTATGTAATGGCTACCAAAAAGCACGGTATTACAGGTGAAGAACTGTTATCAATCCTTGAAACAAGACTTGATAATGTAGTCTTCAGATTAGGCCTCGCAAACACAAGAAGAGAAGCAAGACAGATCGTAAATCACGGACACATTCTTGTTAACGGTAAGAAGGTAGATATTCCTTCATATATCGTTAAGACAGGCGACACCATTGCACTTCGCGAGAAGAGCAAGGCTTCACAGAGAATGAAAGATATAGCTGAAGCAAATGCTTCAAGAGCTGTACCAAAGTGGTTAGACATGGACAAGAATACATCACAGGGTAAGGTTGTTGCACTTCCTACACGTGAAGATATTGATTACGAAGTAGAAGAACACCTCATCGTCGAATTGTATTCTAAGTAATAAATGTTTTTACCCTCGGTAAGTGGATAAGTTACATGAATATGTGAAGGAGGGTTCGATACGATGATAGAAATGGAAAAGCCCAATATAGAATGTAAATCATTAACAGGAAACTTCGGTGTTTTTGAAGTAACACCGCTTGAACGTGGTTATGCTACCACAATAGGAAATTCATTGCGCAGAATTTTGCTTTCATCACTTCCGGGTGCTGCAGCAACTTCTGTCAAGATTGACGGTGTTCAGCACGAGTTTTCAACAGTTCCGGGTGTTAAGGAAGATGTTACAGAGCTTATTTTAAATATTAAAAAGCTTGCACTAAAATTACATTCTGACTCGCCAAAAACAGTATATATTGAAGCAAAGGGTGCTTGTGAGATTACTGCAGCTGACATCACAGCTGATGCAGATGTAGAAATCTTCAATCCTGACTTGCATATTGCGACTTTGAACGAAGATGCAAGATTGTATATGGAAATCACTGTTGCAAAGGGCAGAGGATATATTTCTGCTGATAAAAATAAGCAGATGCTTCAGCCACCGGTTGGAGTTATCCCTGTGGATTCAATATTCACTCCTGTAAGCAAGGTAAACTATACTGTTGAAAATACACGAGTTGGCAGCAACACCGACAGAGAGAAACTCACTGTTGAGGTTACTACTAACGGAACAACAAAGCCTGATGAGGCTGTTAGCTTAGCTGCTAAGATAATGAATGACCTTTTGATGCTGTTCGTTGACCTTTCAGAGGACGCAAAGAATACTGAAATTGTCAAGGAAAAGGAAGAAAGCAAGAAGGAAAAAGTACTGGAAATGTCAATCGAAGATTTAGACCTTTCAGTTCGTTCATACAACTGCTTGAAGCGTGCCGGTATCAATACCGTAGAAGATCTTGCGAACAAGTCAGAAGAGGAAATGATGAAGGTCAGAAACCTCGGAAGAAAGTCGCTTGACGAAGTTAAGTATAAGTTGCATGCTTTAGGCTTGGCGCTAAAAGAAGAAGAAGACTAATTTTCTCGGATAAAAAAAGGAGGGATTGTTAATGGGTACAAGAAAGTTAAATCTTCCAACTGACCAGAGAATGGCACTTTTAAGAAACTTGGTAACAAGCTTTTTAGAGACAGGAAGAGTTGAGACAACATTAACAAGAGCTAAAGAAGCTCAGAGTTTGGCTGAAAAGATGATTACTCTTGGAAAGACAAACACATTACACTCTCGCCGTCAAGCATTGGAGTTCATTACAAAAGAAGACGTTGTAACAAAGCTTTTCAACGAAATCGCTCCAAAGTATGCTGAAAGAAACGGTGGATACACAAGAATTTTAAAGACAGGCCCACGTCGTGGTGACTCTGCTCCTATGGCAATTCTTGAATTAGTGTAATCATTGACTAAAATATAAAAAGCTCCGGATTTTCCGGAGCTTTTTGCATTGAAAAAGTGACTTGAAGAAATTGTAACTAAAAACAAGCGGCAGATTTTGTAAACTGCCGCTTGCATCAGAGTACTATTTGCTGTAATTAAGTTTACTTTTATTAGTCCATATCTTTAAATTTCCTGCCTTTAAATAAAATAGTCAGCCCGAATTTAGGAAGTGCCATCATACGTCCAAAGCGCCATGGTTCTTTTATCAGGCGATAGAGCCATTCAAGACCTAAGTCACACCAAATTTCCGGCGCTCTTTCTACATTACCTGCGAGCACGTCAAGACTGCCGCCAATTCCCATCATAACGTGGCAATTCAGTTTGTCCTTATTCTCAAAAATCCAGTTTTCCTGAGCCGGAGCACCAAGACATACAAACACAAGGTCTGCACGGCTTGCGTTAATATCATCAACGATTGAGTCGATTTCTTCAGGTGCGAAATAACCATTATGAGTACCCACTATATTTATAAGCGGATATTTTTCCTTCAGTTTTTCCTGCGCCAGTTCTGCAACGCCTGGTTTTCCGCCGAAAAGATAGAGCCTGTGACCGGTTTCGGCAATTATATCAAGAACACTGCACGCCATATCATATCCTGTTACACGTTCAGAAAGCGGATCGCCTAAAATTTTTGAGGCATATACAACACCGATACCATCAGCAGTTAAAAGGTCTGCAGAGTTTAGCAAATCGCAAAATTCAGGGTCTTTATAAGCCATTAATATAATTTCGGAATTTGGAGTAAATACTGCGTGATTTCCGCGCTCATAAAGCATATCCATAATTCTTTCCACAGCTTCATCATGTGTAACTTTGCAAACATTGACACCGAGAATGTTTATTTTTTCCATAGTAAACCTCCATTAAAACATAGATATTTGAGTATCTTCTGTACGCAGGAATGAACCTGCGGCCGGGATGTTTTTCGCTTTGTAATGCTTTATATTGTCAAGACCACTGTCTTTTGCCAAGACTGTGCGTACAAGTGTTGCGCCTTTTTTTGTGAGTTTCATAACTTGAACACCCTGTGTTGATTTGGTGGACTTTAAAGGAATTAATGACGTATCAACTGCTATTACCTTGTTGTTGTCTGCAAAAGAAACGATTTCACAATCCTCTTTAGTCCATAAAATACTGCGTATTTCTGCTTTGTTCGAGTATGCATTTATAAGACGTTTGCGGTTTGATTTGGTCTCGTAGTTTGAAAGCTCAACCTTTGCCATTTTGCCGTTTGCAAAGGCAAAAATCATATAGCCGGAGTAATCATTTGCTATTACGGTATAACGTAGCTTTTCGCCTTCTTCAAAGCCTAAAAGAGCAGGAATGTATTCTCCAAGTGCGCTTACCTTTGAATCAGGAATATCGTAAGCATACGCTTTATAGGCATTGCATTTGTCGGTAAAGAAGATAAGCTCAGCCTTGTTGGTTGTTTCAAATTCCTGCATAACCTCGTCGCCCTCTTTTAACTTGTGTTCGGAGGTTGTAGAACGAAGTGATACTGCCGAAACCTTTTTAATGTAGCCTTCACGTGTCACAAAAAGTGTGAGCGGATAATCGTCAATGAAGTCATCTTCCTTGTATTCTTCAATCTCGCCGATTTCTACAAGTTTTGTTTTTCTGTCTTGACCGTACTTTTTAGAAATTGCAGCGAGCTGTTTTGCAATAAGCTTTTTGACTTCTTTATCACTTGATAGGATATGATTTAATTCGTCAATTTCTTCAATCAGGCGCTCAATTTCTGCTGTGCGGTTTAAAATGTATTCCTTGTTGAGATTACGAAGCTTAATTTCTGCAATATATTCTGCCTGAACTTTGTCTATTTCAAAGCCGGACATTAAGTTCGGAATAACGTCTTCTTCCTTTTCTGTGTGACGGATAATTGAAATTGCTTTGTCAATATCCATTAAAATCTTTTTAAGACCGGTTAAAAGGTGAAGCTTTTCTGATTTTTTATCTATGTCAAACTTGAGTGAATTTTTTATACAGCCTGAGCGGAATTTTACCCACTCATCAAGTATCTGCTTAACTCCTAAAACCATCGGCACGTTGTTTATAAGCAGGTTAAAGTTGCAGGCAAAGCTGTCCTCAAGCGGTGTGAGCTTGAAAAGCTTTAACATAAGGCTATCAGGGTCGGTGCCGCGCTTTAAGTCGAGTGTGAGCTTAAAGCCGTTAAGCCCTGTTTCGTCTCTTGCGTCAGAAATTTCCTTAAGCTTGTTGGCTTTGACAAGGTCCATTATCTTTGAAAGTATTGCCTCAACTGTTGTTGTGTACGGAATTTCCTTTATTTCAATGCAGTTATTGGCTTTGTCAAACTCATAAACTGCACGCATTTTAAAACTGCCTCTGCCTGTTTCATAAATTTCGCGCATCTGGTCTTTATTGTATAAAAGTTCTGCGCCAAGTGAAAAATCAGGCGCAGGCATGATTTCAATTATGTCGCAGTTTGGATGCTTCATAAACTCAATCGTTGCGTCGCATACCTCTCGCAGATTAAATGAACAGATATTGCTTGCCATACCTACCGCAATTCCCTGATTTGGATTTACCAAAATGTTAGGGAATGCAACAGGAAGGAGCGTTGGCTCTTGAAGTTCACCGTCATAGTTGTCAACGAATTTTACTGTATTTTTATTAATGTCGCCGAAAAGTTCCTGACAAATCGGGTCAAGACGAACCTCGGTATAACGTGATGCGGCATATGCCATATCTCTTGAATACTGCTTGCCGAAGTTGCCCTGCGACTCGACAAGAGGATGAAGAAGTGCTTCATTTCCGCGCGTCAGGCGCACCATGGTTTCGTAAATTGCACCGTCGCCATGTGGATTTAACTTCATTGTCTGTCCGACTACGTTGGCAGACTTTGTGAGTTTCCCGCCTAAAAGCCCCATTTTATACATCGTGTAAAGGAGTTTTCTGTGTGACGGTTTTAGACCGTCAATTTCGGGGATTGCACGTGATACGATAACACTCATTGCGTAAGGCATATAGTTTTTTTCAAGAGTGTCGGTAATAAGCTCCTCGACAATCGGTGCAGGAACATAGCTTTCCTCAATAATTTTTTTCTTTTTAGCCATTTTCCTGCCTCCTTAACTTATATCAAGCATTTCCATATATAAATGCCCATTTTGTGCGATATGGTCTTTTCGCTGGGAAAGGTTGTCGCCTAAAAGGATGTCAAATACCTGCGCAGTGCGTTCAACATTTTCAGGTGTTATTTTTATGAGTCTGCGTGTTGCAGGATGCATTGTTGTTAAACTCATCATTTCAGGCTGGTTTTCGCCAAGACCTTTGCTTCGCTTGATGTCATAGTCACCCTTTGAAAGGCCGTCATCTGCAAGTTTTTTTAGGATTTCTTCCTTCTCGCCGTCTGTATATGCAAAAAGTTTTTCGCCTTTTCGCTTTGTCTTTTCAATGGTTATTTCATAAAGCGGTGATTCGGCAATATAAACCTTGCCCAAATCTATAAGGCTTGGAATTAGCCTGTAAATCATAGTAAGGACGAGAGTTCTTATCTGGAAACCGTCAACGTCAGCATCGGTACAGATTATGACCTTGTCCCAACGCAGGTTATCAATATTAAATTCCTCAATGCCCTTGATGTGCTTTGACTTTATTTCAATACCACAGCCCAAAACCTTTAAAAGGTCAAGGATAACGTCGCTTTTAAAAATCTTCGCATAATCTGCCTTTAAGCAGTTCAAAATTTTACCGCGAATAGGCATAATCGCCTGAAAATTCGGGTCTCTTGCAAGTTTACACGAGCCAAGTGCCGAGTCACCCTCAACGATATAGACTTCACGTTTTGAAATATCCTTGCTTCGGCAGTCCACGAATTTTTCGACACGATTTGTGATGTCCATTGTGCCGGTGAGCTTTTTCTTGGTATCAATTCGAACCTTTTCGGCATTTTCACGGCTTCTCTTGTTAACCAAAACCTGATTCGAAATTTTTTCTGCATCAGTTTTGTTTTCTATAAAATAAACTTCAAGCTGATGACGCAAAAATTCTGTCATTGCTTCTTGTATAAACTTGTTGTTAATAGCTTTTTTTGTCTGGTTTTCGTAGCTTGTCTGAGTTGAAAAGGAATTAATAACAAGTGCCAGACAATCGGCAACATCTGTAAAGGTTATCTTTGACTCTGTTTTGTTATATTTACCGTTTTGCTTCAAATATTGGTCTATTGCGTAGACAAATGCGTTTTTTACGGCTTTGTCGGGTGAACCGCCATGCTCAAGCCAACTTGAGTTGTGGTAATATTCAAGCATATTAACTGCCGTTGAAAAGCAGAAAGCAATCTGCATCTTGACCTTATATTCCGGCTTGTCCTCGCGGTCTTTGCCGACTCTTTCAGCGTCCCAAACTTCAAGCGTTGTAAAGCTCTTGTCGCCTACTGCCTCATTTAAATAGTCTACGATGCCTTTTTCGTAGTAGTATTCAAAAAGCTGTGTGCCTTCATCAGTTTCCGAGTAAAGCACGAAGCGTATTCCTGCATTAGTCATAGCTTGCTTTTTTAAAACGTCCTGATAAAATTCAATCGGGATATTTATATCGGTGAAAACGTCGTGGTCAGGTTTCCACTTGATAGTCGTTCCTGTTTTGTTTGTAGAAACCGGAGTTTTGGTAAGCCCGCCGATGTTTTCACCCTTTTCAAAGTGAAGGGTGTATTTGGTTTTATCACGTATAACCTCAACGTCCATATATTCTGATGAGTACTGCGTTGCACACGCACCAAGTCCATTGAGCCCCAGACTGTACTCGTACATACCGCCTGAGTTATTGTTATATTTTCCGCCTGCATAAAGCTCGCAGAATACAAGCTCCCAGTTAAATCGTTCTTCTTTTTCGTTGTAATCGACAGGAATTCCACGCCCTGCGTCACGTACCTCTATGCTGCCATCTGAAAAGCGTGTTATTTCGATAATGTTTCCGTAGCCTTCACGAGCCTCGTCAATGGAATTTGACAAAATTTCAAAGAATGAGTGCTGACAGCCTTCAAGACCGTCTGAGCCGAAGATGACAGCAGGACGCTTACGCACGCGGTCGGCACCTTTTAAGCTCGTTATGCTTTGATTATCGTATTCTTCTTTTTTCTTTGGCATAATACTTCCCTTTCTATATCAATATATTGTGATTTTAATTACATATTCCTCATCTTATTATACTATGTTTAGTGGAATTTGTCAAATTCATTCCTGCTATTGTAATTAAAATGAAATTGTGCTAAAATAATAAAGTAACTACTGTAGTATTGTGCGATTAACGAGAGGATTATAACTATGAATATTGCATACATTTATTTGCAGGTTTATCGCCTTTTTGACCAAAGTACGCCTATTAAGGCGGATTGCGGAAAGATTTGTGGAAAGGCTTGCTGCACAGGTGAGGATTCGGGAATGTACCTTTTTCCGGGTGAGGAGAATGTTTTTAAGCTGCTAGCTCCTTTGTGGGCAAAAATTGAGGAGTCTGATTTTACTTATAATTATAACGGCAGAGAAAAAAACGTTCCGCTTTTGGTTTGTGATGGGAACTGCGACCGTTATCAAAGACCGCTTGCGTGCAGAATTTTTCCGCTGACGCCTTACCTTAACAAAGATGGAAAGCTTGAAATAATCGTTGACCCGAGAGCTAAGTCATTATGTCCGCTGTCGCGTGAGCTTGCGGCAGATGAGTTTGACTATAAGTTTATTAAGAACGTAAAAAAAGCGTTTGTCCTTTTGATGAAAAATGCCGAAATTAAAGAATATTTGGTCAAGTATTCGGAATATATTGATGAATACAGGAAGTTTTTTAAGGAATAAATTTTATGGAAAGCAATGAGGGTTCGGTGGAAAAATTATTTTTAAAATCTGCTGCCGCAAAAATTCTGCTTGCAGTTTTAATTTTGTGTATAGCGGCAGTTTTATCGATGTATCTTTTTATAAATCCGGGCGATAAAATTGCAAAAGGTATTAAAATTGCTGGTATAGACGTTTCGGAAATGACAGTAGAGGAAGCAGAAACAGCTGTTTCGGGCGAAAGAAGTTTTGTCGAACAGGAAATCGCTGTTTATACTGCCAATGATTCCAAAGTAATTTTTAAAGGCGCAGACATTGACCTTAAGCAAGATGTTAAAAAGACTGTGGAATATGCATATTCTATCGGAAGAAGCAAGAATTTTTTTGAAAATATTTGGGATTGTATAACGCATTATTTTAATCCGCAGAGTCTTAACTACGTTTGCAGCTATGACAGGGAAGTGTTGTCAGAAATTTTATACCGTTTAGGTGTAGAAGCAAACGGAGAGCTTAAAAATTATATTCTTGAATATGACGGCGGGTATGTAAGTGTAAAAAAAGGTGTTTCGGGACAGAGCAAAAATGTTGATAGAGCGATAGATGAAGTCGAACTTTCGTTAGAAAAAGGGATATATGAAATCTTTGTAAATCTTGATATTGATATGCCGGTCGAGCCGGATACGGATAGCTTATATAACGAAATCTACATAAAGCCAGAAGACGCACGTTACGAGGTTGTAGACGGAAAGGTTTTAATGATTCCTGAAACCGTCGGCAGACAGATTGACAAAATTGAAGCCGCATCTCACATTGATAAGCTTAAAAATGGAGGTACAATTACACTTAAGCTTATCGAGCTAAAGCCTGATATAACACTTGAAATTTTAAACCATAAGCTATTTAATCATATTCTTGCGCAGTATTCTACATCGTATTCGACAAACGATATTGGCAGGAAAACAAACGTAGAGCTTGCAGCAAAGAAGATTGACGGTGTGATTTTAGCTCCCGGAGCGGTATTTTCCTTCAACGAAACGGTCGGGCCGAGAACTCGCGGGGCAGGATTTCGCGATGCACCTGTTTTTGAAAACGGTGAGACTGTGCAGGGAATAGGCGGCGGAGTTTGTCAGGTGAGCAGTACACTTTATTCGGCTGTTTTGTATGCGGATTTAAAGATAACGTTAAGGCAGAACCACTCGCAGACGGTGGCGTATGTGCCAAAAGGTCAGGACGCAACAGTTTCTTACGGAGTGATTGATTTTAAGTTTGAAAACAACACTGCCTATCCAATAAAGATTGTATCGGGTACAAAAAACGGAAAATTGACGGTTTCTATTCATGGAACAAAGCCGGAAAATGAGAAAACGGTAAAAATCATAAATAACCTTATTGAAACAAGAAATCCGACTGCTGAAAAAGTACAGGACGAAAATCTTTTGACGGGCTTAAAAAAAGTTTTGTCAAAAGGGAAAACGGGATATACCGTCGAAACAGTGAGAGTGGTTTTAGAAAACGGTGTAGAAGTGAAATCAGAAATAATAGGCCGAAGTGTTTATAAAATGGTTCCGACAAAGGTTGCAGTCGGTGCAAAAGTGCCGGAGGCGCTTCCGCCTTTGCCGGCAACACCACCGCCAGTAACACCACCGCCGGAAGAAGTACCTGTTATCCCGCCGCAAAATACGATTGAAGAGCCGTTTGCCACAACAGAGGTGAACAATCAAAACGGAGAGTGATTAAAATTATACTGATAATAGCAGAAAAACCGAGTCTGGCACGAAATATTGCATCGAGCATCGGGAATATGAAAAAGGCAGAGGGTTGCCTTTACGACAGTAAGTACATAGTAACATGGGCGTTCGGCCATTTGTTTTCGCTTGCTGACATTGAAGATTACTCGCCGAATCCTGACGGCAGGTGGTCGATGAAAAATATCCCGTGTTTTCCTGATAAATTCAAGTTCGAGCTTAAAAAAGGCAAGGATAAAACGGTTGACAGCGGTGTAAAACGGCAGTTTGAGATAATAAAAAGTCTTTGCGAAAGGGAAGATGTTGACACAATTGTAAACGCAGGCGACTCGGACCGTGAGGGTGAAATTATAATCAGGATTTGTGTGGAAAAATCGGGTGTTTCGGGAAAAAGCTTTAAAAGACTTTGGCTTCCTGACCAGACACCGCAGACGATAAATAAGGCGCTTTCCGAAATGAAGGACGAGAAAGAGTATGAAAACCTTGCAAACGAGGGCTTTGCAAGAACGTATATTGACTGGCTGTATGGCGTAAACCTGACTCGCTATGCGACCTTGAAAACAGGCACACTTCTTCGTGTAGGAAGGGTAATTGTGCCGATTGTAAAAGCGATTTATGACCGTGATATGCAGATACGCAATTTTGTGCCAGAGCTTTATTACGGAGTTTCGAGCAAGGCGGAAACTAAGGGCGAGGAAATTGAGCTTACAAGCAAGGAAAAATTTAATAAAAATGAGCTTCAAAAGGCACAGGTGCTTTGCGATAAGTATAACGGCGAAAAAGCTGTTGTTACCGAAAAGAAAAAGAAAAAAGACACTTTAAATCCGCCGAAGCTGTATTCTCTTACAAAGCTTCAGAATGTGCTTGGTAAAAAGTTTAAAATGCCGATGGAGGAAAGCCTGAAAATTCTTCAGGGACTTTATGAAAAGGGCTATGTTACATACCCAAGAACAAATTCTGAATATTTAGCGACTGCTGAGCAGGATAAGGTAAAAGCGATTATTGAGGGTGTAAAAAAACTCGGATATCAAGTAGAGTTTAAGTTTAAAAAGACTATTTTTGATGACTCCAAGATTGAGTCACATTCGGCACTTACTCCGACTTATAAAATCCCATCAAAGGACACACTAACAGAGGATGAATATAAGGTTTACAGTACTGTAATGCGTCGGTTTGCGGCAGTATTTTGCAGTGAGGAATGTATCGCAGAAAAGAACGAAATCAAAATTAAAGTGGGCGATTTTGAGGAATTTAGCTTAAAGGGTACGGCAGTTTTGCAAAAGGGCTGGACTAAGTATGATGATTACACAAAAAAGGACAAGTTCTTGCCACCGCTTGAGGTTGGCGATGAGGTAAATATCGAATTTGGGCCTATCGAAAAGGAAACAACTCCGCCCAAGCATTATACGATTGAGACTTTAAATAACTATCTCAAAAATCCTTTTAAAGAGGATAAGCAGAATATTGAAAATGAAAGCGATGAGGAGGAATACAGGGCAATTTTTGAAGGTCTTGAGCTTGGAACAGAGGCGACCAGAACAGGCATAATAGACAATGCCCGAAAGAGCAAGTATATTCAGCTTAAAAAGGACGTTTATACGATTCTCCCTGACGGTGAGTTCTTGATTGAGGCGCTTTTGCGAATGAATATAAGTATGGATAAATATAAAACCTCAGAGCTTGGCAGAGCACTTAAAAAAGTGTATCGTGGCGAGTATGAGATAAAAGACAGCGTTGCGCTTGCTGTAAAGGAAATCAGCGAAGTCTTTAAAAAACAGGAGCTAAAGCCTGAATTTGATACAGACGACGGCTTTGTCGGCGATGTTGTCGGGAAATGTCCTGTTTGCGGTCAGGCCGTTGCGCGTACACGCTATGGCTACTCTTGCACAGGGTATAAGGACGGCTGTAAGTTCTCGGTGAGTAATGTGATTTGCGACAGGACAATTTCGGTGGCAAATGTCCGTCAGCTTTTAGAGACGGGAAAAACTTATAAAATTGAGGGCTTTACATCAAAGAGAACAGGTAAGAAATTCGCAGCACAACTGAAACTTCAAGACGGAAAAGCGGTGTTTGATTTTTAATCAAACACCGCTTTTTGACTACTTTGCTTTCATAGTTTTTATCATATTCAAAACTGCATCTTTTTGCTCTGCTGTTAAAAACATCCATTCATCAAACAATTCTTTTAATTCTGGTGATAGCTCAACTGTTTCGTTATCTGCAAAAAATTGTGATAATGTTATTTTAAATCCAGCACAAATCTGTTCAAGGGTAGCAATAGACGGAAGAGTTCCTCTTTTATAAATATTTGCAATCGTAGCCTCTGATAGCCCGCATTCTTTTGCAAGCCTGTAACGTGTCCAGCCTCGTTCATCAAGAAGCTGTTGAAGTCTCTTATGAGTATCCATTGCATCACCATCTTTCTGTATTTATTTTACTGTTATTATTAATAGTTTTGTACCCAAATGTTGAAATTAAAATACTATTATGTTAAACTGTATACAAAATATTTAATATGAAAAGAGTGAAGAACAATGAAAGAAAGTATAATCAAGAAATGCACTGCCTGTTTTACTGGACATCGTATTGAAAAATTAGATGTTTCAGAAGAAAAAGTGATTGAACTTTTAAAAATGGAAATAAAGAAAGATATAAATGACGGATACGATACATTTATAACAGGTATGGCAAGAGGAGTAGATATATTTGCTGCAAAAGTCATATTAGAAGAAAAGAAATTAAACAAAAATGTGAAACTTATATGTGCCATTCCATATCAAGGGTTTGAGACTAAATGGAATGAGACCGATAAATGTTTTTATAATAGAATCATAAAACAGGCAGATGAAGTTATATTTGTATGTAAGCATTATAGCAGAACCTGCTTTCAGTTAAGGAACGTGTTTATGGTGGATAACTCCTCAAAAGTTATAGCAGTATATAGCGGTAAAAAAGGTGGAACTAAAAACACAATTAATTATGCAAAAAGTCAAAAAATTGAAGTTGTTAATCTATTGGAGTAGTTTTTTAAAATAAAATTGAGTTTTTTTCAATATAATCTTGTAAAACAGTCAAATTTAGTATATAATTAAATGGATTAGATACAAAACACGAAAGGAAAAGATATAATGGATAACGAATTATCACAGCTTTTACAAGTAAGACGGGACAAGCTGAAAGAATTACAGGACGCAGGGCTTGACCCGTTCCAAATTACAAAATACAACCGCACACATTCATCAAAGGATGTTTACGAGGGTTATACAACCGAAGAAAGAACTGTTGAAGTTCGAGGCGAGGAAAAGCAGGTTACTGCAAAAATTTCTCCGCTTGACGGACAGCGTGTTTGCGTTGCTGGAAGAATTATGTCAAAAAGAGGTATGGGCAAGGTTGGATTTGTTCATATTCAGGATAAAGAAGGGCAGATTCAGCTTTTTGTTAAAAAAGACCTTTTAGGTGAGGAAGAATATAATCGCTTTAAAAAGCTTGACATCGGTGATATAGTTGGCGCAGAAGGCGAAGTGTTTACAACACAGACAGGCGAAATCTCTGTCCGTATTGACACGATTACACTTCTTACAAAATCACTTCAGCCTCTTCCTGAAAAGTTCCATGGACTTGTCGACACAGACCTTCGTTACCGTCAGAGATACGTTGACCTTATAATGAATAAAGAGGTTAAGGATACATTTATAAAGAGATCAAAAATACTCTCATCTATAAGACGCTATCTTGATGCACAGGGATTTTTAGAGGTTGAAACACCGATGCTTGTTTCAAATGCCGGCGGTGCAGCAGCTCGTCCGTTTGAAACACACTTTAACGCTCTTGATGAAGACTTTAAGCTTCGTATTTCTCTTGAGCTTTACTTAAAGCGTCTTATTGTAGGCGGCCTTGAAAGAGTTTACGAAATCGGCAGAGTATTTAGAAATGAGGGCCTGGATACTCGTCACAACCCTGAATTTACGCTTATGGAGCTTTATCAGGCATATACCGACTATCACGGTATGATGGATTTGACAGAAAATCTTTACCGCCATGTTGCTATGGAAGTTTTAGGTACAACCAAGATTTCCTATAATGGCATTGAAATGGATTTAGGAAAGCCATTTGAACGCATCACAATGCTTGATGCAGTTAAAAAATATTCAGGTGTTGACTTTAACGAAATTAAGACGTTAGAAGAAGCTCGTGCTGCTGCAAAAGAGCATCACGTTGAGTTTGAGCCACACCACAAGAAGGGTGATATTTTAAATCTGTTCTTTGAGGAATTTGTTGAAGAACATCTTGTTCAGCCAACATTCGTAATGGACCATCCGGTTGAGATTTCTCCTCTTACAAAGAAGAAACCGGAAAATCCTGATTACGTTGAAAGATTTGAGTTCTTTATGAACGGATGGGAAATGGCAAATGCATATTCAGAGCTTAATGACCCGATTGACCAAAGAGAACGCTTTAAAGCACAAGAGGAACTTTTGGCACTCGGCGATGAAGAAGCAAATACAACTGACGAAGACTTTATGAACGCACTTGAAATCGGTATGCCTCCAACGGGCGGTATCGGCTTTGGCATAGACCGTATGTGTATGCTACTAACAGACGCAGCTGCAATCAGAGATGTTTTGTTGTTCCCCACAATGAAACCGCTTGATAAATAAAAGCTGCCAAATTCAAGGGGTTTATGTGTAATCAGCAGATGGAATTGCCCCAATGTACCCATTTTGAACTCATTATACGACAATCCACTTTATTATGTGATTGCAGGAAATTAATAATATATAGTATTGTGGTGTCTGTTTTGTGTAATTTACCACAATGCAAGGGATATGCTTGTTGGTAAACAAAGGAGGTCTAATTATGTTATCAAATTTGAAATTATTAGTATTGGAGAATCCATCTGTAGAATTTATGCTCGAACAACTTGATTCTCTGGATAAAAGCCGCTTGGAAAGGTGGTATGAAAACTCTACTCATCTTTCACAAGAATTCAGGGTTATTTTAGAAACTTTTTTATGGTGCTGCACAGAAGGCGAATATGCAGCAGATACGCAAAATCCTGAAATATTCATAAAAACATTTGAAAATAAAGCGAATGAGTTGGGCTTAAGTAAAGATATGCTTTCAAGTTTATATTTTTCTCATAGCACATTATTTAATGATTATGAGAGCACTAATGCACAAGCATCTAATAAACCGCTCTTTATAGTGTTTGAAGGTTTAGACGGTTCTGGTAAAAGCACACAAATTAGTATGCTAAAAGATAAATTGAAGCTAATGGGAAGAAAAGTATATGTTACTGCTGAACCTACAAATTCTGCAACTGGAGGATTGATTAGGGATACATTAAGCAATAACTATAAAAGAGAACCGTCTGAATTGGCGAGTTTATTTCTAACCGACCGTATATCTCATAATGTTAATCCGGTTTGGGGAATTCAAAAATTTCTAAACGCGGGCACCGATGTTATTTGCGATAGGTATTATTATTCTTCGTTTGCCTATCAGGGTTTAGGCACAGACTTGCAATGGATAATCGATATGAATTTGAACTGTCCACAGGTAATTAAACCTGATTTGTGTATTTATCTTGATGTAGATCCAAAAAGGTGTAAAAGAAGAGTTGATACCGAGCGAGCTCATTTAGAAATTTTTGAAAATGATGAAGAGGTTATGCAACAAACACGAATGCAATTTTTTGAGGTATTTAAAAAATTAAATTCGTCCGAAAATATTCGCATCATAGATGCTAATAGGCCTATTAATGTAGTAGCAGATGAAATACTAACGATTGTCATGGGCTTGAAATGAAAGGACTGATGAAAATTGAAGTGGATAAAGCCGGTGTTTAATATTGCTTTTGCTCTTACTGGCTGGGTGTCTTCTATTTTCTCCTTGCTTAAGATGGAAGATTTCAGCCCAGAGAAACGAGTGGCAATTATTGCGCTTGTGGGAATTCTTGCGATTTTCTATATAGTAATTCAAATATATTCTTTATACAAGGCCAGCTTTAATTCATCAGTTCACAATACAAATCAGGAAGTTAACGAGTATCTTTTAGATTGGCTGAATAAGGGATCAAGAACAGTTATTTTTACAAGAGATTTAACATGGGCAGATGAATCTACAGATATACTAAACATTTTGGAAAGAAAGGCAAGAAATAAAGAACTTACAATATGCCTTTATCGCAACACTGATACTACAACTCACTTAAAAGATTTAGGTGCTGAAGTTTATGTACATAATTTATCAGAAAATCAATTAAAATCAAGGTTTACAATAATAGATTATGGCAAGAGCAATCCTAAAATAACAGTCGGAACCAGAAACAATAGCGGCCAATTTGTGAATGAACGATATGATATGAAAACAAATCCAAACGCTTGCACAGCATTTATTGAGCTTTTTGAACTTGTGAAAAATCAAAAAATTACTGATCAAAATATTGGCAGCTATGAGGTTCAGGAACATTCCTGATGGAAAGACGATAAAGTTATTTGTATAAGGGCTTTAATATGATAATGTGGCGGGAGCGACCAGTTGATCTGGTGGTTCCCGCAAGTTTTTTGGTAAACAAAATGCTTCTGTGTTACAATAAAAGCGGACGGATACAATTTCAAAAAGATTTGATGTATGGGTAAATCACCAGCTTTTCCATATTTATAACTATGTGAAGAATTTGTATTTTATATATGCGCATTACCCAAGAATACTTTGTTCGAGCAGGACTTTACGATATTTAGAAAAGTTGATAGAAATACACATATTTTTATTGATGTGTGCAATATAACAAGGAAACATAATGTAAAGACAGCAAGATATGATTAATTTTGATAAAATTTTGCAAAAATATTGATAAAACAAAAAAAATACTGTATAATAAATTTAATAATTTAGAAGACAGAGAGGAATGGTTTAAATGGGAAATAACGTACGACCTGAGACGATGGAACGTATAAACACAAAGGAATTAGCAGATGCTTTTATAGCTGAGCAGGTAGCAGAAATACGTGCACAGGTTGGAGATAAAAAGGTTCTTTTAGCTCTTTCCGGCGGAGTTGATTCGTCCGTTTTGGCAGCACTTTTGATAAAGGCAATAGGCAAGCAGCTTGTATGCGTGCATGTTAATCATGGACTTTTAAGAAAAGGCGAGCCTGAACAGGTGGTAGAGGTTTTTAGAAATCAAATGGACGCAAATTTGGTTTACGTTGATGCCGTTGACCGTTTTCTGGATAAGCTTGTAGGTATTTCAGAGCCTGAACAAAAACGTAAAATTATCGGTGCTGAATTTATTCGTGTCTTTGAGGAAGAAGCTCGTAAACAGGAAGGAATTGACTTTTTAGCGCAAGGTACAATTTATCCTGATATTTTGGAAAGTGGCCCTGTAAAAGCACATCATAACGTAGGGGGCTTGCCGGAAGACTTGCAGTTTGAGCTTGTTGAGCCACTAAAGTTCTTATATAAAGATGAAGTTCGTACAGTCGGAGATGCCCTTGGCTTGCCGGCAAGTATGGTTTACCGTCAGCCGTTCCCGGGACCTGGTCTTGGCGTAAGATGCCTTGGTGAAATTACACGTGAGCGCCTTGAGGCTGTACGTGAATCTGACGCAATTCTTCGAGAAGAATTTGCGAAAAACGGACTTGAAGGAAAGGTTTGGCAGTATTTTACAGCTGTTCCAGATTTTAAGTCAGTTGGTGTTTGCAATGACGCAAGAACATACGCATATCCGGTAATTATCCGTGCGGTTAATACTGTTGATGCCATGACAGCAACCGTTGAGAATGTTCCATTTGAACTTCTTCAGCACATTACAAAACGTATTACAACAGAAGTCCCTAATGTAAATCGAGTACTCTTTGACTTGACTCCAAAGCCAACGGGAACAATAGAGTGGGAATAAGAACCAAAAAGCCGTAACCCCTTGAAAATAAAGGGATTACGGCTTTATTTTTTTACCCAGCGTACCAAAAACGTAACACTTTACTGCAAGTCCTCGATTTTTTTCTCGAACTCCGAGACTACGCCGGCATAATTCTCGGCTTCGTCAGTTTCCAACCGGGAGGAGACCTCCTCCTGCTTATCCGGATACAAATGCGAGTACGTCTGCAGCGTCGTCTGGATGTTTTCGTGCCCCAGACGTTCAGACACCAGGAGCGGAGAGAAGCCCATCTCGATCAGAAGCGAAGCGTGAGAGTGCCGGAGGTCGTGAACGCGGATCCTTTTCACGCCTGCAGCTTTGCTGCCGCTCGCCATTTCGTTAGAGAGGACGTGCTTCGTGAAATAGAACAGACGGTCGCCAGGCTCATAGTCAACCAGCCGATCGGCGTAGTCGCGGATCAGAGCCAGGACGAAACGAGGAACCGAGACGACACGGTTCGAGCGCGGCGTCTTCGGAGGCTGCACAACCGTCTCACCTTTGACCTGCGCCGCCGTTTTCGTTATGGAAATGCGCGACCGCTCGAAGTCCACGTCCAGGAGCGTCAGAGCCAGCAGCTCCCCGGACCGCATACCAGTCCAGAACAACAACTCGAAAGCCAGCCTCGCGGCTGGTTTTTTTACGCACTCAATGAAGCGACGGAATTCGTCGCGCGTCCAGAACTGCATCTCATCAGCCGTCTTCTTCCCGAATGGACCACACACCACTACCGGATTTGACGGCAACCCATAGAACCGGACGGCGTAATTCATCACCGCCGACATTTGATTATTGACAGTCTTCAGATACGTGGGAGAATACCCAGCAGGATCCGCGAGCAGACCGTTCTGCCACCGGCGAATCATCGTGGGCGTGATTTCGTTCACCGGCACAGACCGGAACGTGGGTAGAATTTTAGAATCGAAGAGCCAGCGCTTATTCTCCAACGTCGTCGGACGAAGACGCGAGCTGCAGTCCTCCATGTAGAGCTCCACCAGGGAGCCGAAGGACATATCGGTACCGCCGCCCTTCTTCTTCAGAAATTCGCGCTCGAACTCCAAAGCCTCCCGGCGCGTTTTGAAGCCTTCCTTCTTTTTCTGCCGGCGCGTACCGTCCCAATCCTTATACCGGAACGAGACGAACCACGTGCCGCGTTTTTCATTTTTATAGACTGGCATCAGACCGCCTCCTTCTTTTGCACAGTACAAGCACGGTGCTATCCGCGCCTTATCCCTTAAACCTTAAACTTCAAACCTCATCCCTTAAATGGGGTACCTCAACCCTCAAACGCGGAACGGTTCCGCAGGACGAAGTCGCGGACGTGCCAGTCAAAGAGAACCAGCAGCACACCAACGACGCCACCCAGAATCAGGTTGACGACCGCCATGACGATCAGCCAGACCTTCCGCCCCTCAAAGTACGGAACGACGTGCGGATTGCCAGGCGTGATATTTTTACAATTCCGAAGAGCCACAATGGCATTGATAACATTCCAGACACCAGCGGCCGCAGTATAGACCATAAGCAGCTGAACAATACCGATCAGAAGCCAGGCAACACCGGAGACAACCTCGCAGCGCTTCACCTTCAGAGCGACCGCAGCGGGACCGGAGACCGGCGCCTTCTTTTGCTTCACCGTTTGCTGGATCGCCACCGAATACGGCGCCGAGCAAAAAGGACAACTGACAGAAGAAACGCCTGCCGCGTTCGGAACCTCGACGGAGTACCGGCGGCGGCAGGACGGACACATTATATTCACTTTAACCAATATACCACCTCAATCCCAAAAGACGAAATACCGCCGAAGCTGACGCTTCAGGCTTTCTTTTTGAAGTCGATGAAGTTTTTACCAGACTGAACTTCATCAAGCGTTTTGAGCATTTCGATATACTCCTCCGCCTTTTCGCGAGCTTCATCAGAAAGACCTTCCAGCATCTCGTGGACGTCAGGATCGGAAGCGATAGCCGGAGCGGCCGTGGAAGTACCAGCGGCGCCGACGCTTTCCGGAGCGTGCCCCATGATAGGAGACAACCCCAGGATATAATCAGCGGACACGTCATACAAACGAATGAGCTCCTGGATCGTGTCCGGGTCCGGAGCCGAGGAATTAGTTTCATAGCGAGACAAAGACTTGTCGCTCAAATTGATAAGAGCCATAACCTGCTTCTGGCTCAAGCCTTTTCTCTCGCGTGCCTTTTTCAGACGTTCACCGAAAGACAACATAGTATCCCACCTTTCAAGAGTAATTATAGCACACTTCCCGATTTTTGAGAATATATTTCTCGGAATTTGCGAAAAAGGTATTGACATCTCGGAAAACGAGTGGTATAATGAGGTCAAGAATTCTCGGAAAGCGAGAGAAAGGAGGAAGCAGCACAATGAAAAAAGTCCATCAGATGATGAGAGACTACCGCGAGAGCAAAGGCGTCTCACAGTCCCACATCGCCAGAAAGACCGGGAAAAGCTCCCAGAGGATCAGCGCACTCGAAAATGGCAACATTCGCCTGACCGCAGACGAATTCGTGGACATTTGCGTGAACGGTTTCGAGATTTCCCCGGCTATTTTTTTTACCATTGCACTCTCGGAAAACGAGAACAGCAACGTGGACCTTCCCTCTGATTGAGAATCCTTACACTAAAATTATACCGAAAGGAGGCAGGAAAATATATGCCTAAACTCGCTACGAAAGCCAGCGACAACGAATTCTACAAAGCACGACTCGCGGCTTCATCGTGCAACGACAGACTGGCAAGCCGAGAAGGAGCATCCGAAGAGACCGGCATCGACCGCACTCGCCTGGCGAGAATCGAACTCGGAAGCCTGAACCCTTACCCCGAAGAGGTTCTGCTCATGGCGGACACCTACGACGCGCCCCAGCTTGCGAACTTCTACTGCTCAAAGATGTGCCCGCTCGGAAAGAAGACGGTGCCTCCTGCAGAGATGCGAAACATAGACCGACTGACGATCAGGATCATCACCGCACTCGGAGAAGCCAACGAAATCCGCGACGCTATTCTCGAAGTGGTAAAGGACGGAGTGGTAACCGGAGAGGAAGCGCCCAGGATCCAGGCAGTCGTCGCAGCACTCGACCAGATAGCCATCACAGCGCAGGAGCTGAAGATGTGGGTCGGAAAGAACCTCAAAGAAGGAGGCAACAAATGAAGAAGCCAGAAGAAGACAAAAAATACCTTCGAGTGACCGAGGTCGCCTCCCTCCTCGAAGTGAGCGAGAGCCGCGCCTACAAGATTATGCGCCAGCTCAACAAGGAGCTCGAAAAGCAAGGCAAGATAGTAACGGCCGGAAGAATTTCAAAGCGGTATCTCATGGAGAGACTCTACTGCTGAAAGGAGAAACGATATGAAAAGAAAGATAACCTCCCTGATTATGGGAATAGCAATAGGAATCATTCTCACGGCGCTGATTATGAGCGCAGGCGGAACTGCAGCATCGGACAAAGCAGACCTTCAGACCCCGAACGTCGACCTGGTGCTGGCGCCAGACAACGGCAACGCAGGAACCGGCGACTACGAGATCACCCACCTGGTCTACAAGACCGAAACCGAGCAGCCATTCTTCACACCGAACGAAGCCGACGTCGAAATGCTCGCCAAGACGATCTGGGGCGAGGCTCGCGGAGTGGAATCCATCACAGAGAAGGCGGCGGTCGCCTGGTGCATACTTAACCGAGTGGACGCCAAAGGATACGCCTGCGGCGGCGACATCGAATACGTCCTGACCTTCCCCGGACAATTCGTAGGATACGACGAAGACAACCCGGTAACAACCGAATGCAAGAAAATAGCGGCAGACGTCCTGGCAAGATGGGCAGCCGAAAAGGCAGGCATCGAAGACGTGGGCAGAGTGCTGCCGAAAGAATACACCTACTTCACCGGCGACGGTGAGCGGAACTATTTCACAGACGAATGGAAGGGCGGCAACACCTGGGACTGGAGCCTTCCTTCACCATACGAAAAATGAGAGGAGGCACAAAAATGAGAGAGGAAGAGATCAGAGATGAAGCCTGCAGCTTCCTCGGAAGAGAAATCACCGACGAAGAGTGGAACGAAGCATACCCGGCAGCCAAGCGAAAGCTTGACTGGATCATCAGCCGGGAAGGCGACGCAGACGGCGAAAGGCTCAAGCCTTACTACCTCGGCAAGCTGGTCGAGGAACACATCAACCAGAACACATTCAGCCGCTGGTGCAGAGAGATGAGCCAGCTCAACATGGAAAGGAGAAGAACACATGAAACTGTTGCAGCTTACACTTAACAACTTCCAGGGCATCAAGACCCTGACATTCGACTTCGAGGGCGGAAAGAGCGCCAGCATTTACGGCGACAACGCCACCGGCAAAACAACGGTCTACAACGCCATCACCTGGCTGCTTTTCGATAAAGCCAGCACGGCCGCGAAGAACTTCACACCGAAAACCAAAGGACCGGACGGAGACCTTCACAACCTGGAGCACAGCTCGGAGGGCGTCTTCGAGATGGACAACGGCAGGATCGTCACCCTGAAGAAGACCTTCAGAGAGGTGTACAAGAAGAAGCGCGGCAGCGCACACGAAGAATTCGATGGACACACCGTCGAGTATTCGGTGGACGGCGTACCGGTCAAAGAGAAGGAATTCACCGCAACCGTCCTCGGCTTTTGCGGAGGCGACCAGGAGAAGCCGAAGATGCTCACGATGCCCGACTACTTCCCGGAGCAGCTCGCATGGGACACCCGACGCAAGATCCTCCTGGAGATTTGCGGAGACATCAGCGACGACGAAATCATCGCCGGCAACAAGGAGCTGAAAGAACTCCCCGATTTCCTCCGAATGCCCGGCACAGCAGAACAGTACCACACCCCCGAAGAATACCGAAAGGTAGCCTCTGCAAAGAAGGCGGACATCAACAAGCAGCTCGAAGGCATCCCCGCCAGAATCGACGAAGCCGAGAGAGCGATCCCGGACACCGCAGGACTTGACGCCGAGGAAATCGACCGCAACATCGCGGCACTTTCAAAGAAGCTCGACGACCTGGCGATCGAGAAGGCAAACGCAGCCACCGGCGGTACCGCCACGGCGGAACTTCAGAAGAAGGTCGCAGAGCTCAAGACTGAAATTGCGGAAGGTAGAGCCTCCCACACCAAGCGCCAGAACGACATGACGGCAGACATCGACGCCGACATCCTTCTCGCCAAGAGAGAGGCATCGGAAGCCAGACGCACGGTCGAGGACATCGAGGAAGATATCCGAAGAGCCGAAGCGCAGCTCAAGCGCCTGCGCGACCTCCGCACACAGCTGCTCGCAGACTACGACCGCATCAGCAAGGAAACGTGGGACGAAAGCCAGTCGGTATGCCCGACCTGCCACCAGAGCCTCCCTGCAGATCAGATCGAGAAGATGCGCGAGGAATTCAACCTCCGCAAGAGCAAAAAACTGGAGGACATCAACCAGCGCGGAAAAACCGAGGCAAGCAAGACGGCGATCGCCGAGCTGGAAACCAAAATCGCAACCCTGACCACCTCCCTGGAGGAAGCCAAGCAGAAGAAGGCAGACGCCGAAGCGAAGGTCGCAGACCTGGAAGCCAAGCGCCCGGTGCCTACGGTTTACGAGACAACCGCTCAATACCTCGCCCTGACCGCCCAGATTGCCGAAATTGAGGAGAAAATCGCTGACGAAGGAAAATGCACGACCGAAGCAGTCAGCGCCGTAGAAGCCAAAATTCGCGCCACAAAGGACGCCATCCGCGAGGAGCAGGACAAACAGATGCAGCTGACGATGGCAGAAAACCAGCGCCGCCGCATTGCCGAACTGGAGCGCCAGGAAGAACGCCTCTCCGGAGAGTACGAAGAAATCGAAAAAGGTCTCTACCTTTGCGACCTTTTCACAAAGGCAAAGGTAGCCGCCCTCACCGACAGAATCAACGGCAAATTCCAGAGCGTCCGCTTCCGCCTCTTCCAGGAGCAGCTAAATGGCGGACTCAAAGAAGACTGCGAGGTAATGATACCGGCAGCCGACGGCAGAATGGTACCGTACACCTTCGCCAACAACGCGGCGAGAATCAACGCGGGACTGGAGATCATCGGAACCCTTTCGGAGCACTGGGGACTCAAGATGCCGGTCTTCATTGACAACGCCGAGAGCGTGACACACCTCACGCAGACCAGCACACAAACAATCCGCCTGGTGGTAAGCGAGGCAGACAAGAAGCTCCGCATGGAGGTGGAGCACGGTGCTGATATTCCCGATTAAGAAGACCTGGTTCGACATGATCGACAAAGGCATCAAAAAGGAAGAGTACCGAGGAGACACACCGTACTACCGGTCGAGGCTTGAGCCTTTTCTGGGAGAAGAGATAGAATGCAATCTCCGAAACGGATACTCCTCGACTTCACCCACCCTCAAGATCAGAGCCAGGGTAGAAAAAGGAACCGGCAACCCAGACTGGGGCGCCGAACCCGGCGAGGTTTACTACAAGCTGGTAATTCTCGACAAAGAGAGAATCGAGCCGGAAACGTTCATCATCAAAGCCAGACGCTGCAAACGGTGCGGCGGACTGCTCACCAGCAAGCAGGCGGTCGAGGATGGATACGGACACGTCTGCAAGATGAAAACCAAAGCGGAAATCGAAGCCGCGACACCAGACCCTAATCAACTAACGCTCTTCGATACCTTCGAGAGCGAAGAATAAAAAACAAATTGGAGGATTTAACTATGGCAACAACAGCAAAGAAGAACGAACTCACCCCGACCCAGGGCGCCGAGCTGGCACCCCAGAAGACGGAGCAACTCGCAACCAGCGAGAAATTCACGAACAAGGTTCTGATGGAATTCGGAGGCAGCGTCGCCGGCGCGATGCAGGTCACCGACTACCAGAGAACGCTCATCCAGGGATACTTCATTGTAATCGACCGCGCCCTCAAGGCAGCCGAAGAAGAACGTATCCGCAAGAATGAGAACAACAAGAACCACGACTACGACAACCCCCTGCCGATCAACTGGAACACGGTCAACCTGAACGACCTCGCCCTCGACCTGGTACACTATGCGAGAATGGGATTGGACATGACGCAGGACAATATGCTCTTCCCGATCCCTTACAAGAACAACAAGCGCAACATTTACGACGTCACCCTCATGGAAGGCTACAACGGCATCCGATACATCGCAGAGAAATACGCGGTCGAGGTTCCGACGGCGGTCACCATTGAGGTAGTATACAGCACCGATAACTTCCGCCCCATCAAGAAGGGCAAAGACAACCGCGTAGAAAACTACGAATTCGAGATCACGAACGCCTTCGACAGAGGCACGATCGTCGGCGGCTTTGCTTATCTGGAATTCACGGATCCCACCAAGAACGAGCTCATCATCATGTCAATGAAGGACATCGAGAAGCGCAAGCCGAAATACGCCAGCGCGAACTTCTGGGGCGGCAAGCAGAAGGTATGGGAGAACGGCAAGCAGGTCGAAGTCGAGACCGAAGGATGGGTCGACGAAATGGTACGCAAGACCATCATCCGCGAAGCCTTCAGCGCGAAGCACCTGCCGAGAGATCCCAAGAAAGTCGACGACAGCTACCAGTACATGAAGATGCGCGAGGCGAGATACGCCGAGATCGAAGCGCAGGCGGAAATCGCAGCCAACGCCAATGCGACGCTCATCGACACCACGCCGGCTCCTGCCGCCCTTCCTGAAGGAACCACGGTAGACACCAGCTCCGGGGAGGTAATCGAAGCCGGCACGGCAGCACCGGCAACCAGCGGCGGTCCTGACTTTTAATGGAGATAACAGTCATCGCGTCCGGCAGCACCGGCAACGCCTATCGAATCAGCGATGGGCAGACCGCCGTCCTGCTGGACGCGGGAATTCCGCTCAAGGCCATTCAGAGGGCGCTCAACTTCCGGGTGCGTGACCTTTCAGGCTGCCTGATTACACACGCCCACGGAGACCACGTAAAAGCCGCAGGAGACCTCGCAAAGGCAGGGGTAAACATTTACACCAGCCAGGGCACGATCGACGCCTGCAGGCTTTCAGGACACCGAATAAAGGCGGTCAGAGCGCTCGAAGAATTCCAGGTCGGAACGTTCGCGGTGCTACCGTTCGACGTGCAGCACGACGCGCCGGATCCCCTGGGATTTCTGATAACCTCAAGAACCACCGGCGAAAAGCTCCTATACTTCACCGACACCTACTACATCAAGTACCGCTTCGAGGGACTGACCCACATCATGGGCGAGTGCAACTACGCGATGGACATCATCGAGCAGAGCGTCCGGAACGGATACATACCACCGGAACTCGTACCCAGACTGGTCAAGAGCCACATGAGCCTGGAGCATTTCACCGACCTACTAAAAGCAAACGACCTACGACACGTCAAGCAAATATACCTGCTGCATTTGAGCAACAACAACAGCGACGCCGACCGCTTCAAAGAGGCGGTGCAGAAGCTGACCGGAACGGAGGTATATGTATGCTGAAGAAAGGAGGAAGCGAAAATGGCAAGAACCAGAAACATCAAGCCTGCCTTTTTTGACAACGACGTCCTCGGCGACCTCGAACCCCTGACCAGGCTTCTGTTCATCGGACTCTGGTGCATCGCCGACCGAGAAGGAAGACTGGAAGACCGGCCGCGAAAAATCAAAAAGGCGCTGCTCGGATACGACGACGTCACCGTGGAGAAAGCGAGCGGAATGCTGCAGCAGCTCGCAGACAGCGGCTTCATCATCCGATACCAGGCAAACGATGAAGACTACATTCAGATCGTCAACTTTACCAAGCACCAAAACCCTCACATGAAGGAAAAAGAGAGCGAGATCCCACCGCCCCCTGGTTTTGAGGCAGTAACATCGACAAGGCACCGTGCAAGCACCAGACAAACACCGTGCAAAAACGAGGAAAACGACGACGAAACGCCCGACGGCGAAGCGCCGGCTGCAGAAGAAACGGAGCCGAGCCTTCAGGAGAAGAGGTTCGCAGAATTCTGGGCAGCCTACCCGCTGAAGAAGGCAAAACAGACCGCGTGGAGAGCGTGGTCGAAAATCAAACCGACAGCCGAGCTCTTCGAGAAAATCATGGCAGCGATCGACACATCGAAGCGCAGCGAAGAATGGACGAAGGAGAACGGCAGATTTATACCGCACCCAGCGACATGGCTCAACGGCGGCCGCTGGGATGATGAGATGAGGGAGGTGACACCTGGTGGAAGCAATGAACAACCTACTGGCGGCGGCAATGTCCGCACCACTTTCAAGAGCCGAGAAGGCGGAAATGGAACCCCTGCAGGTTTCAAGTCAGAATGACGACGTAGAACCCGAAGAAAAGGACTACCAGATCCGAAGCGACGTGGCGATAGCTGAAGGCTGGACTATGCGAAAGGAACCGCCAGAGCCGAAACAATGCCAATTTTGCGGCAAAACCCTCTACCATTTCGGAATGAAGGACTTCATGGGAAGGCGTGAGGTCTTCCTCTGGTTCGAGGAACCGGAACGCTGCACCTGCGAAGAAGCACAGAAATACTGGCAAGAGCAAGCTCGCCTCAAGGCGGAAGCTGAAGCAGCAAAGAAACGCCAGGAGGAAGCAGATAGGATCCAGCGCCGCATCGCAAAGCTGATAAAAGACAGCGGGATGCGCGGCCGCTTCACAAATCGAACCTTTGACAAATTCGAGGTCAACGACATCAACCGGAAAGCATACGAGAAGTGCAAACGATACGCCGACAGCTTCCCGATTATGCTCCCGACAAAAGATGATCGCGGAAACGTGACCCCTCCGAAGAAGGAGCGCAACGGCTTATTTATAACCGGCAGCTTCGGAACTGGAAAGACGCACCTCGCCTCGGCTATAGCAAACCAACTCATGCAGGGCGGCACCCCGGTCATTTGCATGACAATGATAGACCTTCTGGCAAAGATCAAGAACAGCTTCGACACCGAGGAGCAAGCTACAGAAGCCGAGATCATGAAGCTGTACGAAGAGATCCCGCTTCTGATTATCGACGACATCGGAAGCGAGCAACCGACCGAGTGGGGATCCACCAGAATCTACGCAATAATCAACGCACGGTACGAGGCTTATATGCCGACGATCGTGACAACCAACTACACCGGCGACGAACTGATCCGCAGAATGACACCCACATACGGCGGCAAGCTCGGAGACACCAGGAACGCCGAAAAAACCCTCGACCGCCTGCGCGAGATGTGCGCCGGAATGGAAATGTACTGGGAAAGCTGGAGGTCGAAGTAAGGAGGAAACATGAAGAACACGTTAAGCGACTTAAACAACTATCTTTTTGAAACGCTGGAGCGCCTCATGGACGACGACCTCACCGAAGAACAGATGCAGAAAGAGATAGTGAGAAGCCAGGCGGTCACCAGCGTGGCCGAAACCATGATCCACAACGGAGAGCTGGCGCTCAAAACTATGCAGCATCTGAACGAGTACGGATACGGCGGAATCGAAAGCGGCCACCGTGCGCCGATCCCGGCGATGCTGGAGGCGAAAAACTAATGGCACGACGATACCCGAAAGAAGTACACGACTTCATCAGAGAGAACGTCGAAGGTAGGACCACCAGAGACCTCACGGCCCTGGTAAATGAAGCCTTCAACGTCGGCATGACCGAGGCCCAGATGAAATCATACAAGCAAAACCATAAGCTGAAGAGCGGCACCCCTGGCGGCCTTCCGAAAGGACACTACTCCGATACGTTCCCGGAGCCGGTGGCAAAGTACATACAGAAACACCACAAAGGCGTCGGAAACAAAGAAATGGCCGAAAGGCTCAACCGCAAATTCGGTACATCATACACCACGAAGCAGCTGAACGCTTACTACAAAAACCACGGTCTCAACTCCGGACTGACCGGGAGATTTGAAAAAGGGCACGTGCCAGCAAACAAAGGGACGCACCCTCCCACTACCGGCAGAATGGCAGAGACGCAATTCAAGAAGGGTAACCTTCCGCACAACACAAAGCCGGTAGGATACGAGAGAATCAGCAGGGACGGCTACATCGAAGTCAAAATCAAAATGAGACCGAGTCGCCCGGACTGCAACGATAATTTCAAAGCGAAGCACATCCTGGTATGGGAAGCAGCAAACGGCCCGGTACCCGAAGGGCACGTCTTGATCTTCAAAGACGGCAACAAAATGAACGTCGCCCTTGAGAATCTCGCCCTTGTGACCAAAGCCGAGCACCTGGAGCTGACGCGCTCCGGATTGAGGAGTACAGATCCAGACATCACCGAAACCGGAAGGCTTATAGCCAGGATAAAATGTACCAGCAGAAAAAAACAGAAAAAGCTCAAGCAAGGAGGACAAAACAATGGCAAAGAAGAACTGCCGCATGACTGACGAAGAGAGAGCCATGCACGACCGCGCGGTCAGAATTCGCAAAATGACCGACCAGCAGATCTGCGAATTCGTAGACCGGCAGCACAGCGTCGGAATCGACGAAGGCATCAGACTGGCGCAGGAGAGCGCCGAGAAGACCAGAGACGACGCCGCGCTCATCAATAAATTCATCGACTACCTCGAAAACAAAAAGGGATCCGGCAACGGCATCGGCGGCGGTACCGTCTACCGTCTCCGCAAGGAGGTAGCCAACGCCGTAGCGGACGGAATCATCGGAGGCACAGCATGAGCGTCCGAATATACGTAAAAGACAACACAGACGGCAAGGTTCACGAATACGGTACCAACCCGCACGACTCCCTGGTGCTGCAGGAGGATGGAAGCCTCCACTATGAGAACCTCCAGAACTGCACCGGCACCAAGTGCCCGGAGGAAGGATACTCCTTCTGCACGGTAAGCGGCAAGCCTCCGGAGGACACCGACGGAGAGCGAATCGTCGACATCGGCGGAGACCGCACCGGCGTGAACTGCCACAGATGCAAATACCGCAAGCGCCATCAGAAGTGCAGCTGCTGCCGAAGGAACCCAAACCTGAAGGACAACTTCGCGCTTGATCCCAAAGCCATCGACGCCGCCAGGAAGGCGGTGCTGAAATGAGAAGAGTCTACCAACATACCCAGGCGAACCGAGGGAAACCCTTCGAGGACTTCCTGAAATTCGTCCACCAGAGATACCAGAGCGCGGGAATCGCCTGCGTCCACAAAGTACCGACGGAATTCATCCCGATACGAAACGCAGCCGGCGCCGTTTGCAACTGCAAGGTCGAAGAAAAGAGCTGCGTGGACTACCTCGGAAGATACAAGAGCGTCCCGGTCGCCATCGAGGCAAAGCACGAAGAAGGCGCCAGGATTGACTTCAGCCGCGTAGAACCCCATCAGGCGGACTACATGGACGACTACACCAAAGACCCCGGAGCGGTCGGCATCGTGATCGTGAGCTTCGGACTGCGCCGCTTCTTTGCGGTACCGTGGGAATTTTGGAGAGAAGCCAGAGACGCCTGGCAGAAAAAGAAAGACCCCAAAGCGCGAAAATGTGAGCAGCGCACTGTAAGAGCTCACGGCTGGGAATGGACGACGCCAGGCATGGCGAGCGCCTCCCCGGACCAATTTCACCCCGCCTGGGAGATAAAGACCGGCGGAGCTTCAGGTCTCCCTTACTTGGAGATCATAGAACGCATGAAAGGAGGAGCACCGGAATGAAAATCGCACTTCAGATCGTCCTGATGATATTCATGGTCTTATACCTCGGCGGCGGAATCGGCGCCAAGAAGACCGAAGAGCGCATCTTCAACCTCGTGGCAGCAGGACTGCTCATAGCCGCGCTTATTGCAACCATCGCCGTGCTTTGAAAGGAGGAACCCCAATGGCAGAACCAAGCGAAGACAGAGTGGTGCGAGCTTTCGATCGGGCGAGGCTTGCAAAACAGACCAAGATGCCTCTGATAGTGGTTTACAATAACCCGGAGGACTACCCGAACAAATACGTCGCCAGAGTATGGGACGTCAACAGACCCACCGCCCTCGTGGCGGTAGCCGACACGCTGGAGGAGATCAGAGAAGCAATCCCCCAGGATATGTACAACATCGGACGGACACCGCAGGACGACCCCTGCATCGTGGAAGTCTGGCTTTAATAATTCAATTACGGAGGTATGAACCATGAAGAATCAGAACAAAAGAAAGACCAGAACCGTCAGCATCATCAAGCGCATCAAAGCGAAGCTCCGCGCCCTCGGCGGAAAGACCGCAGGCAAGCCGACCGGCTTCTACCCTCGCAAGCTCGCTCGCAGCGTAGCGAAGGCGAACATGAGAAGAGCCGGAGTGCAGCACGTCAACCGCAACTTCGCCTTAAACTGGCGAAACTGGGTGAGATAAGGAGGACGCCATGAAAGCATTTATAACCGCCGAGCAGGCGATCGCCATCCTTCCCGAAGGAGAAACCGTCCACACCTTCTACAACGGACCGCTGATGCTCGTGGGAGCCGACTGGCAACGTTCAGAGGTCGAGGATAAAATCAAAAAGAGCGACTTCAGAGAGCTGACCGGACCCGGCGCCAAAGGAATGCACCACGGTCTCTGTGTTTACAACGAAGGAGCCACCCAGGGCGACATCCTCTTCATCGAGACCGACGACGCGAAGCTGGAGACTCTGGAAGCGCAGCTCACAGCAGAAAAACCGCAGAGCAAACCGTGCGGCCGCTTATTCAGCACCGAGCAGGTCAGCAAGTACCACCCGGACAAATACGCAGACCAGATCAGCGACGCCGTCCTGGACGCCTGCCTTCGCAGAGACAAGAACAGCCGCGTGGCCTGCGAGACTATGGTCAAGGGCAACACGGTAATCCTTGCCGGCGAAATCACCACCAGAGCCGAGATAAACTACGCCGAAATCGTAACCGGCGTAGCCAAGAAGCTCGGCTACCAGGTAGACAACATCCTGACCTACATACAGACCCAGTCCCCAGAGATAGCCGGAGGCGTCGGCAGCGGCGTCGACCTCGGCGCCGGCGACCAGGGAATGATGTACGGATACGCCTGCAGAGAGACCGAGAGCCTTCTTCCCTTCGGTTTCGACCTTGCCAACAGAATCATCGCCGCCATTGAGAAGGACGTGGAGACCAACCCCGACACCGTATTCAAAGGCGACGCAAAATGCCAGGTAACCGTTGACCTCGACGAAAAGCCGACGATGGACAGCGTGAAGAAGATCCTGGTGAGCGCCTGCCATGTGGAAGACACCACGCTCGAAGCGGTGCAGCATTCCATTCACGAAATCCTCTGGGACTGCGGCGTGGACACCAAGAAGGTCGAAGTCATCGCAAACCCTGCAGGAACGTGGACGATCGGCGGACCCGCTGCAGACTGCGGACTCACCGGCAGAAAGATCGTCTGCGACCAATACGGCGGATACTGCCCGGTCGGAGGCGGAGCCTTCTCCGGAAAAGACCCCTCGAAGGTTGACCGCAGCGGCGCCTACATGGCACGAAAGATCGCCTGCGACCTCCTTCAGCAATTCGAGGGCATCGAGTGGGCGGAGGTTCAGATCGCATACGCCATCGGACAGAGTAAACCCATGAGCGTCAACGTCAAGACCAACGACCCTGGCATCTTCGACCGCGAAGCGGCGAAATGGATCACAGAAAACTACGACCTCACGCCTGCAGGAATCATCACCACGCTGAACCTTCTCAACGAGAACTACGAGAAGCTGGCGGAAGGCTGCCACTTCAGATACGGAGGCTGGGTATGACCGGCAACGCGCTGACCTACAGCCAGCGCATCCACAAAGAATACTGCGAGCAACACCCGGACTACTTCGCCTGCGGAGAGCGCAGCGTCCCCGGACTGGTGGAAAAAGCCAAAACGGAAGCGGAACAGATCCTGAAGGAATTCGCAATGTTCTACAGAGGAGACATCGGCATCACCATCGAGCCGAAATTTCACGACCTATGCTGGAGCATAACGGCCACGCTCACCGTCAACGGAGAGCCGGTCAGAACCGAAGACCCCTGCGACCTTCTGTTTTTACACCTAAACGAGCTCATGCTCAACAGAATGATCCAGCTCGGAATCCCTCAACGCGGGAGGGCGATGGCGAATGGCTAAAACAGAACTAACCAAAGCGATCGAGGAAGCCATTCTCAACTGGCACCCGGCGGAGATAGGCGGCATCAAGATAAACAAATTCAGAGGCGAGCACACGGCGCTGGAGGTTCCCGCAGAATGCGGGACCACAGCCGCCGGCATAGTGGACGCCGTCCGGATTTCCGAATACTTCGGAGATATTGAGCTGTCGCACGTCTGCCGCCCGGCGTTCTGGCGCAAGGAAGGCATCAGAGCCACCATCGAATGCCCGAAGGGCAAAGACATGACCGGCAAGCTCGAAGAGGAATGCGACCAGGCGACCTGCAGGTGGAACGGACTCAAGAAGCGAGGCGCCCCGAAGATCCTGCTGACGTGCTTCGAGATAAAGGTAACGAAGAGCGACTTCAAGAGCCAGCACGGTCACAACTTCATCGGAAACCAGAACTACTACGTCGTGCCGAGTGAATTATACCCGGAGATCGAGAGCCTGGTACCTGAAGGCGTCGGCGTCCTGGTTTACCTTCACAAAGGGATGTACGTCGGACTCCGAACCAAGCGCCGCGCCGAATTCAGACCAATGACCGACGAAGACCAGAAATGGCTCCTCCTTTCCGTCCTGAAGAGGATCCGCGACATGGACTATAAGAAGTACCAGGAATGGCTCCAAAGAGCCACCAAACCCACGGAATGGGGACCGTAACGTGCATAAAACCCCGAAATATGATCGTTAGAGGAGGAACCGAACAGATGAACTTCTTGATTGAATCACAACGAATCACAGCAAAATGCCCGGTGTGCGGAAAGGAAAACCCGCCCACCAAAGTGGAGCTCATGCAAAATACCGGCGGAAGCGACATCGCGATCAGAGCAACATACCGCTGCCTCATCATGCCAGACCAACAGCAAGAGGAATGCGAGACAGAATATAATGTCGAAATCACCGGAAGAACAGCAAGACGGTACCTCGAAACAAAACTACCACCAAAGGAGGAACCCGCCAATGATGAAAAAGACCAAAATTGACTGGTGCGACTTCACATGGAACCCAGTCACCGGCTGCCGACACACGTGCGAATATTGCTACGCACGAAAGCTCGCGCAGCGCTTCTGCGGAGACGTCAGACTGAACAAGTCCAGCGACCAGCTGCAGCTTGACGCACCCAGAGGCATATACACCCTGAAAGCACCGTTCTTGAACGAGGACGGCACCCTCACAACACACTACCCCGCAGGCTTCGAGCCTACGCTTCACGAATACCGCCTGGACATGGTGGCGCAGAAGAAAAAGCCGGCGAACATTTTCGTCTGCAGCATGGCTGACCTCTTCGGAGAATGGGTACCCACCGAATGGATCACCCGCGTATTTGACGCCTGCAAGGCGGCGCCCTGGCACAATTACCTCTTCTTGACGAAGAACCCGCACCGATATGCGGAGCTTTACAAAGAAGGAAAACTGCCGCTCGCAAGCAACTTCTGGTATGGAGTAACAGCCACCAGCGCCGCCATGATGGAGATAGCAGCTGACGCGATCGGCGAACTGCCCGGAAAAGCAAATCCGTTTTTGAGTGCAGAGCCGCTGGCTTGCGACCTTACGGAGACAAACGGATGGGTATATGCGAACTACGGCGAATATTTCAAGTGGATAATCGTCGGCGCCGAAACCGGAAACCGGAAAAACAAAACCGCCCCGCGCCGCGAATGGATAGAAAACATCGTCGAAGCGGCTCGCAAGCAGAAAGTACCGATACTCCTGAAGGACAGCACCGAGCTGCGCGAGGTCTGGGGCGACGATTTAATTCAGGAATTCCCTCCGGAGCTTCAGCGCCCGGCAGAAAGACCGCTACCCAGATGTGAGAAGTGCCGCTTCTGCGAGACGAAAGTCCAGGGCAACCGTGGCAAGACCCGCGCGTGCGAAATCGGATGGAGCGCCGACCCGCAATACGACGATCGGCACGAACCGAGACACATCCCGGCGCATTACGCAAAGCAGTCGCCCCTCTGGTGCCCCTTGCGAAAGGAGGACTGCCCGTATGAAGCCGACGATTGAATTCTGCGGTAACTGCGGAATCGGAGCGCTGAACCACCGAACCGCACCCGGCGCCTGCGACTATTACTCGCCCGGCACAAAGAAACGATGCAACAGCTGGACGAAGGCGCACTTCATCAAGAGAGAGCGCGTCGTTTACATCTGCAGTCCCCTGCGAGGAGACATCGAGGGCAACCTACGGCGAGCAGCGGCGTACAGCCGCGCCGCCGTGGAATCCAACGCAATACCCATAACCCCGCACCTTTTCTTTGCGAGCTTCCTCGACGACACCAAGCGCACCGACCGAGCCGTCGGAATGGCAATGGGAATCGAGCTCCTAAAGAAATGCGACGAACTATGGGTATTTGGAAACCCCAGCGAAGGCATGGCGGCGGAAATAGCCGAAGCCGAACGCCTTCAGATACCAATCATCTACGTGCCGGAAGAAACGGTGCGAGAGCTTAACGAAAGGAGCAACAGCAATGGCTGATATAAACGTAAACATTTACACCGGAAGAATCGGAACCGACATCGAGCTGAAAATGACCGCAGGTGCTAACCCGGTAGCGGTCGCAACCTTCCCTCTGGCGGTAGAAAGACCAAAGGCGAAGGACGCCGAGCACGAAGAGACCGACTGGCTCGACATGGTAGCCTGGAGAGGCACCGCAGAATTCTGCAGCAAATATCTCGGAAGGGGACGCAAGGTAACCGTCCAGGCGGTCACCCGGACCCGCACCTGGGAAGAAAAAGACACCGGAAAGAAACGCAAAGCCGTAGAATTCCACATCACCGAAATCAAACCAGCTGACGCAAAGCCACAGAGCAACGACGCCGGCGCATTCCAGGGATACACCGCCCCGCCTGAAGACTTCGAGGAAATCAGCGGAGATGAAAGCCTGCCATTCTAAAGGAGGACGAACCAGATGGAAATCAGAGAAGTAACCAACGAAGAGGTCGCGAAGATCATCGTTGACCGAGAGCCGAGAGGCTTATTCTACCAAAAAGACGGCGACGTTTACGTCGGTATCGATAACACCACCGGAGAGGCGTGGACTGAAGACTTCCCGAACCTCGAAGAGTGCCTCGCATGGTTGAAAGGAGGACAACGCAATGGACAGTAAATCAAGCATGGGAGTCGTAGCAGCAGGCTATGCGGCGGTCGGGGCGAGGGTGCTGGAAGTCGCCACCGCTCGCGGAATCGAAATCGGCATCAGAGCGGCGATGGACTACCTGGCAGAGGAAAAGGAAAAAGCAAGGAAGAGCCGATACGACCGCAGACTCCGAAACACCCGCCTGCTCCTGAAGAATTATCGCTCCTTCAAGAGACACGCCCAGGGCGCCATCTTCAACGCCAAGCAGGCAAAGGAGAACGCGATCGACATCCTGGACGGACTGGACGACGGAATGCTGAACGACAACCTCTACGTCGAAGGCATCAAGAAGAGCCAGCAGCGCACCATCATCATCCTGAACCACGTGGAAGAGATGCTCCGATACTACCGAATCGCCTGCGAGCAGTCAGGCAAGGACGAAGAACTTCGCCGCTACCGCGTCATTATGGCGATGTACATTGACGACGACAAAATGACTGCCCAGGACATAGCGGAAAAAGAGAACATCGAAGCGCGCACCGTTTACAAGGATATCACCAACGCCATAAAGCCTTTAAGTGCCTTAATCTTCGGTATTGACAGCATCAAAATCGAATGAAACCAGCACCATACAAGCACGGTGCAAAATGTGGGCATTTAATCGGCAAAAGAAAAATGATAAAATGATAGCATGGAGGAATTGACAAATGGGCAAAAAGAAGACCAAGAACACCTTCATCGGGATAGACTACGAGACCTCCGCTACACCGAAAGCCACCACGGCCGACGGTGTACCGGTCTTTTGCGCTCACGACGAACTACTCGCCATCGCAAAAGTGATCCCGAACCCGAAAAACCCGAACCAGCACAGCGACGATCAGATCGCCCTGCTGGGCAACATCATCGAGGCAAACGGCTGGAGACAGCCGATAACCATCAGCAAGCGTAGTGGCTTTATAGTGAAAGGTCACGGACGCCTCGCTTCCGCCATTAAGAAAGGCTGGAAGGAAGTCCCTATCGACTGGCAGGAATACGCCAGCGAAGCCGAGGAATGGGCAGACCTTATCGCAGACAACCGCCTGGCGGAACTTTCCACGATCGACAACACGAAGCTCATCGACATGATCGCAGACCTGGACACCGGAGAGGTGCCGGTCGAGCTTACCGGTTATACCGAGGAAGACATCGCCGCCATCATTGCAGCTTGCGAAGGAGCCGACGACACGGTGGACGATAAAGCCGACGCCGTCGCTCCTGCAGACAACATCCCCATGACCAAAGCAGGCGACCTCTGGTGCCTGGGTCCGCACCGCCTCATCTGCGGCAGCGCAACCGATGAGAAGACCATCGAGCGACTGATGCAGGGCGAGAAGGCGGACATGGTCAACACAGACCCGCCCTACGGCGTGAGCTACGAAAGCCAGAGCGGCAAATTCGACATGATCCAGAACGACGACCTCACCGGCGACGATCTGATGAAGACGCTCCTCATTCCGGCATTCAAGAACTATGCCAAATTCACAAAGGACGATGCAGCCTTCTACATCTGGCACGCCAGCAGCACCCGCCGCGACTTTGAGGACGCGATGACAGCTGCAGGACTTGTCGAGAAACAGTACATCATCTGGGTGAAGAACGCACCGGTACTCGGACACGCCGACTACCAATGGGCACACGAACCGTGCTTCTATGCGGAAAAAGCGGGACAGAGCGCACACTTCTACGGAGACAGAGCGCAGAGAACCACCTGGAAGGTAGTCCTCCGCGACGAAGATGGAACGGCGACCGTTCTCTCCGGAGGTGTAGTCCTTACCGACGGAGCCGGAAACAAGCTCTACCTGGCAGACAAGGTGCCGAAAGGCAAGAAAATACGGTATATCCGGCTCTCGGAAGGACGGAGCGTCACGCTGTACTCGACAGAGTGCGACCGTTCCACCGACACGTGGGAGGTCTCACGTGAGACAAAGACCGAGCACCCCACACAGAAACCCGTGGAGCTCGCAGTCAGAGCCATCGACAACAGCACCGAGGCAGGCAACCTCGTGATCGACTTCTTCGGAGGATCCGGCAGCACACTACGCGGCGCCGAACTCACCGGCAGAAGATGCTACACCACAGAACTCGACCCCAGATACTGCGACGTTATCGTCAACTCCTACGTAAGGCTCACCGGAAACATCGGAGTAACGTGCGAAAGGGACGGAGAAATCCACCAGTACATAGAGCTCAAAGAGGAGAACGAAAAAGCCAACGGAATCGCGGGGGGGGGGGTACTTGTCAGCCTCTGGAGAGCCGCAAGGCGAGCCTTCCGAGTGATAGCGAGGACGATCCGCCGAAAACTGAATAAAACCCATTGAGGGCAGGCTGGAAACGGTCTGCCCTTTCATTTTTGTAGAAAGGAGGACGCCACATGGCAGAGACGAAAAAGACCACCAAAAAAGCACCCGCCAAGACGTCAACGAAAAAGAAGGCACCGGCGAAGAAACCGGAACCCGAAATGCCGGAAGACATCTGGGAACAGATCCCCGGCGAGAACGCCGACCAGTATGCAAAATTCTGCGCTTACAGAGACATGGCGTACCAGGACGGCAGGAGACTCAACAAGCGAAGCCTCCGCAGGCTTGCCACGCAGCTGAACCTCAAGGCGGCACGTCCCCTGGAGCTTCTCTCGGTCAAATTCGACTGGACAGCACGGTGCGAGGCTTACGACAAAGACCTCGACTACCGAGCACGGCAGGCGCAGGAAACCGCCGTCATTAAGATGCGCGAGAACCACGCTCTGCTCGCTTCGCAGATGATCAAGAAAGCCACCAAGCGCCTCCTGACGATCCCGGAAGAGCAAATCACCGCCTCCGACCTGGTAAGGCTGGCGGACACCGGAGTAAAAATCGAGAGATTGAGCCGAGGCGAAAGCACAGAGAACCAGAACGTCAGCGGCGCCGTTTCACACAAAGGCACCGTCAAGGTATCGGTGGAGACGCAGCACGACCTCTCCTCTCTCTCCGATGAGGAGCTGAATCAGCTTGAACAGCTACTGGGAAAGGTACATTCAAAGTCCGGCGTTTGATGCCGGAGCGCTTCACGCTGCAATCCTGAAGGAGAAGGCGGAGCGCAGCCTTTCAGATTTCATCGTGCAGGCGTGGCCAGTTATCGAACCAGGCACGATATACGTGGACAACTGGCACATCGGACTGATCGCAGAGCACCTGCAGGCGGTAAACGACGGCGAATGCCGGCGCCTTATTATTAACATTCCGCCCCGACACATGAAGTCCATCGAAGCCACCGTCTGCTACCCTGCATGGACGTGGGCGAAGCGCCCAGAGAAGCGCTTCATCAAGGTAAGCTACAGCGACAGCCTCTCACGAAAGCACAACATCCTCACCAGAGACATCATCACCAGTCCGTGGTACCAGGAGAACTGGGGCGAGACGTTCACCCTCAAGGACGACGTCAACCGTCAGAACGAATTCGAGAACAACCACCACGGCATGATGTACAGCACATCCGTCGGCGGCGCTATCACCGGTAACGGTGCCGACGTAATCATCATAGACGACCCGCAGAACCCGCTCATGGCGAACAGCGAGACGGAGCGAGCCAACAGCATCAACTTCTTCAAAAACACGCTCCAGACGCGACTGAACGACCCGAAGACCGGCGCCATTATCATCATCATGCAGCGACTGCACGAAAACGACCTCACCGGCTACGTCTTATCGGAAGACCTCGGATACACCCACCTCTGCCTCCCTGCAGAAGCACCGGAGCGCACGGTGATAACGTTCCCGAAGACCGGCAAGACGATCGTCCGAGAAGAAGGCGACATTCTGAACCCGCAGCGCTTCGACCACGAAGTCCTGGCAGGCTTGAAGAAATCAATGGGAAGCCTGCAGTACGCGGGACAATTCCAGCAGGTACCCGCACCGGCAGAAGGCGTCATATTCAAGCGCGACTGGCTGAACAACTTCTACAGCGACGGAGCGGCACCGAGCACAATGGACATCCAGAGCTGGGATATGGCATTCACCAAGAGCGAAGGATCCGCAAAGGTAGCCGGCTACGTCATGGGACGACACGGCTCGGACATTTACATCAAAGACCTGGTGAACGACAAGATGAGCTTCACCGAATCGGTCGCGGCTGTCCGAACCCTTTCCGGCAAATGGAGCAGAGCCAGAGCGAAGGTGGTCGAAAACAAGGCAAACGGACCCGCCATCGTCGACCTTCTGAAGAAGGAGATCCCCGGCATGGTGGAATTCAATCCGAAGGGCAGCAAGGAAGAACGTGCGATCAGCGTGACGCCATACTTCGAGGCGGGGAATATTCACTTCCCGGACCCGAAGACGCACCCCTGGGTACACGACCTCATAAAAGACCTTCTGATATTCCCGAAGGGCACATTCAAGGACACCGTGGACGCCCTGGTGCAAGGCATCCTCTACCTGATGGATAAGCCGACAACCACCGGACCACCAAAGAGCACGACACTCTCCAAAGAGAGCTACTGGCGCGGAAGATAACCAAAGCATTATACAAGTACGGTGCGAGCATCGGAAAAGCACAGAACAATCCTCGCCTTAACCCTCAAACCTTATACCTTAAACCTTAACCCTCAAATGGGTAACCTTAAACCTTCAATACGGCAAGCGGCACCCTTCCCGGTGCTTTTGCAATATAACAACCCGAAGAAAGGAGGAAACACAATGGCAAACAGCATGAAAGAACTCGGTCGCCTCGGTCAGAAACGATACGGCGGCTTTTTTTACGAGGAATTCCTGAAGGAGCTGCAGGGCAGAAAAGGCATCGCGGTCTACCAGGAGATGAGCGAGAACGACGACGTCGTCGGCGCTATTCTCTTTGCGATCGAAATGCTAATACGCCAGGCAATCTGGGACGTGCAGCCAGGAGGAACCACACCTGCAGACGAAGAAGCGAGAGACTTCGTGCTCTCCTGCATGGACGACATGAGCGACACCTGGAGCGATACCGTCTCGGAAATCCTCTCATTCTTGACCTACGGCTGGAGCGCCCACGAAATCGTCTACAAGCGACGCTGCGGCAAGCGGAAAGACCCGCGCCTTCGCAGTAAGTACACAGACGGTCTCATCGGCTGGCAGAAGCTCCCCATCAGAGCGCAAGAGACGCTCTACGAATGGCTGTACGACGACAACGACAACATCGTCGGTCTGGTACAGAACCCGCCTCCGGACTTCGGA
>JAZQEC010000006.1:0-111650 GCA_045538755.1 Clostridia bacterium
ATAAGATCGTTTTGCATAAATACCTTTTTTAGTACCGGTTGCAAATCGATCTCTCCAAATAAAGTTAATACGCCTACCAATTCACAGTCACCTCCTCAAGATAATCAAATGGACTCTGCGATTCCCTGTCAAGCTTCTCAATAAGTTTCAGAGCATATTCCAGGGCTTGTTCCGTATCTCTTTTATCCTTTTTTACAAAAGCATGCAGAAGAATGATGTTTTTATCCGTTTCATAATATATAATGCGAACCATCGTTCCCGCTGCTTTTAATCTGAGTTCGTAAAGCCTTTTATATTTCTCTATTGAAAAATGCTTTACATAAGGTTCCTTTAACTGATTGTTCTCATCGGCAATAAGGCGAAGGATAAATTCGAATTTCTTTTTTATTTTCGGATTTGCTTTCTTTATAAAATCCGTAATCTGATATTTTCCTTCACCGCCGTTATACATATATAGCTTTCTCACAAAATATGTTCACCCGACCTTTCTTAAATATAAAAAAAGAAGCTGAATCAATTTTTCTGATTTAGCTTCTCGCTTCGACAATATACAATTTTGATGATACTATTATAACATGGTTACAGTATACTTTCAATACCCCTCACTTGGGAATTTGTTGGAAAAAACTTGGGAATTTATTGGGAATTTGCTGGGAAACTAAAAAAGGACGGGAATTTTTCTCAAAAAGAGAATCAATTCCCGTCCTGAAACTACATTTATAAAGCACTCAGCAGCAACTTCCGTGCCACTGCAAAGTACGCGGTATCCACCCACGGGATATCCCAATAACAAAAGTCTGTCATATAACAATCCTCGGGGTTAAAACTTGCGTCCTGATTTTGCAGAATACGAATATATGCTTGCTTTCTTGCGTCCTCATAACTACCACCATTTCGTACATATTCAATTAAGTCGCGGATAAGAGGTGCTACTTTTTCCTCCGCAGCCCTGTAAAAATCCGGTCTTAAATACATATCTCTGTATTGCCACACTGCATTTTGAGCAATTGGTCCAAGTATTCCATAACCGAATCCACTGCTTTCGCCTGCAAGTATAAGCTTGCGAATTCTCAAATTTGCCTTTGGCATCGCTACACCATATCCTAATCCATTCTGAACCTCCGAAAGAATATCACCTATAACTCTTTCCACAATTACTACGCTCTCTTCAGTAGCATTTTCCGGGATAGACTCTCTCGGTATGTCGCTGGCATATGCTGTACAGCCAATCGACATCACTAAAATAATAGATAGCACTGTTAATATTCTTTTAAATTTCATAAAGATTCCTCCTTTCGTGCTTCTATAAAGCTTATACGAATTAAACTTTCTAAACGCAACATTTCATCCGATGAACTCTTTAAGAATAGGCAAACATTCCTTTGATGTAAATCCCCAAAGTATTGTACTTAATGCTTCTATGGCTTTTTCTTTTCTTTTGAAATATGTTTTCCGAGACATTCCGCTTGTTTTTTGACAAACTAAATTGATAATTGCTTCCGTACTTTTGCACGGCTTTTCAGATAGATATGTATAATATAGCACCCAATAACATTCCTCGCCATCAGTATGTCTTTTCCTCAAAACATCAATGGCTGATTCAATTATTTTAAGCATTTTTTTATTTCTTTCTAATGTTCGCATCTGCTCCTGAATCTGTGTTCCGGATAAATCAACACCGGCAGCGTATGACATTTCCAGAAATTCCTCCAGTTTACAATCCATTTCAAGCTCAAAACTAATCTGGGCCTGTATAGTAGAAACCTCTATGCTCCATACGACATCACGATATTTTTTGAGCAGCATTTCTGTATTGTGATATAAATATTCTTCTCTTGGCACTTTCTTGCCATCAGTTTTTTTATCATTCATTTCTAAATCTCCCTTCATATATTCCCATACATATCATGATTTACTTCTGCTGTATAAAAATGATCCATAGTCGAATACGAGTTATACAAGGCTGTTAGCAAATAGCTTTTAATATTTCGTACTTTTGTAGTATTGTTCTTCAAACAATCAAGAACATATTCCACATGGCTGTAATCCAGTTTCAGCATTCTACTTTTGACTGCTGCTTGAGGAATCTCATCACAGCTAACTACCAGATAATCTCTTTTGCTGCAGACGGCATCAACCATTATATCAACTATACCATCGGCAGCATCCTTGCTATAATTTTGTACCAGTGCAGGGTATTCAATATTTAAACAAATTAGTTCTTTATAGCGTTCACGCTCTCGCATCTCATCAATCACATCTGAATTCCTTGGGGCTGTACTTCCGGGATAAGATTTGATAGGATAAGTATCGCTAAAATAATTATAATTATTTTTATTATTATTTATTTTATTTTCATTAGAGTCTGCGTCACCGACTTCTTGAAGTAGGTCATCCGAACTTTCTGAAGTCGGTAATTCCGACCTCACAGAAGTCTGTTTTTCCGACCTCTTGAAGTCTGTACTATCCAGACCACCAGAAGTCTGTTTTACCGACCTCTGAAAACTATCCATTTCTCCCTCGTCATTTTGAGTTTCTTCTTCATATGTACCGGAATTGAAATTCATGACATATATAATCGACGGCTTACCAAGTCCCTGTCGCTTTCTGAAAATCAATCCACATCCCTTCTCACTATCCAATTCAGCAAACAGCTTTATACATTTTTCCTTACATATATCCATACACTCCATTGCATCGCTGACTTTAAAATAGATATATACTCGATTCTCTTCATCAACCCATCCATTTTTAACTGACAAAGACATCCTATCAAGCAGTAAACCATACAAAACTTTTGCTTCTATGGATACCTTTGAAAATCTGCTGTCTGTAAAAAGTAATTTGGGTATTCTGAAAAATGTAAATTGATCTGCCTCTTTCCCGTAGAAATAATCTAACTGGTAATTCATGAAAATAATCCCTCCTGTTCTGGCACAAAGGTAAAAAAAGAGCAGACTATAGAAATCTATAGTCTGCCAAAAAACATACTTGTTTTTATTTTTTTGTAAGCAATAAATCTCTCATCGCTCACTATGAATATTTACGATAAATACCTACCACCTTTCGAAATTTGAGTTGTTTTTTTGCTTTTTTTGAAAGCAAAAAAGTGAACCGCAACTCCGCAAACCCGCATAAATACTGGGGTTTCGTTAGTAGGTCCTAATGAACAGTGTTCAGGGACAAAAAATTTATATTTACCTCAAAAAATTCTCCTTATATAACAAAAACTTATGGTTAGTGCACAAGATAGATGCCACTTGTTTTGTCCATAGTCAATCTTCGATTGCTCGATATTTTTGCTTTCGCAAAATCGATATGTTTTTCGCTGTCGCTCAAAACTCGATATGATATGAATTCTCGTCGCGTCAGCGACATATCGAGTTGCTTGCAACATATCGAATCTGTAAAGACATATCGACGATTTCAAGCTTCGCTTGAAATCATTATACCACAAATTTTTCAATTTAACAATATTACAGTCAATTATATTTACAAAATTCTGGAATTGTGATAAAATGACAACAAAAAAGTAATTGGAGAAAATATTATGACGGTACTTTTGGGAACATTCGTAAATACAATCGCCGTGCTGACAGGCGGAGCGCTCGGTCTTATTTTAGGCTCTAAATTTCCAGAGCGGATATCATCTTCCCTTATGAAAGCACTTGGGCTCTGTACTCTTTTAATAGGAATTACCGGCATCTTGGAAGGCAAAAATCATCTTATCATAATAATTTCAATGACAATAGGGACAATCATAGGTGAGCTTTTGGACTTAGACGGCAAGCTCAACAGGCTCGGAGACTCTCTTCAAGCCCGATTTAAAAAGCACGGCAAAAAAGCGAGCATCGCCGAAGGCTTTGTAAATGCCAGCCTTTTATTTTGTGTAGGTGCAATGGCAATTATCGGCTCACTACGTTCCGGTCTTACAGGTGATAACCAGATGATTTACACAAAATCCCTTTTGGACTTCACATCGTCAATAATTTTCGCATCAACGCTCGGTATCGGTGTTTTGTTTTCATCGGTATTCGTGCTTTTATATCAAGGCTCAATCGTCCTTCTTGCACACTATATTGCACCTTACTTAACAGCTACCGTTGTTTCAGAAATGACCTGCGTCGGTTCACTCATAATTATCGGGCTCGCACTTAATATGCTCGGCATAACAAAGCTTAAAGTTATGAACTTTCTGCCGGCAATTTTTCTGCCGATACTGTTATGTATCTTTATATAAATCGGTTAAAGATGCCAAAATCAACCTTGCGTTTTCTTCATAAATTTCATCAAGCATTTCAATGGGCAGTGGATTTTTTCCGTGCCCTATTTCTATTGTAAAGCCTGCCTTTCCAAACTCTTTTATAAACCAGTCCTTACATCCGCCAAAGCTCGCCGCACCCTCTGGTACACTCACTGCATAACCGCTCGCCTCTGACATCTTTTTAGCAAGTCTTAAGGAATTTTCTGCTGCCATTCCGTCAAAGTCATAATAGATTTCGCCACCTTGAGAATGAAATGCCATTAAAAGATCAAAATCCATTTCCCTTACAAATTCCACCATAGCTTTTGTTTCAGGCTCACTCTCCGAGTACGGGCCTGCGTACTGAGTCGGCGACGGCATCTTTTTTACCACTCGCCAGCCTGCATTGTAATTATGGTTTATATCCACGCCTCTTGCGTTCGCCTGCCAAACTTTGTTAAAGCTGTGAATTCCTACATGGCTTATAAGTCGTTGGTGATACGGATTTGTTATGTCAAGTCCGTTTACTGCTATATCAACCCCGTCCGGATTTACCATGGGAACAACATACAGTGTAATATTTCTTCTTATTTCTCCGGCATCATATCCAAAAAAGTCACTTTTTGCGTTTATCGCCATTGCATATTCCTTCAAAAACCGCATTATGAAGGCTGATGTCAAATATTCAAGCCCATGATGTGCGGCATTTATGAACACTTTTATGTCGCCGTCACCTATTTTTATACAATGAATGGGATTTTTCATTACACTGTACCCTATTATACTGCTTTCTGCAAAACGGAATCTGCATATAAGCGCATCAATATCCTCTCGTAGCGTCCTGTAATCGTAACCCATTTTTTACCGTCCTTTCCGCAAATACATATTTATCCTTTGATTAATTATATGTTTTCTTTTTTTAAAAAAGCACTCGCGAAAAAAGGTGAAATAAACTTTCTGAAATGCAAAAAACTGCGACAAAATCACTTGATTTTATCGCAGTTTAAATTTATTCAAGCTCAAATGCACCCGTGTAAAGCTGATAATATTTTCCCTTCTCAGCGATAAGATCATCGTGCGGGCCGCGTTCAATAATTCTTCCGTTTTCAAGTACCATAATGACATCGGAATTTTTAACAGTAGACAGTCTGTGCGCAATAACGAACACAGTTCTGCCCTTCATAAGTTCGTCCATACCTTTTTGAACAATAGCCTCTGTTCTTGTATCAATGCTTGATGTAGCCTCGTCAAGAATCATAACGGGCGGATCTGCAACCGCTGCTCTTGCTATTGAAATAAGTTGGCGCTGACCTTGTGACAGGTTTGAGCCGTTATTTGTAAGCTCTGTGTCATATCCGTTTGGAAGTCGTGTTATAAAATCATCTGCACCTGCAAGCTTTGCCGCATTTATACATTCCTCGTCGGTTGCAGCAAGATTTCCGTAGCGGATATTTTCCATAACCGAACCCGTAAACAAGTTTGTATCCTGAAGAACAATTCCAAGAGAACGTCTTAAATCCGACTTTTTAATTTTATTGATATTGATGCCGTCATAACGAATTTTCCCATCGGCAATATCGTAAAATCTATTAATCAGGTTTGTAATAGTTGTCTTTCCTGCGCCTGTCGCACCTACAAATGCGACCTTTTGACCAGGCTGGGCATAAACTGTAACATTATGAAGAACTGTTTTTTCAGGTACATATCCAAAATCTACATCAAAAAGTCTTACATCACCTTGAAGCGGTGTATAGGTAAGGGTTCCGTCGCTATGCGGATGCTTCCATGCCCACTTTCCTGTATGCTTTTTAGTCTCGGTAACATTCCCGTTTTCGTCAATCTCTGCATTTACAAGTGTTACATAGCCCTCATCGGCCTCTGCAGCTTCGTCCATAAGTGCAAAAATTCTTTCTGCTCCCGCCAAAGCCATTACTATGGAGTTTATCTGCTGTGTAAGTTGGTTTACGTTCCCTGTAAACTGCTTTGTCATATTAAGAAAAGGCACTACAATACTAATTGAAAAAGCCATTCCTGAAAGGCTTATATTCGGAACCTTTGTTACTAAAAAGAGTCCTCCTGCCATAGCTACTAAAACATATAAAATGTTACCGATATTTTGAATAATCGGTCCTAAAATATTCGCATATGCGTGTGCTTTTCTGCTATCTTCAAAAAGCTCTTCGTTTATTTTGTCAAAGTCGTCTATACATTCCTGTTCGTGATTAAAGACCTTTATAACTTTTTGTCCGTTCATCATTTCCTGAACAAAACCTTCGGTACGCCCGATTGACTTCTGCTGACGTATAAAGTATTTGGCAGAGCCGCCTCCTACCTTTTTGGTAACCAGCGACATCACAGCTACGCCTAAAAGCACAACCAAAGTCATCCACACACTGAAATAAAGCATTATTCCAAGTACGCATATTACCACTGCACCTGCTCGTATTACTGCCGGCATAGCCTGTGAAACAAGCTGACGCAAGGTGTCAATATCGTTGGTGTAGTGACTCATTATATCTCCATGCTTATGTGTATCAAAATACTTTATCGGCAAATTCTGCATCTTGTCAAACATACTCAAGCGGAGCTTTGACAAAAATCCTTGAGTAATATATGCCATAAGCTGTGTATAAATCACCACCGCTATCAAAGATACAACATATATCAAGACCAAAAGCAGAATTTTCGGCATTATTTCCTGCACTGCAGCTGCCCAGTCACCGTTTTGGTACTTGTCGATTACCGCTATAATCTGCTGAATAAAGATGTCAGGTGCGGCGGCCGATGCAGACGAAAAGAGTATGCAAAATGCCGTAACTGGCACAAGCACCGGATAGTATCCTACAAGCATTTTAAACACTCTTGAAAGTGTCTTAGGGTTCATTTTTCTTGGAGGCATTTTATTCATTTGTTTCATCGCCGTCACCTCCGTTTGTTTGCTGCTCGTAAATCTCACGGTAAATGTCGCAGTTTTTAATAAGCTCGTTGTGAGTTCCGCTTGCGGCAATACCGCCGTTTTCCATAACTATTATCATATCTGCATCTTCTACCGAAGAAACTCGCTGTGCAATTATAATTTTTGTTGTTTCAGGGATAAATTCTTTAAATCCTTTTCGTATAAGCGCATCTGTCTTGGTATCGACTGCACTTGTCGAGTCGTCGAGAATAAGAATTTTCGGTTTTTTAAGAAGGGCACGGGCAATACAGAGCCTCTGTTTCTGTCCGCCCGATACGTTTGTTCCGCCCTGCTCTATTTTTGTATCATATCCGTCCGGAAAATTACTTACAAAATCATCTGCCTGTGCAAGACGGCACGCCTCAATGATTTCCTCATCAGTTGCACTTTCGTTTCCCCAACGTAAGTTTTCCTTAATTGTTCCCGAAAAGAGCAAGTTTTTCTGAAGCACCATCGCAACAGAGTCACGCAGTGTTTTGATGTCATATTCCCTTACATCTTTTCCTGAAACCTTCACAGCGCCTTCTGTGGTATCATAAAGACGCGGAATAAGCTGAACAAGCGAGGACTTTCCTGAACCTGTCCCGCCAATTATTCCAACTGTCATACCGGATTTTATATGAATATTAATATCCGATAATGCATTTTTCTTCGCTTTTTCTGAATATTTAAAATTAACTCCGTCAAAATCTATTGAGCCGTCCTTTATATCAAAAACAGGATTTTGAGGATTTTGAAGCAGCGGTTTTTCTTCCAAAACTTCACAAATACGTTTTGCAGACTCTGCTGACATTGTTATCATAACATAAATCATTGACAGCATCATAAGTGACATAAGTATCTGCATTCCGTATGTAAGCATTGCAGAAATTTGACCTACGTCTACCAAAGCTCCCCTGCTTTCTATTGCCATTTTTGAGCCGATTAAAAGCACAAATACCATATTGAAGTTCATACAAAGCTGCATAAGCGGAGTATTTAATGCGACAATTTTTTCCGCACGGGTAAAATCACCACAAATATCTTCGGCAGCTTTTGAAAACTTTTCCTTTTCGTACTCCTCACGTGAAAAGCCCTTCACAACACGCATCGCGCGCACATTTTCTTCAATAGACTCATTTAGGCGGTCGTACTTTTTAAACACTCGTCTGAATGCAGGCATAGCCCTACGGCTAATCATAATAAGTCCAAATGCAAGAACGGGAATTACCACAACAAATGCTGTTGACAAAGCTCCGCCCATAACATAAGCCATAATTATTGAAAAAATCAGCATCAATGGGCTTCTGATTGCCGTTCTTATAATCATCATAAAGGACATTTGCACATTTGCTACGTCGGTAGTCATTCGTGTAACAAGAGAAGACGACGAAAATTTGTCAACATTTCCGAATGCATAAGACTGAATCTTTGCCATCATATCCTTCCTCAAGTTTTTAGCAAAGCCTGTTGATGCCCTTGCACAGGTCATACCGGCAATGCCGCCGCAGGCAAGTGACAGGCACGCCATCACAGCAAGAAATCCTCCCATACTGATAATTTCCGCCATCTGTGTGCCGTTTTTGATTTTGTTTACGAGGTCTGCCGTAATAAAGGGTATTAGTGTTTCAATTATAGCCTCGCCTACAATAAAAATAAGTGTTAAAATTGTCGGTTGCTTATATTCCCTTATGCAGGACGCAAGTCGTTTTAACATAGCATCAGTCATCTCCTTAATATATCAAAATATAAAAAAGCACATAACGAAAAGATATTCTACCTTTCCGATTATATGCGCACAGATTTTTTGCAAAAATCGGACGATTATAGTGCTAAAAGCAATATAATCAGACCCGATTTGCATCAACATGGAGGAGAGGATGAGATTCGAACTCACGGAGGTGTTACCCTCACAACATTTCCAATGTTGCGCCTTCGGCCACTCGGCCACCTCTCCATATTTGCAACTATATTATTATAACACAGTAGCGTACTTTTTGCAAGTAGTTTCTGTGAATTTTTGTAAATTTATAAGAAAGCTGTGACAAAATTTTTGTCACAGCCATATATTTATTTTTAGTTTTTAAGTGCCTGAAGCGGTGCAGGTATTCTGCCGCCTCTTTTTATAAATTCAGCGCTTGAATATTCCTTCACAGGCATTACAGGGCCGCTTCCCAAAAGTCCGCCAAATTCCACAGTATCTCCGACTTTTTTTCCTGGTGCCGGAATAATTCTTACTGCAGTTGTCTTTGTATTTATCATACCGATTGCAGCCTCGTCTGCGATGATTGCAGAAATGGTTTCAGCCGTTGTATCGCCTGGAACAGCAATCATATCAAGACCAACTGAACAAACACAGGTCATTGCCTCAAGCTTTTCAAGAGTTAAAAGTCCGCATTTTGCCGCATCAATCATACCTGCATCTTCGCTTACCGGAATAAACGCACCCGACAAGCCGCCTACATACGATGAAGCCATAACTCCACCTTTTTTAACAGCATCATTTAAAAGTGCAAGCGCAGCAGTTGTGCCGTGAGTTCCGCACTTTTCAAGGCCCATTTCCTCTAAAATATATGCAACACTATCTCCGACAGCAGGCGTAGGTGCCAATGATAAATCTACAATACCAAACGGAACGCCAAGCCTTTTTGAAGCCTCCTGTGCAACAAGCTGACCCATTCTTGTAATCTTAAACGCAGTCTTTTTAATAGTTTCTGCAACCACACCAAACGGCTCGCCCTTAACCTTTTCAAGTGCACATTTTACAACACCCGGTCCGCTTACGCCAACATTTATTACACATTCGCCTTCACCTTCGCCGTGAAATGCACCTGCCATAAACGGGTTGTCCTCAACCGCATTCATAAACACAACGAGCTTTGCACAGGCAAATCCGCCGCTTTCGGCAGTCATATCCGCTGCCTGCTTAATTATTTTACCCATAGCTGCAACAGCATCCATATTTATGCCTGCCTTTGTTGTACCAACATTTACACTTGAGCATACAATATCAGTTTCAGTAAGTGCTCTTGGAATAGAGCGCATAAGCGCTGCTTCGCCATCTGTAAAGTCCTTATGCACAAGTGCCGAATATCCGCCGATAAAATTTACACCCACAGCCTTTGCCGCTCTGTCAAGAGTTTTTGCAAGTTTTACGCAATTTTCTTCTGTCTTTTCGTCAAGTGCATCAACAAGATTTGACACAGGTGTAACAGAAATACGCTTATTGATAATCGGAATACCAAACTGCTTCTCAATGTCGCAGCCTACTTTGACTAAATCGCCTGCATAAGTAGTTATCTTTTTATATACCTTCTCACAAACCTTGTCAATATCAGGATCTGCACAGTTTTTAAGAGAAATACCCATTGTAATCGTTCGTATATCAAGGTTTTCCCTGTCAATCATATTAATGGTTTCTAAAATTTCAAAAGGATTTAACATAATTTTTACTCCTTATATTCTGTGCATCGAATTAAAAATGTCTTCATTCTGAACATGAATTGACAGGTTCATACTTTTTTCGATTTCCTTAACTTCATCAGAAATGTCCAAAAGTGTCTTTCCCTGCATATCAACAAGCATAATCATTGTAAAGAGCTCGTTCATAATAGTTTGTGAAATGTCGAGTATGTTTATGTTATGGCGACACAACATATCGCTCACCTTTGCAATAATTCCCACACTATCTTTTCCAATTACAGTTATAACCGCTTTCATAATTTTCCTCCACAAATTCTGCTAATCAATTTTCTCTCTGGCGCACAATTTCGTACATCAAAACAGCTGCCGCCACCGATGCATTAAGTGAATTTACATCACCGAACATCGGGATTTCAACCAAAAAGTCACATTTTTCTTTAACGAGTCGTGAAATACCTTCGCCTTCACTTCCGATTACAAGCGCAATCGCACCCTTTAGGTCAGTCTTATACATAACCTGACCACCTGCTTCAGCACCGGCAACCCAAAGGCCTTCTTTTTTAAGTTCGTCTATGGTACGTGCAATATTTGTAACTTTGGCAACAGGGACATAGAGTGCCGCACCTGCCGATGTTTTCACAACAACCTCGTTAAGACCGACGTTTCCTCTTTTTGGGATAATCACTCCGTCTGCACCTACACAGTTAGCCGTACGCAAAATTGAACCAAAGTTGTGCGGGTCTGTAATTTTATCAAGTACTATCACAAACGGCGGACGGCCTTTTTCTCTTGCTGATGCTAAAATGTCCTTAACCTCACAGTAGCTGTGCATTGCAACATACGCAATAACACCCTGATGATTACCGCCTTCAGATAAAGCATCAAGCTTTTGGCGGTCAGCCTCTGTAACTGTGATTCCGGCTTCTTTTGCCTTTCTTATAAGCGGCAAGAGTGAGCCTTCCTTTTCGCCTTTTTTTACAATGATTTTATCAATTTCACGTCCTGATTTTATTGCTTCTAAAACCGGATTTCTTCCGATGATTTTATCACTCATTTTTATACCTCGCAAGCTACTCAAATAAATTTATCAGGGCAAAATGCCCTGATAAATACTCAATTAATCAAGCAAAAACTTGTCATGTATTGCATTAACAGCTCTTTCTGCATCTTTTTGTGCAACCAAAACTGAAATTTTAATTTCAGAAGTTGCAATCATACTGATGTTGATTTGGGCATTGTAAAGTGCTTCAAACATCTTTGTCGCAACACCGGCATTATTAACCATTCCTGCACCAACGATAGAAACCTTTGATACATCCTTTGTGTATTTGATTTCTCCTGCACCAACTTCTTCCTTGTGCTCATCCAATACCTTTAAAACTTTGTCAAGGTCACTTTCCTTAACAGTGAAGCTTATATCCTTTTTACCGTTATTTCCGATTGATTGAAGAATAAGGTCAACACCGATATCCTCTTTTGAAATCAAAGCAAAAACAGTAAATGCTTTGCCCGGAACATCTTCAACATTACACAAAGAAATTCTTGCGGTGTCGTTATCTCTTGTTACACCTCTAACCAACATTTTTTCCACTTTATTTACCCCCTTAACTAACGTACCCTCATTTTTATTAAGGCTTGATCTTACAGCCAGCTTTACATGATATTTTTTGGCAAGCTCTACCGAACGGTTATGCAGAACGTTCGCACCGAGCGATGCAAGCTCCAGCATTTCATCATAAGAAATATCATCTAATTTCTTTGCAGTTTTTACAAATCTCGGGTCAGCTGTATAAACACCGTCAACGTCAGTATAAATCTCACAAAGGTCAGCACCGAGTGTTGCAGCAAGAGCCACAGCAGATGTATCACTTCCGCCTCTTCCGAGTGTTGTAATATCATCATACTTATTTATACCCTGAAATCCTGCAACAATTATAATCTTGCGCTTATCAAGCTCACTTTTCAGTCTTTCTGTATCTATTCTGCTAATTCTCGCATTTGAGTAAGTAGAATCTGTCTTAAATCCTGCCTGCCAGCCTGTTAATGAAACTACCGGTCTGCCTATTTTCTCAATAGCCATTGCAAGAAGTGAAATTGAAATTTGCTCACCTGTTGTTAACAGCATATCCATTTCACGCTTTGAAGCATTAGGATTAATCTCCTTTGCTTTTTCAATTAAATCGTCTGTTGTGTCGCCTTGCGCAGATACTACAACAACTACGTTATTTCCTGCGTCATAGGTCTCTACAATGCGGTTTGCAACGTTTACAACGCGCTCTGCATCTTTAACCGATGAACCGCCGTACTTCTGAACTATAAGTCCCATTTTTTAAACCCCCTGAATTAATATTCCTTTAAAATTGCCCCGACATTATCTAACGGAAGTACTTTCACATTCCATTTATCGTCGGGAGAATTCAAAAATTCCTGCATATTTTGTTCGAACTCTGAATAATTTCCTGTTAAAAGCGAAACCATTGTCGGACCCGATCCGCTTAAATACGTTGCTTTCGAGCCGAGTTCGTAGGATTTCTCCATTATCCTATCATAAAGCGGTATATTGTCTTTCCTGAAATCCTGATGAATTTTATCACCGACAGCATACCTTAAATCATCATATTTCCCGTTTATAAGCAGAGATGTTAAAAGTGCTGCCCTTGATATATTATATGATGCATTTTCTAAAGTTACATTTTCCGGCAGAGTTGTTCTTGATGCACGGGTTGAAACGAAAAAGTCCGGAACCATAATCGCTATTCTCAAGTTTGGACTAAGTTTGGTGCTTGAATATACAGTTTTTCCGTTTTCAACACACGATGCGCAAAATCCTCCGAAAAGAGCCGGTGTAACATTATCGGGATGACCTTCCATTTTGGTTGCAAGGTCAAGAATCTCCTTATAAGACAGTTTCCGTCCCGAAATTGCATTTGCTGCAAGCATTCCGCCTATTATACAGGCACTACTGCTTCCCAGTCCTCTTGTAACAGGTATTTCGCTGTTCTGAACTATTTTTATACCTTTTTTTTCATATCCGACTTCATCAAAAACTCTTGATACAGCTCTGTATATTAAGTTTCTCTCACCGATTGGGATGAAATCTTTAGAATTATTGTAGACAACAATTCCGCTATCAATCTCTGAGATGCGTATGTGGTTATAAAGCCCTATCGCAATCCCCAAAGAATCAAAACCTGCCCCCATATTTGCACTTGTTGCCGGTACTCTGACGTATATCATTATGCCTCCAGCACCCTTATTGTGCTTTTAACAGAAAGCGCTTGAAGCTTTTCCTTGAACTCTCTTTCTGTCATACTTTCTGTGATAAATGCACCTTCTTCAAATGTTACGTCGCCGAATACGCCGCAAACTTCTTCTTTTTTATTATCACAGCGCACAAAATATTTTGATGTGCTGTCTAAAATATCCAGCATATAGTCTTCATCCTGCGGTTTCCACTCAATATATGCCTTTTTGGCATCAATGTGGCGCACAGAATCAATTACATCTGCAACAACTGCACTTGCTGTCGGGAATTTTCCTGCACCCTTACCATAGAACATTGATTCGCCGAGATGATTTCCGACTACCATAATTGCATTAAATACACTTACAACACTTGCAAGCGGATGGTTATTAGGAACAAGAGTTGGTGCAACTCTTGCAAAAATCTTGTCCTTTTTCTCAGCATATCCAATCAGTTTTATAACATATCCCAGCTTTTCTGCCGCCTTTACGTCGTCAAGACTGATTTCGGTAATTCCTTCTGTTACGATGTCTTTATAATCAACATACTTACCCCATGCAAGCGATGACAAAATTGCAAGCTTTCTGCAAGCATCATGACCTTCTATATCAGCAGCAGGGTTACGTTCTGCATATCCCCTTTGCTGTGCATCGGAAAGCGCATCGTCAAAATCTTTGTTCTTTTCAATCATTTCAGTAAGGATAAAGTTTGTTGTACCGTTTAAGATACCCATAATCTTTTCAATATTATTTGATTTTAAGCTTGAGCACATTGGCTTTATAATAGGAATACCGCCACCAACGCTCGCCTCAAACAAATAATTTAGGTTTTTCTCTTTTGCGATTGCAAGCAGTTCAGGGCCGTAGGTTGCAACCAATTCCTTGTTTGATGTCACAACATTCTTTCCTGCCTCTAAAAGAGATTTTGTGAACTCGTAAGCAGGATGAAGCCCGCCCATTGCCTCTACGACGCAATAAACTTCCTCGTCGTTTAATATGTCATCAAAGTCCTTTGTAAAAATTTCCTTTTCCGGATGGTCGGGAAAATCACGTATATCAAGGATATATTTTACACTTATCGGATTTAAAGCTTCTTCTTCAAAGCTATTTCCTTTTATGATTTCATAAACACCGCTTCCGACAGTGCCATAGCCTATAATTGCAATTTTTACCATGGAAATCCCCCTTAAAAATTACTAATAAATTAGCAATAATTTTATCACATTTTGTCTTTAAAGTCAATATATTTATACATTATCAAACAGAGCTTTTGCAAAGGTTTTTGCATCAAATTCCTGCAAATCACTAATTCCTTCACCTACACCGATGAATTTTACCGGAATATTCTGCTCTTTTGAAATCGAAACCACAACTCCGCCCTTTGCGGTGCCGTCAAGCTTTGTTAAAATTATGCCTGAAATATCTGCAACTTCAGCAAACAGCTTTGCCTGAGAAACGGCATTCTGACCCGTTGATGCATCAAGTACTATAAGTATTTCCTTATCGGAATCAGGCAATTCTCTGTCTATAACTCTGCCGATTTTATTAAGCTCCGCCATAAGATTGGCTTTATTGTGGAGTCTTCCGGCTGTATCGCATATTAAAATATCTGTACCTCTTGCCGCAGCTGCGCGGCAAGCGTCAAATACAACTGCTGCCGGATCGGAATTTTCCTGATGCTTTATAATATAGCAACCGCTTCTTTTTGCCCATACATCCAGTTGATCAATAGCCGCCGCACGAAATGTGTCAGCAGCTGCTAAAAGCACTTTTTTACCTTGCGACTTATAGTATGTCGCCATTTTTCCGATACTGGTTGTTTTTCCGACGCCATTTACACCGATTACCAATATAACAGACGGCTTCGTTTCAAGGCGCATACCTGTATCCTGCTCTGTGAGAATTTTGCTTATAACATTTTTAAGCTCTTCCTTAACTTCTTCAGAATTGGAAATCCTTTTCGTCTTTACAATATCACGAAGCTCCTCAATAATATAGGTTGAGGTTTCGACTCCCAAATCCGCCATAATAAGCGCCTCTTCAAGTTCTTCAAAAAACTCCTCGTCTACCCTGGCAAAAACCTTAAAGACATTATTTACTTTATCGGAAAACGATTCTCTTGTTTTACCAAGACCGCTTTTCAGCCTATCAAAAAATCCCATTTATTGTATCCTTTCTGCTAAAATGCAGTTATTTTATAAGACTTTCGTCAACCTCGTCAATAGCAAGAGACAGCATTTTTGTAACACCCTTTTCCTGCATGGTTACACCATAGAGTACATTCGCCGCTTCCATAGTGCCTCGTCTATGCGTTATTACGACAAACTGCGTATCTTCAAGATAGTTCTTTAAGTAAGTTGCAAACCTTGACACGTTTACATCGTCAAGTGCGGCATCTATTTCATCTAAGATGCAGAACGGAGTTGGCTTAACTTCAAGAATTGCAAACAAAAGTGCAATCGCAATAAATGACTTTTCACCACCCGAATAGAGATTGATATTCTGCAGGCTCTTGCCAGGGAGCTGAACCTCAATTTCAATTCCACTTTCCAAAACATTCTCAGGTTCTGACAAATAAAGTCTGCCCCGTCCACCACCGAATAATTCGGTAAATACGTGCTGGAAACTCTTATTAATCTCATCAAACTGCTTTTCAAAATGTTCTTCCATAAGCTCCTGCATAGAGCCTATAACCTTATTCAGATTATCCTTTGACTTTTCAAGGTCATCTTTCTGCACAGATAAAAATTCAAATCTTTCTTTGACATTTTTATATTCCTCGATTGAGTCAATATTAATACTTCCGAGCGCCTTGATTTTTGAACGAAGCTTTACAGCCCTTTCTGTCGCTTCCTTTTCGTTTTCAATCTCAAGCTTCACATCTTCGGCAGTATCAAGTGTGAGTTCATAATCGTCCCAAAGTCTTGAAATAAGGTTATCTCTTTCCAAGGTGAGTTTTGTTTCCTTATTCTCAACACGGGAAAGCTCCTGCTGAAGCGAAATAAGCCTGTCAGTAAGCTCCTTATTAGAGTTCTGGATACCCTTTAGTTTTTCCATCGCCTCTGATTTTTCAGAGTCAATCTGCAAAAGTCTTTCTTTTATCTTTTCGGACACTTTGCGTATTTCTTCAATCTCCGCCTTTTTATCCTCAATCTGCTTTGAAAGCTCTTCGTTTTGCACTTCAATATTATTCTTATCCTCTGTCCTTTGTGCTATTGTCTCTTCATTTTCGGACATAGAGTTCTTAATATCCAAAATTGTTTGACGCTCTGTTTCGATATCCTTTTCAAGAGATTTTAGGCGCAGGGTCTCGTCCATAAGTTCTTGAGTTTTCTGTTCCTTACGGTTTTGGATACTTTCATATTCTTCCGAAAGCTCGTCCGTCTTTTTGTTCATATCCAAAACGGTATTTTCGTCGGTACGTATACTGCTTATAAGCTGTGCAATTTCGTCAGATGAGCCGGAAAGCAGTTTTTCAAGCTGTAAAAGTTCGTCTTCAAAAGCTTTATCGGCACTTCCTCCTGTTGCAAGTGATGCCACAAGGTGCTTAGTCGAGTTTTCAAGCACTAAAATATCATTTTCGTACTCTCTTGCAAGAGGCTGATATGTTGAAAGCTGCATTTTTGTATTATCGATATCGCCTGTTTTTGCTTCACTTTCAGCTTTTAATTTTTCAATGGCAACAGAAATCGCTGCAATTTCCTGACCGAGTGTTTTAATCTCGCTTGCACGAGATAAAAATCCGCTCGTTTTATTAACACTTCCTCCGCTCATTGAGCCGCCGGCATTTAAAACATCACCCGAAAGAGTAACCGTTTTAAAGCGATACCCGAACTTCTTTGAAAGGCTAATTCCGTCATCAATATTTTCTACAACAACCGTTCTTGCAAGAAGACTGTCAATAATCCCCGAATATTTTTTATCAAAACGGACAATTTCAGATGCAATACCCACAAATCCGCTACATTTTTTAATCTCGCCTACATCATCAAGCTTTTTACCTTTAACCGACGACACAGGCAAAAATGTTGCTCTTCCAAGCTTATTTTCACGAAGATAACCAATTGCCTCCTTTGCATCTTCTTCTGTTTCAACGACAATGTTCTGGAGCGCGCCGCCGAGTGCCACTTCGATTGCAGTTACATATTCCTTATCAACCGTTATAAGCCCTGAAAGAGTTCCGTAAATCGCACGCTTTTTAAGCTCCTGCGCTTTTAAAACTTCCTTAACACTTCGTGCATAGCCCTCATAATCATTCTCCATAGCCTCAAGCATACGTTTTTTAGAGGTTTTCTTGCTTAAATCAAGTTCCCTTTCATTAAGCTCACATGTTACACCCTCAAGCTCATTTGTAAGCTCATCAAAACGAGCCTGCTGCTTTTCTATTCTTTCCTGCATAGCTGAAAGCTTTTCATGCAGTGTTTTCAATTTTTCTTCATTTTCCGCAACTTCTTTTTTAGTATCCTCAGCTCCCTTTATATGAGCTTCCTTTTCTGCTTCGACAGAAGCTTTTCTTTCAAGATAGCTGCTTCGCAAGCTTTCAAGACCTGTCACCTTCGCCTTATTTGCTGAAATTTCGTTGGTCTTTTCAAGTATTTTTTGCTTTAATTCATCAATTTTTCCCCTGCAAATATTCAGTTCATCATAAATTGATGAATTATCGTCACGTATATGCTCAAACGCCTCAAGCAGTGATTTGGATTCTTCCTGCTGCTCCTCGATAAGCTTTTCTATATCCTTTATCTGCTGCGTTTGCTGTTCGTTTTTCTTCTTTATATTTTCAATTTCCCTGTCAATTCGCTCTGAAAGCGATTTGTTATTAGAAATGTTGTTTTCAGCTATTGTAATTTCGTTTTGCTTTTTAGAAATGTTTGCTTCATTTTCTAAAAGTGCGTTGTTGGTTGCCGTCTGCTCTTCGTCTTTTTTTTCGTTTTCGGCATACAGCTCAGCAATTTTAAGTTCAAAATCGTCTGCCTGTGATTTCACCGATTCAATCTCTGCATTAACGTTTTCAAGCTGCGTATGAACTTCTTTAAGCTGCAGCGCACCGCCTGAAACCGTCAGTAAAATCAAGCTTACGTCAAGCCCTTTAAATTCTTCATATAAAACAAGATATTCTCTTGCTTTTTTGGACTGATTTTCAAGTGGTTTTAATTGTGATTCAAGCTCAATCGTAATGTCATTTATACGCACCAGGTTTTCGTTTACCGAAACAAGCTTACGTTCTGCTTCGTCTTTTCTGTGCTTATATTTTGAGACACCTGCCGCACCTTCGAAAAAGCTTCGTCTATCCTCTGCCTTGGTGGAAAGTATCTGCGACACGTTTCCCTGACCAATCATTGAATATCCGTCACGGCCAAGACCTGTATCCATAAAAAGTTCCTGTATATCCTTTAGACGGCAGTTTGCTTTATTTATCTGATAAACACTTTCTCCTGAACGGAAAACACGTCTTGTAACCATAACCTCATCAAACTCAATAGGAAAAAGTCTGTCCGAGTTATCAAGCACAAGACTGACCTCGGCAAAATTGAGCGGTTTTCTTGTCTGCGTTCCGTTAAAAATAACGTCCTGCATATTTGCACCACGAAGACTTTTCGCACTCATTTCGCCCATAACCCAGCGTATAGCGTCTGAAATATTACTTTTTCCGCTGCCGTTTGGACCGACAACGCCTGTTATTCCATTTTCAAAATTCAGGACAGTTTTGTCGGCAAACGACTTAAAGCCCTGCATTTCAATTCTTTTCAGATACAATTAAAACTCATTCCTTCCAAATTTTTACACTGCCTTTTAAAAGGCTTTCGTCCGGCTTAATTTTAAGATCGATGCCGAATTTTTCTTTAATCCTTTTTATATTACTTCTCTTATTTCCAACAGCTTTTGAAATTTCACGCGGATTTACGTAAAATGTCGTTACTTTCGGGTTTTGTGTGAGAATTTTAGCAAATTCATCATAGTATATTTCACTTTCAACAAGCTCACCGAATGCGCTGTGAAAAGGGCCTTCAACAACCGAGCCGTTTTTGCATATTTCATCGGTGGTAACAAGTGCAATACGTATCACATCAATGTTGTTTTCACGGAATTTAAGAAGCAGGCTTTTGCAAAGCTTTACAGCCTCCTCTACCGTTTGCGGTACATATTTCCCGCATTTAAAAAGTCTTTCAAGAGCAGTATCTTTTAAAACAAGCGTAGGATAAATACGTACAAAATCCGGTTTTAGTGCAATGATTTTATCGGCTGTTAGTATTGACTTTTGAAAATCATCCCTGGGCAGACCTGTCATCATCTGAAGACCGAGCCTGAATGGATATTTTTTTATCAGTTTGACAGCATTTTCAACCGTTTTTGCAGTATGTCCTCTGTTTGAAGCTGTCAAAACCTCATCATTCATTGACTGAACTCCAAGTTCAATAGTGGTAACGCCATATTTTTCAAGCCTGTCCAGAATTTCCTCCGATATATAATCAGGGCGTGTGGAAAGACGTATTCCGTCAATTTTTCCGTCCTGTACATATCGGTAGGCTTCTTCTAAGAACTCACATTGTTTTTTCGCCGAAATACCCGTGAAGCTGCCTCCGAAAAAAGCCGCTTCTACATATCGTTCGTTTTTTGGTAATGTCTTTAAATGATTTTCTATAATTTCAGAAATATCTGCCTTTTTTACAGAAGTGTCCGAGCCTGTTATTTTTCGTTGATTACAGAAAACGCAGTCAAACGGGCATCCTTCGTGCGGCACAAAAATAGGAATATTATAATATTTCATAGGATTTCAAGAGCATTTTGGGCGGCTCTTTGTTCCGCCTCCTTTTTATTTCTGCCTTCACCTTCTGCAATACGTTTACCATCTACCAAAACAGCACAGACAAAATGTTTATCGTGGTCAGGTCCGCTTTCACCTATAAGCTCATACGTTACCTTTCCTCTTACACCTTTTTGCGTATATTCTTGAAGCATAGTTTTATAGTCACCAAGAACTCTTTTATCCGATGCAGACAAAAGCTCTTCCTTCATAACTGAAATAAGCCATTTTTTTGCTGTTTCAAAGTCGCTGTCTAAAAATATCGCAGCCAAAAGCGCCTCAAAGGCATCAGAAACCAGTGACGGTCTTTCTCTGCCGCCACTCAATTCTTCACCTCTTCCGAGTTTGATATAATTTTGTAATCCGATTTTTTTTGCTAACTTAAAAAGCCCGTTTTCACATACCAAAGATGCACGGATTTTACTCAAATCGCCCTCATTGTTTTCAGAATACGCCAAAAACAGGTTTTCACTTACAACAAGGCTTAAAACAGAATCTCCCAAAAATTCCATACGCTCATTACTCTTACAATGTCTTTCATTTGCATACGAGCTATGAGTAAGTGCTTTTTCAAGATAATTTTTATCTTTAAATGTATATCCTATTTTCTTTTCAAATTCAATCATTAAATTCACCAACCATTAATCTACGTCAGCATTCTCCTTAATGTAATTCACAGCGTCTTCAACGGTTGATATAGTCTCGACCTCATCGTCTGGTATTTCAATTCCGTACTCTGATTCCATCGCCATTACAAGTTCTACCAAATCAAGAGAATCCGCTCCCAAATCCTCAACGAATGCAGCTTCCGGTGTTACATCCTTTTCGTCTACTCCCAACTGTTCTACAAGCATATTTTTTACTTTTTCAAATACCATAACTACTTCCTCCTGTTTGTAATATATGTATAATGTACCATTTTTTATTATATAACAATTATTTATCTTTTGCAACAGTTTTTTGTTATAAAATAAATTTACCTAAAACAAAAATAATCGCTCATTTAAGCGATTATTTTGTCATATTTTACAAATTTTAGTATTATATGATTGTTCCTCCGCCTATTACTGTCTCACCATCATAGAAAACCACTGCCTGACCTTTTGCAATAGCTCGCTGCGGTTTTTCAAATTCGACGTGAACACTATCCTCTCCTGTAATAGTGATTTTAGCATTTTCTTCCTTTTGATTGTATCTTATTCTTGCCTTTGCAAAGAATGTTTCAGGTGGATTTTCAAACGCAATCCAGTTCACGTTTTCAGCATCAAGGCTATTTGAAAACAGTTCTTCATTAGAGCAAAGCACGACTTCATTTTTTGCGATATCTTTCCTTAAAACATACATTGGTGCAGGAAGAGCAAGGCCTAAACCTTTTCTCTGACCTATCGTATAGCGTATTATACCTTTATGCTCGCCTATAACCTTACCCTCTTTATCTACAAAGTTTCCATTTTTGTATTTTTTGCCGCTATACTCCTCAATAAACGCGGCATAGTCCCCGTCAGGAACAAAGCATATATCCTGACTGTCGTGCTTTTTTGCATTCACAAAACCATTTTCTTCCGCAATTTTCCTCACTTCTGGTTTCGTATATCCTCCAAGCGGAAAAAGAGTATGTGCAAGCTGCTGCTGTGTAAGCGAATAAAGCACATAGCTCTGGTCCTTTGTTTCATCAACAGCCTTTTTTAATAGATATCTGTCTCCGTCCTTTTCTATCCTTGCATAATGTCCCGTTACAATATAGTCATAATCAAGCTCCTTCATTCTGTTAAAAAGCTTTTCGAATTTTAAATAACGGTTACAGTCAATGCAAGGGTTCGGTGTCGCTCCGATTTCATACGAGTGTATGAATTTTTTTATTACCTTTTCATCAAATTCACCAGTAAAATTAAATACATAATGCTCCATACCAAGTCTGTGCGCCACCTGACGCGCATCCTCGACATCACGAAGCGAACAGCAAGAATTTTCAGTTTCGTCGTCTTTATCAAAAAGCCTCATCGTTGCTCCGATGCAATCATAACCTTGCTTTTTAATAAGGTATGCACTGACTGCCGAATCAACGCCTCCGCTCATTGCAATTATAGCTTTCATATTACTCTCCATCATCAAACAATATAGTTGACAAATATCTTTCACCCGTATCTGGTAAAATTACAACGATATTTTTACCTTTATTTTCAGGCATTTTTGCAAGCTCACCTGCTGCTGCAAGTGCCGCTCCGGACGAAATTCCAACGAGCAGTCCTTCAGTTTTTGCAAGCTCTCTTGCCGCTTTATACGCATCCTCTAATTTGACAGTTACAACTTTGTCTAAAACGTCGGCATCAAGCACATCAGGGATAAATCCTGCTCCTATTCCCTGAATTCCGTGAGCACCGGCTTTGCCTTCAGTTAAAACGGGTGAATCTGCCGGCTCAACTCCAACGATTTTTATTTCCGGCTTTTTTGATTTCAAATATTTTCCCGCTCCTGTTATTGTTCCGCCCGTTCCTACACCTGCCACAAAAATATCAACAGTTCCGTCTGTGTCTTCCCATATTTCCGGACCGGTTGTTTCAAAATGAGCTGCAGCATTTGCAGGATTTACAAACTGACCTGCTATAAAGCTGTTATCTATCGTCTTTGAAAGCTCCTCTGCCTTTTCTATTGCACCCTTCATTCCAAGCTTTCCGTCTGTTAAAACAAGCTCTGCACCGTAAGCTGTCATAAGCATACGTCGCTCCCTTGACATAGTATCAGGCATCACGATAATTACTTTATAGCCACGAACTGCGGCAATGGCAGCAAGTCCGATTCCCGTATTGCCCGAAGTAGGCTCAATTATCACCGTTTCTTTATTTAAAATTCCACGTTTTTCAGCGTCATCAAGCATGGATTTAGCCGCTCTGTCTTTTATGCTTCCTGCTGGGTTAAAATACTCCGTCTTTGCAAGAATTCTTGCCAAAAGATTGTTCTTTTCGCTGTATCTTGAAAGCTCTATAAGTGGTGTTTTTCCAACAAGCTCTTGCATCGATTTATATATATTTGACATTTTAATCACTCTCCATTTTATTTAAATACAAGTTATATTTACAATACTATTTGGTCTATCATTTCAAGCTCTTCTCTGTCAAAAGAAATATTTTCCTGCATTTTTATATTTTCCAATATCTGACAAGGCTTAGATGCTCCTATTAAAACACTTGTTATGCCTTCATGACTATATACCCATGAAAGAGCCATTTGGGCAAGAGTTTGTCCTCGCCTACTTGCAATTTCGTTAAGCTTTTCAACCTTTTTGAGCATATCCTGCGATATTGAATTTTCGTTTAAAAATCTGCCGTCAGTTCTCACTCTGCTATCCGAAGGAATACCCTTTAAATACCGTTCTGTAAGGAGTCCCTGTGCCAGCGGACTAAAAATAATCATACCCTTTTTCTCGGATATGGCAGCACCCAAAATTCCGTTCTTTTCTACCGTTCTGTCAAAGATAGAATACCTGTTTTGATTAATTATAAACGGACAATGCAGTTCATTTAAAATCTTTGCTGCTTTTTTCATCGTTTCACCATCATAATTTGAAAGTCCTACATACAGAGCCTTTCCGCTTTTTACAATTTGGTTAAGTGCCCACATAGTTTCATAAAGCGGCGTATTAGGATCCATTCTGTGATGATAAAATATATCAACGTAATCAATATTCATTCTCTTAAGGCTTTGGTCTATGCTTGAAATAAGATACTTCCTGCTTCCAAAATCACCATAAGGCCCCGGCCACATATAGTATCCGGCTTTTGTACTTATAACCATTTCATCACGATAATTTTTCAAATTATCGTTAAGGATTTTTCCAAAATTTTTTTCAGCACTACCTGCGTCCGGCCCATAATTGTTTGCAAGGTCAAAGTGCGTTATACCATTATCAAATGCTGTAAAACACATTTTGCACATATTTTCATAATCGCCTGTATCTCCAAAGTTATGCCACAAGCCAAGAGATACTGCCGGAAGCTTTAATCCGCTTTCTCCGCAATTTTTATATTGCATTAAGTTATATCTATTATCACTTGCATTATATTTCATAACATCAATCCTTTTTATCTTTTTTAATTATTATAGCATATTCCTCCGACCTTTTCAATGTACAATTTTACCTCCTATAAAATATGCGCCTTAAAAAGCGTCTGACTTTTTAGTGCTCATCAATTTCCAAGCGGTTATCTTATATAAAAAAAATAAATGTTTTACAACATTTATTTTCAGTATAGCATTAAAACAAGCGGTATTGATATAATTGAAATTATGGTTGTAACCGAAACAACCTCAGTTGCATACGTAGTATCCAAATCATATTTTGCCGCTAAAAGCGCAGTTGCAGATGCTGTCGGACAGGCAGCAGCAATCAAAACCGATTTTGCCACAAGGTCATCAAGATTCATAAACTTTGCAATTATAACTGCCAGAACAGGAATAATTGTAAGCCTTAAAACCGATACTCCGTAAAGCGAAACATTTTTTAACGCCTTTTTAAAATCCACTCTTGTAAGATATGCGCCCATTACAATCATAGCAAGCGGTGTATTAAGGCTGGCAATATAGGTAATGCTTTCCTTTAAAACATATGGCAGTTTTATTCTTAAAGCAAATAACAATATAGCCACCAAAGTACCTATTATACCTGGATTGGTAATGATTTTTTTAAATGACAGTTCTCTTAAACTTCCGTCATACACACAAATTCCGTGCGTCCAGTAAAGCAGGTTAAAAACCACAAAATATGCAGAGCCGTAAAAAACACCGTCTGTTCCCAAAGTTGCAGAAAGAATAGGAATTGCCATAAATCCACAGTTTGAATAAACCGCCGAAAAAATATTTATCCTATATCTCAAGGTTTCCTCTTTTTTAAAAACCAATGTGCTTAAAACGATCCCGACCACGTGAATGATTACGGAAAACATTGCCGCATACAGCAAGCCCTTAAGCATATCAACCGAAAATTCCTTTTGATAAGCATTTATGAGTACACACGGTGCGACAATCATCAAAAGTATATCGGTCATCTGACGCGTTCCTTTTTCATTTATAAGATTTGCCTTTGCAAAAACAAATCCTACCGACATAAGAACAAATATTATCAAAACTTGTACAAATACAATTCCGCTCAATTCCATTTTTCAAACTCCTAACACAAAGAAAATCTGTATATGTCAATTATAACTCATTAAAAAGTCAATATCAAGAAATAGAGTTCTGTTTTTTATATATTTGTACCAAAACGAAGAAAAAATTATAAAAAACTCATTTCTATTGGCAAATATCCCCAAATCAACTCTTATGTAAATCATATTTTAATAGTGTAACACATAAAATTCCTTTTCATACTATAATTACAGGAAATAAAATTTCCCAAAAAGATTTATGAGGTGTATGATTTATGAATAATATATGTAGGCTGACAGAGCTTGCAGTCGGGCAAATCGCAAAAGTCGGAGCTTTGATGTCGGAAGGAACTATCCGGCGTCGACTTCAGGATATAGGCCTTATTGAAGGAACAAAAGTCGAATGTGTACTCAAAAGCCCGTGCGGCGATCCTGCGGCATATTTAATTCGTGGCGGTGTAATCGCTCTAAGATGCGAAGATGCCGAAAAAATTTTAGTTTCGGTATAGAGGAGGACGCGGTATGGGACTTTCATCAGCATCAACCGGAATAAAAGCCGTGGACATGGGGTTCGCAGTCAAAAAAGTCACTCCTGACGATAAGGTTATTGCACTTGCTGGCAATCCGAATGTTGGCAAAAGCAGTGTTTTTAATCAGCTCACAGGGCTCAGGCAGCACACAGGTAACTGGCCCGGAAAAACAGTCACAAACGCACAGGGAATATGCTCGCATAACGGCAAAAACTATGTTTTAGTAGATATCCCAGGTACATACTCGCTTATGGCACATTCTCCTGAAGAGGAGGTCGCGCGTGATTTTATACTCTTTGGCTCTCCTGATGCAGTAATCGTTGTATGCGACGCAACCTGTATTGAACGTAATTTAAACCTTGTACTTCAAACCATTGAAATAACACCTAATGTTGTCGTTTGTGTGAATTTGATGGACGAAGCACGAAAGCGGAATATCAAGGTAAACTTAAAGGCACTTTCCAAAAAGCTCGGTGTTCGTGTTGTCGGGACGGTGGCACGAAACGGCAAAGGTTTAGGTCAGCTTATGGATATTTTAGATGAGCCTTTCAAAGCCGCTCCAAGACCTGTACGTTACCTAAAGCCGATAGAGGAAGCAATTTCTGTTTTAGCACCCGTCCTTTCCAAAAAATTAAAAAAAATAAGTCCTCGTTGGGCGGCCTTGAGGCTTATGGAAAATGACACTTCCTTAATCAGTGCATTAAGTAATTACGAGGGCTTTGATATAACAGAGGACGAAGAAATTCTTTTTGCCTTAAAAGAATCAATGCTCATACTTTCAGACAGCGGTATCACACGTGAAAATCTTCCCGACAAAATTGTTTCCTGCCTTGTTCTTTGTGCTGAGGATATCTGTAACGGCACTGTACACTATGACAGCAAAAAATACCGTGAACTTGACAGGCGAATAGATAGAATTTTAACAAGCAGAGCTTTTGGGTTTCCCGTGATGATTCTTCTGCTTGCACTCGTTTTCTGGATAACTATTTCGGGCGCAAACATTCTGTCAGAAGTGCTGTCGGGTTGGTTCTTTACCATTGAGAATAAGCTTTTGGAGCTCGCTACAAGCCTTAATGTTCCCAAAATAATATTTAATCCGCTCATTTTCGGAGTATATCACGTTCTTTCATGGGTTGTAGCTGTAATGCTACCGCCAATGGCAGTATTTTTTCCGCTGTTTACACTTTTAGAGGATTTGGGGTATTTGCCGAGAATTGCCTTCAATCTCGACAAATGCTTCAAAAAGTGTTCCTCCTGCGGAAAACAGGCACTTACAATGTGTATGGGGTTCGGCTGCAATGCCGCAGGAATTGTCGGTGCAAGAATAATTGACTCACCCCGTGAGCGCCTGATTGCAATACTGACTAACAACTTTGTACCCTGTAACGGAAGATTCCCGACACTGATTTCGATTATAACGATGTTTTTCGTTTTTTCTGCGTCAGGAGTTTTAGAATCGGTTTTAGGCGCTGTGCTTTTAACATTATTCGTACTTTTAGGAATAGTCGTTACCTTCTGGATTTCAAAGCTCCTTTCCAAGACTCTTTTAAAAGGTCAGCCATCTTCATTTACACTTGAGCTTCCGCCGTACCGCCGTCCCGATATCGGCAAGGTCATAGTCCGCTCAATTTTTGACAGAACTCTCTTCGTCTTGTCACGTGCAGTATCTGTTGCTGCTCCTGCAGGGCTTGTGATATGGATATTTGCAAACGTGGACATTGGCGGTATAACCCTGCTCGCACACTGCTCATCATTTTTGGACCCGTTTGCAAAGATAATCGGTCTTGACGGAACAATTCTTTTTGCCTTCATCTTAGGCTTTCCTGCAAATGAAATAGTTATGCCGCTCATAATTATGTCATATATGTCGGCAGGCACAATCTCCGACACACTTACTCTGCTCGAAATGAAGGCGCTGTTTTTGCAAAACGGCTGGACGTGGGTAACGGCAATTAACGTGATGATTTTTTCGCTTATGCATTGGCCCTGCTCTACCACAATGCTGACAATAAAAAAAGAAACAGGTAGCTTAAAATGGACGTTTTTAGCCTTCATTATTCCGACCTTGACAGGAATTTTGGCCTGCTTTTTATTCACATCAATAACGAGAATTTTTTAAACAAAAAACTTTCAGGGATTTAAATAGTACAGAATGAACGAAACGAAGCAGTATACGAAAATTGATACACTACCTTACCAGACAACATACTTGTTTAGGATAGGTCCGTTTCGTTCATAGCTTTATACTGCAACTTAAAAGGAATCTGCAAGCATAAACCACAGATTCCTTTTAAATTGTTAGTTTGTTTATTTTAGTATTTTGATATCATTAGAGTATTTTCCATTAGACTGTCGGTACAATTTTTATAGGCTCTATTTCTCTATAAAGTTTTTAAACATCTCATACATACCTGTTGATGCAAGTCCGCTCACAAGTCCGCCCAAAACGATTTTCGGCGAAAAGTCCATATTAATCCACATATTTATTCCAACACCTAAAACACCCATAATAAGCGGAATAAATCTACTGATACTGCCTGATGGAATTATGTGCTTTATAATATAGCCTACACAAAGACAAATTCCCATTACCACCAATATCAGATATTCTTTCAAAAAATCCATATTACACCTCCATAATATGTGTAATATATATGATTTTTTTGGTGCTTTAATTACGTATGTTAGCTCGATTTGCTACTCTTACTCATCAAATACCATTCTTTGCAACATAATATACGCCGTTTATCTATCCTTATAAAAAGCCTTGTATGCCTTGTATGCCATATAAATGTCGCCCTTTGCAGTCACCTCAAACGGTGAATGCATTGAAAGCACCGGCACACCACAGTCGATTACATCCATATTGAGATTTGCAACATACATAGCGATTGTTCCGCCACCGCCTTGGTCAACCTTACCAAGCTCACAGGTCTGCCAGATAACACCGTTTTTATTCATTATGGAAATAATCTCATGCACAAACTCACTTGATGCATCAGAAGCACCTGATTTTCCTCTTGCTCCTGTATATTTCATAAGTGCCATACCATGTCCTGCATAAGATGAATTCTGACGTTCGAATGCACTTTCGTAATTTGGGTCGACTGCCGCACTTACGTCGCTTGACATACACGCAGAATTTCTTATAACCTTATTATAGGTCACAATGTCACACTTTCCTGTCAGCTTTTCAATAAGCTCAGCAAGCGCCATATCAAAGAACTTAGAAAGCATACCTGTATTTCCCGTCGAACCGATTTCTTCTTTATCAACAAGCAGGCAAAGCGCCGTCTTTTTTGGCTCTTTTACTTCAAAAATACTCTTTAACGCAGTAAAAGCACAAACTCTGTCATCTTGACCGTAACCGCCGACAAAGCTTGAATCAACACCAACATTTTTTGCCTTTTGGCTCGGCACAAGCTCGATTTCAGCAGAAAGGAAGGATTCTTCCGTAATTCCGTATGTGATATTTAAAATATTAAGCACATTATACTTAACGCTGTCATCAATATCAGTATCATTTACTCCCATTCCGCCAATTAAAATGTTTAATGCTTCACCCTCAATCGCATCACCGAGCTTTTTCGCCATTTGATCCTTTGCAAGGTGCGGAAGAAGGTCTGTTATGCAGAATACCGGATCATCTTCAGCCTCACCAATACAAATTTCTACCTGCTCGCCGTCCTTTGTATATGCAACACCGTGCATTGCAAGCGGAGTCGCCGTCCACTGATACTTTTTGATTCCACCGTAGTAATGCGTTTTCAAAAGTGCCATTTCCTTTGACTGATATAAAGGGTTTGGCTTTAAATCAAGTCTCGGCGAGTCAATATGCGCACCAACTATATTAACGCCCTCTGTTATGTCGCCGTTTCCGATGACTGCCAGAAGAATATTTTTCTTTCTGTTTACAAAGTAAATCCTGTCTCCAGGCTTTAAGCTATCAAGGCTTTTAAACGGAACAAATCCGTTTTCCTCAGCCATTTTTATTGCTTCTTTCACGCACTCACGCTCTGTTTTGCCAGCATCAAGAAATCCCCTGTACTCGTCGCACATATCCATCATTTCACGTCTTTCGTCAGGTGTCATTTCCTTATAGACATTTTTTGATTGATATGCAAGTTTTTTATAAATTTCCTTTTCTTCCATCTCAAATTCTTCCTTTCATTAAAACATACAGCATTACATAAATATTATATCACAAAATAACCTATTGTCCATTATTTTATACAATTTTTTCTAAAATTATTGATAATACTACAAATTTGTGATATACTAACATAGTTATGAAAGTATATGAAAAAGATAACAATTTGATAATTGAAAATGTCTGTGATTTTGACCTTATAGAAACTTTTGACTGCGGTCAATGCTTTCGTTGGGAAAAGTGCGATGACGGCTTTATCGGAGTTGCGTTTAAAAGAGCATTAAAGATTACACAATCTGGCGATACTCTCACACTCTATGACACAAAAAAAGAGGACTGGAATAATATCTGGAGCAGCTACTTCGATATTAAAAGAGATTATGGGGACATAAAAAACAAGCTCGCAAACGATGAGATAATGAAGCAGGCAATAGAATTTGGCAGCGGTATAAGAATACTAAATCAGGAGCCGTTTGAATGTCTTATATCCTTTATAATTTCCGCCAGCAACAATATTCCGAGAATAAAGAAAATAATTGACTCACTATGCACTAATTTCGGTGAAAAAATTACCTATCTCGGCAAGGATTACTACACTTTTCCGACTGCAGACAGGCTTTCAGCACTTGAACTTTCTGATTTGGCTGTTATTAAAGCAGGGTTTCGCGATAAGTACATACTCTCTGCGGCAAAATGCGTAAAATGCGGTCAAATTGACCTTGACTGTTTAAAAAGGGCATCTTTGGAATATGCTAAAGGTGAACTTTTGAAGCTGTCGGGTGTCGGAAACAAGGTGGCAGAATGCGTACTTTTATTCAGCCTTGAAAAGTATTCGAGCTTTCCCGTTGATGTATGGATAAAGCGCATTATGGAATACTGTTTTTTCGAAAGCGAACAGACGAAAGACGCCATTTCTGAATTTGCACAAAATAAATTCGGCGAGCTTGGCGGTTTTGCACAGCAATACCTTTTTTACTGGGCAAGAGAAAATAAGATTGGAATTTGAATTATGATAAAAGAATTTAAAAAATCAATGGGATATATATGTCCCTATTGTTCATCAATATCCATTCGGGACATTAATCTTTTCGATTTTTCCGGCAATAATACAACATCCTTTTCATGCGTAAAAGAATGTGAAGATCCTTGTATTACTCTTACACCGAAAAAGGATAAATATACAATTTCGGTAAATTGCCCGATGTGCGATGATCCACACATTTTCAACATAAGAAAAATTACATTCTGGAAAAATAAGTTTTTCGTTTTTACCTGTCCTGAAACAGGCATCGGCATTCTCTTTATCGGAGACCACGATAAAGTTAAGTCCGAAATTGAACGACAGGAAGAAATGTTTGTTAAAATGAATGAGGAATTTTCCATAAGCGACGAGCTTAATATGATTTTTAATACCGTAGAACGCATAAACGAACTTGCAAAAAGCGGTAATGTTTCCTGCGTATGCGGAAGCACTGCAATTTCTATCGAAATTGACAACGAAAATATAACTCTGCGCTGTCGTGATTGCGGAAAAATCAAAGACTTCCCGTCAAACGAAGAAACACTTGATGTGTTATTAAATACAAGTGCCATTGTACTTGATTAAATAAAATTTATACAAGGAGGAAACTCATAATGTTAGTTTCAGCAACAGAAATGTTAAATAAGGCTGTCAGCGGTAAGTACGCAGTAGGTCAATTTAACATAAACAACCTTGAATGGACAAAAGCCATTCTCCAAACTGCTCAGGAAAATAATTCACCTGTAATCTTAGGTGTTTCTGAAGGCGCAGGCAAATACATGACAGGATTTAAGACTGTTTCAGCTATGGTTAGTGCAATGATTGAAGAAATGGGAATTACAGTTCCTGTGGCACTTCACCTAGATCACGGGTCATACGATGGCGCTATGAAATGTATCGAAGCAGGATTTTCTTCAATAATGTTCGACGGCTCACACTATCCTATCGAAGAAAATATCGCAAAGACAAAAGAACTCGTTGAAATCTGCCATTCAAAAGGCATTTCACTTGAAGCTGAAGTTGGCTCAATCGGCGGCGAAGAAGATGGCGTTGTAGGTGCAGGCGAAGTTGCAGACCCTAATGAATGCAAAATGATTGCAGACCTCGGTATCGACTTTTTGGCAGCTGGTATCGGTAATATTCACGGAAAATACCCTGAAAACTGGAAAGGTCTTGACTTTGATGCATTAGCTGCTACAAAGGAAAAAATTGGCGACCTTCCTTTAGTTCTTCACGGCGGTACAGGTATCCCTGCTGATATGATTAAAAAGGCTATTTCTTTAGGTGTTGCAAAGATCAACGTTAACACAGAATGTCAGCTTTACTTCCAGGAAGCTACAAGAAAGTATATCGAAGCTGGCAAGGACCTTGAAGGCAAGGGCTTTGACCCAAGAAAGCTTCTTGCTCCAGGCTTTGAGGCTATTAAAGTAATCGTTAAAGAAAAGATGGAACTCTTCGGTTCAATCGGCAAGGCGTGATTTTAATTTTATGCGGGCTGTTCCCATAGTATGGGAATAGTCCGTTTTTGTTTTCATATTATTATAATAGGTGATTTTATTATGGCAAAAAAAGGCTCATTTTGTGTTTTGCTTATTATAATATTTGTTTTTCTTATGACATTTTCTTCGGTCAAAGAAAATGCATTCCCTGTTTTTGAAGAAGAAAAATGCGTAAACCTTCCTGTTCTTATGTATCACAGTGTTTTAAAGGATAAACGTCGTACAGGAAAATATGTAATAACTCCCGAAAAGCTTGAAGAAGATATTTTATATTTAAAAAAGAACGGCTACACAGCAATTTCAGCAAAACAGCTTATCAGGTATGTTTACGCAGACGGCACACTCCCTAAAAAGCCTGTTATTATAACATTTGACGACGGTATGTATAACAATTTCAAATACGTTGTACCAATTTTAAAAAAGCACAACTTTTATGCCATTTTTTCAATAGTTGGCAGTTATACCGATGAATACAGCGAAAAAAATGTTGCAAATTCTGCTTTTGGATATTTGCGGTGGTGCGACATAAAAGAACTTTCACAGTTTCCTAACATAGAATTTGCAAATCATTCCTACGGCTTTCATTCAATATCCTCACTCAGATACGGAGTGCAGAAAAACAAAGGCGAAGACACACTTTCCTACATCAACACATTTTATCAGGACACACAAAAACTGCAGTCGGAATTTTTATCTAACTGCAGTTTTCGTCCTATTATTTATACATACCCGTTCGGGAGTTACAGCAAGGAAAGTGCTCGTGTTTTGCAAAAAATGGATTTTCTCATCACACTTTCCTGTACCGAAGGAATCAATAAAATCACAAAAGGCGAGGACTGTCTGTATCTTCTAAAGCGGTATAACCGTGACGGCAGACTAACATCCGAACAATTTTTTAAAAAATTGAAGCTTTAAATCTCACAGTACCTTTCCTGTCCAATTTTATAAATATCCCTACCTTCACAATCGACAAGCACAGTGCACGGGAAGTCTTCAACGTAAAGCTTGCGCACAGCTTCGGTGCCAAGGTCATGATAGGCTACAACTTCGGCTTTTTTAATGCAGTTTGCAATAAGTGCCCCTGCGCCGCCGATTGCACCCAAATACAGACAGGTATTTCGTTTTATTGACTCAACAACTTCGCTGTTTCTTGCGCCCTTTCCAATCATAACCTTTAACCCTTTATCCAAAAGAGTCGGCGTATATGCATCCATTCTTCCCGCTGTTGTGGGTCCGCATGAGCCTATAACTTCACCAGGCTTTGCAGGGCAAGGACCGGCATAATAAATAACCTGACCTTTTATATCAAACGGAAAGTCAATGCCGTTTTCAAAATCTTTTACCATTCGCTCATGTGCAGCATCACGTGCTGTGTAAATAATGCCTGAAAGCAGGAGCTGGTCTCCTGCTTTCAAAGACTTTATTTTTTCATTATTAAGTTCCGAAACATTTATTTTCAAAGCTTCCATTACTTAAAAATTTCCTTCATCGTATCAAAAAAGCCTTTGCTTTTTTTGTAGTTTTTCTCTTCAATCGTGCCGTCAAACTCACGAAGCAATTCCTTTTGCTTTTGCGTAAGGTTTTTTGGTGTTTCAATCTCAACCGTAACATACTGGTCGCCTCTGCCTTTACTACGAATAAACGGAATGCCCTTGCCACGAAGACGGAACACACTTCCCGTTTGCGTTTCTGCAGGAATATCATATTCTACAAGACCGCTTATGGTAGGCACTTTTATCGTTGCACCTAAGGCTGCCTGAGCAAAGGTTATCGGAATTGTTATATAAACATCAAATTCATCACGAGTAAAAATATTATGCCTTTTAATGCGGATTGTGATAAGCAAATCACCTGACGGGCCGCCTCTTTCACCAGGTTCACCACTGCCTGAAATCTGCATTGTCTGGCCGTCATTGATACCTTGCGGAATGTCGACCTCGATAGTTTTCTGACGTCTTACTTTTCCACTTCCACGGCATTGCGTGCACGGTTCTTTTATAATCTTGCCTTCGCCATGACATTCAGGACAAGTGGTAACATTTCGCATATATCCAAGCGGTGTTCTTGTTTGCGTTGTAACTTGACCTGTGCCGCCGCAACGTCCGCAGACTTGAGCACTTGTTCCGGGTTTTGCACCGCTTCCGTGACAGGTAGAGCATTCCTCCATCTTATCAAGTGTAATTTTTTTCTTACACCCAAACGCTGCTTCTTCAAAGGTAAGCTCAACCACTTTTCTTATATCGCTACCTCTTCTCGGGCCATTTCTTCTGCTTCCGCCGCCAAAGCCGAATCCGCCGCCAAAAATGTTTTCAAATATATCGCCAAAATCACCAAACGGATTTCCGCCATAGGCGCCTCCGCCACCTGCTGAGAAGTTCGGGTCTACTCCTGCATGACCAAACTGGTCATATCGAGCCTTTTTATCGCTATCCGAAAGCACCTCGTAAGCTTCGTTTACTTCTTTAAACTTCGCTTCTGCTGCTTTATCTCCCGGATGAAGGTCGGGATGGTACTTTTTCGCCTCCTTACGGTAGGCCTTTTTTATTTCATCGGCTGATGCACCCTTTTGTACACCTAACACCTCGTAATAATCTCTTTTATCAGCCACAAATTTCACCTCATAAATTTAGCTTGCAAAAGGGCGAACGTTTCCGCCGCCCTACTGCAATATAAACAATTATTTATTGTCGTTGTCAACTTCTCTGTAATCAGCTTCATAGACGTTATCGTTGTTTGGACCTGCCTGCTGTCCGCCCTGTGCATCATTCGGGTTAAATCCTGCGCCCTGTGCACCCTGTGGATTTGCCTGCTGATACATCTTTTCTGAAATCTTATAGAACTTCTGCTGGAGTGCTTCTGATGCATTCTTGATAGCTTCAGAATCTGTACCCTTTAGAGCTTCTTTAACCTTTTCGATTTCAGCTTCAACTTCCGACTTGTCTTTTGCATCAATCTTATCTCCGATTTCGCCTAAAGTCTTCTCGCACTGGTAAACCATACTTTCAGCATTGTTTCTTGTTTCAACTTCTTCTTTTCTCTTCTTATCTTCTTCAGCATATTTTTCAGCTTCTTTAACTGCCTTTTCAATATCTTCTTCAGAAAGATTTGAAGATGCTGTAATTGTAATCTTCTGCTCGTTTCCTGTGCCCATATCCTTTGCTGAAACCTTAACGATACCGTTTGCGTCAATATCGAAAGAAACCTCAATCTGCGGAACACCGCGAGGTGCAGGTGCAATACCTGTTAAGCTGAAACGTCCGAGAGTTTTGTTGTACTGTGCCATATCTCTTTCGCCCTGCAGAACGTGTACTTCAACAGAAGTCTGACCATCGGCTGCAGTTGAGAAAATCTGTGATTTCTTAGTAGGAATGGTTGTGTTTCTTTCAATAAGTCTTGTGAACACGCCACCCATTGTTTCAATACCAAGTGAAAGCGGTGTAACGTCCAAAAGAAGAAGGTCTTTAACATCGCCCGCTAAAACTCCTGCCTGAACGGCAGCACCCATAGCAACACACTCGTCAGGGTTAATTCCCTTTGTAGGCTCCTGTCCCATTTCATTCTTAACAGCCTCCTGAACAGCAGGAATTCTTGAAGAACCGCCGACTAAAAGAACCTTATCTACATCACCTTTTGAAAGTCCTGCATCGCTCATAGCATTTCTTATGCAAGTAATTGTTTTCTGAACCAAGTCAGCTGTGAGTTCGTCAAATTTAGCCTTTGTGAGTGTTATATCAAGGTGCTTAGGACCTGTTGCGTCTGCTGTAATAAACGGAAGGTTTACATTTGAAGTTGTCATTCCTGAAAGCTCAATCTTTGACTTTTCTGCAGCTTCTTTAAGTCTCTGCATAGCCATCTTATCGCCTGTCAGGTCAACTCCTGTTTCCTTTTTAAATTCTGCTACTAAATAGTCAATAATTCTCTGGTCGAAGTCGTCACCGCCAAGGCGTGTATCACCGTTTGTTGAAAGAACCTCAAAAACCCCGTCACCAATTTCAAGAATAGATACGTCGAATGTTCCGCCGCCAAGGTCATATACCATAACCTTTTGGTCTGTATCATTCATACCATAAGCAAGTGCAGCTGCTGTCGGCTCGTTGATAATTCTGAGCACTTCAAGACCTGCAATCTTACCTGCGTCCTTTGTAGCCTGACGCTGTGAGTCAGAAAAGTATGCAGGAACCGTAATAACAGCCTGTGTTACAGTTTCACCTAAATAACTTTCTGCATCTTGTTTTAACTTTGTTAAAATCATTGCAGAAATTTCCTGAGGTGTATATGCCTTATCGTCAATATTTACTGTGTAGCCTGTTCCCATTTCTCTCTTAATTGACATAATTGTTCTGTCAGCATTTGTAACTGCCTGTCTTTTTGCTACCTGACCTACAATTCTCTCGCCGTCTTTCTGGAAAGCAACTACTGACGGTGTTGTTCTTGCACCTTCTGAGTTTGCAATAACTGTCGGGTTACCACCCTCTATAACTGCCACGCATGAGTTTGTAGTACCTAAGTCAATACCTATAATTTTTTCCATTTTTATTTCCTCCATTTTTAGTTATTAGTTTGCCACTTTTACCATTGAATAACGAACAACACGCTCATTATTATAAATGTACCCCTTCATAAACTCCTCTACAACGGTATTTTCCGTTACGGCATCGTCGTCGATGTGCATTACTGCATTATGAAGGTTTGGATCAAATTCCTCGCCAAGTGCCTTTATATCTGTAACTTTAAGCTTGGTGAGTGAATCAATCATCTGCTTTTTTACCAGTTCAACTCCTGCTTTTAAGCTTTTGGCATCCTCTGATTCTACCTCAACCGCCAATGCTCTGTCAAGGTTATCAAGGACCGGCAGAAGCTCTGCAACTGCATCTATAACAGCATCTGCATATCTTGCGTCTTTCTCTTTCTGAGTTCTCTTTTTATAGTTATCAAATTCAGCATAAAGACGTAAATATTTGTCCTCACTGTCCTTTAGTTTTCCTTCAAGCTTTGCCTTTTCATCTATCGGCTCATTTTCTGCTTCAGCAGTTTCTTCGGCAGTTTCGACTTCAGAATCAACTTCTGTTACCTTTTCTTCTTCCATCACTCTATCTATCCCTCACTTTCTGTGTTATATAGCTGGTCTAAAATTTTGTCTACATGGTTTGAGATACAGTCAAGACTTGCGATAACCTTTGCGTAATTCATACGCTTTGGTCCTATTACGCCTATACGTCCTACTACCTTATCTCCCAATGAGTAATTTACCGTTACAAGACTTGAATTTGAAAGCTCTTCAAATTCATTTTCTGCTCCGATTTTTACATCAACTCCATCTTTGCTTGAGCCAATTAGCTTTACTAAATTATCCTTATTTTCAAGGAAGGTCAACATTTCACGTGCCTTTCCCACATCAGAAAATTCAGGATATGACAGAATTGATTTTGCGTTATTTACATAAACCTCTGTTTCATCAAGCGAATCAATAGCTTCGTAAACAAAGTTAAGTATATTTATAAGCACCTTTGGTGCTATCTCAACTACATTTGCAATCTCGTCACCGATTACTTTTATCTTTTCAAATGTAAGCTCATCAGCTGTCAGCCCTGAAATACGGCTATTTAAAACTTCTGTAAGTTTTCCGGTAATTTCATCACTGATTTCTATTGCTACCGACTGATTTTTAATTATTCCGGTACTTGTTATAATCACAATCATAACATTTCCAAGGCCTAAATTCACAAGCTCAATTTTCTTTATTCTTGAGCTGTTAAGCTTTGGAGAGGTAACTACCGTTGTATATTCAGTAAGCGTTGACGCAATAAGGCTTGCTTTTTTTATTACCATTTCAAGCTGGCTTACACGCTCTGCCATAATCTGCTGAAGCTTTTCAATCGCTTCAACACTCATTTGGTATCTGCGCATAAGTGAATTAACATAAAATCGGTAGCCGATATCGGACGGGATTCTTCCTGCCGATGTATGAGGCTGGATTAAAAATCCCATTTCTTCAAGGTCTGCCATCTCATTTCGTATTGTAGCACTTGAAAGCCCAAGTTCGTTCTTTTTGGATATGGCACGAGAGCCTACCGGCTCGGCTGTACCGATATATTCGTCAATAATTGCCTGCAAAATTTTTTGCTTTCTTTCGCTAAGCTCCAAGACTCTCACCTCTTTACCTTAAAATACTGTTAGCACTCAACTCTTTCGAGTGCTAACAGTATAAATAATACCCCTAATCTTTTCATTTGTCAAGGGTTTTTATGGATTTTTTCATAATTTTTTAGAATTATAAAATAAATTCGCACATTATTTGATTTGAAACACTAACGGCGTCTTCAGAAAGTTTAAAAAATCCGTTTTCTTCCTTTATCATTCCCAGCTTCAGGAATTTTGATAACGGTTTTTCAAATACTTTTTTAAAATCTATACCAAACTTCTTAAAAAATTCTTTTTCCGATATTCCTCTGTCCATTCTAAACCCCAAAAATGCAAATTCCGACATTTTATCGTTTTGGGAAAGAATTTCTTTTTCGCCCAAGCGGAAATTTTTACTTATATAGGCAGAAAAGCTGTCAGTATTTGAAAAGCGCACACCGTCTAAATAAGAATGTGCAGAAAGTCCCACTCCGATATATTCATCACATTTCCAGTATTTTATATTATGGCGGGATTCACAGCCGCTTTTCGCAAAATTTGATATTTCATAGCGGTTATAGCCGTGTTTTCGCATTTCACAAACTGCAATTTCATAAATTTCACGTTCCAAATCTTCGTTCGGAAGCTCCAATAAGCCCTTTTTGTATTCATCAAAAAGCGGTGTGCCCTCTTCTAAAATAAGGCTATAACACGAAATATGAGACGGCGAAAGGTCAAAAGCTCTTTTAAGATTTTCTTTAAAGCTTTCCTTTGTTTGTCCGGGAATTGCGCACATAAGGTCGATACTTATATTTTTGAAACCGTGTTTTTTTAAAAGCCGAACAGTTTCTTCCGCCTCAATTCCCAAATGTGCTCTTCCCAATTTTTGAAGCTCATCGTCATTAAAGGACTGGACTCCCACAGAAAGCCTATTAACTCCGTTTTTTAGCATTACTTCAAGCTTTTCTTCATCAATAGTTTTAGGATTTGCTTCGACTGTAAATTCACAATCCTTTGGCAATATAAATGTAGAACTTATTTTCCTTAAAAGACTTTTAAGACTTTTTGCATCAAGACTTGTGGGAGTCCCGCCGCCAACAAAAACCGTATCACATTCCTCTCCTTTATACTCATCCATCTCTTCAAAAAGTGCAGAAAGATATTTTTCCTTATCCTCTGATGATGCGCAAAATGAATTAAAGTCGCAATATTTACATTTTTTAAGGCAAAACGGAATATGAACATAAAGTCCTTTCATAGCAATTCTCTCCAATCACAAAACAAAAGGACGGAAGTTCCGTCCTTTTAATTAATCTTCGTGGCAACCGCAGTCACAGTCATCGTCACAATCGCAGTCACATTCGAACTCAAGCTCGATTTCCTGATTGCAGTTCGGGCAGATAATACCCTTTTCTTCATCAAGAGCATCAAAGTCAATCATAACGTCTTCATGACAGCTCGGACATTCAATTTCGAAAAAGTCCATATCGTCGTCATATTCTTCGTCATCGTCAAATCCGAAAACATCATCGTCGTCATCGTCATCATCACTATACGCGATTTCTTCGATATCAGCAAGATCGCTGTCGATTTCATCAACCTTTTCTTCAAGCTCGTCGTGTGCATCAATCACATCGTCCAAAGCATCTGCAATATCCTTTAAAACATCAATTACATTAACTAAAAGCTTACCTTCCGGCTTGCTCTCATCAATAGCAAGTCCGTCGCAAAGACCTTTAAGATATGAAACCTTAGAAACCAAGTTTTCCATACTTTTATTCCTTTCTTATAACATTGATAATTAAGATAGAAATTGTTAAGATTATCGTTTCATAGAACGGCGCTATATTTTTTACTGCTCTTAACTAAAAACGGTAAAGTCACAATTTATACTTAATTATACTCTTTCCATATATTCGCCTGTTCTGGTATCAATTCTGATGATATCTGTATCATTTACAAACAGAGGAACCTGAATAACTGCACCAGTTTCAAGTGTAGCAGGTTTGGTTGCGCCTGTTGCAGTATTTCCTGCAAAGCCCGGCTCTGTTTCAGTAATTGCAAGTTCAACGAATGTAGGTGGTTCAATACCAAATACGTTACCCTTATATGAAAGAATCATACATACCATATTTTCCTTAACAAACTTAAGAGCATCACCAATCTGGTCCTTGCTGATAGGAAGCATATCAAAAGTTTCCTGATCCATAAAGTAGTAAAGATCACCATCATTATATGAATATTCCATATTCTTCTTTTCGATATGTGCTTCTTCTACCTTTTCAGTTGGTCTGAAAGTTTTTTCAACAACACCGCCGGTAATTACGTTTTTAAGTTTTGTTCTAACGAAAGCTGCACCTTTTCCCGGTTTTACGTGCTGGAATTCTACTACCTGATAAACGTTACCTTCAAATTCAAAGGTTCTACCGTTTCTAAAATCTCCTGCTGTAATCATAATTAATTTCCTCCATTGTTAAATATCTCTACATAATACATTGTAATATATTTTATATGAAATTTCAAGTCTTTTTTCAAATAATAGTCAAATCTTTACAAGATTTGGTAAGATTATGAACATTTTCACCAACCGAAATCACATCTTCAATGCGTACGCCGCCCCAACCTTCGATGTAAATACCCGGCTCAACCGTGATAACATTACCTTCCTTTAAAATTTCTTCGCTTTTTGGTGCAAACACAGGACGTTCGTGAATTTCGATACCAACACTGTGTCCAAGACTGTGCCCAAAATTTTTACCATAGCCGGCGTCTTTAATTATATCACGCGCCACCTTGTCTATCTCGGAGCATTTTTTGCCTATTTCAACTGCAGAAATTGCAGCCTTTTGCGCTGCCAGCACGACGTCATAAACCTCACGCTGTCTTCCAGAGCATTTTCCCATAACCAATGTTCTTGTCATATCCGAGCAGTACCCGTCAAGCTTGCATCCGAAATCCATCGTCACAAAATCGCCTATGGCGATTACCTTATCACTTGCAACTCCGTGCGGCATAGACGAACGAACTCCGCTTGCAACTATCGTTTCAAACGACGTCCCCGACGCTCCGTTTTTACGCATATAAAACTCCAGCATAAGCGCAACTTCACGTTCTGTCATTCCTGCGTGAATATGCTCTAAAACATAGGAATATGCGCTATCTGCAAGTGCTTCCGCTGCAGCGATTTTTTCTATTTCAAAGCTGTCCTTTATTCGTCTTAAGCCTGAAATTTTGTCCTGCATAGGAACAAGCTTTTTGCCGAACTTCTGATATTTTGCCAGTTCTGCGACAGTGACAACACCTTCTTCAAAGCCAAATGTATCAACCTCGGTAAGGTCAGCAATTTTTTCAATACCCTCTGTTATATCCCGAATTTCAAAATCCTTTGCCTCGCTGCGTGCCTGCAGTGTGTAACGTGAATCGGTAACAAGGATTTGTCTGTATTTCGTTATGAAAATAATTGCATCTTCCGACGTAAAACCCGAATAATAAAATATGTTCGGATACCCTGTCAAAATCACACCTTCATTTTCACCCAAAAGCGCTCTTAATTTATCTGTCCTTGTCATTTTCCAGATACTCCAATGCTATATTATATCCATCAAAACCCTTGCCTGAAATCATCTTTACGCAGGCAGGTGCTGTGACCGATGTTCTCCTAAATTCCTCACGTTTTGAAATGTCGGAAATATGCACTTCCACACAAGGCGTTGTAACCGACTTTATCGCATCGTGAATTGCGTATGAGTAATGTGCATAAGCACCAGGATTCATTACTATTCCGTCATAAACTCCCAATGTCTTTTGTATCTCTGTTACAATTTCGCCCTCAAAGTTACTTTGGAAAAAGCTCACCTCTACTCCAAGCTTTTGTGCAAATTCATATATAAATTTACATAAATCGTCATAACTTTGGCTTCCGTACACCGACGGCTCACGTATTCCGAGCATATTTAAGTTCGGGCCGTTTATAATCAAGTATTTTCTCATAGTATTTTCCCTTTATCTTAAAGTTTTTCAATCTCTTCCATAAGCGATGAAATTATGTCCTCTTCTTTAACCTTTTTAATAATTTCACCCTTTTTAAAGATAAGACCTTCGCCGACACCTCCGGCAACTCCTATATCAGCTTCACGGGCTTCACCCGGACCGTTTACTGCACAGCCCATTACTGCAACCTTGATGTTTTTATTAACATCTTTTAATCTTTTTTCCATTTCCTCTGCAATCGGAATCATATTTATTTTTGTTCTTCCGCAGGTTGGACAGGAAATAAGTTCTGCGCCCTGTTTTTTTAGTCCTAAAATTTTCAGTATTTCCTTTGCCGCATAGATTTCTTCAACAGGGTCTGCCGTCAGCGAAACACGCATTGTATTTCCTATTCCCTCTGACAAAAGACTTCCTATCCCGACAGCAGACTTAATCATTCCGATATTCTGCGTTCCCGCTTCTGTAACTCCGATATGAAGTGGAATATCGTTCAGCTTATCAAACTTTCTGTATGCAGAAATCATTGTTGGCACATCTGAAACCTTTATCGAAACCAGAACATCAAAGAAATTCAGGTCATCTAAAATTTCCACATGGCGAAGTGCACTTTCAACAAGTGCATCTGCAGTAGGCTTTTTGTACTTTTGTAAAATATCCTTTTCGAGTGAGCCGCCGTTTACACCGATTCTTATTGGAATACCTCGTTCTCGGCAGGCATCAGCTACCTGTTTTACACGTTCTTTATCTCCGATATTTCCCGGATTTATTCTGACCTTATCTACACCATTTTTAATACATTCAAGTGCCAGACGGTAGTCAAAATGAATATCGCTTACAAGAGGAATGTTAATCTGTTTTTTGATCTCACCCACAGCCTTTGCCGCATCCATATCAAGTACGGCAACTCTTATTATCTCACAGCCCGCAGTTTCAAGGCGTTTTATCTGTTCAACTGTTTTTTCAACATCTTTAGTGTCTGTATTCGTCATTGACTGAATTGAAACAGGGTTTTTTCCACCAATTTTTACTCCGCCAACATTTACTGTTTTTTTCATATTGTAACTTCCCTTCGTTAAGGTTTTATAAGTTTCAAAATATCATTAAAGCATATAACTACCGCAAGCGCTAAAAGCAGCAAAAGTCCTATCGCATGGACAATCCCTTCTTTTTCAGCCGGTATAGGCTTTCCTCTTACTAATTCAATCAGCATAAAGAAGATTCTGCCGCCATCAAGTGCCGGAAGCGGTAAAAGATTGAATATTCCAAGATTCACCGAAAGCATTGCCACAATAAAAAGTACGTTTACGGAGCTTGTTTTTACTGAGCCAGAGTTTACTGCCTCACCCACAACACTTGCAACTCCTACTGGCCCTGAAACATTATCAAGTCCCGTTTTCCCTGTAATCATTTCACCAAGCGCTGCATAAATGCTTCTTGCAATATATGACGTGTAATTCCAGGCTTGCGGCAAAATATTTGCAATCGTCACGTCCATTTCAAGTGCCTTAAATCCTATAATATACCGTGTTGCTGTATATGTTTTTCCGATATACTCTTCAGGTATCGGTTCTTCATATTCAACTGTTTTAACTTCCTCTACGCCATTAATTGTGTCAGAATATTTTGCCGAGTTTTCACCGTAAGTTATTTTTGTTATATCCAATGACGGTTTTAAATTGAACTTAAATTTCTCGCCGTTTCTTTTCACCGTCAGTTCAAATTCAGTGTCCTCTTCAAAATCATCGGTATAAAGAGCAATATCGTTATAAAATCCTATTTTATGCCCATTTATCGCAACAATTTTATCGCCGGGCAAAACTCCCGCCTCAGCAAGGTAAGAACGGCTGTCCACTTCTCCCACCGTATTTGAAGCAAAAGTCCCCATCATTCCAACTATAACAGCAAATACTAAAAACCCGAGAATTAAGTTAAATATCGCACCTGCTGAAACAACTAAAAATCGTTTCCACAGCTTTTGATTTGAAAACGCAGACGGAGAATCGCTTGCATCGTCTTCGCCCTCAAGCTTACAGTAGCCTCCTATCGGAAAAATGCGGACCGAGTAAAGAGTTTCCTTTCCCTGCTTTTTAAAAATTGCCGGACCCATACCTATGGCAAATTCAAGTACATTAACTCCTACTGACTTCGCCATTATAAAATGACCGAATTCGTGCAGAGTTATCATCACAAGAAAAATTAAAATCGTTACAACTGTTGTAACCAACATATATCAACTCCTCGAATATACTACCTCTCGTGCAAATTTGTCCGCTGCCAAAATTTCTTCCACAGACGGATTTTGTATATTTTTCACCTTATCCATCGCCGCTTTTATAGATTCTGCGATATCAAGGTAGCCAATCTTTCCCTTTAAAAACAATTCAACTGCCGCTTCATCACTGCTATTGAAAACCGTCGGCAAAATCCCACCTTCTCTTCCTGCCTTTTTGGCAAGTTCGAGTGCAAAAAATGTGTCTGTATCCGGCTTTGCAAATGTTAAATCAGGGTATTTTGCAAAATCAAGTTCATTACCTGTCATTGGGAGTCTGTCAGGATATGTGAGTGCATACTGAATCGGCAATTTCATATCAGGTGTACCGAGTTGGGCAATAACTGCATTATCCTCATACATCACAGCAGAATGAAGCACACTCTGACGATGCACTAACACTTCAATTTGGTCAATATCAACATCAAAGAGCCACTTCGCTTCAATAACCTCAAGTCCCTTATTTACAAGGGTTGATGAGTCAATCGTTACCTTGGCACCCATATCCCAGTTTGGGTGTTTAAGAGCCTGCTCTGGTGTCATATCACGAAGTTCGTCTTTTGTCTTGCCAAAAAACGGACCGCCGGAAGCTGTCAAGATTATCTTTTTTATCTTTTTAGGATTTCCCTGAAGTGACTGAAATATCGCAGAATGCTCGCTGTCAACCGGCAAAAGCTTGACATTATTTTCTTTTGCAAGGCGTGTCACAATGTGTCCGCCTGTAACAAGTGTTTCCTTATTCGCAAGCGCAATATTTTTGCCTGCCTTTATTGCCTCAATAGTCGGCAAAAGTCCTGAAATTCCCACAACGGCAGTAACCACAATATCAGCCTTAGGAAAGGTCGCAACTTCTATAAGTCCTGCTTCTCCCGAAACAACTTTAGTGTTGGTATCAGATATTTTTACCTTAAACTCCTCTGCCTTTTTTTCATCAATAACGCAAACAAGCTCCGGCTTAAATTCCCGAACTTGTTCTTCCAAAAGCTCAATGTTAGAATATGCCGACATTGCGTGTACTTTGATACCTTTATAAACTCTTGCCACATCAAGAGTCTGCGTACCTATTGAGCCGGTACTTCCCAATATTGATATATTATGTTCAAAATTCATCATTATTACCATTCCTGTTCATAAGTAAAAGAAATTAATTTTACATTACAGTACAAAATACATCATTGCATAATAGACAAACGGTGTAACAAAAAGTACACTATCAAAACGATCTAAAAGTCCACCGTGTCCCGGAAGAATTGAGCCATAGTCCTTTTTATTAAAATCTCTTTTTATGCACGATGCAATCAAATCTCCGACCTGCGAAATTATTGAACCCAAAAATCCGATAATTCCGAATTTTATTATTACCGGCACAATCGGCATTCCGCCTGCTAAAGCCATACACATTATTATTATAAACGCTGCACCGCCCAAAGTAGCCAGTAATATTCCTCCTATCGCACCCTCAACAGTCTTTTTAGGGCTTATTGTAGGAACAAGCTTGTGTTTTCCTAAAAATGTACCTGTAAAATATGCACCTGTATCAGTAAGCCATGCACAGATAAACGGAAGTATCACTATGTATTGGTCAACTTTCTTACGAATCATAATAAGTGATAGCATACAAACCGAAATAAACAAAGTTATACCTGCCGATGCTAAAACCTCACGCGAATGCACTTTAGAGTGAAGCAGTACCATCGTTACCATATAAAGCGCTATTGCGGCGTAAATGGCAAACAACATCTTGCCAAATATAAATCCTGCACATAGTATAATTGCAGCACAAAATCCTGTGACTTTTAGCTTTTTGTCAGCTTCCATCGCACCGTACACTTCATACAGCATTCCCATTACCAAAAGAGAAACTGCTATATACAGCACATAATGGTGCGAAAAAATTATTGCAGTAAAAACTACAAGACCTATTAATGCAGTAATTATTCTTTTTAACATATCCTAATTCTTCCTTTCCTATTCACCAGTATGGTTACTTATAAGCACTTCATACTCCGCCGTATCTTCTGTTTCTGCTCTGGTATGCAATTATCGCTTCATACAGGTCTTTTACAGAAAAATCTGGCCACAGCCTTTTTGTAAAATAGAATTCTGAATACGATGCCTGCCACATCATAAAGTTGGACAATCTCTGCTCGTTACTTGTTCTTATAATAAAATCAGGATCAGGCTGACCTGCTGTATATAAATTTTCCGAAATCATATCCTGAGAAATTTCATCAAGCTTGCATTCTCCGTCCAAAACCTTTTGGCACGCCTTCTTTGCTGCACGTACAATTTCTTCACGTCCGCCATAGTTTAAGGCTATATTCATTACAATTCCTGTATTGTCTTTTGTAAAGTTTTCAGTTTTTAAAATCTGCTCACGCATTTCTTCTGAAAGCTCATCCCTCGAACCAATCGCACGGATTACAACATTTTCACCTGCCAAAGTACGTTCTGCATCCTTTAGATAGCTCATTAAAAGATTCATAAGAAAATCGACTTCTTCTTTAGGCCTTTTCCAGTTTTCAGTTGAAAATGCATACACGGTTATATACTTTATTCCCATTTTATTACATTCTGTAACAATCTTCTTTAAAGTATCCGCTCCTGCCTGATGTCCTGCACTTCTCGGAAGACCTCTTTTTTTCGCCCATCTTCCGTTTCCGTCCATTATCACACCTATATGCACCGGCAGATTGTTATAGTCAATTTCCTGTTTCGGGGTTCTTTTCTTAAAAAACATATAAACTACCTCATTATAGTATTACAGGCTGCCTACACGTCCAAAATACACCCAAAATCCACAAATGGAAGTCCCATTTAGGATTTTGGGCAATCTCTACTTATGCAGACAGCCTAATTCATAATCAAACCTCAAGAATTTCCTTCTCTTTAGCCGCTGTAATATCATCAATCTCCTTGATATATTTATCAGTAAGAGCCTGAATATCTTTTTCAATTCCCTTTAAATCGTCCTCTGTAATTTCAGATGCTTTCTGTTTTTTCTTATAATCGTCCATAGCATCGCGGCGTGCATTTCGCACCTGCACCTTAGCTTCTTCAGAATACTTTTTAACATTCTTAACAAGCTCTTTTCTTCTCTCCTCTGTAAGCGGCGGGAAGTTCAAACGGATAACCTTTCCGTCATTCTGCGGAGCAATTCCGATATCTGACTTATTAATAGCCTTTTCAATTTCTGATAAGACTGACTGGTCCCAAGGCTGAATTACAAGCATTCTCGGTTCCGGTGTTGATATTGATCCTATCTGTGCAATAGGAGTCATTGCGCCATAATACTCAACTGCAATTTTATCAAGAACCGATGCGTTTGCTCTGCCGGCTCTTATAGTCTTTAATTCTGAGTGAAAGCCCTCCACTCTTTTATTCATTCTTTCTTCAACTTCAGGATATTTTCCCATAATCTCACTTACCTTTCTTTAATAAATCATGTATGAAAAGGGTTTTTACCCATTTTATCTTTTCCTGTTTTTATCTTTTTCCGTCTTTTGTTACAAGTGTACCGATTTTTTCGCCCCGAACCGCTCTTACAATATTTTCCGGATCATCAAGACCAAATACTAAAATCGGCATATCATTGTCACGGCACATCGAAGCCGCTGTTGAATCCATAACGCCAAGTTCTTTTGAAAGTATATCATTAAAAGAAAGCGCATCAAACTTTTTAGCATCAGGATTTATGTTTGGGTCGGAGTCATAAACTGCGTCAACTTTTTTTGCCAGAAGAATTACCTCTGCATCTGTTTCAATAGCACGAAGTGCTGCTGTTGTATCTGTTGACATAAACGGACTTCCCGTTCCTGCACCAAAAATTACAACTCTGCCTTTTTCCAAGTGACGTGTAGCTTTTAATCGGATATACGGCTCAGCAATCTGTCTCATTTCAATGGCTGTTTGAACACGAGTGTCCACTCCGCAATTTTCAAGTTCTGAACAAAGTCCTAAAGCATTTATACAAGTTGCAAGCATTCCCATATGGTCTGCTCTTGTTCTGTCCATTCCGCCGCCGCTTCTGCCGCGCCAGATGTTTCCGCCGCCAACCACGATAGATACTTTAACACCCATATCCACTACTTTTTTAATATTTTCACAGATACTGCGCATAGTTGGCACATCAAGACCATAGCCTTTTTCTCCTGCCAATGCTTCTCCAGATACCTTTATTAATACTTTTTTATATTTGGCACTCATAGCCGTTCCTCCGTATATATTCATTTTTACTATTATATCACTAATTTCTTCCTGTTGCAATCTTTTTTTAACTATTTACTTCTTATTCAACATTTGTAGCATTCATTCATTTATCTTCTTTATTAATCACTGCCGCTTTTAGTGTATTTTTCATAAGCATTGCTATCGTCATAGGTCCTACTCCGCCGGGAACAGGAGTTATGCTTGATGCCACCTTTTCGGCCGTTTCAAACTCAACGTCGCCAACAAGCTTTTTATCCGCAAGGCGATTTATGCCCACATCAATTACAACCGCACCTTCCTTTATCATATCGCCTGTTACAAAGTTCGGTATTCCGACAGCAACAACTAAGATATCTGCACGTTTTGTAACCTCTTTTAAGTCTTTCGTACGTGAATGGCATACGGTAACAGTTCCGTTCTTATGCAGAAGAAGCATAGACATCGGTTTTCCTACAATATTGCTTCTTCCAACAACCACGCATTCCTTGCCTGTTATATCAATTCCGCTTTCAGCTATAAGCTCCATAACACCAGCAGGCGTACATGGCACAAAATCAAAATTACCAACCATAATTTTGCCGACATTTACAGGATGGAACGCATCAACGTCTTTTTTAGGGTTTATGCGATTTATTACCTTTTCCTCATCAATTCCCTTAGGAAGCGGAAGCTGGACAAGTATTCCAGATATTTTAGTGTCGCTGTTTAATTTGTCAATCAAAGAAAGAAGCTCCTCTTCCTTTGTGTCTGCAGGAAGCGCATATTCTTCCGACAAAATTCCGATTTCCTCACAAGCTTTTTTCTTGTTATTAACATAAACTCTGCTTGCAGGGTCATCGCCGACTATGATAACAGCAAGCCCCGGCATAATTCCATTTTTTTTAAGATTATCTGCCTCGCTTTTGAGTTCTGCCTTTATTCTTGCCGATACTTCTTTTCCGTTTAAGATTTTTGCCATTTGAGTTCTCCTTTTTATTGTTTTTCGGTCTTATTAAACAGTTTGGTCCAAAGCCTATAAGGTCACTTCTGCCTGCAAGCCTCAGTGCTTCTTCAACCAATCTGTAATTCTCCGGATTTCTATATTGCAAAAGTGCCCTTTGCATTGCTTTTTCCTTTGGTGTTTTTGGTACATACACCTTTTTCATCGTAAACGGGTCAAGCCCTGTATAAAACATACAGGTCGAGATAGTTCCCGGTGTTGGATAAAAGTCCTGTACCTGTTGTGGGTTTATGCCTTGCTCCTTTAAATACAGCGCAAGCTTTATTGCATCACGGAGTGTACTTCCCGGATGCGACGACATAAGGTACGGCACAAGATACTGCTTTTTACCCAGTTTCTCATTTATTTTATAATACTTTTCGGAAAATTTGTTATACACATCATTTGATGGTTTTCCCATATATTTTAACACATTATCCGAAATATGCTCCGGCGCAACTTTAAGCTGTCCGCTTATATGGTGTTTGCAGAGGTCATAAAAGAACCTATCATCTTTATCATTTATAAGGTAATCAAATCGAATACCTGAGCGGATAAACACCTTTTTGACACCCTTGATTTTTCGTAGTTTTTCCAAAAGCTCGGCATATTCTCTGTGCGAAATTTCCATATTTTTGCACGGCGAAGGGAAAAGACATTGTCTATCCTTGCAAGCACCGAGTGTATTTTGCTTTTTGCACGCAGCCTTCCTGAAGTTTGCCGTCGGGCCGCCGACATCATGAATATAGCCTTTAAAATCAGGCATTTGGGTCATTTCTTCTGCTTCTTTTAAAATAGAATCATGGCTTCTTGATGTCACAATTCTGCCCTGATGAAATGCCAAAGCGCAAAAGTTACAGCTTCCAAAGCATCCACGTGAGCTGGTTATCGAAAATTTAACTTCTTTTATTGCATCAATCCCGCCGTATTTTTCATACATCGGGTGATAATTTTTCATATACCCAAGGGCATAAACATCATCAAGCTCTTGCCTCGTAAGCGGTTCCATTGGCGGATTTTGCACCAAAAATTTATCTCCGTGAGGCTGAATAATTGTTTTGCCTATATACGGATTCTGCTCATAATACTGCATTTTGCAGGATACGGCATATTTTTCCTTACTTTCACAGCATTCCTCATAAGACGGAATTTTTACTGCATCTTCAATTTCGTCTGAAGCTGAAAGGTAGCACGTTCCCTTTATATACGTTATATCGTGAACGTCCATACCACTATCTAAACAGTCTGCAATTTCAACAATCTGTTTCTCGCCCATACCATACATCAAAATATCTGCACGGCTGTCTAAAAGAATTGACCTTCTTAGCTTATCGTCCCAATAGTCGTAGTGCGTAAAACGTCTTAAGCTTGCTTCAACTCCGCCAATCAAAATAGGAATATCTCCAAAAGCCTCACGAGCACGGTTACAGTAAACAATCGTCGCACGGTCAGGCCTCATACCCGCTTTTCCGCCAGGTGCATATAAATCCTCACTTCTGCGTTTTTTTGAAGCAGTATAGTGATTAACCATAGAGTCAATATTGCCGCCCGACACCAAAACCGCAAGTCTCGGTCTTCCAAGCTTCTTAAAGTCGTCAGTCGAGCGCCAGTCAGGAAGCGAGATAATACCCACTTTATATCCTCTTGACTCCAAAACTCTTGAAATTATTGCATGACCAAAGCTTGGATGGTCAACATAAGCATCGCCTACTATATACAAAAAGTCAAGCTGCTCCCAGCCACGTTTTTCCATATCCTGCCGATTTGTTGGCAAAAAATCATTCGTCATCGTAATTTTCTTCGTTTTCTTCGCTACCCTCAAGTTCTTCTTCGTATTCCTCTTCATCTTCAAAGAACATATCCTCTTGCATACCCCGAATTCTGTTTAAATAAACATCTCGCGGCTTTGAGCCGTTTGCACCGCTGATTAGTCCTCTTGTTTCCATCTGGTCAATAATGCGTCCTGCTCTTGCATAGCCGACCTTCATTTTTCGTTGAATCATAGCTGTGGAAATCTGTCCAAGCTCTGCAGCAAGTTCGATTGCTTGCGGCAAAAGCTCATCCGCATCTTCGGCTTCATTTTCGTCTGTTACACCGTTTTCGCCAGTTGCCATTCTTTCAATATGCTCCTCAAGGTCGTGTGCATAATTCGTTTCTTCTGAATGTTCTTTGATAAACCCGATTATATTTTCAATTTCGTCGTCTGACACAAATGCGCCCTGAACACGAAGTGCATTTGGAAGTCCTGTCGGGTGATAAAGCATATCTCCCTTACCCAAAAGCTTTTCCGCTCCGACCTTATCAAGAATTGTTCTTGAATCGACACCGCTCGAAACAGCAAATGCAATACGGCTCGGAACGTTTGCCTTGATTAAACCCGTAATAACGTCAACCGACGGTCTTTGTGTTGCAATAATAAGATGAATTCCTGCCGCTCGTGCAAGCTGTGCCAATCGACAGATATAGTCTTCAACTTCCTTAGCCGCAACCATCATAAGGTCAGCAAGCTCATCGATAACTATTACAATCTGCGGAAGTGTTTCTCCGCCTTCTTTTTCAATATGTTCGTTATAGCCTTTTAAATTACGGGTTGCAGTTTCTGCAAAAAGCGAGTACCTTCTCATCATTTCGCCAACTGCCCAGTTAAGCGCACCGGCTGCTTTTTTAGGGTCTGTAACAACCGGTATCAAAAGGTGCGGAATACCGTTATACACACCAAGTTCAACCACCTTCGGGTCAATCATTATAATTTTAACTTCATCAGGACGCGCCTTATAAAGAATACTTGTTATAATTGTATTTATACAAACTGATTTACCTGAGCCGGTAGAGCCGGCAATCAAAACGTGCGGGAATTTCGCAATATCTCCTATTACAACATTTCCGCCAATATCTTTACCAAGCGCAACCGAAAGCTTTGATTTTGCATTTTTAAAGCTGTCACTTTCCATAAGCTCTCTTGCTGATACTGTTCCGACTGTATTATTCGGCACCTCAATACCCACAGCCGCTTTGCCAGGAACTGCCGCAACCAAAACTGTCGGAACAGCAAGATTAAGCGCAATATCCTCAGAAAGTCCTGTGATTTTTGCAAGCTTTATACCGGTTGACGGCTGAATTTCGTATCTTGTAACAGTAGGACCTTGGGTTACCTGCAAAAGTTTCGCCTCAACACCGAAATCTTTTAAAATTGTCATAAGTTTATTGGCTGTTTCATACATTTCACGGCGTTTATCTGACGATATAGCCTCAACCTTTTTAAGAAGGTCAATAGGTGGCATTGTATATTCAATAACAGGCTTTTCGATTGATTCTGTTATTTCATTGCTGACCTCTTCTTTTTCTTCTTCAGTCGCTTTTGAAGCTTTTTTCGTTTTTTCATTTTCTGCGTTCTTCTTTTTCTGTTCTTCTAAAAGCTCCTTAACGCCCTCTGTCTGCGGAAGCTTTGCCGCAACATCGTCCAAAAATACGTTTGGATCAAATTCCACTGTCTCCGCCTTATCTTCAGGCTTGTCCTCTTTCTTTTTCTTAGCCTTTGCTTCTTCATCAGCTTCAGCAAAATCCTCAATGTCATTTTCCTTTTTAGTTTCCGCAATTTCTGAAAGACGTTTTTTTGCACGTACAATCTTTTCGGAAATCCCGCCGAATTCAACTTCTTCTCTGTCTTCTGTTTCCTTACCTGCAATATTTTCAACAATGCTTGTAAATGATACATTCAAAATGAATGTCATCAAAATACCAATCAAGACAATTACGACCACAATAGACGCAACTCTTCCTATAAGGTACTTTGACAGCAAAATCGCAAGCGTTCCGCCTAATGCACCGCCGCCAACACCCTCAATTCCATATCCCCAAAGCATTGATATTTTCGGCATTTCTTCCTGCCAAAACAGCATAATAAGGCTGCCGATCAAGATAATTTCAAGCAGCGAAAGAATACCCTTTAATGCAAGCTTATTTGTACGTTTAACCCTAAAAACATATATTCCAAGAGCCAAAAGAACCAAAGGCACTAAATATGCTGTTCCGGAAAACAGCCCGAACATTGTGTCATTTATCCAGCTTGCCAAAACTCCTTCTGCGTTTCCGTATGTAAATATACCTATAAGAACAGCGGCAAGCAAAAGCCACAGTCCAGCCATAATATATGTATATGATTTTTTGGTTTCAGTTACTTTTTTGCGTGACGTTGCTGCCTTTTTAGGAGCATGACTTGTCCGCACATTTCCACTTGTCTTTCTCGCAGGCTTTTTTGCAGAAGACTTTTTCTTCAATTCCTTACTTGCCATTATTTTGCACCTCAAAATTTATATATATTAAAAAATTTCTTATAATTATGTCTATTTTATTATTGTATCACAAATTTTAAAAAATTACAACCATAATTTATGTTCATTTATACACAAAAACACAATATTACATAATTTTACAAAAAAATAAAAATATTTTTATTTTTCTATTGAAGATTTTAATTAATTCTGTTACAATAATAATGTATATATTTTGAAAGGATGTAAATGAAATGGACGAAAGATGTGTTCTCATAATAGAAGATGAACAGGCCATTGTTGATATTCTGAAATTTAACTTTACTAAGGAAGGCTATAAGGTGTTGGAAGCAATGGACGGAGTTACCGGACTGGAGCTTGCTCTTTCCGAAAATCCCGACCTTATACTTTTAGACGTAATGCTTCCTAGAATGGACGGATTTGAGGTATGCAAAAAAATCCGTGAAAAGTCATCTGTTCCAATTATTATGTTGACAGCACGTGAAGAAGAAGTTGATAAAGTCCTTGGCTTAGAGCTCGGCGCAGACGATTATATGACAAAGCCGTTTTCTATCCGTGAACTCACAGCCAGAGTCAAGGCAAACCTTCGAAGAATGTCAATCGACCGTGCTCAGAGTTCTCAAGAGTCTTCAAACTGTATTTCTTCAGGTGACCTCACAATTAACGTCGAAAGATATGAAGTTTCAAAATACGGAAAAGTTATTGATATTACACTTCGTGAATTTGAACTTTTAAAATTCCTTGCAACTCAACCGGACAAGATTTTCTCAAGAGAAAACTTGCTTGAAAATGTGTGGGGTTATGAATATTACGGCGATGTGCGTACCGTTGACGTTACCGTTCGCCGTCTTCGTGAAAAAATTGAAGACGATCCGGGAATGCCTCGCTACATTATTACAAAGCGCGGTGTAGGCTATTACTTCAACAAGGCATAAAAAAATGTTTAAAAGTATTCAAACTAAAATTGTAACTATTTTTATACTTACCATACTGTCGATTGTAGTCGTAATCGGCTCTTTCTTGACGACCAATATCGTTAAATTCTACCATGATGAGTTTTCAGTAATGATGGAACAGGTCTTCACTCCTGGTCTTGTTTCCGAGCTTGAAAAAAGCGCTTCATCAGGTGGTGTTGACAGCGTTTGGGACATTGTGACATCATACATAGGACCTTTAGGCATTGATACCTACCGCTTTTACAGCATTTTAGATGCAAAAACAGGCGCCGTTTTAAAATCCGATGCCGGACGTGATTCTCAACTCGAGAAGAGCGATAATATTATAATGGCTATGACCGGTAAAACAGGCAACATCACCAACACGGATAAAAGCTATATGGACTTTGCAGTTCCTATTGATATTAACAATTCACCTGCATATATTATATATGTAAAGGACACTAAAAACGAGATAACTTCAATTACAAGAAATATTTTATTTATTCTCGTTGAAGCACTCCTGTTTTCAATAATTATTTCGGTTATTTTAAGCTACCTGTTCAGTCGTACAATAACCAAACCAATTCGCGACTTAACCCGTAGCGCAGAGCGTATTGCATCAGGTGAATTTGATCAGGTAAATATCGTCAAATCCGGCGATGAAATCGGCATACTTGCTAAAACATTTGGATATATGTCATCAGCCCTTCACGATACAATCGAAGAGGTTAATTCCGAGAAAAACAAGGTCGAGACAATCCTCAGCAATATGACCGACGGCATACTTGCCTTTAACCTGTCAGGCGAACTAATACACATAAATCCTGAAGCAAAAAAAATGATAGGCAGACAGTATTACGATGATATCCGTTTTGATACTTTTTTTAAAGAAATCGATGCCGGTATTAACATCGGAAACCTGATATATATTAATGACGAAGAAAAAACTGAACGTCAGGCAAGCATCGGAAATAAGGTTATCAGATTTTCCTTTGCACCATTTTCAATCGAAAACAAGATCGGCGGCATACTTGTTGTTATGCATGATATAACAAACCAGCAAAAGCTTGAGCATTCACGCCGTGAATTTGTGGCAAATGTATCTCACGAATTAAGAACACCACTTACCACAATTAAGTCGTATGCCGAGACCTTAATGGATATGCCGACAGACACACAAACACAAAATCATTTTTTGGAAACTATTGCGGCTGAAGCTGACCGTATGACTCGTATCGTAAAAGACCTTCTTACACTTTCCCGTCTTGATGAAGGTCAGTATGAGTTGCGACCTTTTGAAAGCATAGAATTGACAGATTTTGTATCCGGCATTGTTGACAGAATGTATTTTTCCGCAAAGGAAAAGCATCAAACTATAAAATATGTAAATACCGGTGGCTCATCTTATATTATGAGCGATAAAGATAAGCTTGAGCAAGTTATTATAAACATAATTTCAAATGCAATAAAATATACTCCAGAGCACGGACGTATTGAGGTATATTCCGGCTCTTTGTACCAAGATGCATTTATCAAGGTACGAGATAACGGAATAGGTATTCCAAAAGAAAACCTCCCTCGCATATTCGAGCGATTTTACCGTGTAGATAAAGCCCGTTCGCGCGAAACCGGCGGTACAGGTCTTGGACTTGCCATCGCAAAACAGCTTATGAATCAGCTTGGCGGAAATATTACTATAAACAGTAATCCGGGTGAAGGTACAGAGGTTATAATTTCTGTTCCGCTTTAAATGTTATGTTATTTTAAATCCAACGTAACACCTCTGTAATACTAATATGTTATAATGATATCGTAAAATGAGGAAGTATCCTCTACTCACAACTTGAAAGGATTGTTCAAAATGAAAAGAAAACTCATATCGATGTTGCTTGCGCTTTTGGTGCTGTTTACAGTTCCATGTGTATCTTATGCGGCTTACGAGACATCAATTCCGTTATCTGCACAAGGCAGCTCATCAAATCTTATATACATAAAAAGACCGCAGTCACACTCTGCTTCAACATCTGATAAGACGTACACAATTTCAGCAGTAGGCTCTGCCGGTACAACTGTAAGAGTTTATAGATACTCTCCGGCTGATAATACCTGCGTTCTAATAAAATCTGCAAAGCAGATTGGTGCAAGCGGACTTTACAGCACAGTTGTTGACCTCCCAAACAGTTCTAACACATTTGTTGTTTATGCTGAAAAAGGCGGTTACGATCAGGTTGTACAAATCCAGATTTCAAAAGTAAAAAAGAGCACTGTTGATAAACTCAAAAGTGTTACCGTAAACATACTAAATTTCTTGAAATAAGAGGTTAAACTATGACTAAAGAACGAATTAAAAGCGTCATCTTGGTGTTGCTTATAATCGTCAATCTCATGTTGGCCGAAAGAATATTGGTTAATGAAAAATTATGGCCTGTCGGCTATAATTTTTTTAATATGAGAACTACGGCGAAAAAAAATGACTATTCCATCATAGGACACCTTTGGCTTCCTGAAAAAATTATTGTAAATACAGGATATCAGTCCAGTCGTTTTGAATATTTACGAAACAGCCAAGATTTTAGTAAAATATCTTTGGCTGCAGGTGATGTTCTAAAAAAAGCATTTTCAGCACCTTTGAAATCCGCTGTTTCGGTCACGTCTGATGTATGGTACTCCGCTTTAACTGCCAAGTCTATATACCTCTCTTACTCATGCAATTATTCTGCACAGAATTTTGCAAATCTTCACGGCTTATTAAAGACCGAGTTCAATTTTGAAAGCTTTTCCGACGTTGTCATAAATGAAAATGGTAATGTGTTTATAAGTGATAAAAATGGCTCTGCTTTTTACAGGATTGATATTTCTTCAAGTGAAATTAGCCCTATAATAGAAAAGGTCGCAGAAGAACATTCAAGCGATGAGTCAGCTATAAACTATTCCTTTGACTTGAATTTTGACAAAGGAATTGGCGGCCAGACAACATTCTTATCGCCAATGATACCGATTTACTCAGCTCCTGTTGTAGCAGACGTGCTTTTATCTTCAAACCCTGTTATTCGTGATGATGAGTTTATAAACAAAGTAATCGGCGAAATACTTACGGCTTTTTCCATCAAGCCAAACACTGTACGCAGATACACAGAAGCTGATGGCTCATTGGTTTTTGTAGAAAACAACGGAATATTAAGGATTTCACCTGACGGTATTCTTCATTTTAAAGCCACATCTTCCGGCATAAAACTTTCACCTAACACAACCTATGATACCTATTCAAGCGTATCAAATATTGCAAACTTCATAGATACTGTAAATGCTGCTGCAGGCATTAATGCGGATATGTGCATAACTTCGTCTTTAACATCAAGCACCACCGAAAGCTTCACGTTCGAATATTTTGCAGACAGTCTGCCTGTCAGATTTACTAACGGGCACGCCGTAACTGCAAGGGTTGAAAACGGATATATTTCGGAATATACACAAATTTTGAGGAAATATGAGCCATGCGGTCAATTTGCCGAATCTCCGCTGTACATAGAGGCTCTTGACTCGGTTATTGCAGAATATCAGGGCTCAATGAAAGAAATAAACATAACAAAAATGATTCCTGCATATGTCGACGACCTTACTATCAGCGAAAAATATCCACACTGGCATATTAAAATTGATAATATTGTTGCAGAGTAAAAGGAGGTAAATATGAACTGGTACAGAGCGAAAACTATACTAATTATTCTATTCCTTTTTGCTGATTTATTCCTTTTGGCAACCATTATCACATCAACGCACCAGCAAACAACTGTAACTCCTGAAATTATTGCGTCAACTGCTAAAATCCTTAAAAATCAAGGCATAACAATAAATACAGACTTAATTCCTGACAAAATTGTTTCTGTACCCTATGCCGAAGCAGACAATGTTATTTCAGATTATGATGAGTTTGCCAAGCTGTTTTTGGGTGATGACTTTACAAAAAGCGAAGAATTTTTGTACAAAAGCCATACAGGGACAATAAAGCTTGATGGTGACAGCTTCAATTATAGCAGGAATATCCCATATAACGATGCAAGTATAACTGAGAAAAACGCACAAAATATCGCTTCAGAATTTTTAGAAAGCAAGGGCTTTAACATATCCGACGCTGAAATAGGGACAGAAAAAACGACTGACAATTTCACCATCATATTCAGAAATACAACTAACTCACTACCGCTTTTCAACTCAGTGGTAACTGTAAAAATTTCAGGAAGTGATGTTACCGCAGTTTCAGGAAGTTGGTTCAATGTCACAGGAGCAAAAGGTCAGGACAGCAAACTTAAAGCCGTAACCTCCGCACTAATTGACTTCATCCCGTCGATTACTGCCATACCTACTCAAATAACGGAACTTACACTCGGATACACCGTTTTAGACAATACTCTTTATCATAAATCAGCAGCACTAGTTCCCGTATGGCAAATCAAAGAAGCTAATGGAAATGTACATTATCCTGATGCAAGAAATCCTGAATAATACTAAAAAATACAGGCTTTTAAAAAGGCCTGTATTTTTTATCCTTCTAATATTATCTTTGTACATCATTAAAATAATCAGTTTTTAATTCGATTTTTCAAGATATTCATTGCGAATTTTAGATAAGACTTAGAACGCACCAACAGAAGCTGTCTTTTAGTCAAAAAGTGAAACCTGATCCTTTTCCGGAACTGTCAAGCAACCCTCTGTAATCAACATATCAATTACTGTCTTTGTTACTCCGGTTCTTATTCTAAAGTCTTCAACTGTTTTAAACTCGCCCTGCTTGCGTGCTTCGACAATAGCCCTTGCGGCATTGTCGCCCATTCCAGGAAATGCATTAAGCGGCGGCAAAATCCCTTCAGGAGTCGGCAAAAATCTGGTTGCTTCGGATTTATAAAGGTCAATCGGAATAAAACCAACACCTCGTGCATACATTTCGACACATATTTCAAGGATAGGAATAAGATTTTCCTCTTTAGGCGAAATAGTTCCGTTGTTTTTCTTTTCTTTTAAATCCTCAATCGCTTGTCTTGCAACACCTATTCCCTTCGTCATTATCGACGCATCAAAATCGTCGGCACGCACTGAAAAATATGCGATATAAAAGGCTTCAGGGTAATAAACCTTAAAATACGCAATTCTAAAAGCCATAGTAACGTAAGCAACAGCATGAGCTTTAGGAAACATATACTTTATTTTCTTACAAGAATCCATATACCACTCAGGAACTCCTGCCGCTCTCATAGCTTCCTCGTCTTCAGGCTTTAAGCCTTTACCCTTTCTGACAGCTTCCATTATCTTAAAGGCATGACCTGCCTCAACGCCACAGGCAATCAAGTAAATCAGAATATCATCTCTGGCGCAGATTGAGTGCGACAGGTCGCAAAGACCCTGTTTTATAAGTTCCTGTGCATTACCCAGCCACACGTCTGTTCCGTGCGAAAGACCTGATATTCTGACAAGCTCGGAAAATTTTGTCGGTTTTGTATCCTCAAGCATCTGCCTAACAAACTTTGTACCAAACTCCGGCACTCCGTAAGTTCCCAGCTTTGTTCCTATATCCTCGCCGTCCTTTATGTTAAGTGCCTCATTTGAAGTAAAGAGGCTCAATGTTTTTTCATCGCCAAGAGGGATTGTCTTTGCATCAAGACCCGTTAAATCCTCAAGCATTTTGATTACAGTTGGGTCGTCGTGTCCCAGCTCATCAAGCTTTAAAAGGTTCTGATCAATAGAGTGATAGTCAAAATGAGTTGTGATTATCGTAGATTTTACGTCATCGGCAGGATGCTGCACAGGACAAAACTCGTGAATATCGTTAGTGTACGGCACAACAATTATGCCGCCCGGATGCTGCCCTGAAGTTCTCTTAACTCCGACGCACCCCGTCGCCAAACGTTTCATTTCAGCATTCCTTATATGTACACCCCGTTCTTCTGCGTATTTTTTAACATACCCAAAAGCTGTTTTTTCTGCAACTGTTCCGATTGTTCCTGCACGGAAAACGTGTCCTTCACCGAAAAATGTTTCTGTATATTTGTGTATTGTCGGCTGATATTCGCCTGAAAAATTAAGGTCAATATCAGGCTCTTTATCACCCTTAAACCCAAGAAATGTTTCAAATGGGATATCGTGACCGTCCTTTTTGTACTGCGCACCGCATTTAGGGCAAACCTTATCCGGAAGGTCACAGCCTGAAATACCCGTATCACTTCCCACAAGCTCAAAATTTTTGCAACTCGGGCAGATATAGTGTGCAGGCAATGAATTAACTTCTGTAATATCGGAAAGGAATGCAACGAAAGATGATCCCACAGAGCCTCTTGAGCCAACCAGATAACCGTCAGCCAAAGACTTCTTTACAAGCTCCTGTGCAATACGATACATTACTGAAAATCCGTATGTCGTAATGGAATAAAGTTCCTTGTCAAGACGTGCCTGAACAACTTCAGGAAGCGGATCTCCGTAAATTTCCTTTGCTTTTTTAAGAGAATCGTTTACGATGCCTTCCTTTGCGCCGTCAACCACAGGCGGACATTTGGTTGTCGGGATAGGCCTTACCTTTTCCACCATATCCGCAATCAAATTAGTGTTTGTAACAACAACCTCATACGCCTTTTCTTCGCCAAGATATGCAAACTCTTCAAGCATTTCCTCTGTTGTCCTAAAATACAATGGTGCTTGGTTGTCAGCATCTGAAAATCCCTTGTAGTTCATCAAAATTTTTCGGTAGCTTGCACCTTCAGGATCAAGAAAATGCACGTCACAGGTGGCAACAACAGGCTTATTATACTTTTCACCCAGTTCCACAATCTGCCTGTTTAAATTCTTTAAGTCCTCATCAGTATTTACGTCAGGAAATTCGTTTGACGTTTTCATATATGCATTGTTTCCGATAGGCTGTATTTCCAAATAGTCATAAAAAGATACAATTTTTTCAATAGTTTTGTCTGATGCTTTTTCTACAACTGCCCGAAAAAGCTCACCTGCCTCACAGGCAGAACCAATAATGATTCCGTCACGCTTTTCTTCAATAAGGCTTCTTGGTAGCCTCGGGGTTCTGTAAAAATACTCAAGATGTGACTTTGTGACCATCTCATAAATATGCCTAACTCCCTCAAGGTTTTTTGCAAGCAAAATTATGTGGTTTGCACGGTTTCGTTTTGCCGCACCTCTTAGGTCAAATTCGTCATTTAGACTCGAAATTTCAGTGATGCCCTGTTTTGCCAGTTCATCAATCATTTTGACAAAAATATCAGCTGTTGCTTTTGCGTCATCAACTGCCCTGTGATGATTTTCAAGCACAATATTTAGATGCTTTGAAAGATTATTGAGCCTGTAATTTCCCAGATCCGGATATAAGCATTTTGCAAGCAAAAGTGTATCAAGATGCGCAAAATTGTATTCCATTCCGCATTTTTCTGCCGCCGCCTTTATAAAGCCGGTGTCAAATTTTGCATTATGTGCAACAAGTACACAATCCTTGCAGAACTTGAAAAACTGCGGCAACACCTCATCAATCTTTGGTGCATCCTTTACCATTTCGTCTGTTATTGAAGTAAGCTCAACAATTTTTTCAGGGATTGGCCTTCCAGGGTTTACAAAGGAGCCCCATTTTTCTGTAATTTCGCCGTTTTCTACCTTCACAGCACCAATTTCGGTGATTTCCTCTTTGTCCTTTGAAAGTCCCGTTGTTTCTATATCGAAAACGACAAACTTCCCATCTATTTTCGTATCAGTTTTGCCTGCCGCAATTTTTTCTGAATCGTCTACAAGATATCCTTCAACGCCGTAAATTACCTTGATTTTTTCATTATCATCCGAAGCTTTCAGCGCATCAGGATAAGATTGCACCACGCCGTGGTCGGTAATGGCAATAGCAGTATGTCCCCACGATACAGCGCGTTCAATCAGGCTTTTAGCAGAAGAAACTGCGTCCATCTGCGACATCTGTGTATGTAGGTGAAGTTCAACTCGCTTTTTTTCAGCATTGTCCTGTTTCGCTTCAGGAGGCGTTGCATAACAAACAGAATTTGCCATAACAACAACCTCTTTTGCATAATCATTAAACTGTGCCTTGCCTTTTATTGCAACATAAACACCAGCTTTTATTCCACCTTTTTCAACGGTTTTATTTACTTTTCCAAAGGCTTTTTTTACTTCTGCAATAGCTTCTTCATTTTCCTCTTTTGCTTCTATAAAAAACTGAACTGAAATTGAATCTTCAAAATCTGTCACATCAAGCATAACAAGGTGAAATTCTTTACCGCTTTTTTTGCTTTTTATATCCTTTATTTCTGTTCCAAACACAGTTCCTTCAAAGCAGACAACACCCGATGTTTCGCTTATTGAAGAAATAGGCACAAGGTCGGAACGGATTGCCTTTCCGTAAATCACGCCCTCTGAATGTGCCTTCCCCAAATCCCGTACTTGCTTTTTAAATGCCGGTGTCATTTTTTTGACAAAATTTTCTCCATACTCTTCCGTATCAAAATCAGAGGCAACTTCATCTGCCTCAAATTTTCTTATATCAACATTATTAAGATGTAGCTTTTCTGAAAACAGCTTTTCCGCTTTTTTCTTCAAATCATCTGGGATATCTTCTTCCAACAAAAGGCGCATTTTCCGAAAATGCTTGGAAATCTGCATTTTTTCAATATGCATTCCGGCAAGGTCAGGGTCCTTTATCCACGAAAACATAGAACCTATACTTGGTTTCATCTACTTACTGTTCCTTTCAATTTTCACTATACTATATTTTATACTTTTTGATGTACAATTTCAAGTACAAAATAACAAAAAAATATGTTGACAAATATAAAATAGTATGCTATAATATTTCTTGCAAATGCGGGAGTGGCTCAGTGGTAGAGCGTCACCTTGCCAAGGTGAACGTCGCGAGTTCGAATCTCGTCTTCCGCTCCAAGTCTTGCCCTTATGGCAAGACTTTTTTTATACAAAAAAAGGACTGCTCGCGTGAGCCGTCCTCCAAAAGTTAGACCGAAAATCTAACGATTGGGATATCTGCTCAACGAAACAGTCACTTTTACATTATTTCTTTTGAATGAGGTGTACGCCAAATCCGCCGTATTCTTCCTGAAGATAAATGAATTTTCTTGTGCCGTCCTCGTTATATGTAGCACTTTCTTCATTGAATTTCACACCACGTTTTGAAAGATGATATATCGCACGTTCTACATTGTTTGTAAGCACTGCGATATGTCCGCATCTTCCAGGGCCTTTTGACTTCATAATTTCAAACTGTGAACCAACAAACATTCCCTTTTCAGTTTCTCTTTCAACAGCCTTTCCTAAAAGACAAGAAAGCATTGACGCTGTTTTCGAAGCTTCTGCTTCGTTTTCGTTATTGATTCCAATATGACCGATTTCAAGTCCAAGCATTGTGTCAACAGACTGCTTTGTAAGGTTTGTAATTTCGTCCCAGTTATCGTTATCTATATAGCTTTCCTTAACCATAAAACTTCCGCCGCAAGCGAGAATTTTTTTATTTGCAAGGTATTCATTCACGTTGTCAAGACTTACGCCACCTGTCGGCATAAATTTAACGCCGCCATAAGGAGCTGACATTGCCTTAATCTTCGCAAGACCGCCGCTCTGTTCTGCAGGGAAGAATTTTACAACTTCAAGTCCAAGCTCAAGAGCCTGTTCAATTTCAGATGGTGTTGTACAGCCCGGAAGTGGTGTTACACCATTATCAAGACACCATTTTACAACCTTTGGGTTAAAGCCCGGACTTACAATAAATTTTGCACCGGCATTAAGTGCTCTTTGTGCCTGTTCGATAGTTAACACTGTTCCTGCGCCTACAAGCATTTCAGGATATGCATCTGAAATTGCACGGATAGCATCTTCTGCTGCATCTGTTCTAAAAGTAACTTCTGCTGCCGGAAGTCCGCCGTCAATCAATGCCTTTGCAAGCGGAACAGCCTTTTTGGCATCGTTTATTTTTATAACAGGAATAATTCCTATGTTAGAAACTTCATTTAATATATTCATAGCTCTACACCTCTTTTATCTCTGAACACGTCCGCTGCCGTCTCCGCCAACAAGATTATCAACCTCTGCACGGCTAACAATATTCATATCGCCAGGGATTGTATGCTTAAGCGCTGATGCCGCAACACCAAATTCAAGGGCATCTTTGAAATTCTTACCGTCAAGCATTCCGCAAATAACACCGCCGGCAAAGCTGTCGCCGCCGCCTACACGGTCGATAATCGGGCTGATTCTGTATTCTCTTGAATGATAGAATTCATTTGTATCTCTTGAGTAGATGCAAGCTGACCAGCCATTATCTGATGCAGAATGAGACACTCTTAATGAAGATATCACATATTCAAAATTAAATTTTTCAACCATCTGCACGAAAATGCTCTTATATCCTGCAAGCTCAAGTTCACCGCTTGTTACATCTGTTTCACCAGGCTTAAAGCCAAGCACTTTTTCTGCATCTTCTTCGTTTCCGATACAAACGTCAACATATTTCATGAGGTTTGTCATAACCTTTTGTGCCTTTTCACTTGACCAGAGCTTCTTTCTGAAGTTCAAGTCGCATGATACCTTTACACCTTTTGCTTTTGCAGCCTTTAAAGCAGCCTCTGTAAGTTCTGCTGCAGTGTCTGAAACTGCAGGTGTTATTCCTGTGAAGTGGAACCAGTCACATCCGTCAAAAATCTTATCAAAATCAAAATCGGAAGCAGTAGCTGATGCTATTGAAGAATTTGCTCTGTCATAAACAACGTTTGATGCACGCATTGATGCTCCTGTTTCAAGGAAATAGATACCAAGTCTGTCTCCGCCTCTTGCAATATTGTCGGTTTTAACATTCATTTTGCGAAGTGCCGCTACCGCACTGTCACCAATCGGATTTGCCGGAACTTTTGTTACAAATTCCGCATCGTGACCATAATTTGCAAGTGAAACAGCCACGTTTGCTTCTCCTCCGCCATAACACACTTCGAACCTGTCTGCCTGCAAAAATCTTTGATGATTTTCTGTTGATAAGCGAAGCATAATTTCGCCCATCGTTACTACCTTTGCCATTTTTATTCCTCCCTTTATATCATAATATATTTGACATATTATTTTTTTTATTATATAATAGCAATAGATTGTTTTCATCAATTATCTTACTGAATATGTCAAATATATTATGATTTTTATTTGAGAGGTTTTACTATGCAAAGCGAACAAAGGATTGACAAAGAGGTTATTTTTTCTTCCAAAAAATCACCGCTGACAATTTTCCGTTCATCTATGCCTCCCGAAAAAACTATGTTTCACGAGCATCATCATACGGCTTTTGAGATTACAATGGTTATAGACGGAAGCGGGATTTACTCAACCAATTACTCTGAGTTCAGTTTCAAAAGCGGAGATATTTTCTTTTTCAGCACCGATGAAATACATTGGCTGAAAAAGCTTGACTGCGGCTCGCATTTTCTCAATATTCACTTTGAACCTCGTTTTATTTGGTCAGATAATATTGGCATATCGGGAAAAGAGCTTATCAGGATATTTCTTAACAGAAAAAATAATCCTTTAAATAAGCTTAACACTGAAAATCCCTCATCACAAATAGTTCGGGAGCTTATTTACAAAATAGAAGATGAAGCCACATCACAAAAGCAGGAATATGAGACTATGCTTAAGGTGTATCTCGTGAATATTCTTGTTGAACTGATGCGTTCTTATGATGGAAAGCTTGATGAAAACGAGATTTTATTGAGCCGTCATACGTTAAAATATATGACAAAGGTCTTAAATTATATTGACGAAAATTTCGCATCCGACCTTACCTTGTCAGAGCTTTCCGACATCGCACATATGAGCAAAAACTACTTCTGTCGGCAGTTTCGCGAGCTTAATGGAATTTCGCCCTGGGAATACATAACAATAAAAAGGATTGAGAGTGCAATTTCTTACATTGAAACTACCGACCTTACAAAGCTTGAAATTGCCGCAAAATGCGGATATAACAATGCCGCTAACTTTTATTATGCCTTCAAAAAAGTTACTGGAAAAAGTCCGGCAGACTATAAAAATGTATCTCATACACAAAAATAATGTTCAGGGAATATCTGTATTTTCGTAGGTGTCTGTGGAAACGCAGACGCAGCTGTTGAGGCTTTCATAGCTGATAAACTTACATATAACCCAAATGTTAAGTGCGACCACCACGATCACGAACACAAAGGCGGTGCACGCACTTGCGGAGAACACGGTTGCGTCACAAATGGTTGCCATTAAAATTTTTAGAAATGAAAAAGTAAACATAAATATGTAATATGCATTATCTGCATATTCTCCAATGCATTATATACTGAATATAAAAGACAAGCAATACCGAATATTATAAACTGAATAAATTTACAACATTCCTATTTGGGAGGCTTGACCGTATGTAACATCTAAAGTATAACCCCAAGTCAGTTTATTTATGGAATATCATTTTATTTATACATAATACTTTTCCCATAAGCTGTTGGCGACATTCCGACAGTTTTTTTAAATGCGCGCGAAAAATTATGTATTGAGGAATATCCTAACATATCCGATATCTGACTTACGGAATAATTCTTTTCACGGATAAGCTTTTTTGCTTCCTTAATTTTCAAATTCATATAATATTCCATCGGGCTTTCCCCTATGCTTTCCCGAAAAATTTTACACAGCTGTGTTTTACCAAGCAGGAAATGAGAACACATATCCTTTAATGCAAGTACAGAATAAATATTGCTTTTCATATATTCACTCATAAGCTCGCTTAGTGAATTGTTGGCAATGCTACGTGATTGCTTGGATGATAACACATCTTTACTCAGTGTGTTTCCACTTCGTATAAGCCTAATTAAAAACTCGGTAAAATAGCATTGCAAAAGCTGGGTGGCACCGAATGCTGTCGAAAGAAAACGTAGATTATCTTTATTCTCATAATCTCCGGGAACCTTTCCCAAAGCATTTTTCGCCTCTTCAATGAAAAGCGAAAGAAGTGTTTTCCCTGTCTTATCAAGGGTAAAAGTTTTGCTTTTTAGGTAGTGCATTGCATCACTGTCGGTTGTAAATGATATTACAAGCATATTGTTAGAAACTCTATTGTCTGAAATATGTGCGTGTATTTCCATTGGCTCATGGAAAATTGCCTGCCCCTGTTCAAGAGTACAGCCAATACCGTTCGTAACGGCATTTATTCTTCCACTGTCAACATAAACCATTTCCCAGAAGTCGTGTTTTTCGGGAGCATGAGAAAAATCCTTGCCAAATTCAAAATAATATATGCTGTTAAATCCCTGTATTTCAATTTCACATTCAATTCTTTGCATTTCAAACATAATAACACCCCTTGTGGACAAAATGATAAAAAAAACGTAAAGATTGTTAAATACATAATTTTAAGATAATTGTATAATAAAATTATCGTAAAGTCAATTAAAATCTTAAATTAACGGAGGTTATGTGTGATGAATGTACTTGCAGTAGGATGTCATCCTGATGATATTGAAATTTCTTGCTGCGGAACACTTGCAAAATGTGTTAAAAGAGGAGATAAGGTAACTGTATGCCATGTTGCAAACGGAAATATGGGGCATGAGATTATCCCTCCCGATGAACTTCGTGCGATGAGAGCACAGGAGGCAAAGGCAGCAGGTGCGCTCGCAGGAATAGAGGTAGTAACTCTCGATATCGGCGATTTACTCCCTAACGGTTGCGACATAGCTCAGCGTGATAAAATGATGGAGCTTATTAGAAAAGTGCAACCGGATTTTATAATTACTCACAGTCCCACAGACTATATGCCAGACCATCTGGCTGTGTCAAAGCTTGTATTTGATGCTTCTTTTGCCGCAAGCGTTCCTCAATACGGAACAGGTGGCAAGGCTGCAGTTGTTCCTATATTTTATATGGATAATCTTGCAGGGATGAATTTCAATCCTACCGAGTATGTAGATATAACAGATGAAATCGAGCTTAAGTTAAAGATGCTTGAATGCCATGTAAGTCAGCTCAAGTGGATGCGTGACCATGACCATATTGATTTTGCGGAATTTGTACGCACCTGTTCCAGATTCCGCGGATTGCAGTGTGGCGTTGGCTATGCTGAAGGATTTACGCAGGAACTTGTTTGGCCTAAAGTTGTCGCAAAGAGGTTATTGCCATGAAGAAAGTAGCTTGTGTAGGAATTTTAGTTGCAGATGTAATTGTTGAACCGGTATCAAGTTATCCCGAACAAGGAATCATGCTCCCTGTAAATTCTATTACTATGAACAATGGCGGAAACGCAATGACTGCCGCGATAAATTTAAGAAAACTCGGCGTTGAGTCCTATATAGTTGGTATGGTTGGAACTGATATGTTCGGCGAGTTCTTAAGAAACAAACTTAATGACACAGATGCAGACGTAAGAGGCCTCTGCGTGAGTGACAAAGTACAGACCTCGACATCAGTTTTAATGATTGACAAAAGCGGTGAACGTTCATACTTTCATTGTACAGGCACAAACGCAGTTTTTTCTGAAAAAGATATTGATTACAGTATAATCGAAGAATGTGATATGGTATTTGTTACGGGCTCTTTCCTTATGGACACTTTTGACGGAGAAGAAACAATGGAGTTTCTCAAACGCTGCAAGGATATGGGAAAAACCACTTTTCTTGATGTCTGCTGGGATGCCAAAGGACAATGGGGAAAGCTGCTTGATATGTCAATGCCGTACATAGATTATTTCATGCCCAGCATTGACGAAGCAATTTGCATAGCACAGAAAAATAATCCCGAGGAAATCGCAGATGTTTTAGTTTCAAAGGGAGCTAAGAATATAATTATAAAGCTTGGCTCAAAGGGTAGTTATCTTCGCAAAGAAGGTGAAACATCAGGACGCATCTTCCCACCTTATTATGTAGAAAATCCCGTTGATACTGTGGGTGCGGGTGATAGCTTCTGTTCGGGATTTCTGGCTGAGTTTGCCCGTGGAGGAAGTCTCGATGACTGTATGAAAAGTGCAAATGCTGCCGGTGCACATTGTGTAATGGCAAAAGGGGCTACCGCAGGCATGAAAACGTATGAGGAAATTAAAATTTTTATTAAGAAGAGAGGATGATAATTAATGTTAGTTAATTTAAATCATATACTTATTCCTGCAAAGCAAGGAAAATATGCTGTTGGTCTTTTCAATGCTGTAAATATGGAGCTCGCAAGGGGTATAATCAGTGCTGCAGAGAGGACGAACTCACCGGTTATTATGGGTACGGCAGAGGTTCTTTTCCCATATGGCCCACTCGAAGAAGTTTCATATTATCTTTTGCCTATGGCAAAAAAAGCCAGAGTGCCTGTAGTTATTCATCTTGACCACGGCTTAAAGAAAGAAACATGTCTTAAAGCACTTGAGCTCGGCTTTACATCGATTATGTATGACTGCTCAACAGATGATTATGATACAAATGTAAGAAAAGTGAAAGAAATGGCAGAAATTGCACATTCTTATGGCGCAACAATAGAGGGTGAACTTGGACACGTAGGCGACAACGAAGGCTCTGCAGAGGGAAATTCCCGATTAACAGACCCAAGCAAATTCTTTACAGACCCAAGACTTGCCAAAGATTATGTTGAAAAAACAAAGGTAGATGCGCTTGCAATCGCAGTGGGAAATGCTCATGGCGCTTATAAGCTGCCTCCAAAGCTTGACTTTGAAAGAATCAGAACCATTGCAAAAACAGTAGATGTTCCGCTTGTTCTTCACGGCGGTTCGGGACTTACTGATGAAGATTTTAGACAAGCTATTAAAGAAGGCATCAGCAAGGTTAATATTTTTACAGATATAAACATTGCCGCAGTTAAGGCTGAATTCAGCAAGTTTACTGATATGAACAAAGGTATTATTGATCTTATACCTGCTGCTGTTGAAGCTGTTAAGCAGGAAACAATTTCAAAAATGGAGCTGTTTTCAAGTGTTGACAAAGCATCAGGTTATAATAGTGTAATAGGTAACGATATTGATAGAATTGTTGACCTTGTTGTAAAAGAAGTTCAAAAAAAATTAAATAGTTAAGGAGGATTTAAAATGGATTTTTTAAGTACAGTTAAGGGTAGCTTATTAGAAAACTTTTATCCAAAGGGATGGGATATGGAGAGAATTGATGAATGCTGCGAAAAGGGATTAGCACGCGAAGATTTTTGGCACAAGGATTTTACCCCTGTTGAATGCGATAATATTTATGAGTTTGATACTCTTATGGGACATGAAATCGCACTTAAGATTAAAGAGGCGCGCGACATGGGAGAAAAGCTTGCAATGATACTTCCCGTAGGGCCTATGGGTATGTATAAATGGGCGACTTACTTCCTGAATGCATGGAATGTAAAATGTGACCATGTGTACACTTTCAATATGGATGAATGGGCAGACTGCGAAGGCAATACTCTTGACAGTAATAACCCTGCATCGTTTGAATACAGTATGAAACAAGCTTTCTTTGATAAACTTGGCGAAAATACTATTCCTCCGTCTCAGCGTAACTTTGCTACAAAGGAAAACCTTCCTACATATCCCGAAAAAATTGCAGCACTTAAAGCAGAGGGTGCAAAACTTGTTCTTGTATTTGGTATAGGAAGAATGTGTCATATTGCATTCTGGGAACCTCAGTTTGCAGATGAGTTCTCATCAGTTGACGAATGGAAAAAGCAGTGCTACCGAATAGGTGCAAAGCTTCATCCTCTTACCATTGAACAAAATGCTATAACAAGCTTTAAGAGCCGTACAACACTTGTGCCTTGTAGCGCCAACACAATCGGTCCAGGGCTTTTCCTACAGGCTGATACAATTATTGGCGGATGCGACGGTGCACTCGGCAGAGGAATGGGCTGGCAGGGAATGAGTTTTCTTACAACACTTCATTACGGACCAGACATGAATATAACTTCCACGTTTATGCCTACACTTCCTGGTAAGCTTTTCTATCTAAAAGAACTTGCAGGTCCGCTTGTTGCAGAATGTAACTGATTTAAGTTTCTATACAAAAAGCACTTCATTTTGAAGTGCTTTTTGCATAGACAAATTCTCCTTAAATTAAGTAGGCTTTGCATCACTTTAGCACATAACTCAAAATAAAGCCTTCAATCCAGCATCTTTTCTAATAAAATTATATGAACCAAAAATATCTAATTTTACTCCATTTTAAAGAAATTTTAAAAAATTTTTATTTTCCTATTTACAAACATAAATCATGTTGCTATTATATCTAGCCTTTTATTTGTATTTTATTAGTGATAAGAGAAAACTTGCAGAAGCAGTTAATGATGCTGATTATCTTACTGCAACATCTATGCTTTATTCTCATTGGCGCTATTTAACACATTGGGCATATTTCGACTATGCACGTTACGAAGAGGATGATGCCGAGATTTTTAAGGCAATAATAGAACGTATATTTGAACTTTCAAAGTGACATCATAATTATAAAAATTTTATCTTCATGGGCGTTGACTATAGTATTTAATGAAGGTATAATATATATAAGTAAGTTATATGGGTATATGATTTACTTGTAATTACAGTATTGAGTGCAGCGGCACGGCTTGAATGATTATTTAAGTTGGTGGCGGTGGCGGTGGTTTCTTTGGCGAACGCTAAAGAGATTAAATAATGAATAGAGCATAAGTCTATAAAGGCTTTAAGTGTCGTTACAATCGTAGCGGCACTTTTCATATATGAAAAACGCAAGGGTTATACTCCCTTGCGTTTTTCCATTTTAAATTATCTTTCTTTTATCCCAATTCCCTTTACAGGTTTGCGCTTAAGTTCTGCCTGCAATCTGTCAAGTGCTTCACCGAAACGCTGGAAGTGCGTTACCTCTCTCTGACGCAGAAATTTTATAACCTCATTTACATCAGGGTCATCGGAAAGTCTTAAAATATTGTCATATACCGCTCTTGCTTTCTGCTCTGCTGCCAAATCCTCGAACAGGTTAGTAATAGGGTCTCCTGTTACAGCGATAGATGCTGCATTAAATGGCGAACCTTGCGCATTCTGCGGAAAAACGCCATTACCATTGTCGGCATAATATTCAGGTGTATGCCCAGCAAGCCAGTCTTTACCGGTAGCACCGTCAGAAAGCTGGAAAACCAAGCTGCCTACCATTTCAAGGTGTCCAAGTTCTTCCACACCGATATCGGTTAATAACCCCTTGCTTATATCATCTTTCATAACATATCTTTGAGACAAGTATCTCAAGGATGCACCCAATTCTCCGTTTGGTCCTCCATACGCCCGAAATTAAGAAAAATGTTATATTCCTCCTTACCAATTTTTTCAATACGTGAAATTACATCACGCACAGCAAGACATTTTTTCTCATTCCCCACAGTTTTCGAGGTTAATATATCCAAGACGCATTTTTCTTGCGGTATTTTTTCTTTCACGGCATTTTCAAGGCGGTTGATTTCTTTCAAAATCTTTTCCTTACTGTTTTTATATTCGCACAGAGTATCAATGCCATCCTCATACGCCCTCTTTATCCTCAAAAGTTTTTTTCGTTCATTCTCAAGCTTTTTGCTTACATCGTCAGAATTCTTACAATGCAAAATCTCAAATTCGGCAGGATATGCAATTTGAGAAATCAACTTCACAATTTCATTTTCCAGTTTTTTTACATTGACTCCACCGTTTCCTATACAACTCCCCTTTGTCTTTTTAAGACAATAAAAATATCCGCCACAATTCACCATAGTTCCTCCGCATATTCCGCACTGTAAAATTCCTACCAGCCAGCTTGACGACTTTCTGCATTCATAAATTCGTCTTTTTCTTTTTTCCTGCGCCAAAATGCGTTCTTCCGCCGCATCCCAAAGCTCCTTTTCAATAATCCCTTTATGCTCGCCGTCACTTATTATAATCTGCTCATCATTCCAGTGATATCTTGCGGTTTTGCCGTCAGGATTCCATCTGACCTTTCCAATATACACGGGATTATTCAGCCAATATTCCACTGTACGATTTTCTATCTTATTCCCACGATGTGTTCGTATTCCCATTTCATTCAGTCTTCTTGCAATTTCAACTGTACTTTCTCCGTTCACAAATGCCTTAAAAACCTTTCGTATAATTTCGGCTTCACTTTCAACTGGAAAAAGTGATTTATCTCTCATCTCATATCCAAATGGTGCAACTGCACACGGCTTCCCCTGCTTAATCCGCTCTGTCATTCCACGCCTTACTTCCTCTGCAAGATTTAGCGAATAATATTCGTCCATTGCTTCTATCATAGATTCAAAAAGCACCGACATTTTATCATCGCCAACATCCTCCGAAACGGAAATAACCCGTATCCCAAATTCCTTTTTCAGCATTGATTTATAGACAATGCTGTCCTCTCTGTTTCTTGCAAATCGTGAGAATTTCCAGACAAGAATTATGTCAAACGGCCTCGGTTTTGATTTTGCCGCCGCAATCATCCTGTTAAACGCCTCCCGATTTTTTGTATTTCTTCCCGAAATTCCTTCATCGGTAAATATAAATTCATCAGGAATAACATAACCATTTCGTTTTGCAAAATCAAAAATTTTTTCAAGCTGTGATTTCGGCGAAAATTCCACCTGTTCCTCTGTTGAAACTCTTATATATGCTGCTGCTCTTTTCTTATCCACTTTATCACCCCATAAATTATATTAATAGACCATGTTCTTTTTTCATAAAATTAAATAAGAAAAGAGGTTTTGCTTTAAATGAAATTTAATTTATACTACAAAAACGGAGCGCTCATAGATGAGAAGCAGTTAAAAGCACCGCCATTTAAAAAGCTGTGGCAACGGCAGGAAATTGCGGTTTTATCTCACTTTTTTGGCGAAAAATTTAAAATAAAAAACAGGCTGACGCATTTTTTGGACAAAAACCAACGGGAGTATAGCAAGTACAATTAAGGATACTCGCCATACTCCCGTTCTTTAAAATTTCTATTTTTCAAATAATTCTACACTGTCAATTCCGTCTGTTTCACGAAGTCGAACTTTTATAATCTCATTTCGTGAGGTCGGTACATTTTTACCCACATAATCTGCTCTTATAGGAAGTTCTCGGTGACCTCTGTCTACCAATACTGCAAGCTGTATTTTAGAAGCTCTTCCTTTAGAGAGTATTGCATCAAGTGCTGCACGCACAGTTCTGCCTGTATAAATCACATCATCTGCAAGCACAATACTTTTCCCTGTAATTGGAAAATCAAATTCAACCTTACGAAGCTCCGGATTTTCCTCATTAATAGTAAGGTCATCGCGAAATTGTGAAATATCAAGAGTTCCTACATCAACTCTCTTATTTTCAATCTTAAAAATAGCTTCAGCCAACCTTGCAGCAATGTGTATGCCTCGGGTTTTTATACCAACAATGCATATATCGTCCACAGTTTCATTCTTTTCGATGATTTCGTGGGCAATACGCACAATCGCACGATTTACAGCATTTTCATCAAACAGACCTGCTTTAAACTTCATAGTCTACCTCTGAAATATCAGTCATCTATAACTTCTTCTGCAGCTTCTTCAATTTCTTCAGCTACATCTTCAAAAACTGTCTCTTCCAATTCTTCAGTAACTTCTTCAGCAATATCCTCAAAATCTAAAACTTCCGCATCGTCTTCTTCCACTTCCTCAGCGATAGCTACAGGAGCAGTTTTCTCTTTTATAAGAAGATTTGTTAATATACCAATAATTAACGCAGTTGCAATACCTGTAATTTCAATTTGTCCGAACTTTAATGTGAGTCCGCCGATACCTGTTACCAAGATTGAGCTTACAACAAACAGATTTTTTGAATCGCCAAGGTCAACATTCTGGAGCATTTTAAGACCGCTTACTGCAATAAATCCGTAAAGTGCAATACAAATACCGCCGATTACACAAGCAGGAATTGTATTTACAAACTCAACAAACGGAGTAAAGAATGAAAGCACCATAGCGAAAATTGCTGTCAATATAATTGTTGAAACAGATGCATTACCTGTAATCGCAACACATCCTACGCTTTCGCCATATGTTGTATTAGGGCATCCGCCGAAGATTGAACCTACGAAAGAGCCGATACCGTCACCCAAAAGTGTGCGGTCAAGTCCCGGATCACGAATTAAATCTCTGCCAATAACAGAACTTAAGTTCTTATGGTCAGCAATATGCTCTGCAAGCACAACAAATGCAACCGGAGCAAACAAGAGTGCAATCTGTGACACGCCTGTCCAGCCGTTTAAAGGTTCAAATCCTTCCTTAATTGCTGATGCCAGCATAAATTCAGGAAGCTTTATAAAGCTTTCAAGTGTTACATTCTTAAAGTTATCGATAAGAGGCGCATAGTTAACAAGCTGAAGATAGCTGTTGTTTGTAACATTACCGATAATTGTGAAGAATGATGCTGATACATAACCTGCAGCAACACCAATGATAAACGGAATAAGCTTAGCATTTTTTCCGCCCTTTACAGATGCAAGCACAGTCGCTCCAAAAGCAATAAGTCCGCAAAGGATTGAAACAAGATTATAACTACCTGCCGATGTATTATTTACATTACCGATTGCTGATGAACAAAGGCTTAAACCGATTAATGCAACTGTCGGTCCGATAATAACCGGAGGAAGAAGCTTATCTACCCAGCGAGTTCCCACACTCTTAATTATAAGAGCAATAATTACATAAACCAAAGCCGCAAAAACTGCGCCTAAAATTATGCCAAAGTATCCAAATGCACAAGCACCTGCCAAAGGTGAAATGAACGCAAAAGAGCTTCCTAAAAATACAGGGCTTCTTTTCTTTGTACAAAAGATGTAGAACAGAGTTCCTGCACCGGCACCAAAAAGTGCTGCTGCCTGATTCATTGTTTCTGTTCCTGAAATGTTGTTTACTAATGTCGGAACTAAAAGTGTTGCTGCAATTATCGCCAAAAGCTGCTGAATTGCAAAAACAATGTTTGCTTTTAATTTTGGCTTGTCGCCAACGTCGTAGATAAGTTTCATTTTCTCCACTCTCCCAATTCTTAATTTTAGAACGAAAAATGCCTTGTCCGCAGTAACAGACAAGGCATAAAATTGTTTTCCTGTAAAGTCTCTTGTCGATGTCGCCGCATCAATTTAAAGATTTCTCATTCAACTTTATTCAGTATATCACAATTTGCTTTTTTTGTAAATAGATTTTGACAAATTATTTCTCTTCAGGTATTGTCGCAATCGCAAGCTCACGAAGCTGTGCTTCATCAACCAATCCTGGTGCATTTGACATAAGTTCTGACGCATTTTGCACCTTTGGGAATGCAGTTACATCCTTTAAGCTGTCCGCTCCGCACATAATCATCGCAAGACGGTCAAGACCGATTCCGCATCCGCCGTGCGGTGCTGCACCGTACTTATATGCTTCAACCAAAAATCCGAATTTGGCTTCAATTTCTTCTTCTGTAAGTCCCAGCGCCTCAAACATCTTCTGTTGAAGCTCGTAATCATTAATTCTTATTGACCCACTTGAAAGTTCTGTTCCGTTTAATACAAGGTCATATGCTTTTGCAATAACTTTTTCAGGGTCAGAGTCAAGATACTTAATGCATTCGTCCATCGGCATTGTAAACGGATGATGCATTGCATCCCAGCTACCTGTTTCTTCGTTATATTCAAAGAATGGGAATTCCGTAATCCAGAGGAAATTATAGCCTTCAGGAATAATGTCAAGCTGTTTTGCAACCTTTAATCTTAACGCACCGAGCGTTGAGAGTACAACCTTATCGCTGTCAGCAACAAATAGTACCAAGTCGCCTTTTTCTGCACCCACCTTTTCAAGAATGGAGTCAACTTCGCCTTCCTTCATAAACTTAGCAAAAGAGCAGTTTGGTTCATCTTCAACCCATCTTACATAAGCAAGACCTTTTGCACCGATTCCACGTACAAACTCAGTTAGGCGGTCGATTTCTTTTCTTGTGTAAACGGAAACTGCATTTTTCGCCACAATCGCACGTACAGAGCCGCCATTTTGAATAGCAGAGGTGAATACTCCAAAACCACAGTCCTTTACCATATCGGAAATGTTTTGAATTTCCATTCCAAAACGTGTGTCAGGCTTGTCCGAACCGTATCTTTCCATAGCTTCACGGTATGTGAGTCTTGGAAGAGGCAGCGCAATTTCCTTATCAAGAACCTTTTTAAATAGTGTGCTTACAAACCCTTCAACAATCTCTAAAATATCCTCAACCTCTACAAACGACATTTCCATATCAATCTGCGTAAACTCTGGCTGACGGTCAGCACGCAAATCTTCGTCACGGAAACAACGTGCAAGCTGAATATATCTATCATAGCCTGCAATCATTAAAAGCTGCTTATAAATCTGTGGGGACTGCGGAAGTGCGTAGAACTTTCCGTGATGGACTCTTGACGGAACAAGATAGTCTCTTGCACCTTCAGGAGTAGACTTCATCATCATAGGTGTTTCAATTTCGATAAATCCGTTGTCTGCAAAGTAGTCTCTTGCAACCTTCGCAATTTTGCTTCGCATAATTATATTATCCTGAAGCGGTTTTCTTCTTAAATCAAGATATCTGTACTTAAGTCTTAATTCTTCATTTACATTTGTTTCGTCTGTGATTTCAAACGGAGGTGTCTGCGCTTTTGCAAGAATACGCAAATCGTCAACAAAAATTTCGATATTTCCTGTCTTTATTGCTGCATTTTTGCTTTCACGCTCTCTTACAACACCTTTTGCCATCAACACATACTCACTGTGGCAGTTTGCCGCTTTTTCAAAAACTTCACGACTTGATGTATCGTCAAATGCAAGCTGGACAATTCCCGTTCTATCTCTTAGGTCAATAAAAATCAAAGTCCCCATATCACGGATTTTTTGAACATATCCGCCTACTACAACTGTATTTCCTATACCTTCGACTTCGCCACAATAATGCGTACGCTTTAAGCCTTTCATTGTATCCATTTATTTATCCCCCTTGAAAAATTCTGCAATCCTACCAAGTTCCCACTCAGTCTGTTCGCCGTTTTCCATATTTTTTAATCTGATTTTTCCGGTTTCAATCTCGCAGTCACCTAAAACCAAAGTATATTTTGCCCCAATTTTGTCAGAATACTTCATCTGCGGCTTTAAACCTCTGCCAATATGATCAGTTTCTACCTTAATTCCGCATTTTCTAAGCTCGAAAGCAACAACTTGCGCTTTTTCCGATGCTATCTCTCCAAGTGGTGCTATATAAAGGTCAGGCTTTGCGTCGTTTGGAATTTCCACTCCATTTTCGCTAAGGCGTATTAAAAGACGTTCAATCCCAAGTCCGAATCCGATTGCAGGTGTTCTGTCACCGCCGAATTCTTCTACCAAACCGTCATAACGTCCACCGCCGCAAACGGTAAACGGTCCTGAAATAATTTCAAACACTGTCTTTGTGTAATAGTCAAGCCCTCTTACAATTCCGCTGTCTACGTTATATTTTATACCCATATTGTCAAGTGCCTTTTTAAAGCTCTCAAAATGCTCACGGCACTCATCGCAGATATAGTCTAAAAGTACGGGCGCATCCTTTGTTAGCTCGTGACAGATTTCCGACTTACAATCAAGTATTCTCAAAGGATTTCTGTCAAATCGTTCCTTACAGGTTCCGCACAGTTGGTCAAATTTAGGTCTTAGCCATTCTTTCAAGGCTTCGTTATATTTCTTTCGGCATTCAGGGCATCCGATGCTGTTTATGTTAACCGACAAATCGTTAAGTCCCACATTTCCCAAAAATGTAATTGCAAGCGCCACGACCTCAGCATCAATAGACGGGCCTTTTGAGCCGAATGCTTCAATACCAAACTGATGGAATTCACGAAGTCTTCCTTTTTGCTTATTTTCATAACGGAAGCATGGCAAACAATACCACATCTTAAGCGGCAAGGTTTCTGCATAAAGATTATTTTGAAGATAGCTTCTTGCAACAGACGCCGTTCCTTCAGGGCGAAGGGTTATACTTCTTCCGCCTTTATCGTCAAAAGTGTACATCTGCTTTTCCACAACGTCGGTTGTATCGCCTACGCCACGCTCAAAAAGCTCTGTATGTTCAAATGTCGGCACACGAATTTCCTTATATCCGAAATTGTCACATATTTCTTTAAATTTCTTTTCAAGATACTGCCACTTATAACTGTCCTGCGGCAATAAATCCTCTGTACCTTTCGGTGCTTTGGTAATTAACATAATTTATATCACTCCTATTTTTGCATACATATCTATTTTATTCTTTTAACGCATTATTGTCAAGAAAAATCCTTCTTATTTTTACAATAATGCTACATTTTGTATTATTTGCTTGATAATATTGGATTTTTGTCATATAATATATGTTGATATGATGTGTCTGTGCTAAAAGCAGACTCCTGTAATTGATAAGGAGAAAAAGATGAAAAGGGCAAACAGAAAAAAATCGTTTATGGTGAACGTTGCAATAGTTATGTTTTCTCAGATTGCAGTAAAGCTTCTGGGAATGATTTACCGTGTTGTTATAACAAACATCGGTGGCTTTGGTGACCTTGGAAACGGATATTTAAATTCTGGCTTTCAGGTTTACACACTCCTGCTTGCAATCTCATCAATAGGCATCCCTAATGCAATTTCAAAGATGACCTCTGAACGAAATGCTGTCGGCGACTACCGAGGTGCACACAAGATTTTCAAATCTGCATTTTTGCTGTTTTCAATTATCGGATTTTTGGCATCATTTCTCCTTTATATAGGTGCTGATTTCATTTCATATCAGATTATCAGGATGCCCGGTACAGAATATGTATTAAGATGTCTTGCACCGTCAATACTTTTCGTATGCCTGTCCTCTGTTATACGAGGATATTTTACCGGAATGGAAAATATGAATGCCACAAGTACATCTCAAGTACTTGAGCAGTTTTTTAAATGTATTTTGACGGTTTTAATTGTTTATTCTCTTGCGGCTTTTCCTATCATATTGGAAGGTATTTTAAACGTAGCAGAGCACGATGCAGAAAAGCGCGCAGTATATATGGCATCGGGCGCACAGGTTGCAACAACCCTTTCCACAATTATCAGCTTCTTATACCTTGCGATATTCTATAATCGAAGAAGAAAGCAAATTTTGGCTAAAATCCACTCATCTGATGCTCCTACTATAATAAAGCCGCTTGGACAAATGTTTAAAAGCATTCTGGTTATATCTGTACCTATTTCGCTTGGTTCGGTAATTTCAGCGATAAACAGGATAATTGATACCGCAACAATAACACGAGGAATTGAAGCGGCATTTCACAGCTTTATTCCGGCATATGGCAGCACGGCAGCGATTTTTAACCCAACCGCCGAACAGCTTTACAAAGAAGCGGCAAGGCTTTCAGGTCAGCTCGGAAAAAGCGACACACTTATCAATCTTCCGCTTTCAATAAATATCGCATTCTCCACCGTTTTAGTGCCGGTAATTGCCGGTGCTCTCAAAAAGGGCGACAAAAAAACCGCTGCAGATAAAATTGCCTATTCTATGCTTATTTCAATACTTATTGCACTTCCTTGCGCAATCGGATATATCGTGCTTGCAAAGCCGATTTACTCATTTTTATATCCGAATGCACAGCTTGGATATGACCTTATGCAAATAAGTGCTGTTGCGATGGTATTTACGGCACTTAACCAGACAATGTCCGGCTCGCTTCAGGGTGTTGGCAAAGTTTTCGCACCTGCAACAGGACTTTTACTCGGCTGCATTACGAAATTTATATTAAACGTAATTCTTATACGCCGTCCCGAAATTAATATTTACGGAGCACCGATTAGTTCAATAGTTTGTCAGATAATCTCCTTTATGTACAGCTTCTATGTTTTAAAGAAACAGATTACGTTAAAAATCAGCTCGACAAAATACATTATCAAGCCATTTATATCGGTAGTATTAATGGGACTCACCGCATATTTTGTCCACCTTGGCGCAATTACACTTTTTGCAAACAAGTTTATTGCAATGGTTCTTGCTATCGGCACAGCAGCAGTCGTATATGCAGTATCTATATTCCTCTTAAAGGTTTTGACCGAACAAGAAGTTATACAACTGCCTTCAGGTCTTAGAATATTAAAACTCCTAAAAAAACTGGGTTTTTATAAATAATTGACTTTTTATAAAATATTTGATATAGTATAGTCGTAAATTTTACTTATGAAAGGATGATGGTTTTGGATTCTCTTCCCTCTCGATGTTTGTGGATAATTATTTTGGTGTTTATAACAGGTGTACTTCGATGCTTTGAAGCATCAATAGAAAACCTGAATGAAGCAAAGCTGCAACGAACAGCTGCCGGCGGAAATAAATCCGCAAAACGAATGCTTTCCCTTATGGAAAATTCGGGCAGTTTCTATAATTCAATTAAGGTAATGACGGTTATAATAGAAATAACACTGGCAGACTTTAGCGTAACGACCCTGCCTGAGCTTTTCTTCTCGTCACTTCCTGAACATCTTTCAGTTATTGCAACAATAGCTGCCCTTGCTGTGTATGTTCTTATTTTTGCAGTATATGCTCCAAAGCGAGTTGCCGACCTTTATGCGGATAACATCATTTTGAAATCGTCCGGTATCCTTGCAACTCTTTACTATATAGGATTCCCTATTGCGTGGGTGCTTACTCACATTTCAAACCTGTTTCTTTTGCTTTTCGGAATAAAGCCGAATGACGCAGAAGAAGAGGTTACCGAAGAGGAAATCCGTATGATGGTAGACATAGGCAGTGAAAGCGGTGCGATAGATCCTGAAGAAAAGGAAATGATACACAATATCTTTGAGCTTGATGATACTCAGGTCGGAGATATTATGACTCACAGAACTGACACAGAGATTCTATGGATTGACGAAAAAGATAAGTGGGAAGAAATTATTTCCGGCTCCAATCACACGGTTTACCCTGTGTGCGAAGAATCCATTGACAACATAATCGGAATACTCCGTAGCAATGACTTTTATAAAACTCTCCTTGGCGGCGGTGATGCAGGCTCTATTTTAAGAGCTCCGTATTTTGTTCCTGACACAATAAAGGCAGATGATTTATTCCGCCAGATGCAAAAAACAAAAAACCACTTTGCCGTTGTTCTTGATGAATATGGCGGCCTCGGCGGAATTATTACAATGTCCGACCTTTTAGAAGAAATAGTCGGAACACTTTCAAACGATTTTGATGAAATTGAAGAGGAAGACATAATACAGCTTGACACAAACACATGGAAAATTTCAGGCTCATGCGATATTGATATAGTATCAGAAACTCTTGGCATCGACCTTCCGGTTGAGGAATATAACACATTTGCCGGAATGATTTTGTCAGAGCTTGGCGAAATCCCCGAAGACGGAGCAACTCCGGAGCTTGAAGCTTACGGCCTTACAATAAAGGTCACAGAAATAAATGAACATCGCATTGAATGGGCAAAAGTTGCCATTATAGAAAAAGTACAAGAAGATAATTAATATAACTATACATCATATCATATACTTTAAAAGGTGATATGATGTATATTATTTTAAGCAGAAAAAAGTGTATAACAGTGTGCCTAATAGCAGTTTTTTTAAGCATATCCGCATTTGGAATATTTGCTTTATCCTCCTATGCAGGCACTTTTTTTGATGACAAAAGCCTTTCTATCATAGTCGATGCAGGTCACGGTCTTCCTGACGGCGGAGCCGTGGGTTCCGGCGGTACTGTTGAGCAGGAAATTAACATCGCAATAGCAAAAAAACTTGAAGAAGTCTTGGAAGGCAAAAACATTGATGTTATTATGACACGCAGCGATGAATCGGGAATCTGGACAGAAGAAAGCGACAGTATTCGTAAAAAAAAGGTCGAGGATATGTATAACCGATTAAAGATAATGAAAAATTCAGACGCCGACCTTTTTGTGTCAATACATATGAACTCATATACAAACAAAGCTACTTCAGGATTGAGGATTTTTTATTCACCTGCGTTTGATGAGATAAAACCGCTTGCCGAAAATATTCAAATCCGTATGTCAGATGTTACCGGCGCAAAAACCAATGTTGTAAAAGCCGCTGACAACAGTCTATTCCTTATGAAAAAAGCACCAATTCCTGCAATTTTGGTAGAGTGCGGGTTTATTTCCAACCCACAGGAAGAAAAAAAGCTTAATGATGAAGATTATCAGGCAAGGCTTGCCTGGGCTATTGCAGATGCGGTGGAAAAATACTATTCTTTGCCATAAATCAACCAAAAGTTGATATTTGACACTTTTTTAACGACTTTTTAATATTTTCGGTAACTTTCAGTTGACCTTACGAAAATTATGTTGTATAATGAGTTCATTATTGAAAAAAAGAAAGAGGTTTTAGAAAATGAGCAGAGTTTACAATTTTTCAGCAGGACCATCAATGCTTCCTGTCGAAGTATTAGAGAAGGCACAAAAGGAAATGGTGGAATACGGCGCAGCAGGTATGTCTGTAATGGAAATGAGCCACCGTTCAAAAGATTATGAAGAAATTATCAAAGGCTGTGAAGCTCTTGTACGAGAGCTTATGCACGTTCCTGATAACTATAAGGTATTGTTCTTACAGGGCGGTGCATCAAGCCAGTTCACAATGATTCCTATGAATATAGGTAATAAAAACAAAAAGTGTGATATCGTAATCACAGGTCAGTGGGCTAAAAAGGCGGCACAGGAAGCAGAGAGATACATAACAGTTAACAAGATTGCATCTTCAGCTGATAAGACATTCTCTTATATTCCGAAGCTCGACAAGAGCACATTCTCAAAAGATGCTGACTATTTCTACATCTGTATGAATAACACAATTTATGGAACAAAGTTTAACGAACTTCCTGATACAGGTGATGTTCCGTTGGTTGCTGATATTTCTTCAATGATTATGTCTGAAGAAATCGACGTTTCAAAGTTTGGTATCCTTTACGCAGGTGCACAGAAGAACTTAGGACCTGCCGGTGTCACTCTTGTGATTATCCGTGAAGACTTGATTGGAAACCAGATGGATATCTGCCCGACAATGTTCAACTACCAGATTCACGTTGATAACGGTTCAATGTATAACACACCGCCAACATACGGCATTTATATTATGAAACTTGTTCTTGAATGGATTAAAGAACAGGGCGGCGTTGCAGCTATTCAGAAAATCAATGAGAAAAAAGCAGGACTCCTTTACGATTTCCTTGATAATTCAAAAATGTTTAGAGGCACAGTTGTTCCTGAAGACCGTTCACTTATGAACATTCCGTTCGTAACAGATGACGAAGATTTAAATGCAAAATTCATCAAAGAAGCAAAAGAGGCTGGTTTTGTGAACTTAAAAGGCCACAGATCAGTAGGCGGAATGAGAGCCAGCATTTACAATGCTATGCCTGTTGAAGGCGTAGAAGCTCTTGTTGCGTTTATGAAGAAATTTGAAGAAGAAAACAAATAGAAAGAGGTATTAAAAATGTTTGACATTTTAACATTAAATAAAATTGCAGCTTGCGGTCTTGACCAGCTTGATGCTGCAAAATATAATATTACTGATGATGCAACAAAGGACGCAGATGGTATTATTTTAAGAAGCTTTGTAATGCATGATATGGAGCTTCCTGCATCACTTAAAGCCGTTGCTCGTGCAGGTGCAGGTACAAATAATATCCCGATTGATAAATGTTCCAAGCAAGGTATTGTAGTATTCAATACTCCTGGTGCAAATGCAAATGCCGTAAAAGAACTTGTTTTGGCAGGTCTTTTCCTTGCAGCAAGAGATGTTGTGGGCGGAATTAACTGGGCAGGCACTTTAACAGGTGACGACGTTGCAAAGCAGATTGAAAAAGGTAAGTCAAACTTTGCCGGAACTGAGGTTCAGGGAAAAACTCTTGGTATTATCGGACTTGGCGCAATCGGAATATTGGTTGCAAATGCTGCAAGACACTTTGGTATGAAGGTTATCGGCTATGACCCATATTTGTCAGTTGATGCTGCATGGAGACTTTCACATCATATCACAAAGGCAAAAAGTGCTGATGAGGTTTATGCAAATGCAGACTATATCTCAATCCACGTTCCGCTGACTGATGAAACAAAGAGAAGCATCAACCGTGATACTATCGCAAAGATGAAGGACGGCGTTAAGATTTTGAACTTCGCAAGAGGCGAGCTTGTTGACAATGACGCAATCAAGGCTGCTATTGCATCAGGTAAAGTTTCAAAATACGTTGTTGACTTCCCTAACGGAGAAGTTATAAATCAGCCTGGAATTATTGCAATTCCTCACCTTGGCGCTTCAACAGGCGAATCAGAAGATAACTGCGCTATGATGGCTGCACAGGAAATTTCAAATTACCTCGAAACAGGTGATATCGTTAACTCAGTTAACTTCCCTAACTGTTCACTTCCGCTTTCAGGTAAGGGCAGAATTTGTATTCTTCACAAAAATATGCCTACTATGCTTACACAGTTTACAAATCTGTTTGCAGCAGAAAATCATAACATCGCTGACCTTATTAACAAGAGCAAGAAAGACCTTGCTTATACAATTATCAATACTGATGAAATTATCACAGACGAAATTGTTGATAAAATCAAAGCTGTTGATGGTGTTTTAAGAGTAAGAGTTATTAAATAAAAATTTTTATAGCCGCACTTTAAAAGTGCGGCTATTTTTTTATTATATTTACTTTTGATTACACACAAGTATAGATATAAAGCTATACTTCAAATAAAGTCGAAATCTGTCGTATTATTTAAAATAAAACATATAGACAAAATAACTCTTTTATGATATAATAAATTTGTGAGTTGTCTTTAATATTTTATTGTTCTTTTTTGCGTATTTTAGTTCTTTTATATTGTATGACGTTTTGTAAAAAACGTCGGCTAACCTTTAATGTACTGTATAAATGAACTATTTAGACTGATGTTAAAGATGACTCACAATCAAGCCGTGCGTTTTTTGTGCATGGCTTTGGCTATGCACTTTTTTAATGGACAATGCGTGCAATTCTTATGTTTGGACAAACATAAAGCTTATGCAAATAAAAATTTCCACAAAAATCCTGTCCGTTAGATTGTGCAGACAAGAGAGAATAAAAAAATTCTTTCTTTTTTTATGCCAAAAAAACAGAAATATCACCTTGACAATTTCTCTTTTTTTCTGCTAATATTATAATGGGTGAATTTGGGAAATATTTAGATTTTTCTTGTTTTATGCCCCATAAAATTACTTTCAACAACTAAAATTATAACACAAGTTATAATTTTTTAGATATATTATCGACATACATAACGAAAGGAAAAATTATGGACATTTTTGACGCACTTTCACTAATTGGAGGTTTATGCCTGTTCTTATTCGGCATGAACATTATGGGACAAGCCTTAGAGCGTCGTGCAGGTGGCAGCCTCCGTACAGTTTTGGGCAAACTCACAACCCGCAAAATCGTAGGACTTTTAACAGGTCTCGGCGTTACCGCAGTTATTCAGAGCTCATCTGCAACAACTGTTATGGTTGTCGGCTTCGTAAACTCAGGACTTATGACACTAAAGCAGGCAATTAACGTAATTATGGGTGCTAATATCGGTACAACCGTAACGGCGTGGATTTTGAGCCTTGGCGGTATCGAAAGCAGTAACGTATTCGTTCAGCTTTTAAAGCCCACCTCATTCACTCCTGTTCTTGCACTTATTGGAACAATTTATTATATGTTCTCAAAAAGCAGCAAAAAGAAAGACACAGGTACAATCCTGTTAGGCTTTGCCGTACTTATGTTCGGTATGGATACTATGTCTAATGCAGTTAAAGGTCTTGCAGATGTACCCCAGTTTCAGAATATGTTTATCATGTTCAAAAACCCGATTTTGGGCGTTTTAGTTGGAGCTATCCTTACTGCAATTATCCAGTCAAGCTCGGCATCAGTCGGAATTTTACAAGCGCTTTCTGCCACAGGTCAGGTTTCTTACGGCGCTGCTATCCCGATTATTATGGGACAAAACATCGGCACCTGTATAACTGCGATTTTGTCGTCCTTCGGTACTAATAAAAACGCAAAACGTGCTGCCTTTGTTCACCTTTTCTTCAATATCATCGGTACTGTCATTATGATTACGGTTTTCTGGATTGTAAAAATAATTTTAAAGCCGGTCTTATTTGATGTTCCGTCATCATATATGGGTATTGCCGTTGCACACTCTGCATTTAACATTGCATGTACAATTATTCTGTATCCGATGTCAGGCATTTTAGAATCACTTGTGAACAAGCTTGTGCCCGATGCAAAGGGCAAAGAAGTTATGCCGGTACTTGACGAAAGGCTTCTTGCCACACCGCCTGTCGCTTTAGAGCTTTGTCACAACACAACAGTTGATATGGCAACTGCGGCAGTTGAAGCACTCAAAAATAGTATCAGTGCTTTTGACTCATATTCAGATGAGCTTGCAAAGACAATCCGCGAAATTGAAGACAAAACCGACTATTACGAGGACATTCTTGGTACATATCTTGTTAAATTAAGCGGCCGTCAGGTAAGCGAACAGGAAAGCGTAGAAATTGCAAAGTTGCTTAAAGACATCGGTGACTTTGAAAGAATATCTGACCACAGTGTTAATCTCCTTTGTTCTGTTGAAGAGCTACGTGAGAAAAATATTGAATTTACTGCTGATGCAAAAGCAGAGCTTACAGTTATTCTTTCTGCGGTAAGTGAAATTCTTGACCTTTCATTAAAGGCATTTACAGACAATGACTTAGCAGCAGCTAACTGTGTTGAACCGCTTGAGCAGGTTATCGACAAGCTTCGTGATAAATTGCGTGGCAACCACATCTTAAGACTCCAACAGGGCGATTGTACAATCGAAGCAGGCTTTATCTGGTCTGACCTTCTAACAAACCTTTCACGAACATCAGACCACTGCTCAAATATTGCAGGAAGCATAATTGACGTTGCAAACAACAATATGAATATGCATGAAGCACTTCGCTTAGCACGTGATGACAGCCCTGAATTTAAGCAAAAATACAATTCATATTTAGAAAAATACAGTCTTTAATAAAATTATCCGCTGTGATAACTCACAGCGGATTTTTGTTTTCTATTTAATTAGTTTATATATTCTTGAAGTTCAATATATCAAGGTCAACCGCCTCATATTTTTCAAGATAATCAAGCATCTCATCGGCATTATCAAACACCTTATAAAGCTGCAGGCATTCCTCTTTCACAAAATCGTCTTCAATCGCTCTTTTCATCAAATTCAAAAGGTCACCGAAATAATTATTCACATTATAAACTACAATCGCTTTTGAATGACGTGAAAGTTGCTTTAGAGTAAGTATTTCAAAGAACTCATCAAATGTACCTATTCCGCCAGGAGCCATTATAAATGCATCTGACATTTCTTCAAGCATTTTCTTGCGGTCACGCATTGTTTCCGGTCTTATGAGCTCTGTACAGCCTTCAAAAATCATACCATCAACATTGAAAAACGCCGGAGCAATACCTATAATTTCACCGCCTGCAGCGGCTGCGCCTTTTGCAGTTGCGCCCATTACACCTTCTGCACCTGCACCGAAAATAAGAGAATGTCCTCTTTTTGCCATTTTATATCCTAACTCTTCCGAAGCATCTTTAAACGATTTATCAATTAAATTACTTGATGCACCATATACACATATTTTCATAGCTACTTCCAACCTTTCTGTTTGCTTTGTTTCCACAAACGATAATACTAATATTATATACAGATTTTAACTCTATAAGTCTAATCAAACAAACTTTTATTCGTACAAATGCTCTAAAATGGACATAACCTCCATTTTTGACGGAACTCTCGGGTTTGTTTTTGTGCAGGCATCGGCTACTGCGTGCTCTGCCATTTTATCAATAGCATTAAAGTATTCAGTTCTATCGATGTTGCACTGCGAAATCGACAGCGGCATATTCATTTCCTTCATAAGGAACTGTATATAGCTGACCAAAGCTCTGACAGTTGTAATTTCATTGAAGTTATTAACACCCAAAAGCTTTGCCGCAGTAATATATTTTCTTACGCAAGGCGCATAAGCTGGTTTGCTCTTTGAATGCTTGTTAATATCCGAATTGTATTCAATTATATGCGGCAGGACCATTGCATTTGCTCTGCCGTGAGGTATATGAAACTGCGCACCGATTGCGTGTGCAATACCGTGATTAAGTCCTAATGATGCTGAATTAAAAGCAAGTCCTGCAAGGCAAGATGCAACGTGCATTTTCTTTCTGGCATGAGTATCGTTATTGTCAAGATATGAACGCAAAAGAAATGTTCCGCATATTTCTATCGCCTTTTCTGCAACAGCATTCGAAAATTCATTGTTATTTGTGCTTACGAAAGCCTCCAGTGCGTGTGTTAAAACGTCCATACCAGTATCAGCAGTAACAGAGGCAGGTACGCTTTTTACAAGCTCTGCATCCAAGATTGCCTCTGTCGGGAGTAAATCTTCCGATACAAGCGGATATTTAATTCCTCTTTCTTTATCGGTAACAACAGCGAAACTTGTAACCTCACTTCCCGTCCCGCTTGTTGTTGGGATTGCGATAAGTGCGACAGTTTCGTCTCCTGTAACCTTCTTCGCAAATTCACGAATAGCCTTTGACTGATCAATCGCGCTTCCGCCGCCAATGGCAATTATACATTCAGGCTTATATGCCACCATTTTTTCAACACCTGACGTAATCTTTTCAATGGGCGGATCCGGCACAACATCTGTAAATACATCAAATTCGATGTTTGCATTGGTAAGACGGTATGTAACCATTTGAAGCATTCCGCTTTTTTCAATAAACGGATCAGTTATTACAAGAACACGCTTATATGGCAACGCTTCAAGCCTGTCAAGTGCATTATCCCCGAAATAAATTTTTGTCTTTATATCAAAACTGTTCATTTCCTTAACTCCCATAAAATCATGCTGTTTCAAACTATATTTTACTATATATTTTTGGAAATTTCAATATATTTTTGCTTTTTCCCGAATAATATGTTAAAATGGTTATAAGAAATAGTTTTTACGAGAGGAAGTTTTGTTACAATGAGAAAAGCCGGTATTTTAATGCACATTTCAAGCCTTCCAACCGACTACGGTATAGGTACTGTCGGAAAAGAAGCTTTTGAATTTGTAGATTTTCTAAAACGTACGCATCAGAGCTGTTGGCAGGTTCTGCCGCTTACTCCGACTGAATTTGGTAACTCTCCTTATCAAAGCCCGAGCGTTTTTGCAGGAAACCCTCTGCTTATCGACCTTTTAACGCTCAAAAACGACGGTCTTTTACAAGAGGGCGACTTTGACGGAATCTTTTTTGGAAGTGATGCGGAAAAAGTAGACTTTGAGGCTGTAAAGGCCTACAAGTTTGATATTTTAGAAAAAGCCTTTTCACGATTTTCGGTCACTTTAGATTACAATTCATTTGCATCAGAAAATGCATTTTGGCTTGACAGCTATGCACTTTATATGGCAATAAAAGAATCCACTGACAAGCCTTGGTATGAATGGGAAGACGACATTAAAAACCGTACTCCCGAAGCAATATCAAAATACACAACCAACCTTTGGCAAAGGATTTCTTTCTACAAATTCCAGCAATATATATTTTACAGCCAGTGGAAAAAACTAAAGACTTATGCGAACGAAAATGGCATAGAAATTATAGGCGATATTCCAATATATGTTGCGCTTGACTCAAGCGACGTCTGGACAAACAAAGCGCTGTTCCAGCTCGACAAAAACGGGCTACCAAAAAAAATTGCAGGATGTCCGCCCGACGCTTTTTCGGCTGACGGTCAGCTTTGGGGAAATCCACCTTATAATTGGAAAATAATGAAGCAGGACGGATATAACTGGTGGGTTAGCCGCATCAGTATGTGTATGAAGCTTTATGACATAATCAGAATTGATCACTTCCGCGGTTTTGAATCCTATTACACCGTGCCTTTTGGCGATAAAGATGCCAAAGGCGGAAGCTGGGAAAAAGGGCCTGGAATATCACTTTTTAAGACAATCAAAAACCGTATTCATGATGCACAAATTATTGCCGAGGATTTAGGATATATCACCGATGAAGTCAGGGCCCTTTTAGCTGAATGTGGCTTCCCTGGAATGAAGGTACTGCAATTTGCGTTTGACCCGTATAACGATAACCCGTATCTTCCCTACAACTATCCTGAAAACTGCGTTGCTTACACCGGCACCCACGACAATGATACAGTCATCGGTTGGTATAAAGAAGAGCCTAATAAGGAATTCATCCGTGATTATCTCGACGTAGGCACAGATGACTTGGTTCCTGTTGCTATGATTCGTACAATCCTTGCAAGCCGTGCCAAAATTGCAATAATTCCGATACAGGATTATCTTGGATACGGAAAACGAATGAACACGCCTGCAACCGCAAATGACGAAAACTGGAGCTATCGCATAAAAAACGGTGCGTTGCATGATGGCGTCGCATATCATATAGAGCATTTAACGCGTCTTTACAAACGTGATTTGCATTTATTATAGTTTACTGTCGTGACCTTTCTGGCAATAATAAAAACCCCGTACACCGCTAAAACGGATATTGCACGGGGGATTTTTGTGGACAAATTTATTTAATTCTTGAAAGCAACCACTCAAGGCGACGTGCTTCTTTTATCAGCTCAGGAGATGATAGGTTTTCAAGTTTTTCCTTTTCTACAAGCTTATCAAACTCTGCTCTTAATTGGTTTCTTTTCTCGACACAAGTAATCATTTTTCATCTCTCCTTTTCTCTTTGACATCAATTTACCACAACAAAAAACTAAAGTCAATAGGATTTTACATTTTTTTCGCACAATCGTCCGACAGCTTACGACATAAAATTTTAGCATATTACAAAATTTTGGAAAAACTGTATTTTTTCCTTTTTTTCAGCCAAAAATTTTACTGCCTTTTTTCACTCATAAAGCGACATAATTAATTTATTTTTTCCAAGAAAATTGAATATTTTTTCATAAAAAGAAATCCGCAAAATGCGGATTTCTGATTTTTTTACGCTTCTGAACGGTAACTATAATTCGGAGCTTCTTTTGTGATATAGATATCGTGCGGATGGCTTTCTTTAAGCCCTGCACCTGTAATTCTTACAAACCTACCTCTTTCCTTAAGTTCAGGAATTGTCTTTGTTCCACAGTAGCCCATACCTGAACGCAGACCTCCTAGGAGCTGGAATATAGTATCAGAAACAGGTCCCTTATAAGGTACTCTTCCTTCAACGCCTTCAGGGACAAGCTTTTTAGAGCCAGTCTGGAAATATCTGTCTTTAGAGCCGCATTCCATCGCTGCGATAGAGCCCATACCACGGTAAACCTTAAAACGTCTGCCCTGATAAATCTCAAATTCTCCCGGACTTTCCTCACAGCCGGCCAAGAGGCTTCCCATCATAACTACGTCTGCACCTGCAGCGATTGCCTTTGGAATATCGCCTGAATATTTTAATCCGCCATCTGCAATGACAGGAATATTGTACTTTTTAGCAACCTGAGCCACGTCATAAATAGCTGTAACCTGTGGACAACCGATACCTGCAACAACTCGTGTTGTACAGATTGAGCCCGGTCCTATACCAACTTTAACACAGTCCGCACCAGCCTTGATTAAAGCCTCAGCAGCTTCGCCTGTTGCAATATTTCCTGCAATCACAGGCACATTCGGATATGCCTTTTTAACTTCTTTTACCTTTTCAATGATGTTCTTTGAATGTCCGTGAGCAGAGTCAAGCACCAATACGTCAACACCTGCTTTTACAAGAGCATCAACTCTTTCTAAAATATCGTTTGTAACACCGATTGCCGCTCCGCACAACAGTCTGCCGCTTGCGTCCTTTGCTGCATTAGGGTATTTAACCGCCTTTTCTATGTCCTTAATTGTAATAAGTCCCTGAAGCTTGTTATCCTTATCAACCAACGGCAGCTTTTCAATTTTGTGCTTACTCAAAATGCTCTGTGCGTCTTCTAAGGTTGTCCCAACAGGCGCAGTAATTAAATTTTCGCTTGTCATTGCTTCTGCAATTTTCTTTGAAAAGTCTGTTTCAAATCTCAGGTCACGGTTTGTAATTATACCCACAAGCTTTCTTTCATCATCACAAATCGGAACTCCTGAAATTTTGTATCTGTGCATAAGGTCATCAGCATCTTTCAAGGTATGCTCTTTTGTAAGGCTGAACGGATTAGAAATAACACCGTTTTCTGAACGCTTAACCTTATCTACTTCAAGTGCCTGTTGCTCAATAGTCATATTTTTGTGAATAACACCGATACCGCCTTCACGAGCCATTGCAATAGCCATTTCAGCTTCAGTAACGGTATCCATAGCCGAACTCATCAGCGGAATGTGTAATTTAATTGTAGATGTAAGGTTAGTTTCAAGCTCAATCATATTAGGAGTTACGTCTGATTCCTGTGGAAGAAGAAGCACGTCATCATATGTGAGACCTTCTTTTGCAAACTTTTCTGTCATAATGTTATTTCCCTCCATTTTAATGTATTTTTTCTATTTTACCAAATTATCAGACTTTTTTCAATAGTTATTTTACATAACTTTCACTTTTTTTGTCAAAGTTTTTTATATATATTACTGTCTTTACCTAATATCCCTTATTTTTTCACAGATTTACATAATTTAGAATATTATGTTAACATAGGCACTGCCTAAATTTAATTATAAGGAGATCAGTTTATGGAAAAGTTATGCGAGTGCGGCTGCTTAGGATACGGCTACGTTCCAATTCAGGAATTTACCGCTGCCTATTCAGCAGAAGACGCACTGAAAAAAGGCTCTCTTTTTCCGGAGCTTGTTCTTACCATAGAGGAATATGGAAAGGTATGTAAAGGATGTGGCAAAGCTCGATGAGTCAGAATGAATTAAAGCTTGCCCTCCAGAGCTATCGCTTTGCGGCACATGATATGCTCCTTTACCTCGACACTCATCCCCATGATGAAAAGGGCTTCGCTCTTTACAGAGCTCTTGTAGCCAAAGCTCGTGAGCTTAAAGAATCTTATCAGCGTAAATACGGTCCGCTATGTGCAATGTCTGCGGCTGATTATGATGAATTTAAATGGCTTGAAAGCCCTTGGCCTTGGGAAAAAGGAGGTAATGCATAGTGTTTAGTTATGATAAGTTTTTACAGTATCCTGTTAAAATCAGAAACAAAAATCCTCAGCTTGCGTCCCTAATTGCAACTCAGTATGGAGGAGCTTACACCGTAAATTAAGATTTTTTTGCATAGAAATAATCCACCCGTATAACAGGTGGATCATTATCATTCTTCGTTTAAAATTATTGATTCAATTATATATTTAGGTCTGTGTTTTGTTTCAAGATAAATTTTTCCTACATATTCTCCCACAACACCAAGCATAAGCATTTGAAGTCCGCCAATCGCCCAAATTGATACACCAAGGCTTGCCCAACCGCTGACGGTGTTTCCGAGCGAGTGCTCAACAATACAGTATATAAGCATTAAAATACTTACCAAAAACGATAAAACTCCTAACACAAATGCCATTTTTATCGGTCGAACGCTAAATGAGGTTATGCCCTCCATAGCAAAAGCGAGCATCTTTTTAAGAGGATATTTTGATTCTCCTGCAAAGCGTTTATCCCTTGTATACTCGACAATGCTTGACGGATAGCCGATTTGTGGGACTATTCCGCGAAGGAAAGTGTTTACCTCATCAAATTCCGCTAAACCTTCCAACGCACGTTTGCTCATAAGACGATAATCAGCGTGGTTAAAAACAATGTCAACACCCATCATCTTCATCAACTTATAAAATCCCTCTGCTGTGAATTTTTTAAAGAAGGTATCCTTTTTTCTATCATTGCGAACGCCATACACAATGTCCGAGCCGCCTGCAAATTCATCAATGAACTTTTCAATAACACCTATATCGTCCTGAAGGTCTGCATCCATAGAAATAGCCGCATCGGCATAATTCTTCGCTGTCATCAGCCCTGCCAGAAGTGCATTTTGGTGTCCTCTGTTTCTTGAAAGATTTATTCCTGCAAAAATTTTATCCTCCTTGCAAAGTTTCTTTATCATTTCAAGAGTTCTGTCTTTTGAGCCGTCATTCACAAAGGCAATTCTGCTGTTTTTTGAAATCTTCTTTCGCGAAATAAGGTCTTTCATCAGTTCTGATGTCCTTTTTGCAGTCTCTAAAATCACTTCTTCTTCATTATAGCACGGTATTACAAGCCAAATTGTGTTCATATAATACTCCTTTCAAGGGTTTAGTCCTGCTCTAAAATATCTGCTATCCTCTTGCAAGCAAAGCCGTCTCCATACGGATTTGAAGCATGACTCATCTTTTCATATTCCATTTCACTTTCAAGCAACGTCTTGAATTCTTTATAGATTGTTTCTTCTTCAGTTCCGACAAGCTTTAAAGTTCCTGCTTTAATTCCTTCAGGGCGTTCTGTTGTATCACGCATTACCAAAACAGGCTTTCCGAGCGATGGCGCTTCCTCCTGTATTCCGCCGCTGTCTGTCAAAATTAAATAGCTGGCATTAAGGAAATTGTGAAAATCAAGTACATCCAGCGGTTCAATTATGCGAATTCTGTCACAATCACCAAGTATTTCGTTCGCCGTTTCTCTTACAGCAGGATTCATATGAATAGGATAAATTGCTTTTATATCAGGATGTTCGTCAATGATTCTTTTAATAGCACGGAACATATTCTTCATCGGCTCACCGAGATTTTCGCGTCGGTGTGCTGTAATCATAATCAGGCGCGAATCCTTTGCCCAATCAAGTTCAGGATGAGAATAATCACTGCGGATTGTTGTTTTTAAAGCATCAATAGCCGTATTTCCTGTAACAAAAATGCTCGCAGGATCCTTACCTTCACGCAAAAGATTTTCTTTTGAAAGCTCTGTCGGTGCAAAGTTGTATTTTGAAACTATACCCACAGCTTGTCTGTTAAACTCTTCAGGATATGGTGAGTAAATATTATATGTTCTAAGGCCTGCCTCAACGTGCCCCACTGGTATTTGCAGATAGAAGCACGCAAGTGCAGTTACAAAAGTTGTGCTTGTGTCGCCGTGTACCAAAACAACCGACGGTCTTTCCTTTTCAAGAACCTCTTTTATTTTGGTTAATATATTTGTTGTTATATCAAATAAAGTCTGCTTGTCCTTCATAACAGAAAGGTCATAATCAGGCTTAACCGAAAATGCTTCCAAAACAACATCCAGCATTTGACGGTGCTGGCCTGTTACACAGACAACTGTTTCAATATTTTTTCTGCTTTTAAGTTCGTTCACAAGCGGACACATTTTAATTGCCTCTGGTCTTGTACCAAACACAAGCATCACTTTTTTCATAGTTTTCCCTCCATACGAAAGTACACTTTAGTTAATATTATTAATCAAAAAATCTTAATTCATTATACCATACCCTGCCATTTTAGTCAATAATAAAAGACCTGAACTGCTTCAGGTCTTTTTCATTAGTTTGTATAGTTATCAAAGTAACCCTGTACCAAGACAATCGGTGTTCCTTTATCTCCCGAACCGCTCGTTAAGTCGCAAAGTGAGCCAATAAGGTCGGTAAGCTGACGAGGAGTTGTTCCTTGAGATGCCATATTTCCCACAAGGTTGTCCTGTTTTTCTTTAATGCTCTTGGAAATCGCTTCCTTTAGTGCTTCTCCCGACAAATCCTTAAAGTCATTATCTGCAAGATACTTGAGCTTAAGCTCGTTCGGAGTACCAATAAGTCCATCTGTAAATGCAGGAGAAACTACCGGATCTGCAAGTTCCCAAATCTTACCTTTCGGATCCTTAAACGCACCGTCTCCGTAAACCATAACTTCAACGTGCTTGCCTGTTCTGTCAAGAACCTTCTTCTGAATATCAAGAACTAACTCCTGACAATCTCTCGGGAATAGCTTGATTTTATCTTCAGTTGACTTGTTTGAACCTAAAAGTCCGTATTTTTCATTGCATCCACTGCCATTTACAGGCGAACTTAAAATATCGTCAAGTCCGCATACAACCTTTGCGCCAGCATCCTTTAAAATGCGCTTTGTTCTCGCACGGGTATGAATATCGCAGTTAATGATATGGTCAGCATATTCAAGTATTGCTTTTGCTTGGTTTGCAAAAATAATTTCAACCTCTGCTCCGCAATTTGAAATCAGGTCACCATAGTATTCAACATAATCAACGCCTGTAAACTCATGCTTGTTTACACCAAACAGTTCACGGTATTTTGCAAGTGAAAGCACGTCACAATACGGATTAACTCCTGCCGCATCTATTTTATCAAGGCTGATAAGCTCATTACCAACCTCATCTGAAGGATAGCTTAGCATAAGAACAATCTTTTTTGCAGCCTTTGCAATACCCTTTAAGCATATAGCGAAACGGTTACGTGACAAAATCGGGAAAATAACACCGATTGTATCACTTCCAAGTTTTGCCTTTACATCATTTGCAATATCATCTATTGAAGCATAATTTCCCTGAGCTCTTGCAACGATTGACTCTGTAACAGAGATAACGTCTCTGTCACGAAGCTCAAAGCCCTCGCATTCTGCTGCTTCTATAACACTGTCTGCAACGATTTTTGCAAGGTCGTCGCCTTCACGAATTATCGGGCAACGAATGCCTCGGGAAACTGTACCTACTCTTCTTTCCTTGTTTGCCAAATTGATCACTTCCAACTTTATAAATTTAACAGTATAATTATACCATTTTTTTTGTATTTTTCAATAGTATTTTTAATATATTGCAATTATTTTATACAATTATAACAAATACTTAATAAAAATTATTTTCTCGCCTGTTTATTCTTCAACCAATTTTCTGCCCATCAAAACACCCATAACAGATGCCATCATGAGTCCTCTTGTCCATCCGCTTGAATCGCCCAGACAATGAAGTCCTTTAATGCTCGTATTAAAGTCTATATCCATCTTCACACGGTTTGAATAGAACTTAAGTTCAGGCGAATATAAGAGTGTCTCGTATGCTGCAAAGCCCGGGACAACCTTATCAACCGCTTTTATGAAATTTATAATATTTATCATTGCACGATAAGGCATCGCAGCAGTTATATCGCCTGCAACAGCATCAGGAAGTGTCGGGCGTACATTACTCTGTGCAAGTTCCTTTGGCCAAGTGCGCTTTCCGTCCAAAATATCGCCGAATCTCTGCACCAAAATCTGTCCGTTTGCAAGCATATTTGTAAGTTCGCCAACTTTTTGTGCATACGCAATCGGCTGATTAAACGGAGTTGAGAAGTTGTGCGAGCACAAGATTGCAACATTGGTGTTGCAGGATTTTTTCTCTTTATATGAATGTCCGTTTACGACAGCTAGGTCATTGTCATAATTTTCCTGACTTACAAAGCCTCCGGGATTCTGGCAAAATGTTCTTACCCTGTTCTTAAAAGGCTCCGGCCAGCCAATAAGCTTTGACTCATACAAAACCTTATTGACTTTTTCCATAACTTCATTGCGAACTTCAACACGCACACCGATATCAACTGTACCGGGTTCATGGGCAATATTGTGTTCACTGCATATATGCTCAAGCCACTCTGCACCTCGTCTGCCTGTTGCAACGATTGTATGTCCTGCATAAATTTCAGAATTTGTTTTTCCGTCGGTAATGTATGCGCCAAGACAGGTATCGCCGTCTAAAATCAAATTTGTGCATTCGTAGCCAAACATAATTTCAACGCCGTTTTTTTGAAGATATTTTTCAATCGCAAGATAAATATCCTGCGCCTTTTCAGTTCCCAAATGTCGGATAGGGCAATCAATAAGTTTAAGTCCTGCTGAAATGGCGTTCTTCCTAATTTCCTTTACCGCTTCATCGTTACTTACACCCTCAACATGAGTATCGGCACCGAATTCAAGATAAATTTTATCCGTATAGTCAATAGTTTCCTGAGCCAGTTCCTCACCAATTAGCATTGGCAGGCTTCCGCCCACATCTGATGATAGTGAGAGCTTTCCGTCCGAAAAAGCACCGGCACCTGAAAATCCTGTTGTGATATGGCAATATGGCTTACAACTTACGCATTTTTGCGTTTTTGCCTTTGGGCAATGACGCTTTTCAATGCTCTGCCCTTTTTCCACAATCACAATGCTTTTCTTACTTCCTTTTCGTATCATTTCAATCGCCGTAAAAATCCCTGCCGGACCGGCACCTATAATCAATACGTCTTTTTTCATTTTATTTCTCCTTTACTTTGCCCATCTTAATCTGTAAAGTCCAATCTATCTTTCCTCTCTAAAATATGCAAGGCCAAGACTCGCCGGAGGCTGATTTTCCTTTTTATCACGAACACTCGTTAGGATAAGCACTACGATGGTTACAACATACGGAAGCATATTGAAGATTGCAATAGCACTTCTTGAAAGTCCTGAAATATATGTGTATGCAATATAAAGCCCGCCAAATACAAATGAGCCTAAAATTCCTATATTTGGTTTCCAGAGCGCAAAGATGACAAGTGCAATAGCCAGCCAGCCTCTGTCGCCAAAACCGCCGCTAGTCCATGAGCCGCCAGTATAGTCCATAATAAAGTAAAGTCCGCCAAGCCCCGCAATAGCTCCACCAATACAGGTTGCAAGGTATTTATATTTTGTTACGTTGATTCCCGCCGCATCTGCAGTTGCAGGGTTCTCGCCTACTGCACGAAGGTGAAGTCCCGCTTTGGTTTTATTTAAAAACCAAGCTGCCAAAATCGCAATAATTACTGCCAAATATGCCAAAAATCCGTATGATAAAAATATTTCGCCGAACCAGCCCAGATTATCGGCAAACGGAAGTGCCGCTTTAAAATAGTCGGCAGTTGTCTTAACTGACAATGTTCCGCCATCTGCAAAAATTTTAGTCATTGAGCCGCCGAAAAAGTCGCCAAACCCCACACCAAAAGTTGTCAGTGCAAGACCTGTTACATTTTGGTTTGCACGAAGTGTTATAGTTAAAAAACTGTATATAAGCGCTGCAAGTGTAGAGCCGATAAGCGATGCTAAAAGTGGAATTAATATTCCCCAAAACGGGTTTGGCGAACTTGTAGACTGCTCATAAATGTATGCTCCAATTATGCCGCAGCTTCCGCCCATATACATAATTCCCGGAATTCCAAGATTTAAGTTTCCTGATTTTTCAGTAATAATTTCACCCGTAGAACCAAAAAGCAAAGGAATTCCCTGCACGATGGCTTTATTTATAATAGTTGCAATCATACCTGTCCCTCCTTATTCTTTTTACGAAAATGTATTTTATACTGAACAAAAAATTCACTTCCGATAATGAAGAAAAGAATTATCCCAGTCAAAATATCCGAAATGCTTTCATTCAGCTTGAACGCCATCGCTATTTCGCTCGCACCACGCTCTAAAAATACAATCAAAAATGATGTAAGCGTCATCACAATAGGATTAAATTTAGCAAGCCACGACACCATTATCGCAGTAAAGCCCATACCGCCTACCGTGTTTACGTTAATAGTATGGTCGGTTCCACTTACGAGCAAAAGTCCTGCAACTCCGCAAATTGCACCCGAAAGCGCCATGGTACGCAGAATTACCTCTTTAACATTAATTCCTATATAACGCGCTGTATTTTCACTTTCTCCGACGACAGAAATTTCATATCCGTGTTTAGAGTATTTAAGGTATATATACATAGCAATAGTTATAACTGCAACAATTATGATATTCAAAAGATACTTTTGACCAAATATCGCAGGCAGCCATCCGCCTTCTGTTGCGCGGTTTATAACACCTACTGTATTCGAATCTTTTGGATTTTCCCAGAAAACTATACAAAATGATGTAATCTGCATCGCAACATAATTCATCATCAGCGTAAACAAAGTTTCATTTGTATTGAATTTTGCCTTAAAATATGCAGGGATAATTCCCCATATCATACCTGCCAAAATACAGCATATTACCATCAGCGGAAAGAAAATTATTCCTGGCACGGTGTTTCCAAAATAAATCATACACGCAGCCGCTGCAAGTCCACCCACTAAAGTTTGACCTTCCGCACCAATATTCCAGAACTTCATTTTAAACGCCGGAGTTACTGCAAGCGAAACGCAAAGTAACATTGCAAGCTTTTGAAGAGTGTTCCATATTTTTCTTGAAGAGCCAAAGCTACCGTCAAACATTTCCACATAGACTCTGATTGGGTTATATCCTGTAATCAAAACAATTACAAACGCACACAAAACGAGTGCCAACACAATCGCCACTGCTCTTACGCCCCATGCCTTATACCACGGCATACCTTCTTTTCCACGCTTTCTTATTTGCAAAAGCGGTTCGTGTGAATGTTTTTCATTATTCTGCATCATTAGGCACCTCCTCAATCTTTGTCATCAAAAGTCCGATTTCTTCTTTTGTTGTGCTTCTTGCATCCACAATTCCGCTCACCTTTCCGCCACACAGTACCATAATGCGGTCGCAAAGCTCTAACAGAACGTCGAGGTCTTCGCCAACGAAAATCACGGCAACACCTTTTCTTTTCTGTTCGTTAAGCAGATTGTAAATTGTGTAGGAAGAGTTTATATCAAGTCCCCTGACAGGGTATGCAGCCATCAGAACAGTCGGCGATGACGCAATTTCTCGACCTACCAGCACTTTTTGTACATTTCCGCCCGACAAGCGTCTTACCGGAGTATTCGCACTTGGTGTTACAACCTCAAGCTTTTCAATTATTTCTTCTGCGAGGCTCTTCGGTGCTTTTCTTTCCAAAAATACTGATTTTCCTTTGCGATAACTTCTCAGCATCATATTGTCGACAATATCCATATTACCGACAAGTCCCATTCCAAGTCTGTCCTCAGGAACAAAGGAAAGTCTTACACCCATATCACGAATTTGCATAGGTGTTTTATCTCTTAAATTTTCAATTTTTCCTTTTTTAGGGTCGTGATAAAAAATTTCACCGTCATTTAGCTTTTGAAGACCTGCAATCGACTCCAAAAGCTCTCTTTGTCCACTTCCCGCAATTCCGGCAATTCCCAGAATTTCGCCTGAGCGTGCTGTAAAGGAAATATCATTTAAAAGCGGTATTCCCTCACGGTTTATGCAGTTAATATGACGAACCTCAAGCCTGTCAACAGGATTTTGCGGTTCATCTCGGTCAATATTCAACGTAACTTTTTTACCAACCATCATTTCTGTCAGCTGATTTTCATTAGTTTCAGCAGTATTTACAGTTCCTACATACTCCCCTTTTCTTAAAACTGAAACTCTGTCCGAAAGCGACAGCACTTCGTGAAGCTTATGCGTAATAATAACAATAGCTTTTCCGTCATCACGCATACGTCTTAAGACCGCAAACAATTTTTGTGTTTCCTGCGGAGTTAAAACGGCTGTTGGTTCATCAAGTATTAAAATGTCAGCGCCTCTGTATAGCACTCGGATAATTTCAACCGTCTGTTTTTCCGATACAGACATTTCATAAATTTTCTTCTTTGGGTCTATTATAAATCCATAGCGCTCACCGATTTCACTTACACGTTTTTCCGCCGATTTCAAATCATGCTTCTTATCTTCATCAAGTCCAAGAATAATATTTTCTGCCGCAGTAAATACATCCACTAGTTTAAAATGCTGATGAATCATTCCGATTTTATATTGATATGCATCTTTCGGCGAACGGATTACAACTTCCTCACCGTCAATAAAAATCTGGCCTTCATCAGGAAAATAAATTCCCGAAATCATATTCATAAGTGTTGTTTTTCCACTGCCGTTTTCACCGAGAATCGACAGTATTTCACCCTTATTAACGGCAAGTGAAACGTCTTTGTTTGCAACCACACTTCCAAATGTTTTGGTAATGTTTTTAAGTTCTATCGCTGCTTTCACGCTATCCCTCCTGATTTTTTAAACTTTTTCATTCTCAAAAAAAGATACATAATATGTTTTTTTCAAAATGAAAATAACCCCGAAACGGGTACTAACGTACCCGTTACGAGGTATTAACAACTTATTATTTTACTGTAATACCGTCTATGTCAATATCAAAGTACGGTGCTGAACGCTTTTCTGATTCATGGAAGTAACCATCTGATACAACCTCTGTATCCTTTTCAAAGTTAGCATCTGAATCAACGTCAGCTAAATATGAATCAAGAGTCTTTCCGTCAACAGTAAATGTTGCTGTGTCAAATACCTTGATTTCACCTGCAATAATGTTTGCCTTAACTTCTTCAAGTTTTTCAGCTGTACCTGCAGCTGCAACCTTATCGTTAAGACCTAAAATCTGAACTACATCTTCTTTAAGTCCCTTACAGAAATCCTGTTCAATTTCTGTTCCTGCTGAAACAGCCTTAATAATATGCTCAAAGTATGGCTGCCAGTTAATCTTTGATGAAATCAAAGCTGTGTTCGGGCCCCATCCGCGAGTATCTAAGTTATAAGCAACGTTTGGAACACCTGCTTCTTCACAAGCCTTTGGTGCACCCTCTGAATCTGCGTGCTGGCTGATAAGTACGCAACCGTCTGCGATAAGCGCATTAGCTGTTTCCTTTTCTGCAGCGATATCAAACCATGAGTTTGTGAACTTAACGTCCATTTTTACGCTTGGGCATACTGACTTTGCGCCAAGATAGAATGATGTATATCCTGACTTAACTTCAGCATAAGGATAAGCGCCTACATAACCCATCTTAGCTTTGTTTGCTGTAATTTTGCCTGATTCAATCATTTCATTAAGCTTTAAGCCTGCAGCATATCCTGCAAGGTAACGGCCTTCATAGATTGACGCAAATGCATTATAGAAGTTGTCAAGACCTTCTGTATGTGCCTTTGTACCTGTTGCGTGACAGAATGTTACATCTGGGAATTCCTTTGCAGCCTGAATTATAAAATCTTCATGCCCGAAGCTGTCTGCAAAGATAAGATCGCAGCCATCATCTACAAGCTCAGCTGCTGCTTCATAACATTCTGCTGTTTCAGGAATGTTTGTTTTGAATACTACCTGCTCGTCTGTAAGACCAAGAGTTTCCTTTGCAGCAGTTGCAGCATCAATGAAGTTCTTGTCGTAAGTTGAATTTTCATCGTGAAGGAAAATAAAACCTACTTTGATGTCGTCTGATGCTGTGTCGCCACCTGCTCCACAGCCTGCAAGAGCAAAGCAAGAAGCGATGACCATTGCCATTACCATTAACAATGATATGATTTTTTTCATTTTTAGTACCTCCGTGCCTTTTGGCAATTTTAATTTATGTAAAATTCATTTACATCTTAATTATTTTGTGGTCTGAACTTGAGTGAAGTCTCCGTCATACTTTCAACAATCGCCAAAGATTCAACCCTCATACCACGACTTCTTAATGTATCTCCACCGTTTTGAAATCCTTTTTCAATAGCAATGGCGGCGCCGACAGCGATTGCACCTGCCTGCTCGACAAGATCAGCAAGACCTATAAGCGCATTTCCGTTTGCAAGGAAATCGTCTACAATCAAAATCCTGTCATTTTCATTTATAAACTCCCGACTTACAACAATATCATAAACCATTTTATGTGTAAAAGACTCAACACTCGATTTATATATATCGCCTTCAACATTACTGGATTTATGTTTTTTTGCAAAGACAACAGGAACATTCATAGAAAATCCCGCCGCTACCGCAATCGCAATGCCCGAAGCCTCAATCGTGAGAATTTTATTAACTCCCTCACCCTCATAAAGACGTGCAATTTCATCTCCGATTTCTTTTAAAAACGCAGTATCAATCTGATGATTTAAGAAATTGCCCACCTTCAAAATGTTTCCGGGAAGAACAGCACCTTCTTTTAAAATTTTTTCTTCTAATGCTTTAATGGGAATCACTCTCCAATAAACGATGTGTTTTGCTATTTTCATAAAATTAATTTCAATTTTTAACTAATTTGATAATAACACATATCGTATTTTATGTCAACAGAAAAAACTTCCTTTTTGTTTTTTTCGACAAATATTTTAAGCATTTTTACCTTATAATTCTATACCTGTGCAGTCTCAAAAAAAACTCCTTATCTTCTTGTAAAAATACTTGAATTTAATCAAGCTGTATGTTAATATCAATATATAAAGCACCTAAAAGGAGGCATTTTAATTGTACACAGAAATTGTAATGGACCTCATTTGTACCATAGGAGTTGTAGCATTTGGAATATCAGGTGCTATGGTTGCCATAAAGAAACGTGCTGATCCGTTCGGCGTTGTCTTTTTGGCTGTAATTACAACAACAGGCGGTGGAATTACAAGAGACATTCTGCTCGGCATACAACCGCCGGCAATATTCATCGATTATACCTACGCCCTTTATGCGGCGATTACGGCGCTTATTGTATTCACAGTTGCACACATCAATAAAGACCTGTACTGCTCAAAAACAGATGTTATTGATAGTATTAATAACATATTTGACGCCTTGGGTCTCGGAGTTTTTGTTGTTATAGGAACTCAAACTGCAATAGACTACGGATTTGCTCAAAACGCATTTTTAACGGTCACCGTGGGTGTCATTACCGGTATAGGTGGCGGTTTTTTAAGAGATATAATGGTTGGAGAAATTCCGTTTGTCTTAAAAAAACATATCTATGTCCTTGCAGCTTTTACGGGAAGTATAGTCTTTTATTTTATGTACATAAATTCGATAAGCTATACCATTTCTGCATTTTTAAGTGCAGGAATAACATTTGCAATACGTATGCTTGCCACACATTTTAAATGGAATCTTCCGCCGGCATATTAATTTTAATCATTTTTCCTACAAATGCATATTATATTAACAGGGTAAAATTTATGTATGAAAGGAAATATGTATGCGTGAAATTGAATATGACCGTACCCAGGCCGTTCAGTATGCACTTCGCTGGGCACTTGCACGAAATCCTGCCTACTATGACTATGCTGATTTAGGCGGCGATTGTACTTCTTTTGCCTCACAGAGTGTTTTTGCAGGATGTGGCGTCATGAATTATACTCCAACCTTTGGTTGGTACTATATTTCAGGCAGTAACAAGTCACCGTCTTGGTCAGGGGTTGAATACTTTTATAATTTTATGACTACCAACGATGGCATTGGACCTTATGCTGAAGATGTGCCGCTTGACAATCTTCTTCCCGGCGATATAATTCAGCTCGGAAACAGCCGTGGCGACTTTTATCATTCCTTAATTCTAACAATGATAAAGCTTGTAAGAGGCAGAAAAAACTATTATATCTGTGCCCACAACAACGATGCTTTTCAGCGGAATTTAAATACCTATAATTTCAGCCAGATAAGATGCCTCCACATTTTAGGAGCCAGAGTTGACTCGTAAAGACATAAAAAAATCCGAACACTTGGTTCGGATTTTTTGTATTTGTTCAAATTTTTATATAAGTTTTTTAATAATTTCTTTCATCTTTTCTTCTTTTTTAATTATGTCACGAACAAGCTTGAACTGGTTTCTTGCTCTGTCAAGGTTGTGATGTTCTCTGTGAATTTTGAAATATGTATCACCATTTAGATGGTCTGTTAAAAATCTTGTTCCACATTCAAAAGTGAGCAGCTTTGCAGAGAATGGTAAAAGTTCAATTTCTTTTTCTGTAAGTCTTGAGCCCATTTCGCCTAGATAGCCTCTTGCAAAGTATTCAAAAGTTTCTGTATCAAAATTTACAATATCAAGGTTTGTCTCATCTTCTGCCGCGGTTGACGCACCGATTCGAAGTGCATCTCCAAAATCGTATAGCGCGCTTCCCGGCATAACTGTATCAAGATCTATAACGCAAATCGCATCGCCTGTTTTTGCATCAAAAAGAATATTATTGATTTTTGTATCATTGTGTGTGACTCTAAGTGGTATTGTACCATCTTGAATACCGTCGGTTACTACTGATGCAAATGCCGCACACTCACGAACAAAGTCAATTTCCTCACGAACGGAAGCTACTCTTCCTACAATGTCTGCCTTTACTGCTTCTTCAAGTGCTTGTACACGTTTTGGTGTGTTATGGAAATTTTCAATAGTTTCATAAAGAGTTTCTGCAGGATAGTCGCCAAGCAGTCTCTGAAAACGTCCAAAGCCTATTCCTGCACGGTACAAATCTTCTTTTGTACCTTCTTCAACCGTCTTTGTTCCGTCAATATACTTATATACACGGAATACATTGTCATCATCTACGCGATAACTGCTTTTTCCGTCCGTTGTTTTTATAACTGTAACGGTTTCTCTGTCAGGATTTCCGCCTTCGGCAACAATTTTTTCTCTCAAAAATTCCGTTACGCAAGCAATATTATCCATCATTTTTTCTGGTTCTTTAAATACATTAATGTTGATTCTTTGCAAAATGAACTCTTTATTTGCGCTTCTGTAAGTATCATTGATGTGTCCGTTACCATGTGCTTCTATCTTGGCATCAACCGCGAATTTAGATAAAACGGCATTTAAATCAATTTTCTTATCCATTTCCTTCCTCCTAAAAGCGGACGTTGTCTATATGTATTTTATCGCAATATTTTTATTATATCACACTTTTACAAAATGCAAGCATTGTTTTTGCACAAACATCAAGCCCTTGGATGTGCTTTTTCATAAACAGCCCTTATGCCACCGTCTACAATCTGCGAGTAAACTTGCGTTGCAGAGATGTCTATATGACCGAGCATTTGTGAAATTGCCTTTAAATCGGCTCCGTTTTCAAGCAGATGTATTGCGAAAGAATGCCTTAGCGTATATGGTGTGATGTCTTTTTGAATGCCGGCTGTTTTCCTGTATTTTTTCAGTATTTTCCAAAATCCCTGCCTCGACAGACGAGTACCGTTGCAATTTAAAAATAAAAATTTGACATTATCATCAGGAACCATATTCGGACGTGCAAACTCCATATAATTGCTTACCGCCGTCAGTGCTAAATGCCCTACAGGGACTGCTCTTTCATGCGTCGCAGTTCTGCAATTCAAATAGCCTTGTTTCAAATCCACATCGTCTACCGTAATATTTACAAGCTCAGACACTTTTATCCCTGTTGCATACAAAAGCTCCAGCATGGCCTTATCACGATAACCTCTTGCATCAACGCACTTTGGTTGCGAGAGAAGAAGTTCAACTTCGGCAGTTGTCAAAATACTTGGCGTTTTTCTTGCCACCTGCGGTGTTTCGAGATTCATTGTCGGGTCCTTCATTTTTACTCCGCTGTCAATTACATACATATAAAACGAGCGAAGCGATGCAAGTCTGCGAGAAATTGTAGCAGCAGCTCTTCCCTGATTTTTCAGGAAAATCAAATATGTAAGCACTGTTGACCTGTCAGTCTTTGATATGTCATAAATACCTTTTTCCTTTAAAAAGGCAAGATACTGCGACACATCTCGTTTATATGACAGGATTGTGTTTTTGGATTTTTCCTGCTTTCCGATAAGCGAAAAGACAAATCCATCTAAAAATTCCTGCATCAAAATTCCCTCCACGTTTATTTTACAGCTTAATTATAACACAAAATACGAATAAGTACAGACATTTTTTGATAATATTTTTACGCAGTTTTTACCATAGAAGATGCCATTTTCATAAATATTGATGAAAAAAATCCTCTTGCAAGGCTATCAACACAAAATATTGCGGTTATTAAAATTGCAAAAATAAAATATTTTTTTAAAAATACACGCTTATCGTGACGGTTATATATGACATTATGGGTGGATAAAGCACCGTACATAGAGAGTGCAGGAATTAAAATCATTACCGATACCAAATTTGCGCCGCAAAAAAGCAAGCCCTTCATTCCGTAAAACCTGAGCATAGAAGTTATTGCAAAGCCTGCCGAATATCCTTTTAAAAGCACCACTACCGAAACTGCCAGCGGTATAGTCCTGAAAAGACCAAACAGCAAGACCGTTACGAGAACTTTTGCATTATCTTTGGCTACACTTTTTATGCTGTCAATACTTTTCGCCTCGTAATTTCCTACTGCGCCTTCTAGGTATTCATACATTTCATCCTGATTTTGCGCTTTTATTTGCCTGATACTTCCTATGCCAATGCCTGCTGCATACATTCCTATCAGTACCAGCATTAAAACCATTTTAATTTTTTTCACAAAAAAATCCCCTTTTGTGTATAGTAGTACATACTATTCGCCAAAAGGGAATAAAATTCCATTATTTTAAATGATTACAAATCTGCCGCGTGAAGGAATTTCTTAAGTCTTTCAATTCCTTCAACGATGTTATCCATACTTGTCGCATAAGACCATCTTACATAATTGCTTGCACCAAAGCCTGTTCCCGGCACAACCGCAACCTTGGCAACATCTAAAAACAGCTTTGCAAAATCATCTGCATTGTTTATTGTCACGCCATACATTGTACTGCCTATGAGCTCATCAATGTTCATCATTATATAAAACGCACCGTTAGGACGTTTGCAGGAAACACCATCAATGCTTGAGAACATTTCTACCATAAAATCACGGCGGCGTTTAAACTGCTTACGCATTTTATCCGCTTCTTCCATTCCGCCCAAAAGCGCTGCAATCGTAGCTGCCTGCGCGATAGAGTTAGGGTTTGAAGATGCGTGTGACTGAATGTTTGCCATTGCCTTTGCAATTTCAGGGTTTGCAGCAGCGTAACCTATTCTCCATCCTGTCATAGCAAATGTTTTGGAAACACCGTTAATTACTATCGTAAGGTCTTTGATTTTTTCATTAAAAGAAGCAATACTAACATGTTTTCCTTCATATATCAAATGTTCGTAGATTTCGTCAGAAACTACATAAAGATTTTTCTCAACTGCAAAATCAGCAATCTCACGAAGCTCCGCTTCTGTGTAAACCATACCTGTTGGGTTTGACG
>JAZQEC010000007.1:0-60299 GCA_045538755.1 Clostridia bacterium
AATAAGTTCTTCCGGAAAATCTATGTCCGAAAGCATCTCAAAAGCTTTTTCAAAATCTCCGACACTGCGAGAGAAATGTGCGTCGGAGTTTACACATATTCCCGTCCCGATTTCCTTGCAGGCAAGTGCAATTTTCCTGCAATTTTCTATACTCGATTTTCTTGCATCAAATGTGTGCGAATTAATCTCTATAAGCTTTCCAAGTTCCTTTGCCCGTCTCACAACTTTTTCAATATCATACGGGCATTTTGCATTTCCGCTGTGTCCTATTATGTCAACAATCGGATTTTCCAAAACATTCATATATGCTTTTGTATGAAGTCCCTTCATATCGTTATCTGCATAACACGGAGAATGTATGCTCGCAATCACAATTTCAAGGCTTTTTCCGCTCTGCTCCGTTATATCAATATCGCCGTTTATATTTAGTATATTAGATTCACAGCCCCTCAAAACACGAACCCCGTCTATATAAGGCGGAACAAGATTAATAGCCTCAAAATGCCATATATGCGGTGCATCACCAAGTGCCGGTGCATGGTTTGTCATCGCAATCGCTTCCATTCCGATTTGTTTTGCAAAGCGCACATTTTCTTCAAGTGTAGAATATGCATGGTCTGAAGCTGTTGTATGTGTATGAAGGTCTGTTTTTACCGTATATTTCATTATTCTCCTCTTTCTGCCTGTTTCTGCATTTCACGCATAAGTCGGTTGTTAAGTTCCACTGCCGCATTATAGCCCATTCGTTTCTGTCGGTTATTCATTGACGCAACCTCGATAATTATTGCAAGGTTTCGTCCAGGTTTTACAGGGATTGTTAAAGACGGTATATTTATTCCCATAATATTGGTATATTCCTCAAGCATTCCAAGTCTGTCATACTGTTTTCCTTCTACCCAAGGCTCTAAATGTATTATCATGTTAATGCTTTCGGTGTCCTTAACAGCACCCATACCGAAAATTTCTTTTACGTCAATAATTCCTATTCCTCGAAGCTCCACAAAATGCCTTATAATATCAGGCGATGAGCCTACAAGCGTTCTTGACGAAACACGTTTTATCTCAACAGCATCATCGGCAACCAGTCTGTGTCCTCTTTTTAAAAGCTCAATAGCAGTTTCACTTTTTCCAACACCGCTTTCGCCCATAATCAAAACACCTTCGCCGTAAACCTCAACCAAAACACCGTGACGTGTACGTCTTGGAGCAAGCTGGACGTTTAAGTAGCTGATTAATGCACTCATTATGCTCGATGTTGATTCTTCTGTACGAAGAATTGTCATATCGTATTTTTCCGCAAGCTCCAGCATTTCAGGGAATAGCTGCATATTTCTCGTAGTCAAAAGTGCAGGAAACTTTGTTGAAAAAAGTCTGTCCATGAGCTCATAGCGTTTTTCTCTTGGAAACTGCTCAAGATATGTTGCTTCTACCTTTCCCATAATTTGAATACGCTTTGGGTCAAAGTAATCGTAAAAACCCGCAATTTGAAGAGCAGGCCTGTTAAGTTCAGGTGTGTCAATCATAATCTTATCAATATCTGAGGAGGAATACATTCTTTCAAACCCAAACTCCTCTATTACTTTCGAAAGATGTATTTTGAAAGCAGAATCATGCATATTATAATCATTCCTTTCCTTGCTAAAGGCTTTTAAGAAAATTTCTGTCCAAGTCGCCATGGCCTCTGCCCTTTTATCCTTGCAAAACCTATTTTTATATCAAGCGCTTCTTTTGGACATAACTATACATTTTTATTATATACCAAAACTGATTTTATTTCAATTAAATTTTTACAAATATTTATCTTTTTTTCACCAATAAATAATGTCAGTTTGCATAATTTAAAAAAAATTAATAAAAATGCTTGCATTATTTGAAAAGTTGTGGTAAAATATCTATGTTTTGATAATCGTTTAGAAAATAGGAGGTGTTTACAAATGGCAAAATGCGATATCTGCGGAAAGGGTGTTACCTTTGGAATTAAGGTCAGCCACTCACACAGAAGATCAAACAGAACCTGGAAGCCTAATGTAAAGAAAATAAAAGCAGTTGTTAACGGCAATACAAAATCAGTTAATGTTTGTACCCGTTGCCTGCGTTCAGGAAAGGTCACTCGTGTAGTTTGATTTTACGGATTTGGCAGAGGAATAAACGTTCCTCTGTTTTTTTCTTGTAAAATTTTATATTTTTTTAATATTTATTTTGCTTTTTCATCAATTATATGTTATACTTATTATAATATGATATAAAATGTGTAAAAAAATCGAATTAATGTTAGCTTATATAGATTGATTTAAGGAGTGTGAACCTGTGGAGAAGCTGGTAATCAAAGGCGGAAATCCGCTTAGCGGTACAATAACCGTCAGCGGTGCAAAAAATGCCGCAGTTGCTATTATCCCCGCTTGTCTTTTGATTAAAGACAAATGCAGACTTGAAAACTTGCCTGATATTAAAGACGTTAAACTGTTTTTAGATATTCTTCGTGATTTAGGTGCTAAAATTGAGGTTATTGATAAAAATACCGTCGAAATCGACTGTACACCCGTAAACTCGAACCATCCCGATGATGAACTTGCACGTAAAATGCGTGGCTCATCATACTTAATAGGCGCACTTTTGGGAAGATTCAGAAACTGCGTAGTTGCTATGCCGGGAGGTTGTGACTTTGGTACAAGACCTATCGACCAGCACTTAAAAGGCTTTGAAGCACTAGGTGCTGAATATGACCTTTCCTATGCAAGAGTTTCAGCACAGGCTACTGAACTGTGCGGTGCAAACATCTATTTTGACGTTACTTCTGTTGGTGCTACGGTAAACGTAATGCTGGCAGCAGTTACCGCAAAAGGTGTCTCTATTCTTGAAAATGCTGCGAAAGAACCTCATATTGTTGACCTTGCAAACTTCCTAAACGCAATGGGTGCAAAAATAAGAGGTGCAGGAACAGATACAATTAAAATCACAGGAGTTGAAAAGCTTCATGGTGGTACACATTCAATCATTCCTGACCAAATCGAAGCAGGAACATTTATGATTGCCGCCGCTGCAACTCGTGGCGATGTTACAATTCAAAATGTAATTCCGAGACACCTTGAATCCATCAGTGCAAAACTCAAGGAATCGGGCGTCTTAGTAGAAGAATTTGATGACAGCATAAGAGTATGGGTTGACAAAAACAAAAAACTCAAAAAGGTTAACTTTATCGCTCTTCCATACCCTGGCTATCCTACCGATATGCAGCCGCAGCTCGTTACATACCTTTCAACCGTAAATGGTACAAGTACGGCTCGTGAAGGCGTATGGGACGATCGTTTCCGCTATGTCGGCGAATTAAAGCGTATGGGCGCAGATATAACTGTTGAAGGAAAGCTTGCTATCGTAAACGGCGTTTCTAAGCTTATGGGTACAACTGTTCGTGCAACAGACCTCCGCGGCGGCGCTGCTATGATTATCGCTGGCCTTATGGCAGACGGCACTACTGAAATCACAGATATTTATCACATCGACCGAGGTTATGAAAACTTTGAAGAAAAATTTGCATCTATCGGTGGTGACATCCAAAGAATTTGCGTATATACGGAATAGGAGTAATATATGTTTCTATCATTGGTAAGCGGCTCATCAGGAAACTGTGCTCTTGTTTCTGACGGTAAAACTACGCTTTTGGCAGATTGCGGACTTTCCTGCAAAGCCCTTGAGCAAGCGCTTCAAAGAATTGGAATAAGTCCTTGGGACATTGATGCTTTGGTCATTACTCATGAACACAATGACCATATTAAAGGGGCAGGTGTTGTATCAAGAAAATACAACCTGCCCATTTTTGCTACGGCAAAAACACACGAATGTATGGATATCGGAAAAATTGATGAGCATAACATTAAATACATTTCACAAGATATTGATTTTGAAGTCGGAACAATCGGTGTAAAGCCGTTTTCCATACCACACGACGCTGCAAATCCTGTCGGGTACAACTTTTTCTTCGGCAACAAAAAGTTGTCCTTAGCTACCGACATCGGAAAAATGAATGACTATATATTTGGCCATCTAAAGGGCAGTATTGCAGTACTTTTAGAGTCAAATCACGATATTAATATGTTAAGATTCGGGCGTTACCCGCAAGTTTTAAAAAAGCGAATACTCGGCGAATTAGGTCATCTGTCAAACGAAGCGGCAGCACAAACCGTACTTGAGCTTGTCAAAAACGGAACACGTCATATAATGCTGGGCCACTTGTCAAATGAAAATAATACGCCGCGTCTGGCATATACCGAAACAATAAATCTTCTTTCCAAAAACGGAGTGGACTTAAAAAAAGACGCAGCAATTACTATTGCAGCAAGATACGAGGTGTCAAAGTTTAGATGAATATATCTGTAATTTGCGTAGGAAAAATCAAGGAAAAGTTTTTTACCGATGCGGTGGGCGAATACTTAAAACGACTTTCACGTTTCGCAAAAACCGAAATTATTGAGGTTAAGGACGAAAAAATTCCCGACAATGCATCACATAAAGAATGTGAGGCAATACTTGAAAAAGAAGGCAACGCAATTTTGTCCAAAATCCCAAAAGGCAGTTATGTCATTTCTCTGTGCATAGAAGGCAATGAAATGTCAAGCCCGGCACTTGCCGATAAAATCAAGTATATTTCAATGGAGGCAAGCCACATAACATTTATAATCGGCGGCTCTTTAGGGCTCTGGGATGAGATTAAAAAATTGTCAAAACTCCGCCTTTCCTTTGGAAAAATGACACTTCCACATCAACTAATGCGTGTGGTACTTTTAGAGCAGGTTTATCGTGGGTTTAAAATCTTATCCGGCGAAAGCTATCACAAATAATTTTTACAGGCTGTATTTTTGCAGTCTGTTTATTTTTTTCGTAATTTGAGGACACACTACATCATATAAAATAAATTGTGTACGTTTTGTTAAATATTTCCTTGTTTGTTGAAAACAAGCAAAATATATGCTATAATCTCATAAAATAAAAGGCAATTAATGAGGAGGAATTAAAATTGTTGTTTTACAGCCAATCAAAGGAAGATGTTCTAAATCATCTTGATGTTTTAGAAGGCGCAGGGCTTTCGGAAAATAAGGCGAAGGAGCTTTTAGAAAAGTACGGCAAAAACAAGCTGAAAGAAAAAAAGAAGAAATCACCGCTTCAAAGGTTTTTTGACCAGTTTAAAGACGTTATGATTCTCATTTTAATAGCTGCTGCGGCTGTTTCTTTTGTAATAGCTTGCATAGAAGCAAACCCAAAGGAATTTTTCGAACCGCTTTTAATTCTTTTAATCGTTGTTTTAAATGCAGTTATGGGTGTGCTTCAGGAAAGCAAGGCTGAAAAAGCGCTTGATGCGCTCAAAAATATGTCGGCACTGCACGCAAGAGTAATCCGTGACGGTGAGGAAAAAATTATTGATGCTGACCTTTTAGTACCGGGCGATATCATACATTTAGAAGCAGGCGACTTCATCCCTGCTGATAGTAGACTTTTAACAAGTGCCGCCCTTAAAAGTGAAGAGTCTGCCTTAACAGGCGAATCGGTTCCGTCAGAAAAAGATGCCGATTCACAAATTAACGAAAATGCACCGCTTGGCGACCGCAGTAATATGCTATTTTCAGGTTGCAGCATAACTTACGGAACAGCAACCGCCGTTGTCACGGCAACAGGAATGGATACTGAAATGGGTAAAATCGCAAACCTGCTGGACAACGAGACCGATGCCCAGACGCCGCTCCAGAAAAAGCTTGCACAGCTTGGAAAATATCTCGGCATTGTGGCACTTGCTGCTTGCGCCATTATATTCGTTGTAGGAATAACAAACGGTATTCCTGTTATGGAAATCTTTATGACTGCCGTTTCACTTGCAGTTTCGGCAATTCCCGAAGGTCTTCCGGCAATCGTAACAATAGTACTCTCAATAGGCGTTCAGCGTATGGTTAAACAAAACGCCCTGATTCGCCGTCTTCCTGCCGTTGAAACACTCGGAAGTGCCGGTGTTATCTGCTCTGACAAAACAGGCACTCTTACACAAAACAGAATGACATTGGTTAAAGCCTACACAGACGGTGCTGATAGCACATCTGACATTACTTTAAATAACTCGGAAGAAATCAAAAAGCTTCTTTTTTACGGAACTCTCTGCTGCGATGGCTCGGTTGTATTTACAGGCGACGAAGAACAGCATATCGGCGACCCGACCGAAACCGCAATAGTTCTTGCCGCTCACAAAAGCGGTATGCCGAAAGACGAGCTTTCAAAGAAATATCCGCGTCTTGCAGAAATTCCGTTTGATTCAGACAGAAAGCTGATGACAACAGTTAACGAAATTGACGGAAAATATATCGTAATAGTGAAGGGTGCTTTTGATGTGATGGCACAAAGGTGTCTTAAGGGCGACCTTCAAAAAGCAAAGGAAATAACCGAAGAAATGAGCAGAAATGCTCTTCGTGTGCTTGCTGTTGGGTACAAAGAAATTAATGTGATCCCTGAAAATCCAACACCCAAAGAGCTTGAGACAGAACTTACATTTATGGGGATTGTCGGTATGATTGACCCGCCAAGACCTGAAGCAAAAGCCGCTGTTGCAACCTGCAGAAAAGCCGGAATAAAACCTGTTATGATTACAGGCGACCATGTCGTTACAGCTTCTGCAATCGCAAAAGAGCTGGGCATTTTAGAAGACGGCGACCTCGCTATAACAGGCGCCGAGCTCGATGCCATGTCCGACTCTGAGCTTGACAAGAAGGTTACACAAATTTCAGTTTATGCACGTGTTTCGCCAGAAAACAAAATCAGGATTGTAAAGGCTTGGCAAAGGCAAGGTCAGGTTGTTTCAATGACAGGCGACGGCGTTAACGATGCGCCTGCATTAAAGGCCGCTGACATAGGCTGTGCAATGGGGATTACAGGCACAGACGTCGCAAAGGGTGCTGCCGATATGACTCTTACCGATGACAACTTCGCTACAATCGTTGAGGCTGTGCGAGAAGGTCGCGGAATTTACGCAAACATCAAAAAAGTTGTCGGATTTCTTCTCGGCACAAACATCGGCGAGGTTATAGCCGTTTTTGCGGCAATGCTTCTATGGCACAAAACTCCTCTTTTATCAATGCAGCTTTTATGGATTAACTTAGTTACCGACAGTCTGCCTGCAATAGCGCTTGGAATGGAGCCTGTTGAAAAAGACATTATGAGCAGAAAACCAAAGCCTAAGGACGAAGGAATTTTTGCACACGGCCTTGGAATAAGAGTTGTCCTTCAAGGATTGATGTTTGCCATTCTTTCACTTATAGGTTTTAGGCTCGGCGAGAATATAGAGGGCACACTCGAAGGCGGACAGACAATGGCATTTACGGTTTTGGCACTTTCACAGGTCATTCAGGTTTACAATATGAGGTCAGAGCATTCACTCTTTAAAATCGGGCCTTTCACTAATGCCAAATTAAACGGCGCGGCACTTATTTCACTCATTTTGGTGCTTTTGGTACTCTTTACACCGCTTAATATTGCATTTGGACTTGTAATACTTCCTGCCAAACTTTATCTATATGCATTAGGGCTTATCATTGTTCCTATTATACTGATGGAGCTATCAAAGTTTACAGGTCTTATAAAACACTAAAAAATCGGCAGAGAAACGTCTCTGCCGATTTTAAATTTAATTTATTTAAAAATTTTATTTAGCAAGGAAATCATTACAACAACTATAAGAATTACTGCAAACACATTTGCCCATCCGACAAGTGCTGATGGGATAATTTCTAAAAAACCATTTATATTCATATTTTTACCGTCCTTTCCTACAAATCAAATCAGCCGAACATTTTTAGTATGAGTCCACCTGCTATTACAGATGCAATCTGTCCTGATACATTTACGCAAATTGAATGCATAAGAAGGAAGTTCTGGTTGTCCTCTTCAAGACCCATTTTATTGATAACTCTTGCTGACATCGGGAATGCAGAAATTCCTGCCGCACCAATCATAGGATTGATTTTCTTTTTAAGGAATATGTTTAAAAACTTCGCAACCATAACTCCACCGAATGTATCGAACACAAATGCTACAAGGCCCAAACCCAAAATCATAAGTGTTTCAACCGACAAAAATGCATCTGCCTGCATTCTTGCAGCAACCGTGATTCCCAAAAATAATGTTACCAAATTTGCAAGCACCTTTTGAGCTGTTTCAGAAAGTGAATCTAAAACCCCACATTCACGGATAAGGTTTCCGAACATCAAAAATCCTACAAGTGCCACACTCTGCGGTGAGATAAGGCCTGCGATAACAGTCAAGAATATAGGGAACAGAATTTTTGTGGTTTTTGATACCTTTTTCTCTGTGTATTCCATACGGATACGACGTTCTTTTTTAGATGTAATAAGCTTTATGACAGGTGGCTGAATTATCGGTACAAGCGCCATATATGAGTATGCCGCAACCATAATTGCGCCTAAATAGTTCGAGTTAAAGTGATTTGCAACAAAGATTGATGTAGGTCCGTCTGCCGCACCGATTACAGCGATTGAAGCCGCATCTTTAAGCTCAAAGCCTAAGAGTGTTGCCGCACCTAAAGTGAAGAAAATACCAAACTGTGCCGCCGCACCAAAAAGCATCAGCTTCGGATTCTGAAGAAGCGGTGTGAAGTCAATCATAGCACCTATTCCTACAAACAACAGAAGCGGAAACAGTTCATTTGAAACACAGGCATTAAAAAGCACGTCTAATATTCCGACTTCTGTACCTTGCGTAACTGCACCCGACAGCGGAAGGTTAACTAAAATTGCTCCAAAGCCCATCGGCAAAAGCAATGACGGCTCCATATTCTTTTTGATTGCAAGATAGATAAGTACTCCTCCGATTATCCACATAATCACCATCTTCCACTCAATGAGCATCAAATTTTCAAATAAAATTTCCATTTTTCATTCCTCCATTTAAGTAGCAAACAACAAAAAAGACTTTTATTGCAAAAAAAATGCAATAAAAGTCTTGCTATTTAATACAACGGCGGGCATATGCCGTACTGACGCCGATTGTCACAAATACTGTAAGCTACTCCCTTTTATTTCTTTTGTATTATAGCTTATTTTGAAGAATTTGTCAAGAACATTATTCTTTACCGAAAAATCTTTATAACAAATTTTTCGTCGAAAAAAGTCGATAGATTTTGCTGGACAAATATCAAGATATGTGTTATTATAAAAGTGCAACAAAACTAACTGAATAGTATCGTAACCCTTCGGTGACCTTTCTATCCGTTTTATTTTTTTATACATAAAATTTATATAGTAAAACTATTCAGGCTATTTAATAGGTAAAAATGCATACCTTGTTAACGCCTGAATATTTTATAAATATGCGGATAGTTAGTTGGTTTTGTTGCAGAAACTTAGAGGTTATGCGTTTTTCAGCGTATAGCCTTGCTATACGCTTTTTTAATACAATTCTTTTAAAAACTTAAAACCTATTTTAAACCCCTCACATATTGATGTGAATAAAAGCGTATAAAAAGGGACTGTATCAAAATGATACAGTCCCTTTTGGGCTGGACGAAAAATAGCGCAGATTGGACAAACTGAGCGAAAGTAAGGTGCAACCTTTCTTTCGGCTACCCGAAGGCGTACGAGGGTACGCCAAGAGGCGAAGTTTGTTCAAAACACAAGGCACTAAAATAGAAGAAATTCGTCAAAAGACGAATTTCTTCCCTAAATTTTTCTTTATTTTAATACCGCTTATGCTATCTAATGGCTTTGCTATGCGCTTTTTCTGCCTTGTGTGATGTGCGCATTTTGCTACAGCCCCTCATTTTTTATATTCCCATCTGTTTCTTTACATCTTCAACCAAATTATCAATCAGTGCATTTCCCGCTTCCATACTGTCAGCAGAAGTTCCGATATAAAGCTTAATTTTAGGTTCTGTTCCCGACGGTCTTATAATGAAATATGTTTTTCCATCGGTAAGGTCATATCGAAGAACATTTGATTTAGGAAGTCCTGTTTCATCAAACTGGTAGTCGGTTGTTTTGCATACGTCCATACCGATTGCTGAAGTTATAGGCGTCTTTCTCAAATTCACAAGAATTTGTGACATCTTTTCCATTCCGTCTTTACCAGGCATAGTGAAAGAAACAGTTCTTTCGGCACAGAAGCCGTAGGTATTGTAAATATTTAGAAGCGCCTCATACAAGGTCATACCTTTTGTTCTGTAATATGCTGCCATTTCGGCAATAAGCATTGTAGCAACAACGCCGTCTTTATCTCTTGCGTGATTTCCTACAAGATATCCGTAGCTTTCTTCAAAACCGATAAGGTAGGTATGGTTTTTCTTTTCAGCAAATTCGGTCATCTTTTCACCGATATACTTAAAGCCTGTCAAAAGACTCATTATTTCAATATCGTAAGCCTTTGCAATAGCCGCCGCAAGCTCTGTTGTAACAATAGTTTTTATAACAACGCCGTCTTTTGGGAGCTTGCCCTGTTCTTTTCTTGCACGAAGAATATACTCAACTAAAAGTGCACCAGTCTGGTTTCCTGTTAATGTTCTGTACACACCCTCTTTATCACGCACAACAATTCCCACACGGTCGCAGTCCGGGTCTGTTCCTATAATCAGGTCAACGTCGTTTTCCTTTGCAATTTCTATTGCAAAGGAAAAGCCTTCAGCATTTTCAGGATTTGGTGACTTTACTGTTGAAAAATTGCCGTCCTCATTGTCCTGTTCCTTTACAACAAGCACATTTTTAAAGCCTATTCTCTTTAAAATTTCCTTAATCGGTCTTGCACCTGTTCCATGCAATGGTGTATAAACAAGCTTCATTGTATCTGCTACTTCATAAACCGCTTCAGGATTTATCTGCTGTGTTTTTATAATGTTTAAAAATTTTTCGTTAAGGTCAGGGCCGACAACTTCTAAAAGCCCTGCTTTTTCTGCATCATCAAGTGATATAAATTTAACATCGTCAAAAACATCAAGTCTGCCAATTTCATCAATAACAATTTGTGCTGCATCAGGCGGAAGCTGACCGCCGTCAGGGCCATAAACCTTAAAACCGTTATATTCCTTTGGGTTGTGGCTCGCAGTAATCATAACACCTGCACCACAGCCAAGTTCCCTTATTCCGAAAGAAACTTCAGGGACAGAATGTACTGTATCAAAAAGATATGCTTTAACACCCTGTGCTGCAAGCGTTTTGGCAGTTTCTTCTGCAAATATTCTTGAGAAATTTCTTGTGTCGTAACCGATTAAAACGCCCTTGTCTGCAGTTTTTGCGTCCTTTACATATTTTGCAACACCACAAGATGCACGACGCACGTTATATATATTCATACGGTTTTTGCCAATACCTAAAATTCCGCGCATTCCTGCTGTTCCGAATTCAAGTTCACGGTAAAAGCGCTCCTCTACTTCCTTTTCGTCATTTCCGATTGATAAAAGCTCCTGCTTTTCCTCATCTGATAAAAGACTGCATTTTAGCCATCTTTCATAATCAGCCCTGTAATCTGACATATCTTCACTTCCCTTTCTGGATTTATGTTTGATATCTTGCGCCAATATAATTATACATTATATTAATATATTTTTCAACTGTTTTTTGTATTCCCTATATTTTCAATAGCCATATCATCAGGCAACGATGCAATAATTTCCATTCTTTCTCCATTAAACGGATGAATAAAGCTGACCTTTCTGCAATGAAGCCTTATTCTCTCACCTATAACATCTTCACCATACAAAAAATCGGCATAAATGGGTGTTCCGATATAAGAAAGATGAAGCCTTAATTGATGCGTTCTGCCTGTATGCGGAATAAGTCTTATCATTGACATTCCGTTCTTTTCTTCAATTACTTCATAGTCAGAAATCGCACGTTTTCCGTCAGGAGCAATACACCTTTTTATGATACCTTCCTTTTCACGCTTTATAGGAGCATCTATTCTGCCTGATTTTTCACCTAAAATTCCTACGCAAAGTGCCAGATATTCCTTTTTGAATTCTCCTGACATAAGCTGATTTGAAAGCTTGTCCTGCGCTGCTGCATTTTTCGCGATTATAACAACTCCTGATGTATCTCTGTCAAGGCGAGTCACAGCACGAAAAGTAAACGGCACGTCCTTGTAATAGTGCATAACCGCATTTGCAAGCGTGCCCTCAAAATGTTTAATTGATGGGTGAGTTGGCATATCGGCAGGCTTTGAAACCGCCAATATATCCTCGTCCTCATAAAGAATTTGAAGAGGAATGTCGTTCGGCACAATGTTTTCAGATTTTTCATCATAAAGTGTGATTTTTAAGACATCGCCTGTTTTTACTTTTTTTATGACAAATGCCTTTTCTCCGTTTAAAAGTATTCCGTCACCCTTTTTAAGCCGCGTTATCATAGCATCTGAAAACCCGAAATGCACTTTTAATATAAATTTTATGTCCTTGGAGTCAAAAATATCCGTAACGGTTAAATTAAATTCACGCAAAACCCTCACCTCATCATTAATTATACAATATCAAATATATAAAAACAAGAATTTTAAAAAAAATGTTGACAAACAAAAAACACAGTGTTATAATAATTAGCAAATAAGAACAAGAGGTTACTAAAAATGAAGCACATTTGCAGCACTTTTGAATACTTTTATGGCTTTACTTATTATTTTGGTAAAGCCTTGTTGTGTTGCTTGTCATACTGCTAAAATTCATTTTAGTATTTAGCGGGGATTGCGAGTAACACGCAATCCCCGTTTTTAATTGTTTGAATGCGAAAGGAAGCGAAAAAAATGATTCTTATTTTAAAAGAAAACTATGACAAAAAACAGCTGGACAATTTAACCGTCTGGCTTAAATCCCAAAATCTTGAAATCCACCTTTCAGAAGGTGCTCATACAACCATTGTTGGCTTAATTGGTGACACATCTTCTGTTGATATTGATATGCTTTCAACCCTTGATATTGTTGAAAGCGCAAAACGTATTCAGGAGCCGTATAAAAATGCAAACAGAAAGTTCCACCCAGAAGACACCGTTATCGAAATAGGAAATATAAAAATTGGTGGCGGACATTTTGCAATAGCGGCAGGTCCATGCTCTGTTGAGTCGGAGAAGCAGCTTACCGACATCGCTGAAAAAGTAAAAAGAAGCGGTGCTTCTATGCTTCGCGGTGGTGCTTTTAAGCCAAGGACATCTCCTTATGCATTCCAAGGACTTCGTGGTGACGGAATTGAGCTTCTTTTAAAGGCAAAAGAAAAGACAGGTCTTCCGATAGTAACAGAAATTATGGATTTATCGCACCTTCCTCTCTTTGACGATGTTGACGTCATTCAGGTTGGTGCAAGAAATATGCAGAACTTCGAGCTTTTAAAGGAGCTTGGAAAAATCAACAAGCCAATACTTTTAAAAAGAGGCTTATCCTCAACACTTCAGGAACTTTTAATGAGTGCTGAATACATTATGGCAGGTGGAAATGAAAAGGTTATTCTTTGTGAGCGCGGTATCAGAACCTTTGAAACTGCTACAAGAAACACTCTCGACCTCTCCGCAATACCAATGCTTCGCCAGATGTCGCATCTTCCGATTGTAATTGACCCAAGCCACGCCACAGGTATCTCAAAGCTCGTTAAGCCAATGTCAGTTGCAGCGGCAGCTGCCGGCGCAGATGGACTTATGATAGAAGTTCACAACAATCCATCAAAGGCTCTGTGCGACGGTGCCCAGTCCTTAACTCCGGAGCAGTTTGATGACGTTAAAAAGGCAGTAGATGCAGTTCTGCCATATGCGGCAAGATGAAAATTGCAATAATTGGCTTAGGACTCATCGGCGGTTCTATTGCAAAAGGCTTTAAAAAATTCACGGATTATGATATACTGGGATATGATAAAAACATTTCTGTGACACAAAAAGCTTTAAAAGATGGTTCGATTGACGCAGAATTTGACGGAAATTTCGAAGAATGTGATATTGTTGTTTTAGGACTTTATCCTAAAGCAGCAGTTCGTTTCATAAAGGAAAATGCCGCAAAAATAGGCAAAAACACAATTTTGACTGACTGCGGTGGTGTAAAGGAAAAGGTTTGCTCCGAAATTTATCCTATTGCAAAGGAGTATGGACTTACTTTTATAGGAATGCACCCGATGGCAGGACTTGAAAAGTTCGGATATGAATCCTCTATCCCCGACCTATTTATCGGAGCATCGTTGATTTTAACGCCTTACCCTGAAACCCCTGAAGAAAAAGTGAATATTCTTAAAGATACCTTTTTAAAAATAGGATTTTCTAAAGTTCAAATGTCAACGCCTATCGAACACGACAAAATCATTGCATACACATCACAGCTTGCACACGTTGTTTCAAGCAGCTATATAAAAAGCCCGTCTTCACTTTTGCACGCAGGCTTTTCAGCAGGTAGCTTCCGAGACTTAACACGAGTTGCTCATCTTAATGAAACTATGTGGACCGAATTATTTTTAGATAATCCTAAAAATCTTGCAGACGAAATCGACACGCTGATTGACAGATTAAAAGAATACTCCGATGCCATTCGCAGCGGCAACAGGGAAGTACTTTTTAGCCTATTGAAAGATGGCAGAGAGAAAAAAGCATTGTCCGACCAAATTGGCGGAAAGGAATAATATAATGAAAAAAATACACATTGACACATCAAGTGAATATGACGTTATTATATCAAGCGGCATTTTAAAGAATGCAGGAAAACTTATCTTAGAAGTTATTCCTAAATGCCGTGCCGCAATCATAAGCGACGATAAAGTTTTTCCACTCTATGGCGAAATTGTCGAAAAATCTCTTACTGAGGCAGGCTTTGACACTGTTTCCTTTACCTTCAAAAACGGTGAAATTTCAAAGAATTCTGAAACATATATTGAAATTTTAGAATTTCTTGCCGAAAACAAGCTCACAAGAAGTGATATAATCATTGCTTTGGGCGGCGGTGTTACAGGCGATATGGCAGGATTTGCAGCGGCTACATATCTTCGCGGAATTAAGTTTGTGCAGATTCCTACAACTCTTTTAGCAGCAGTTGATTCGTCTGTCGGCGGAAAAACCGGAATTAACCTTAAAAGCGGTAAAAATCTCGCAGGCGCTTTTCATCAGCCGTCGCTCGTAATCTGCGACACCGACACTCTTTCTACATTAGACAGCGAGACCTACCTTGACGGTGTTGCCGAAGCCATAAAATGCGGTATGATTAAAGACCTCGCTTTATTCGAACAAATGAACGGAAATTTCCGTGATAATATTGAAGAAATAATCGCTTCCTGTGTCAGCATAAAGAGCGAAGTTGTAAATTGCGATGAATTTGATACAGGGCTTCGCCAGCTTTTAAATTTCGGTCACACCATCGGCCATGCTGTTGAAAAATGCAGTGATTTTAAAATCACTCACGGTCATGCCGTTGCAATCGGAATGGCAATAATAACAAAAGCTGCCGAAAAAAGAGGTTTTTGCGAAAACGGAACTTTCACAAAAGTCGTTTGTGCATTACAAAAATGCGGTCTTCCTACCGAATGCGGCTATACCGCAGATGAGCTTTATAGCGTAACACTTTCCGACAAAAAGCGTACAGGTAATACTGTGACCTTGGTTTTGCCAGAAAAATGTGGAAAATGCAGTCTTTATAAGGTTTCGACAGATGAACTTTTGGAATATATCAAAAAAGGACTTGAAAAATGAATGTTATAATTACGCCTTCAAGGCTTTCGGGCACAGTTTCTGCCGTATCCTCAAAGTCAGATGCACATAGAAAAATCATTGCAGCGGCTCTTTCAAATAAGCCCACAAAAATTAATATAAACAACTTTTCTGATGACATTGACGCAACACTTGACTGCATTTTAGCACTCGGTGGAAATTTTGAAAAAGACAGCAGCGGAGTTTTGATAACACCTATTTCTAAAAATGTCAAAAAGGCCTTTCTCAATTTCCGCGAAAGCGGTTCGACGGCACGTTTTTTATTGCCGGTCGCATCGGTACTTTGCGAAAGCGCAAGCTTTAAAGGACAAGGCAGGCTTCCTGAGCGTCCATTTTCAGAGCTTACAAATCAGCTTCGCTTACACGATGTCGCAGTTGATTCTGACACACTTCCAATGAATACAAAGGGCACTTTAAAAAGCGGTGAATATAAAATTTCAGGAAGTATCAGCTCACAGTACCTTACAGGACTTTTGTTTGCACTTGCTCTTCTTGAAGCAGAGAGTAAAATTATACTGACATCTTCTTTAAACTCATCAGCTTATGTTGATATGACGCTCGACACTCTTTCGAATTTTGGTGTTCACATTGATATTAAAGACAATATATACACAGTAAAACCCCAAAAATACATAAGCCCCGGCGAAATTTCAGCCGAAGGCGACTGGTCTGCAGCAGCCTTTTGGGCAGTTCTAAACAAAATTTGTGGAGGAATTAAAATAGAGGGAATGAATGAAAATTCATATCAAGGCGACAGAAAAATTATGGATTTACTTGATTGCACCGACATTGATGCATCTCAAATTCCTGACCTTGTTCCGATTTTGGCAATCCTTGCCGCAAGTAGAAAAGGAAGAACCATCATTCGTGGTGCGGCAAGACTACGCCTTAAAGAAAGCGACAGACTTCTTGCTATGACCGAGTGCATAAAAAGTCTCGGCGGAAATGCAAACGAAACGGACGACGGAATGATTATTGACGGCACAGGTTCTCTTTTAGGCGGAACAGTTGACGGATTTGGCGACCACAGAGTGGTTATGTCTGCGGCCGTTGCATCCTGCATTTGTAAAAACAAGGTGGAAATCAAAGGTGCAGAGGCAGTAAAAAAATCTTATCCTGCATTCTTTGATGATTTTAAAAAGCTTGGAGGTATTTTCGATGTATTCGACAGGTGATAAAATAAAGGTTACAATTTTTGGTCAGTCACATTCTGAAGCGATTGGTGCTGTAATAGAAGGCTTGCCTGCAGGATTTACTCCTGATATGGAAAAAATATATGCGTTTATGCAGCGGCGTGCTCCCGGAAAAGACAGATTTTCTACAAAAAGAAACGAAGCAGACTTCCCTGAAATCGTATCAGGCCTGGTGGACGGAAAAACTTGCGGCGCACCGATTACTGCAATAATTAAAAATTCTGACCAGAAAAGCAAGGACTATGAAAATCTGCGATATGTACCTAGGCCAGGCCACGCAGACTTTACTGCACACATAAAATATGCAGGAAATAACGACATCCGCGGCGGCGGACAATTTTCAGGCAGAATGACAGCACCGCTTTGTTTTGCAGGAGCGATATGTATGCAGCTTTTAGAGGAAAAAGGCATTTCAATTGGAGCACATATTGCATCTGTTCACGGAATTTGTGATGAGCATTTTGACACAGTAGACATCACAAAAGAACAACTTGACAGAATAAAGGCAAAGGATTTTTGTGTGATTTCAGATGATGCCGAAAAGAAAATGAAAGCCGAAATTGATAATGCAAGAATCAATCAGGACTCTGTCGGCGGAGTTATAGAATGTGCCATAATCGGTATGCCAAAAGGGATTGGCGGGCCGCTTTTCGGCGGAATTGAAGGTCAGCTTTCAAGCAACATTTTTGCAATTCCTGCAGTTAAAGGGATTGAGTTTGGCAGCGGCTTTTTGTCAAGCGAAATGTATGGCTCGGAAAATAACGACAGCTTTTATTTTGACGGAGATGATATAAAAACACGTACAAACAATCACGGCGGAATTTTAGGCGGAATTTCAAGCGGAATGCCAATAATTTTTAAGGTAGCAATAAAGCCTACACCCTCTATCGCAAAAGAGCAAGAGTCGGTTAATTTAAAAACCAAACGTTTAGAAAAACTCGTAATATCCGGCCGTCACGACCCTTGTATTGTGCAAAGGGCAGTACCAGTAATTGAGGCAGCTGCCGCAATTACAATTTTAAATATGTTAGGAGAATAAAAAATGAATTTGGAAAAAGCAAGACAAACCATTGACAGAGTAGACTCACAGCTTGTTAAGCTGTTTGAAGAACGTATGGAAGCAGTTAAGGAAGTTGCACAATTCAAACAAGAAAACAATCTTCCTATTTTTAACGGACAGCGTGAGCGTGAAATAGTAAACAAATTAACAAGCGAGGTTTCACCTGAGCTTGGACTGTATGTTAAAATCCTTTATAACACACTTTTTGCAGTAAGCCGTGAATATCAGATACGAAAAATCAGTCACGAATCAAAAATCGTTGACCAAATTAAAAAGGCACTTGCATCAACCGACAAGCAGTTCCCACAATCAGCAGTAGTTGCGTGTCAGGGCAAGGAAGGTGCATATTCACAAAAAGCCTGCGAAAAGCTGTTCTTCAATCCGTCGGTTATGTATTTTGAATCCTTTAAGGGTGTCTTTGATGCAGTATCAAGCGGTATGTGTAAATATGGTATCCTTCCGCTTGAGAACAGTGTTCACGGAACTGTTACAGAGGTTTATGACCTTACCAGTTCTTATGATTTTTCAATAGTAAAGGCTGTTAAAATTCAGATTAACCACGTTCTTGCTGCTAAGTCTAAAGACTGTAAAATAAAGGAAATATGCTCGCACAGACAGGCAATCGGCCAGTGTGATAAATTCTTAAAAAGTCTTAACGGCGTAACTGTTACACCTTGGGAAAATACTGCTCTTGCGGCAGAATACGTTTCGAAATCCGACAGAAATGATATTGCCACAATTTGTTCACGCGAATGTGCGCAGCTTAACGGACTTCATATTATAAATGACAATATTATCGACAGCGACAACAACTACACAAGATTTATCTGTATTTCAAAAGAGCCGGAAATATATCCGGGTGCTGATAAAATTAGCTTTGTTATCACACTTCCTCACACTCAAGGCTCACTTTATGCAGTAATTTCAAAATTTGCCGCAGCCGGTATCAACCTAACAAAAATTGAAAGCAGACCAATCCCCGGACGTGACTTTGAATTTGAGTTCTACTTTGAAATGGAAGCATCGGTTTACTCCGAGGAACTTTACGCCGTACTTTCCGAAATGGAAAACTCGGACGAAAAATTCAAATTCTTTGGATGCTTTAGAGAAGTATAAATACATCAAAAAACCTGAATGCATTAAACATTCAGGTTTTTTATTTTCTTACTTTCCTGCCTTTGGGCAGCTTGCACAGTCCGAGTTACAGCTTTGGTGGTCAACTACCTCATCATCTTTTCCACGATAGTTGTCTATTGCGGATCTGATAGCCTCTTCTGCCAAAACCGAGCAGTGTACCTTTTCAGGCGGAAGTCCGTCAAGAGCTTCCATAACTGCCTTATTGGTAAGCTTTAGTGCTTCATCAACAGTTTTCCCTTTAACCATTTCTGTTGCCATAGAGCTTGTCGCAATCGCTGCTCCACAGCCAAATGTTTTGAATTTTACGTCCTTAATAACTTCATTTTCATCTATATCCATATAAATTTTCATTATATCTCCACACTTGGCATTTCCTACCTGACCAACTGCGTTTGCATTTTCAATTTCGCCTACATTTCTCGGATTAGCGAAATGGTCCATTACTTTTTCAGAATACATTTATTTCCCCTCCTTCTTTAAAACCTCTTCATAAAGCGGCGACATCATTCTAAGTCTTTCAATTATCGGCGGAATAGTTTTAAGTACATAATCAACCTCTTCCTCAGTTGTATCTTCGCCAACACTTAAACGAAGCGAGCCGTGCGCAATTTCATGCGGCAAGCCTATTGCCAAAAGAACGTGTGAAGGGTCAAGCGAACCCGATGCACAAGCGCTTCCGCTTGATGCCGCAATGCCGTTCATATCAAGCATCATTAGAATTGACTCACCTTCAATATATTTAAATGAAAAGTTTACGTTATTGCAAAGTCTTGTATCATCTTTCGGTCCGTTAAGCCGACTAAACGGAACACTCGCCTCAATTCCCGAAATCAACTTGTCACGAAGCTTTTTCATCTTCGCAATTTTTTCGTCAAGGTCTTGGTTTGCAATCTCCAAAGCCTTTGCAAGACCTGCCATACCTGCAACATTCTCGGTTGCGGCACGTTTACCACGTTCCTGTCCGCCGCCGTGAATAAGATTTTCAATCTTAACTCCGTTTCTTATATATAAAACGCCTACACCTTTAGGGCCGTGAAATTTATGTGCTGACAAAGAAAGCATATCAACACCAAGCTCCGCCACATTAATCTTCATATGACCGATTGCCTGAACAGCATCTGTATGGAAAATAACTTTATGCTCCTTACATACCTTTGCAATTTCTGAAATAGGTTCAATCGTACCGATTTCATTGTTGGCTGTCATAATTGAAACCAAAATTGTTTTATCGGTGATTGCAGCTTCGACATCGTAAGGATTAACACGTCCGTTTTCATCAACTGGAAGATATGTCACTTCAAAGCCGTGTTTTTCTAAAAACTCGCAAGCACCCAAAATTGCGTGATGCTCAATGCTTGAAGTTATTATGTGATTGCCTTTAGATTTATTGGCAAAGGCAATTCCTTTTATTGCCCAGTTGTCTGCTTCACAGCCAGATGCCGTGAAATATATTTCGTTAGCTTTGGCACCAAGCTGTTTTGCCACACGTTCACGGATTTCAAAAACTGCTTTTTCCGCCTGTCTTCCTACGTCATAAAACTTTGACGACGCATTCCCGTAAATATCTGTATAGTAAGGAAGCATTGCCTCCAAAACCTCTTTACTAAGAGAAGTTGTTGCATTGTTATCCAGATAGACATTCATATTAACATCTCCTTTTTCGTAAATTGAACGTTTACATTTTAACAAATGAACATTCATTCATATTATAATCTATTATGCCTGTTTTGTCAACGTTATTTACCTAAATATTATACATCAAAATATATAAAAATACTCTGTACAAAATCCAAATTTTGAGATATAATAATTAAAATAAAGGTTTGGAGGTGGGATAGTTGAAAATTGCAGGTGTCATTTGTGAATATAACCCTTTTCACAATGGACATAAGTACCAGATTGATGTATTAAAAAAAGATTTTGATGCAATAGTTTGCGTGATGAGCGGAAGCTTTGTTCAGCGTGGTGATGTTGCAGTTTTTGACAAGTGGACAAGAGCAAAAGCGGCTCTTTTATCGGGTGCTGACCTTGTAATCGAACTTCCCGTTTCCTATTCTGTCTCCTCTGCGCAAGGCTTCTGCGAAGGAGGAATCAGGATTCTTGACTCTCTTGGCGTTATTGATGCGGTCAGTTTTGGTAGCGAATGCGGTGATATAGAAAAGCTGTCCGAATGTGCTAAAATAATGGCGGACGAGCCGCCTGAGGTTTCTCGACAAATCAAAAAATTTGTAAATGACGGACTTGCTTTTCCAAAAGCCCGTTCCCTTGCATATAAAGGCATTCTCGACACAGAACTTGTTTTTCATCCCAATAATATTCTTGCAATAGAATATATTTCGGCACTTGAAAAAATCGGAAGCAGCATCAAGCCTATTACAATTACACGAAAAGCTGTCGGATATCACGATTTAAGGGCAAAGGGCGAATTTGCATCAGCAACACTTTTGCGTGAAAAGCTTTCAAAGGACGAGGATATTTTAGAATTTTCCCCATTTGATTTTAAAGGCTATGAAAGGTATGACTTAAACCGCCTTACAAATATTTTTAAATATAAGCTGATGACCCAGGGAGCTGCTGCCTTTGACGGAATTTCTGATATGGAGTCTGGGCTTGCTAACAGATTTTTAAAAGCCATCGACAAGGAAAGTATTTCCGAAATTATTGATTTTGTCAAGACAAAGCGGTACACAAGAACACGCCTTCAAAGAATTGTAGTATCAATGCTTTTAGGACTTCGGGATGGTTTTAAAAACCCCGAATACATCCGCACTCTCGGTATGACCGAAAACGGCAAAAAAGTGCTTTCTGAAATGAAAAATACCTGCTCACTGCCCATTATAAATAAGGTTGCGGATTTTAAAAGCGATGCAATTCTACCCGATATTTTAGCAACAAATCTTGCGGCACTTTGTGCAGATAAGCCAATTTTACAAAACAGAGATTTTTTAACATCACCAATTATAATTAAAAAACAGAGCCGTGTGTGAAGTAGTAAATAACTTTTAAGGCATAAAAATGGCAAGCCATCATTATATCACTTCACGCACAATCGCTCTGTTTTTTTAAATAACTATTCCAACAATCACTCCGATTGCATAAATGAGTCCTAAAATTACAAAATTTTGCTTCAAATTTTTGTTCTGTCTAAAAAGTACAACAAGTCCGACACCGGCACCTGTACAAAGCCCGCCGATTAGTGCCGAAATTGTTATTTTTCCTGCAAGATAAAGCTCTGTCAAAACTACCGATGCCGCACAGTTAGGAATAATTCCGAAAAGTGATGCTAGAAGTGCCTGCAAAACCTTATTTTGAGAAATAAATTGCATAAACGGAGCAATAATTTCTGCCGCTGCGGTAAGTATTATATTTACAGCAAATATATACAGGAAAATCTTTACCGAATGCACTATCGCAGATTTTAAAATTCCGCCGTCACAACTTTCGCAGTTACCGTGAACGTGATGATGCCCGTCACAGCAGGAATCCGCCGTTTTTTTCCGAATGACAAGGTCAATCAAAAATCCTGAAGCTGCAGCAATTACAAACTTTATTAAAACAAGCTTTGCCAAATCGCCAAGCCTGTCAGGATGAGCAATCATAAGCGGAATCGCTTCGTCCGAGGTTGCAATAAAAATTGCAATTAATGTTCCCATACTGATTGCATTTTTTGAGAAAAGCTCAGATGCTATTACCGAAAATCCGCACTGCGGAACTGTACCAAAGGTAGCTCCCAAAAGTGGGCCAAGTTTTTTTGATTTTGTGAAAATCCCGTGCATCAGGGTATTATTTTTATGCTCTAAGTATTCCACGAGCAGGTAAACCACAAACAAAAACGGCAAAATCTTTACACTATCCAAAAATGAATGATATAGAATGTGTCCAACTTCCATTTATATAACTCCTCTGTCACGCATAGCCTTTACAGACATAATTATGCCCAGCTTTGCTGACTCATAAGTAATTCCGCCCTGCATATAAACCATATACGGCGGACGCATCGGGCCGTCTGCTGAAAGCTCGATTGATGAACCTTGATTAAACGCGCCTGCTGCCATAATTACCTTTTCCTGATAACCCGGCATATCGCTCGGAATTGGAGTTACATAAGCATCAACAGGCGAGCCTTTTTGAATACCCTCACAAAATGCCATAAGCGCTTCGCCGCTACCAAGCTTTATCGCCTGAATTATGTCGTGGCGGATTTCCTTTGAAGACGGCTCAACTACAAATCCTAATTTCTCATAAATCTCCGCACACAAAATCGCTGTTTTAAGTGCCTGCGACACAACGTGCGGTGCAAAGAAAAGTCCCTGATAAAGCGGTTTGTTCATACCCAAGGTTGCACCGTTTTCTCTGCCAATTCCGACTGTTGACAGCCTATATGCACAAAGCTCGATATATTCTGACTTACCTGCAATATATCCGCCTGTCGGTGCAATTCCGCCGCCGGCATTTTTAATAAGCGAGCCGCCGCAAAGGTCTGCACCGTAATATGTAGGCTCCTTTTCGTCAACAAATTCGCCGTAGCAGTTATCGACAAGTGCCAGAGTTTGCGGCGAAATTTTCTTTACAAAACTTATCATTTCACCGATTTCGGCAGAAGAGAATGTTTTTCTTTCGCCATATCCCTTTGACCTTTGAATCCATACCGCTCTTACCTTTTTCTCTGTAAGAACCTTTTTAATCGCATCCCAGTCAGGTGTGCTGTCGGCTTTTAAGTCAATCTGCATATAGCTGATTCCAAAATCCTTTAAAGAACCCCTTCCTGACTCGCCGGCAATTCCTACTACTTCTTCCAGTGTATCATATGGCTTGCCTGTAATAGCAACAATAAGGTCTCCGGGTCTTGATACTGCAAAAAGCATTGTTGAAAGAGTATGCGTACCCGAAATAAAGTTGTATCTTACCAGAGCGTCCTCTGACTCAAATACCTGCGCATAAATTTTATCCAGCATATCCCTGCCTATGTCATCAATACCGTAGCCCGACGACGCAATAAAGTACTCGCTCGATAAGTGGTTATCGGCAAAAGCCTTCATAACCTTCATCTCGTTAAGCTGTGCCATTTCTTCAATATAGCGAAATTGTTCTTTTACATTTTCTTCACACGTATCAACAAGGCTCAGTATGTCTTCAGGCACACCAAACTGCTGCTTTAAAAATTCATTCTTTCCCATTTTTCTACCTCTTTTCGTTCAAATAAGAATTATACACTAAAATGCTCTTTTTTGCAATATTTTTGGCAAAAAGAATTGTACTCAGGCGTTTTTTATGATAAAATTACAGAAATTACGGAGGGATATTTATGGATTTACTGAAAAATTGCACGTTATGCCCCAGAAAATGCGGAGTTGACCGCATTTCAGGCGAAACAGGCTTTTGCGGCAGTACAGATAAAATTAAAATTGCAAGAAGCGCGCTACACTTTTGGGAAGAACCGTGTATTTCAGGCAAAAGTGGCTCTGGAACGGTCTTTTTTTCGTATTGTACAATGAAGTGCGTCTATTGCCAGAACTACAAGATAAGCACCCAAAACTGTGGAAAATATGTAACAGAATCCGAGCTTGCTGACTGCTTTTTAAGTCTGCAAAAACAGGGTGCAAACAATATAAATTTAGTAACTCCAACACATTTTGTACCGCAGATAATATCAGCGATTAAAATTGCAAGAAAAAATGGGCTCGTGCTGCCCATAATATATAATACAAGCGGCTATGAAAACGCAGAAACAATAAAAATGCTTGATGGATTTGTTGATGTTTATCTTCCCGACCTCAAGTATTTTAGTGACAAATATGCTGTAAAATACTCAAGCGCCAAAAATTATTTTAAAACTGCCACAGCTTCAATCAAAGAGATGTTTAATCAAGTTGGCAAATGCCAGTTTGACGAAAACGGGATTATCAAAAAAGGCGTGATTGTCCGCCACCTTATGCTTCCCGGACTTTTATTTGACACGAAAAAAATTCTTGATTATTTATTTGCAGAGTACGAAAACGATATTTACATAAGCATTATGAGCCAATATACTCCGCTTTCGACCCTGCCGGAAACCTTTCAGGAGCTTAACAAAAAAATAAATCCCGACCACTACGAAGCAATTCTTGATTACGCCGCTAAAATCGGGATTGAAAATGCTTATATTCAGGAAGGAAGCTCTGCAAGCGAGAACTTTATCCCTGATTTTTACAGTGAAGAATGATTGAATGTCATTCTTCTTTTTGCATACAGATATGCTACCATATACATAGCTCCCGTAACAAGCCAGGAAAGAGGATATGATATATACAAAAATTCCGGGGTTCTATTAAGCGGAAACAGACACAAAAGCCATATAATTCTAAAACCGCAAACACCGACTATACTCATAAGCATTGACGTTACAGTCAATCCCATACCTCTTAAAATTCCCGATGGAATCTCCAAAAATGCTAGTGTGAAGTACGGAATAACTACATATTGATATTTTACTATTGCAAATCTTGCTGCCGCTACATCACCTGGCGCAAACAGTTCTATAAAAAAGTCCTTTGTGGCATACGCAGCTATGCTTAATATAACCGCCTCGGTTATAGCAAGTATCATTCCCCAAACTAAAATCGGAGTAATTCTTTTTGTTTTATTTGCTCCCACATTCTGGCTTGTAAAAGTCGTAACCGTCTGCGTAAGTGCATTTATGGCAACATACAAAATCCCCTCAATTTGACTTTCAACTGCATGGCCTGCTGCAGCCGCTGCTCCGAATGAATTTACTGATGAAATCATTATTGTATTTGAAACACTAAATGTTATTCCCTGAATACTTGACGGAATACCTATTCCTGCCATAAATCTCAAAATTCTTTTGTCAAACTGTATATCTTTAATGGAAAAGCCAATGTCGCTTTTTTTAAGCATACAGAAAATCATTATCGCAGCAATTCCTTGAGAAATTACCGTTGCAAGCGCAACACCAGCAACACCCATACTGAAATATTTTACAAATACTATATTTAAAATGACATTTATTGCTCCCGAAATAACAAGCGAAATCATTGGATTTTTAGTATCGCCTGTTCCACGAAGGGTTGCAGCAATAAAGTTATAAATCGCTGTAAAAGGCATTCCGAGGAAAAGTATCTGCATATATAAAACTGACATATCGATTATTTCTGCGTCAATTTCAACAATATCAGCAATAGGACCTGCTGCAAAAAAACCGATAATTCCAATCACAATACCGCTTACCAGCGCCGTAATAACTGCCGTATCAGATGTACGCTTGACACGTAGCTTATCACCTGCGCCAAAATGCCTCGCCGCTGTTACATTAGTACCGATGGCAAGTCCCATAAACAGATTTACAAGAGTATTTACAATCGGTCCTACCGAACCTACAGCTCCCAGGGCATATGAACTTTCATATCTTCCTACAATCAGTGAGTCGGCTGCATTGTAAAGTGTTTGCAAAACACTGCTTAAAATTATAGGAATAGCAAACCGAAGCATTTCGGGAAGTAATTTCCCGTTCACCATATCAATCCTTTTTTTAATAAGAATACACCTCGCTTACTGTTCTATTTTTATGTCCCAAAATATTATACACCCATCAAAAATAATGTCAATATTTTTTTAGATATTTCGAAAAAAATAAGGAACTGCAACAATTTTTTTGTTACAGTTCTGTTTTAATTTTGTGTACTTGTATGTTGCTCGTAGGTCTCGGCAAATATATGACTTCCGTCATTTTTCAAAGTATCTGTATGATAATAGAGGAAGTTATGGTTTTGCGGGCTATTTGCCGCTTTTATCGCAGAAATCCCCGGACAACAAATCGGGCCTATCGGAAGTCCTTTATATTTATAGGTGTTGTATTTCGAATTGACCTCAAGGTCTTTATAATATACCCTTTCAACATCATACATTCCGCCAGAAATCGCATAAACCACCGTTGCGTCAATCTGCATAAGCATATTCTGCCTGAGCCTGTTTTCAAAAACGCCCGCAATTACCGGCCGCTCTTTCGCAATCTTTGCTTCTCTTTCTACCATTGATGCTTTGGTTATTGTTTCATACATTTTATCTTGGGAAATTCCTAAGCCTCCAACTTGTTTTTGGAACTCGTCAAGCATCGTTTTGATAACTGTTTCTGCTGTGGCATCTGCATAAAATTCATAGGTTGACGGATATAAAAATCCCTGCAGACGATAGCGTATATCATTAGAAGAAGGAACAGATTTCAAAAATGAGTAGTCGTACTCTTTGTTCAGTGCATTTTCAAATTCATTATCGGTACAAAGTCCCATTTCTACAACTCGTGCCTTTATATTTTCAACTGAGAACCCTTCAGGTATTGTCAGTGTAACAGTATGTTTTTTTGCACCCTTTGTTGCAAGTATTTTAAGAATTTCACCTACGGAATCATTTTTGTCAAACTTAAATGTACCGTGCTGCAACTTACCTCTGTATTTTGATACAGACAAGCGCAACATAAACCAAAGTTTAGATTTTATTACGTCCTCGTCCTTTAAAATCTCTGCAATCTGCGCAGAAGATGTTCCTTCTTTAATAGTAATTGCAACAGTTTCGTCATCAAAAAGCGAAATAACATAATTTATAGCAAATACAGCCGCAAAAATAACAACCGCAATTTTTATACCGTTCTTATTGCGTCTTCTTTTTTTATTGTTTCTATGCCTCATCCTGTCCAAGCCTTTTTCCATAGTACATACCTCGCCTACCAGACAAAATCAAATTCAAGGTCTCCTATCCTTACGGTATCTCCCTCGTTTATACCTGCCTCAACCAAAGCTTCAATAACACCTCGGTTTTTAAGAGCATTTTGGAAAAACTGCAAGCTTTCACTATCCGAGAAGTTGACACTTCCACCGACAGCCTCAATCCACGTTCCTGAAACAACGTAAACACCGTCTTCCACTTTGATTTCAAATCCTTTATCTGTTTTATCTATAAATTCCTGCTCATTAATATCAAGTTCAATATCAAATTCCTGAATAGGCGGCAGTTTTTCAAGTTCTGCATAGGTATGCTTCATAAGCTCCCAAACACCTTGTCCTGTTGCTGCTGAAATTGGGAACACAGTATATCCCCTGTTTTTCATTTCACTACAGAATTCTTCGTAAACTGTTTCATCCTGCAAAATATCGGTCTTATTTGCCGCAATAATTTGCGGACGATTTTCAAGCTCAAGGTTATACTTTACAAGCTCACTGTTTATTATTTCAAAATCCTCAAGCGGATTTCGGCCTTCAATCCCCGAAACGTCTACAACGTGAATTAAAAGTCTCGTACGCTCAATATGTCTCAAAAACTCATGACCGAGTCCGACACCTTCGCTTGCACCCTCTATAATTCCCGGAATGTCGGCAAGAACAAAATTCATATGCTCTTCAATCGAAACAACACCCAAATTTGGCTCAAGTGTAGTAAAATGATAGTTAGCAATTTTAGGGTCTGCCTTCGTTGTACGTGACAAAATTGTTGATTTCCCAACATTAGGAAAACCTACCAATCCAACGTCTGCCAAAAGCTTTAATTCAAGATAAACCTCACGTTCATCGCCCTTTTGTCCGTTTTTGGCAAAATTAGGCGTCTGCCTTGTAGCAGTAGCAAAATGTGCATTTCCCCAACCGCCGTTTCCGCCTCTTGCAAGTATTACGTCTTTTTCCGGATCGTAAAGGTCGGCAATTATCTTACCTGTTTCCACATCACGTACAACAGTACCCTGCGGAACACAAATAACGATATCCTCACCGCGTTTTCCGTTCATTTTGTTTTTCATACCTGCCTGTCCGCTTTCCGCAACGTATTTTCGCTTATACCGAAAATCCATAAGCGTGGTAAGACCTAAATCCACTCTGAAAACCACGTTCCCGCCACGACCTCCGTCGCCTCCGTCAGGTCCGCCTGCCGCAACGTACTTTTCACGGTGAAACGCAATAGCGCCGTTTCCGCCATTACCGGCTTTTATGAAAATTTTTGCTTTATCTATAAACATCTGTTTTCTCCGTTTCTGCTTTTCTTAAAGTAGTTTGCATCAAATTACCGATATTATATCATAAAAAGAAAAATTTGTAAATAGAGGATATAATTTGTGAAAAAAGACGCCTTAAAAAGAAAAATATCGTTTGAAAACGATATTTTTCCCATTTATTATAAAGTTTTAGTTTTATATGTGGCTTTACTTTCGTTTTTCGTTTGTTTTTGTTATTTTTAGGTCTGCACTATTTTTGCATACCTTTTTATCTTACATTACCACTTACCAGTGCATACATCATATCTAAAAGAACCATACCAAATCCTTTTTTCTCCACATCTCCTGCAGCAACAATATCTACGGTTTTGACTACATTTCCGCTCTCGGTAAATGTTATTTCACCCACCTTATCTCCTGACTTAACAGGTGCGGGAACGTGGTCTGACAAGGTTACCGTCTTTTCTATCTCAAGAGGCTTTGAACGTTCCATCAAAACAGAATAATCATCACTCGAAACTGTCTGAACCTCCTTTACCTTACCCTTTGAAACAGTTATAATTCCCGTCGGTTCACCTTTTTCGACCTGTTTTTTTACACTATATCCCGAAAAACCGTAATTTAAAAGTGCACTTGCTGAAGCAAATCGGGTTTTAGTATCATTAGCACCCAGAACAACTGCTATAAGAGCCATTCCATCTCGCTCTGCCGTTGCAGAAAGACAGCATCCAGCCTTTGATGTTGAGCCAGTTTTGAGACCTGTTGCTCCGTTATAAAATCTTATCAGCCTGTTTGTGTTTGCAAGTTCAAACTTCCCGTCACGCAAAGAATCCGTCCATATTTTTGTATAGTCAAATATCTTCTTGTGTTTTATAAGCTCACGTGACATAGTAGCAACATCACGTGCTGAAGAATACTGTCCGTCAGCATCAAGTCCGTTGGTATTTAAAAATACCGTGTCACACATTCCAAGCTCTACGGCACGCTTATTCATCATATCAACAAAGTTTGCCTCACTCCCTGCAATATGCTCTGCCATAGCGACACAGCCATCATTTGCACTTGCAACCGCAATTCCCTTCATCATATCATGTACACTAAGCTGCTCTCCTGTTTCCAAAAACATCGTCGAACCGCCGTAGCTGTTTGCATTTTCGCTCACCGTTACCATATCTTCAAAAGTAAGTGCGCCGCTTTCAATCCGCTCCATTATTAAAAGCATCGTCATAATCTTTGTTACACTTGCAATCGGCAGGTGCTCGTCAGGGTTTTGCTCATAAAGCACATTACCCGTTGATGCTTCCATAAGTATTGCCGATTTTACTCCCTCTGCAAGATTTTCTGCATAAACAGGCGGTATAATTCCGATTAAAACCGCAATTATTACCGCAAAAACAGTTTTTTTCAACTCCGTCCACCTTCCTTTTTACTAACCTATTCGCAAAATCCTGCATTTATGAATATTTTAAACCCATAAGCGGAAAGTAAATATACTTGCTTTTTTCCACGTGATTTGATATAATATTTAATTGGAATATATATCCGTTTTTAAAGGAGAATGATATTAAATGAAAATAATAATTGTTGGATGCGGAAAGGTAGGACAAAAACTTGCCGAAAAGCTGAGTCAGGAAAATGAACACGACATTACCGTTGTTGATTTAAGGCATAAAATTATTCAAGATTTAATAAATCAGTATGATATAATGGGCGTTGAAGGCAGCTGTACCGGACTTGACACTCTCTTAGAAGCAGGTGTTGAAGCTGCCGATATTCTTATTGCAGTTACAGGCTCTGACGAGCTGAATCTCCTGACCTGTCTGATGGCAAAAAAAGCAGGTAATTGCCAGACTATTGCAAGAGTCAGAAAGCCAGAATATGCAAGGTCTTTGCATCTTTTTAAGGAAGATTTGGGGCTTGCAATGATAATCAATCCTGAGTTTGCTGCGGCAACAGAAATTGCACGTGTACTGCGTTTCCCAAGTGCAATCCAGATTGATACTTTCGCTAAAGGCAGAGCGGAAATATTAAAGTTCAAGATACCTGAAGACTCTATTCTTGACAATTTGAAAATCGCACATATGAGCCAGAAAATTGACTGCGATATTTTAGTTTGCGGAGTTGTACGTGGTGATGACGCGTTTATCCCTGGCGGTGATTTTGTTTTAAAGAGCGGCGATTTCGTAAGTATAGTTGCCTCTATAAAGAGCGGTGCTGAATTCTTTAAGAAAATCGGCATTAAAGCAAGCCGTGTAAAAGACACAATTATTGTTGGCGGCGGCGAAATTGGATATTATCTTTCAAAAATACTTTTAGCAAGCGGAATCAAGGTTAAAATCATTGAACGCGACACTGCAAGAAGCGAAGAACTTTGCCAGCTTTTGCCCAAAGCCACAATTATAAACGCCGACGGAACAGACAACCGAGTTCTTATGGAAGAAGGCATTGAATATGCCGATTCTTTTGTAGCACTAACAAATATCGACGAGGAAAATATCCTCTTATCATTATTTGCAAAAAGCAAAACAGACGGAAAGCTTATAACCAAAATAAACCGTATTGCCTATGACGAGGTTATTTCAAACCTTGACCTCGACACAACCGTGTATCCAAAAAATATTACTGCAGATTATATTGTTAAGTTTGTTCGTGCGAAAAACAATTCCATTGGAAGCAATATAGAAACAATGCACATCATTTTGGACGGCAAGGCTGAAGCTTTAGAATTTAGAATTCGTGAAAACTCACCTATTTCAGGTATTCCTATTGAAAAGCTAAGCCTCAAAAACAACATTTTGATTGCGTGCATAAACCGAAGCGGAAAAATCATCATCCCACGTGGACGTGATATTATCGAAGCCGGCGATACCGTTATTGTTGTTACAACACGTGCAGGCTTTACCGATATAAAAGACATTTTGGAATAAGAGGGTGACATTATGAATTATAAAGTTATTCTTCACACCCTTGGTTGGGTATTAAATATTGAAGCAACCGCACTGCTTCTGCCTCTTATCTGTGCTGCGTTATATGGCGAGCCATACGTTCTGCTTTTTGCATTTTGCATAGCATTTTGTCTACTTTTCGGCTTACCTTTAACAATAAAAAAACCAAAAAACAAAACATTATATGCAAGAGAAGGCTTTATTGCAGTAGCACTTTCCTGGATAGTATTAAGTATTTTCGGTGCACTCCCGTTTTTCATTTCGGGATTTATACCAAACTTTATTGATGCTCTTTTCGAGACTGTTTCTGGATTTACCACAACAGGTGCATCAATTTTAACCGACGTGGAATCACTTCCTAAAAGTTTGCTTTTCTGGCGCAGTTTTACGCACTGGATAGGCGGAATGGGCGTTTTGGTATTTTTAGTTGCAATACTTCCGCTTTCGGGCGGAAACAACCTGTACCTCATAAAGGCAGAAAGCCCCGGCCCATCGGTTAGCAAGCTTGTGCCAAAGGTACGTTCTACCGCAAAAATTCTGTACGAAATGTATCTTGTACTTACGCTTATTGAAATTATGCTTCTGCTTTTTGGCGGACTTGACTTATTTTCTGCCATAACCCTTTCCTTTGGTACAGCCGGAACCGGTGGATTCGGGATTTTAAATAGCAGTATAGGCGACTACTCACCCTATGTTCAAAATGTGATAACAGTATTTATGCTTTTGTTCGGCATAGATTTTTCACTATACTATTTACTTCTTTTACGTAAATTCAAATCGGTATTGCGTTCAGAAGAGCTTAGGACATATCTGGGAATTGTTTCTCTTTCAATTATAGTTATCGCATTTAACTGTCGTGGGCTTTTTGAAAGTATGGTAACAGCCTTCCGTCACTCAGCATTTCAGGTTGCGTCTATTGTTACAACAACAGGATATGGAACCGCAGACTTTGATAAATGGCCCGAACTTTCCAAAACTATACTCGTAACACTTATGTTTATGGGTGCTTGTGCAGGAAGTACGGGAGGCGGAATTAAGGTTTCAAGAATTATTATACTTGTAAAGACGATTTTCAAAGAGCTTGCAACTGCCGTTCACCCTAAAAGTGTTCGCAAAATCACACTAAATGGAAGACCTGTTGAACATGAGGTCGTACGCATTGTAAACGTGTATATGGCGGCTTATATTATGATTTTTGTAGCATCTATTCTAATAATAAGTCTTGACAACTTTAGCTTTACAACCAATTTTACAGCAATCGCTGCAACAATCAACAACATCGGTCCCGGACTTGAAGCGGTTGGGCCGACACAAAACTTTTCGGCATTTTCCGGTCTTTCAAAACTCGTTATGATTGGAGATATGCTGATAGGAAGACTTGAAATATTCCCGATTTTAGTTCTTTTTGCACCTCAGTCTTGGAAAAAATAAACAATAAAAAACCCTGTCGGGTTTTAACGCAGATAATGGTATCTACCGTTTCCCGACAGGGATATTTTATTGTTTTATTGTTTTAAAATGCAAACCATTACTTATGACCATAATACGAATTAACGCTCTATATCCGCAAATAGTGCTTGTCTGGTAATTCGCATTTGTATGTGACAATGGTATAGTTTTTATATTCTTTTAAACATCTAGATTTGAAACATATTTTGCGTGCTTTTCAATGAACTCACGTCTTGGTTCAACCTTATCACCCATCAAGATGGTGAAAGTCTGGTCTGCCGCAATCGCATCTTCAAGCTCAACACGAAGCATTGTTCTTGTTTCAGGATTCATTGTAGTTTCCCAAAGCTCAGGCGGGTCCATCTCACCAAGACCTTTATATCTTTGAACCTTGGCACCACTGCCCATTTCTTCTAAAAGTGCGTTTCGTTCATCATCGGTATATGCAAATTTTTCCACCAAGTTCGCATTCTTTCCCTTGTACACCTTATAAAGAGGCGGCTGCGCAAGATATATATTTCCGTTTTCGATTAAAGGACGCATATATCTAAAGAAAAAGGTTAAAAGAAGTGTTCTAATGTGCGAGCCGTCAACGTCGGCATCGGCCATTATGATGATTTTTCCGTATTTTAGCTTTGTTATATCAAACTCCTCGCCAATTCCTGCACCCAATGCTTGAATTACAGGAAGTAGCTTTTCATTAGAATAAACCTTATCAATTCTTGATTTTTCAACATTTAACATCTTACCCCAAAGAGGTAGAATGGCCTGAAAGCGTCTGTTTCTGCCCTGCTTTGCAGAACCTCCCGCAGAGTCTCCCTCGACGATGTAGATTTCCGCATAATCAGCGCCCTCATCTGTACATTTTGCAAGCTTTCCGAGTAGTGATGAGTTATTCGCCTGTGCATTTTTTCTTGTAGCTTCACGAGCTTTTCTCGCAGCTTCTCTTGCACGGGACGCGGTTAAAGTCTTTTCAATAATTGTCTTGGCTATTCTTGGGTTTTCCTCTAAAAATGCAGATAACTTATCATTTAACGCATTTTCAACCAAAGTTCTTGCTTCGGAGTTTCCGAGCTTTGTCTTTGTCTGTCCTTCAAACTGAGCCTCAGTTACCTTTACGCTTATAATTGCAGTAAGACCTTCTCTTGTATCCTCACCTGAAAGGTTTGATTCTTTTTCTTTTAAAAGATTATATTTTCTTGCATAATCATTAATAACCCTTGTAAGACCTGACTTAAAGCCTGTCTCATGCATACCGCCGTCAATGGTATGAATATTATTCGCAAAGCTCAAAAGCGCTTCGTTATATGCATCTGTATATTGCATAGCAACTTCCACAATCATATCGTTTCTTGTTGCTTCAAAATAAATTATATCATCATGAAGCGGATCTTTGTTCTTATTGATATAAGAAACAAATTCCTTTATACCGCCCTCTGCATACAATGTAACACCTTCCGGATCAGCAACTCTTTTATCTGTAAAAATTATTTTGATACCTTTATTTAAGAATGCTTGTTCACGAAGACGTTTTAAAAGTACTTCATAATCAAATTCAAGCACTTCAAAAATTTCCGGATCCGGCTTAAATGTAATTTTTGTACCTGTTTTATCTGTATCGCCTATAACCTTTAAATCACAGGTAGGCTTACCTCTTTGATAGCTCTGGTAATGGATATGTTCTCCGTCTGAAACTTCTACCTCAAGTTTTTCAGAAAGTGCGTTAACAACAGACGAGCCAACTCCGTGAAGACCGCCTGAAACTTTATATCCGCCTCCGCCGAATTTACCGCCTGCGTGCAGAATTGTAAGTACAACCTGAACAGTCGGGATACCTTCCTGCGGGTGAATGCCGACAGGAATACCACGTCCGTTATCTGTAACCGTTACCGAGTTATCAGGGTTTATATCTACCTTAATCTCGGTACAATATCCTGCCAAAGCCTCGTCTATTGAGTTGTCAACAATCTCATAAACGAGATGATGAAGTCCCGCAGAAGACGTTGAACCGATATACATACCCGGTCTTTTTCTTACCGCCTCAAGTCCCTCTAAGACTTGAATTTGGTTTTCGTCGTATTTTGTTTCAATCTTTTCCATTACTAAAAACTCCTACTTTTAAATAATTATATTATCGGATTTTGCTCTCCTGTAAAGTGTGCGTGATGCAAGTGATGTTATATATACAAACGTTTTACCGTCCTCTTCAGTTACTATAAAGGACTTCGGCAAATCATCAGTTACGTCAATGACTTTTCCGTTTTTTTGTGCATCTGAAAGATAGCCTCTTGTCTGATATGAAACTGTCGTATTGTCCATATCAAATATCCCCACAACGGTCTTCAAATCCACGACAACGTCATTCCCCAAGTGAAGATACATATTAACTATCCCTCCTTAACTCTTCCGCCTTGAACCAAAAAGTTCTTAGTACCGCCGGCACTTTCTGCAGTGTCAATATCGGTACAGGTTAAAATGACCTGTTTCCCTCGTATTTTTTCGGTCAGGTAAAGTCTTCTTGAAATATCAAGTTCACTCATAATGTCATCTAAAAGAAGTACAGGATATTCACCGCGAACAAAGTTTATATTCTCCATCTGCGCCATTTTAAGGCTCAGGACGGTTGTTCTTTGCTGACCCTGCGATGCAAAGGTTCTGACCTCTTTTTCATTTATGAAAAACCTCAAATCGTCTCTTTGAATCCCATAAAGACTTGAGCCGTTTTCAATTTCACGAACCTTTGCGGACTCCAATTTATTCAAAAAACTTTCCTTACTTATTATATCACATTCCACGCTTGGTGTATAGAGTAAATTCAAATTTTCTCCGCTTATATTATTATGAATTTCCTTTGCAAAGCCGGTGAGGCTTTCGACAAAATCTTTACGAAATTGCATAATACTACTGCCGTCTTCTGCAATCTGCTCATTCCATACATCAAGCATCGGGTCATCGGATTTTCCTGCAAGCTTAAGCTTTTTCAAAAGACTATTTTTTTGTGCTAAATTTTTATGATAAGAAATCAAGTTTTTTAAATAAACAGGATAAAGCTGACTGATTGCTTCATCTAAAAATCTACGTCTTATCTGCGGTGCACCCTTAATTATTTCAAGGTCTTCAGGCGAAAACATAACAACGTTTAAATACCGCATAAGCATTGAAAGCTTGGTAATAGGCACATTGTTGATTTTTACAGTTTTCTTACCGTTTTGCAAAATCTGCATAACAGCCCGATATTCTCGGTTTTCGTCGCAAAATTCTATTTGAAGTCTTGCATATTCTTCACCGAAACGGATAAGTTCGGTATCGGATTTTGTGCGATGGCTCTTCCCGTGAGAAAACAGGTACACAGCCTCCAAAATATTTGTTTTTCCCTGTGCGTTATTGCCGTAAATTACGTTGGTATCGTCTGAAAACGTGACCTTTTCTCTTTCGTAGTTACGGAAATTTGTAACCGACAAGCTTTTTACCTTCATTATACCACCGTTAATTCAAAAATTTCGTCCTCAAAATCAGCAATCACAACATCGCCGCTTCTTATTTTCTTTCCGCGCATAGTGCAAACTTCACCATTTACAGATGCAACACCGTCTAAAATCATTTCTTTTGCAATAGCGCCGTTTTCTGCGATACCGGAAAATTTAAGGAGCTGGTCAAGTTTTATAAATTCAGTTGTAATTTCAATTTCCTCTTTATGAATTTCCATAATTCTACCTCTAATTCGTTGTTCGAGTAACCTCTATAACTCCTGGAATCTGGGAAATCTTCGAGATTGCCTTCTTAAGCTCCTCAGTCCCATGAATTTCAACACCAAAAGTCATTACCGACCTTCTATCCTTTGTGGCTCTTGCGTTAACCGACACGCAGTTTAGTGCAAGTTCGGCAAGAACAGTTGTAACGTGCATCATCATTCCTGGCGAATCTTCTGCTTCAACACGAAGTGTTGCGACGTAAGAGCTTCTATTTTCGCCTGTCCAGCTTACTTTAATAAATCGGTTCTTATCTTCTTGGGACAAAGCTTCCGGCCGGATATTAGGGCAATCCGCTCTATGCACCGACACTCCTCTTCCTTTTGTTATAAACCCGACTATCTCATCACCCGGAACAGGGTTACAGCATTTTGAAAGTCTGACAAGGCAATTATCAATGCCCTTGACTTCAATGCCCGTAGAGTTCGTTTTCTTGCGGATTGTATGCGTCGGTCTTACATTTTCCGGTTGATTTTTCTTTTGCTCTTTTATATACTCTTCTCTTAAACGAATTACTACCTTCTGCGAAGAAAGTCCGCCATAACCCACACTTGCAAACAAATCCTCTATACCGTTAAAGTTATACTTCCTGTAAAGCGGTTTTAGCCATTCTTCACGGAACAGCTTGGAAAACGGAATATTAAGTCTTTTAGCCTCTTTTTCCAGAATATCCCTACCATGAATAATATTTTCATCACGGCGCTCATTCTTAAGCCATTGATTAATCTTACTTTTAGCAAGAGACGTTTTAACTATTTTGAGCCAGTCTCTACTCGGGCCTTTCGCTTGCGGCGATGTTAAAATTTCCATAATATCGCCATTTTGCAGTTTATAAGAGTTAGTAACAATCTTTCCGTTTGCTTTTGCGCCCACCATCTTAGTTCCAACTTGTGTATGAATTGCAAATGCAAAATCAATCGCAGTAGAACCATTCGGAAGCGGAATTACCTTGCCTCGCGGAGTGAACGCAAATACCTGATCGGAAAACATATCTATCTTCAGGCTGTTCATAAAGACATCGGCATCCATAATATCAGCCTGTGTTTCCATTAGCTTACGTACCCATTCAAGCTCCTTATCCATTGAATCAGTACCTGACTTGCCTTCTTTATACTTCCAATGTGCCGCGATACCCTCCTGAGCAACCTTATGCATCTCTCGTGTACGAATCTGGATTTCAAACGGTGTTCCGTCTCCGCCGACAACCGTTGTGTGAAGTGATTGGTACATATTCGGTTTCGGCATCGCTATATAGTCCTTAAAACGCATAGGAAGCGGTGTGTACATCTCGTGAACCATACCTAAAACCGCATAACACTCCGAAACTGTGTTCACAATAACACGAACTGCAAACAGGTCGTAAATTTCATCAATGGTCTTATTCTGCGCATACATTTTTCGGAAAATACTGTAAAAATGTTTTGCACGGCCTGTAATTTCACAGGCTATATCATTCTCTTGCATACGTTTTTTCAGCGCATCAATTATCACCGAAACAAACTCCTCACGTTCACTCTTTTTTCTATTTATACTATCTGCTATTTCTTCATACGCGACAGGATCTAAATATTTAAGCGATAAATCCTCAAGCTCCGACTTGATTTTAGAAATACCCAGACGGTGCGCAAGTGGTGCATAAACATCAAGAGTTTCCTTTGCAATATAAAGCTGTTTTTCATGAGGCATAAATCCAAGTGTTCGCATATTATGAAGTCTGTCAATCAGCTTTATCATAACCACCCTGATGTCTTTACTCATCGCAAAGAACATCTTACGCAGGTTTTCCACTTGTTCGTCCTGATGGTCACGGTACTGAATTTTTTTAAGCTTTGTGACACCGTCAACAATTTCTGCGACAGATTTGCCGAAAAGCATTACAATATCATCATAGCTATATGGTGTATCTTCAATAACATCGTGCAAAAGTGCAGCACATATTGCGACACTGTCCATTGAAAGTTCTGTTGCAATATAAGCAATCTGGACGGGATGAATTATATATGGTTCGCCTGATTTTCTAAACTGATTTCTGTGCGCCGCCTTTGCCATACGGTATGCTACATAGATGCTATCGGTGTTAGCCTTCGGGCTGTAACCTTTGACCATTTCGATAATTTTGTCTACTATTACGTCTGTTTCATCAGCTATATAAGGAAGTGTCTCTTGTGGATTAAATATTTCATTATTTAGTTTTTTATCCATAATATCACTCCCATCTATTTTTTTATATCTTTTAAAATTAACTGCAGGTTCTCTGTGCCCTGATAATTATTTATATTCATTGTAAATGCAATATTTACAACATCTCCTGCTGCCAATTCGTTTGCGGCATCTCCCATTCCAAATCCTACGGCATTAAATGTAGAAGCTCCGTCGGTGAGCCTCAATCTTAAGTGCTTGCCTTCAGCACCCATAGAATCTGCAGACAAAACTTTAAGTCCGCACACCGAAAACACTGGATTTTCATTGGCTTCACCGAATGGTTCAAGCACTGACAGCATTTTTGCCGCATTCATCGTTATACTTGCGCCGCCCAAATTGCAGTCAATTTTAAGTTTAGGTGCAAGGTTCTCAACATCAAGATTTTTCTTGGCATACTCATTTATTCGTTCACGGAATTCATCTATTTTATCCGCATTTATGCTAAGTCCCGCAGCCTGCGAATGGCCTCCAAAGGCTGTCAGGATTTCATCACTGTCTGACAGTGCATCAAACAGGTTCATTTCCTCTATCGAACGTCCTGAGCCTTTGCCCTTTCCATTTTCACACGAAATAAGAATGCACGGACGATAAAGTCTTTCACAAAGCCGTGATGCCACAATTCCTATAACTCCATGATGCCAGCCTTCATTTATAAGGACATACACCAGCTGCTCTTTTTCAAAGGAATTTGCCATTTCAAGTGCTTCCTCAAATATTTCTTGCTCAATTTGCTGTCTTTTGCGATTAGCTTCATTTAAGTATTCCGCAATTTCTTCTGCTCTTTCTTCATCATCACAGGTTAAAAGCTCTACTGCAATCTTTGCATTTTCCAGTCTTCCGGCAACATTCAGTCTTGGCGCTAAAGAAAATGCCAGTTTGATGCTGTCAAACGTTTGACCATAAACGCCAGCCGCCTTTAAAAGTGCTTGTATGCCTTTATTTTTTGTATTTTCAACAGCTTTAATACCTTTATATACAATAACCCTATTTTGATCAACAAGCGGCACAACATCGGCAATAGTTCCGATGGCTGCCAAATCGACGTATTCAAGAAAAACATCTTTTGTGTTCATTCCAAGCCTTATTGCTAGTGCAAGCACAAGCTTAAATGCAACACCTACACCCGCAAGTCCATCAAAGGGATATGGGCTTTCAGGAACTTTGGGATTTACCACAGCCACCGCATCAGGAAGTTCTTCTTTACAGGTATGGTGGTCGGTAATTACCATATCCACACCCTGCGTTTTTGCAAAAGCCACCTCGCCGACAGCTGTTATTCCGCAGTCTACAGTGACTATTAGTTTGACTCCGGCTCTTGCCATACGGTTTACTGCCATGATATTAATTCCATAGCCTTCATTAAATCGGTCCGGAATATAGTAATCCACATCCGCTCCTGCTTTTTTTAAAAACTTATAAAGTATTGATGTCGAGGTTATTCCGTCAACGTCATAGTCACCATATATGATAATTTTTTCTCTGTCATTAAGAGCCTTTAAAACTCTGTCAGCTGCCTCTTCCATTCCTTGTAGCATAAACGGATTATGTACACTCTCTAAACTCTTTTTCATATATGCGCACACGTCTTTATCTAAAACGCCTCTGTTAAGCAGTATTACTGCCATTGCAGGCGGCAAATTATGACGGGCTGAAAACTCTGCTATATCTTCTTTTTTCAGTTGTTTATCTCGGTATTCCCAAATCTTTTCCTGCATCTTTTTCTCCATAAATATATTTATTTTATTATATCATTTTTTTTAGAATTTTTCAAGTAAATTTGAGGTTTTAATGAATATTTTTTTACGAAAACGAACAGGATAAAAACGTAGCAGAAAGGAAGTGATTCAAGTGCCTAATAACAACTCAAATAACAACCAGAATAAAAATACAAATCAGAACAACAATCAAAACAACAACCAGAACAAAAACTCAAATTCACAGAACAATCAGAATTCTAACAGCAACAAAAATTCAAACAGCAATTCTAATTGCAGATAATCAAGCAGCATAATCACAGTTATAGATTATGTCAGATTAAATACCATTTATTTGGCAAACAGCAAATTTTTTGCACAAAAATACGTCGGATAATACCGACGTATTTTTGTGTTAAAATCTCTTATATTCCCAAAATCATAGATGCGAAGTTAAAATAAATAAACAACGACAGCGCATCTACAATAGTCGTAATGAACGGACTTGCCATAACTGCCGGGTCAAATCCGACTTTTTTTGCCAAAAGCGGAAGAATACATCCGGTAAGCTTTGCAACGAAAATTGTGCATAGCAGTGTAAGACTAACGGTAAGTGCAACAGACTGAGAAACATTTTCAAAGAAAAACATCTTTGCAAATGTTGCCGCCGCAAGCACAATACCGCATATTATCGCAACTCTGATTTCCTTCCAGATAATCTTAAAAATATCCCTAAATTCGATTTCTTCAAGAGAAAGACCACGAATAATCGTTACAGATGACTGGCTTCCGGAATTTCCTCCTGTACCCATTATCATCGGTATAAAGCTTGTAAGTATAACAACTTTTCCAAGTGCATCGTCAAAATGTGATATGATTTTCTCTGTAAAAGTAGCAGAAATCATAAGTACCAAAAGCCAAGGTATTCTCTGCCTGCAAGTATCTATTATGCCTGTTTTTAGGTACGGCTTTTCCGACGGTGTAATAGCCGCCATTTTTTCGATATCCTCTGTTGCCTCTTCTTGCATAACGTCGATAGCATCATCGACAGTTACAATACCGACCAGCCTCTGCTCATTATCCACAACAGGCATCGCAAGAAGGTCATACTTTGAGAAAGATAAAACAACATCTTCCTTATCGTCAAGAGTATTCACCGAAATCGGATTTTTTTCCATTATATCCGAAATAACACAGTCTTCTTCTGCAAGAAGTAAATCCTTTGCGGATACTGTACCTAATAGGATTCGGTTTTTGTCAATGACATAGCAAGTGTAAATGGTTTCTTTATCAAGTCCTGTACGGCGTATTCTGGTAAAGGCATCGCCCACAGTCATGCTCTCCTTAAGGTCAACATACTCGATGGTCATAATCGAGCCTGCACTATCCTTTGGATAATTTAAAATTTCATTTATACCTGCTCTCATCTCAGGGTCTGTGTGCATGATAATTCTTTTTACAACGTTAGCCGGCATTTCCTCAATAATGTCAACTGCGTCATCAAGGTAAAGCTCATCAAGGACTTCCTTGAGCTCACTGTCAGAAAATCCTTTTATTAAAGCTTCCTGCATATCGGCATCAATCTCTACAAAAACCTCTGCCGCAGGCTCTTTTGGCAAAATTCTAAACAAAAGGGCCCTGTACTGTTCTGGCAAGTCATCAAACAAATATGCAACATCTGCAGGCTCCATTTCGGACAGTATTTCTTTAAGTTTTGCATATTGTTTTGTGCTAATGAGTTCAATGATTTCACTTACCACAGCATCAGCTCCCTTCTAAATAATTATTCTAATGTTATTACTCCGTCACCTTGATTCCCTGCAGGTGCCGGCGTTTTAGGCGACACATCCGACGGTGTAGTCGCCGGAGTTGCAGCAGGTGAAAAAGACGGCGTAGTTGCCGGTTTTACCGTCGGTGTCGGCGACGCACTTTGAACAGGAGACGTTGTAGAACCTTCTCCCGGTTCAGGGCTTCCTGTCACAGAAGGAGATTCTTCAGGCGACGGGCTTGTAGACGGATCTGTCGGGTCAACCTCAGGAAGCGGTGTTGTCACAATCGGAGTTCCGCCATGTCCGCTATTTTTACAGTACTTTGTAGGTAATGTGCCCTTCGCAAAATACTCTGTTTTGCCATAGGTACAGCCATTTGATGAAAGCTTTCCTGTTTTCTGACATACCGAAACAGCTGTTACATTTGAAGGTTTTTCAATAGCCCTGTCTGCAAGTCCTTCATGCACTGCCTGCATAACCTTTTTCCATACACCGTTTGGAATACTACTTGAAACGCTTCCGTTATTTTGGTCATAGCCACACCATACAGCACCTACATAGTATGACGTAAATCCCACAAACCATTTATCCTTGCTGTCATTAGAAGTACCTGTCTTTCCGTATGTTGTCATACCTGAAAGTCTTGCACTTCTTCCTGTACCTGCACTTCCATTTACTACATCTTTTAAAAAGCTTGACATAATAAATGCATTTGCCTCACTCATAACACGGGTAGTTTCAGGTTCTTTTTCTAAAACAACCTTTCCTCTGCTGTCTAAAACTTTTGTGTAGGTATGAGGCTCTATATAAACACCTTTATTAGCAAAAGTTGCATATGCCGCTGCCATTTCCTTAGGCGTAACACCTTTAGTAAGACCGCCTAGTCCTAACGCACTAAGGTTTTTATCATCATTTACCAAAGTAGTAAAATGATACTTTTCAGTCATAAATTTATAGCTATTTTCAATCCCTGATGACTGAAGCACTTTTACCGCCGGAATGTTTGCAGAAATCTCTAAAGCTTTTCGTATAGTCATATCTCCTTTAAACCCTTTATAAGAGTTCTTCGGAGACCAGTCACCGATATTGATAGCCTCATCGGTAACAATCGTTGCTGCAGTGATTTTTCCCGTCTCAAGTGCAGGAGAGTACACAGACAGCGGCTTTATCGAAGATCCCGCCTGACGCTTTGCCTGCGTTGCACGGTTTAGACCTCGGCTTTCATTCTTTTTACCGATACCTCCAACCATTCCCTTAATTTGCCCTGTATGAGGATCAATTATAATCATCGCAGATTGCATTCCTCTCGAAGCTCCCGAGAAGTTTGCCGTATTTTCGTAAATCTTCTCAATTTCTTCTTGAATATCGCTATCCATCGTTGTATAAATCTTAAGTCCTCCGCCAAAAATCTGCTGTTCTGCAAATGATCGAGAGTAACCCTTCTCTGTTTGCAAATCTGATATTACATCATTTATAAGCTGATCTACAAAATAGTTATAAACCGCCGACCTAATTCCATTAGACCTACTGTTAACACCTAGTTCAGAATTAACGGCTTCATTATATTCTTCTTCGGTAATCTTTTCCAGCTCATACATTTTTGACAAAACGGTATTTCTCTTTTTAAGAGTTTCATCAGGTTTGCGGAACGGATCAAATCTCGACGGTGCCTGCGTTATACCAACAATCATTGCAGCTTCTTCAAGAGACAAGTCGATAGCATCTTTTGAAAAATATATATTTGATGCTGCTTCTATTCCATAGCAGTTATTACCAAAATACACGATGTTTAAATACATCGTTAAAATTTCATCCTTCGTAAAGCGCTTTTCAAAGGCAACAGCTCTCATCATTTCCTTTACCTTACGAGTGACTGTTCTGTCTTTTTCGTTTGTTATATTCTTTATAACCTGTTGTGTAATCGTGCTTCCGCCGTAAGACGGTGACTCGCCTGTCAGCTTTGCCTTTATCCAGCCAATAACGGCACCTGCCGTACGTTTTATATCAACACCACTGTGTTTGAAAAATCTTTCATCTTCGATAGAAATTGCCGCTTCCTTAGCAACCTGTGGGATTTCTTCCGAGTCAATCCATTCCCTTCTTCCATCGCTGTGGAGTGTCGTGATTTCTACCGAGTTACCGTTTTCATCGTTCGCAAAAACCGCCGACGAAAAATTGTATGCAATTCCTTCAAAATCCATTGCATCTATTTCTTTCGAAATTGATGCGTACATTCCTGCGCCCACGCCTAAAATCACAACAGCTGCTATCAAAATAATTATTATAAGTGTAACACGAAGCGTTGCAAAAAAGCGGCTCTTATTTTTTGGTGATGCTGTCATCTTTTTGTCAGAATTCTTCCTAATTGGCTTTCTCTTTTCTGACTCAGCACGTCTTTTTTGAACACTTTGCATTTCGGAACGTCTTTCTTCTAAAGAACGTGTACGCTCCAAAGGGCTTCTTTCGTGTTTAGTGTATTCTGCTCTTACATTTGCAGAGTTTCGTTTGCGTTTATCTCGTGCGTGTTTCAATTTTGGCACCTCCCACGTACATTCCATACATAACCAATTATATTATAGTACAAAAATTCATTTTATGCAACATTATTTATCAAAAAAACTTTTTTGTATAATAATTGAAAGAATGGTAATTATAACTAAAAACAGTTTGTCTTATTTTATGAAAGGATAGTTGTTATGAAAAAATTGCACTATATACTAATTTTAGCCTTGATACTTGCTACTATCACCGTATTCACATCATGCAGAAAAAACAATAACAGCGATGATATGCGAAAAAATCAAGACCAGCAGCAGGTTCTTTTAAAAGAAAATGATATTGAGGACTCTCCGTCTCCATCACCCGATGAAGCCTTTTTCAATTTTTTGGTTCGTCTCGAAAATAACACTCTTACACTATATGAAATTAATGAAGAGGAATATTACGTTATTAAATCTCTCAATATCGATACCTCCTACTACCCTTACGAAGATATACAGGAATTAAACAAAGGTATTCCTGCATACAGTAAAGAGAGAGGTTTTGAAATACTGGAAAATTTTATAAATTAAAGCAAATAAAAGAATTTTAGAGAAAAACAGAGCATTTTAGATATAAATGAAAATATTTTCCTCATACAACATTTGAAAACAAATTAAATAAGTTTATAATAGTATTATTAGCAGTCAATCAACGAGAGTGCTAATATTTGTTTAAAGGAGGTATGTCAAATGAATATAAAACCATTGGCAGACAGAGTTGTAATAAAGATGTTAGAGGCAGAAGAAACCACAAAAGGCGGAATTATATTAACAAGCGCCGCACAGGAAAAGCCTCAGGTTGCTGAAATAGTAGCAGCAGGCCCCGGCGGAGTGGTTGACGGAAAAGAAGTAAAGATGGAAGTCAAGGTTGGAGATAAAGTACTTATTTCAAAGTATGCAGGAACAGAAGTTAAACTTGACGGACAGGAATATACAATCGTAAGACAGTCAGACATTCTGGCAATCGTTGATTAATTTTGGAGGGATATTAAATGGCTAAACAGATTTTATTCGGAGAAGACGCAAGACACGCATTAGAGCGTGGTATTGACCAGCTTGCTGACACAGTTAAAATCACTCTCGGGCCAAAAGGCAGAAACGTGGTTTTAGACAAAAAATTCGGTGCACCGATTATCACAAACGACGGCGTTACAATAGCAAAAGAAATTGAGCTTGAAGATGCATTTGAAAATATGGGTGCACAACTTGTAAAGGAAGTTGCAACAAAGACAAACGACATTGCAGGCGACGGCACTACAACGGCTACACTTTTGGCACAAGCTCTCGTTCGCGAAGGAACAAAGAACGTTACAGCAGGCGCTAACCCAATGATTGTAAGAAAGGGTATCCAGAAAGCCGTTGATGTTGCAGTTGAAAATCTTCTTTCAAATGCTAAAAAGGTAGACGGAAAAGCCGACATAGCAAGAGTTGCCGCAGTTTCTGCCGCAAACGACGAAATCGGAGAACTCATCGCAGAGGCTATGGAAAAGGTTACAGCAGACGGTGTTATTACTGTTGAAGAATCAAAAACTGCCGAAACATATTCTGACATAGTTGAGGGTATGCAGTTTGACAGAGGCTATATTTCACCTTATATGGTAACAGATACAGATAAGATGGAAGCAGTCCTTGATGATGCATATATACTTATCACAGACAAAAAGATTTCAAATATTCAGGAAATCCTTCCGCTTTTAGAACAGATTGTTCAAATGGGCAAAAAGTTAATGATTGTTGCTGAAGATGTTGAAGGCGAAGCCCTTACAACACTTATTCTCAATAAGTTAAGAGGTACATTTGTATGTGTTCCTGTTAAAGCTCCTGGCTTTGGTGACAGAAGAAAGGCTATGCTTCAGGATATTGCAATCTTAACAGGCGGTCAGGTTATCTCAGAAGAACTCGGTCTTGACCTTAAGGACACACAGATTGCTCAGCTCGGTCGTGCTAAACAGGTTAAAATCCAGAAAGAAAACACAATCATTGTTGATGGTATGGGCGATAAGCAGGCAATCGCTGAAAGAGTTAATCAAATCAGAAACGAAATCGAAAAAACAACATCGGAATTTGACAAAGAAAAGCTTCAGGAAAGACTTGCAAAGCTCGCAGGAGGAGTTGCTGTAATCAAGGTTGGTGCTGCAACAGAAACCGAAATGAAGGAAATGAAGTACAGAATAGAAGATGCTTTGGCAGCTACAAAGGCAGCAGTTGAAGAAGGTATCGTTGCAGGCGGCGGAACAAGCTATATTAACATCATTCCTGAAGTTGCAAAGCTTTTAGACGAAACAGAAGGCGACGAAAAGACAGGTGTTCAAATAGTTCTAAAAGCTCTCGAAGAGCCTGTACGTCAGATTGCTAAAAACGCAGGTCTTGAAGGCAGCGTAATCGTTGACAAGGTTAAAGATTGCGACAAGGGCATTGGCTATAACGCTCTTACCGAAGAATATGTTGATATGATTAAATCAGGTATCGTTGACCCTGTAAAGGTTACACGTTCTGCGCTTCAAAACGCAGCTTCGGTTGCAGCTATGGTTTTAACAACAGAAAGCTTAGTTGCCGACAAGCCTGAAAAGAACCCGCCTGCTGTTCCTCAAATGGATCCTGGCATGGGTGGAATGTATTAAATTCAAAACGGCTCGTTTGAGCCGTTTTTCTTTTAGTTATTTTTACAAAAATTTATGTCAAATTATAGGATAAAAAAGGGCTTATTTTACATTATGCAGTAATATTGTAAAATTATGAAAAAATTTTCTTGACATTTATTTTTTGCTTTATTATAATATTCTTATTAAGAAAGAGCATACTCAAGCGGCATGTTTGGTATGCTTTTTTGAGAACATTGGAGGTTTTTATTATGAAAAATCAGTACTTGATTGATGTTCTTGAGAATGTCAAGAAAAGAAATGCAGGTGAGCCTGAATTTATTCAGACAGTAACTGAAGTTTTAGAAACTATTGAGCCTGTTGTTGAGCAGAGACCTGACCTTGTTGAGGCAGGCGTTATTGACAGAATGGTTGAGCCGGAAAGACAGATTACTTTCCGTGTTCCTTGGGTTGACGACAACGGCAAGGTACAGGTAAACAGAGGATTTAGAGTACAGTTTAACTCTGCTATCGGACCATACAAGGGCGGACTTAGATTTGCTCCTAACGTATATTCAGGTATTATTAAGTTCCTCGGCTTTGAGCAGACCTTTAAAAACAGCCTTACTTCACTCCCTATGGGCGGTGGCAAAGGCGGATCAGACTTTAACCCACAGGGTAAGTCAGACGGAGAAGTTATGCGTTTCTGCCAGAGCTTTATGACAGAGCTTTACAGACATATCGGTCCTGACCTTGACGTTCCTGCCGGCGATATCGGCGTTGGCGCTCGTGAAGTTGGTTACCTCTTCGGTCAGTATAAGAGACTTAAAAATGAATTTACAGGTGTTTTAACAGGTAAGGGTATTTCCTTCGGTGGTTCACTAATCCGTCCTGAAGCAACAGGTTACGGTGCCGTTTACTACACAGTTGAAATGTTAAAGCATTTTGGTGATGATATTAAAGGTAAGACTTTCGCAATTTCAGGCTTCGGTAATGTTGCTTGGGGTACAGTTAAGAAAGTTACTGAGCTTGGCGGTAAGGTTGTTACCATTTCAGGTCCTGACGGCTACATATACGACGAAGAAGGTATCACAACAGACGAAAAAATCAACTACCTCCTCGAAATGCGCGCTTCATGCCGCAACAGAGTTCAGGATTATGCTGATAAGTTCGGTGTACCGTTCTTTGCAGGTGAAAAGCCTTGGGGTACAAAGGTTGACATAATTATGCCTTGTGCTACTCAGAACGAAATTGATATGCCTGAAGCTGAAAAGATTGTTGCAAACGGTATCAAGTACTATGTCGAGGTTTCAAATATGCCTACAACAAACGAGGCTGTTGCATATCTTAAGGCAAACGGTGTAATTGTTGCTCCTTCAAAGGCTGTTAACGCAGGTGGTGTTGCAGTATCTGGTCTTGAAATGTCACAGAACTCAATGCGTTACTCATGGTCAGCTGAAGAAGTTGATGAAAAACTTAAAACAATTATGAAAAATATCTTTGATAGTTCAGTTAAGGCTGCTAACGAATACGGTCTTGGCGACGACTTGGTTGCAGGTGCAAATATCGCAGGCTTCTTAAAGGTTGCTGAAGCTATGAAGGCTCAGGGCTGCGTTTGATAAAGTCTTTCACAAAGTGCACAGACCATTTGACAATAAATTATTATAGGAATCTGCAGAAATTGCAGATTCCTTTTATTTATAGCACGTTTCAATTCGGCTGATTGTACTTTTTTATTTAAGTATTTTGTTGAATTATATTATAGTCGTTTTTGTATTTTAAAAGCATTAAGTGTTTATTAAATTTCTGTAAACCTTTTATATATACTTGAAAACAGCTCTAAAAAATGCTATAATTGTAATAAAGAAACGGAGGCGGAAGCTATGTTTGACAGAAAAATATTAAAAAGTCGTGCAAAGATTGTTCTTTCACGTTCATTTTTCACAAGCCTTATTGCGTGCTCAATAGTGGCATTCGCAGGAAGCGGTGTAATAGGAATGAGTACTCGCAGATTTCAGGGATTTGACATCGCAAATATGTCACATCTTCGAGTGGCGGCAATTTTTGCAGTAATAGGGCTTTTGGTTCTTGCAGGTATTGCTTTTTCTTTGTTCGTCACATCTCCACTTTCGGTAGGTCTTAAGCATTTTATGCTTCGCACAGCAAACGGACACGATAGTCTCGAAAATCTTTTGTATCCTTTCAAAAACGGATACAAAAATGTTGTCTGGGTAACCTTTGTCAAGAATTTGTACATTTTCCTATGGTCGCTTTTGGGCATTATTCCTTTAGTTATCGGGCTTTGGAAGTTCGGACTTTACGAAAAAATTCAGGAACTGGTATTTGCCATACAAAATGACTCATTTTCAGCGGCATTTTCTCTTTCTGCCATGATGAGCGGGCTTTCACTACTCACCATACTTTTTTCCATTCCTGGTTTCATCAAAGAACTTCAATACTCTATGGTAGACTACATTTTGGCTGATGACCCTCACACCACCCGTCATGATGCTATTTTTAAAAGCAAAGAAATGATGGTCGGCAACAAATGGGCATATGTAAAGCTTCTGTTTTCCTTTGCAGGCTGGTATCTTGCAGCAAACTTCTTCTGCTGTTTAGGTACATTTATTGTAAGACCGTACATCGAGGCAACCGTTGCTCAAATGTACCTCGAAATAAGTGGTCAGAGCAAGGATTATACAAATTATGATTACGGAAGCCAGCCACAAAATCCATTCGGAGGATTTGGTGGATTTGGAAATATGTAATACTATGATTAACGCACTGCTATTGATAGGCAGTGCGTTTTGTATTTGTGAAATAGAAAGCTTACGCTTTCTGTGAAATCAGAACCATAGAGATATTTATTTTAATGAAATATTAACTTCTTTGATATGAAATAATCCTGACGGATTATAAAATATTTTACTTCGAAAAATGTGAAATAAAATTTGCCGCATCAATATGCCGCAAGGCATATTTCATACGCGTAGCGTATTTCATAGCGAAGCTATTTCACTTGCAGTAGGCAAATTTCATTGAAAAAGCGACTTGTCACAAAACAAGTCGCTTTTTTTGGCAAAGCAGAACAATATAGATGCAACTGTGCCGAAGGCTCACTCGTAAAAGGTTGGTAGTGAAACAAAGGCGTTATGAGCACGTTTACAAGCGAATAGCCGACTTGAACGTGACCTTTTACGAAAAAGGAGCAGCAACGGAGCATATAAAAAATGACCACTTAAAGGTGGTCATTTTGATTGCAGCGTAGTTTGCTGCGACGTGGTCGGGATGACAGGATTTGAACCTGCGGCCTCTTGAACCCCATTCAAGCACTCTACCAAGCTGAGCCACATCCCGATTTCTATCACTATGGCATTATAGCATAACTGAAATTAAAAGTCAATTAAATCAGCAACTTTTATAGGTTTTTTACTATAAAAGCAACATTAATTTTCTTTCTACTCTGTCATTATCCAAGCAAGGCTTGAGTCCACTACTTCTTTTCAGCCCGACCATACAAGCTTCCACAAAATATTAACTTGTATATTAAAATATTACAAAATCAATTATAATAAATTTTTTAAATTATTTTTACTACTTTGATACTTCTTTTTGTACTTATGCGGTGTAATTCCCCATACATCACGGAAAATCCGTATAAAATGCGAAATGTCTTCAAATCCGCTTTCTATTCCCGCATCAAGAACGCTCCTTCCTTTTCTAAGCAATTCTGCGGCATAGACCAGCCTCTTTTGTCTTATAAACTCTCGTGGAGTAATATTCATACATTCACGAAATCTGCGTTCAAGTGTATTAATACTAACATGAGCCTTTTCTGCAACATTTTTGACTGTCAGCTTTTTTGACAGATTTTTTTCAATATAGTTTATAGCAAAGGCTAAATCAGATGGCATTTTATCAAGTTTCTTTCCTGTTAGACTTCCAGAACTTAAAAGTGTCAAAATTTTAAAAAAGTATAGATATTGTTCCGCCTTAGTTAACTCCTTAGAGATCATCTCCATACACACTCTGATTAACTCCTCACGATTATCCTGCGAAAGTGTTATGAGATTTCCTTCACCTTTATTTCGGTTAAAAAACACATCCAGAAGATCTTCATTTCCATTCGAAGAAAATAAAATCCATATATGTTCATGCTGAAGATCACTATTATAAACGCAATTATGATATTCATAAGGACGAGCTATAATTGCTTCACCTCTTGTAACAGGATAAAGACAATTCTCAACCATAAAGGATACATCGCCCGTAAGGTTTATATAAATTTCACATTGCTCGTGAATATGTGAATTGATTTGAAAAGTATGTGACTTTCGTTGTTGCATACCATACATTATATTAAATGCAAATGGTGTTATTCCATCAAATTCAATTTTTTTCATATTATCACCTCTATGGTGATTTTACCATATTTTTCAGTAAAAAGTCAACAGAAATAAGCAGGACTATGTGTTAATAAAGCTAAAAACCTTGAAAGTTAAACTTTCAAGGTTTTTAATAGTTTACATTCTTACGTTTGACAAAAACTCCTGAAGTCGCTTACTCTTTGGTGAAGTAAAAATTTCTTCAGGTTTCCCTTCTTCTGCGATTATACCTTTATCCATAAAAATGACTCTATCCGAAACTCCCCTTGCAAACGCCATTTCATGCGTTACAATAATCATTGTCATTTTCTGGTCAGCCAGAGATTTTATAACCTTCAAAACCTCGTTGGTTATCTCAGGATCAAGGGCTGAAGTCGGTTCATCGAATAACATTATTTCAGGATTTAGGGCAAGTGCGCGACAAATTGCCACTCGCTGCTGTTGTCCTCCCGAAAGCTCGCATGGATAATTATTGTATTTGCTTTCAAGTCCTGCGCTGTTTAAGAGTCTTTTTGCATTTTCTTCAATTTCAGCATAAATTTGTTCTTTATTTTGTTTAAAATCCGGTCTTTCCTTTGCCAAAAGCTTCGGTGCAAGTACCACATTTTCAAGCGCGCTGTACTGCGGAAACAGATTAAATGACTGAAAAACAAACCCAAAGTTTAATTGTTTTTTTCGAATTTCTTCGTTCGTCATTTTTTTATGCTCTGCGCCGTCAAATATTACCTCGCCGTTTAAAATAACCTGACCTCTATCTGCTTTTTCCAGAAAGTTTATGCATCTTAAAAGCGTCGTTTTTCCGCTTCCTGAAGAACCTATTATTGACACAACCTCTCCTTTTTCCATAGAAAATGAGACATCTTTTAATACCTCGGTTTTATCAAAGTTCTTCATCATATTTTTAATTTCTAAAATAGCCATAAAATACTTTCCCTCCGAAATTTATCCTTTATAATAGTCAAGTTTCTTTTCTATGTAATTGAAAACAAGGGTTAAAATTCCGCAAAGAATCAAATAGAATACTCCTGAATAGAAAAGTGGCCACAAAATATGTTCGCTGTTCATCATTCGCTTTGCATTCCATGTTATTTCATAAATCATAATTGTATTTGCAAGCGAGGTATCTTTTACAAGCGTCAAAAACTCATTGCCCATAGGCGGAATTATTCTCTTTATTACCTGAACAAGTATGATTTTAAAGAACACCTGCGTTCTGGTCAGTCCTAAAACTGCTCCTGCCTCATATTGTCCCTTTGGTATGCTCTCAATACCACCACGAAAAATTTCCGCAAAATAACAGGCATAGTTTAAAACGAATGCTATGATTACAGCAACAAACATATTCATACCACGTATGCCTAAAAGTCCCGGCCCTAAGCCAAACACAATAAGCTGAAGCATTAATGGCGTTCCTCTTATAATCCAAATCAATGTTTTTATAGGATACTTGATAACCTTGAACTTGCTCATTGAGCCAAGCGAAATGACAAGCCCTAACGGAAGCGCCATAAGAAGTGTCAGCGAAAAAATTTTAAGCGTTACGCCCAAACCCTCTAAAAGACTCAACGTAACCTTTGTAAATAACTGCATAATTACACCTTTTGATACTTTATTTTAAACCGACCAAAAAGGCAGATAAAAATCTGCCTTTTTTAATTACTTTTTAGACTTTTTACTTTGATTAAAAAGCAAGATTAAGCTCATACTTTTCTGCAAGCTTTGCAAGTGTTCCGTCAGCTACAAGTTCGTCAATAGCTACGTTGACTTTATTTAAGAGTTCTTCATCGTCAAGTCTAAAGCCGATACCATACTCTTCTGTTGTAAGCTCAACAGCAAATCCGAGGTTTTCATAGCTTGTTCCTTCAGCTGTTGAAGCCTTTGCCATTGTGATGTCGATTACACAAGCATCAGCCTGACCGCCTGCAACTGCCAAAAGTGCATCTGTCTGTGCTGCAACCGGTGTGTAATTTTTATCAAGTCCGTTTTCCTTGATTGCTGTTTCACCTGCTGAACCTGCTTCTGCTGCAAACTTCAAGTCTTTCATACTTTCAGCATCTGGGTAAAGCTCAATATTTTCCTTTGCCATTACAACAACCTGAGCATTTTTTACATAAGCCTTTGAAACCGCGCAGTTTTTCTTAACTTCATCAGAAATTGTCATACCGTTCCAGATACAGTCAATTTGACCTGCGTCAAGAGTTGTGAACTTTGTGTCCCAGTTGATTTCAATGAACTTAGGTGTTTCACCTATTTTCTTACAAACAGCTTCTGCAAACTCTGTGTCAAAACCTGTGAGTTTTCCGTCGTCGCCCATATAGTTCATAGGCTCATAGATTGTGTAACCGATTAAGAGCTCCTCATTTTCTCCACAACCAGTCATTGCAAAAAGCATTGCGCCTGCCATTAAAATTGCTAATAGTTTTTTCATTTCATTTTCTCCTTTTTTTAAGTCATAATTTATGTTCCTATCATAGCACATCGCTTTAGTATTGTAAAGTGATAAAACAATAAATTATTATTTTTTATGCACAAGCGACAAAAATAGAGGGTGCGTTTTATGCACCCTCTATACTTTTTTCTCTGTCAGAAAGCTGGATACGCTCCCCAATATAATCATTCACCACATATTTAAGCCCCATCGGCATCACCTTATTATCACATATTTTTCGAAGAAATTCAAGCGCCTCATTCTTTTTGAAAAACAAATCGCCGATAATCTTCTTTTCTCTGTTTTTCCTTCCGCACCTATCCTCTTCAGCCTTATCTATCTCGACTCCGTAAACCTTTAAATCACAATATTCTTCACTAACACTATCGGTCAACAGATAATATGTAAGCTTAATTCTGCAAGGGGTTTTTCCATCTTGCTCAAGGTAAATTTCATCAAACATCTCTTTTTTCAAACCCGCACCTCCCTTTTATCATGCACTTAAAATTATAATATATAAAGGCAGTAAAATCCAGTTATTTTTATCGCATAAAACGGTGTTATCCGCCTAAATTCGACGTTTTTAAAAAAATCAGCAATCAATTTTAAGCGAAGAATGTCGGATAATGTGTTATATCGAAACTTCTTATCATACGAAATTTATCGAAACAAAAAAATACTGCTGACCTGATTTTCGAAATACTTACGAAAAGTCAAATCAGCAGTATCATACTTTTTATTAGTCCTCAACAGGAGCACTTACAGGGCATACACCTGCACAAGCACCACAACCGATACAAGCATCTGCATCGATAACATACTTAGCATCGCCTTCTGTAATAGCACTTACAGGACATTCACCTGCACAAGCACCACAAGCAATACAATCGTCAGTAATTTTGTAAGCCATTTGATACACCTCCCTGAATTATTTATGCATATAATAAAGCCTCACAAAATATAAGCTCTATGCACTTTTCTTTGACGTTAAAAATTTAAAATCATCAACGTCTGTCACTCATTATATCACAGTTTTTTTCAATCTTCAAGTGCTTTTAACATTTCTTCGTCATTTTTTTCATCATTTTGTTTGCTTTTTGCCTTTTTGAGCACTTTTATATCTGCCACATTATATTCTCTTAATGCCGCTTCCTTTTCCTGCTCAATTTTAACCTTAACATTTCCCTTTAAAATGTCAACATACTCAACCACTCCACGTCCTTCAGGCGTTTCGACAAGTGAACCCTGTCTTGGAGTAATACTTAAAAGCTGTTCATAAGTTTCCTGCTCATATTTTAAGCAGCACATAAGTCTGCCGCAAATCCCCGAAATCTTTGTAGGATTTAGCGAAAGTCCCTGTTCCTTTGCCATCTTTATTGAAACAGGCGCAAACTCACCTAAAAATTTTGAGCAGCAAAGCTCTCTTCCGCAAATTCCGATACTTCCCAAAGTTTTTGCTTCGTCTCTAATTCCAATTTGGCGCAGCTCAATTCTTGTTCTGAATCTATTTGCTAAATCCTTTACAAGCTCACGGAAATCCACTCTGCCTTCAGCAGTAAAATAGAATAAAACCTTACTGCGGTCAAAAGTATATTCCACTTCTACAAGCTTCATTTCGATACCGTGATTTTTTATCATTTCACAGCAAACTTCAAAAGCTTCTTTTTCTTTTTCCTTATTTTCAGCTTCTCTTTTAAAATCCTCTTCATTTGCAATTCTAATTACATCTTTTAGAGGTTTAGTAAGGTCTTCTTCCAGAACTTCTTTAATTCCAACCACAACCTCGCCCATTTCAATGCCACGTGCGGTCTCAACTACAACCTTATCACCTATATTTATATCATGGTCTGCCGGATTAAAATGATAAATCTTTCCGACAGGCTTGAATCTTACTCCTACTATTTTTGTCATTTATATACTCCTTAAAACCAAGACATTCTTCGCATCTGTTCATACAGTCGAACGTATATTTTTTTATTAATCCGACAACTTTAATTATATTATATTCCGTGGGTTCTGTCAAGCATCGCCGACTTTTTTTCCAAAATGTATTGCAATTTGGGAAATTATGGTATATAATTAGTGCATAACAATTTGCAGAGTAGGATTCCGTGCGTAAAGTGCCGGCATGAACGGGGAGTTGTCATGCGGACGAAAAGCGCAAAATGCTTGCGGTACGGAATTTGCATCCCGCTGCCAAATCAGAGGAAATTTTAAAACACCTCTTTTTTAGTAGCAAGTATTAATCGGAGGTGTTTTTTATGTTCAAACTTTTTTCGCAGTCTGCAAAAAAACTCAGGTACACATCTGTCTTATGTACCGCCGCTGTACTTACAGCTCTTTATGTTGTACTTGACCTTGTTCAGGTTCCTATCACGCCGCAATCACGTATTTCACTTACTTTTTTACCAATGTCTCTTTGCGGCTGGCTTTTTGGTCCGGTTCCGGCAATGTTAGTTGGGATTCTTGGCGATACAGTCGGATTTTTAATACATCCGACAGGTCCATATTTCCCTGGCTTTGGCATAACCGCAATGTTTTCAGGAATAATTTTCGGCACACTACTTTTCGAAAAAGACCACAAAAAAATCCTGCCTTGGGTTATTCTTTCAAAAACTCTTGTGACCGTCCTTTTAAACATTCTTTTAAACACGTTCTGGCTGTCAATTTTATACGAAAAAGCATATTTCGTGTATATGGCGACACGTATTGTAAAAAATATTATTACTTTGCCACTTGAGTGTATTCTTATCACTTTAATAATTTCTCTTTTGTCACATCACGGTATAACAAAGATATATAAATAAGTCGAAAAAATATTTATTAAATTTGTAAGGTTCGCCAATATCAAAAAAAAGGGCTGTTACTGTCTTGAAAAATTTGTCGTAATATGATATAAATATAATTAAAGTATGAGCAAACGTAGGAGGATTTTATGGAATCATTATCAAACAAGCCAATTTACGGTCAGCTCAGCATTATCAGTATGCGTGGCTGTGAGGAAATTACTGACAAAATTGACTGGTATCTTCGCCAGTTCAGAAAAGAATACGAAAACGAGGAAACCTACATAACGCATATTAAGTGTCCACGTTTCGGTTCTGGTGAAGCAAAATGTGTCATTGATGAAACAGTACGCGGTCATGACGTTTATATAATTTGTGATATGTTTAATCATGGCATCACATACAATATGTACGGAATTGAAAACCGTATGAGTCCTGATGACCATTATCAGGATTTAAAGAGAATTATTGCTGCGATTTCAGGTAAAGCAAGACGTGTAACAGTTGTTATGCCGATGCTCTATGAAGGAAGACAGCATCGCCGCACAACTCGTGAATCCCTTGACTGTGCAATGGCACTTCAGGAGCTGGTAAATATGGGTGTTTCAAATATCATCACATTTGATGCACATGATGCAAGAGTTCAAAACGCAATCCCATTATCCGGCTTTGATGATGTCCAGACAACTTATCAGATGATAAAATCTCTGTCAAGACAAGTTCCTGACATTTCTTTCAATAAAGATGATACCATCGTAATTTCACCTGATGAAGGCGGAATGAAGCGTGCAATGTACTACTCATCTGTTTTAGGTCTTGACCTTGGTATGTACTACAAGAGAAGAAATTACTCCATCATCGTTGACGGTAAAAATCCAATCGAAGCACACGAATATCTGGGCCGTGACGTTAAGGGCAAAGATGTTATGATTATCGACGATATGATTTCAAGCGGCGAATCTGTACTTGATATCGGCAAAAAGCTCAAAGAACAAGGCGCTAAAAGAATCTTTATCTTCACAGCGTTCGGACTTTTCTGTAACGGTCTTGAAAAGTTTGATGAGGCTTATAAAAAAGGCGAAATCACAAAGGTATTCACAACAAATCTTATCTACCGTATACCGGAGCTTTTCGAAAGAGAATGGTACTGCGAAGTTGATATGTCAAAATACATTTCTCTTCTTATCAACACTTTAAACCACGACGAAACAATCAGCAACCTTCTTGTTCCTGCAAAAAGAATTGAAAAGCTTCTTGAAAAAATTAATGCAGAAAAAAATAACTAAAAAATTACGGAGTGCTAAAGCACTCCGTTTTAGTTTATTTCTCACAAATCTGATATAGTATAATTTATTTCCTGCATCTTTCTATCAAGCGCCGCAATACCGTCAGCACAATCCTTAAGTTCTTCCACAATCACCCCTGAACCCTCAATTTCCTTTTTATATTTCATCTTGTGTTCAAGGCTTGCCCAGAAATCCATTGCCAGTGTGCGAAGCTGAATTTCAACCTTCATCAGTCTCTTTTCGTGTGCTAGATATATCGGCACGGCAATTATGAGGTGAAGGCTGCGGTAGCCGTTTTCTTTCGGATGTTCAATATAATCCTTTTTCTTTATCAGCATTATATCATCCTGCTTGAGTAAGGAGTCTGCCAGCAGATAAACATCCTCGGGAAACGGACAGGTAACTCTTATTCCAGCAATGTCATTGATGTAGTTTTCAATACTGTCTACGTCAAACGGCAGGTCACGGCGTTCCAGCTTTTCGATAATGCTCGGCACGGATTTTATTCTCGTTTTAATCGAGCTTATCGGGTTGCGGTCGTATTTGAGCGAAAACTCCTCGTTAAGCACCCTGAATTTGGTTTCTATCTCCATCATTGCACAGCGGTAATAGGAGAGAAGCCGTTTGAATTCGACCGATTTTTCCTGCACTATTTCAAGTGTAATTTCGTTTGCGGAATCTATCAGCTTTTGTTTGAAAAGCCGCTCTTCATTTGCTCTTTCAGATCTCATTTTCGCTTTCTCCGTTTGATTTCTTTGTGTCAAAGCTGAATATCACGCCGCCATCAACGTTTTCTGCCGAGTAGGGCATACCGTGTAAATCCTGAATGGCCTTGACTATCGAAAGACCGAGTCCGAAGCGGCCTTCTTCTCTGGAATGTGCCTTGTCAGCTCTGTAGAAGCTTTGCCAGATGTTTTCAAGGTCGCCTTCGGCAATATGGTCACCGGTGTTGAATACGCTTATTCTTATACTGTCCTCGGTTTCTGTTGCGCTGAGGATTATTTTTTTGTCGTACTTTGCGTGTGAAAGAGCGTTTGAAACATAGTTGTGAATAACCATTTCAAGTCTTTCAGGGTCGCCGTAGCCTGTCAGACCGTCGGGAATGTTGTTAATAATTTCAATTCCGCTTTCCTTTGCAAGAATGTCGTAGGATTCAATGCTCTCTTTGACGAATTCACCTATGTCAAAATCTCTTTGCTTGAGCGTGTAGCTGCCCGTTTCGTATTTGGAAAGCTCAAGCATATCGCAGACAAGTCTGTTCATCTTGTGTGTTTCTTCAATAATGATGTCGCAGTAATCATCCGTGTTCATTCTGCCCGATTTCATACCAAGCTTAAGTCCTTCCGCATAGCCCTGAATTATTGCTATCGGGGTTTTAAGCTCGTGCGAGGAGTTGGAAACAAATTCCTTGCGCATCTGCTCAACCTT
>JAZQEC010000008.1:0-106293 GCA_045538755.1 Clostridia bacterium
TATCACACTCTGTCTGCTTTGTCAAGAGGTTTTTTCAACTTTTTTAAGTTTTTTCGAAATATTTTCGTCCTCTGCTCTAAAAGCGACAGCTTGTTTATATTAACACATTACTATGTGCTTTGTCAAGAAGTTTTTTGAAAATTTTTAAATTATTTTTCTTTCCTATTATATATAGCTTTTTGATTTCTCAAAAGCACTCCCTTGCCGCGCCACGAAAATGCCCTTTTGCCGTAAAGCCACAAAAATTCTTTATTAGACAAGTTTTCATCAATATGCAAGTCGATTATCAAATCCTTTTTAAATTCATCGATTTCGGTTGGCGTCAGTCCGCAGTTATGCGGGCAAACCTCCTGACATATATCGCATCCCCAAATTGTGTTTGAGTCAATCATTGCCTTTTTTTCAGCACCAGACAGTTCTCCCTTTTTCTGCGTTATGTAAGACAGACATTTATTTTCATCAAATCCGCAGCTTAGCGCACCCAACGGACAGGCTTTTATACATTTTCCGCAGCCATTACATTCTTCAACATTTTCCTCATCTTCCGCAAGCTCGCAATCGGTGACTATATATCCAATAAAAAAGTAGCTTCCGAGCCGATTATTTATCGCCATACGGTTTTTTCCGATAAAAGCAAGTCCCGAAAGTTTTGCCAGAAGGCGCTCATTAAGAACTCCCGTATCGGCAAATGCCTCTGCCGAAAAGCCATTTTCTTTTAAAAAATCAACTATACACGCCATCTTCTCTCTTGCCACACAATGATAGTCAAGTCCTTGCGCATATCGTGATATATTCCCTTTTTTCGCTCCGCTATAATAGGAAAAAGCGCACACGATGATAGTTTTTGCACCCAAAAGCACAGCTTCTTCATCACCCGCACCACAAAAAGAGGCTTCCGCCGCAGAGGTTTTTGCCCTTTTCAGGTATCTTTCACTGCCACAGAAGCCTATTTGGGAAATCTTTACTTGTTTTGCAAGTTCGATTATTTTATTTCTCATAAAACCTCATCTATCGCATCTGCATAGTCGTCAGCAGATTTCGCGCCAACAAGTTTTTTTACTTCCTTTCCGTCTTTAAAAATGATAACCGTCGGAATAGAGACTATTGCAAACTCCGCCGCCAAAGTACCTTCGTCATCGACATTTACTTTGCCGACCGTTATTTTTCCTTCGTACTCTTCTGCAAGCTGATCAATTATAGGCGAAACCATTCGGCACGGTCCGCACCAGCTTGCCCAAAAATCTACCAAAACAGGCTTGTCCGATTTTACTATTTCATTAAAGTTTTTCTGTGTTAATTCCACTACCATAATATTTTCCTCCTAATCAAGTTACTTTTCCACAGGCTCCGGCAATGTTGAGTAGCGGTTGTTTATGCCGCCGGTTGAAAAGTTCTTTGTCGAGTATTCAACATACTCTACGAACTGGTCTTCCTCAAAAATGTAGTTTCTTATTTCCCTGTCGTTACCGCTAAATATATATGCCGTTATAACAGGTGTCGAAAGCCCCTTTATAAATGCTTCATTCACCTCTGCATAGACATATCCTTGCATTCTTTCATTGAACAGATTATAAGCTCCGCCTTCTGCAATAACCGCCAAGGTCCAGTACTGCGAATCGTCCCACATCATTTCCCCGTTTTTAGCTTTTGCCGATGTGGCGAGAACTATTCTGTCTTTCTTTCCTGGTTCTGTTATAGAATAATTAAAATCTCCAATTAATGTCCAGTCGTTGGTCATCTTTAATATCTGTGACAGAGTAATTGTGGTTTTGGGGTCTTCGACCTCCTCTGTCGGAAACGGCGTTACTTCTACAATAGGGTCAGGTTCAGTCATCGGGTCTGTTCCTATAAGGTCAGACGTGTGTGTACACCCGCACAGCATTACCGCCGCCAACATCATTAAAAAAATATTTTTTTTCATATCAAACAACCCTTTCATATATCTATATACTTCCTGCCGGTCTGTTTTATTATTGCTCTACCGCAGGTAATTTCAGTCACATCGTCAATGAATTTTTGTACTTCCTCTTTTTTCAGGCAAACCTTAAATTCAACCTCATTTTCATAGAGTGTGTCCTCCAGGATATATCCGTCTGTTGCGATTTTGTACTGCATCTTGCCAACAAGCGTATAGTCCACACGTACAGAATAAAGCTCGCATATAATGCGGGTTATGATTCCCGCAGCTTCAAGCCCCATACGGCAAGCTCCGCCGTAAGCATGAACAAGTCCGCCTGTGCCTAAAAGCGTTCCGCCAAAATATCTCGTCACAACAACCGCAACATCGACAAGGCCTTCCTTGCGGATTGTATCAAGCACCGGCATTCCTGCCGTTCCGCTCGGCTCACCGTCGTCAGAATAACGAAAAATGTTGTTTTCGTCAATAACATACGCATACACATTATGCGTAGCATCGCTGTACAAAGACCGCATTTGTTGTAAAAACTCAAGTGCCTCCGCTTCATTTGAAACAGGTTTTACATGAGTTATGAACTTGGACTTTTTTTCAATCAGCAGTGCCTCGCCTTCTTTTGCGACTGTTTTATAACACTCCTTTGTAGAAATATCAATCAACCCTTTTCTTCTACCAAATATTCTTTCAGTACATTATATGTTATACTATCCGCCAAAAGATGGATTTTTGTACCGTTTTCGGTGTACTCTTCTGACAGGATTTTCTGATTTTTATGGAGCTCACTTACAAGCGAGCCTTCAGTATAAGGAACAAGAATACATATTTCCTGCTTCTTTCCAGGCGCGGTGTCCTCAATCCTTCGAACAAGCTCGTCAATTCCTATATTATCCTTTACCGAAATGCCAAGCCCCCTAAAATCTCCGTCTCCCGAAATCAAGTCTACCTTATTATATACCTCGATTATCGGCTTTCCTGCCGCTCCCAGGTCAGAAAGCACGGACTCAACCACTTTTATATGATTTTCATACTGCGGATTTGACGCATCGATGACGTGGATTAAAAAATCTGCGACAACCGTTTCTTCAAGCGTGGATTTGAATGCCTCAACAAGATGATGCGGTAGTTTTCTTATAAAGCCAACCGTGTCCACAAGCAATATTTTTCGGTTATCGTCCAATACAAGTCCCCGTGATGTAGTATCAAGTGTTGCAAACAGTTTATTTTCCGCCAAAACCTCGCTGTCGGTCAGCCTATTTAAAAGCGATGACTTTCCGGCATTTGTATACCCCACAAGGCACGCAGTAACAGTTCCGTCTTTTTTTCTTCTTGTTCTTATCAGGTCTCTATGCTTGCCGACCTCCTTGATTTCTGCTTCAAGCGCCGAAATTCTGCGGTTAATGTGGCGTCTGTCCGACTCAAGCTTTGTTTCTCCGGGGCCTCTTGTGCCAATTCCGCCGCCTGTTCGGCTCATTGTTACACCCAGTCCCCGAAGTCTCGGCAGTCGGTATTTTAACTGTGCAAGCTCAACCTGAAGTTTTCCTTCGCCGCTTCTTGCACGCATCGCAAATATATCAAGTATAAGAATTGTTCTGTCAATAACCTTTACCTCTAAAAAATCCGCAATGTTGCGAAGCTGGACAGGCGACAGTTCGTCATCAAAAATAACCGTGTCAATATCCATCGCCTCTACCGCAAGCTTTACCTCTTCAAGCTTTCCCTCACCCATATAGGTCGCCGCCTCAAGGTCAGGCTTATTCTGCACAATCTCGCAGATAACCTCTGCGCCCGCTGTTTTTGCAAGCTCGGAAAGCTCAGCCATAGACTCCTCTGTTGTGTCAGAAAGTACGTCACGACTGCCCGTATGAACTCCTGCAAGAAGCACACGCTCAACTTTTTCTTCGTTAGATTTTATTTCCATTGATTTTTCCTTTCCGACAACAACTTCTACACTCATATTATCTTCTATTTTTCCCTTTTTGTCAATAAATAGCGCTGTTTTTTTTTTAAATTTTTAAAATCTATGGAATTTTAACTCATAATGTTATATAATGTAGGATAAATAATGTAAAATGAAGCTATTATACATAAAAACAGGAGGATTCATTTATGGTCAACGATATTCTTGATATTTTAGAAAGCACCGACAAAAAGCTTTCAAATGAACAAATAGCGCAGATGCTCGGCACAACAGAAGATGAAGTCGCCTCAATTATAAAAGGTCTCGAAAAGGATAACACTATTGTCGGCTACAAGACAATGATTAACTGGGAAAAAACAGATAAGGAACTTGTAACATCAATAATTGAACTTAAAATTTCACCGCAACGTGGTGAAGGCTTTGACAAGGTTGCAGAAAAAATCTACAAGTATTCGCAGGTAAAATCGCTGTTTTTAATGTCCGGCTCTTATGACCTTTGCGTAATAATCGAAGGTCAGTCAATGAAGGACGTTGCACTTTTTGTTGCATCAAAGCTTGCTCCGATGGACAACGTTTTAAGCACTGCAACAAGCTTTGTTCTTAAAAAATACAAGGACGACGGTATGATTTTTTATAATGATGAAGAAGATTCCAGACAGGTGATAACGCTATGATGAACTATGATAACATTTTAAATGATAAAATTAAAAGTATTCCGCCATCTGGAATACGTAAGTTTTTTGACATAGCCGCAACAACGAAAGACGCAATTTCGTTGGGTGTAGGCGAGCCTGACTTTGTAACACCTTGGTCAATCCGCGAGGCAGGCATTTATTCTCTTGAAAAAGGCAGAACCTACTACACTGCAAACGCAGGACTTATAGAGCTTCGCGAAGAAATATGTACATATAACAAAAGAAAATTCGGCATTGAATACGATCCCGCTTCAGAAGTTTTGGTGACGGTAGGCGGAAGTGAGGCAATCGACCTTATGATTCGCTGTTTAATCGAGCCGGGTGAAGAAGTTTTAGTGCCAGAGCCAAGTTTTGTCTGCTACAAGCAGTGTACAACCATTTCAGGCGGTGTTCCTGTTCCGATTGAGACAAAGGAAGAGGATAACTTCAGGCTTCTTCCAGAGCAGCTAAAGGCTCACATCACAGATAAAACAAAGCTCTTAATTCTGCCATTCCCAAACAATCCGACAGGCGGTGTAATGTCACGAGAGGACCTTGAAGCAATAGCAGAAGTTTTAAAAGGCACAGACATTATGGTTCTTTCCGACGAAATCTACGGCGAGCTTCGTTACGGCGACGAAAAACACACACCGTTTTCCGCAATAGACGGGATGCGCGAAAGAACCGTTATCGTAAACGGTTTTTCAAAGACTTTTGCAATGACAGGCTGGAGACTTGGCTATGCTCTTGGTCCCGCTCCGATTATAAAGGCTATGACAAAGCTTCATCAGTATGGCATTATGTCAAGCCCTACAACAAGCCAGTTTGCCGCAATCGAAGCACTCCGCTCATGCGACAGGGACGTTGAAAATATGCGTCAGGAATACAACTACCGCCGTCGTTTCATCGTAGACGGCTTCCGAAATATGGGGCTTTCCTGTTTTGAACCGCTTGGCGCATTTTATGTATTCCCGTGTATAAAATCGCTTGGAATGACCAGCGAGGAATTTGCAGAAAAACTGCTCCGCGAAGAAAAGGTTGCAGTTGTGCCCGGAAACGCATTTGGCGAAAGCGGCGAAGGCTTTATAAGATGCTCTTATGCTTACTCAATCGAAAATATTGAAGAAGCCCTCGTTCGTATCGGACGTTTTGTGGAAAAATACAGAAAATAACCTAATAAAGGCTGTTGCACCCGCAACAGCCTTTATAAATTGTGTGTTTCACTTTTTGTACTCCATAATGGTCGTTTCGCCGCCGATTACTTTGCCTTTTAAGTCTTCAAGGTCTTTCACCTCGTCGGCATTTGTGATTACCACAGGTGTGTAAATTTCGTATCCCTTTTCCTTAATAAACTTTATGTCTGCTTCGCACAAAACATCTCCTGCATTTACCCTGTCGCCGTCTTTGACCTTTACGGTAAAGCCTTCTCCTTTTAACTCCAGAGTATTAAGACCGATATGCACTAAAATTTCAAGTCCGTCATCAGATTTTATCGAGTATGCATGGAGTGTATCAAAGACCTGCACGACAGTCCCTGTAACAGGCGACTTTACCTCGTTTTCGGTCGGTATAATGGCGACTCCTTCGCCCAGAAGCTTATCCGAAAACACTTCGTCAGGCACTTCCTCAATTCCTACACACAGGCCAGTCTGTGGCGCAATAATTTTCTTTTTCTGTTTCTTTCTGCCGAATAACATTTCTTACTCTCCTTTTTTTGCATAGCTTTCCCTTATAATTTTGCGGATTTCAAGTATTTTTCCCGGCGTTACCGAGAGTTCGTCAATTCCCATTTCCAAAAATTTCGGAATAAGCTCCGCATCCGAGCCCAGTTCTCCACAAATTCCTGTCCAAATTCCCTTTTTATGCGAATTATCAACAACCGTCTTAATTGCACGCATAATTGCTTCATGGTGCGGGTCCATCATTTCGCTGACAGCCTCGTTTTGTCTGTCCATCGCAAGCATATACTGCGTCAGGTCATTTGTTCCTATTGAGAAAAAGTCTGCTTCTTCTGCCAGAAGGTCGGAAATCATTACCGCCGCCGGCGTTTCAATCATAATCCCGACAGGAACATTTTCCGAAAATGGAATTTTTGCTGCCAAAAGCTCCTTTTTTGCCTCTTCCAAAAGCTCTTTCGCTCTTTTAATTTCGCTAATTGACACAATCATCGGAAGCATAATCATAATATTACCGAATGCCGATGCACGCAAAATTGCGCGAAGCTGCGTTTTGAAAATATCGGTGCGTGTAAGGCAGAGCCTAATTGCACGCATTCCGAGCGCAGGATTTTCTTCTCTTGCAAGCTTGAAATAGCTTATCTGTTTATCTGCACCTATATCCAGTGTGCGGATAATAACCGGCTTTTCGCCCATACCCTCTGCTACTTTTTTATACGCCTTAAACTGCAAATCTTCGCTCGGATAGGTCTCGGTCTGAAGATATAAAAATTCGCTCCTGAAAAGCCCTATTCCCTCGGCATCGTTCATAATTACACCACCCAAATCAGTTGGTGTGCCGATATTTGCATAAAGCTTGATTTTCTTCCCGTCAAGAGTCACCGTCGGCTGGTCTTTCATACTCTTTAAAAGCTCCATTTGTTCCTCTTTTTCACGTTTTTTCTCGGTAAGGTCTTTTATGATTTCTTCGCTCGGCTCAACATAAACCTTGCCTGTATAGCCGTCTACTGCGGCAAACTTTCCGTCATAGTCGTCTTTTTGCAAGCCCGAAATGCCGATAATTGCAGGAATGTTTAATGAACGTGCAAGAATTGCTGTATGTGAGGTTGAGCTTCCTTTTTCGGTCACAAATGCCGTTATTTTTTCCTTATCCATCTGGAGCGTTTCGCTGGGCGCAAGGTCGTCAGCGAAAATTATCATACTTTCATCTCCTGTACCGATTTCATTCCGCTCACCGCCGCCCAAAATCGAAATAACCCTGTCTGAAATATCCATAACGTCGCTTGCCCGTGCCTGCATATAAACGTCGTCCATTTCGGAAAACATCTTTGAAAAGGTTTCTGCTGTCATTAAAACAGCTGCCTCACTGTTTAGCTTCTGCCTTTCTATTATATTTTCCACCGACTCATTATAATCCATGTCTTCAAGCATCATTTTATGAATGGAAAAAATCTGTGCTTCCGCTTCGCCGATTTCTCTTGTCGCCTTATAATAAAGGAGCTCAAGCTCGTCTATCGCCTGCTGCCGTGCATCGTTGTACCTTTTAATTTCTGCAGCGCTGTCTTCAATATGCCGTCTTTTTACAGGAGACGCATCCCTTTTATAAATTGAAATCTTTCCCATCGAAATGCCGCCGCAAACCGATTTACCGCTTAAAACAATCATTTTTGCATCTCCCTATAAGTTATTCCTGAAAAATCCCTCGATTTCAACTGCCGCCTGTTCTTCATCTTCACCCGAGATTGTCACTCTTACGGTGTCACCCTGACGTACAGAAAGCCCCATAACCGCAAAAAGTCTTTTTAAATCAGCACTTTTTTCGTTTTTATAAATTGTTATTTCGGACGAAAATTCGCTTGCTTTTTTTACCAAAAGTCCTGCAGGGCGTGCGTGAATGCCCAGCTCGTCACAAATTTTATAAGTAAATTCTTTCATAAAAATCTGTTCCTTTCATACAATTTATATTTATTATGATGATTTTTCTTTTTCTTTATACAATGCAGGCTTTTAAAAATTGACAAAAATGTAAATAAGGTATATAATATTCTTAAACTAAAATGGAGAGATTTTTGATGTTTAAGATATTAAAAAAGGTTTGTTTAAATGAAACTGTAACAAAAATGGATATTTTCGCTCCGCATATTGCAAAAAAGGCTGAACCGGGGCAGTTTATAATACTTCGTGTGTCTGAAGACGGCGAGCGCATTCCGCTTACCGTTGCAGATTTCGACCGCGAAAAAGGTACTGTTACGATAATTTTTCAGGTTGTGGGCGCAACAACCAGCGAGCTTAACTTAAAAAATGAAGGCGATGAAATCGTTGATTTTGTCGGCCCGCTCGGACGTGCAACAAATACACAAAATCTGAAAAAAGTAGCGGTTGTCGGCGGTGGCGTCGGCTGTGCCATCGCATTCCCTGTTGCTAAAAAGCTTCATAATCAAGGTGCGTGCGTTCACTCTGTTGTGGGATTTAGAAATAAAGATTTTATTATTCTTGAAAAGGAATTTGACGAGGTTTCGGACAAGCTTGTCATTATGACAGATGATGGCTCTTACGGCGAAAAGGGGCTTGTTACCGATGCACTAAAAAAACTGATTGAAGACGGCAACAAATACGATGAAGTAATCGTTATCGGACCACTGGTTATGATGAAGTTTGTCGCAAAACTGACAAAGGAATACAACATCAAAACTGTCGTAAGTATGAACCCTGTTATGATTGACGGAACAGGAATGTGCGGCGGATGCCGCCTGACCGTAGGCGGAAAGGTTAAGTTCGCCTGTGTCGATGGCCCTGAATTTGACGGTCACGAGGTTGATTTTGATGAAGCAATCGAGCGAGCTTCAATGTATAAAGATTTTGAAAGAAAAGCACACGATAAAAATTGTAACTTGTTTAAAGAGGTAAATAAAAATGCCTGATATGTCACCAAATAAAAACCCGATGCCATCGCAGGCACCGGATATAAGAAATAAAAACTTCCTTGAAGTAGCACTAGGCTACACTGAAAAAGCAGCTATTGCCGAAGCAAACAGGTGTCTCGGCTGCAAGAATATGCCTTGCGTTTCGGGATGCCCTGTAAAAATACACATTCCTGAATTTATAAAGGAAGTAGCACAGGGCAATTTTGAAGCGGCTTACCAAATAATTGCACAGTCAAGTTCTCTGCCTGCAGTTTGCGGCAGGGTTTGTCCGCAGGAAAATCAGTGCGAAGGACGATGTGTAAGAGGTATAAAAGGCGAAAGCGTTGCAATCGGCAGGCTTGAGCGCTTTGTTGCCGACTGGCACAACAAAAATGTAACCCAAAAACCACAAAAACCGCAGCCAAACGGTCACAAAGTAGCCGTTATAGGCTCTGGACCTTCAGGGCTCACCTGTGCAGGCGACCTTGCGAAAAAGGGATATTCTGTCACGGTTTTTGAGGCGTTGCATTTAGCAGGCGGTGTTCTTGTGTACGGAATACCGGAATTTCGTTTGCCGAAAGCGATTGTTCAAAAAGAAATCGACACCCTAAAAGAGTTGGGTGTTGAAATAAAGACCAATATGGTAATTGGAAAAGTTTTTTCCATTGACGAGCTTTTAGAGGACGGCTATGAAGCCGTATTTATTGGCTCAGGTGCAGGACTTCCGAGATTTATGGGAATACCCGGAGAAAATTTAAAGGGTGTTTACTCTGCAAACGAGTATTTAACAAGAATAAATCTAATGAAAGCATATAAAGACGATGCCAAAACGCCAATTAAGAAAAGTAAGAAAGTAGCAGTTGTCGGAGGCGGAAACGTTGCGATGGATGCGGCACGGTGCGCAAAAAGACTTGGCGCGCAAGATGTTTATATCGTCTACCGCCGAAGCGAAACCGAGCTCCCTGCAAGGCGTGAAGAAGTCGAACACGCTAAAGAAGAAGGCATAATCTTTAAATTTTTAACAAATCCAACCGAAATTTTAGCCGACGACGCAGGATTTGTGGCAGGAATAAAATGCGTGGAAATGGAGCTTGGCGAGTCGGACCAATCAGGACGCCGCAGACCGCAACCAAAAGAAGGAAGCGATTTTGTTATAGATGTTGACTGCGTTATTATGTCTATCGGCACAAGCCCGAATCCGCTTATAAAATCTACAACCGACGGACTTGAAACTGAAAGCTGGGGCGGAATTATTGCAGACGAGACAGGTCTTACCTCCAGAAAAAGAGTTTATGCCGGCGGAGATGCCGTGACAGGTGCTGCGACAGTAATTCTTGCTATGGGCGCAGGAAAGGCTGCTGCCGAAGCAATAGATAAAGATATTATGGGAGTGTGATATTTAATGCTTGCCGTTGAAAGAAGAAATAAAATCGAAGAGCTTATACAAAAGAATAAAAGTGTACTTGTTCCCGAACTTGCAAGGCAGTTTGACGTAACGACCGAAACTATTAGAGGTGACCTCGAAAAGCTCGAAAAACAAGGTGTTTTAATACGAACATACGGCGGTGCAACCTTAGTTGAGGGCTCCGAATCAGACATTCCTCTTTCAGACCGCGATGTCATTAACTACGAAGGCAAACAGAGAATCGGTAAACGTGCCGCCCGTATTATAAAGGACGGTGAAACGGTATTTTTAGACGCATCTACCTCAAGCCTGCATATTGCACGAAATATAAAGGATAAGAAAAGTCTGACGGTTATAACCAATTCCGAGAGAATTGTAAATGAGCTTTCTTCTTGTGAAAATATCCGTATTATCTCAACAGGCGGACTTTTATCGCTTCGCAATATGTCTTATATAGGCAGAATTGTCGAAAAAACTATCAGGGAAAATTATTTTGCAAACAAAGTGTTTTTCTCATGCAGAGGCGCAACCTTTGCACGTGGGCTTACCGAATCAAACGAAGCCGAGGCGGAAATTAAAAAAGCTATGATAGAATGTTCAGAATCCGTTTTCTTCCTTTGTGACCACACAAAAATCGGCAAGCTCGGTGTCCCTGTTATAAGCGACTTCAGCAAAATTGACACCTTTATCACCGATGCTAAAATGACCGATGAATGGAGTCAGATGCTTGCTGAAAATGATATAAATTTAATTGAAGCACTATAAAATGAAAAGCCGTTCAGCTGATGCTGAACGGCTTTTTAAAACAAAATTATAAAATGTTATCACTTAAACCTTATTTTAAATACATAGCTGATATGATGAAAAATCACACACCGCTATATGCAGAAAATCCGCCGTCTACCGGAATTACGGTCCCGTTTACAAATCCGGAAGCCTCCTTTGAAAGCAAAAAGAGTAGTGTTCCGATAAGCTCCTCTGCCTCACCGAATCTTCCCATCGGTGTAGCCGAGAGAATTTTCTCGGTTCTTGGTGTAGGTGTTCCGTCATCATTAAACAAAAGCTTTTCATTCTGCTTGGTTACGAAAAATCCAGGAGCAATGGCATTACAGCGGATATTTGTTTTTGAAAAATGTACCGCTAGCCACTTAGTGAAATTCGAAATTGCTGCCTTTGCACCTGAATATGCTGGGATTTTTGTAAGAGGCGTATATGCATTCATACTTGAAACATTTATAATGCTCGCATCTTCCTTATCTATCATATCCCTTGCAAAAACCTGTGTTGGCAAAAGAGTTCCTAAAAAGTTTAGGTTAAACACAAATTCTACACCCGATTTATCAAGGTCAAAAAAGGTTTTCACATTTCCCAAATTTTGAGGAGAAAAATATTCGTCATCGGTTGTGGCTTTTGGGTTATTTCCGCCTGCACCGTTAATTAAAATATCACAACTTCCAAAATCCTTTAAAATCTCATCGTGTACACTTTCAAGACTTTCCTTATCAAGCACATTACACTCGTAAGCCTTTGCAACTCCGCCATCTTTATTTATTTTATCGGCATATTTCTTTGCTGCAGAAATGTTTAAATCTAAAAGCGCGACGTTTGCTCCTGTTTTGGCGATTGCTTCTGAAAACATTGAGCAAAGCACTCCGCCTGCACCTGTTACAACTGCAGTTTTTCCTTTTAAATCTATTTCAAACGGTAACTTCATTTTATTATCCTTTCATTTTTTCAAGCGTTTCCCAGATTCCTGCCATATACATAGCGCCTAAAGCTCTGTCATAAAGTCCGTAGCCGGGCTTTCCTGTCTCTTCCCAAATCATTCTGCCGTGGTCCGGACGGAGATAGCCTTTAAAACCACAATCATGATATGCCTTCAAGATTTCCACAACATCTAAAGAGCCGCACTTTGACAAATGTCCGCTTTCTTCAAAAGAGCCGTCCTCTAAAATCTTGATATTGCGTACGTGGGCAAAGTGAATACGTCCCATTTGGGCGTACTTTTTAACCATAGCAGTATAGTCATTAAATTTGGCACACCCCAACGAGCCGCTGCAAAGCGTTAAGCCATGGTGAGAATCATCATACAAAGCTAAAAATCTGTCGATATTTTCTTCATTTGTTATAATTCTTGGTATCCCGAAAATCGGCCACGGCGGATCGTCTGGGTGTATTGCCATATTCACATCGCATTCTATTGCTGTCGGCATAATTTCCTTGATAAAATATTCAAGATTTGCCCATAGGCCGTCTTCACCAATTTTTTTATATTCTTCGATAAGTCCGCTCATCTCATCAGGCGAATATGACGCGTCCCAACCTGGAAGTGTCATTTTGGTCGGGTCCATCTTATCAACATCTTCTTTATAATAAACAAGCGCATTTGAACCATCGGGGAGCGGCTGGTCAAGACGCGAACGAGTCCAGTCAAATACAGGCATAAAGTTGTAGCAGATACACTTAACTCCTGCCTTTGCCAAACGTCTGATATTCTCCTTGTAGTTATCTATGTAGCGCTGATAATCGCCGCGTCTTAATTTAATATCCTCGTGAACAGGCACACTTTCAATTACTTCCATTGAAAGCCCGCTTGCCTCGACCATTTCTTTCATTCTGTCAATCTCCTCCTGCGGCCATACTTCGCCTGCAGGAACAGAATAAACCGCTGTTACGACCCCCGCAATACACGGAATTTGTCGTATTTTTTCGAGTGTAATACTGTCGCTCTCGCCGTACCAACGAAATGTCATTTTCACCGTGAGTTCCTCCCTTTTAAACCTCTATCAAAACAGGTTTTCCATCTAAATTTGCACTTTCATACATAGCAAAAACTGTCCGCATTGTATTTTTCACATCAACAAGTCCGAAAAATTTGTTATTGTCATAATAATTTGCAATAAGCTTTTCGTGTCCGTTCCCCCAGTAAGCCTTGCCACCACACGCTTTTTCATCCTCTTCGACAAGCTCTCCGTTTACAAAAAGCCTGTACTCGCTATATCTTGCCTTTCCTTTTTCAAAAACTATTTCAATCTCGGGTGCAGAATTGTCGCCATACGAATTTGTGGCAAAAAATACGCCGTTTATACCACTTGCAAAGCCCAAATATGCGCTGAACGTATCCTCTACCTCAATTTCAGGAATAGAAAAATTATTCATAGCCGCTCTTACAGTTTTAATATCACCAACAAGATAGGAAAGTAGGTCGAGCGTATGGATTGCCTGATTTATGAGCAATCCTCCACCCTCGGTTTCCCATTTTCCGCGCCACTGTTCTTTCGTATAATATTCGGCTGCTCGCTGCCAAGTAAGTATTCCTTTTGCCGTCTTTACTTTTCCCAGTTCTCCGGCCGCTATGATTTTTTTAAGCTTTTCTACTGACGGATTTAATCTGTTTTGCAAAGCCGTGCATATCATGTCCGCACCATTTAGTTTTAATAGTCTTTCAAATTCCAAGGCAGTCCTTGTCACTGGCTTTTCACAGAGTATTTCCTTTCCGGCGCAAAGTGCCTTTTTCATCATTTCGAAATGCAGATAATGCGGTGTGCAGATATGAACGGCGTCAATTTTTTTGTCTTTTAACATCAAATCAAAATCAACATAGGTTTTAACATCGTATTTTTCTTTTGCTGTTCTAAGCTTTTCATTATCTGTATCGCATACGGCATAAAGCCTTGCATTTTTTGTTTTCCTTATTGCTTCTGTATGGACAGGCCCGATTGCACCAAATCCTACAACGCATACATTCTTCATATTTTTAACAAAAACCTTTCGCTGCCATTAATAAGAATTTGATGTATCTGCAACAATTTTCTTTGTATGCTTTACTACTGTTGAATTTTTGATTTTTTCCTGCAAAAGCTCATAGAACTTGTCATCAGGGAAGTTTTTAACATCTACTGTCTCTCCGGTCCACGCACTTAAATGAATGGCATTTGAAATTGTAAGTCCGTTTATACCATCCTCGCCTTTTGCCAAAAGCTCGGTTTTAAAAAGGAGTGCCGAAGCATAATTTTTGAGAATTCCGACGTGTTGTTCTCCGCCCGAAAAATCTGCAGGGACTTCACACTTCCAGCATTCAGGACATCCAAAAGGCTCAGTTTTATTGCCTTTATTAAACTCACGTTCGGAGATAATATTGCGATGGAATGTCATTTTGTTGTTTTCAATAACAACCTTGCCCATATCGCAGGCTATTTCAAGCCTGTTAGTTCCCGGAGCTTCACCTGTTGATGTTATATACTCACCTGTCGTTCCGTTATCGTATTCAAAGAATGCCATAACATCATCTTCAACTTCTATATCATAGTACTTTCCGAATGACACTTTTGCAAAAATTCTGTCCGGCATACCGAAAAGCCATTGCCACAGGTCAAGCTGGTGCGGATTCTGATTTATTAAAGCTCCGCCGCCTTCGTCCTTCCAGGTTGATCTCCATGTGCTGCTGTCATGATAAGCCTGCGGTCTGTACCAGTCAGTCACTATCCAAGTTATTCTCTTTATATGACCAAGCTCGCCTCTTTTAATCATTTCTCTCAGCTTTTGATAAACAGGGTTAGTTCTTTGGTTATACATAATTCCAAAAAGCTTACCCGAAGCTAACGCTGCATCGTTCATTTCCTTTACCTGCTTTGTATATACACCGGCAGGCTTTTCTACAATTACATTTAGCCCATATTCAAATGCTTTTATTGCAAGGGATGGGTGGTCATAATGTGGAACGGCAATTAAAACCATATCGCAAAGTCCGCCTTTAAACAGTTCCTCGCTATCACTAAAAACCGGTATTTGAGGATACTTATTCAAAAACGCATTTCTTCTTTCTTCATCAATATCGCACACGGAGGTAAGCTCCATTTGAGGCACAAGCCCTGACATAACATTATTTACGTGTGCTGTACCCATATTTCCGTAGCCAACAATTCCAATTCTTACCTTGTCCATAATACACACTCCTTTAAATGCATTTTTCAAGTATTTTGTTTAAGGCATTAAATGCCAATGTAAATGTGCCTTCGCCGCTTTTCGGCAGATTAAGCATTTCTTCGCCAATCTCAAGATTTGCAAGCCCTTCAAAGCTTCCAAGATGCGGTTCTAAGCTCAAAAAGCCATCATATCCGTTTTTCAGAAGGTCTTTTAAAATGTATTCGACATTTCCGTCGCCAAAGCCTGAAGGCACAACCTCTCCGTCTTCACTTTTGGCGTCCTTTATGTGCATATACTCAATATATCCTTTTAGTTTTTCATAGCCTTCTTTTGTATCCTGTCCGCATTGAACAAAGTTTGCAGGGTCAAAAACAGCTTTAAAGTTTTCACAATAGAAATTTTCCATAATATCAAGACATCTTTCGACAGTGTCTCCATAGATATCTTTTTCGTTTTCGTGCAGAAGAATGACATCATTTTCCTTTGCATAATCAAGCATCTTTTGAGTTCGTGCAAAAACTTCCGTTCTTTTATCCTCTGTCCACTCGCCATCACCGTCATTAAAAAAGCTAAACATTCTTATGTACTTTGTGCCCAGCATTTTTGCTGTTTTAACTACTCTTTTAAAAGTTTCAAAATGTTCTTCAAAGTCCTCGGAAATTTTAATCTTACCAATCGGAGAGCCTATTGATGAAACCTCGATTCCGTATTTATCCATCTTTTGTTTAAGAAGTGTAACTTCCTCATCACAAAGCTCTGCAATATTTTTTCCGTCAACACCTCTCGGCTCAAAATATTTAATACCCAGCTTGCGTAAAACCTCAAACTGTACATTAATATTTGCATCTATTTCGTCTGAGAATCCGCTAATTTTGTAATTTTTCATATATCATACCTCCATATTGAATTTACTTATATACTAACACAATATTTTTAATTTTTCTTTATATTTCTTGCTATAAATATTGCAATTATTGCTAATTTGGTATATACTTACTATGAGGTGAAATATATGCAGTGTTTTTCTTATACAGCTGACGAATTAAAAATAAATTGTGCTACTAATGATAAATTTATGCTTCACAGCCACAGTGAATATGAGATTTATATGTTTTTAGAGGGTGATTCAAAATATCTTGTAGAAGAAAACGTTTATACTTTAACTCCCGGAGATATGATTATAATTAGAAAGGGAGAAATGCATCGAGCTTATCAAAACAGCAACACAAAATACCACCGTATTGTTTTTATGGTTTCACCAGCTTTTTTTGCAGAAAAAAACTGCCCCGAATACGAAGCAGTATTTTTAGATAATTCACATACTATGGGCAATAAAATCGGTTCTGAGCTTGTTCATTCAAGCGGACTGTATGATGCTATTATGCGAATGAAAAAATACTCAGAGGATTTTACATCAGTTTCTACTCCTGTTACGGATAGTATTATGGTAGAAATTCTTTATATTTTGAATAACATTTCCGTTTTTACGGCTGCGGATTTTTCCAAAAGCCCGACAAAGGACATAATAGCTTATATAAACAGTAACTTTACAAAGGATATTTCTCTTGATTTTCTCGCCGACCAATTTTATCTGTCAAAATATCATATTTGCCACACCTTCAAAAAAGCCACAGGCTTAACGGTTCAAAATTACCTAAAGCAAAAGCGCCTTTTATATGCACGAGAGCTTCATTCAAAAGGTATGACACTCTCTGAGGCGGCTATGGCTTCCGGTTTTAAAGATTATTCCTCTTTTTACAGGGCATATACAAAAAAATATAAAGCTATGCCTAAAACTTCAGGCATAAATATTAGATAGTTTGAATGTTTATAAAATATTTTTGGGCTTGCTGGCAATTTGTTTGAACGAAATAAGTTGACACGAGTTTTGTGCGATATTAAAGCAACGTACGGCATGACTTAAAAGTTCCAGTATGCCTTTCTTTTCCGCATCTGCCATTTTGTCAGAATAAACCTTGTATGCAAGTATACATGGAAATAAAACAAAAAATGCTCCGCTTGTATCTCTTATAAAGGTTTCCTCTCTGCACCATCTCATACATCCGTATGTACGGGATTTTTCATCTGTATCCTGCAACTTTTTAAGTTCAGAAATAATTCCGCAGGCTTCTTCATCGGCAATCATATTAAGATAACGTGTACAAAAATAATAAATAAGTGCAGACCTGCCCGACGTTACTGTAGTCAGTTCTTTAACTGAATGAGGCGGCAGGTCAGAAAAATCATATTTTCAACAAAAACTGTTTTTTCTTTTTCCTTTAAAAATATTTCTTTTAATTTGTTTAAACTGATTTCGTCATTTTATATATACCGTTCACGCCATTGTTTTAAGCATTTCTTCTGTAACTTCCCAAAAACACTTTTCTTTCGAAATATATCTTAAGTATTCCTCTTCCATATACTCTGCTAAACGATGAACTTCAGCGCCTTTACTTCCTGCAATGTGTGGAGTTAGGATACAGTTTTCAAGAGAATAGAATTCACTGCTTTCAAGTGCCGGTTCTGGGTCTGTAACATCAAGAAGTGCTGTTAAATCAGGTCTTTCCTTTAATGCCTTTATTAAATCTTCCTCAACTACCTGTGCTCCTCTGCCTGTATTTATAAAGGTTGCATAAGGTTTCATAAGCTTAAAGAGTGAATAATCAAGCATTCCTTTAGTTTCTTCGTTATTTGCAAGATGGTTTGAAACTACCTGACAATTTTTAAATATATCTTCAAGACTGCATTTTTTTACACCTAATTTTTCAGCTTCCTCTTTTGGTAAAAACGGGTCAAATACAAGACTGTCAAACGAATAATTTTTAAGCATTTTTATAACAAGCTTGCCTATCATTCCTGCACCTATAATTCCAACTGTTCCGTCAAAATTACCGGGATATTTATCCGCATTTTCCCACGCCTTGCCAGGCATTTTCTTTTCCATAAGTTTTTCACATGAAAAGAATCCTTTATTTGATAAAATTATTTGTGCAACAGTATATTCAGCCACAGGAACAGCATTTGCTGCCCATGCACTGAACACCTTTACTCCGCTTTTTATAAAAGGTCTTGCAAAGTGCTGTACAGAGCCTGCTGCATAAAAAACACATTCTAATGCAGGAAAATATTTTTTAATTTCCTCTTCTGTAAGTACACTTATTGCCCAGGTCGAAAAAATATATTTTACATCGCGCAGTTCTTCTGCACATTCTTCTAATATTTCTTTTTTATAAACTTTTTCACATAAAGCGGCTTTATCTCTTAAAATATTTATAACTTTTTCCGAGTAAACCTTTTTTAAAATTTCCTCATTTTCTGTTAAAAAAATTGATTTCATATAAAAACCTCCGCAATGTTTCTCAAAGTGTGTCCTTCGTTTTGTAAAGATTCTATTTTATCATCAGGCATAAATTCAAGTAAAAGGGTATGTTTTCCCTTTAATCTTGAAAGGTAATTTTTCCATTCTCTTTCAGCAAGCATGAGAGGATATTTTTTGTCTTTCTTCCAGTTAAAAACATGAATATAGAAAACATATGGTAGCAGTAATTCAAGATACTCTATATTCTCCTCTTCTGTTCTAAACTGATTTGGTTGCCAGTACATTCTGAAATTTTCGGAAGAAATTTCCTTCATAAGTTCGAGTGCACTTTCCTTATTTTCTGTATATGTATTCTGGTGGCATTCCATACAAAGTATTACATTGTGTTTTTCTGCAATTTCTGCCGCTGCTTTGCACTCGCTAAACAACGTTTCTTTTTCAATTGGTGAATATTTCCAAGGACTTTTATTTCCGCACCATACTCTTAAAACATTGGTGTTTAAAATTTTTGCAGCCGCAATATATTCTTCAAGGTCAGAAACACAGTCAACCCCAAGTTCAAAATATGTTCCGTACGAGCTGCACTCTAATTTGTTTTCCTTCTGCAGATTTGCAATTTTATAAAGCTTTTCTGTGTCATTGAACGGTGCGTGTACATCGCTTCCCCATTCTATAAACCTTAAATCTGCTTTTTTTGCCGCTTCAATAATTTCTTCAAAAGAATGTCCCCTGAAAGATACTGAAACAAGTCCTAGTTTAAATTTTGTCATAAAATCACCTTAATACATCAAAAAATGTTCTTGTTTTCACGATATGTTTTCCATACATTTTCAAAAAAGTTATCATTTTTTGGAATAGGACGCACATCTCTCCAATTTACTTTGACTTTGGTATTTTCAAAGCTTACTTCCTGAATTTTTGTATAGCTTTCGTTCTTTTTGCATGCAAATCTGAAAGTTTCTTCAAGTCCTTCTCTTAAGTCGCCGCTTTCATCAAAATACAAAGCAGAACCTCTTGTATCGGTTACATTTTCGCTGTAATCTATCATTGCACAAAGCACGGCTCTTTGGGTGATAAGAATATCTCTAAGCTTATAAAATAAAAATACACTTTTTTTATCAGAAATACAAGCTGTATTTATTAATGAATTTATTCTTGCTTCAACATCCTTCAAAAGCTGTGTCATCTTATCTTTGTTTCGTATTGCAGCCGCATTATCACTCATTTTTCTTTGCGCTAAAGCAATCAGCTCTGCAACATTATCATTATCATTTTCATTTAATATTTTATTTAAAATTTCATCATAACTTTTCTTGGCTTTTTTTACTATATTTTCAAACAAACTTTCTGCTAAAAATTTGTTTCCGTTTTGAGAAATATACTGGGCCGCACGAAGAGAGCCTACCTGTCCTGCGTTAAGGGCACTCCCACCGGGTCTTGCAACGCCGTGAGTTCCTGCACATTCTCCTACCGCAAAAAGACCTTTTATGCTTGTTTGCCACCACATATCCACCGCAATTCCGCCATTATGATGTTGTGCACAAAGTGCAATTTCAAGATATTCTTTTCTTATATCAATTCCTTTTTCCTTGTAAAGTTCAATAGCAGGAGCATTCATCTTCAAAAGTCTATCAATAGGCTTGCCAAAACAAGCATCTGCCTTTAAAAGATATTGGTATGCTTCGTCAGAAAGCTTTTGGTATTCCATTTTCTCAAAACCAAAAGGATTTTTTGTAAAATCAAGATATACCTTTCTGCCAAAGAAGACACATTCCCTGTAAACTAAAATGTCTATAACAGACGAACCTGACAGAACCTTTTTGCTGTCAAACGGCCATTGATAACCTTTCAAAAATACGTTTGAAAGAGCTTCATACTTATCAGTAAAATAATCCGCTAAAAACTCATATTCGTTTCCATCCTTGTCTACAGATACAAATCTCGGTAACACCTGCATATATGTGCCAGATACATTCCATCTTGGATTTACAGATGCAAGTCCGAACTGCCACTCTGTAAGATTCTGCATTTTCGCTCCGCACATAATTGCAAGAGAGCTGCTGCCGGTATGACAGGCAGGATAAACGCTATCAGCATAAATCCCTGCAGGTCCACCCGTTGCAAGTATAATGTCTGCACACCTGAAAGCTACACTTTCTCCGCTTTCTATATCAACACATAACACTCCGCAAGCTGTATCGTTATTTTTGAGAATCTCTATAGCAAGATATCCCGAAAAAATATCAACTTTTAGCTCAAAACACCTTTTTTGCAATGCCTCTGTCATAAACTTAGAAGTTAAAGGACCTGCACTTGTCGCCCTCTCGTAAGGGTCATGGTCAGTTTTATATCCTATATATTCACCGTATCTGTTTACGGGGAATTCCACACCAAGTTCACATAAGTTCATAAATGAACGCACAGAAAGAGCCGCTTCGCATAAAGCATTATCTCCGTCAACACTTCCGCCCGAAAACAGGTTTTCTGCCATTTTAAGCACGCTGTCAGGGCTATCTCCCGAAAGTCCGAGCTTATAATATGTCTGCTTATCACTTCCTGTATTTCTTGAAGTGCCTATATTTTCTCCCTCTGTAATAACAGCAACAGATTTTTTTCCAGACTCCTTAATTCGCAGTGCAGCATTGTACCCTGCTGCTCCACTTCCTATAACTATGGCATCGTATGTGTATGTTTTCATTATAATCTCCTTATATGAAATCCGCCGTCAACATCTATTGACTGACCCGTAACATAAGAAAGCTCTCCACACGCAAGCGTCCAGACCGCATTTGCAACATCTTCTGGTTTTCCCCATCGTTTTATTGGCAAAATACCTTCTTCGATAAGCTTATCATATTTTTCTTTCACCTTGTCTGTCATTCCTGTTTCGATTATTCCGGGGCGTATTTCGTTTACACAAATTCCATACTCTGCGAGTCTGTCCGCAAAAAGCTTTGTAATCATTGTTACTCCTGCCTTCGAAATGCAGTATTCTCCCCTGCTTGTAGAGCTTGTATAACCTGACATCGATGAAATATTCACAATAAACCCGCCTTCATCGTTCTGCTTCATTTTGTTTGCCGCAAGCTGGGTTAAAAACAATGTGCCTTTTGTGTTTATATTCATTACAAAGTCATAGCTTTCTTCTGTCATTTCAAGTATATCTGCACGGATTTTAGGTGCAACACCCGCAACGTTTACAAGAATATCTATCCTTTCAGCTGAATTTACAAATCTTTCTCTGTCTTCCTTTTTGCCCAAATCACCTTTTATATATGTAAATCCCCCACCAAGGGCTTCGGGCATAATATCAAGAATATCCATTCCTATAACGTTGATTCCTTCTTTTAAAAGTTTTTTAACTGTTGCAAGACCTATTCCGCCTGCACAGCCTGTAACCAATGCTGTTTTCATTTTATTTTCTCCTTAAAACAAATTGAAGTTGTTCATTCTTTTCTGTGTTAAATTTAAATCTTATTCTGTTCATGCCTTCTGTCTTCCACATATCAATAAGCTTTTTATCGCCTTCAAAGCTTACAGAGTCAAAAAGAATTTCTGCATCTTTTGAACATTCAAGTATAAACTCTTCGTTTATTATAACTTTATTATCCTCTAATCGAAGCGGTAGCGGAGTGACAAAATTTTCAATAACTTCGTTCTCGCTATTCGTAAATTCAAAGCTATCTTTTAATGTAATTCCTTCATCATTTACAAGTATGCTTCTTTTTAAGCTTTCAAGTCCTGCGTCCTCGCTGTATGCATCCTTAAAGCTTATGAGGGTTTCTTTTCCACGGACTTCAAAAGAATCTGCAACATACTTTAATCCGTATACTTGCACTGCTTTGTTTATTGTGGGAAGGTTATGCCAGGAAGATTTCATTGTCCAAATTTTATATCTTTCCTCAGCAAGGAATGTATTTCTTGTATATGTGCCACATCCCGGATCAACAAGTAAAGGGTTGTTATCATAATATACCAAAAAACTTCCTACGTCATTGTGATTATGAGATTCTGCATTGAATCCGCCTTTTGAAGCATAATACCACTTATCGTTTCTAATAAAACTTGTCTGCAATACGGGAAGCACACAAATCTCTTCAGGAACATAATTTTTTTCTTTCAACATTTCTTTTTCATAAATAAAATTAAAAATTCCTATAGCAAAATTTGTAGTTGTTTTTATCCTTTCAAAAGGTATTTCACCGCTTAAAGCTTGTAATTTTTCATCATTTATTCTTTTGCCAAACATATATGCAATGTATCTTAATTCAGCAGAAACATGTATGCCGGAGTCTGCAAAATTTGAAAAATAGCTGTTACCTATATAAACATAATACTCATATCTTGCAATCTTTTTAAGCTTTTCATCATCGTAAAAATTAATTTTCCCATTTGTTGCAAGGTAAAGCATTTCGCAGAAAAGAAAAAGCTTTCCACCTGCCACACCCCAATACATTGCACCTTCATCGCAACCGCCATCTTCAGGCATTGAAGTATAATAATTATTGATTTCCCAGAAAAGCTTTGTTAATCCGTCTCTGAATACTACAGGATTTTTTTGTATAAGTAAAAAGACCATAAGTATGTTTGATAAAATCCATGGATTCCAGTTGCTTACCCTGTCGTAATAACCAAGCCAATACCAGTCCATATGCTTTAAGTAAGGCGAGATTATTCTTCTTTCAATTTCCGTTTCAATACGAGTCAAAATATCAGGACAATATTCTCTTAGCTCATCATAAAGCAAATAATATGCCACAGAAAGGCTTGCTGCAGTTTCAGCTGCAAATAAATCTATGTATGGGTCGTTTGCATCAGGAATAAGCATTGTTTTGTGTCTGTAGCCCTGATTGTGGGTAGAAAACCCCCAATATGTCTCTTCGCAAATCAAAAATATTCCGTCCACAATATCAGGTAAAAAGCGTTTTTTATATTCTATTACCTCGCCCATAAGTAACGCAAAAAGAGCGTTTCTTCTGTCATAATGTGGTTTTTCCTGTTGTACTCTACTACCGGTTTTATAAAATGCAATAAAATCACTTGCAAGCATTACAGGCCATTTATAGTTAAGATATTTTTCTGCTTCCTTTATAACATCGTCACCGCAAAAACTGTTCCAGAAATCACGGTCTTTTGCCTTCGGAAAAAGAGAACCCGAAAAATCAATGTTTTCTATTTTGTTTTCCTCAAGCCATTTTCTGAACATATATTTTCCTCCTTATATTCATTTCTTCTCGCATATACTTTTATAAATTGGTAAATAAAGTTCTTTATCTCTTATAACGCAACCAGGTGTTCCGCCTGCTCTCATTATTTCTGTACATTTAGAACAACATACACAGCACTTGTTTTTATTTAGTGTTCCATTTTGCAAAATATCATTTGCAAAATCAGGATATGCAAAAATTGTTCTTCCAAAACCCGCAAAATCAAATTTTCCGTTTTCAATAAATGCCGACACAACTCCAGGAGCACAAACGCCGAGGTAAGAAATTGCAGAGCAAATAATTTTCATTTTCGGAATATTTTCTTTTATCTTTGCCGTATTATGTAATACACGCGCTACTCCTTCTAAAGGGTGTTCGCTATGAGTATATCCGCCCATTGCAAAAGGTCTGTTTACATGAGGATTAAAGTATGGATTTCCCATAGTAATATTAAGCATTCTTACTCCGTAATTATAAAGCTCTTTTATAAGCCATATGGGTTCTTCAAGGGATACTTCTGTTCCTCCGTTTTCCAAAACACCAAATCCGTAAGGATATTCAAACCCGTCATATACATTAAGCCTTGACGTAACAATAAAATCGTTACCGCAAACCTCTGTTGCGCCCTGTATGCTCTCACGTAAAAGTCTGGTTCTGTTTTCAAGACTTCCGCCGTAACGTCCTTTTCTTGTATATGCAGAAAGAAGTTCAGAATTCAGGTAACGATGACAGCATTTTATATCAACACCGTCAAATCCTGCTTTTTCTGCAAGATATGCTCCCTTTACAAGGTTTTCTTTTACACTGTCAAGATATTCATCGGTAACTATACGGCTTTGCTCTATGGGTTCTTTTTCAAAAATGGGATTATTGTAAGCAATAAGCGGAGCTGGTACTCCGTTTGGCTTACTGTAGCGTCCTGAATGGGTTGCCTGCATTATAACAATCGGTTCAAACCCGTTTTCTTTTAATGCATTTTCCTTTATTTTTTCAACCTGACGGGCAAATGCATCTACATTATTTTCGGTTATATAGAGCTGTCTAGGGTTTGCTTTTCCTTCTTCCATAACAGATGTTGCTTCAAACCATATTAAACCTGCTCCACCGTCTGAAAAACGCTTGTATCTTCTTTCTGTAAGTTCAGAAGGCGTTCCGTCATAGTTTCCGTCGCATCCTTCCATTGCCTGACACGCAAGTCGGTTATTTGCTGTTTTTCCGCCAACATCACAAGATGTTTTAAGTACACTTACATCTTCTGTGTATGGCAGATTTGTACCAAGTTCAATATTCTGTTTTATAAAATCATTTGTGTTTAAATAAACTTTTCTATCCATAATATACCTCTCTTTGTTCCAAGTATAGCATATTTTCAATGACAAGTATATATATAATATTGCATCATTTTATGTAAATCTTGCAAAAACATTATTAAAAACCTTGATTTTAACATGTAATTACTATAAAATACTATTAAAGAGGTGATTTAGGTGGCTACAATGGTTCATTCTGCATATTTTACCGATGATACCCAAAAAAAGAGCAGTCATTATCACGACTGCCATCAGATAATTTTTATTACCGAAGGAAAAGCAGAAATAGGCATCAATAAAAACTTATATATTGCGGAAGAAGGGTCTGTTGCTATATTCAGCCGTTTTGAAACTCACTTCATAAACATTTTGTCTGACAAATATAAAAGATATATTCTGAGAATAAGCCCTGTTTCAGAAAATATAGAAAACAAGATCTATTCCCTGTTTTTTAACCGCCCAACTGGCTTTTGCAATATTATAAATACAGGCGGGCAACGCCTTGAATTTGAAGAAATTTTTAATAAAATCATACACGAAAAAGAAAACACTTCTCCAATGTCTGCCGAAATGCTTGATTTATTGATAACTCAGCTTATAATTATGCTTTACCGTTTGCAAACAAGTAACCTTTCATATCTTGAAGAAAAAGGCTTTGATATAATATACAAAATACAACGGCAATTTGAAACCGATTTTTCAAAGCAGTATACTTTAGCAGAACTTGCAAAAGAGTATCATATAAGCACATCCACCCTTTCCCATCAGTTTAAAAAAGCAACCGGTTTTTCGGTTTTTGAATATCTTAATTCCTGCAGACATGCATCTGCTAAAAATTATCTTTTAAAAACCAATATGTCTATTAATGAAATTATTGAAAAATGCGGTTTTTCAAACAACAGCAATTTCAGCCGAAGTTTTAAAAACCTTACCGGTATGACTCCTAGTATATTCCGAAAAAAATATAAAAAATAAAGCCTGTATTATGCTAAAACTTGTGAGATATGTGGCGGTTTATATTATACAGATCATTTTGATTGGTGTGATGAACTCGATACATATTCTTGCTTAAATTGTTGTGAAAGTCATAAGGAAGAATAATAGTAGTAAGTAAAAGTTTATAAGGCCGGTGAGTGCCGGTGCCCTGCAATAAAAAAACAGGAGAAAGTTCGTAATGAAGACGAATAAGATTTAAGAAAAAATCTTATTCGTCCAAAATGGCAACAAGATTTGGGCAACAAAAAGCCGTTCAGAGCAATCTGAACGGCTTTTCTGGAGCTGGTGACGAGACTTGAACTTGCGACCTGCTCATTACGAATGAGCTGCTCTACCGACTGAGCTACACCAGCGTGAAATTGAAAAAGAGAGCCAAAAGGCTCTCTTTCTTCATAATCTATGATAATAGACCTTTTGCAATTTCATTGATCATTCTTCCGTCAGCACGACCAACGGTTTGCGCTTTAGCTTCTGCCATAACTTTGCCCATATCTTTTATAGACGAAGCACCGAGCTTTTCTATAATTTCTTTAACTATAACCTCAAGCTCTTCTTTTGACAGCTGCTTCGGCAGATATTCCATCAAAACATCCATTTCCGCCTTTAATTCGGCGATCAAATCGTCTCGGCCACTCTTTTCATAATCTGGGAGAGAGTCCTTGCGCTGCTTTAACTGCTTTGCAATTACCTCCAGAACTCCGTTATCGTCAAGAGTTACCTTATTGTCCTTTTCAAACTGAAGCACGCCGGCTCTTACCAGCTGTACAACGTTTTTACGGACCGCATTTTTATCTTTCATTGCCGACTTTAAATCTTCGGCAAGTCTCTCTTTAATAGTCATTTTAAACTACTTCCTATTTGAACTTTCTCTTACGAGCAGCCTCGGATTTCTTTTTGCGCTTTACGCTTGGCTTTTCGTAATGTTCGCGTTTTCTTATTTCAGACATAACACCTGACTTAGCACACTGGCGCTTAAATCTTCTAAGAGCGCTGTCTAATGATTCATTTTCTTTTACACGAATTTCTGACATTTGTATTTCCCTCCCTCCGGCAAAACAATTTCCGGCTGTTTGATGGATAATATGGAGAATATGATACTTCATATTAACCCACGATATGTATTATAACTTATTTTACATATAATTGTCAAGTTTTTTAAAGATATTTTTGTAAAAAATAAATTTTTATCTATGATAAGAATGAAATCGGAGTCAAAAAACAGCACCGTTTTAGGTGCTGCACAATTTTAACCTGCCGGCCATGAGAATTTTCTTCCGCCTGTTAAGTGGAAATGAATGTGCTTAACGGTCTGAAGACCGTCTTCGCCGCAATTATTTACAACCCTATATCCATTTTCGGCAAAGCCAAGCTCCTTCGCAATTTTCGGGATAACTTCAAAAATTCTTGCAATATACCTCGAATTTTCTTCAGTTACCTCATTCGCTGATGCAAAATGCACCTTTGGAATAATCACAACGTGATACGGAGCTTGTGGTGCGATGTCATTAAACGCATACACCATTTCGTCCTCATAAACCTTTTCAGACGGGATTTCTCCTTTTATGATTTTACAAAACAAACAATCCTCCATTTTATTTTCTCCTTTCAAAATATTTACAAAATTCCTTTATTTCACAAATTTCACATTTAGGCGAACGTGCTGTGCAGACCAGCCTTCCATGATTTACAAATCTATGGCAAAGTGCAAGCTGTTCCTCGGGTAAGATTAGCTTTTTTAAGTCTTGTTCAATTTTTTCAGGAGTTTCGCTTGCCGTAAGCCCTGTCCTTTTAGAAAGCCGCATACAATGCGTATCCACGACGACTGCCGGCTTTTTAAAAATATCCCCAAGCACAAGATTTGCCGTCTTTCTGCCGGTTCCGGGCAGTGTTAAAAGCTCGTCCATTGTGTCCGGTACTTTCCCTTCATAATGCTCTAAAATCCTCCGGCAGCAAAGAATAATGTTTTTCGCTTTGTTTCTAAAAAATCCGATTGACCGGATATCGTTGCAAAGCTCGTCATAGTCTGCCTTGGCAAAAGCCTCTGCATCGGGATATTTTTTAAACAAGGTTTCGGTAACAATATTTACTCTTGCGTCGGTACACTGCGCCGACAGCTGCGTTGCAATCAGCATTTGAAGCGGCGTTTCATAATTTAGCGTACATTTCACACTCGGGTATATTTCCTTTAATTTTTGTACAATCCGCTCCGCTCTTTCCTTTTTCCTCATAAATTATCTGCCTTTCTTCCAAAACAGTCACCTGTTATGTTTACATTATACTGCTTTTTATGGATTTTTTCAATATAAAGTATTAATTTATTTTCCATTTAAAAAAACATTGATTTTGAAACAATATTATGATATACTTATAATAATTAGGTAAATAGGAGTTGATTTTTTTGAAAGAACAGTTATCAATAACTGAAATTATAGATATGATGATACGAAGATGGTGGATTCTTGCAATTACCTCTATCAGTATTAGTATTGCAGCATTTGCATACACAGAAATCTTTGTTGACGAATTGTACAAGACTGACGGTACTCTTTATGTAAATGCGCAAAGAACGCAGTCAAGTGATATTTCGCAAACACGACTTTCCGCATCACAAGAACTCGTTAATACATATAAGGAGATTCTTGGACGGCGAACATTTCTTTCTCGCGTAGCAGCAGACCTTGATAACCGATATACTGTTGGAAACCTTGCAAATATGATTACTATGAAATCAGCCAACGGTACTGAAGTGCTTGAAATTACCGTTATAGGAAAGGTTCCTGAAGATGTTTATGCAATCTGCCACAGCGTTTTAATTCACGCTCCTGACGAACTCATAAGGGTTATTAATGCAGGTTCAGTTAAAATTCTTGACGATGGTCAGATTCCGAGATCGCCCATTTCTCCTAACGTAAAGCAGAATACAATGATTGCATTTTTAATCGGTTTGATTCTTGGTGCATTTATCATTCTTATACTGGAACTATTTGATACGCGAATTAAATCGAGAGACGATGTTATACAAAAATATGAAGAGCCGCTTTTAGGAGAAATTCCTGAGCTTGTTTTTACAAAGAAGGCAGGTACAGATAAATGAAAATTCTTAAATTAATCGGTGATTTTAACGTTAAAAAAGTTAATAACCGCCGCGAAGAATCAACTACAAGAAGAATTAATACTCTTTTAACAGACGAAACACAATTTATTGTAAAAGAAGCATATAAGACTGCGAGAACAAATATTCGATTTTCACTAAGTTCGGAAAAGGGCTGCAAAAAAATTATTATTACCAGTGCGAGCCCTCACGAAGGTAAAACAACCACCTGTTTAAATCTTGCTATTGCATTTGCACAGACCGATGCAAGAGTACTTTTAATAGATGCCGACCTTAGAAAACCGAGAATTTACCGCCATCTTTCTATTCAAAGAGAAAATGGACTTTCCGACCTTTTATGCGGACTTATTGATAAGAAAACCGCGATAAAGCATTGCCCTGAACATAAGCTTGACTGTATTACATCAGGTCAAATTCCTCCTAATCCGGCAGAGCTTTTATCTTCACCGGATATGGAGCAACTTCTTGATGAGCTTAGCAATGATTATGACTATATCTTTATAGATACTCCACCGGTTACTGTTGTTACTGAAGCTGTTGCTATGGCAAAGTGTGCAAGCGGTGTTATCTTGGTTATACGTCAAAACAGTACAATCTTTGAGTCCATCGACCGTGCCAGAACAAGCCTTAAAATGTCAGATGCCAAAATTCTTGGTTACATCTTAAATGACGTTAGTGCCGGAACATACGGATATGGATCATATAACAGATATTCACGCAGGAAAAAATACAATTATGGTTACGGCTATGGCTACGGCTATGGATATGGCTACGGCTATGACAAGTCCTCATACGGATACGGCTATAAAGAACATAAAAGAGCCAAAAAAACAGAAGAGTCTAATAAAACACCAGAAAAAAAGAAATCTGTTTTTGGTAACAAGAAAAATAAATAATACAATCCGGGTTCACTGCATATCAGTTGGACTCGGATTTTTTATGGACATTGCAAGAATTTTAGCAAAATCATAGCCACAAAATTACTTTATTTTTATTGACATATACCAATCGTTTTGGTAATATACAATTATTATAAATTAACGAAAGTGATATTATCAGATGAAAAATGAATTTGAGTATATGAAGATATATGTAAATCTTCGTGAGGATATTGTCAAAGGCTTTTACAACTTTGGAGACAGGCTTCCTTCAAAAAGGGTGCTTGCCGAAGAAACGGGAACAAGTGTTATAACTGTTGAGCACGCATACAGCATTTTGTGTGATGAAGGGTATGTCGAGGCACGGCAGCGGAGCGGCTATTTTGTGATTTACAAAGAGGGTGATCTGTTTCCTGTTGCTGAGAAAATTAAAAAAGTCCCTGAAAATCACCATCATTTTAGCGATAGCTTTCCGTTTTCTGTGCTTGCAAAAACTGTAAGAAGAGTTGTTTCAGAAGAAAGTGAAAGCCTTTTAGAAAAATCGCCTAATTTTGGACTTTTAAAGCTTCGTGAGGCAGTGGCAAAGTATCTTGCAAGAAGCCGCTCAATGCTGGTAAACCCAGAAAATATAGTCATCGGAGCAGGTGCTGAGTATCTTTACAGCCTGATAGTTCAAACTCTCGGCAGAGACAGGGTTTACGGTATTGAGAACCCGTCTTATGAAAAGATAAAAAAGGTTTATGAGGCAAACGGAGCAACCTGCGACCTCCTTGATATGGGACGTGACGGAATACGTACAGATGAACTTTTAAGAACTAACGCCACCGTTCTTCATATAACACCGTTTAACAGCTTTCCGAGCGGAATAACCGCTTCGGCATCAAAACGCCGTGAATACCTTAACTGGGCAAAGCTTAAAGGTGCAGTAATTATTGAAGATGATTTTGATTCGGAGTTTTCACGTTCTACAAAGACGGAAGATACCGTTTTTGCACAGGAAAAGGATTTGGTTATATATGTGAACACCTTCTCAAAAACGATAGCACCTTCCATCAGAATGGGATATATGGTACTTCCCGACAAGCTTAGGTGTGATTTTATTAAAAATGCAGGGTTCTACTCCTGCACCGTGTCGGTTTTAGAACAGTATATTGTTGCGGAATTTATTAATAATGGCGATTTTGAAAGACATATTAACAGGATAAGACGAAAAAGAAGAAATGAAATGAAATAAGATATGCAAAATGCATATCTCATTTTGGTAAAACGTATGGTATTTCCTTTTTTTAAAAACCTATGGAATGTGTGCTTTTTTAAATTAAAAAAGCACACAGCAAGCCGTGTGCTAAAAAACACTCAGCTCGGCTGTGAACCTACTTAACACACAAACAATAGGAAAAAGGGTTAAGTGAGCCTGTGTTTTTTACAGGATCTTGTTTTTTCCTAATTGTTTGTAAAATATTAATTTTGTAGGTTCACAATTTTTATTATATCACAAAACCCTTATTTTGTCTATATATTTTATTTCCAAATAAGTCGACTGATTTCGACTTTATTTGCCAAGCAGCATACCTTCCCTTTTTTCCACTTCCAATAAATATCCGTCTCTTACGCCGCATTTTTTAATATGTATTTCCTTTGCACCGCATATATCTGCTATTTTTTTCATAATAACAAGCCCTGCAACAATATTATCATATCTGTTTTTAAGAACATTTTTAATAACATTTTCAGGCGTTTCTTCAATAAATCTTATTAAATCTTCAATTTTTTCAGTTTTTAAAATATCTATATTTTCCGATGCTTTTAAAAAGCTGTAAAACTTTGCAGCAGTTTTTGCAGTGCCGCCCATCATATAAATTTTATCACATTTTAAATGTATCGCCAAAATAGTTTCTTCAACATATTTTTCAATATTTTTTCTTTCCTCTCTATCAGGAAATTTGTGTTTTACAAACTTATTTTTAAGTTTTCGACAGCCAATGGGATAAGACGAAAAAAATTCAAGCTCACCGTTTTTAAACTCAAAAATCTGTGCTGAACCTCCGCCTAAATCCACTCCTATTCCGCTTTCTGTTCTATTAATAGACCCAATAAGTCCGTAAAAGTCATATCTTGCTTCATCTTCACCTGATAAAATATCTATTTCTATTCCCGTTTCTTCAAAAATAACCTTTTTTACTTCTTCTTTATTCTTTAAATTGCGAAAAGCGAATGTCGCAAAGGCGTGTACTTCAATATTTTCTGCCTTTTGCTTTAAATTTGAAATTATCCGGCAAAGCTTTTTTATTCCTTCTGAGGTTAAAATTCCGTTTTTTGTATCATTTAATATTTCCGATGTAATTCCTGTGTTTGAAATTTGTTTTCCTCTGTCATATATAACAAGACGGATTGTATTTGAACCAATATCAATAATACCTGTCATAATTTTATCCTCCTTTTTATTATGTAAAAACACCACCTAAAAAGTCTATTATCTAATAAACCTTTTTATTAAAAAACATTCAAAATCCTAAAAATTTTGAATGCTTTTTAAAATTAATGGCCGCAACAATCACAGCCATCTCCGTGATGGTGATGATGTTCATGGTCGTGGTCACAACCGCAGTCACATTCTTCATCATCTTCATAATATCCCAGAAAATCAAATGCTGTCGTTTGGGTTATCTCATTTTTAATAAAATCCTTAATCAAAAGTTTTCCGTCAGGATATACTCTTAAAATACAGGAAATATTTTTATTTTTTGCATATTCTTCTGCATCCTCAATCGGTTTATTTTCATTATAAAACTCAACTATACAGCCGTTTACACGAAGATTATATGCTATGTCATACGCAAGACCTTCTGCGTTATTCTCTGCATATATAAGACTTGCCGAAACGTCACTATCAGTTATATAAGCTCCTTCCTTTTCAAGAGCCTTTATGAATTTATCAACGCAAAATGTACATTTTTGTATATTTTTCGTAAATTCGCCACACGCAAATTCAATTCCATTACTTACTGCAGAAAATCCGCTGACATTTTTATCTAATTTTATCATATTTTCAAATCCGAAAAGCTCTAAAAGCTCAAAAATATTGTTATCCTTAATTGAAACCTCAAAATTGTCAAGTCCGTTTGCAATCGCTGTTTCAATGGAGAGCGCAACAAGCTCAGCTTTTGATTTATCGGTATTTATTCCGCCATTTACTGCCTTTACAATATCTTTTTCAAAAACGCAGTATTTTTCTCCTTCTTCCTTTTCTACCTCATAAAATCCGAAAGAAGTAAAAACCGACCAGATTGAATCTAAAATATCTCTTTTTTTCGCAAGACTCACTTTACTTTTCTCCTTTATTCATAAGTTTTTGAACTCTTATATCTGTTCCGACAAAGTGCAGAATTTCAAAGCTTTCATAAATTCTCGATGCCACCCTTTCAGTATATTTTGACATAATCCCTTTCATATTAAGATTTGTGCTTATAATAATTCTTTTACCACGCGCAATTCTTTCGTTTATTATTTCATTTAAAAGTTGCACAGAAAACTGGCTTTGAACCTCTGTTCCGAGGTCGTCTATAATAAGTACGTCAGCGTCTTTTACCATATCCATCTTCGCTGTAAATTCGTCTGCATCTTTTTTACCGAATTTAAAATCTTCATACTCGGAAAAAAGACTTGTTGCAGAAGTATAAATAACACTTTTTCCGTCATCCATCATTTTTTTAGCTATACACGAACACAAAAATGTCTTTCCAAGACCGCATCCGCCGTAATAAAGCATATTTTTTGATTTTTCATTTTCACAAAAGTCAAGTGCTTTATTATAAATTATTTTTATATTCTCTTTTTCGGTCATTTTGATGCTTTCATCAAATTTATCACTGTAAAAGTCAAAAGAAAATTCTGAAAAATTATGAAGCATTTCCTTCATATTTGATAAATCGTAGCGAATATTAATCAACTTCTGTACAAAGCATGAACATTTTTTTGTATCTTCATACCCTGTATCAAGACATTTGTCACATTTATATTTCACTTCATCATAATCAAACTCCACATTGTTTTTTAAAAGAATTTTATTCTTTTTTTCATTTAATTTTGCAAGTTTTTCTTCAAATTCTTTATTATATTCCGCACTTTTCTCGGGATTTTTTATGATTTTTCCAAAGTTTTCTATACCAAGGCGGTTTATTTCGTCTTCGATTTCTTTAATTTCAGGAATATTTTTATGAACCTCTTTAACACGTTCCTCACATTTTAAACGTGCAATAGTGCGGTCTTCATCATATTCATACATAATCTTTTTTAAAGCTGTTTCAATATAATCCAATTTATTCCCTCCTACTTTTTAAAATAATCCGCTATTTCATCTTTTTTTGCAAGTATTTCATCAAACCTTCTTATATACTCGTAAGGTTCTTTAAAATTAACTACTCTTTCAATTCTGTCACCTAGTACCACCTTTGACGAACCTCCTCCGCCAAGTGCGACAATCGTCTGTGCCTCTTCCATAATGTTTATGTTATATGAAGACATATGATTTTCGTCCGAGTAGCCTACATTTTCAAGATTTCCCGATATATTTTTCTGGCGGTACATATAATACGGCTCTTTTCCTATATCCTTCATTCTTTTCGCTGCATATTCGAGCATTTTATTCATTTCTTCATAACCTGTAAGCTCAATATCAGAAAATCTAAGTGCAGCAGCACGTTTTATACACATAGAATGTACTGTTACATCTTCAGGATTTATGTTAATTATTTTTTCTACCGTATTTTTAAACATTTCGAAGCTTTCGCCAGGAAGTCCTGCAATTAAGTCGGTATTTATATTATCAAATCCTGCTTCTCTTGCTATTTGAAAAGCCTCATAAAATTGCGAAACAGTATGCTTTCTTCCTATAATTTTTAATGTTTCTTCATTCATCGTCTGAGGATTTATACTTATTCGGTTTACACCGTATCTTTTTGCAAGCTCCATTTTTTCTTTGGTTACAGTATCAGGTCTTCCTGCTTCAAGTGTAAATTCCTCTAAATTTTCAAGGTCTATATTATTTTTTATACTTTTAAATATTTTTTCAAGATTTTCATAAGAAAGTGTTGTCGGAGTTCCGCCTCCTATATAGATATTCTGTACAAAGAATCCTATTTCCTTTAAAATTTCACCTGTTTTTTTAATTTCCAAGGATAAAAGGTCACAAAATTCGTTCATATATCTTCCGCTGTTTTTTACATCTGTGGAAACAAATGAACAATACATACATCTTGACGGACAAAACGGAATGCCTATATAAATACTTACCGAATTTTCTTTTATTCTTTTAAGAATTTTCTTTTCATTTTCAGCAACTTTGATTGCTAAATCGCATTTTTCGGGTGTTACCTCATAAATATCCTGTAAAATTTTCTTTATTTCTTCATAACTTTTCCCGTCTTCATAAAACTGGCGTACCGATTTTGCCGGTCTTATTCCGCTCATAACTCCCCACGGAAGCTCTATATTTCTTATTTTTTTAGCAGCTCTTATAAATGATTTAGTGCAGGCACAGCTATATATTTTTTTTATAATTTTAGGGTCAGTTTCAGAATTTTTGAAATAATATTCATAATCTGCCTCATATATATTTTCTTCAAATTCTATTTTTGTATGAACATTTATCATATCATTTTCGTGCGAAAAATATGTATTTATAACACCTTCTTCTTCACGCAGAAAGAAAATGTTTATAAATATATTCATTTCATAAGCACACTCATAGCCTTTTTGCACCAAAATCATAATTTACTCCGTTATATAAGCATTATATTTCTTCTCAAATCCAATCGTTGTCCTGTTTCCATGCCCAGGATATACAACAATATTTTCATCAAGAGTATAAATTTTATTTTTAACTGAATTTTCAAGCACATCAAAATTTCCTGTCGCCAAGTCACATCTTCCCACACTTCTTTCAAAAAGTGTATCTCCCGAAAACAGGTTATCTTCAATCAAATAACACACACTGCCACTTGTATGGCCGGGCGTATATATACATTTTACTTTAATTCCGTCAAAATCTCTTTCTTCTTTATCTTCCATTATAATATCTAAAGGACGGGTTACAAGGCTCACAGCAGTCGAAAGAGCAATTTTTTTATTAAGTATATTACTACTACATTCTTTCGAACCTACCACCTTTTTTGAGCCTCTTAAATCATTTACCGAAAAAGAGTGGTCAAAATGACAATGTGTAAGTAAAATATAATTTATTTCTATTCCTTCTGTTTCCTTTAAAATTTTAAGGGTGTCAATACCCGGGTCTATTAAAATCCCTTTGACACCCTTTGTTATAAGATAACAGTTTTGGTCCATTCTCTCACTTACAATAACTTTAATATCCATTTTTCTATCCTTAATTATAAAGTCTTACAGGAAGAATCATAAATGCATAGCTGTCATCGTCCGATAAGGAGCGAATAAAACATGAGCTTCTCGGATTTGAGAACTCTATTTTAACTTCTTCTTCCTCACAGGCACGAAGTGCTTCTAAAAGATATTTATAGTTAAATCCTATTTCAATATCCTCACCGTTTACAGATACGTCAACAACATCATGTACCTTTCCTTTTCCTGTCATACAAGTAATTTCAATCTTATCCATTACAATATTAAGTCTTACAGGCACTTTTTCAGCTTTTGCTGAAATATCGTCATTTATTAAAAGAGATGCACGTTCTAAACTTTCTGAAAGCTGTGCAGTATTTGCAACTACAAAAATGCTGTTTGGTGTCATTAAAACAGGCTTGTAATTTATATATTCGCCCTCTAAAAGACGTGTTACAACCTTATAATTTTCAAACTTAAACATTATATGACGGTCAGAAACAATAATATCAACATTTTTTTCTTCATCGTCTTCCAAAACCTTAAATACTTCACGAAGAGTTATGCCTGGAATTACGAATTTTTTAGGTGATAAAGAAGAATCTACTGTCTCCTTACAAATTGCAAGACGGTAGCCGTCCGTTGAAACGATCGATAATACACCTGTTTCAATTTCAAACAAAGAACCTGTCAAGATAGGTTTTCTTGCTTCGTTTTGTGAAACTGCAAAAATAGTCTTTCTAATCATTTTCTTAAGTTTTGACTGCTTTATAGAAAAACGGTATGTTTCATTTACTTCAGGCACTGCAGGATATTCATTTCCTGAAAGTCCCTGAATATTAAATTCTGATTTATTACATTTAATTGTTGTTACATTATTTTCTTCGTTTACTGTAACTGTAACCTGTTCATCAGGAAGTTTTCTTATAATTTCGCCGAACATTTTTGAAGAAAGTGCGATAGAACCGCCTTCAGGAATATTACATTCATCATTATATTCAATACAAAGGTCAAGATTATTACCTGTAACAGTTAAGTGTCCGTCAGCATAAGCATCAATTTTTATACATTCCAAAATAGGCATAATTGATTTTGCAGAAACTGCTTTTTGAACAGTATTTATTATTTTTAAAAGCTGTTGTTTATGGCAAACTAGTTTCATATTTTTAAATCCTCCTCGTGGATAATTTTAAAATTTTTATCTGCATAGGTACGTACGTATATATATAATATATATAGTATTATATAGTAGTAGTGGTGTGAGTTTGATGGATAACCTTTATTTTTGGCTATACACCTTAAAAAACACATCACCTTTTTACTGTTTATAAAATGTGGATTTTAAAAAGTTATAAACTGATAAAAATTGTGATTTTTCTATCCTCAAAAATTCCACATTAATATGTTTATAAATTAAAGAGAATTAATATCCTTTGTAATGGCTTCAATATCGGCTTTTAACTCGCTGTCTACCTTAACTGTTTCCATTATTTTATCCACACCGTACATAACTGTTGTTCTGTCGCGGTTTCCGAGAACTTTTGCAATCATAACGAAGTTTAAATTTGTAAGAGTTTTGCAAAGATACATAGCAACCTGTCTCGGAAAGGCTATATTTTTTTGTTTCGATTTTCCTAAAAGCTCGTCCTCGGATATATTATAATATGAAGATACACTTTCAATAATCTTTTTAGGAGTAATTTTTACAATTCCGTCGTCCGGCAGGATTGATTTTATTGCAAGCTCGGCAATTTCCATATTAACCTCACTATGCTTAATGCCGGCAAAAGAAATAATTTTCAAAAGAGCACCTTCAAGCTCACGTACGTTTGAGTCTATTCTTTCTGCAATATATGAAAGAACTTCTTCAGAAATATAAATATTCTGCATCTGTGCCTTTTTCTTTAAAATAGCAACTCTTGTTTCATAGTCAGGGCTTATGATATCAATGTTAAGTCCCCATTCAAAACGTGTTTTTAAACGTTCTTCTATTGTAACAAGGTCTTTCGGCATACGGTCACTTGTTAATACAATCTGCTTGTTATTTAAGTAAAGTTCGTTGAAGGTATGGAAAAATTCTTCCTGAATACCCTGCTTATTTTCGATAAACTGGATATCGTCTATCAAAAGAACGTCAACATTTCTGTAAAGCTGACGGAATGAACCCATATCCTTTCCCTGAAGAGAATCAATCATATCATTTGTAAATCGTTCACTGCTTACATAAACGACTTTCATTGACGGATCATTTTTAAGTATTTCATTTCCTATTGCCTGAATAAGATGTGTTTTACCAAGACCTGAGTTACCGTATAGAAAAAGTGGATTATTCTTTTCTTGTCCCGGATATTTTGCGGTACTCATAGCGATAGCTGTTGCGTATTCGTTTGATGAACCTACAACAAAGCTGTCAAATGTATATCTTGGGTTAAGATTTGATTTAACTGTTTTAAAATCAGCTTTTTTCTCGGCTTGAGAATTGGCTCTTTCCTCATATTCATTTTTCAAAACGATTATAAGATTTACCGGATGTGCGGTAATTCTTGAAATTGAATTTTCAATAATGTCTGTGTATCTGAGTTCAATCATCGTTTTACAAATTGAAGTAGATACCCCTATTACAAAATTGTCACCTTCGTATGAAATTGGAGTAATATCTTTTATATAGGTATTAAAACCAACAGCCGAGTTGATATTATTTTGTATATACGTTAGGGATGCAGACCAGATTTCTTTAATATCCATTTTTATACCCCTGCTTTAAATTATACATATCAAGCACCCAAAAATCAAATTTTTAGCATAACAAATCAACCCTTTTTGGGGTGCTACTTTAATAATAACAGAAAAAAAGATATTTTACAAGAAAAAACGCATTATTTTTTTACAAAATATAAAATTATTATATAAAATAATAAATTTGCGGAAAAATAAAATAAAAAAAGAAAAGGAGAATACTATGAAAAGGTATATCGAAATTGTTGATGTGTATGCAAGAGAGGTTTTGGATTCAAGATCAAATCCGACGGTCGAGGTAGAGGTTTACACGGCAGATGAGGAAATGGGCAGAGCCATAGTTCCGTCAGGTGCTTCAACAGGAGTTTTTGAGGCTGTGGAAATGCGTGATGGTGATAAGAATAGGTACGGCGGTAAAGGTGTTTTAAAAGCTACTCAAAACGTAAATACGAAAATTGCCGATGCACTTATTGGAATGAACGTATTAAATCAGCGCGCGATTGATATGGAGCTTTTAAAGCTTGACGGTACGGAAAATAAAGGAAATTTAGGTGCAAATGCAATTTTAGGGGTTTCACTTGCCTGCTGCGACGCCGCTGCAAAATCTCTCGGACTGAGCCTTTATCAATATATCGGCGGAGTAAACAGTCACAGACTTCCAAAACCTATGATGAATATTTTAAATGGCGGTGCTCATGCCGATAACAATGTAGATATTCAGGAATTTATGATAATACCTGAATCGGAAAAGGCTTTTAAAAACGGACTTAAAAACTGCAGTGAAGTTTATCATTCATTAAAAGAAGTTTTAAAGATGAGCGGAAATTCAACAGGAGTCGGTGATGAAGGAGGATTTGCACCTAATCTTTCAAGTGATGAAAAGGCACTTGACCTTATTTTAGAAGCTATTGAAAGAGCAGGCTTTAGACCTGGTGTTGATTTTAAAATTGCTATTGATGCTGCAAGCTCGGAATGGGTACAGTCAGACGGAAGTTATAAGATGCCAAAGTCAGGAATTGTTCGTTCAAGAGAAGAAATGGTTCATTATTGGGAAGAACTTACTCAAAAATATCCGATTATTTCTATTGAAGACGGAATGGGCGAAGAGGACTGGGAAGGCTGGAAAATGCTCACTGAGAGGATTGGCGAAAAAATTCAGCTTGTAGGCGATGATTTATTTGTAACCAACACAAAAAGACTTCAAAAAGGAATTGAAAAGGGTGTTGCAAATTCAATTTTGGTAAAAGTTAATCAGATTGGTACACTGTCTGAAGCTTTAGATGCTGTTGAGCTTGCACACAAGGCGGGATACACCACTGTGATTTCGCACCGAAGCGGCGAAACAGAGGATTCTATTATTGCCGACATCGCCGTTGCTACAAATGCAGGTCAAATTAAAACAGGAGCTCCTGCACGAAGTGAGAGAGTTGCTAAGTATAACGAGCTTTTGCGAATTGAAGATGAGCTTTCCTTTGCAGCGGAATTTGGGGATATTAAGTAATTGACAATTTACTTGTGATGTTGTATAATTAGTTTAATATAAGGTGGTTTTAAGACTTACTTTTTGAAAGGGTTAATGGTTATAAAGATGAGATGTGAACACTGCCAGTTTAATACCGAAATTGTAGACAGACTTAAAAATGAAATTCCGTCGCCAGAGCTTTTAGATAATCTTACAGAAGTATTTAAGGTCTTTGGAGATAATACAAGAATGAAAATTCTGTGGACTTTATTTGACAATGAAATTTGTGTTGCAGATATTGCGGAAAAAACAGAGATGAGTCAGTCGGCAATAAGCCATCAGCTTAAAAGCTTGAAACAGGCAAGGCTTATAAAAGCGCGCCGTGACGGAAAAAACACATTCTATTCCCTTTCGGACGAGCACGTTAAAAGAATTATAGAACAGGTAATGATTCATATAAGTGAATAAAAATAACGCCATGAGGCGTTATTTTTTTACTAAAACAAAAAATCCGCAAGACAAATCTTGCGGATTTAAAAACATTATTCAGCAACGAAAGGTAAAAGTGCAATCTGTCTTGCTCTTTTAATAGCTGTTGTTAGCTGTCTCTGATGCTTAGCGCAAGTACCGCTTATTCTTCTTGGAACGATTTTACCACGTTCTGTGATATATCTTCTAAGCTTTGCAGTATCTTTATAATCAATGTTTTCAACCTTATCAACACAGAAAACGCAAACTTTCTTTTTAGCGCGTCTTGCTCTTAAAGGTCTTTCTGTCTTTTCAGCCATGATATTTCCTCCTATCAATTTTTATCGGATTTAGAACGGCAAGTCGTCTTCAGAGCCGTCTATTGTCTGGAATCCCATACTGTCGATGTCACCAAAAGAGTTATCATTTCTCTGCTGTGGAGCAGCAAAACCGCTGTCAAAGCTTTGAGAATTTCCCTCATTTTTAGAACCTGTAAAGTAAACTTCATCTACTACAACATCAGTAGAATACTGTTTTTTACCTTCCTGATTTTCCCAGGAACGTGACTGAAGACTGCCGACAACAGCAACCATAGCACCTTTTCCAAAATATTTACAAATAAATTCAGCCTGCTGACGCCAAGCAGTGCAATTAATAAAATCTGCTGTCTGCTGACCTTCTTTAGCAAAACGTCTGTTTACTGCAATGGAAAAACTGCAAACTGAGACTCCGTTTGGTGTCTGACGCATTTCCGGGTCACGAGTTAATCTGCCCATTAAAATTACTTTGTTCATAGTTTGACACCTCTTTTAGTTCATTATTTGTCTTTACGAATAATGATTGTTCTTAAGATACCGTCAGTAATTCTGTACTGTCTGTCAAGCTCTTTCGGAAAATCACCGTCAGATGTAAAGTCAACGAGTACATAGTAACCCTCGGTCTTATCATCAATTTCGTATGCAAATCTTCTCTTACCCCATTCGTCAACTGTTTCAACAGTTCCGTTTTTAGCAATGAGGCCAGTGAACTTTTCAGTCAATGCTTTAACTTTTTCTTCTTCCAGGTTTGCATCGATGATAAAAATTGTTTCATAGCTGTAGATTAGTTTTTCAGCCATTTTTCGCACCTCCTTATGGACTTATGTCCCAAGTTGTATCCCTTGGGCAAGGATTTTGCTCATTACAAGCTTTAATATTATATACCATATTTTAGGGTTTGTCAATGTTTTTTTAAATATTCTTTATTTTTTAATAATTCCTCGTAATAGGTATATAATTTTTGAACGCCTTTGTAGTTTAAGACAGATAAATCAAAACAATTTTTAGTTTCGAAACCTTTGTCTTTTGATGAAGGCGAAAAGAAATTGTTAGGAAGACGGAAAATACGGAAGTATTGCGCAATATGCGGACTTTGCGGCTGCCGGCTGCCATTTTCCCAGTTTGCTATGCAGGAACGGGAAACTTTCATCATTTCAGCAAGTTCTTTTTGAGAAAGCTTTTTTGATATACGAAGTTCTTTTAATTTATTGTGCATTTTGAAGCCTCCTTTTAAATGTAGGAATAATAAAAAGTTGTGTTTTTACACAACTTAATTATCATCTTCTTCGTCAAGATTTTCAAGCGCATCACGCACTGCCGCAACCACAAATCCGGAAAATGTGCAGTCTTTTTTGCAAATTGCGGCTTCTACCTGGTCAATAATATCATTAGGAAAACGAATACTTTTATTAGTTGTAGGCGGTGTTGAAGGAACTTTAAATTTTCTATTTCGCACTAAAATCACCTCATAGGAAAAGTATAATACAAATGTGCTACATAATATGTACTGCAAACGTGCTACACTTTTAAGAGATGAAATGAACCTTTATATATCTTTAGAAGGCGTAATAGTAGATATATAAAAATTTTATAAAAAGCTCCCTTTTGTAGCAAGATTTTTATAAAATAAAAGAGCCAAAACGGCTCTTATTTTCATTTTTGAGCAAGTCTGTAAGCCGGGTTCTGTATCGGACGGTCATCTATCTGTGGCATACGGTTACCCGAATGCTCAAGCCATCAGTCGCTTAATGCCGAGCAGACAATGAAAGCTGTCGATGTTGCTCCGGGTGGGGTTTACACGGGAATTCAGTTACCATCTTCCCTGTGAGCTCTTACCTCACATTTCCACACTTACCAAAATGGCGTTTATTTTCTGTTGCACTATCCTTGGAGTCGCCTCCACCGGTCGTTAACCGGCACCCTTGCTCTATGGAGCCCGGACTTTCCTCACGCATATAAAATGCCCGCAACCGTCTGACTTACTCAAAAGGTATTATAATATTTTTAAAAAATTTTGTCAAGCGCCCGGCCTAAACATTAAATATGCTGCAAATGCCACAGTCCCGAGAGAAAGGATAGATATGAAACTTGCACCAAGCAGATTTTTTTCTTTAAATGTCCATATTCCGTACATTATGCATCGCACGCTGACTGCTATTACTATTAAAAAAACCAAAATATTCACTATTTCTTTTCACTCCTCACAACAAGACCTGTACGTCTTATCATAAAGTCAACATCTACATCAAATTGAGCATTTTTATATTTTTCTTTCCATTTATATTCGGAGAATGAATTGGTATCTACAAAATTACGTTTTGCGTAACTTCCAAATCCAACAATGTCTGTCCCCATTTGAATGGTTTTTTCTAGAAATTCATTTGTTTGTGACTTTATTTCATCAGTTACTTCATTAACAAATTCATCGAGGTTATCCTCTACCGAAATGTCTGGACTTGAGGAATAAAAGTCTGCTTCAAGAGAAATTTTTATTTGAATTTTAGGCGAATCTCCTGATGTGTCCACAGTTATTTTGGGTTTATGGTTTTGCTGCTGGAGAACTGTTATAGGGTCATCAGGTGTACGGCTGTAACGATATGCAACATAGCTACTCTTATACTGTCCTGTCAGTATGTTGTAAATTTCAGTTTCTATGTCCCCCATTTCGCCGACCATTTTATCAAAATCAAAAACAGCCATGCCCATAACTTCAGTTTCCTTCTTTTCTACCGGTACATCTCCGGCGATGTAATCTTCAAGACGGTACTGATACCCTGTATCACTAAAATTATCCGTCCCTTTTTCTTTGGAAACAGAACACACTGGAAGAACGGTACTCTTTTCGTCACTTCCCGCGTAAAAATAAAAATCTTGTCCTAATGTTTGCGGAATAAAGCCTGAATAGTCATTTTCGAAAATCATTGTGTAGTATCTGACAGGATTTACTTCTGTTTCAGGATTTACGGCTTCTAAAAAATCCTTTGCCTTGCCCTTACTTACAGCGATATAGGTGTTAGGTCTTATATCGCTGCTCCTCCCTATCGTTTCCAATAAATCCTCTAAGCCTTCTTTTGCCATTTCCTCTGAAACAACGAGCAGCTTTGTATGAGAAAGAGTAAAGGTTTTACTTATAATGTGGTTGGCTATATTTACGGCGGAATATATGCTGGGTGCGGTAACTGTGATGTTTTCAATGCTGTCCTGACCGCCCTTTCCGCCTTCCTGACTTGCGCCGCCGCTTATTTTTGCGGGATTGGCAAACTGAAGAGTTATATCAAATTTTGCATCAGGCTTTTCTGCCGTATCAACGCCGATTGCCACAACATATCCCAATGTATCCGGTTCTGTGGCGTCGCTGCAGCCTGAAACAATTAAACAGCAAAATAGGACTATCCCAATTTTAAAAAGCTTATTTTTCATATTTTGTCCTCCTTGTAGCAATAAAAATGAGAGGTATTATAATAGGAAGAAAATATGCAAGCGGGATTAGTTTTTCTTTGAAGGCATAAGCAGAATCGAGTAGGGCGACAACAGAAGTCGGCTCAAAGGATAAGAGCGAAATAATAGTCACCACACAAGGGATTAACGGCTTAGAATACCTTAGCTTAAAGGTGTTTTGGAATACATTACAAAGTATAAACACATAAATTGACGAATAAAGAAGCTGAGTTATTGACCATACAAACTCAAAAAGCGCCTCAAACCGCTGAAAGTATTCGCCTGCTCTGACCATTCGTGAAAGCTGATACGGAATAAGCAAAAACTCACGTGAATACGGATATGGGTACGTAAGACCGTAGGAAATACAGATTAGAGTAAGCGTAAATCCCGCTATCAAAACCGCATTTTTGCCGCTTTTTTTAACCATTTCAATATCTTTGCAATAAGGAAGCAGCAGATTGAGCGCTAAAATATCCGAAAAGCAGGACATATCTCTGAGGCCTTTAATAAAAATATTTTTTGCGCCTGTTCCTAATGCTGGGAACAGATTATTTATATTATAGCTCGGAATAAGTGCAACAAACAGAACTCCCAGAAAGAAAAGACAAAATGGGAAAAACAGAGCATTTATGGTAGCTAAAGAGCCAAACCCGCTATATGCCCCTATCATAACTGTAAAGGCAAAGAAAATCATTATATACTCAATTTTTGTTTTAGGAAGAAGGATTATTTTTACCGATTCAGCAAATGTCCGCATTTCTGTGCCTACATTTGCTACAATGATGGCGGCAACAGAAAGGGACACTAAAATCTTGAGAGGCATCTTCCCTATGCTCTCGGCTAGCTGAATTATAGACTTGTTGCCTGTGTACTGATAAAACTTTAATGATATTATCAAAAGCAAATACGCAATGAGGGACATAAAAATGGCTTGTATCCAGGCAGCATTTCCGCTTGTTTTGAATAAAAATCTCGGGAAAGCAAATATCATTTTAGTAATAAGAAGATTTGACATTAATAATGTAAGCTGTCGTGAATTTAAACTTATACTATCGTTCATATTTTCATAGCTCCTTCTGTCTTATGTTTCACGTGAAACATAGTCTATTTCCCAATAATCCACTTTTTGCTAATCTTGTCCTCCCTTTTTTTCTTTTTTGGATTAAGATATTTAGGCCTGTCTTCCGTGCGCCATATTTCGGGCACAAAGACGGCGTCTTTATAAAGGTTATTTCCCGGCAAAGGCGATAAAAACGGCACTCCAAAGCTTTTGCTTGATGCAACAAGCACTGCGTAAATGAAAAGGCCGAGAGCGATTCCAAAAAAGCCAAGGCTGCTGCCCAGCAGTATAAAAATAAATTTAAGGATACGAAAACTCCAGCCAAGAGAATAATCGGCATTAGCAAACGAGCCAATACCTGTCAAAGCTACAATTATAATCATAATCGGACTGACAATTTTAGCACTGACTGCTGCCTGACCTAAAATAAGGCCTCCTACAATGCCTAAAATAGAGCCTAAAGGACCCGGCATTCGAATGCCTGCTTCTCGTATCATTTCAAAAGCAAATTCCATTAATAGAAGCTCAACAATGCTTGGAAACGGCACGTTTTGCCGCGCCGAGCTTATCGCATACAAAAGATATGTTGGGAGCATTTCTTCGTGGAACATTGTTATGGCTATAAAAAGCCCCGGTAAAAGTACCGAAATAAAGATAGCCGCAAGCCGTATAAGGCGTGACATATTTGCAAAATCATTTCTCAAATAAGCATCTGCTGCGGCGTGAGTCATTTCGTATGCGTTGGTTGGAAATATCAATGCGCGTGGGCTTCCGTTCAAAATTAATGCCACTCTTCCCTCGGATAGCGCCCGTGCTACCCTATCAGGCCGTTCGGTTGCAAGCACGTGTCCTGTAATCATAAGCGGGCTGTCCTCAATCATCATAGAAATTTCTTCTATTGAAATAACATAGTCTATTGATATGCTGTCAAGCCTTCTTCGAACCTCCGCCACGAGTTCTTCGTTAGCCACGTCTGAAATGTACATTAAAACGCCTCGTGTCTTGGAAACATTACCTAAAACAGTCTTTTCGCATATAAGCTTTTCTGTTTTTAAAATTTTTCGTACCTGTGCTGAATTTCCTCTAAGCATTTCAGCAAATGCTTCCTGCGGGCCGTATATAGATTGCTCATTTTCGGGCTTTTCAATGCTTCTGGTGGGCCAACCCTTGACATCTGCGGAAAATCCTTCATTAACACCGTCCACAAAGATCCCGCAGCTTCCAAAGTTAACATCGTCAATAATGCTGTCAAAATCGCTTGTTTTTTGCACTTGATTATGAGTAAGCAGTTTTTCTTGAATATATTCTGCGGTTTTGTATTTTTCGGTTTCATTTAAAATAGGAAGCTCTAAAAGAGGTTTTATAATGCTTGTGTTAATAAAATCACTTTTACACATTCCTTCATAAAACACAATAAAAGCTTTAGTGTCCCCAAAAAGCGACAAGCTTCGTATAACGACGTCGTTGTTGTGTGGGTAGTCAAATCGTTTTTCGATATACTTTCGGTTTTCATCTATATCTGAAAAAACAGACGGAGTTTCAGGAGTGGACTTTTCCTTTCGGACGTCATATATGGGATAGTCAACTCTTTTTTCAAGGCTAAAAGAAAAATTTTCTTCAGGGGGTGTGTATGTCAATATTTTTTTCGCAAAATTAAATAATTTCATATAAATGCCTTTCTCAAGCTACAAATGGCTACTCTTTTACGCTATTTTTTTCCATTTTACATAAAATATTCAAAAAAACTTAAAAATGTTTCATGTGAAACATTTACATTTCTATTTTTTGTGATATAATAGGATAAGAGAAGATTAAAAATTAAGTAGCAAAGGATACAGTGTATGGGAAAAATAATTGCCGTAACGAATCAGAAGGGTGGGGTAGGTAAAACTACAACGTCGGTTAATCTGGCTGCCTGCCTTGCTTATAAAGGAAAGAAAGTCCTTGTAATCGATAGTGATGCTCAGGGCAACTCGACGTCCGGTCTTGGTATCAGCAAGGATTCTATTGAATATTCTTTGTATGACTGTTTAGCAGACAGAAGCAAAACCAAAGATGCTATAATTAAAACAAGTTGCAGAGGATTATCGCTAATTCCGTCGCTTCCGGAGCTTTCGGCAGCCGAAATTGAGCTTGCAGCCGAAGAAAACCGTGAGCATTTTCTGGAACAAGCAATAAACGAGGTGCGGGATGACTATGATTTTATCATAATCGACTCTCCGCCGGCACTTGGGATGCTTACAATTAACATAATGACGGCATCTGACAGCGTACTTATCCCGATTCAGTGTGAATATTATGCGCTTGAGGGGTTGTCACAGCTTATCAGTTCGATAAGAAACATAAAGAAATCGCTTAATAAAGACCTTGAAATTGAGGGTATTCTGGCGACTATGTTCGATTCCAGAACAAATCTTTCACAGCAGGTGCTTGAAGAGGTTAAAAAACACTTTCCGGATAAGGTATTTTCGACGCTAATACCGAGAAATGTGAGGCTTTCAGAGGCTCCGAGCTACGGTCAGCCTATAATTAAGTATGATATTACATCAAAAGGTGCTGAAGCTTATTTCGCTTTGGCACGGGAAATAATTAAAAATAACAAGAGGTGATTAAATGGCTAAAAACGGCTTAGGAAAGGGACTTGGCGCAATTTTTGCTGAGGAAGAGGACAAGCAGGGTGTTTTAGAGGTTAAGATTACCGATGTAATGCCTAATAAAAACCAACCTCGAAAAACCTTTGATGAAGATAAACTTGAAGCACTTTCGGACTCAATAAAAGAGCACGGAATAATTCAGCCGATTGTTGTGACGCAAAATGGGGACACATATACTATTGTTGCGGGTGAAAGACGCTGGCGTGCTGCAAAAAAAGCAGGAATAAAGAAAATTCCTGTTTTAGTGCGAGATTATTCAGATGTGGCAGTGCGTGAAATTGCGCTTATTGAAAACCTTCAAAGAGAAGATTTGAACCCTATTGAAGAAGCTCTTGGCTATCGCTCATTGATGGACGAATACAATCTTACACAGGAGGAAATAAGCACAAAAATCGGAAAAAGCCGCAGTGCTATCGCAAATTCTGTCCGCCTTTTAAGTCTTGATAAAGATATTCAGGCAAGGCTTATTTCAGGCGAAATTACTGAAGGCCATGCAAGATGCGCTCTTTCTGTTCCTGCAGGAGTTGTACGCGAATTTTTCATAAATAGAATCATTGAAGACGGACTTAATGTCCGTCAGGCGGAGCTTTTGGCAAAAGATTTAGCTAAAGAACCGTCTTCAAAATCAAAAAAACAGGAGAATACGGCATACAAAATTGAGCTTGAGCGTATTTCAAAAAATCTTGAGCAGTATCTTGGAACGAAGGTTAAACTTTCAGGGACAGTAAAAAAAGGAAAAATCGAGATTGAGTATTACGGAAATGAAGACCTTGAACGTCTTTTAGACCTGATTAGTCGGAGGTGAGGAATATGGCACAAAAAAATAACGACAATAAATCCCTGATAATTTACACAGCGCTGATTTTTCTGGTAGCAATTTTTATGATTGTAATATCATTTTTTGCCCAAACGCACCTTGAGGAGCTCAAGGTAAGTGAAAAAACTGCTGAGAATGTAACACTTTCAAATAAGGCAGCGCAGGTAAGCGAGGAAAATTTACAGCTTGTAGAGCTAAATAAGACGCTTAGAATAAAAAATAAGGACCTTTTAGATCAAAACTCAGCATTAATTATTGAAAGAGACGCAATTATTGCTGAACGAGATGCGATTTCAAAGCAAAATGAAGCATACGAAGCATTTTTAGATGTGTATGCAAAATTGCTCAAGAGAGATAAAAAAGGCGCAAAAGCGCTACTTTTAGGCATATTTACAGAGGATTTAAGTCCTCAGCAGAAAGAAATTTACGATAAATTGGCAAAAGAGATTGAGTAACTTCCTATTATAATAAATACGATTGGAGAGATAAAAATGTTAGACATAAAATTATTGAGAACAGAGCCAGATAAAATTCGTGAGGCGCTAAAAAACCGCTGCAGCGATCTTGATATTACACCGGCAATTGAGCTTGACGCAACTCGCCGTGAAATTCTTGCGCAGGTTGAGAGTATGAAAGCGAAGCAAAACGAAATCACAAAGCAGATTCCGGCTATGAAAAAGGCAGGCGAGAATACAGACCAGATTTTTGCGGAAATGAAGGAACTTTCGAGCGAAATCAAGGAACTGGACACAAAAGTTGCCGAAATTGATGAAAAATTAAGAGATTTTATGCTCCGAATTCCGAATATTCCGTCGGACAAGAGCCCGATTGGCAAAGATGATGCGGACAATGTGGAAATAAGAAAATGGTCACAGCCAAAGGAGTTTGACTTTGAGGCAAAAGCACATTGGGACATCGGAACAAACCTTGACATCCTTGACTTTGACCGAGGTGCAAAGATTGCAGGAACACGATTTACTGTGTATAAAGGCTTAGGAGCGAGACTTGAGAGAAGTGTCATTCAGTATTTTTTAAATACACATACCGAGCACGGATATACTGAAATTTTTCCGCCGTATATGGTAAACAGAGCATCGATGACAGGCACAGGCCAGCTTCCGAAATTCGAAGAAGATGCATTTAAGGTATCAAATAATGGATATTTCTTAATCCCGACTGCAGAAGTTCCTGTTACAAACCTTCACAGAGATGAAATTTTGGACGGAACAAAGCTTCCTGTTAAATACTGCGCATATTCAGCGTGCTTTAGAGCAGAAGCTGGTTCTGCCGGAAGAGATACAAGAGGTCTTATCCGTCAGCATCAGTTTAATAAGGTAGAGCTTGTTAAGTTTGCAAAGCCAGAAGAATCGTATAAAGAGCTTGAATCTTTAACAAATGATGCAGAAAGACTTTTGCAGGGACTTGGAATACCATACAGAGTTGTATGCTTGTCAACAGGCGATTTGGGCTTCTCATCAGCCTGCACCTACGATATTGAGGTATGGATGCCGAGCTATGGCAGATATGTTGAAATCTCGTCCTGCTCTAACTTTGAAGACTATCAGGCAAGACGTGCAAATATAAGGTACAAAGACAATGTAAAGGATAAGGCACAGTTTGTGCATACATTAAACGGTTCAGGACTTGCTGTCGGAAGAACTGTTGCGGCTATTTTGGAAAATTATCAGAATGCAGACGGAACTGTTACTGTTCCTGAAGCGCTTGTTCCGTATATGGGTACTGATATTATTAAATAGTAATTGTAAACGGGGCATAAAATTGCCTCGTTTTGTTATGGTGCGGAAACCAGGTTCTCTTTTGTTTAGGAAAATGAAGAAAGAATTTGCATTTAAAAAGGGAAAGAGAAGCTGGCAAGAACTTTATTTAAAACACGACGGGTTATGCATAAACAAGTGCAAAAATGGAATTAATATAAAATCATTATGTAAACCAATGTATAAAGCTGTCCACACGCCTAAATTTTACTTTCAACATCAAAAAGTATTGATTTATGTGGATTTCTCGAAGTTATCCATCTTATCCACATACTTATCCTACACAAAATGAGGATTGGCAAATGGCTTAAACACGTAAATGTTGAATTTTTTTGGTGGTTTACAAAAAATTATGCGAGTTTTCCACAAAATACGACTAAGTTTTACACATTTATCCATTTTGCGATGTTGAAAGAAGGAAAGACCCGCATAACCATGCGTATAGCGACCTAAAGAGAGTTATCCACACCTGTTGATAAAAAGCTGTATAACTGAATTTTTATACAAGAAGGGGTTTTTTAATGATTACACCAAGACTTGAAATGATTTTAAGGCATATTGAAGGGAAGTCCTGTGCAGATATCGGAACGGATCATGCATATATTCCGATAAAGCTTGCCGAGAAAGGTATTCGTGTCATTGCAACCGACATTCGTCCAGGGCCGCTTGAAATGGGCAGAATAAATGCTGAAAAACACGGCCGGAAAATTGAGTTTAGGCTGGGCGGTGGTCTTAGCAAGATAGCGAAAAATGAAGTTGAGACCATAATCATTGCCGGTATGGGCGGCGAAATGATAGAAAAAATCATTTCAGAAGATGAAGAAAAGGCACGAAGCTCTGTTTTAATACTTCAGCCAATGAATTCACAATATGAGCTAAGGCGGTATCTTTTTGAAAACAATTTCCGCATTGAAAAGGAAGATATTGCAATAGAAGGTTTTAAAGTTTATAATTTAATGGTGGTAAAAAGCGGCGCATCAAAACGCTATGAACGAGAAATTGACCTTCATCTTCCTAAAATGCTTTATTCGCACGAGGTGTTTCCAAAGCTTTTGGAAAAGAAAAAACGTGAATTTGTAAGGATTTATGAAGGACTGATGCAAAGTGCGGAGAAAAAAACGGAGGAAATCGAAAAAATGAGGTCGCTAATTTGCGATATTGAAGAAATTGAAGGGAGAAAAAAGAGTGAAACTATATAAAATTATAGAGGTCTTGGAAAAAGCATTCCCGACGGAGTGTGCTTGTGAATGGGACAATGTAGGGCTTCTTGTGGGCGATGAAAACAGGGACATAAAAAAAGTCTTGGCAGTGCTTGATGTAACCAATGAAGCTGTGGAAAAGGCGATAGAACTTGGTGCCGAGCTCATATTATCGCATCATCCTGTGTTCTTTGCGCCTATAAAGAGAATAAACACGGAAACTCCTGACGGAAAAATGATTATGAAAGCCATTGAAAAAAAGATAAACATTTATGCGGCGCACACGAATTGTGATGTGGCAGACTGCGGAATAAATGCTCGTCTTGCAGAAATTTTTGAGCTTCAAAATACTGAACCTCTTGAAGACAACGGCCTTGGAAGGATAGGAAATCTTGCAGACAAAATGAGTTTTGGAGATTTTGCCAAGCTTTGCAAATGTAAGCTAAATACACCATACGTTCGAATTTGTGGGGACATAAAACAAAATGTAAAAAGAATTGCCATAGGGTCAGGAGCTTGTTCTGACAGTATCCCTGCGGCAATAGAAAAGGGTGCTTACGTTATGATAACAGGGGACACAAAATATCACGAGATGCTTGATGCAAAAGAACTGGGCATAAGCATAATTGATGCAGGGCATTATCCGACCGAAATCATTGTTACTGATATTTTTGAAAAAGTACTTTCAGAATGTGACGTGAAAGTTGAAAAGTATCTTGCAAGCGATGTGTTCCGCTATATTTAAGGAGGTTTTTATGACAGACATATTTTTAATAATACTGACGGTCTTGGTCATTATCTTGATTTTATTGTCCCTATTTAAAAAGGGAACAAGTGATAGTCCTAAAACAATCGAAACAATAAAGCTTTTAGGAGATATGATATCGAAAAATCAAAAGGAAACAGACGAATATCAGTCAAAAAAGTTTTTGGAAATAGACAAAAACATAACTGAAAAACAGGGCGAAATGAACAAGGCAGTTTTGGGAAGCCTTACACAGATGGAAGAGAGATTTAAAACCTTTGAGCAGGGAAATGAGCAGAGGCTTGAAGCGATGCGGGAGGTTATGATGAAGAGCCTGCTTGCTATGCAGGAAGATAACTCTAAAAAGCTTGAGGATATGCGAAAAACCGTTGATGAAAAGCTGCAGAAAACTCTTGAGGAGAAAATGAGCGAATCCTTCAAAATGGTAAGTGAACGTTTGGAGCAGGTTTATAAAGGTCTCGGTGAAATGCAAACGCTTGCGACCGGTGTCGGAGACCTCAAAAAAGTGCTTTCCAACGTAAAAACAAGAGGTATTTTGGGCGAAATTCAGCTCGGAGCAATTTTGAAGGAGATACTTTCGCCGGAGCAGTATGAGGAAAACGTGGTAACGGTTCCGCAAAGTAAAAATCCGGTGGAATTTGCGGTGAAAATGCCGAACGAAAACGGGTTTGTATATTTGCCGATTGACTCAAAGTTCCCAGGTGATGCATTTTATGATTTACAAAATGCGTATGAAGAGGGAGATACAGAAAAAATAAAGGCGGCGATGTCGGTACTCATGGCGCGTATAAAGGCATTTGCAAAAGACATACATGACAAATATATCGAACCACCGCATACGACGGATTTTGCAATTATGTTTTTGCCGTTTGAAGGGCTTTATGCAGAGGTGGTAAATCAGGGAATGGTGGAGACTTTGCAGAATACATATAAAGTAAATATAGCAGGTCCGAGCACAATGGCGGCACTTTTAAATTCGCTTCAAATGGGCTTTAAAACTCTGGCAATCCAAAAACGCAGTGTAGAAGTGTGGAATGTGCTGTCTGCGGTTAAAACTGAATTTGATAAGTTTGGAAGTGTGCTTGAAGCAACGCAAAACCGTCTTGATCAGGCAAATCGTGAGCTTGACAAGCTGGTCGGAACAAGAACCCGTGCAATTCAGAAAAAGCTTAAGGAAGTTGAAGCCTTAGAAGGTGTCGGGCTGGAGGAAATCGAGGAATAAACCTGTGATATATCCTTAATTTCACAGGCATTCTTGTCAAAAATCAATAAGGCATCGGCGAAAATTTGTTAATTTTATAACAATATTTGAAATGTCACAGTTTTTTTAAAATATAATGTAGATTTTTATTTTATTATGTGATATAATCATAATCAGGCTATAATGCAAAAACGGATAAGGAGGAAAAAAATGAATAAAGCAAGTACAATGCCATTTAAAGGCACTAAAGAACAGGAAGCAAAACTTATGGAAGTAATTGCTGCTCGCAAGGATGACGACGGAGCTGTAATTCCTGTACTTCACGAAGCACAGGCAATTTACGGATATCTTCCGATAGAGGTTCAGGAAATGATATCAGAAGGACTAAACGTACCTCTTGCTGAAATATATGGAATAGTAACTTTTTATACACAGTTTTCGCTTAATCCAAAGGGAGAATATCAAATCGGGGTATGTCTTGGAACCGCGTGCTATGTAAAGGGCTCAGGCGATATTCTTGAAAAGTTAAAAGAACGTCTGGGAATTGACGTTGGAGAATGCACTCCGGATGGAAAGTTCTCGCTTGACGCAACACGTTGTATAGGTGCGTGCGGTCTTGCGCCGGTACTCACTGTAAATGATGAAGTTTACGGCCGTCTTGAGGTTAAGGACGTAGACGATATATTGGCGAAATACAACAATTAAGGAGAAAAGTATGTTATTATCTGATATAAAATCAATTTTAAATGCTTCTGTCCTAAGCGGAGAAACAGATGCAGAACTTGGCGAAAAGGAAATCTATGCCGCATTCGGAAGTGACCTTATGAGTGACGTTCTTGCATTTGTAAAGGACCAGTCCTTGCTTTTGACAGGGCTTATAAATTCACAGGTGATACGTACTGCAGAAATGATGGATATTGTTGCTGTTTGCTTTGTTCGAGGTAAGGTCCCTGCTGATGATGTTATAGAGCTTGCGAGAGAAAAGGGAATAACCCTTCTTTCTACCTCACTGACGCTTTACACATCTTCCGGAAAATTGTATGCCGAGGGCATCAGGGGGAACAGCGATGATTAAAACTTATGAAATATCCGGAGAGGATTTTTCTTTGGCAGGAGAGGCATCGAGCAATTTTAAATCAGTTTTAAAAAGGCTTGGTATTGCGCCTGAGGTGGTAAGACGTGTTTCTATTGCGATGTATGAAGCGGAGATAAACACGATTATTCACGGAGGCGGCGGCGAATGTACGGCAGAGATTTCGGGGAAGGAAATAAAGGTTATCTTTTCGGATAACGGACCGGGAATTGCCAACATCGACCTTGCTATGCAAGAGGGATATTCTACTGCCAGTGACCGAATCCGCGAGCTTGGATTTGGTGCAGGAATGGGACTTCCGAACATTAAAAAGTACACAGATGATATGCAAATTGAAACGGCTCCCGGAAAGGGAACGACACTGACATTGATTATAAATCTGTGAGGTGAAATTATGTCATATTTCCACTCGGTTACTCTTGATAAAAGCAAGTGTCACGGCTGTACGAACTGTATTGCACACTGTCCGACAGAGGCAATAAGAGTGCGTCACGGCAAGGCAAAGATTATAAAGCCTCGCTGTATAGACTGCGGCGAGTGTATAAGAGTGTGCCAGTCACACGCAAAGATTGTTGCGGCAGACGACTTTTCAATGCTGGACAATTTTAAGTATAATGTGGCTATGCCGGCACCGTCATTTTACAGTCAGTTTAAAAATGAAACAAGCGTTGATGAAATCTTGACGGCATTTTTGAAAATTGGCTTTGACGATGTTTTCGAGGTGGCTCGCGGTGCTGAATATGTAAGTGCTGCAACAAGAAAACTGCTTTTAGAAGGAAATCTTAAAAAGCCGATTATAAGCTCGGCGTGTCCGGCTGTTTTGAGGCTTATGACAGAACGTTTTCCTGAACTTTTAGAGCACGTTTTGAACATTATATCGCCGATGGAAGCGGCAGCGATGCTGGCAAGGGAAGATGCCCGCAAAAAAACAGGACTTTCAGACGATGAAATCGGGATATTCTTCATTTCGCCGTGTCCTGCAAAGGTAACAAGTATAAAATCACCGCTGACATTGGAAAAATCCTATGTAAGCGGAGCGATTTCGGTAAAGGATGCGTTTATGAAAATCCGTCCGTTAATCGGAAACCTTGACGAGGTTAAACCTCTTTCTGTTTCGGGAAGAGACGGGATTTTCTGGGCGAGAAGCGGCGGCGAATGTAGAGGCTCTGGAGCCTATGATTACATAGCCGTTGACGGCATAAATAATGTCATAAATGTCCTTGAGGAAATCGAATACGGTAAAGTAAAAGACGTGGAATTCATTGAGCTTTCTGCTTGTATAAGCGGTTGCTCAGGCGGACCTTTAAATGTGGTAAATCCGTTTATTGCGTCCAGACGAATTACACAGACCTCAAAAGCACGTGATGTATCACCTGAACCACAAAACCTTGATATTGAAAAACTAAAATGGCAAAAGAAGGTTGTGGGGAGGACACATTCGGGACTTGATGAGGATTTTGATAAAGCTATGGAAAAAATGGAGAGAATGGATGAGCTTTGTGAGCGGCTTCCTAAGATGGACTGCGGCTCATGCGGAGCACCATCGTGTAAAGCTCTTGCTGAGGATATAGTCAGAGGCTATGCAAGTGAAAAAGACTGCATTTTTGTTATGAGAGAGGAAATTAAAAAACTCGCAAAACAGCTCATTGACTTAAACGAAGCCTTTGATGAAAAATAAAAGAAAGACCTGGTATGCTTTATGAAAGTATCGGAACTTATAAAAAAGCTTAATCTGGAACTGATTACAAGCCCGGACTTTGCCGATCGGGAAGTAACAGGCTGTTATATCGGCGACCTTTTGAGCTGGGTTATGGGAAAAGCACAGCAAGGTGATGCATGGATAACGATAATGAATAACATCAATATTGTTGCAGTAGCATCGCTCACGGATTGTGCGTGTATAATCCTTTGCGAAGGCGTTTCGGTAGAGGACAGCGTTATTGAAAAAGCAAATAACGAAGAAATAATAATTTTAAAAAGCGATGAAACTGCTTACAGCCTTGCTTTAAGGCTTGGCGGAGAACTCTGATATGATTTACTATGATTTCCATATCCATTCGGCACTTTCGCCTTGTGGCGATAAGGATATGACACCAAACAATATTGTAAATATGGCGGCTCTTTCAGGGCTTGGCGCTATTGCAATTTCAGACCACAATTCGGTAGGGAATGTAAGAGCGGCAGCCGAGGTCGGAAAGGCTTGCGGTGTTACAGTGATTGCCGGAATGGAGATTGAAACTTGTGAAGAAGTTCATATTTTGACGCTTTATCCGTCGATAGATGCGGCAGAGGAAGCGGCAAAGGTTATATATAGGAGTCTTCCTGACATAAAAAACCGCCCTGAGATTTTTGGGGAGCAGGTTTTTATGGACGAAGACGACAATATAACCGGATATGAAGAAAAGCTTTTAATTTCGCCGTCATCGCTTTCTATAAATGAAGCTTTTGATTTAGTGAAGTCGGTAGGCGGAATATTTATTCCGGCGCACGTTGACAGACATTCTTACAGCGTGTATACAAATCTGGGATTTATGCCCGATGATATCGACATAAAAAATATTGAGGTTTCAAAAAGTACCGCCGACTTATCGGCATATCTTGCATCTCGTCCGGAGCTTTTAAAATATAGAGTTTTCCGGAACTCCGATGCACATTATCTTGCAGATATTTCGATAGCGGAGGCATATTTGGATGAAAAAAACATCTATGACATTTTTAAACAGAGGTAATTGCAAATGAAGGAATTATCACTGCACATTTTAGACATAGCCAAAAATTCCGTTAAAGCAAAGGCAAGCCTGATTGAAATTTTTGTGAATGAGGACAAGGAAAACAATCTTTTAACCATTGACATAAATGATAATGGCTGCGGAATGAGCGAGGAATTTTTGAAAAAAGTAAAAGACCCATTTTCCACCACACGCACTACCCGAAAGGTAGGGCTTGGCATACCGCTTTTCGAAGCGGCGGCGTCGCAGTGCGGTGGAGGACTGGAGATGACGTCAAAGGAGGGCGTAGGCACAAAAATGTGTGTGACTTTCGAGTATAACCACATTGACCGCGCACCGATTGGCGATATGGCAGGAACCATGGAAACACTAATTTCAGGTTCCCCTGAAATTGACTTTTTATACCGCCACACAAAAAACGGGAAAACATTTACTCTTGACACAAGGGAAATAAGGCGGGTTTTAGGCGATGTGCCGCTTGACCTTCCCGATGTAATAATGTGGATTGACGGATATATAAAGGAAAGCCTTGTGGAAATAGAATAATCGCACGGCATTTAAATAAAAAATGTATTTTAGGAGGTCAATCATGAAAAGTTTGGCAGAATTGCAGGAAATTCGAAACAGAGCCTTAAATCAGGTTAATTTGCGTAAAGAACGCGAAGACGGTACCCGAATCGTAGTTGGTATGGCTACTTGCGGTATTGCAGCAGGTGCACGTCCTGTTTTAAACGCATTCCTGCAGGAAATCGAAAAGAGAAACCTTGCAAATGTAACGGTTACACAGACCGGATGTATCGGTATGTGCCGCTACGAGCCGATTGTTGAGGTGTACGTTCCGGGCGAGGAAAAGGTTACCTATGTGAAGATGACAGAAGATAAGGCTGCACGTGTTGTAGCTGAACACATCATCAACAATCAGCCTGTTAAAGAATATTTAGTTGGCGCAGAAGATAAATAAAATAGGGGGTTAGTTAAATGAATATATACAGATCACATGTATTGATTTGCGGCGGTACCGGCTGTACTTCATCAGGCTCGGTAAAGCTTCAGGAAGAGTTTGAAAACCGCTTAAAGGAAAATAATCTTGAAAACGAAGTAAAAATCGTTCAGACAGGTTGTTTCGGACTTTGTGCTTTAGGACCAATCGTAGTTGTATATCCTGAAGGCGCATTTTATAGCCGTGTTGAAAAGGACGACGTTAAGGAAATCGTTGAAGAACATCTCTTAAAGGGACGTATTGTAAAAAGACTTCTTTATAGTGAAACAATTGAAGATGACAACATCAAGTCTTTAAACGAAACACAGTTCTATGCAAAGCAGATGCGTGTTGCACTTAGAAACTGTGGTGTAATCAATCCGGAAAATATTGATGAATATATAGCTGTTGACGGTTATCAGGCGCTCGGTAAGGTTCTTACAGAGATGACACCTGAAGAAGTTATCCAGATTATCAAAGATTCAGGACTTCGCGGCAGAGGCGGCGGCGGATTCCCGACAGGTATGAAGTGGCAGTTCACACATGATGCTGTCGGCGACCAGAAGTATGTTGCTTGTAACGCCGACGAAGGCGACCCAGGTGCATTCATGGACCGTTCAATACTAGAAGGTGACCCACACGCACTAATCGAGGCTATGGCTATTGCAGGCTATGCGGTAGGTGCTGATCAGGGTTATGTTTATATCCGTGCTGAGTACCCGATTGCAGTTGAAAGATTAAGAATTGCTATTGCTCAGGCAAAAGAATATGGTCTTTTAGGTAAAGACATTTTTGGCACAGGCTTCAACTTCGACCTCGACATCAGACTTGGTGCAGGTGCGTTTGTTTGTGGTGAAGAAACAGCATTAATCACATCTATTGAAGGTAAGCGTGGCGAACCGCGTCCGCGTCCTCCATTCCCGGCTGTTAAGGGACTTTGGGGCAAGCCTACACTACTCAATAACGTTGAAACTTATGCAAACGTTGCACAGATTATTTTAAACGGTGTTGACTGGTTCACATCAATGGGAACAGAAAAGTCAAAGGGTACAAAGGTATTTGCTCTTGGCGGAAAGATTAATAACACAGGTCTTGTTGAAGTTCCTATGGGAACAACACTCCGTGAAATCATTGAAGAAATCGGCGGCGGAATTCCAAACGGCAAGAAGTTCAAGGCAGCACAAACTGGTGGACCTTCAGGCGGATGTATTCCTGCAGAGCTTATTGATACACCGATTGACTACGATTCACTTATGGCAATCGGCTCAATGATGGGTTCAGGCGGACTTATCGTTATGGACGAAGACAACTGTATGGTTGACATTGCGAAATTCTTCCTTGAATTCACAGTTGACGAATCATGCGGTAAATGTACACCTTGCCGTATCGGTACAAGAAGACTTCTTGAAATCCTTACAAAGATTACAGAAGGTAAGGGCACAATGGAAGATATCGACAAGATGGAAGAACTTTGCTATTCAATCAAGGCTTCATCACTTTGCGGTCTCGGACAAACTGCTCCAAACCCTGTTCTTTCAACATTAAAATACTTTAGAGACGAATATATTGCACACGTTCAGGATAAGAAGTGTCCGGCAGGTGTATGTAAGGCACTCGCTCAGTACACAATCGACCCTGAAAAGTGTAAAGGCTGTAGCCTTTGTGCAAGACAGTGCCCTGTTGGTGCAATTTCAGGTGAAATCAAGTCACCGTTCGTTATCGATCAGGAAAAATGTATTAAGTGTGGCGCTTGTGAGGCAGCTTGTAAATTCAAAGCTATTTCCAAGTCATAATCTTCGAGAAAGGATATTGATACTATGGTAAACTTAAAAATAAACGGCCAGGCAGTAAGTGTTCCGGAAGGTACTACCATTTTGGAAGCTGCTCAGGCAAACGGGATTGACATTCCAACTCTATGTTATTTAAAGGACGCATCTGTAACAGGTTCATGCAGAATGTGCGTTGTAGAAATCGTTGGTGCAAGAGCACTTCAGGCTGCTTGTGTATATCCGGTAGCAGAGGGAATTGAAGTTTTAACTCACTCTCCGAAGGTTAAGCAGGCAAGAAAGAATACTTTAGAGCTTATTCTTTCAAACCATGACAGAAAGTGTCTTACTTGCTCAAGAAACCAAAACTGTGAGCTTCAAAAGCTTTGTGACGAGCTTGGTGTAACAGGCATCACTTACGAAGGTATTATGAATAACTTTGATATTGATGAGTCAGGAACATCAATCGTAAGAGATAATAATAAATGTATTCTTTGCCGCCGTTGCGTAAACGTTTGTAAGAATGTGCAGACAGTTGGCGTAATCGATGCACAGGAAAGAGGATTTAACACAAAGATTGGCTGTGCATTCGAAAAGGAACTTGGCGACACCGCTTGTGTAAACTGCGGACAGTGTATCGCAGCCTGCCCTGTTGGTGCGCTTCATGAAAAATATGCAACAGACGATGTTTTCGCAGCTATTGCAGACCCTGATAAGTATGTTGTTGTTCAGACAGCTCCTGCTGTTCGTGCAGCACTCGGTGAAGAGTTTGGTATGGCTATGGGAACGCCTGTAACAGGCAAGATGGTAGCAGCTCTGCGTCGTCTTGGCTTTGATAAGGTATTTGACACAGATACAGGTGCTGACCTTACAATTATGGAAGAAGGCAACGAGCTTTTAGAAAGAATTAAAAACGGCGGAACTCTCCCAATGATTACGTCATGTTCTCCGGGGTGGATTAAGTTCTGTGAGCACAATTTCCCTGAATTTATCGACAATCTTTCGAGCTGTAAGTCACCTCACCAGATGTTCGGTGCGGTTATAAAGAGCTATTTTGCTGAAAAGAACAACATTGACCCGAAGAAGATTTATGTTGTATCTGTAATGCCGTGTGTGGCTAAGAAATATGAAAACAGCCGTCCTGAAATGGAAGCAAACGGACTTCGTGATGTAGATGCTGTTATCACAACAAGAGAGCTTGCAAAGATGATTAAGGAAAGCGGTATTATCTTTGATAAGCTTCCTGATGAACAGTTTGATAAGCCATTCGGTGAAGCATCAGGTGCTGCACACATCTTTGGTGTGACAGGCGGTGTTATGGAAGCAGCTCTTAGAACCGTATATGAAATCTTAGAAGGCAAAGAGCTTGCAAAGCTTGAGTTCAACGAAGTAAGAGGAACAGAGGGCGTTAAAGAAGCTACTATTAAGATGGGCGGAATGGATGTTAATGTTGCTATTGCTCACGGTCTTGGTAATGCAAGAAAGCTTTTGGAAGCTGTAAAGGCTGGCGAAAAGAACTACCACTTCATTGAAGTTATGGCTTGCCCTGGCGGATGTGTAACAGGTGGCGGACAGCCAATCGTTTCAGCAAAGACTTATATGACAGTTGATGTTAAGAAAGAAAGAGCAAAAGCACTTTACTCAGAAGACGAAAGAGCGACTATCAGACAGTCACACAAAAACCCTGATATGGACGTGCTTTATAAGGAATACTTTGAAAAGCCGGGTTCACATAAGGCTCATGAGCTTCTGCATACTCACTATACAGCAAGATCAAAGTTCTAATATAAATTCAAAAAGAAGAACCGTATCGGTTCTTCTTTTTATGAAAAAAATTCTTTATTAAAGTGAAAAGAGACTGCTGATTTGCAGTCTCTTTTGGGTAAAACGTATTCTTGAAGTCCCAAAGGGACGCCATAGAAGATATGGCTATACGTCTAATTAAAAAAGTGCACAGCCGAAGCCATGCACAAAAAACGCACGGCCAGATTGTGAATCACTTTAATTAATTATGACAATTAATGCGCTTAATGCGTCGTTTTTTCTTGAAAAACCAATAAAGTCAGCCTGCGTTTTTATCGAAACAAATTTCAAGAAAAAAAGTCAACACAAAAAAAGCATAACACATATTTAATTGTCAATAAAAAGCGATTCACAAATACATTATAGCACAAGGAAATAGGTTTGTCCATAAGGGAAATTAATTTATTAAAATAATTCGTCAAACATTTTTCGACAAAAAATGCGAGCATATTGCGCTTGCTTTTAAAAAGACACGAAAAGGCACAAAACTTTATTGTTCACAATTTATTCATAAAAATTATATATTAAATTAATCTTTTATTCATACTGTTGTAAAAAGAATATGTTATGATAATCACAATGAATAAAAAATTTCTAAATACAGAAAATATTTCAAGGAGGAAAAGATATGAGAAAATATCCATATACAGACTCAACAGAAATAATTAAATATGAACCAAAAATCAAGAAAAAGGGAAGACTCAAAAAATTCGTGCCTTGTCTTTTGTCAGCGGTTTTGGCGAGCGGAATAACGGCAGGAGTGTTCGGAGTGGGCGGTCATTACTATTTAAAAACACTTTCTGCGCCGACACAGACCGTTACGTCAAGCACAGGCGGCACAAATATTCCTTCAGGGGCAACATCGCTTGTTACAAATAACCTGATAGGCGAGCTTTCGGTAAACGAAATTGCGAAAAAAGTCGGCCCATCGTGCGTGGGAATTATAAACAAGGCAAAAATCCAACCGCAGCGATACTATGATCCGTTTAGCGGAAGATATTACTATTACCAGACTCCAGGCGAAGATGATATGGTGGAGCAGGGCTCGGGCTCGGGCATTGTAATAAGCAGTGATGGTTATATTGTAACAAATCAGCACGTTATCGCAGATGCAAATGAAATCACGGTAATTTTAAATACAGGAAGTGAGTACAAGGCAACCTTAGTAGGCGCTGATGAAAAGTCTGACCTTGCAGTTTTAAAAATAGACGCAATGGATTTAACAGCCGCAACACTTGGCGATTCATCGACCGTCGAAGTAGGCGACCTTGCCGTTGCAATCGGTAACCCACTCGGACAGGAGCTTGCAGGCTCGGTAACAGCAGGTGTTATAAGCGCTGTGAACAGAAAAATGACAGTAGACAACAGAACCTATAACCTTATCCAGACAGATGCAGCTATTAATCCAGGCAACTCAGGCGGCGCACTTGTTGATAGATTTGGTAATGTAATAGGCATAAACTCAATTAAAATGTCGCAGAGCGGCGTTGAGGGAATAGGATTTGCAATCGCCATTTCTGAAGCAAAGCCCATAATTGATGACCTTATGAACGAAGGATACGTTTCGGGCAGAACCCTAATTGGAATTACTGCAACAGAATCAAGAAACGGACTTTCTGTTTATTCGGTAACGGCAGGCAGCGGTGCAGACAAAGCCGGAATTAAACAGGGCGACCTGATTGTAAAGGCTGAAGGAAAAGTTGTAAGGACTGTTGACGAGCTTAACCAATTAAAAGAAGACAAAAAACCGGGCGAGGTTATAACACTTACTATAATAAGAGACGGCGGACTTGTGGATGTTAAGGTGGAGCTTCAGGAAGATGTTCCGGAAAAACAGAATAATTAAAAAATTTTGTAATCCAAAAAATCGCATAAAACCTGTGTTTTTCACAGGTTTTTCTGTTGTTTGAAAAAAATTTTAAAAATTTTTTTATTTTTTTGAGACTTTTTGATATGCTAAAAGGTATTAATAGTGAAAGCGCAAAATGCTTTAGAAAAATTCATAAATTTAAAGGAGATGTAAAAACATGAACATGAGAAAGATTTTAACGGGAGTACTTGCAGTAGCAATGTTATCAGTAAGCGGAGCAGCTTTTGCTGAAGATGATATAATGCTTATATCAGAAAATCCAAATGCAGTAGTTGAAAACGTAGAAGTTTACGACAAGGCAATATTTGAAGGAACAGCCAAGATAACAGAAGAAAAAGAGTTATACATAATTGATACAAATGAACAGGAAATTGTAATTAATACAGACGAAAACACACTTTTCGTAACAGCTGAAGGCTTTAAAACAACACTTGAAGAAGTAAAAGACGGCGATAAGGTAAAAGTTGTAGCATCAAGCGCTATGGCACAGAGCCTTCCGCCGCAGGTTTACGGATACGTTGTAATGGTTGGCGAAGAGCTTCCTATATACGTTGACGTAGAAAAGATTGAAATAGACGAATACGAAAACACAGTTCTTTCAAGCAAAGACGGACAGTATAAGATTGTTGTTTCCGATGCAACAGAGTTTGCACCTTTTGCAACAAGAAACATTGTAGCACTTGCTGACATCAAAGAAGGTTCAAGAATTCTTGTTTACGCAAACATTATGACAATGAGCCTTCCGGCAATGGTTCCGGCTGAAAAGATTGTAATTCTTCCTGAATTTACGGTAGAAACAGAAGAAGTACAGCCAGAAAAGATTGTTTTAAACGGCGAAGAACTGGACGCAGAAATTAAAAATGTAGATGGTGCAAACCTTCTGCCTGTAAGAAAAGTAAGCGAAACAGCAGGCCTTACAGTTGGCTGGGACGGTACATTAAGAGCCGTTACTGTTGGAACAACTGCAATGGGCGTTACATTTAACATAGGCGAAAATGTATATACAAAGGCAAAAATGATGCCTATGACACTTTCTTGTGCACCGGTTATCATTGATGACTTAACTTATGTTCCTGTAGATTTCTTCACAGAGCTTTTAGGAGCTGAAGTAGAAACAAAGGACGGAGCTATCGTAATTAACCTTACCGTTAACCTCGACTAATAAAAAATCTCCGCCTTTGGCAAAAAGGCGGAGAAAAATTTTTCCATGTATTAAATAGTATTGAAAACATCTTTTGGGTTTGATATAATATAGGATAAGGGACAATACACGGAAAAAGGAGGAACACGGCTTGGAAAAGGCTTTACCTAAGACAAGGAACTTTAAGAATGAGATATGTGAAAAATATTTTGATATGATTTATAAGCTTGCCTTGTCGCAGACAAAGGATCAGGGCCATGCGGAGGACGTAACGAGCGACGTGTTCCTGAAATTTCTTTCGAGCAGTAAGGATTTTGAAAGTGAGGAGCATATAAAAGCCTGGCTTTTAAGAGTCACCATAAACTGCTCAAAAAATGTATTTTCAAGCACTTGGTTTAAAAAGACAGTTCCACTTGAGGAGACTCTTTTAGCAGAAGTGCCAGAGGAAGAAAGCGAAGTATATGCAAAGGTATTAAAACTGCCGCAAAAATACAGAGCTGTAATACATCTTTTCTACTATGAGGAATTTTCGGTCGCACAAATTGCGAAATATTTAGAGCTAAATGAATCAACCGTGCGAACGCATCTTCAAAGAGGCAGAAGCCTCTTGAAAACAAGCTTGGAAGGAGAAGATGAACTTGTATAAGGATTTATATAAAAGGGCAAATGACAGCATTCCGACAGACGACGCAAAAAAGCGTGTTATGCTAAGGCTTGCAAAAGCTGAAAAGAGAAACGGAATACCTGCTGTAAGAATAGGTCAATTTGCGGCACTGGCGGCTTGCCTTGTGTTTACCGTTGCCGCTTTGAATATATATAACGATTTTGAAAAAGAACAAAACAAAGACAAAGGACTTGTGTATATACATCAGCAAGAGTTAGAGAAAACTGGGACAGAACAGACAAATCCTGTGGGAACTTCGGGTATAGGCGAAGAAAAAATTGAAACGCAAACGACTGTTTCGGAAAATGCGCCAAGAGCGGTGACGCAGTCTGCTACCAAAGAGGCGACACCGAAGCCGTCAAAAGAAGCTTGCAAGACAAGAACAGGAGCTGATATTAATATAGCCCAAGAGGAAGCTGCCCAAATGACAGAGCCGCAGGCAGAAGCAAGCACGGCGCCTGCTTTTAAAGAGCCGATAGCGTGCGATGTTCAGGATATTGACAAGGAAGCATCACCGATAGTGGCTAATACTCCGGCTAAAGCGGCGATTGTTGTAAATGAAATTACGGAATTCCAAGAAGCTGTACCTGCCGCATTTAATGTTGACAGGTCTATTGGAAGAATTGAAGAAGTCACAATTTCCGAATATTATGAATATATCGGAAAGGACGTTGCGGCATCTGCGAAATTACCTGATGGATTTTCGAGTACAACACAGGATATGGCATTGTTTGAAGTAGGTGACGACGGAAAATATAAAGGCGACGAATGGTGCTTTGTTTTTGAAAATGAAGAAAAATCTGTGGAAATTGTAACAACTAAAAATACAGACGCAGTTAAAGCGTGTATTGACAATGAAGCTTATAAAAAAAGCACAGTATGCGAGGATGAGGCGGTTGTATTTGGTGAAAACGATTTCTATAAGGCATATATGATATCGAAGGATGTAGGCTATACGGTAGAAAGCATAGGACTTTTGGAAACGGAACTGTCAGAGCTTTTGATATCTTTAGCAGAATAATAAATTCCCCTGAAATTAGCGAAAAGGTGCAAGAAATTGCATCTTTTTTTGCGAAAAGTATTTATTTTTAATTTGCATATAAAATAAAGTCGAAATCAGTCGAACTATTTTAAATTAAAACATATAGACAAATTCTTTTATTTATGATATAATAACACCATAATCGCAAAACAATTTAATATTACAGTGCCACTATTTTTTTGTATGTGTTTTTGTAAAAAACACAGGCTAAACTTTTCATACTAAAAATTAGTGGTGTAAAAGTTGTTTTGCGATTATAAGCCGAGTGTTTTTTGGCACACGGCTTGCTGTGTGCTTTTTTAATTTTAAAAACATATTTCATAGGTTTTGCCGTTTAGGTAAATAAAAATACGTTTTAAGAAAATAAGATATGCCAAATGCATATCTTATTTTCTTAAACAAAAAAGTGCAGGAATAATCCTGCACTTTTAAATAAAATCTTACTCCAAATCTTCAGGCATATCCCAGTTATGGTAAACGTCCTGAACGTCGTCATCGTCTTCCATATTTTCAAGCATTTTAGACATCATCTGAATTTGCTTTTCGTCAGTAAGCTCTGTCATTGTCTGCGGAACCATTGAGATTTCAGCAGAAGAAAGAGTGTATTTTGCTTCAAGAGCATCACGAACTGCGTGGAAATCTTCAGGAGCAGTTGTAATTTCGATGCATTCTGCTTCGACAGAAATATCGTCAGCGCCTGCTTCTAATGCGTCCATTGTAATTTCATCTTCGTCGATGCTGTCATTTTCAATCACAATAACGCCCTTTTGGTCAAACATAAAGCTAACGCAGCCTGTTGTACCCATATTTCCGCCGAACTTATCGAAATAGTGACGTACATTTGCAGCAGTTCTGTTTCGGTTATCGGTAAGAGTGTTAACAATTACAGCGACACCGCTTGGGCCGTAGCCTTCATAAGTAACTGTTTCGTAGTTATCACCGTCTGTTGAGCCGGTAGCCTTTTTAATAGTACGGCTGATGTTATCATTCGGCATATTTGCGGCTCTTGCCTTTGCGATTGCATCTTTAAGGCTTGAGTTGTTATCCGGATCCGGACCGCCTGCTTTAACGGCAACTAAAATTTCACGGGCGATTTTAGTAAAAATCTTTGCTCTTTGTGCATCATTTGCACCTTTTTTTCTTTTAATAGTACTCCATTTTGAATGTCCTGACATAAATATATTCTCCTTTCTCACGCAAAAATTGATGTCTTTCGGACATCAATTTTCTGGGAATCAATCCTCTGTATCTTCTGATGTGTTTTCTGACAAAAAGTCATCAAAGCTTTTGTGTTTGTTATAGTTGTGCTGTCTGTATTCAGAGGCAATTTTTGATGAAATATGTGGTCTTGAAGTTATCTTAGGAGCAATAACAACCTTTCTGTACGGCTCTTCGCCTACTGAGAAAGTTGTTACGTTTTCATTTCCCTGAAGACTTGAGTGAATAATGCGTCTTTCATAAGGGTTCATTGGCTCTAAAGTATATTTTCTGCCTGATTTATAAACCTTGTCTGCAAGTCTTTTTGCGAGCAACAAAAGTGCCTCGTGACGTTTTTCGCGGTAGTTTTCAGTGTCGAGAATTACACGAACTCTGTCATCTGATTCGTGATTTACAACTAAAGATGTAAGATACTGAAGTGCGTCTAAAGTATCGCCTCTTTTGCCGATAACGATGCCCATATGCTCTCCAGACATCTCTACATTAAGGCTTTCTTCACCTGTTTTTGCAGTTATGTCAACTTCCATACCCATTGCATTAAAAATGCCTGAAAGGAAAGTCTTTGCAACGACTGCATTTTCATCCTTTGCAGTGACTGCAACTCTTGCGTCCTTTGAGCCAATACCTAAAAAGCCCTTTGTCGCTTCGTCTAAAACCTCGATTTCGGCATCTTCTTCTGCTATACCGAGTTCACGAAGTGCGAGTAGCTTTGCTTCATCTACGTTTTTTGCTGTTTTTTCTATTCTTTTCTGGTAGTTTAACAACGAAATCATCCTCTTTCTTATCAAAATATTTGTTTAATATAAACTGCTGTGCCATCTGCATTATGCTTGAAATAATCCAGTAAATACCGATACCTGACGGGAGTGTAAAAGTGAAAAATCCTGTCATTATAGGCATCATTAGGCTCATTGACTTGGTCATTGACTGTGCGGGATTATCGTCATTTGTTTTAGGTGCACCCGACATATTCTGCGAATACTTCATAGAAAGCCATGTGGTAAATATAGCAAATGCAGGAATAAGTATCAAAAGGACAGTTCCCATATTGCTGAAATCGCCTGACATTATTGCTGTAAGCGACGAGCTTGGAAGACCTGATAAATCAAGTCCTAAGAAGTTAAAGTTAATATCCCAGGAAAGATCTTCGGCTCTTCCTAAAACACTTGCCCAGTTTGAAAGCTGAATTTGGTATGTCTTTGAGATTTGTTCTGCGGTCATAGAAATAATGTTTGCAACCTTGTCAGGGAAAAGCTCATGAATTCCTGAAACAACATTCTTAACATTTTCTAAAACAGAAGCGTTTGTAAAATCTATACCTTTTATATAAGTAAGCGGACGCTGAATAACACCGTATAGTGCATAAAGGACAGGGAGCTGAATTAAAAGTGGAAGACAGCCGCCTGACATACTTATGTTATTTTCCTTGTAAACCTTCATCATTTCCTGTTGGAGCTTTTGTTGGTCGTTAGCGTACTTTTTCTGAAGCTCGGTGATGATAGGCTGAACTTTTTGCTGACGCTTCATTGCCTTGTGGGATTTAACTTGAAGCGGAAGAAGTATCAGCTTAACGATAATTGTAAACAAAATAATTGCAAGGCCATAATTTTGTACGAGGTCATAAATGAGCCTTATAATAAGACCGAGCGGTCTTGTGATACAAAATTCAAATATATTGATTTTCATAGTGTTTCCTTTCTGTACTAAAGACAAAGTATGCCGCGCTACGGCAAAGGGTCATATCCGCCCTTATGAAACGGATGACATTTCAAAATCCGCTTAATTGCAAGCAAACTTCCCTTTAATACTCCGTATTTTTCGAGTGCCAAAAGGGCATATTCAGAGCAAGTCGGAATAAATCTGCAGCTTGGAGCAGACTTTAAGCCGGACAGGTTTTTTCTGTAAAATTTAATTAAAGAAATAAGAATTATTTTCATATAATCATATTAAGCTTTGAAAAAGCGTATTTGACATCTTTAAAAACATCTCCGCATTTTTTATCTACAATGCGTGTTCGTGCGACAATAACGATATCGTATCCAGATTTAAGTTCGCCGGAAAGCAGGCGGTAACTTTCACGCATAAGTCGCTTTGCACGATTTCGTTTTGTGGCTTTGCCTACGGTTTTTCCGCAGGTAAGACCGATACGGTTATGCCCCATACGATTCTTGCCGGCATAAATCACTACGTTGCGTGTAGCAACGCTCTTTCCTCGATAGTAAAGCCGTTTAAAATCTTTATTAAGCTTTAAAGTTTCAGCAGTTTTCATATTTTTTCCTATTCCGGAGTACTCAAACAGACCGCAGACAAAATAAACAATAAATGCCAAAAAGACGGGACATACCCGCCGGATTGCAAGAAAAGCGGTTTTGCATATTAAAAGGATATGGCACTATAAATCCTACCTGCCTTTTGCAAAATCCGATTTTCAGCGGTCGGTTAATTTTAATTTTTCGGCATAGCCAAAGACAGCCTTATAATATAAAGAAAACAAGGTTTTCTGTTATATCAAAAAAGGCAAAAAGCATAAGGTAAAATAGCCTTTTTACTTCTCGCCTTAATTTTATGCTGACAATTTCTTTCTGCCTTTTAATCTTCTCTTAGCTAAAATTTTTCTGCCGGAAGCAGTAGCCATTCTTTTTCTGAAGCCGTGTTCTTTAGCTCTCTGACGCTTTTTAGGCTGATAAGTTCTCTTCATCTTTTGAACACCTCCCGATATTATGAAATCTTTAAATTCCGCACACTTTTTCTGCGTTATTTGCAGAAAAGAGCAGACATCGCTTCTATTATATTAGCTTTTAAGCCATTTGTCAATACTTTTTTTGCATTTTTTTATCAAAAATGGATTTTTGCCAGCTTACCAAAAAGGAAACGCACTCGTTTTAGTGAATGAATCCCTAAAAGAGTGCGTTCCCTTTTGAAGTTGAAATCCGCGATTTTTTTCCACAAAAATCCCCTAGTACAACCCTACTTAAAAACCTTAATTTATTATAGAATATAAACAGGGCTCTGCACAATACCTTTTGAGCTAATTGTAAGGAAAGTAAGTGCGCATATAAAAAAGTCACAATGTGCGTGACATTTGTGACATCGTTATACCGCATAGCTATGCGATTTTAGATACAAATATGAAATTTGTTTCGTCCAAAGCCTCGGATTGTTCATAATGGATATGAATTTTTGAAAGAAAACACAATATATTGTAAAAAGAGACTTAATTAGACACAATATGCAGTATTACACAGTACATATAGCGGTTTTCAAGGTTCCATCTTCTATTTCAATTACACCAAAAGTGCCACTGTGCTTTATGCTTCCGGGATTCAAAAGAATGGGACTTTTAGTGCAGTCGTTAAAGCTTTGATGTGTATGGCCAAAAACGGCACAGTCGCAATTTAAGGCGGCAGAGCGATTCCTTAGGGCGGAATAATTTTCTTCATATTTAACAGCGTATGCGTGACCGTGTGTCAAAAAAATGCGCTTACCTTCCGCTTCAATTACAAGCTCCTGCTCGCCTTTCGAAAAATCACAGTTGCCCGAAACATACTTTATCGGAATGTCGGGAAAAATTTTCTGGAGCTCTATTGCATCGCTTGCGTGGTCGCCGGCATGGAGAATCATATCTACACCGATGATTCTTGTAATAGTTTGAATACAGCTTTCGATGTACTTATGCGTATCGGAAAAAACAAGTATTCTCATAAAACAAATATCCTCCCTGTAGCCATTTTGCATATTATAGCATTTCCCTACATAATTTGCCATAGATGTATGCGAAATGTAATATAATTGTAGTCTTTCTGTCGAAAGCTTCCCATAATTCGACAGCGGTTTTTTCCAAAAAATGTACCCAAGTAGTGATATTATATATGTAAATAATATGAAAGGACAAAAGATAAATGAACATTATTATACCAAAAATACCCGAAAAAACAATCACGCTGCCGGACAGGGCGGATATTTTAAAAGGATTTATCCTGATTGCGCTTGCAAGAGCTGAACTTCCCGGAATGAATCCTCTGGGGCTTGCCTTTGCAGCGACATTTCCGATGGAAAATGCATACATCGCATTAATCGGGCTTTGCGCCGGAATGGCGAGCGCAAAACTTGCAGCGCTAAAGTATATCATTTCCTTTTTTATATATTATATTCTTATTTATCTAAAAAAAACTGAGGATTCAATGGTAAAGGCTGTTGCGCTTGGGTTTTCGTTGCTTACGGCTGGGTTTTTGACCTTTTTGTGGACAGGCATAACGACAGGTAGCCTGTTATATCTTTTGGCGGAGGTCTTTATCGTTGGCGGAACATATTATCTGTTTTCCTTTTTGGGCGGAAAAGGCGATTTGTCACACTTTGCCCAAATTATAATTATAGGCGGGATTTTAAACGGACTTGAGGGCGTGTCTCTTCCTTATATAAATGTAAGTGCGTCGATGTTTGCAGTGATTTTCATATCAATGTGCCTTTGTTATGCCTGCGGACCAACGATTTCGGTTTTGGTGTGTGCGGTGTTAGGGTTTGTAATGAATATCGCAAAGCCTGACGCAGTGATGTTTTCGGGAATGTTCGCACTGTCGGCGCTATTTTCGTCGCTTTTGTCCTCTGTCGGAAAATTCGGGACAGCGGTGGGATTTTTATGCGGAATAACGGTCAGCGTGCTTTATAGGGGAAGCCTTGAGGGTATTCATATAGCAGACGTATTTATGCCGCTTGCCGTTTTTGCATTTTTGCCGGAAACATTCCATTTTAAAATAAGTTCATGGATAAACAATCATATTGCGGCGGAATATGATGATTTTGATATAAATGTGCGTGTGGCAAATCAGCTTAAAACGGTAGCAAAGGCTGTGTGTGACCTTGCTGACGGAGTAAACATTCTTGGCGACAGAAATAGAGAGGATGCCATGATGCGTGAAATGTTTGATACTGTGGCGTCACGTGTTTGCAAAGGCTGTTCGCTTGAGGCTAATTGTTGGAAAAAGGACAGCAGGAAGACATATAACAATATGTATGAACTCTGGAAAACTATTGAGGAGGAGGGTTTTTGCGACCATTCGAATATGCCGCTGGCATTCAGGCAAGTCTGTATTAGGTCGGAGAGCTTTTTGTGCGAGTTTAAGCACGCATACGAGCTTTATAAGCAAAACGTGCTATACAGAGGTGAAGCGCTTTCGGGACGAGGAATTATCGCAAGGCAATACAGCGAAATTTCAAATGTTATAAAAATGCTGTCATACGAAGTGGAAAATGGGATTTGTGAAAGTGAGCCTATGCAGTTAAGATACAAGGCGCAGGTTACGGTTTTGCAAGAACCTAAGTATTCGCAGGCGGTTTGTGGCGATACGATATTGAATTTTGAGGTGGGCAATAAATACTTTGTTATTCTGTGTGACGGTATGGGCACAGGGGACTCAGCGATGAGAGAAAGCCGGCTTACAGCAAGACTTTTTTCGGAATTTTTAAAAGCGGGATTTGAAAAGGAAACAGCACTTAATATGATAAACTCCGCACTTGCACTCAAGGACGATCAGGAAAGCTTTTCAACGGTGGATATTTTAGAGATTAATCTGGAAACCGGCGTTTGTGAATTTATGAAAATAGGGAGTGCTGAAAGCTTTATAAAGACAAAGGGCAATATTGAGGTAATTTCTTCAAAATCACTCCCCATCGGGATACTGGAGAACATTGAGGTGACGGCTGTTCGGCATGAACTCAAGGCGGGAGACGTGATTTTAATGGTTTCGGACGGAATAGGCGAAGCCGGTAACGGAGTTTTGAAAAATGACTGGATAAAGAAACTGCTTATGATGGAAAACAGAAACGATAAAGAACTTACTGACCTGATTTTGGTGGGTGCTAAAGCCCGTATGAAGTTTTCGGACGATATGACCTGTGCGGTTATCAGGATAAAGAAATAAAAGGAGGAATAGCTTTGAAGGTACAAAATGAACTTGCGGCAAAAATTTTGAGTGAGGTCATAGCGGAGGGTATGAAATTGAGTAACATCGACCTTAGTGAACGTGTAAAATGTGAGGCAACGACGGCGCTTGACGAAATAAAGCTTGCTATACACAAAACCGGCGAAACCGAAAGAGCAAAGCTTGCCTCAATAAAAAAGATAATGAAAAAGTATAATATTGGAGAGCTATAAAATAAGGCTGTGACAGGATAACTTCATCTTGCCACAGCCGTTTTTCATCGTGCTTTTTTAAGCATTTCTTCAAGTTCGGGTTTTTCAAAAACAAATTTATTGTTACAGAACTGACATTCAACCTCGCACTTGCCGTCTTCTTCGATGATTTTGGAAAGGTCAGCCTTGCCGATTGAAATAACTGCCGACTTCATTCTGTCACGCGAGCATTTACACTCATATTTCGGAACAGCCACTTCGTTTTGCATAATCATACTGAAGTCTTCTGTCAGGTAGAAAAGAATGTCTTCAGCCGTCATACCGTCTGAAAGCATCTTTGTAACAGAAGGTATTTCCTTCATTTTGTCTTCTATTATGCCGGCAACTTCTTCAGTTGCTTCAGGCATAAGCTGAATCATAAATCCGCCTGCACATTCCGCCTGCCCGTCTGTTCCGACAAGGACTCCAAGTCCAATTGCGGTCGGAATTTGGTCACTTTTTGCAAAGTAATAGGTAAGGTCTTCTGCAATTTCGCCTGTTATAATAGGAACTTGACCTGAGTATGGCTCTTTTAAGCTTAAATCATAAACCACGTTGAGCTGACCTTGTCCAACAGCAGAACCAACGTCAAGCTTGCCATTTTCCTTTCTGGGAATGTCCACGAACGGATTGACAACATAGCCACGTACACGTGAGCTAGAATCAGTTATTGCAACAATGTTTCCAAGCGGGCCATCGCCACGAAACTGAACTGTGATTGAGTCTGTGTCATTCTTTAGGTTTTGTCCCATAATGGCGATTGCGGTGAGCGTTCTGCCAAGTGCCGCTGTTGCCACAGGGAAGGTGTTGTGAATTTTTTGTGCCTCATTAACGAGGTCGGTTGTAACTGCAACAAAAATTTTGATTGCACCATCGGTGCTTTGTCCTCTTACTAAAACGTCTGCCATTTTTATTTTCCTTCCGTTATTCGACTATCGCGCTAACTTTATATGAGCCGATAACCTCAATATTTTCTTGAGCTTCAATTATGACCTCAAGGTCTTTTGCTCCGCCGTCCATACTGCTTGCATCTACCTTTGCCTTCAGCTCGGCTTTAGAAAGACTATCTTCTGTGCCTTTTAGCGAAACAGTAATTCGCTCGGGAGCTATTTTTATATTTTTACCTTCCGGTACGTTTTCGATGCTTACAAGAACTTCCACATTTTTCTGCACTTTAGGCGCGAGCACACAATCTGCTGTAAGATTGAAGCTTTCCTCCGGAAGATAGCAACCGTCCGGAACATCAATAGTTAGTTCATATACATCTCCGTTTTTCTTATCTGGATCGAGGTATGCAAAAAGCTCACCAGCGGTGCAATTTTCCGACAGCCCTGCCACAACCGCATCTATACTTTGCTGCCTTACTGTCAAAACATTGTCTTTTGCCATTTCTTCATTAAGAACCACCTTTACAGGAAGCGTCTTTCTTAAATAGACCTCGTTATAGACAGCGATTGTCGGGCTGCTTTTGTGGGTTATATTGCTTTCTGATACAATATCGTCGTTTTCGTCATAGAATTTATAAAAATATTCCTGTGAGCTCGTTTTCGAAACAGCATCAGCATCAACGATAACCTTTGCATATGAAATAGAGTACACGGTACTTGATGCGCCGCGAACCTTAATAGTGTCATCGGCTAAAGTTGATTTTACAAGAAATTCCGAATTTTTATCTTCATATTGGGATTCTGCCTTTACAGGTATTTCGCGTGCGATGATATTTTCGGTTTGAACGGATAGCTCATTAGTTTTAGCCTTGTAAAGAGTAACTGATGATGACGGGTAGTTATATTTAATTTTAACGGTGTTTGTGCCCGCTGCAGAAATTCCTGACACATCAACTTGTGCTGAGATGCTGTTTAGAGACGAAATAACAGCGGAGCGGGTTCCTCGAATTGTTACCGATATTGATGGCAGGGACTCCTTGTTTACCACAACAAGGCCGTTTGATAAAAGTAGGTCTTCGCCTTCAAAAACTATATCAATGTCGGCTAAATACTGGGTTATAACAGGGTCTTCAGTATAAGTTATAGCAAACCACAGTACGATTGCCGCAAAGGCTGATAAAATTTTGAGGAATGTCTTGTTATCGTTCTTTATTTTCATTTTTCATTCCTCCAAAATCTTGATTTTTCAGTTTCTTTTGAAAGAGCTTTGTTAAGTGCAGTTTTTAAGGCTGTCTCGGTGAGGTTTCGTGTGAGGCTTCCGTTTAATGCGATGGAGATTTTTCCTGTTTCCTCGCTCACGACTATGACGAGGGCATCGGAGGCTTCGGAGATACCCAAAGCTGCGCGGTGACGTGTGCCAAGCTCGCGTGATAAGTTGGAATTTGATGTGAGCGGTAAAAAACAACCCGCAGTATAAATTCTGTCACCGCGTATAATGACTGCGCCGTCGTGAAGCGGTGTGTTAGGCACGAAAATATTTTCTAAAAGAGCCGCACTTACTTCAGCATCAATTAAAGTTCCGGTTTTTATGACGTCTCCAAGCTTTGTTTCGCGCTCAATTACAATCAATGCGCCTGTCTTGGTTTCAGACATATTGGCCGCAGCACGAACAATTTCCGTTACGGCAAAATTGACGTCCTGAGATTTTCCTACCGCAATATCAATCAACTTGCCTGCTTTTGAACGTCCCATTTTTTCGAGCAGACTGCGAAGTTCGGGCTGAAATACAACAACAATGGCAAACATACCTACCTGAACAACATTACTTAAAAGATAGTTAAGGGTAGTAAGGTGTGCCCATGTACTTATTTGAAGGATTAAAAATATAATGGCAATACCCTTTAAAAGCTGTATCGCTCTTGTTTCCTTCATTACCTTGAGAAGCTGATAGACAATAATCGCAACCAAAAACATATCGATTATGTCCGTAAGCTTTAGTACTTGAAAAAAATTCTTTAAATAAATCAATGCCGGACCCATTATCTAACCTCCACAAACGTTTCTCTAATAATTATACAATAAAATTTTTCATATTACCAGCAATTTTTATTATTTTTTATAAAAAATCTTGTAGTTTTGAAAAAAATATGATAATATAATACAAAAACACCCATACAACGAAGGAAAAGACATGGAATATTTGTGTTTTTCGGAAAGGATGAGTACTATTATGAAAAAAATTTTGAGCTTAATTATGGCGCTTGCTGTGTCTGCATCTATGTCGACAGCAGTTTTTGCAGAGACGGCGACCCCGAAGATTAAGGTGGACGGAAGGGCAATAACATTCCGTGAGGAACAGAAGCCGATGATTAAGGATGACAGACTGTATGTACCGATAAGACGAGTTTTGGAAACTATGGGAGCAAGAGTTATCTGGAACGGTGACGAAAGAAGCATAACAGTAAAATCATTTGACAACATAAACGAAGTAAGAATGGTAATTGACAGCAAACAAATTACCAGCCTTGAATACACAAGCGTACTTTTTGCAAATACAGAAGAGATAACATCAGATGTAGCACCTATTATTGTAAATGACAGAACAATGCTTCCGATAAGAGTTGTTGCTGAGGCTATGGACGCAACTGTTTACTATGATGAGGCTACAAAAATAACCCACATTACAACAAAGCAGGCAAAGAGAGCTGCAAATAAGGCAAATATTGATACAAATGCAAAAGACCTTATTTTGGAAGATTTATATAAAGAAAATCTGCCAAAGGTGTCAATCGAAAGTGATGCAGAAAATATAAAGGAAGGCGATGCGGTAAGAGTAAAAATCAAGCTTTCTGATATTGAAAAATACACAAAAGATGCAAAGCTTTCTTCAATTACTGCAACGATAGCATATAACAGTGAAAACTTTGAATACAGCGAATTTAATTGGGTTATAAACGGCGAAGAAAAGATGCCGATGCTGTATGCAGATAATGCTCACTTTACAGAAGAAACAATGAAGTTCGTAACGCTGGAGCTTCCGGAAAATGCGGTAGCAATGGAAGGGGACGGAGTAATAGCAGTAGTTACATTTAAGGCACTAAATGACAAAGGCGGAGAATTTGTGCTTTCTGACGGTATATCCGATGTAGGATATGATACAGAGATTGGCTTTGCCGAAGGCAAAGGACTTGATACATTATCAAAGTACACAGAGCTTTACATAGACACAACACCGATAATGGTTAAATAACAAAAAAACAGGCGAAAGCCTGTTTTTTTGTATCTTGATTTATTTTACAATAACACTTTCGCCTGTCATTTCTTCCGGCTGAGAAAGCCCCATAAGGTCAAGCATTGTCGGAGTCAGATCGCAAAGCTTTCCGCGCGAGAGCTGAACGTCGCCTGCGCCCATAACAATCAATGGAACAGGGTTTGTTGTGTGAGCTGTAAATACGTCCTTTGTATCCGGCTCGAACATCTTGTCAGCATTTCCGTGGTCGGCTGTGATTAGCACTTTGCCGCCTTTTGCCATAATAGCATCAACAACTTTTCCAAGACATTCATCAACAGCCTCAACGGCCTTTACTGCTGCGTCAAAAACGCCGGTGTGACCAACCATATCGCAGTTTGCGAAGTTTAAAATAATGCAATCATATTTATCTTCATTTATTAGCTCGGCGCAAGCATCGGCAACCTCATAAGCACTCATTTCAGGCTTCATATCGTAAGTTGCAACCTTCGGAGACGGAATTAGCTTTCTGTCTTCGCCTTCATAAACATCTTCCACACCGCCGTTGAAGAAGAAGGTAACGTGTGCATACTTCTCTGTTTCTGCAATTCTAAGCTGCTTCATACCCTGTTTTGATAGATACTCGCCGAATGTGTTTGTAAGAACCTGCGGACGAAATGCGACATTCACGTTAGGCATTGATGCGTCATACTGTGTCATACAAACGTAGTAAAGCGGGAACTGCTCTCTTGAAAAACCGTTAAAATCAGGGTCCACGAAGGTTCTTGTGATTTCTCTTGCACGGTCAGGACGGAAGTTGAAGCAAACAACTGAATCGTTTGCACTGATTTTTCCGACAGCAGTTCCGTTTTCGCAAACAACCATAGGACGGATAAATTCGTCTGTGATTAGTGCGCCGTTTTCGTCTTCTGTTACATAGGATTTTTCCATTGCCGAAACGACATTTTCTGTCATTTCTCCTTCATTTTTAACCATTGCGTTGTACGCCTTTACTACTCTGTCCCAGTTATTGTCTCTGTCCATTGCGTAGTAACGTCCTGAAACAGTTGCGATTTTACCGACGCCTGTATTTTCGAGCTTTTCAGAAAGAGCTTTTATAAAGTCAATTCCGGATGTTGGCGAAACGTCACGTCCGTCCATAATCGGGTGAACGAAAACCTTTGTAAGCCCATTCTTTTTAGCAAAATCGATAAGACCGAACAGATGTTCAATGTGTGAATGAACACCACCGTCTGACAACAGACCGATAAAATGAAGCGCAGAGTCGTGCTTTTTGCAGTTTTCCACAGCGCCAACGAGTGCTTCGTTTGAGAAAAAGTCGCCGTCGGCGATTGATTTTGTAATTCTTGTAAGCTCCTGATAAACAACTCGTCCGGCACCGATATTTGTGTGTCCCACTTCGGAGTTGCCCATCTGACCGTCAGGAAGACCGACAGCCATTCCGCTTGCATATAAAACTGTATTCGGATATTCTTTAAAATAACGGTCAATGTTTGGCTTTTTGGCCGCAGATATTGCGTTTCCCACAGTTTCGTCATTCATTCCAAAACCGTCAAGGATAATTAAAGCAACAGGTTTTTTCGACATAGTAACATTCTCCTTTTCTTAAAATAAGACGGAACAAATGTTCCGCCTTATGCTATTTTTGTGATTAGCAAGCCTTTGTGATAGCTGCAAACTTTTCAGCAACAAGTGAAGCACCGCCGATTAAACCGCCATCGATGTTTTCTTTTGCCAAAAGCTCTGCTGCATTCTGGTCGTTCATGCTGCCGCCATACTGGATTGTGAATTCCTTTGCACAGTTTGGACAATAAAGGTCTGCAATAATCTTTCTGATGCCACCGCAAACTTCTTCAGCCTGCTCTGCTGTTGCGGTTTTGCCTGTTCCGATTGCCCAGATTGGCTCGTATGCGATAACAACCTTTTTAGCATCTTCGGCAGTAATGCCTGCAAATGCTTTCTTAATCTGGATTGCGATTAAATCCATTGTGATGCCGGCTTCTCTCTGCTCTAAGCTTTCGCCTACGCAAACGATTGGAATAAGACCTTTAGAAAGTGCCTTTTTAGTCTTTTGGTTAACTGTTTCGTCTGTTTCGTTATTGTATTCGCGTCTTTCAGAGTGACCGATAATTACGTATTTTACGCCGATATCTTTTAACATATCAGCTGAAATCTCACCTGTGAAAGCACCCTTGTCCTCAAAGTGAAGATTTTCAGCACCGATTTTAACGTGTGTGCCCTTTGCAGCCTCTACTGCGTTTGCAAGGCATACATAAGGTGTGCAGCAAACAACTTCGCAGTTTGAACCTTCAGTAGCTGCTGCTACCTCTTTAACAAAATCATAAGTTTCACTCGGAAGCTTGTTCATTTTCCAGTTTCCGGCAATAATATATTTACCCATTTTCATAAGTTCCTTTCTTGTTTGGTTTATTTGTCATTAATGGCAACAATGCCCGGTAAATCCTTGCCCTCTAAGAATTCAAGAGAAGCACCGCCGCCTGTTGAGATGTGGCTCATCTTATCGCCAAGACCTGCTTTGTTAACAGCTGCAACACTGTCACCGCCGCCGATAATTGTTGTAGCATCGATATCAGCTAAAACTTTTGCGATTGCGTTTGTGCCCTTAGCAAAGTTCGGCATTTCAAATACACCCATAGGTCCGTTCCATACAACGGTTTTTGCTGACTTTAACGCATCAGAGTAAAGCTCGATTGTCTTTTCGCCGATGTCAAGTCCCTGCCAGCCTGCTTCGATTCCGCCCCTTTCTACAGTCTTTGAAGCTGCATCGTTTGAGAATTCCTGTGCAACAACTGTATCAACAGGGATTAAAAGCTTAACGCCCTTTTCTTCAGCCTTTGCCATCATTTCCTTTGCATAGTCAAGGTAATCAGCCTCTAAAAGTGAGTCGCCCACTTCTTCGCCGAGCGCCTTCATAAATGTGTATGCCATACCTCCGCCGATGATTAAGGTATCAACCTTTTCAAGGAGGTTATTGATAACTGAAATCTTTGAAGAAACCTTTGAGCCGCCAAGAACAGCAACAAGCGGTCTTACAGGGTTGTTAACTGCGTTGCCGAGGAACTCAATTTCCTTCTGGATAAGGTAGCCGCAAGCTGCAACGTCAAGGTATTTTGTAACACCAACGTTTGAGCAGTGTGCACGGTGCGCTGTACCGAATGCGTCGTTTACGAATACGTCAGCAAGTGATGCCAAATCCTTTGAGAAATCGTCGATATTCTTTGTTTCTTCAGCTCTGTATCTTGTGTTTTCCAAAAGAACAACATCGCCTTCGTTCATTTCAGCTACTGCCTTTTTAGCATTTTCGCCTACAACATTGTCATCAGCTGCGAAAATTACGTCTTTGCCAAGCTTTAAAGATAAAGCCTTTGCAACAGGAGCAAGTGAAAGCTCAGGTTTTGGCTCTCCTTTTGGCTTACCCATATGTGAGCAAAGGATAACCTTTGCACCGTTTTCGATAAGATACTTGATTGTAGGAAGAGCACCTACGATTCTTGTATCATCTGTGATATTTCTGTTTTCATCAAGCGGAACGTTAAAGTCGCATCTTACGAGGACTTTTTTGCCCTTTACTTCAATATCTTCTACGCTTTTTTTGTTTAACATATTGGACACCTCTCATTTTTTCGTTTTCGGGCGTAAACCCACATATTGCTATTGTAACCCAAATCGGAAAATTTTTCAAGTATTATAGAGCAATTTCTCAAAAAATTGTTAAAAATTTATCTTACTTAAGGCGCAGGCGCATAAAAAACCGACCAAATCGCCGAAAACAGCAGCCAAAATTACTCTTTTTGTATATTTTACCTTTGTACGTTTAAAATATACCATAATTGTGTAAAATGTGGTTTCGGTCGAGGCGCACAAGATACAGGCGGCTTTAGCGATTTCGCTTGATACTCCGTATGTTTTGACGGTATCGGTCAAAAGCCCGATTGAGCCGCCGCCTGATAGCGGTCTGATTAGTGCAAGCGGCAAAATTTCGGCAGGGATTTTGAAAAAATCGGTTATGGGCGACAGGAAATTTACAAGAGCCGAAATTGCACCCGACTCTCGGAGCATTGCCGTGACTGAAAGGATTGCTATGAGTGCCGGAAATATTGAAATCACGGTTTTTAGCCCTTCCTCAACACCTTCTATAAAGGTCTGGTAGCACGGGACTTTGTTTTTTAAGGCAACGATAAGCACAAGAATTATTAAAACGGGAATTACATAAACTATTTTTTTTCACCTCTTTTTGATAAAATCCGCTCGGCAAAAAGCCCGCAACAAAGGGAAATAACCGAACAAATCCAAATGTATGGCACAATCGAATATGGGTTTTCGCTGCCTAAAGATGCAAGAATGCCGATTACGGTTGTCGGAAAAATCTGGAGGCTTGCCGTATTCATCACGGCAAAACGGCACATTTCGTGGCTTGGGTGCTCCTTTTCGCCGTTTTCTTGGTCAAGCTCGCACATCGCCGAAACTCCTGCAGGGGTTGCGGCATTGCCCATACCTAAAAGGTTTGCAATTATGTTCATTGTAATATTTTTACGGTTTTTGACGTTTGGGAATAAGCGGCGAATTATTGGCGATAAAAGCTTTTCGCAAAATTTTGCCGCGCCGCCCTCCTGCGCAACCTTCAAAATTCCGCTCCAAAAACACATAATTCCTGCGAAGGAAAAAAGCACTTCTACTGCCGATGCCGCACCACTCAGTCCTGCCGTCAGTGTTTCGGAAAGATTGCCGCCCAAAATTGCAAAAATAAAGGAAATTATGATAATTCCCGACCAGATTATGTTCATTTCGGACCTCCTTTTAATGATTGTTTTCTTTAAATATAATATTGTAATTTTTTGGCGGGTATGATATAATGATTTCATCGAAGATGAAATCGTCGATATGAATTCTTGAAGAATTCTCGATATGTCTTTTAGACTCGATATGTGCTAACGCACTCGATATGTCGCTTATGCGACGAGAATTCATATCATATCGAGTTTGACTGAAGGGAAAACATATCGATTTTACGAAGTAAAAATATCGAGCAAACTTTAGTTTGCATATCGACAAAAGGAGAAAATAATGGAGCAGAACAAGAATCAATTAAGAGAATAATCTATAGATTTTGCTATAGCTGTTTCTGATATATGCGATAATATTAAAGGTTGTAGTGTATATGTAAATCAACTTTTGCGATCTTCATCTTCCATAGGTGCGAACATACACGAGGCAAGGTATGCACAAAGCAGATCTGATTTCGTACATAAACTCGAGATAGCATTAAAAGAAAGTTCAGAAACAGACTATTGGCTTGAATTGATATACAGAAAGAATAAATTTAACGAAGAAACATACAAAGAATTAAAAAATAATTGCGGTATTATTCGTAGAAAACTAATTGCATCAATCACAACTGCAAAGAAAAATCAAGATAATGGTGGCATCTAAATCGTGCACTGATTCTATAATGATTTTAATTGCATAGAAATTAAAGTGGCTTGCCGATTTATACGTGGAATCCTTTTTGGGATGAGAACAAATTTGAAATAATTAAACAGGAGAAAGAATATGAGCTTTGCTGATGAAATTTTTATAAAAAATTGTAAGGATATTTTAGAAAACGGCGTCTGGGACAATGATATGGCGGTGCGCCCTCGGTGGGACGACGGCGAGGCGGCGCATACTATAAGCCGTTTTGGCATCGTAAACCGCTATGACCTTGAAAAAGAGTTCCCAATTATGACACTCCGCCGTACTTACTGGAAATCGGCGCTTGACGAGCTTTTATGGATTTGGCAGAAAAAGTCAAATAACGTAAACGAATTAAAGTCACATATATGGGACCAGTGGGCAGATGAAGACGGTTCAATCGGAAAAGCATACGGATATCAGCTCGGCATCAAGCACAAGTATAAAGAGGGCGAATTTGATCAGGTGGACAGGGTTCTTTTTGACCTCAAAAACAATCCTAACTCAAGGCGGATTATGACGAATATTTATAATCATGCCGACCTTTCGGAAATGAATCTGTATCCTTGTGCATACTCTATGACGTTTAGTGTAAAAGACGGCAAGCTAAACGGTATTTTAAATCAGCGAAGCAATGACTTTTTAACTGCGAATAACTGGAATGTAGTGCAGTATGCTTTGTTAATCCACATCTTTGCAAAGGTGTCGGGACTGGGTGTTGGCGAACTTATTCATGTTATCGCCGATGCGCATATTTATGACAGACACGTTCCGATTGTAGAGGAGCTTATAAAAAGACCGTCATTTGCAGCGCCAAAACTGATAATTGACGATGTGGACGATTTCTACAAGCTGACGGTCGACAACGTAGGGCTTTTAAATTACGAATTCAACGAATTTGACACTAAGATTCCTGTGGCAATATAAGGAGAAAAATTATGATGAAGCTTATTGTGGCAGTATCGGAAAACTGGGGAATAGGAAAAGACGGAAACCTGCTTTTTAATATTCCAAAGGATATGAAATTTTTTAGAGAAACTACAACCGGAAAGGTTGTGATTTTAGGCAGAAAAAATCTTGAGAGCTTTCCTGGAAAAAAACCGCTGAAAAACAGAACGAATATAATTCTTACAAGAAATCCTGATTTTGAGTGTGAGGGAGCTGTTGTGTGTTCGTCGATTGACGAGGTTTTAAGCCTTCCTTATGACAGGGACGAGATGTTTGTTATCGGCGGCGAGGAAATTTATAAGCAAATGCTGGATTTTTGCGATACCTGCTATGTCACAAAGGTAGGAAAAACCGTACCTGCGGATAAGTTTATGATGAACCTTGATGAACTGGACGAGTGGAAAATGACCGACTGCTCGGACGAAATTGAAGATAACGGACATATAATTAAATTCTGTACCTACAAAAGAGTAGAAAGCTAAAACACTTTGCCGCTTAAAATTGCGGCGGAACGGAGAATGTTATGAAGTTACACAAAATTGCCGGAATTACGGTAGATTTAGGATATAAATATGACAAGATGAAAAAACAGGCGGCGGCATATCGTATTGATGAAGATGTAGCTCCCGATATGACGATTTACCTGTCCGACAGCTTCCTTGAGGAAAAAAGGCAGGAAAATCCGCATTTGTCGCTTGAAGAATGCGAGTATATCTTCACAAGCTCTGTGTATTATTCGGGACTTCTGCACTTTGGAGGATTTATGCTTCATTCCTCTGCTGTTTTAATGGATGGCCGTGCATACCTGTTCTCGGCTGCGAGCGGAACAGGAAAATCTACCCATACAGGTTTGTGGCAAGAGGTGTTCGGAAAGGACAGGGCAGTGATTCTAAATGATGATAAGCCAGCCATAAGAATAACAAAAGAGGGGATTTATGCTTGCGGAACACCGTGGAGCGGAAAAACTGACCTTAACACAAATGCGGTAGCTCCGCTTGCTGGAATCTGCTTTTTGGAGCGCAGTCCGGAAAACTGGATAAAACGTGTAGAGGGCGGAAGTGCGATTATGAAGCTTTTAAATCAGACAATCCGTCCGATAGATGAAAACGATATGGGAGCGCTTCTTTCGCATATTGATATGGTGCTTTCGAATGTGCCTATATATTTTATGGGCTGTAATATTAGCGAGGAAGCAGCTATTATGGCACACAAAGCTATGTCAGGCGAAGGAAAATAACGGAGGAAACAGTGTATGGCGAAGGCGTTAATTACCGGTGCAAGCTCGGGTATAGGCAAGGAAATTGCAATCAATCTTTCCGAGCGAGGATATGATATAATTCTTGCAGCAAGAAGAAGCGATAGACTGACAGAGGTTTCAAAGCTCTTAAAAAGTCCTGCAGAAATAATCACAATCGACCTTTCAAAAGAAGAAAACTGTTATTCTTTGTATGAAAAATGCAAGGGTGACGAGCTTGAAATTGTTGTAAATAACGCAGGTTTCGGCAATTTCGGTAAATTCGTTGAAACAGATCTTTTAAAAGAAGAAGAAATGATAGACTTAAATGTCCGTGCAGTACATATTTTAACCAAGTTGTTTTTGAAGGATTTTGCCGAAAAGGACAGTGGAATTATTTTAAATGTAGCGTCGAGTGCAGGATTTATGCCGGCAGGCCCGCTGCTTGCGACGTATTATGCGACAAAGGCTTATGTTTTGAGCCTGACAAGAGGTATTGCAAAGGAACTTAAAAAGTCGGGAAGTAATGTGACTGTTTCAGCGCTTTGTCCCGGACCTGTAAAGACTGAGTTTGATACTGTTGCAGGTGTCGACTTCCAAAGCGCAGGAATGAGCGCCGAAAAGGTGGCAGAAATCGCGGTTTCGGGTATGCTTTCCGGCAAAACGGTCATCGTTCCGGGAGCTTTGATGAAAATAGGAAGATTTTTGACAAAAATTATGCCGGATGGAGTTTTGACGGCATTTGCGTATAAATTTCAAAAAGCAAAGGAAGATAAATAATGGTTAATATCGGCAACAGCTGGGACGAACTGCTTTCCGGTGAGTTTGACAAGGATTATTATAAAGAGCTTCAACAGTTTTTGAGGACGGAATATGAAAACTATATAATCCACCCTGATAAAAATGATATTTTTAATGCATTAAAATGGACAAGCTATGAAGATGTGCGTGTTGTGATTTTCGGACAGGACCCGTATCACGGCGAAAATCAAGCGCACGGTCTTTGTTTTTCTGTCAAAAAGGGTGTGGAAATTCCGCCGTCCCTTAAAAACATTTATAAAGAACTTAAAGATGAGCTGGGACTTTATATTCCCGATAACGGCTATCTTGAAAAATGGGCACGTCAGGGTGTGCTTTTATTAAATGCGTCGCTGACGGTGCGTGACGGCGAGGCAAACTCGCATAAAGGCAAGGGTTGGGGACAGTTTACTGACAAGGTTGTAAGCCTTTTAAATGACAGAAAAGAACCAATTATTTTCCTGCTTTGGGGCAATGATGCGAAGAAAAAGGAAGAGCTTATAACAAATCCACAGCATATAATGCTGACTGCGGCGCACCCAAGTCCGTTGTCTGCAAACAGAGGATTTTTCGGTTGCGGACATTTTAAAAAGGTCAACAATATGCTTGTTGCAATGAATAAAGTACCGATTGATTGGCAAATTGAAAATTGCCTTTAGGAATTTTGGCATTTTGACTCTATTTCCTTAAAAATGCTCTTGAAAAGGACGATAATAGTATGAAAAAACTCTTAATACTTGATGCAAATAGCTTAATCAACCGTGCGTTTTACGGCGTACGGTTTCTTTCGTCTCGTGACGGAACACCGACGAATGCGATTTTCGGGTTTATGATGACGCTGATGAAGCTGTTAGACGAAAACAAACCTGACTACATTTGTGCTGCATTCGACTTAAAAGCACCGACATTCAGGCACAAAATGTATAAAGAATATAAAGCGCAAAGAAAGCCTATGCCTGAAGGTCTTAAAGAGCAAATGCCTATTGCAAAGGATATTTTGCGTACAATGAAAATCAATATCCTTGAAAAAGAAGGCTTTGAGGCTGATGATATAATAGGAACAGTGTCGAAAATTTGCGAAGAGAAGGGTGTTGAATGCCTGATTGCGACGGGCGATAAGGACGACCTGCAGCTTGCGTCAAAATCAACCAAAATTCTGCTTACAGTAACAAAATCGGGTGTAACAGACACCGACAGCTATGACGATGAGACGGTTTTTGAAAGGTATGGCGTAACTCCGTCGGAGTTTATTGATGTTAAGGCGCTTATGGGCGATTCGTCGGACAATATTCCTGGAGTAAAGGGAATTGGCGAAAAAACAGCGCTGGCACTTATTAAAAAGGCAAAAAGTATTGAAAATTTGTACGCTGAACTTGAAAATTGGGGAATTACGCCTGCAAACTTAAAAAAGCTTGCAAAGGATAAGGATACTGCATTTTTGTCAAAAACTCTTGCAACCATTGACAGAAATGTGCCTATGGCGTTTGACTTTGAAGAAAATAAAATTTTGAATTATGCAGAAAATACCGAGCTTTATGAGGTTTTGAAAAAACTTGATTTAAATAAAGTGATTGCCCGAATCGGAGTCCAAAAAACCGAAACAAAGGAAACTGTCGACTTTTTGGCGGGTACGAGTAGCGAGACTGTGTATACAGCGGAAAAGATGCGCAGCCTTTGCGAAAAAATACGCCAAAAAGGTGAAATGGCTTGCATTTTTGAGATTGACAAAGAGCAAATTGTCGCCTGCTCGATTGCGGTAGACAATTATTCTGCGTATGTGGAGATAAACCCCGAAACAAAGGACGTGCTTGGTGAAATTTTGGCAGAGAAAAGCGTAAAAAAGTACTGCGTAAATGTAAAAGATGCGCTTGTTTTAACTGAAATAAACGGATTGGCATACGATATTGCGATTGCGGCATATCTTTTAAATCCTGCAAGAAGCAGTTATTCGATAAACGAGCTCGCTTATGAGTTTCTTGGCTTCGAATTTACTGAAAGCCGTCAGGTTTCGCTGTTTGATGACGACGGCTCGGAAAATGCAAAAAAAGCGCTTGCCATTATGCCGATTGTGAAAATAACTGAGGAAAAATTAAGGGAAAACGGACAGGAGCGCCTTTATTATGATGTGGAATTGCCGCTTTGCGAGGTCCTTGCCGATATGCAGAAGCAGGGGATTTTAATTGACAAAGAACAGCTTTCGGAATTTTCACAGGAGCTTTCCTTGAGGCTTTCAGAGCTTACTGCGCAAATTTATAGCCACGCAGGCGGAGAGTTTAACATAAATTCAACAAAACAACTTGGTGTAATCTTGTTTGAACAGCTTGGCTTAAAGGCTGTAAAGAAGACGAAAACAGGATATTCAACCAATGCCGAGGTCTTGGAAAAACTGCGTGGTGAGCACCCTATTGTGGAGCTTATTTTGGAATTTCGACAGCTTGCAAAATTAAAGAGTACGTACTGCGACGGACTTTTGGCGGTCATAAATGAAAAGACGGGACGAATCCATTCAGTATTTAACCAGACGGTTACGGTTACCGGCAGAATAAGCTCAACAGAGCCGAATATGCAGAATATTCCTACAAGAACCCAGCTGGGAAGCCATATCCGCAAGATGTTCGTTGCAAAAGAAGGCTGTGTGCTTTTAGATGCCGACTACTCACAGATTGAACTTAGAGTTTTGGCACATATTGCCGGCGACGAGGTTATGATAAATGCGTTTAAAAATAATGAGGATATTCACAGAGTTACAGCATCACAGGTGCTTGGAATACCGCCGGAAGATGTTACAAAAGAGCAGAGAAGCAGTGCAAAGGCTGTTAATTTTGGTATTGTTTACGGAATAGGTGAATACTCGCTGTCGCAGGATTTGAAGATTTCAGTTAAAAGGGCAAAGGAATATATAGCAAGTTATCTTGAAAAATACAGCGGTGTAAAAAAATATATGGACGACATCAAGGACTCGGCTCGCAAAAACGGGTATGTTAAGACAATGATGAACCGAATCCGATATGTACCGGAGATTTCGTCGTCAAATTTCAATACGCGCGCATTTGGAGAGCGTGTTGCACTAAATACTCCTGTTCAGGGAAGTGCGGCGGATATCATTAAGTGTGCAATGGTGCGGATTTATAAACGCTTAAAAGAAGGCGAATTTAAGTCAAAGCTGATACTTCAGGTACACGACGAACTGATTATTGAGGCTGTACCTGAAGAGAAAGAGGCGGTTTCAAAAATTCTTCGCGAGGAAATGGAAAATGCAGCGAATTTGTCCGTACCGCTTTTGGTGGATATGTCAGAAGGAGAGAGCTGGTATGATGCAAAATAAAAAGGTTGTTGGCATAACAGGCGGCTCGGGCTGCGGAAAAAGTTATATAAGCGGGCTTTTAAGACAAAACGGAATTCCGGTAATTGACTGCGACGTAATTGCAAGAGAAATCATGGCGGCAGGCAAGCCCTGTCTCTTAGAGGCAGTGGCATTTTTTGGAGAGCGGATTTTGAAAGAAGGCGAATTGAACAGGAAGGCTTTGGCACAAATTGTGTTTTCTGATGAAAATATGCTGAAAAAGCTGGACGAAATCACGCATAAATACATTTTGGCAGACATATATAATAGGATTGAAGAAGAAAAAAGCGAGGTTGTGTGCATTGACGGTGCGACGCTTTTGGAAAGCGGTGTAAAATGCGATAAAATGATAGGTATTCTTGCTGATAGGAAAGATAGAAAACGACGCATTATGGAACGGGACTCTCTTACCGAGGAAGAAGCCCAAAGGCGCATAGGCGCTCAAAAACCGGACGAGTTTTATATAAAAAACTGCGACCTTGTTTTTTATAACAATGAAAATTTTGATTTTGAAAATGTATTAAAAGGAATTCTGGAATGAAAAGAACAACAAAGCTAATAGTTTTTATTGCCGTGCTCGCAATTTTGATACCGGCGGTAAAAACGTGTTATACATTGCTTCTTGACAGGCTTTTGCCGCTAAAGTATGAGAAGTATATTGAAAAATATGCAGATGAATATGAATTAGACAAATATCTTGTTATGGGTGTTATTAGGGCTGAAAGCAGTTTTGAGGATAACGCACATTCGGGAGTGGCAAGAGGTCTTATGCAGATTACCGACGATACGGCACGTTGGATTGCAAAGGAGCTTAAGCTAGAGTACAGCCAGGATATGATTTTAGACGCCGAAACGAACATAAATATGGGGTGTTTTTATCTATCATATCTTATTGAGCGATATAAAAATACCGAAACGGCACTTGCTGCGTACAATGCAGGAATGGGAAATGTAAGCTCGTGGCTTTCTGATGCAAGATATTCTTCTGACGGTATGGCGCTTTATGAAATACCTTACGGCGAAACCAAAAATTATGTGCGTCGGGTAGGTGTGTTTGAAAAGCTCTACAAAAAAATTTATTGACACAAAAAGAGGCAACATATATAATAAATAAGTAGAAACTTAAAAAGTGAGGCATTAATATGAAAACAATCATAACAATAGGCAGACATTACGGCGGCGGCGGAAAAGAAGTCGGTAAAAAGCTGGCAGATATGCTCGGTATTCCATGCTATGATGAAGAAATAGTACATATTGTTGCCGAATCTTCGGATATACACCCTGATGTGGTTAAAAAGGTTGATGAAAAGGCAACAGACAGTCTTCTTTATTCGCTTATAACAAGCGGCGGACTCCGCGGAGTGAGCGACGCGATGCAGTACGATATGCCTATAAATGACAAGGTTTTTATAAGTCAATCAAAGGCAATAAAGGAGCTTGCAAAAAAGGGCTCGTGCGTTTTTGTGGGAAGATGTGCTGACTACATTTTAGAAGAGGAAGAAAATCTTTTAAGAGTATTTATTTATGCTGATATGGATTCTAAAATTGAAAGAATCAGCAGAATTTACAACATAGAGCCTAAGCAGGCAAAAGAAAAGATTGTAAAAACCGAAAAGACAAGAAAAGCATACTATAATTACTATACCGACCGCACATGGGGAAGTATGTCAAGCTATGACCTTTGTATAAATACAGGCCTTATCGGAACAGATGCGGCGGCTGAAATTATTAAAGAATATGTATTAAAGAAGGAAAAAGAAAATGGTTGAATATTTAAAAGCAATATTGCTGGGAGTTGTTGAAGGAATAACTGAGTGGCTGCCGATAAGCTCAACGGGGCATATGATACTGGTTAATGAATTTATCGAAAACACAGGATTTACGTCTACTGATTTATTTTTATATGTAATACAGCTCGGTGCAATACTCGCCGTTGTGACCTTGTATTTTAAAAAACTAAACCCGTTTTCTCCTTCCAAAACGAAGGCAGAAAAAAATGCGACATGGCAGATGTGGTTTAAGGTGGTAGCAGCCTGCCTGCCTGCAGCGGTAATCGGACTTTTGTTTAACGATTTTATGGAACGGTTTGAAAATTGGCAGGTAGTATCGGCGATGCTGATACTATACGGCTTTGGTTTTTTAATTGTTGAAAATTTAAACAAAAATGCAAAACTCACAGATATTGATGACCTTACATATAAAACTGCAATTTTAATCGGACTTTTTCAGGTGCTTTCAATCATTCCGGGAACATCACGTTCGGGCGCAACAATTTTAGGTGCGATGATGATTGGTACATCACGTGCTGTGGCTGCGGAATTTTCCTTTTTCCTTGCAATTCCTGTTATGGTCGGAGTGAGCCTTTTAAAAATTGTTACGTATGAAGGTGCGATAGGGATAACGGATGTTACAGTGCTTTTGACAGCGATGGCTGTTGCATACATAGTTTCAATGTGTGCAATAAAGTTCCTTGTCGATTTTGTAAAAAAACACAGCTTTAAATCTTTCGGCTGGTACAGAATTGCACTTGGTCTAATAGTAATTGTATATTTTACATTTATAAAATAAAATAGAGCTTCCATATTAATTAATTTAGTATGGAAGTTTTTTAAAATTCAGATATTAATAAAGAAATAATTAACAAACTGTTTAAAAATTTCTGTTGCATTTTTCCTGAAAAGATGTTATAGTAGTTAGGTAATAACTTTTGAATTATATGAAGGGAGAAAGTTTTATGAGTGAAAGACGCGCAAAACGTGAAAGAAAAGAGAATGAAGCAACAAAGGTTGTTGTTAAGAAAAAAGATCCTGCAAGGATAGTATCAAACTTAATAATTGTAGTTGTAATTGCCGCAGTTGCAGGGCTTGGTATTTTTGCAACATGGGACAACATTGTAGCTGTATTTAATACATCAGATGTACAGACACAGACAATCGCAGATGTTGCAAAAGAGGAAGGCCTTACAGTAGATGAGCTTCTTGAAAAATGCGGTATGACAGATTTGGGGCTTACAGCAAAGAGTGCAGCTGATGATCTTTATGCTAAATTCACTATCGACAGTTATGCTAAATTTGAAGACAAAACTGCCGAGGAACTAAAAGCGGAAAATGGAATTGAAGACCTTGCCAACGATACAAACTGGATGGAGGCATCAATGAAAATCCCTATGGGAAAAATGGCTGAGCAGAGCGGAATGACTTTTGAAGATTTTGCAAAGCAGAACAGTTTGCCTGAAGAAATTACAGCTGATATGACCTACGAGGAGGCTATGGCTGTATATCAAGAGCAGTTAATGGCGGCTCAAAACGCTGAAGGCGAAGCTACAACAGAAAACGAATAAGATTAAGGAGAAATGAAAATGGAAGAAAATAAGAATCTGGAAAATTTAGAGGCTGAAGAAGTTGTTGAAGAAGCAGCAGAGGCAGAAGTAACAGAAGAAGCAGAAGTATCAGCAGAGGCTGCACAAGAAGCAGTTGGGACTTTAGAGTCTGCCCAAATTAAGAAAAGCTCAAAAATCGGTGCAGTTGTTGCAGTAGTGGTAGCTATTATTGTAGTTGCTGCGGCGATGATTACATCAACGATGGAATTCAACAAGTACAACAAAATGGGCTTCATCAACGTAAGCGGAATGACAATACAGGATATGCTTGACCAGCAGGGCACAACGTATGAGGAATTTATTGCAGAATATGGCTTGCCGAATGATATGGCTGCCGACACAATAATTGAAGTGGCGGAATACTATATTCCGGTCAAAAAAGTTGCCGAAAATAACGGCATGGATTTTGCAACAATAAAAGAAATGTTACAGTTCCCTGAAGGTGTTACAGAAGACACTCCTTGGGGAGAAGTAGTGGATATGAAGCCTATCAAGGAAGCAGTGGGATTAACGGAAGAAGATTTGCCGAGCTTTAAAGAAACGTATGGCTTAGATGATTCTGTAACTTTAGACACCTTGTATAAGGATATACGTCATAAAATTGCACAGGTGGAGCTTGAAAAGCGACTGGAACAGGAAAAGCTGGCAGAAGAAGATTCAAAGGCTGAAGCTGAAGAAACTGATGATAACGCAGATGCGCCGGCAGCCGAATAATTTGGTCAAAATATAAAATCAACAAGCCGGGCGGAGATACCGCTCGGCTTTGTTTTAAGGAGAAGTCGATGAAATACTATGCGGTGAAAAATGGCAGAAAAACAGGGATTTTTTTGTCGTGGGACGAATGTAAACAGCAAGTGGACGGATTTTCGGGTGCGGTTTATAAATCCTTTTTGACAAAACTTGAGGCAGAGGAGTTTTTGGGGATTAAAACCGCAGCAGCAAGTGATGCGGAATTTTCCGGAACCCGTGCGTATGTTGACGGAAGCTATAATATAACCACAGGCGAATTTTCCTTTGGTGCGGTAATGTTTTTAGACGGCGAGATGCTGACATTTTCCCAAAAGTTTGAAGATCGAGAGCTTGCCGAGATGCGAAATGTTGCAGGAGAAATAAAGGGCGCAGAATTTGTTATGCGATACTGCGTAGAAAACGGAATTGACAGTATTGAAATCTATTATGACTATGAAGGGATTGCCGCGTGGGCAGAGGGTAGGTGGAAAACAAACAAGGACGGTACGGCGGAATATAAACGCATTTTTGACGAGCTGTCAGACAAGCTTTCGGTGAAATTTGTCAAAGTAAAAAGCCATTCGGGTGATAAATATAACGATATGGCAGACAGGCTGGCAAAAGATGCTGTTGGTGTGAAGTAAAAAAGGCTGTGACAAAATGTCACAGCCTTTTTTGAATGTAAATTATTCAATCTCGCAGTTTTTTAATGCATATTCCAGCATTATTCCGATTAGTTCATTTCTCGAACGGTTAGTTTCTGCAGACATTTGGTCAATGCTTTCCACAAGCTCGTTTTTTATGCGAATAGAAAAGGTTTTGTATCCGTCGTCGCCCTGAAGAGGTTTTTTGGTTATTTTTAAAGCTTCTTTTTTCATTTTATCACCCTCCACAATAATTATAGCTTGACAAGTCATTATATTATATGTTATAATTTATAACATAATTTATGTCAGGAGGAATTTTTATGAAACAAAAATTACAAGGAATAATTATTGGGCTGTTGCTGGGCGGTATTTTGGCGAGCGGTGTGGCAGTCGCAAAGCAGGTGTCGGAAAATGCCGAGATATTTTACAGAAATATAAAGCTTGTTGTGCAAGGGAGAGAAATTCCGCTACAGGAAGCAGGCGTTGAGCCATTTATTATGAATGGGTCAACATATCTACCTGTTCGTGCGGTTGCTGATGCATTAGGACAGCCTGTTTATTGGGATGGACGTAATTATACGGTTTACTTGGGAACAGGCGGAGTGGATTTGCCGAATCCAACCAAAGAAATTTCTACCGAAGGCAATATTGGAGAACTGTGGTATAATGATTCTGATATGCTGAAGGACAATTATGGGAATACTTACAGCAGAGCTATTCGACCATATTATGATAATTATGAATATGAAATTTTGTGCGGTATGAAATATTCAAAATTAAAGGGTGTAATTTATGTATCAGAGGGGTATTCGGGTGATGAAACAACACAGATTATAATTAAGGCTGACGGTACAACTATTTATAAGTCGCCTGAAATGGATAAAACCTCTGCACCAATTCCTTTTGAAGTAGATATAACGGGATGCAATGATTTGCAAATAATCCCGACATCTGCTTTGTACCAAAATTGGGGGGCTAATATCCATATTGGCGATGCCGGGCTTTACCAATAAGCTCAAAAAAGCTGAACAGAAAATCTGTTCAGCTTTTAAATTTATCAGTTATTTCTTGTCAAAAGCTCAAGGTCGGTATGCTGATAGTCGTTTTCGCCAAAGGCGGTGCCTTCCTGCTTGGAGCGGTTTTTGAACTTTCTGTTATCTTCTTCTGCGGCAGCAATCGTAGAAATTCCCTGCTTGCTCCAGCGTGTAATAATTTTGTCCATATACGGAAAAGAGAGCTTTGCGGTCTGGATTATGCAGTATTCATACGCAAGCGCAATCATTTCTTCGCTCATATTAAGGTCTTCGTGCCATTTGGTAAGATATTTTTCTTCAATCTGTGAAAGACTTCTGTCGGCAATTCCCATAATCTTGCGAATTGAATATAAAAAACCGGTCTTTTGTTCTTCGTTTTTAAGGTAGAGTGCAACGCTTTCTGATGTACAAAGTCCCATTTCGTGCCATGAAACAGCAACCTTTTCTATGTAGCTCATTCTGTTTTTGCCTTTTGAAACGCAAAATTCCAAAAGCAGAAGTATAACCTCGGGCGGCATTTTAAGGTCAGAATAAAACCAGTAGATTGTTTCCATATCCTTTTCAGTTATAGTTTTACCGAGGATTTCCTGCGAAAGCATAAACATATCGGAAAGGCCCTTGTCGCCTGCGATTATTTCGGCAAGGTTTTCGACAGGCTTATGGCTGGGAGCTTCGATTAGCGGCATCTCGGCAGGCATTGACGAACCTTTTGAAAAGCAGAAGGTGTCGCCGTTTTTAAACATAACGCCTTGAGATTCCCAGTATTTGATTGCGTGCATCAAGTCGCTTTCTAAAAGACCAAGCGTTTCAGCAATGTCGGAAAACTCTTCGCTTTTATTTTCTGCCGCAAGCATCAAAAGATATAAGTAAACCTTTACAAAAGTCGGATTTGCCTGTGGCAGCTTATCCTTTATAAACTCTGCCGAAACCGGCACAAATTTGTCGTCGTTTGTAAAATAAGGCATATTTTCAACTCCTCATATAATAAAAAATCCAAATTTTTGAAAAAAAAGTCAATATGCCTGTTGACATATTGAAAAAAGTGTGATAACATTGTATGTTGTACTATGGTGATAATATGGGATTAATATCCGCTGCTCACGCTTCGATTTACATTATATCATAAGATATTCTAAAAATCAAGAGCAGAATGATAAATATTTGATATGTATAAAATTCCCGTAGGAAAAGAAATTTTTTGACGAGGTGATAAAAGAATGGTACATGAGGTGCATTTGGGAAAAAACACCAGACTGAGCTATTCCAAAATCAATGAAGTTTTGGAAATGCCCAACCTTATCGAGGTACAGAAAAATTCCTACAAATGGTTTCTTGAGGAAGGATTAAAGGAAGTATTCCACGATATTTCTCCAATAACCGACCACTCAGGACATTTGAGTCTGGAGTTTATCGACTACACCATCGATTACAATTCGAAGTATTCCGTAGAGGAATGTAAGGAAAGAGACGCAAAATATGCGGCTCCGCTTCGAGTTAGTGTAAGACTGATTAACCGTGAAACCGGCGAAATTAAGGAGCAGGAAATCTTTATGGGTGATTTCCCGCTTATGACAGAGCAGGGAACTTTCATCATTAACGGTGCAGAACGTGTTATTGTCAGCCAGCTTACAAGATCTCCAGGTATGTATTATGAATTTACAAGGGACAAGACTGGTAAGCCTCTTTATATGTCCACCGTAATTCCATATCGCGGTGCTTGGCTTGAGTATGAAACTGACTCAAATGACGTGTTCTCAGTAAGAATTGACCGTACAAGAAAAATTCCGGTCACTGTTTTGATGCGTGCAATGGGCGTTCAGACAAATGCGGAAATTCTTGATATGTTCGGCGAAGACCCACGTCTTACAGCAACATTCGAAAAAGACCCTACTGATAACAGAAATGATGCACTTCTCGAAATTTACAAAAGGTTGCGTCCGGGCGAACCGCTTAATGTGGAAAATGCAGAAAGCCTTATCACCAATATGTTCTTTGATCCGAAGCGTTACGATTTGGCACGTGTAGGAAGATATAAATATGATAAAAAAGTTGCACTTGCCTCAAGAATCAGAGGAAAGGTTGTTGCTGACGATGTTATAAGCCCTCTTACCGGCGAAATCCTTGCAAATGCAGGCGACAGTTTGTCTGGCGAAATGGCTGAAGCTATCGAAAGAGCGGGTGTTAACAGCCTTGACCTTATTGTTGATGAAAGACGTGTGCGTGTCCTTTCAAACGACACTGTTTACATTGACGAATACTGTGATTTTGATGTAAGCGACATTCGTTATAAGAAGGTAAGAAGAAGTGTTCTTTTAGAAATCCTCGACAATGCTGAAAATGACGAAGATGCAAAGGAACAGATTCTCGCAAGACTTGATGAGCTTTCACCGAAGCACATTACTGTTGAGGATATGCTTGCATCTATTAACTATGTTATGTGTCTTGCAAACGGTATCGGTGAAACAGACGATATCGACCATTTAGGAAACCGTCGTGTAAGAAGCGTTGGTGAGCTTCTGCAGAACCAGTTTAGAATCGGTCTTTCAAGAATGGAAAGAGTTGTGCGTGAAAGAATGACAATTCAGGATCTTGAAATCATCACTCCGCAGACTCTTATCAATATAAGACCAATTATCGCTACAATTAACGAGTTCTTTGGTTCATCACAGCTTTCACAGTTTATGGACCAGCCGAACCCACTTGCAGAACTCCGTCATAAAAGACGTATTTCAGCACTCGGCCCTGGCGGACTTTCAAGAGAAAGAGCCGGATTTGAAGTGCGTGACGTTCACTATTCTCATTACGGCAGAATGTGTCCTATCGAGACTCCTGAAGGACCGAACATCGGTCTTATCACATCACTTGCAACATTTGCAAGAATTAATGAATACGGCTTCATTGAAGCTCCATACAGAAAGGTTTCAAAAGAAACAGGCGTTGTAACAGACGAAATCGTGTATATGTCAGCTGACGAAGAAGACATTTACACAATCGCACAGGCAAACGAACCGCTTGACAGCGAAGGTCATTTCCTTGACAAAAAAGTTTCCGCACGTTATCGTGACGAAATTATAGAAGTAACACCTGAAAAGATTGACTATATGGACGTATCTCCAAGACAGCTTGTTTCAGTTGTTACAGCTTGTATCCCGTTCCTTGAAAACGACGACGCAAACCGTGCGCTCATGGGTTCTAACATGCAGTGTCAGGCAGTTCCGCTTTTAACAACTGATTCACCTATCGTCGGAACAGGTATGGAATATAAGGCTGCAAAGGACTCAGGTTCTGCAGTGCTTGCTAAAGAGGCAGGAACAGTTGTTAAGGTTTCTGCTGATGAGATTGTCATTAAGGGTGACAAGACAGGCGCAAAATATACACAAAAGCTTATTAAATTTGCACGTTCAAACCAGTCTACCTGCATCAATCAAAGACCGATTGTTTCAGCAGGCGAGCACGTTGAGACGGGCGATATAATTGCCGACGGTCCGGCTATGGATAACGGCGAATTAGCTCTCGGTAAAAACGTTCTAATCGGATTTATGACCTGGGAAGGTTATAACTACGAGGACGCGGTTTTGATTTCAGAAGAGCTTGTTAAGCATGATATGTTCACTTCAATTCACATTGAAGAATATGAATGTGAAGCAAGAGATACAAAGCTTGGTGCAGAGGAAATCACAAGAGATATTCCTAACGTATCAGAGGAAGCTTTGAAAGACTTAAACGAAGACGGTATCATCAGAATTGGTGCTGAAGTTAGAGCAGGAGATATTTTGGTTGGTAAGGTTACACCAAAGGGTGAAACAGAGCTCACTCCTGAAGAAAGACTTCTTCGTGCAATCTTTGGTGAAAAGGCAAGAGAAGTCCGTGATACTTCACTTCGTGTACCTCACGGTGAAAACGGTATTATCGTTGATGTTAAGATATTCACACGTGAAAATGGCGACGAATTATCACCTGGTGTAAATAAGGTGGTAAGATGCTATATCGCACAAAAGAGAAAAATCTCTGTTGGTGATAAGATGGCGGGCCGTCACGGAAATAAGGGTGTCGTATCCCGTGTACTTCCACAGGAAGATATGCCATTCTTAGAAGATGGTACACCGCTTCAAATCGTGCTAAACCCACTAGGCGTTCCGTCACGTATGAACATCGGTCAGGTGCTTGAAATGCATCTTGGCTATGCGTACAGAACACTTAGCTTAAAGACTCGTGAGCAGCTTGAATCAATGACAGCAGAAGATGCATATAAGCAGGTGATTTTAGATGCAAAGGATACACAGCTTCAATCAGGTAAGCAGTATATCAAGATTGCAACTCCTGTATTTGACGGTGCTCACGATGAAGACTTAAAGCAGGCATTTGAACTTGCAGGACTTTCCCAAACATACAAATCCGTTGTTTATGACGGAAGAACAGGTGATAAGTTTGACAATCCTGTAACGGTCGGTGTCATGTACTACCTGAAGCTCGACCACTTGGTTGACGATAAGATTCACGCACGTTCAACGGGTCCTTACTCACTCGTTACACAGCAGCCGCTCGGTGGTAAAGCTCAGTTCGGTGGACAGAGATTCGGTGAAATGGAAGTTTGGGCGCTTGAAGCTTACGGTGCTGCATATACCCTGCAGGAAATCCTGACAGTTAAGTCGGACGATATCGTAGGACGTGTTAAGACTTATGAAGCAATCGTTAAGGGCGAAAACATTCCAAAATCAGGTGTTCCGGAATCCTTTAGAGTTTTGGTTAAGGAACTTCAGGCTTTGGCACTTGACGTAAGAATTTTAGACAGAGACGGCGGCGAAATTGACATTGACGCATCACTTGATGAGGACGATATGCCAAGAGAAAGCGAACTTATCCAGACTATGGAAGAGGGCGATGTTCCGCTAAATTTTGACGAAGATATTGAGGATGATATGATTCTCGAAGATATAGGCGATGATGAGTTCAGCTATGAAGATGAGGAAGACGAATTTACAGAAAGCGACATCATCACACCTGATGATTTTTAATGGAGGGGTTAAGATATGTTAGAATTTAATAGCTTTGAAGCAATAAAAATCGGATTAGCCTCACCGGAAACCATCAGAGGCTGGTCACACGGCGAAGTTAAGAAGCCGGAGACTATTAACTACCGTACACTAAAGCCGGAAAGAGACGGTCTTTTCTGCGAAAAAATCTTTGGACCTACAAAGGACTGGGAGTGTCACTGCGGTAAGTATAAAAAGATAAGATATAAGGGTGTTGTCTGTGACCGATGCGGCGTTGAGGTTACAAAATCAAAAGTCCGCCGTGAAAGAATGGGACATATAGAGCTTGCAACACCGGTATCTCATATCTGGTATTTCAAGGGTGTTCCGTCAGCTATGGGACTTACTCTTGATATTTCACCAAGAAACCTTGAAAAAGTACTCTACTTTGCATCATATATCGTAATCGATCCGGGCAAAACCGAGCTTAAGGAAAAGCAGGTTCTGTCTGAAAAGGAATACCGTGATGCTTATGAAAAATACGGCGACAAGTTTGTCTGCGGTATGGGTGCTGAAGCGATTTTGACACTGCTTGAAAAAATCGACCTTGACGCACTTTCAGAAGAATTAAAGGAAGAGCTTGAAAATTCACAAGGACAGAAGAAGGCAAAGATTATAAAGAGACTTGAAGTAATTGAAGCCTTCAGAATTTCAGGAAATCGCCCGGAATGGATGGTTATGACAATCGTTCCGGTTATTCCGCCGGATCTTCGTCCAATGGTTCAGCTCGATGGCGGCAGATTTGCAACAAGTGACTTAAACGACCTGTACAGACGTGTTATCAACAGAAATAACCGTCTAAAGAGACTCTTAGAGCTTGGTGCACCTGACATCATCATCAGAAACGAAAAGAGAATGCTTCAGGAAGCGGTTGATGCTTTAATTAACAACGGCCGTCGCGGAAGAACCGTTACAGGCCCTGGAAACAGAGCACTCAAATCACTTTCTGACCTCTTAAAGGGTAAGCAGGGACGTTTCCGTCAGAACCTTCTTGGTAAGCGTGTTGACTATTCAGGACGTTCAGTTATCGTTGTTGGCCCTGAAATGAAGATTTATCAGTGCGGTGTGCCGAAGGAAATGGCAATCGAACTGTTTAAGCCGTTCGTAATGAAGGAGCTTGTGGCAAGAAATCTTGCGCATAATATAAAGAGTGCAAAACGTATGGTTGAGCACGTTAAACCTGAAATCTGGGACGTTTTGGAGGATGTTATCAAGGAGCATCCGGTACTTCTAAACCGTGCGCCTACACTTCACAGACTCGGTATACAGGCATTCGAGCCGAAGCTTGTTGATGGCCATGCCTTAAAGCTTCATCCACTTGTATGTACTGCGTATAACGCCGACTTTGACGGTGACCAGATGGCAATTCACGTTCCGCTGTCGCCTGAGGCACAGGCAGAAGCAAGATTCTTGATGCTTTCTGCAAATAACCTCTTAAAACCACAGGACGGACATCCGGTAACAGTTCCTACACAGGATATGATTTTGGGTTCTTACTACCTCACAGTCGTTAAACATGACGAAATCGGCGGTAAGGATTATCCGGAAAGAGACCAGTCAGAAGAGTGGCATCCGCATTACTATGCTTCAGAAGACGAAGCAATGCTTGCATATTATAATAAGGCAGTTGGACTTCATACACCTATTAAGGTTAGAAAAGAAAAGACAATCAGAGGTGTTGCATATTCAAGAATTATCGATGCAACAGTAGGTAAGCTTATATTCAATAAGAATATCCCACAGGACCTCGGAAATGTTGACAGAACAGACGGCTGCGACACAATGTTCGACCTTGAAATCAATGAGGTTGTAGGAAAGAAAGCACTTGGTAAGATTATTGCTGCTTGTATCAGAACCCATGATACTACAAAGACAGCCGAAGTGCTTGACCTCATCAAGGAAACAGGCTATAAGTATTCAACACTCGGTGCACTTACAGTTTCTGTAAGCGACATCGAAGTTCCTGAAAAGAAGCAGGAGCTTTTGGCTGATGCTGAAAAGCAGATTGATTCAATCGCTAAGAAGTATAGACGTGGTCTTCTCACTAACGAAGAAAGATATAACGAAGTTATTAAGGTCTGGGGTGCTACAACTGAAAAGGTTACAAAAGCCATGATGGACAACATGGATGAGTTCAACCCAATCTTTATGATGGCGGACTCAGGAGCCCGTGGTAGCGTTAACCAGATCAGACAGCTTGCAGGTATGCGTGGACTTATGGCGGATACAAAGGGTAGAGCGGTAGAAATTCCTATCCGTGCTAACTTCCGAGAAGGTCTTAACGTACTTGAGTACTTCGTATCATCTCACGGTGCGAGAAAAGGTCTTACCGATACGGCTCTTCGAACAGCCGACTCAGGTTACCTGACACGTCGACTTGTTGACGTATCACAAGACGTTATAATTCGTGAAAAGGACTGTGGAACTTTAGAGGGCGAAACAGTAAAAGCTATCAAGGACGGCAACGAAGTAATCGAGCCATTAAAGGATCGTATTGTGGGCAGAACTGCACTTGAGGATATTGCTCATCCAGAGACGGGCGAAATTCTTGCTTATGCAGATATGCTTATAACAGATGATCAGGCACAGAAGATCGTTTCAGCGGGAATTGAAGCTGTTAAGATTAGAAGTGCACTTACCTGTAAGACAAAGAATGGCGTATGTTCAAAATGTTACGGTATGAACCTTGCAACAGGTAAGCTTGTTAACGTAGGTGAAGCTGTTGGTATCATCGCTGCACAGTCAATCGGTGAACCGGGTACACAGCTAACAATGAGAACGTTCCACGCCGGCGGTGTTGCTGGCGGTGCCGACGTTACACAGGGTCTCCCACGTGTCGAGGAACTTTTTGAAGCAAGAAAACCAAAGGGACTTGCAATTCTTTCCGAAATCGGCGGAAAGGTGAGCGTTGTAGAGTCCAAGAGACGCCGCGAAGTTACTGTTACAAACGACGAAGTTGGCGAAGCAAAGACATATATTATTCCTTACGGCTCAACAATTAAGGTTGCAGACGGCGACGTTATTGAAAAGGGTGATGAACTTACAGTAGGTTCTGCTTACCCGAACGACATCTTGCGTATCAACGGAACACGTGCCGTTCAGGCATATATTACCCGTGAAGTTCAGAGAACTTACCGTATGCAGGGTGTTGACATCAACGACAAGCACGTTGAAATCATCACAAAGCAGATGCTCCGTAAGGTTAAGATTGAGGAGTCTGGCGATTCAAATCTCTTAATAGGCTCAATGGTTGACCGCTTTGAGGTTGAAGAAGCAAATGAGCTCCTAAAAGAACAGGGAAGTGAAAATCTTGTTCAGTGCTCGCCTGTGCTTTTGGGTATCACAAAAGCATCTCTTGCAACAGATTCGTTCTTGTCGGCGGCTTCCTTCCAGGAAACAACAAAGGTTCTTACTGAGGCTGCTATCAAGGGTAAGGTTGATCCGCTTCTCGGTCTGAAGGAAAACGTTATTATCGGTAAACTCATTCCGGCAGGTACAGGTATGCAGGCATACAAAGACGTGTCTATTACAAAAGACGGATTTGAAGTTGACGAAGACGAGATATAAAATTGCGTAACAAATAAAAAAAGAACTGTTTTGCTAAAGGCGAAACAGTTCTTTTTGCGTGCAATTATTTTGATGTTAGTTTTTCATATTCCTGCAGATAATATTTATATATTGGACAGGCGATAAGCCTGCATTTTAAACAGAAGTTATTGTACGTGCTATTGTCTACCTGCCCGTTTTTCATTTTACATATCAAAACATTTTCTTCTTGTTTTAAAAATTTGCATATATTTTTCATTACATTCTCCTTTATGCGAACTATAAAATATCCGTTTTTGGGATATTAATATTATACCAAATCGGTATAATAAAATCAAGAGGGAATATTTATGAGAAGATTAAAAGAACTGCGGAAGAAAAAGAGAATATCACAGCTTAAATTGGCTATGGATTTGAATATGAGTCAAAATAGTGTGAGTAGATATGAAACAGGAAAGCATCAGGCTGATTATGAGACTCTTGTTAAAATAGCTGATTATTTTAATGTTTCTGTTGATTATCTTCTTGAAAGAACTGACAACCCGAATATTATGAGATAGGGTTATTGGGCGGCTTTTGGTCGTCTTTTTTATTTTTTTGTAACTAAAAGAGGATAAAGTTTCGGGTGCTTTGATTTACCCGAACCCCTAACCGACCCAAAGTGGTAATTCTTAAAATTTGGGTATTCATAATCGGAATTACCCCTGCTAAACATCTCATCGCTTGGTGGAGCAAGCTGTGCATTTAAAAAAGTGTAATTGGTAAATAAAATATTTTGCCATGTTTTAATTATTTCACACTCCTCACAACGTGAAGTGTCAACTTGTTAAAATTTAGTGCCCCAATGCGTAATGTATAAAAAGTTCTAATAAAAATTGCACTAAATGAATTTTACCGAAAATTTAGCCTTTGTCATCAGCGCTTGCCTTTATTAAAGTGCGACCTGTTGGTGCGGTGCGAGCGACTTTAGCAATACTGCAAGCAAAGCTTGCAGATTGCGCTTTGGAGCCAGCAAATACGGAGATTACAA
>JAZQEC010000009.1:0-1588 GCA_045538755.1 Clostridia bacterium
AACATGAAAAATGGTATTGTAGGGCAGTTCTATTATGAGGATATTCCATCACTTCAAAAAAGAGATGATATCACGCTTTTAGATACAAGAACCGTTTATGAATATATGCGCGGTCATGCAGAGGGCTTTATCAATATTCCAGTTGATGAACTGCGTGAAAGACTTACAGAACTCGATAAATCAAAACCTGTATATGTGATGTGCCAGAGCGGTTTAAGGAGCTATCTTGCGACAAGAATACTTATGCAAAACGGTTTTGATGCTTACAATTTTGCAGGCGGATACAGACTTTATGGCACGATGTACTATGATGAGGTTGTATCAAAAAATGCATATGACTGCGGAATGGAGAAATAGAATGTTAAATAAATTATTAAAAAGTGTATTAGACCAAGACCTTGCACCTGTGGTTGTTTGCGATATAGACGATATCATAGTATATATGAATCCATCTGCGATTACTCGGTATCACAAGAATTTGACGGGCAAAAGTATTAAAGATTGCCATCCGCCAAAGGCAAATGAGCAGATTAGCAAGGTGGTTGCCTGGTTTAAAGAAAGCAAGGATAATAACATCATATACACCTATCGCAATGACGAGGAAAACAAGGATGTATATATGGTCGCTCTTCGTGATGACGACGGGACACTCATCGGCTATTACGAAAAGCACGAGTATAGAAATAAAGAAACAGTAGGGCTTTATCAGCCGAAGAAATAAGTTTAAATTTGACGAGGTAACCCAAATGATAGAAATTAAAACTTGGATGGATAATTTTTTGAAAACCATAAATGACACTTTTGGAGACCGTGTGTGGTTTGTCGGTCTGCAGGGTAGCTATGGTCGTGGCGAGGCAACAGAAAAAAGTGATATTGATATTGTTGTAATACTCGATGAATTGTCCCCTGCGGATATAAAGACCTATAATACGATGCTTGATACCTTGCCGAACAGGGAATTGATTTGCGGATTCCTTTCAGGAAAAAGTGAAATCTTAAACTGGGAGTCTTCAGACCTTTTTCAGTTTTATTATGATACAAAGCCGATAAAAGGAAGCCTTGATGAATTACTGCCTAAGATTACCGAAACTGCTGTTAACAGAGCAATAAGAATCGGTGCATGCAATATCTATCACGGCTGTGTGCATAATATGCTGTATGAAAAGAGCGAAGAAATTTTAAGGGGATTATATAAATCTGCGTCTTTTCTTGTACAGGCGATAGCTTTTCAGCAAATAGGAAAGTATATCAGCCATCAAAAAGATTTACTGGAAATTGTTTCTGCCGATGAACGAGCTATTGTTGAAACTTTTTTGAGTCTAAAAAATAGTGGAGCGGTTGAGTTTGACAAAATGTCCGAAGTTTTATTTTTATGGTCAAAGAATTGGATTGTTTCAACCGAGAATTGAAAGGTGAAATCTATGAACACATTTGAAAAGATATATGAGGTTGTGAAAAGCATTCCCAAAGGCAAGGTTGCAACCTACGGTCAGGTGGCGCTTTTAGCGGGCAATCCTCGCTGGGCAAGAGTTGTAGGCTACGCTTTGCATGTAAACCCTTATCCGGGGATTATTCCCTGTCACAGAGT
>JAZQEC010000010.1:0-2845 GCA_045538755.1 Clostridia bacterium
GTAAACGCTCCATAGTGCGTACCTTGTGATATACTCCACTTTTTGAGATAATAGACTCAACATCTAAAAAGTATAGAAAGTTCAGTCTGAAAAGTTGACTTTACTTTTCAGACAATAACCGGAGGTTGGTCTATGAAATCAAAAGAAAGTCAGGTTGCTGCACAGATGCGTCTGAACCAGTGGGCTCTGGAAGTACAAGAGTGTATGAACCGTCCCAAAGATATGACTGTTGATGAATGGTGCGAACAACACAACATCAAAAAAGCGAATTATTACCGGAGGCTGAAACGTGTCCGCCAGGCCTGTCTGGAACAGGTGGAAATCACTTCGGGAAGCTTTGTTGAATTACCGGCACCTGCGCCTGCTCCGCCGGCTCTTCCTTCTGTACCAGTTCCGGCAATAACAAACAATGCTTCCACCACTGCCGCTGTGCTCCATGTCACCGGTGGTATTTCCATCGAAATCAAAGATAATGCAACGGCAGGATTTATAAAAAATCTGATAGGAGCTTTTGCCGGTGCTGAATGATGCTTTTGGATTTAAAAAGGTATATCTGGCCGTGGGCACCACAGATTTACGCAAGGGTATTGATGGGCTGGCTGCCGTTGTCAAGTTTAAATTTGACCTGGACCCTTATGACAGAAACACGCTGTTTCTGTTCTGTGGAAAAAAGCCGGACAGAATCAAGGGACTTGTCTGGGAGGGCGACGGATTTCTTCTCCTGTACAAGAGAATCAACATCGGAACCTTCAAATGGCCACGTTCTGAAAACGATGCTGTGGAAATCACAAAGGAACAGTACCAGCAGTTAATGCAGGGATTTGAAGTAATTGCCAGACGTCCTATCGTGGAACTGGAGCATCCGCCCAAAGCCATGTAGTTCTTGTGCAGAATGCTGAAAATAAAAAAAATCAAAACATGTCTATTATGGGATGTTTTCTTTCGTTATCCACAAAAAGTGCCTGTAAAGCCATATCCGTAAAGCAATCACGGAAGTTTTACTTCACTGCTGTGGATAACAGAATAAAAAACCTCAAATCCATGCCGGAATCCGGGGTTTTTTATTCTGTTATCCACCGTCAAAATGACGGAAGGATGTTTCATGCCTGGTAGCATAAATTCTGGATTTATGCTATACTGTTCCGTAAAAGGAGTGCAGAAAACCATGGCGGTGAAATATACAGAAGAACAACTGAACAGCATTGACAAAACTATCCTTGTGCAGCTTTTTCTTGCCCTGCAGGAGGAGTCTGAAAAACAGACCCGCAAGCTGGAGGAAATGGACGAAAAACTGCAGAAGATTATGGAACAGGTGGTACTGTCAAAGCAGGAACGGTTCGGCAGGTCCTCTGAGAAGCTGGAGGACCATGCACAGATTTACTTCATGGAAGTGGACGGCAGGATAGCTTTTTTTAATGAAGCGGAAGCTGTCTGTGACCTTGATGCGTCCGGGGAAGAAGAAACGTCCCCGCATCGTAAGAAAACAGCCGGCAAAAAGGAACAGGATATGTCAGGCCTTCCTGTCACCCGTGTCAACCATTACCTTTCTGAGGCGGAACTGGCGGCAGAGTTTGGTGAAAATGGCTGGAAACAGCTCCCTGATGAAATATCCAGGCGTTACCGTTTTGTCCCTGCGAAAGTGGAAGTCGAGGAACACCATGTAGGTGTTTATGCCAGCAAAGCGGATGAACACATGGTGAAAGCCCCTCATCCGAAAGCGCTGCTTCATGGAAGTCCTGTATCCTCTACTCTTGCGGCCGCCATTATGAACAGCAAGTATGTAAATGCGGTCCCGCTTTATCGTACAGAAAAAGAGTTTGAGCGTTATGGCATGGCTGTCAGCCGCAAAAACATGGCGCACTGGATGATCCGTCTGGCGGAAGAATACCTTGGTCTCCTGTATGATTGCCTGCACCAGAAACTGTACAGGTACCATGTCATACAGGCAGATGAAACGCCCTTCCTCGTAAACAAAGACGGACGGCCTGCAGGCTCCAAAAGCTGGATGTGGGTATACCGTTCCGGTTATCTGTACCAGGAGGAGCAGATTGTTCTTTATGAATTCCAGAAGACCAGGAACGCTTCCCACCCAAGGGAATTCCTGAAGAACTATTCCGGCATCTGCGTAACAGACGGTTACCAGGTTTACCACACTTTGGAAAAAGAAAAGGACGACCTGACCATAGCAGGCTGCTGGGTTCATGGGCGCCGCCGGTTTGATGAAGCTTTGAAAGTAATTCCCAAAGAAGCACGCTCTAAATCCACAGCTTATCTGGTAATGAAGCAGATCCAGGCAGTTTATCGGGAAGAAGGAAAACTGGGCGGGCTGACTTCAGAGGAACGGCTACAGCAGCGCCAGCTGGTTGTAAAACCGCTGGTGGATGCTTTATTTGTGTACCTTAAAAGCACAAGCCAGGAAGTGTCTTCCAAAAGCAGGCTGGGCGAGGCTTACAGCTACATGCTGAACCAGGAAAAATACCTGCGTGTCTTTCTTTCTGATGGAGATGTTCCCATTGATAATAATGCCAGCGAACGGGCCATCAAAGGCTTCTGCATAGGAAAAAAGAACTGGCAGGTCATTGATACCATCAGCGGTGCCAAAGCTTCCGCCATTATTTACAGCATTGCTGAAACAGCAAAGGCAAACAATTTAAAACCATATGAGTATTTTGAATATTTGTTATCCGTCATACCGGAACATATGGAAGATACTGATACTGGTTTTCTGGAAGAACTGCTCCCTTGGTCGGAAAGCCTTCCTGAAAACATAAGAAAACCAAAACAATAAATTTTGACACAGCCGCATTAGCGGCTTGTGTTAATAGGGGTACGTGCTACGGAGCGT
>JAZQEC010000011.1:0-1752 GCA_045538755.1 Clostridia bacterium
AGCTCATAGCACTCTCCGTTGATAAGTCCGCTTTTGCAGAGATATTCAAGGGTAAGGCTTTGGGCAAAAACAGGCGCCTTTATTTTTTTCGTCAGCACCGCAAGTCCCTTTGTGTGGTCGCTGTGCTCGTGTGTAATGAAAACAGCCTTGATAGCGTCAAGTGAAAGTCCGTTCAGCTCCATAGCCTTTTTCAGCCGTGAAAATGACACGCCGTCATCAATCAGAATTCCCTCCGACTTTGTGCCTATGTAAGTGCTGTTTCCTTTGCTGGAAGAAAACAGCGGATATATTCTTGCCAAAATTATGCTCCTTTGCTTTTTACTCAATAGTATTATTTTACTCCCGAATACAATTCGTGTCAAGCAAATAATAAATCCGACGGAGCATAATATTGCGCCTGAAATGATATAATGATGGTAGACACTAAAAAAGCCAGTGTCTACCATCATTTTTTGTGATATACTGAATAAAAGAAAGGAGAATAAAAATGGGTAAAACAGGAAGAATAAACAGAAACTACAGTAAAGAAGAAAAATTGATATTCGTAAAACGAATGCTTGCAGGAGAAAGTGGCAGAAAAATAGAAAAAGAAACAGGTATACATCACTCATTGATACATCAATGGACAAAGCAGTATCTTGAAGGAGGAGAAGCAGCACTTGTAAACAAGCGCAAGCCAGGAAACCCACTTTTAAAATACACACGTAAGAAGGAATTGTCTGAAATAGAACAGCTTGAATACAAGATTGCCTTACTTGAACGTGAATTATTAAAGAAGGATGGTGAAATTGTAAGATTAAAAAAATCCATAGAACTAGAAAGGGGAGATGTCAGAAGAAAGTAATCCAACAAATTTATGCTTGTATTGAAAAAGAAAGCGAAAGGCATTCAATAAAAGAACTTTGTAATGTTTATGAAGTTTCTCGTTCTGGCTATTACAAATGGCTCAAACGTAAGGGTACATTAAATAGTTATGAGAAAAAGCAGCAGGAACTGGACTACTATGTTGCTGATATTCATTCACATTACCCTTCCCAGGGTTACCGAGCTATCAATGATACTTTAATGAATATTTATGGTTGGTGTGTTTCTGATATTTCCGTATGGAAATCTATGAAAAGACTTGGCATAACAGGCTTTATCAGAAAAGCGAAATACCCCGATATTATCGGTTCGGAACATGAACGTTTTCCAAATGTGCTTAATCGAAATTTTCATGCTGATAAACCTTTGCAAAAGATTGTTACTGATGTTACATACATTAAGCATCAAGGTAAATGGCATTACTTTGCTTGTTACCTTGATTTGTTTAACAACGAAATTCTCGATTGGGAATTAAGCGATACCTTTGATAATTTACTGGTAATGAAACCTGCTAAAAGAATACTTGAAAAAGCAAAGAGTACCGCAACCCCTATCCTTTTGCACAGCGACCAGGGTGTACAGTACTCATCAGCAGGTTATTGCAACCTGCTTAAATCATACAACACAATTCAAAGTATGTCAAGAGCAGGAACTCCAAGAGATAATGCTGTCATTGAATCTTTTTTCGGAAGATTTAAGGATGTTCTACGTTCACACTTGCATCTTGCAAAGTGTGATGACCTTTATTCTGTAATTTCTCAGACTGTTCATTACTTTAATTTCATTAGACCTCTTCGTAAATTAAACAGAAAGCCGCCAGTTCAATTTCGCATTGAACTGACAGCTTAACTTCGGTTTTTTTATGTCTACTATCTATTGACTATTTCA
>JAZQEC010000012.1:0-2078 GCA_045538755.1 Clostridia bacterium
TTATCTATGACATTTTTTGCAGGAGCAACATTAACATATTTCTGACTGTATTCTGCAAAATAAACATCTAAGGTTTCATCAAGTATAGTTCTTGCAAAATCTGTACCTTCGCTATTTGTAGCTGTAAAAGAAACAACATATGTGCTCGGTTCATAAACATATTCTTCGCCTTCTTCAAGCTTTGCTTCTTTTTGTGCAACCTTATCTTCATCCGGAATCGGTGTTATAGATATTCTTGATATCAGACTATCAACCGAATAAATACCTGTAAGTCCCATTCTGTCAACAACCTTGCTCATTACTGCCGATGATTTAATTTCATTAACATCAAGCTTGGACCCCGTTGGAGTAAGTCCTTGCTCTGCCGCAGGATCATTGTAATGAATAACTTCCGATGCAACAAATGTATTGGAATTTTTAAGTTTGAAATTTATTGCATAAGTTGCTAAAACACAAACAATTACAATGATAGGCAGAATCTTTTTTAAATATCTCATAATCTGAAAATTCTTCATTTTTTACCCTCCTGTATAATTTTGTGTTTATGCTTTCGGAAACTTTTTAGAAACTGCAAATACATACGCACAGGCATAAGCAAGCATCATAAATATAATGATTGTCTTTAACTCACTAAACAAAGAAGTTCCTGAAATGCTGACTGCAATACATTGGTTCATTCTATAATTTGAATATTCTCTGCCGGCAGTAATCGCTTCGTTAGTAAAGTCATCGATGCTCTTGTCTATGGCTATAATAAGTGCGTCTGCTTCTGCATTTGCTGATGTATTGCCTGATGCAGACTGCATCTTTCCTATAACAAGATTGTTATCCATTATTTCTTTCTCATTTGAAGCAACATTGTCGCTGAATGTTGTTGCCATAACAGAAAGTTCATCAATGCCGACTTTTGTTCTACCCATATAATACTTTCCACCCTCATCCCATGTAGGAACAAGAACGACTCTTGTCATTTCCTCGGAATACATATCAATTGCCTGATTGCAAATATCGAATGATACTTTATTTTTTTGCCTATCGAAATCTGTATTTGTGTTTTGGTAGGAAAGCCTTTCGATGTAGCTATCCTTATCTCTTACAACTCCATGTTGCAAAACCAAGGATTTAAGATTTTGATCTATTTGTGTTTCTTTGAATTGATGTACCTTTTGTGCTATTGCGTGAAATGTAGTATTGTTTTTTGTAACAAAACTGGGACCTTTGTCAGCCAATCCGTAAAGATAGTTTAAAACTGCAGTTGTTTCTTTATTGAAATAGGTTACAATGTCCATATATTCCATTGTACTATAATCAGGTTTACCCTCTTCGCTTGTAAGGCTGAAATTATCCGTGTATTTTTCTATGTAGTATTCTTTATAGGCACTTGTTATCAAGGTAATTACATTTTCAGCGTCTAAGTGGTTGGTGTGCTTTGAAGCGTGATATTCTACGATGAATTCAGTAGAAATATGATAATTAGACTTGTCGTTTACATCGCCCTGTATATAGGGATAAACACACAAGCAGTTCTTTAATTGTTTTACAGTTACATTTTCTAAAGCACCCATTTCGATAGCTTTTTCTACAACCTCATCACAGATGATCTCTGCCATGTTGTATCTTGTTCCATTAGAATTCTGTGCCTGTGACGCTTCTGAATAATTAAGTGCTACAACAGCCGTAACAGAGTGTTTTGCTTTTATATGATTGAAAATTCCAAATATACCTGAGATAACGAACACGAAAATCAATATCCACGCACTTACTAAACGTGTGCTTTTGAATATCTTGAAGAACTCACTTTTTGTAACGTTCTTTGAACGAAAGTATATTGTAAAAGCTGATACAACCAGTAATAGTCCTACTACTGCAAGAGGTAATTTTTGCAAAAGTGAGGAAATCATTTATTATGCACTCCTTTCCGACATTAAAATTTATTGATATCAACAATCACAATTTCCGGCTGATTGTTGATTCTCATAATATTTTTGTTTTCGAGTCCCGAACTTATAATGAGTGGTCTTCCTTGAACTTCATATCTGCCACTAACATAATGACCGCTTCGTTCCGGCAGTAAACCT
>JAZQEC010000013.1:0-1725 GCA_045538755.1 Clostridia bacterium
GCAGACAAAAACGCAAAGATAATGGCAGAGTGGGATGAAAAGCTTTCAGCTTATCCCAAATGGAACTGCGGCGGAAGTAACTACTATATAGAAGATTACGGCGATTACATCACCTTCTCGGCAGACTTTAAGGGAAATCACATTGGGGCGGCAATCGCAGTCGAGCAGTACAGACAGATTTTGATGCAAAACGGATTTACACAGGCAGGTCAGTATCCGAGCATAGCACATTTGTATAAGAAAATCGGCGACACCTGCTATCACGTAGATACCGAGCACTGCTTTGAGGGCGATCCCGATTGTCCTAACATCGGCTTTAATATTTCGGAACCGTCAGGCGGTTTTGATTATGTAAAACCCGAACCCAAACAGGGCTTCGGCGGAATAAAAGATTTATTCGGATTTTAAGGAGGATATGAAGATGAAGAAATTACTTTCAATTATATTGGCGGCAACAATGACCGTCACAATGCTGGCATCCACAGCATTTGCAGCTTCGGATGCTGAGAATGGAGATTGGAGTCAGAAAACGGTTGTGTTAAAAAACACAAATGAAGCAGAATTGATGGTTCGCTCCGGTGATATAGATGCACTTAATGATAAAAATGCTATCGCAAATGGTTACAGTCCTTTCACAGCGAAAAATCAGAGACCGCACAGCTATCAGGGCGGTTGGACTGAAGAAGCAAACGAACCAAGCGGTACAGACAGAATGTATGTAGGTTCTGCGTGGACAGGGAAAGAAGCAGACGGTTATGCGGAAAACTACACCGATTGGAAAAACGGTCAGCTTCCCGGCAAAGCATTTGGCGAAGGTGCTCTCGTAATCAATATGAATTATGATGCAAGCGGTATAAATGTTAAAAGCGCACTTTTACAGCTCTGTATAGATGATTTTCAGCCGCTTACATGGAAAAGTAACTTCACAGTAAAGCTAAACGGCAAGGATGCTCCGTTTATAGCAGAACTTCTTAATCAGGTAGATCAGACAGGACCCGTTTCTTATATGGTTTCAGCAGTTATCCCTTCCGGCTTCTTTGCTGACATTGCATCGGGTAAGCTTACCGTAACCATTGACGAAACAACAGGCGTAGGTGACGGATTTGCAATAGACTTTGCAAAGCTTCTTGTAAATTATAATGAATCCTTATTTACAGGAGAGTTCCACGGAACAACAGAGCCGGGCGCAACGGTTAGACTTCTTGGAACAAGCACCACAGTAACTGCATCAAATAACGGCGGATTCAGTTTTGAAGCAATTCCCGGTCTTAATGCGGTAAGAGCATCTAAAGACGGATTCAAGGAAAATTATGAATTCGGTATAGTTCTTTCATCCGACACAGAATGGGAACCCAATATAAGACTTTCACAAGGTACAGGAAATCCTGATATTGATTTCTCTCAGTTCGGAACAACAGATGCTTGGGCAGATGCATCCGATTGGGCAACAGCAGAGCTTGAAAAAGCAGATGAGCTTGGTCTTATTCCTACATCACTCTACGGCAAGGATATGACTCAGTCAATCACAAGAGCAGAATTTGCGGCAGTATCAGTTAAAGCATACGAAGTTTTAGCAAACACAAAGGCACTTCCTGTTGTGAATAATCCTTACACAGACACAAAGGATGCAGAAGTGTTAAAAGCATATAATGTGGGTATTACAACAGGTGTATCGGTAAATACATTTGAACCTGATACACTCTTAAACAGAGAACAGGCAGCAAC
>JAZQEC010000014.1:0-2234 GCA_045538755.1 Clostridia bacterium
GGCAAGGAAGAATGGGACACGATTCAGAACTACGTTTATACATCTCTTGCCAACAAAAATTATGTGGATGTGCCGTTTTACTGGTTGCAATGCGATACGTTTATTACTTCTCTTGGTTTGTGTGACGCTGTAACTCATGGGCAATATTATCTTTGTTGGCTTGGCAGGTCAAATAATACTCATCCGCTTGTGAAAAAGGTTGAGATTATGAATTGACTTTTTGAGAAAAATGATGTATAATAGAGAAAATGAATTAGGTTAATAAATCGAAATTTAGGTGGTATTATATGCACGCATATGAAAAAGCAATTGCAGACTCACTAAATAATATTGCAAATAAGGAAATCTACTTTAGTACATCTGAAATCATGTCTCTCTCCGACGAGATTTCTTCAGAAGTGGTAGGAGAACTCATCTCTTGGGCTTGTCAACCAACAAATGTTCTGCCGATTACAATTGCAAGAAATTGTTTGAAACAATTTCCTGTTGATTGGGTATCACCAAAAATAAAACAAACAGTATTTCATTTTATAGATATTACTGATGACTGGGACTATCGTCGATTATTAGAATTATGTGAACTTATATCGCTTGATTTGCTGAAATGGGCAATTGAATTGAATGATAAATCAACTAATCCTGACATCGCAGAAGCAGTTGATGATTTCAATGAAATATTACAGCAAGGTTTATGCTGAAATAAATTCTGATTCACAAAACTAAACACCGTCAACAACCGTCCGTGGTTCACTCCACAGGCGGTATTTTTATAATCATTTTAAGAAAGGACTGATGAAAATTGAAAGAATTCTGGACGCTGACAAGAGTCTGCTTTTCAGCAATCGGAGGCTGGCTCGGCTATTTTCTCGGAGGATGTGACAACTTGATGATTGCATTAATTGTGTTTGTCGTCGCCGATTACGTCACAGGAGTGATGTGTGCGATTATCGACAAGAAGTTATCCAGCGAAGTTGGATTTAAGGGCATCTTTAAAAAGGTGCTTATTTTTATTCTTGTGGGTATTGCTCATATTCTCGATGTGTACGTCATTGGCGGCGGCAGTATTTTGAGAACAGCAGTGATTTTCTTCTATATGTCAAATGAAGGTGTATCATTGCTTGAAAATGCGGCTCATCTTGGTTTACCTGTACCAAAACAGCTGCAGGAAGTTTTAAGACAGCTTCATAAGAGAAGCGAAGAAATGGAGGAAAATGATAATGGCAATTCTGAAACCTGATAAGACAACAAATCTCGGCGGTGTTACCGTCAACGAATTTCTGCTCACAAAGCACAATCCCCGAAATATCGCAATGCCCTCCGTATCTATGGAGGGCAAAATTATTGGTGTTACAATTCATAACACATCGTGGATTAGTGTTGCGAAAGGAACAACTCCTGCGGAGCAGTATACTCGTGCGACTTACAATGGCAACATGAACGATGTCCGTGTGCATTATTATGTGGATAACACTTGTGCATGGCAGAATCTGCCCCTTGATTTGTCCGGCTGGCACGCTGCGGACGGCAGCGGCAACGGCAACCGCAAGACTATTGCAATTGAGTGTATTATGAGTTCAGCGTATAATGAAAATGATCGTAAATCCGAGGACAATGCGGCACGACTGGCAGCGGCTCTGCTGAAACAGTATAGGCTTGGTATTGAGTGCCTGTTTACGCATACCCACTGGCTGAATGTCAAGGACGGCAGAAAGGGCGATGTTGATACACTCAACACTATGAAAAATTCTTACAAAATGTGTCCGCTGTACATTCTGCCCCATTGGGCTGCATTCAAGGCAAAGGTGCAGGAATATCTTACAGAGGAGCAGATTTATCGTGTGCGTACCTCGTGGGATAATGTTAAATCACAAACAGGTGCGTTCAAAAATCTGAAAAATGCGAAGAAATCCTGTAAGGCTGGGTATTCTGTGTTTGATGAGAACGGCATTTCTGTATTCACGGCTGAAAAAACTCACAAAAAGGGCGATACGATTACGCTGAAAAATGCTGTACTTTATGCTTCTTCTACCGCAAAGTCCGGTGTGAAGAAAAGCGGTACGTTTTATCTGTATGACGGTGTTGAGGTCAACGGCAGATACCGTATTACAACAAAATCTGCATTCTGCGGTAAAAATCCTATCGGTCAGTATGTGACAGGTTGGGTTGATAAGAAGGATATTTAAATTTATGGCTGTCGGGGAATTTTCCTCGGCAGCCTTTTTTATTTAGGGGTT
>JAZQEC010000015.1:0-47883 GCA_045538755.1 Clostridia bacterium
TACCTTGTCTTTAAGACCGCTTGGCCTCCGACTTATTATTCATGGGTGCTTCCTCTAACTTTACAGTTTCTCTTGCAGCTCAGTACTGGAGACGTGAAGATTTCTCCAGCGTATTTGCTAGAGTAAACTCCGTAGCTAACATTGTTAACTCTATTGGACCAGCTGCTGTAGGTATGCTTATGGGTATGACTGGTTCCTATATCGCAATTTTTACCATGGTATTGATTCTTGGTATTATCAGTGTTATTTTAGTTCTTTGCTTCAATGCAGGACATGTAAAAGCAAAAGACGATGCGTATAGAAAAGCAGCAGGAAAAGCACTTGACGATGCTTTGGTAGGTCGTAAATAATAAAGTACATAATTAAACCATAAAGTAAACAAGAAAAGACAGGAGTTGTACACGGAAGGTGACAGCTCCTGTCTTTTTTATGTGTGGAATATTTATAATAAAAACCGTTGAAAAAATTGAGAATGTAAAGTAAATATGTATTATATTTGTTTGGAAAAATGCATATAAATAGTCTGAAAAACAAATGTTGTTTATAAAAAAGAACAAGAAAAAACTAATAAAGCTGTCCTTTTTCTTGACAGAATTATACAATTCCTATACAATCTTTATGTGGAATTTGCAGAATATTAGCAAATTTCACAAATGCTTAACTTTATATAATTAGAGGAGGGTCTATTTTATGGCATTAGGTATTATTGGTATTGTAATCGCTCTTGCAATCTTTTTGTATGGCGCTTACAAGAATGTATCCACTCTCTACTTAGCACCTCTCTGTGGTGTTATTGTTGCAGTTACTAACAAGATTAATGCAACACAGGCATTTACACAGTATTATATTGGTGTAGTAGAAGAGAATGTGCACACAGGTGCATGGGAAATCGGCGGAGTTACAGGTATGATTCTTGCTGTATTCCCAACAATTTTCTTAGGAGCTTTATTTGGTAAAGTATTAACAGACTGCGGCGCAGCAGGTGCTATTGCTAACGTATTGACAAATAAGTTGATTATGTCTGCAGAAGGTAAAGAGAAGCAGGCAAAGCGTGCAGTTCTGGCTATGTTATTAGTAGAAGTAATCTTAAGCTATGGCGGTGTTGACGGATTCGTTACTGTATTCGCAACCTTCCCAATTGCTATGATTATGGCTGATAAGATTGGTATTCCACGCCGTTTCGTTCCGGCTATGTTATGCTTAAGCTGTGGTGCAAACTCTGCTCCATTCGTATTAAGTATCAACAACATTTTGTGTATGAATATTTTACAGACTGGTCCTGGTGCAGCACCAATTCCAGGTTTCATCTGCTTTATCGTAATTGAAGTTGGTGTATACTTCATCTGTTCTAAGATGATTATCTCTGCAATGAGAAAGGGAGAAACCTTTGATTATGGTGATTGCCCAAGATTTGGTGAGATGGAAGATAAGAAGACAGAGCGTCCAAACCTTATTTTTGCATTAATTCCATTGGTAGTTGTATTTGTTATTTTCGCAGTATTAAAGAATGCTTCCTTGGCATTGGTAGTTGGTATCTTATTAGCTATCATCCTGATGAACAAATACTTCCCTGTAAATGGCGAAGCAAACAAGGGCGTTGGTGCATGGGTTGGAAAGATTATTAACTCCTTAAATGAAGGTGCAGTTAGTGGTGCTCAGTCTGTTATGATTATCTGTGCAGCAGCAGGTTTCGCAGGTGTTGTTCAGCATACAGAGACATTTAATGCGTTCGTTGGTATGTTAATGGGACTTCCGGTTCCACCGATGGCAATTGCAATCATTATGACAATCGTAATCGTTGCATTTACATCTTCTCCGCCAGCAGCATTAGGTATTGCACTTCCAATCATTGCAAGCGCATTTATTTGGACAGAGGCTCCGGCTTTGAATCCAAACGCTGTGGCTCGTGTACTTGCTATTGCAGTTTCTACATTCGAGACATTACCGGTTAACGGTTTGATCCTGTTAACAACAGGTCTGGCACAGGTTAAGATTAAAGACGCATATCTGCCAATGTTCTTACAGACAGTTATCATGACTTTAGTTGAAATCATTTTATGTGCAATCATTCTGGCAGTTGCTCCGGGATTAGCATAAGAAAAAGTATTATATACATAAAGTTAAGCAATTATGAAATCTGATAATAGCGCCGTCTCCGGTGGAGGCGGCGTTTATTAAAAGGGGAGGGAGTTCGTAAGGGGCTTCCTTTTATTGTTAAGAATGAGAAAGGTTGACGAAAATGTTCTTTTTACAAAAGTTGTTAAAAAACGGAAATACATTGATTTCAGTGGTTGGTATTATTTTGGTAGTTGGCATCATGTTAAGTGGTGTAGATATGCTATATGTTCTGGTGGTATTAGGGGCAATGAACTGCTTATATGGGTTGTATGCAGTAATTACAAAAAAGCCAATGTCAAAAGATAGTGAAATGCTGGCAAAGAGAAATCCCAAACAGTATAATATGGCAATGGGAATTTGTCAGATTGTAATGGGAGTTTTTGTTATTGCAATGGGGCTGATATATATAAATGAAATTGTACCGTCAAAGTATTTCTGGGATATTATTTTAGTTGGAATGATTGTTATTATGGCTTGCTGGTATATCATTAAACTGAAAACCAGAAAGAGTGGTTAGACAAGGTTGAAGAAGATATTTTTAGGGGTAATTAAATATATAAATTTGAAATAAGGAAAATATAAGTATTAAGAATTTTGGATAAAAATATAGAGGCTGCCATATGATAAATAAGATATGTGTGGTCTCATATTTTTGCTTAAAGGTTAGTCATTGGGTGGACAAGGACTTAAATTGTAATAGTTCATATTAGGAATATTTTTGCAAAACAGACATATAATATATCAAGAAGAGAAATTTGACCAAGGAAATCTCGCATACAAAGTGAATACAGCGCGGGGTAGAGCAGTTCGGCAGCTCGTCGGGCTCATAACCCGAAGGTCGCGTGGTTCAAATCCCGTCCCCGCAACCACTTTAAGGCAAGCCGTATGGCTTGCCGTTTTTTTTGAGTAAAAAGAAGAGAGACCGACGAACGATGCTCGTTGGGGCATATGAAGTGCCGCTGCCGGTGGCAGAAAAAGGCACGAGTATGTACCGCAGCAGTCAAAACCAAGAGCTACGAAAGGAGCGAGAGCGGTTTTGGAAACTGCAAGGCGGCGCTGAAGGCGATAGCCCGAAGGTCGCTCAGGTATCAAATCCCGTCCCTGAAGCCCAATAAGGCAAGCCGTATGGCTTGCCGTTTTTTATTATTACGATAAAATATTTTTTCAAAATTTGTTGCTATGAAAAGCAATAATAATGAAATGTATTTTATATCTATATCATTCTTTGCGATGAATAGGTTAAAAATTTCAAGAAAATATGTGCCAATAGTTAAAAAATTAAAGGAAATAAGGATAAAATTAACGTATAATTAAATTAACGAACAAAAGATTGAAAGGAGATATTTTTATGAAGTACAGCGAAAGCAAGGCAAAAGAAAAAATCATACAGTTTGGCGAAGGTGGTTTTCTTCGCGGATTTGCGGACTGGATGATACAAATTGTAAACGAAAACACTGACTTTGACGGAAAAGTAGTAGTAGTTCAGCCAATTGAAAATGGTATGTGTGATATGCTCACAGCGCAGGACTGCGTTTATACGCATTTATGCCGTGGCGTTGAAGGTGTGGACGTTAAGAAAATTGACGCTATTTCACGTTGCGTAAAGCCGTATGAGGATTTTGATGCATACTTAAAGCTTGCAGAAAATCCGGATTTCCGTTTTATAATTTCAAATACAACAGAGGCAGGAATATGCTTTTCTGAAGAGGATAAAGTTGACAAAAAGCCTGCAAAAACATTCCCTGCAAAGCTTACACAGCTCCTTTTAAAAAGATTTGAACTTGGACTTTCGGGTTTTGTTTTTCTGCCTTGTGAGCTTATAAACAAAAATGGTGAAACCCTCAAAAAATGCATTTTACAGTATGCTGATTTGTGGAATTTGTCGGACGGCTTTAGGGCTTGGATTGAAAAGGACAATATTTTCTGCAATACCTTGGTTGACCGCATAAACACAGGCTATCCAAAGGACGAGAAAATTGAGCTTGACTATGAAGACAATATGATTAATACATCGGAATATTTCCATTTATGGGTTGTTGAAGGATATGACAAGCTGTTTGATGAGATTCCGTTTGATAAATGCGGACTTAATGTAATTGTTACAGATAAATTGGAGATGTACAGAACAAGAAAGGTTCGTATTCTAAACGGTGCGCACACGTCTTTGGTTCCGTATGCACTTTTGGAAGGACTTGATACAGTAAAATCCTGTATTGACGATGAAAAAATGAATAATCACATCAGAAAGTGTGTTTACGACGAAATTATCCCAACTCTTGATTTACCGAAAGATGAGCTTTTAGAGTATGCAGATAATGTTTTAACACGCTTTGCAAACCCGTACATAAAGCATTATCTTTCATCAATCGCATTAAATTCAGTAAGCAAATTCAAGGTGCGTGTACTGCCGTCAATTCTTGAGTACATAAAGAGATTCGATAAAATGCCAGAGACTTTAATCTTCTCATTTGCGAAGTTAATTGATTTTTACAGAACCGATATGACAAATGACGATGCTGATATTACTGCATTTATGAAAACTGCAAGCGTAGGCGAAATACTTGCAAGTGAAAAGCTTTGGGGCGAAGATATAAGCTTTTTGGAAAAAGAGGTTTTGAAGTATGTTAATAAATAAGCGTGACAACGTAGAAGTAAATATTGAAAATGGGCATAAATATGCGCTTTGCGACATTAAAGAGGGCGAAAACATTATAAAGTATGGACAGCCTATCGGTCACGCAATATGCGACATTAAAAAAGGTGACCACGTTCATACGCATAACACAAAGACTAACCTTTCGGGAAAGTTGGAATATTCCTACACTCCCGGCGAGCATAAGACTGAAAAGATTGAAACTGACCTAACCTTTATGGGATATGTTCGTGAAAACGGTGAGGTTGGAATAAGAAACGACATCTGGATTGTAAATACTGTTGGATGTGTGAACAAAACGGCGCAAATTCTTTCCGAAAAAACGGGTGCAAAATATTTCCCGCATCCTTTCGGTTGCTCACAGCTTGGTGACGACCAAGAAATAACACGCAAAATATTAAAGGGTATGGTAAATCACCCTAATTGCGGAGGAGTGCTTGTTTTGGGACTTGGCTGTGAAAACACCAACATTGATGTTTTCAAAGAGGTTCTTGGTAAGTGGGACGAAAACCGTGTTAAATTCTTAAATGCACAGGATGTTACTGATGAAATTAAAGAGGGTATCAAGCTTATTGATGAACTCAAAGCAAATGCCGAAAAATACAAAAGAGAGCCTGTTCACATCTCAAAATTAAGGGTAGGTTTAAAGTGCGGCGGAAGTGACGGATTTTCAGGAATTACTGCAAATCCGCTTGTCGGCAGACTTTGTGACAAACTGACCGCTATGGGCGGAAGCTGCGTACTTACCGAGGTGCCGGAAATGTTTGGTGCAGAGCATCTTTTGATGCAAAGATGTGAAAGTAAAGAGGTTTTTGATAAAACAGTCAACCTGATAAACGACTTTAAGGACTATTATGCACGACACAATCAGGTTATCTATGAAAACCCGTCGCCAGGAAATAAAAAGGGCGGAATTACAACTTTAGAAGAAAAATCGCTTGGTTGCGTGCAAAAGGGCGGACTTTCAACAGTTGTTGACGTTTTAGACTACGGCGACAGAGTTACTAAAAACGGATTATCGCTTTTAAATGGCCCAGGAAATGACATTGTTGCAGTTACAAACCTTATGGCAGCGGGAGTTAATATGATACTCTTTACAACAGGTAGAGGAACTCCGCTCGGAACGGCAGTTCCGACAGTAAAGCTTGCAACAAACCACGATTTGGCTGTGAAAAAATCAGCATGGATTGATTTTGATGCAAGCCCGATGCTCTGCCGTGACCAGACTGACGAGCTTTTAGAGTTTTTGGTCAAGGTTGCAAACGGCGAAAATACAAAGAACGAACTAAACGGATACGAAGAAATATCTATATTTAAGGACGGTGTTACACTATGAATTTTATGAATGACAGTTTTATGCTTAAAAACGAAACTGCAAGGGAGCTTTTTGCTGCAGTAAAGGACTTACCGATTATTGACTACCATTGTCATATTTCACCGAAGATGATTGCAGAGAACTATAAGTTTAAAAATGCTTATGAGCTTTTTCTTGGCGGTGACCACTATAAATGGAGACAAATGCGTACAAACGGCGTTGATGAAAGATATATAACAGGCGATGCTGACGATTACGAAAAGTGGGAAAAGTTTGCTGAGACTATGCCACTTTTAATCGGAAATCCGCTTTATCACTGGACACACCTTGAACTAAAGAGATACTTTGGCATTGACGAAACTTTGTCAGAAAAAACGGCAAAGGATATCTGGGACAGAGTAAATGACTGCCTTTTAAAGGACGAGTACAGTGTAAAGGGACTTATCAAGATGTCAAATGTGGAAACTATTTGCACAACAGACGCACCATACGACACACTTGAATACCACAAACAGTTAAAAGATTTTGAAACAAAGGTTGTTCCGGCATTCCGCCCTGACCTTGACAACATAAAGAGCGATATCGGTGAAAGAATGGATTTCTTCCATGAAAACGGCTGCCGTCTTTCTGACCATGCTGTTGATAAAATGGACGATGATATTATCGAGAAGCTTGTATTTTTGGGCGAAGAATATGCAAAGCGCGGCTGGGTTTGGCAGCTTCATATAGGTGCGCTCAGAAACAACAATACCAAAATGTTTGAAAAGTTAGGCCCTGACACCGGCTTTGACTCAGTAAATGATTTCCAGATTGCAGAAGGCCTTTCAAAGATTTTAGACAGTCTTGAAAAGAAAGATAGCCTGCCAAAGACTATTCTTTATACATTAAATCCAAAGGATAACTATGTACTAGGAACAATGCTCGGAAACTTCCAAGGCGGCGGTGTGCCGGGTAAAATACAGTTCGGTTCAGGTTGGTGGTTTAATGACCAGAGAGACGGTATGGAAAGTCAAATGAGAGCTCTTGCAAATCTTGGTATGCTGTCACGTTTTGTGGGAATGCTTACCGACTCAAGAAGCTTCGTTTCTTATACAAGACACGAATATTTTAGAAGAATTCTCTGTAACCTACTTGGAAAATGGGTTGAAGATGGCGAATATCCAAAGGATATGGACACATTAAAGAAAATCGCAAGCGATATTTGCTATAATAACGCTAAAGAATATTTTGGTTTTTAATTCATAGAAATAATGTCGATGAAAAGCAGCCACAGTCTTTTGCCAAAAATGCTTGACTGTGTAGATAACTTTTGCTCAGCAGAGTTTCAATCGTGATAATAAAAATCAAGAAAAACAGTCGCAAATGCGGCTGTTTTTTTGATGCAAAAAGAACTTTTTATAAAGTAGCTATGAGCCCTTGCAACTATTGACTTTATGGTGGGTATATGCTATAATGTATTTTGTATAAGTATATGCCGTTTTGGGTAAAAAGAAATGGAAAAAGGGCAGTATTTTGAGGAGGTCACAAATGAATTCAGCAGTCAGATTATTGGACCGTGCAGCCAAGATGTACAAAGATAAAACAGCTATTTGCGATTATGAAGGAGAAATAACATATAGCGAATACAGACGAATTTCGTTAAAGATAGGGACTTACCTGATTTTAAAAAATCAACGTGGCTTCGAAACAGCACCTGTAATTGTTTATCTTGATAAGAGCATAAAATGCCTTACATCTTTTATGGGAATTTTATATTCGGGAAACCCGTATGTGCCCGTTGCGGCAGATATACCGCTTCAGAGACTGGAAAGAATAATTGAGAATTTAAATCCGCAGTTTATTATAACTGATGAAACTAAAGCTGAAGCGATTTCTGGAATCGAAATGGGACAAACCCGAGTGCTTATCTACGATAATCTTATAGATACAGATGCCGATGAAACGATGGTTTACAAAACCTTGGACAGGGTTATAGATACAGACCCGATTTATATTATGTACACATCAGGCTCTACCGGAGTGCCAAAGGGCGTAACAGTGTGCCATAAGGGTGTTGTTGATTATGTTGAATGGACAAAGGCTACCTTCGGTCTTAATGAAACTGACATTTTTGCAAATCAGGCACCGTTTTATTTTGACAACTCGATATTTGATATTTACGGTTGCCTGATTACCGGTGCAAAAATGATTATTATTCCTGAAGTTCTGTTTAATTTCCAGAGCAAACTTCCTGAATTTTTGAGAGATAATAATGTCACGACCATTTTCTGGGTGCCTACATTTATGATAAATGTGGCAAATTCGGGAACACTTTTTGAAGTAGAAATGCCGACTCTAAAAAGAGCGCTCTTTTGCGGTGAGGTTATGCCTAATACTCAGCTTAATATATGGCGAAAGGCACTTCCTCGCATAACGTATGCAAACCTTTACGGGCCGACAGAAATCACGGATGTATGCTCTTACTATATTGTTGACAGGGATTTTGAGGACCACGAGCCGCTTCCGATTGGAAAAGCGTGCGAAAATATGCGAATTGTTATTTTAGATGACGATAACAAGCAGGCAAAGGTCGGCGAAAAGGGCGAGCTATGTGTAATTGGAACGGGCGTTGCACTCGGATATTGGAATAATCCTGAGCAGACTAAAAAGGCATTCTGCCAGAACCCGTTAAATAAAAGTTACAACGAGTGGCTTTACAGGACAGGCGATATTGCGTATATAGCAGATGACGGGCTTATAATGTACGCAGGCAGAAAAGACCACCAGATTAAGATAAAAGGCAACCGTGTTGAGCTTGGTGAAATTGAAACAGCAGCAATGTGCATTGACGGCATAAACAATGTGTGTGCGATTTTTGATGAGGAAAATGAAAGAATTGTCCTATTTATTGAAAGCGAACTTGAGTTTAAGCTCCGCCTTGTGAATAAGGAGCTTCTAAAGCATATTCCAAAGTATATGCTTCCTGCTCAGATTGTGGTTATGAAAAATCTGCCGCATACATCGAATGACAAAATAAACCGTGTTGAACTTAAAAACTCTTTAAAGTAGTTAGGTGAGGTTATGAATACAGTAATTTCTTATTTTAAAAATACAGTAGTTAAATATCCCGACAATATTGCGGTCGAGGATTTAAACGGAGAAATAACCTACAAAGAGCTTGATATAAAGGCGGAAAAACTGGCAGGCGGGATTTTGAAAGAGCTTGAGCATTTCGTAAGAAACAAGCCTGTACTTGTATATCTTCCAAAGCAAATAGAAAGTGTCATAGCATACGTGGGTATCTTAAAGACAGGAAATGCCTACGTGCCGGTAGATTACCAGATACCGATGCAAAGACTCGGCACAACTGTTGACAATCTAGAGCCGGTTATGATTATTTCAGATGACGAAGGTATAGAAAAGCTGAAGGCAGGCGAGGTTAAAACCGATGCGAAAATTTGCAGATATGAGGATTTGGTAAATGCCGAGGCTTTGCCGGATAAGACGGAAAAAATTCTTGCAGATGTTGTGGATACAGACCCGTGCTATATTATGTATACATCAGGTACAACAGGCGTGCCAAAAGGCGTTGTTATTTCGCACAGAGGCGTTGAGGACTATGCAAACTGGCTTGTTGATGAATTTAAAATAACCAAAGATTCAGTTTTCGGACTCCAATCGGGATTTCATTTCGACAACTCGGTTTTTGATATGTATTGTAGCTTTTTTACAGGCGGAAAAATGGTAATTATTCCTGAAATTCTGTTTATGTATCCGACAAAGCTTATTCCGTATATGAACGAAAAGAAGATTAACATAATTTTCTGGGTGCCGACGGTTATGATAAGTGTGGCAGATTCGGGAATTTTAAACGAAACCATCCCTAAATATTTAAAAACGATTGTTTTTGCAGGCGAGGTTATGCCTAATAAACAGCTTAATGTATGGAGAAGGGCGATGCCTGACTGCATTTATGCAAATCTTTATGGCCCGACAGAGATTACAGTTGACTGTCTTTACTATATAGTGAACAGGGAATTTGCAGACAATGCACCGCTTCCTATTGGTTATGACTGCCCTAATATGCGTGTCTTAATTTTAAAGGAAGACAATACTTTGGCACAAGCTAATGAACAGGGCGAAATTTGTGTTTTAGGATGCGGAGTAGGGCTTGGATACTGGAATAATCCAGAAGTAACAAAAAAGGCATTTTGCCAGAATCCGCTTAATAAAAACTACAAGGAAATTATGTACCGTACAGGCGATATAGGTTATCGCACAGAGGAAGGCCTTGTTATGTACGTCGGAAGAAAGGACTCACAGTTCAAGCTTCGTGGGAACAGAATTGAGCTTGGAGAGATTGAGCAAAATGCACTCTCGGTTACAGATGTTGAAAGAGCCTGTGCTCTGTTTGATTCTGAAAATCAGGAAATTGTTGTGTTTGTAAAGGCAAAGAGCGAGATAAATCTTCGTAAGTTTAATCTTGAGCTTAAAAATCTTTTGCCTAAATATATGTTGCCGTCAAAGCTGTTTTTGGTGGACGAATTCCCATACAACCAGAATAATAAGATTGACAGGCTGGCACTTAAAAAGAAATACATTGATAAGGAGATATAAAAATGGATATTGAAAGAGAAATTGAAAGCTATGTAAGAGAAAAGTTTGAAATTGGTGACGACCCTGACTTGACACCTGACACACATCTTTTTGATGAAGGATTCGTTGATTCTTTGGGAGCGGTTGAAATTGTAAACTTTGTTGAAGAAAAGTTTGAAATTCAGATTACGCAAAAAGACTTGACTCTTTATCCAATGAATACAATAAACGAAATTGCAGAGGTTGTAAAATCCAAAATCTGATTTTTCTGCAAGTTTATTAATTTTGTAAAAAGGCTGATTATGTGATGAATAATGACTTTCAATACAAGCAATTTGACGGATTTACGAAATTTTGCCGTAATTTAGCGATAGGATTACCTACCGTCTTTTTGCTTGTATTTTTGTGCTGTATTTTTATAAAAAGTAAGCTCATTCTTTCTCCTGTAAGCCTTATATCAGTTTTTATGATTGCGGCTATATGCTTTATTTCAAAGCACAAGGCAAAATCATGGAATCTGTGGCTTTTAGGAATATTTGCTGCTTCGTTTTTGATGAGGCTGATATTTATAAAAATATGGCCTATAACTCCGCTTTCGGATTGTAAGCTCGGGTATGAAATGTCGGCGCTGCTTGCTAAAAATCCGCTTGAGAATTGGCATGAGGTAATTGCAACAAGCGACTATTACTATAAGGTCTGGCCGATGCATTTGCCGTTTATAATCTATCAGACGGTGTGTATGCGGATAATGGGCGAAAGCCTTTTTGCGCTTCAGTTTGCTAATATGTTCTTTTCGTCGCTAACTTGCGTTTTTACAGCAATTTGTGCCGAGGGAATTTCAAAAAGTAAGCGTGTTGGAATAATAGCAGGGCTTTTAATGGCATTTAACGTTACGACGTTGTTTATGGCTTGTTTTTTAGTAAACCAGCACATTTCAACCTGCTTTTTTACAGCTTCACTTGCAGCTATAATCAAAAAACCGTTTTCAAAAGTATGGAAAGACTATATATTAGGCGGGTGTTTGCTGGCGATTGGACATCTTATGAGACCTGAAATGTATATAATCGTGATTGCACTTGTTTGCGTTTTTGTCTATGAGCTAGTCATAAAAATTTCGGCTGAAAAAAGTGCAAAAATTTGGCGATATGCCGTAAAATATGCAGGACGTGTATTGTCTTTCATACTGACCTTTTTAGTGGTAATAAATATTACTAATTCGGTACTTATGGGGCTTCGGTGGGTTAAAAATCCGATTACCGAATCAAAGCTAACATATAAGCTGATGATAGGCTTAAATCAGGAAACAGAAGGAAGATTTAAAGACGAAGACTATCCTTTGGCGGCAAATGAAATAGCCGTAAGGGAGGTTTTGACAGAAAGAATTTCAACCCCTGCAAAAACTTTAGTGCTTGTTATAAAAAAGCTGTGTTTTCAGTTCACCTCGTATAATTATTGGTGGCTTCAGGCAGATAAGGGAGGTCAGGGAAGGCAGTTTGTTATAAACCATATTTTTGAGCCGATAACACAGAGTTATATGTTTTTAGTGATGCTTCTTGCCTTTTTATCGGCACTAAAGCTATTTAAAAAACACAGTGCATCTTCAGTGCTTTTGTTTGTTATTTATACAGGATATCTTTGTGCGTTTTCGGTTATGGAAGTACAGCAAAGGTATGCATATATTACGGTTCCCGTTATAACAATTCTTGCGGCGTATTCGGTTTTGCTGTATGAAACAAAGCCCGCCAAAAAGAAAAAATCCGTTTGTAAAGAAGGTGAAGGCAGTGAAAAAATTTAAGTTCAAAAAGCAGGTTTCGTTAATCCTTGCTGCTGTTTTGGCAAGCATATCTATTTGTGGATGTAATTCGGGAGACAACGCTGGAAGTAAGAAGATAAACATTCCTTCGCCGTCAGGTTGCGATATACAACTTTCGGCGGCGTTTTTATACTGCGGAGATGAGGACGATTTTACCGGTATGTATTCTCAGCTTGAACAGAATTTCACTGCAAACCTTGATGTTGAAAAAGTTAGTACAGACAAGAAAACGCCTGATTTTACAAAGTATGATATAATTTATCTTGATGATAGCATAATAGGTGACGCCGGCATAAAAGAACCGCTTGTAGAGTATGTGGAAAATGGTGGTTATCTGTTTTTGGCAAATGAATTTTTGACATATTTTGAGCCGGAGTTTTTAGGTGCAAAGGAAGTGGTTAAGCTTAAAAGTGTGCCTAAAAATCTTGAATTTCCCGAAGCTCCGGAAAATCTTGGCGGTATGCAGGGTTTAATAAAGGACTTTGAAACAATTTATAAACATTATCTTGACTATACAAAGCTTTCGGAAAAGGACTATGGCTACGGCATAATTTGCGATACTGCTGAGTCGTTGGCTGATTTTGAAGGAACATCTATATACGGTGTAAACCGTTATGGTAAGGGATTTGTATTTTATACCAATCCAATCCTTCCGAACAGTTTTCATATAACTGACTTAGCACTTTTAGACATAGAGGACGGTCAAACACATTTTTCCAACTCAACAGCAACCGCAAATCGACTTATGCTGAGCGAATTTGCTTCGTATGCGTCAAAACAAAAGTACGGCTATGCGGTAAATAAAATTTTGGGTTCTTTCGGAAATCCTGATATGGCTTGGCAACTTCATTATGAAGAAATAACAGGAATTGAAAACAATTCAGCAATCCTTTTTGGGGATATGTGTAAGGAATATAAAACAATTCCGTCCTTTACTCTAATAAGAAACTCATATAAATGGTTTACCAAATATGAGTCTATAACATATCTTTTGAATAATGACGGCAAGTTCTTTATGGACTTTAATGAAAATGCATATTCAAGCGGAAAGCACGTTATAGAGGAAGACGAATATTTAAGCCTTTGTGAAATTGAAAACGGCGGAAGCTATTTTGTTGATGACTACAACTTTATGCAGATGGCATATCCTTGCGTTGGGGACTTTAATGCAGACGGAACTTGCGATATAATTTCGGGAAGCTCAGATGGACGTTTTTATTACTTTGAGGGAATAAAATATGAAAATGAGTGGAAAGTCGCAAAACGCAAAATACTGACCGATATAGAAAGAAATAACATAACAGTTGGGGAATATTCTTCGCCGACAGTGCTTGATTTTGACCAAGACGGCGTGTGGGATATAATTTCGGGAAGTGCTGACGGAAACATATATTTATTTAGAGGCATAGGCGATATGCAGTTTGAAGCAGGCAGAGTGCTGATTTCAGACATCAATTTAGAAAGACCAATGCCTTGTGCAGGCGATTTAGACGGTGACGGAGCTATGGATATTGCAGTAGGCTCGTTAGACGGAAAAATTAAACTAGTTAAATCAGTACAAGACGGATATCGCATATTTGATGAAATTATATGCGATGATGAAACATTTGTTGCGCCGTATATTTGCGATTATAACGGAGATGAAAAGAGCGACATCATTTACGGTACATTTGACGGATATATTAAACGTCTGAAAAATGAGGGACGTGAGTACGTTTTTGACGGATATTACGACACAGAGGAACAAAATTATAAAGGCAACAACCATATTAAATTCGGAAATAACTGTGTTCCTGTGCTCTTTGACATAAACGGCGACAAAATGGCTGACCTTATTGCAGGTGAGCTTGAATACGGACTCGCCATTCCGATAGATTCGCCGTACTTTAAGTATAGAGTACAGCTTCAAAATCAGGTTAACTATATTAAGGATAATCATTTTTATCTTGGTGCACATTTTTATACAAACAGATATGCTTCAAAAGAACGTGAAGCAGAGGAATTAAGACTTCAAAAACGAGCTTTTGACTCTTATGCAATAGACTACGACTGTGTGGGAGTTAATATGCATACATGGTATGTAAGTAATTTAGCGCATAGCCAAACAATGCAATCGGCAAAAGATGCAGGATTTTTATGGAACAGCGGTTGGAAACCGTCGTTTAGCGATGCAAGTCCTGAAGCGGCGGCTGAAACGATACTGGCATCACCATTCTTTATGGACTTTGAAAACCGTGAAATGATGATTACCAATGCAACTGTTTTAGGGTACACACAGTTTGATGACTATGCATATATGACTGCAAAATATGACCTTCCTTTAACAGAGTTTTATCATTGTGATTTTGCTTACTCAAATGAAGGTGCAGGCAGAAATATAATTGAGCGAGTCGTAGATTATAAGAATAAATACTGCTATAACTTTGTCCGTGAGGACCAGTTTATGAAGAGTGCGGCAGCTGGCTATAACATAAAGCTTTTATCAAAAACGGAAGAAAACGGAAAGCTTACTTTGAGCGCAGAAGGTCAAAAGGACAACTATCCGCTATATGACAAAAATTATCAGGACTGTGTGGGAGCAAAGATTGATTTTGCCGACTCGGTAGACGTATCAAAAGTGGCTGTTAATGCCGATGTCTGGAGATATGATAGCACAAAGAATGACCTATATATCGCTCTTAACAGGACTGTTTTGCTGGATTTTCAGGCAGATGGAAGTAAAGATGGTATGGAGCTTATAAAAGAAGATGACAGCCACATTATTTCGGTGAATATCCCTGCTGATATAGAGCTTGATGGCAATAAGGCTACCGTTAAATTTGAAGACGACGGTATGATGCAGGTGTGTGTTTTAGGTAAGGTTGATAAATGCAAAGACGGTTGGGACACAGAGTTTGAAAACGGTGTGACAACAATAACGAAATTTGGCTCAGAGTCCGACCTTTGGTTCACTTTTAAGTAATAAAGAAAAAGGAGACAATAAATGCTGAAAGAACGAAATTCCGCAATCAGATTTCTTGATGAAACTGCAGGAAAATTTGCAAATCGGATTGCGATTGAAGATGCCGCAGAAACAGTAACTTTTAAAGAATTACAAAAATTATCAAAATCTGTCGGAACATGGCTTTTAAAAAACGGTTACAAGAATGAAAACATTGCCATTTTGCTTCCCAAAAAAATATGTGCAATAGTTTCGTTTTTTGGAGCACTTTATAGTGCAAACACTTATGTGCCGCTTGACTATAACGATGCACCTGAAAGAATTTTAAAAATTATTGAAAAGGTTGATTCGCCGCTTGTTATTACTGACGAAAAAAATGCGGTATGGCTAAAAGAAAACGGAAAAAATGCGGTAATATATGATGAAATAAATACAGAATTGATAGATGACGAGGCGATTTCGGAAGCACTTTGGGAGGTATATGATTTAATGCCTGCATATATTATGCATACATCAGGCTCTACCGGTGAGCCGAAGGGTGTTGTAATATCTCACAGAGGTCTTATTGATTTTGCAGAATGGATAACGGAGTATTTTGAGCTGGACGAAAACAGCATCATAGCACTTCAGTCACCATTCCATTTCGATGCGTCGATTTTTGATATATATTCTTGTATTGCGGTAGGCTCGAAAATAGTTATTATGCCTGATATTTTTGCAAGGTTTCCTGCTAAAATACCGAGCTTTCTTGAAGAAAATCATATTACCTGTATTTTCTGGGTGCCGGGGATACTTGCAGATATCGCAAATTCCGGAGCACTTTCGGAATATAAAATGCCGGAGCTGAAAATGTTCACGTTTATTGGAGAGGTTATGCCAACAAAACAGCTTAATATCTGGATAAAGGAAAATCCTGATAGGTGTTATATTAACCTTTACGGTCCGACAGAGGCGACAGTTGCCTGCTCGGCATACAAAATCGAGAAAAAGCTTGCCGACACCGACAATATCCCGATAGGTAAAGCAAGTCTTAACAAAAAGCTGATTATTCTTAATGAGGAAGATAAGCTTGCAGATGTAGGTAAGACGGGCGAAATCTGCATATTAGGAAGCGGACTTGCGCTTGGCTATTATGGAAAGAAAGAGCTTTCAGACAAGGTATTCTGCCAGAATCCGCTTAATACTAAATATGATGAGCTTATGTACAGAACGGGTGACTACGGATTTGTAAATGCCGACGGCGACATTGTATTTTCCGGCAGGCGCGATTCGCAGGTAAAAGTTCACGGAATAAGAGTAGAGCTTGGAGATATAGAAAATGCGGCGTGCTGCATTGAATCGGTAGAGAGAGCCTGCGCAGTTTTGGATTCTGAAAAGAAGATGGTGCTTTTCTTAAAAACAAAAGAGAAGTACAGCGAAAGACAGATAAAACAGCTTTTAAAAGAACACGTTCCGAAATATATGGTTCCGGATAAGGCTGTGGCGTTAGAAATCTTTCCGATTAACAAAAACGGAAAAATTGACAGAAAAGAACTTTTAAAACTAATAGAAAAATAACGAGGGAAATTTTATGTGGTTTATACAGGCAGATATGCTTTGGAAGGTGCTGATTACTGCAATTATTTTTGCAGGGACGGTGTTTTTCCTGAATAAATTAAATAAAACAAAATATATTCATATTTTAAGCACAGTTCTTAATGTTGTACTTTTAACAGCATTTTCGTATAGGCTGTCTGCCTTTTATATTGGGTATGTAATCGTTACATATTTGATGCTGCTTGTTGTTAAAAAGGTGAAAGTGGCTCGAAAGCTAATATTTGTGGTATTTTGTGCGGTATTTTTGTCACCATTCTTAGTGTGGAGAATGACCGATATTTCGAATATAGTCGGAGAGACACTTGTACTTGTCGGATTTTCATATAATATGTTAAAGGCAGTTGATGCACTGTTTTATGTTTATTATACAGATATGAAAATACCGGCTTTTGAGTATGCTAACTTTATCACCTTTTTCCCTGTGTTCACGGCAGGCCCGATTTTCAGGTACAGGGACTTCAAAAAACAGTTCCAAAATCCAAATCCGCCGACGCTTAGCGATATAAACACAGGTATAAGGCGCTTTATTTTGGGAATGTTTAAAAAGGTTGTAATGGTAACGGTTCTTAATGTGTTTTTTGATAGGCTTGCTGCTTTTTCAGAATATCATTGGTACTCAAGCCTTGCAATTTTGTTTTTAGCGTATGTAATTCTTTATGTTGACCTTTCAGGTTACAGCGATATGGCTGTCGGAGCTGGATATTTTATGGGTGTCAAGGTGCCGGAAAACTTTAAAAGCCCGTGGACAGCGGCAAGCTTTACGCAGTTTTGGAGAAAGTGGCACGTTACATTAAGCGACTGGATAAGAGAACACATTTTTGTCGTTGTTCAGGGAAAACAGCTGAAAAAGCATCAATCAGCCTTAATCGGAATGATAACTATGATTGTTATGAGCCTGTGGCACGAATTTAGTGTAATGACAGTTATCGGCGGTATTTATATGGGTACATTTTTAGTGATTGAAAATCTGTTTTCGCTTTCAACATTCAATGCAAGAAAGGAAAAAAAGTATAAATTCTTTATAAGGTGCGCTTTTGTAAATTTCTTTTTTGCGGTTAACGCGCTTACGTTTTCGCTTGAGCTGCCGAAAATCCTGACAATTTTAAGAGGTCTTATAAATTAAAGAGGTACTGTAAATGAAAAAGAAAAAACTGGAATTTAAAAGCTTTATATTTATTCTGCTGGCACTCTGGATACTGTCCGATTTAATTTTGACGGCGGTTGATCCGCTTAAATATTCTCCGCATTTTGTGAGAAACGACTATGATATCACAGAGCTTGAACATCCGCAAAAGGTGTGGGATAAAGTTTTCTTTGGTAGCTCGGTTGTGACTGCTTCCTATCTTGAAAATCAAAGCAGTAGCGGATATTATAATGTCGGTGTAGACTATGGTACAGTTTCGGATATTTACAATATGATAAAGAAAAACGAAATAAAAATCGGAACAGACCTTGTGATTGCGCTAAACGACATCTCTTTTCTTGACTCCTTAGACACAAACCACACATACATATGGCACAAGAAATGGTATCAGCATTACATATTTTTTGAAAGAGACAAGATATATCCGCTGTTTGAGGTTGGTATAATAAACCTTATAAATGGTAGACCGGTTTTAAATGAGCCGGCATACGGAAATTCGAAAAAGGCGGTGTATCACGGTCAGCTTTCGGATGAAGAGCTTGAAAAAAGCAATAATGGTATGCTTGAGCGTTTTGGCGGTTGCACGATTGATGACTGTAAAAACAATTTTGCCGACCTTGAAAAGCTTATAAAGCTCTGCAAAAAGAAAAATATTCGTTTGCGTGCAATTTGGATGCCGTGGAACCCGAAAGTGCCAATTTATAATTTTGCTTATGAAACTATGGACGAAGCAAACCGAATTTTTGCCGAAAACGGTATTGAAGTTTATGATATGACAAATATGTTAGAGCCTGAATATTTTTACGATATAGGTCATATGAATTATGAGGTCGGAGCGGCTCGGTTTACCGAACTTGCAGATGAATTTTTATGTAAATAGTTTTGATATGGGGAATTAATATGAAACTTTTTAAAAAAGCTTTGATTGTTTTAGCATACGCTCTAATGCTTGTTTTAATTATGATTTATTTTACCGGTAACGGTGTATTTATATATGAAGGAGTATAATATGAGTGCGATGCAAAACGAAAAAAAGGGCAGTTTAAATACAAGGATAAAATGGAATGCCGTTTTTTTCGTGTGCACTGTTTTGGCAGTAATTTTAAGAGTTATCTGTCTTGACTTTAAATCAGAAGACTATATTAAATTTTTGAGTGAATGGGTAACCTTTTTCAAAGAAAACGGCGGATGGAGTGCGCTTAAGTACTCTGTCGGCGATTACAATGTAATATACCAGTACATACTTATCGTCATATCCTATATTGACATAAACCCTCTTTATTTGATTAAGCTGGTTTCGATTATTTTTGATTTTGTACTTGCGTCAGGCTGTGTAAAGCTTTTGGGAGAATTCGGCGTAAGCCGTCTAAAACGAAAGATTTGCTTTTTTGTAATTCTATTACTTCCCACCGTATGGATAAACAGCGCATTTTGGTCTCAATGTGATGCGGTTTATGTTTCCTTAATTGTTTGGGGTATCTATTTCTTGATAAAAGAAAAAAGCAGCAGAGCCATGGCGATGCTGTCACTGGCATTTGCATTTAAGCTTCAAACAGTGTTTATTATGCCGGTTTTTGCAGTAGCATTTTTTAAAGGGAAAATAAAATGGCAGGGAATACTTGCGTTTGCTGGCACATATATCCTGACGTGTGTTCCTGCACTTTTAGCCGGCAAATCCTTTATGGAGCTTGTTGGAATTTATCTCAACCAGACATCGGAATATCCGCTTATGGTGATGAATGCGCCATCTGTTTTTAGAATGTTCAATATTGTTGACTTCAATCCTCTTACTGAAAAGTTGTTTATAATAGCCGCACTTTCGCTAACTCTGGCAATTATGGTATGGGGTATTTTATCAAAAGGCGACTTTGGAATAATTGTATTGAAGCTTGGAATGGTTTTCTCACTTTTAATTCCGTTTCTTCTGCCACATATGCACGAGCGATACTTTTTCCTTGCCGACATATTGGCGATAGTATGCACATTTGCATTTGGTAAGAAGTATTTGATGGTTGCGGGTTTAATGCAGACAGCATCACTTATTTGCTATATGCAATATTTTGATTATATTAATTTGTACGCACCGAAATTTTTAACTTGGATTTTGACAGGCGGCTTTTCTGCAATATTAGTGCTTGCAGCGCTTTTGATGGCAGTCGTTCTTTATGCGGCTGACAAATCTGGAAAGACGACAGTTTTAAAGGGTACTGCAATTATTATATTTGCCGCTGTCTTTATACTTCAGTCGATAGTGACTGACAGATATCTTGTAAGCTTTAACGGAAGACTTACAAACTTTACAGTTGTGCAGCCGTATGAGTATGGAGGAACAGTTATGCTGCCGCTTCGAAATATGTGCAGTATTATGAGAACATCGATAAACTATGACGAAATGACAGGGTCAATCAAGCTGATTACGCCCAAAAATGACATTATACGGATAAAGCAGGGAGTGGATACGGCGAATATAAATGGCGAGGAAGTCACACTGAATACTCCATATATAGTTTGTAATACATTTGCATATATGTCGGCGGATGATATTGCAAAACTTTTTTCGTTGCAAATTTTAAAAGACAAAAATATAGTGAAACTGGTATCGGAGGAATATAGAAAATGAAAGTGATTTGCTGCGTAGATTCGTGCGGAGGGATGATGTTTAATAAAAGACGGCAAAGCAGGGATATTGCAGTGATTTCTGATATAGAAAAAACTCTTTGCGGCAAACCGTTATATATAAACGCATACTCTGAAAAGCTTTTTGAAAACTCAGCAATTAAATTATGCGTTTTGGAAAATTTTTTAACTGATGCAGAAAATGAGGATTTTTGTTTTGTGGAAAATGTTCATCTGGCGCCGGCTTTAGATAAAATTAACGAGATTACGGTGTATTGCTGGAACAGGACATATCCTGCGGATTTTAAGCTTGATATTGATATAGAAGAATTTTCTAAAACAGAAGAATACGATCTTATTGGAAAGTCTCACGAAAAAATAACAAAGAGGGTGTATGTGAAATGAAGGCAAGATTATCAGCAGTAGCACTTGCACTGCTTGCAACGCTTATTTTTAGTAAATACGGACAAAACGGTAATGCTCCCGAGGTTCATTACGACGTGCCGGAAAATGCGGTATATCAGTCAGTGAACGACAATGTGCCGGAATTTACTGATGAGGAAATAACACAAACTTCGTTTGAAAAATATGAAAATTTAGATGCTCTCGGAAGATGCCGTACGGCTACTGCGTGTGTCGGGATTGACATAATGCCGACAGAGGAACGCGGTGCTATCGGTCAGATAAAGCCGACAGGCTGGCAGACGGTCAAATATGATTTTGTAGACGGAAAATACCTTTATAACAGATGCCACCTTATAGGATTTCAACTGACAGGCGAGAATGCAAATGAAAAAAATCTGATTACGGGAACGAGATATTTCAACGTTGAGGGAATGCTCCCGTTTGAGAATATGGTTGCCGACTATGTAAAGGAAACCGAAAACCACGTTATGTATCGTGTAACGCCTGTTTTTGAAGGGACGAACCTTGTTGCAAGCGGCGTTAAGATGGAAGGGTATTCAGTTGAAGACGGCGGTGAAGGGATATCATTTAATGTGTATGTTCCAAATCGTCAGCCGGGGGTTATAATAAATTATGCCGACGGAACAAGCAGTATTGATAAAGGCTATACCGGAACACAGAATAACCAAACATCAGGCGAAAGCGAAACAGGCGATATAAACAGTTATGTGCTGAACGCAAGTTCCAAAAAAATTCACCTGCCGAGCTGTTCGTCAGTGAAAAATATAAAAGAAGCAAACAAAACTGATTTTGTGGGTTCAAAAAAAGAGCTTATAAATCAGGGATACTCTCCGTGCGGAAACTGTAATCCGTAAAATACACAACAAAAGACACCGCTATGGTGTCTTTTTGCAGTTTTTGCACGAGTCGCAGCCGCAACTGCATTTGCCTTTTCTTTTGATTACCGACCTTGCAGCAAAGAGGCAAAGTGCAGCAATTACGGCGATTATAATTATATCAGTCATTTGTCTTTCTCCTTTTTTATGATTTTAACATAAATTTACTGCTTTTGCAATTATAAATATTGACATAGCGGTAAAATTTTTATATAATAAATAAGATAAAATGGCATAATTGTGTGAACACAAAAGTATATAGTGAGGTAATAAAAAAATGGAAAAATACGGAGTAAATGAAATACGAGAGAAATTTTTAAGCTTTTTTGAATCAAAAGGCTGCCTGAGGCTTGGTAGTTTTTCGCTTGTACCAAAGAATGACGCAAGCCTTTTGTTGATAAACTCAGGTATGGCACCAATGAAAAAATGGTTCACAGGCGCTGAAATTCCACCGAAAAAGCGTGTTACAACATGCCAGAAGTGTATCAGAACACCTGATATTGAGTGTGTTGGAAAAACAGCACGTCACGGAACATTCTTTGAAATGCTCGGAAACTTCTCATTCGGTGACTACTTTAAGCACGAAGCAATCGCATGGGGCTGGGAATTTTTGACAAAGGTTATGGGAATCCCTGAAGACAAGCTGTGGATTACTGTTTATGAAGAAGATGACGAAGCAAGAGACATTTGGATTTCTGAAATCGGTGTAAATCCTGACCGCGTTGTTAAGATGGGCAAAAAGGATAATTTCTGGGAGCATGGAACAGGCCCTTGCGGACCTTGCTCGGAAATTCACGTTGATAGAGGTGAGGAATATTCTTGCGGCCCTGATTGTAAACTCGGCTGTGAATGCGACAGGTTTATGGAAGTATGGAATCTTGTATTCACGCAGTTTGATAAGGACGAGGACGGAAACTACAACCGTCTTGCCAACCCTAATATAGATACGGGTATGGGACTTGAAAGACTCGCTGCTATTATGCAGGGCGTGGAAAATCTTTTCGAGGTAGACACCGTAAGAAATATTATGAACCACATTTCGAAAATTGCAGGTGTGGAATATAAAAAGGACGCAAAAACTGACGTATCACTTCGTGTTATAACCGACCATATAAGAAGTACGGTTATGATGGTTTCAGATGGTGTTATTCCGTCAAACGAAGGAAGGGGCTATGTTTTAAGAAGACTTCTCCGCCGTGCGGCACGTCACGGAAAGCTCCTTAATATAAAGGGCGAATTTTTGTATACAGTTGCTGATACTGTAATTGACGAATCAGCACAAGGCTATCCTGAGCTTGCAGAAAAACGTGAATACATCAAGAAGATTATCAGAATTGAAGAAGAGCGTTTTGCAAAAACTATTGATAATGGCCTTGCAATATTAAATGACTATATAAAAGAAACAAAAGCGGCAGGCGAGGAGGTTCTTTCGGGTGAAAAGGCATTTAAGCTGAATGATACTTATGGTTTCCCGATTGACCTTACTGTTGAAATCTGTCTTGAAGCCGGACTTTTAGTTGACAGAGACGGATATGACAGAGAACTTAAAGTCCAAAAGGAAACTGCCAGAAATGCAAGAAAAGACGGCTCAAGCTGGGAAGATAACGAAAGCTATACATTTGAAGATGCAAAAGAAACCGAGTTTGTAGGTTATGAAGCTCTTGTTTGCGACTCAGAGATTGTCGGAATTGCGGCAGAAGGCGAGATTTCTTCTGAAGTATTTGCAGGGCAAAACGGAATTATTGTAACAAAGGCAACACCTTTCTATGCTGAAATGGGTGGTCAGGCAGGCGATATCGGTAAAATTGTGAAGGATGGCGCTGAAGCTAAAATTATTGATACAAAGAAGAATGGTAACGGCATTTATATGCATATTGCAGAAGTTGTAAGCGGAAGCTTTGCATCAGGTGACAAGGTGACTTTATCAGTGTGCAAGAAAAACAGAATGGCTGTTGAAAGAAATCACAGCGCAACACACCTTTTGCACAAGGCTTTAAAAGAAGTTTTGGGCAGCCACGTTGCACAGGCAGGTTCTGAAGTAAATGCAAAACACTTGCGTTTTGACTTCTCACACTTTGAGGCAATGACACGCGAGGAACTTATGCTGGCTGAAAAGAAGGTAAATGAGGCTGTTCTTTCGGCACTGCCAATAAATGTTCAGGAACTCCCGATTGAAGAGGCTAAAAAGCTTGGCGCAGAAGCGCAGTTCGGCGAAAAGTACAGCGAAAAGGTAAGAGTAGTTTCAATGGGCGACTATTCTGTCGAGTTCTGCGGAGGTACACATCTTACAAATACTGCAAATGTGGGACTTTTCAAACTGATTTCAGAATCAGGCGTTGCGGCAGGAACAAGACGTATAGAGGCTGTTACAGGCGAAGGCGTGCTTCGCTATATCGCTAAACAAGACGCACTTATCGAAAAGACAGCGATAGCATTAAAAGCAAACAACGCAAGCGAAATTGATATGAAGGCTGAACAGATTTCGACAGAAGTTAAGGATTTAAAGAAAAAGCTTGAGGCATTAAATGCAAAAATGGCATCAGGAAAGCTTGACGATGTTTTGAAAGGCACTGTTGAAATTAATGGCATAAAGGTTGCGGCAGCACGTGTTGACGGGCTTTTGGCAGGTGACCTTAGAACGCTTGGTGACAACTTAAAAGATAAGCTTGGCTCAGGAATTGCGGTGCTTGCATCTTATGCAGAGGATAAGGTTGCATTTTTGGCAACAGCTACAAAGGATGCAGTTGAAAAAGGCGTTCACGCAGGTAAAGTTATTAAGGAAATAACAGCAATAGCAGGCGGATCAGGCGGCGGCAAGCCGGATATGGCACAAGGCGGCGGTAAGGACGAGTCTAAAATAGACGAGGCATTAAATGCTGCACAGGGTATTATCAAAGCACAGCTTGGGTAAACTATGGACGGTGTAATTGTTATAAATAAGCCGACAGGCAGAACATCACACGATATGGTGGGGTTTTGCCGTAAGATTTTCGGCATCAAAAAGGTTGGACATACAGGAACTTTAGACCCTGATGCAAGCGGAGTCCTTCCTGTATGTATCGGGAAAGCCACAAAAGCGGCGGATATGCTGACAGCTTCAGATAAAGCTTACCGTGCACAGCTTGTTTTGGGTATGACTACCGATACTCAGGATGCGTCGGGTGAAATTTTAACCGAGCAGCCGGTTTTGGCAGGAAAAGCGGATATTGAAAAAGCAGTAATGAGTTTCATAGGCGAAATCGAGCAGATTCCGCCTATGTTTTCTGCAATAAAAAAGGACGGCAAAAAACTGTATGAGCTTGCAAGAAAAGGAATAACCATTGAACGTGAAAAACGTAAGGTTAGAATATTCAATATAGAAATTTGCGAAATTGATATGGAAAAAGGAACCGTAACGATTGAGGTTTCATGCTCAAAAGGGACTTATATAAGGACGCTTTGCGAGGACATCGGGCTAAAACTCGGTTGCGGTGCATATATGAACACTCTTATGCGTACCAAAAGTGCGGATTTTACACTTGAGCAAAGTTATACGCAGCAAGAACTTTTAAAAATGAAGGAAGACGGAAGCTTGGAAAATGCCCTGATTCCTGTTGATAAGCTGTTTTGTGAGTATGAAAAGGTTAAGCTTGATGTATTTTTAGCGCAAAAGGCAAAGAATGGTGTACGTATTCGAAAAAAAGGTCTAAAAGAAAATGCACTTTATCGCATATACGATGAAAATGATGTTTTTTTATGCATTTCAGAATATTTGGACGGAGAGCTTGTTTTAAAAAAAGCATTCTGGTCTTGATTAGAGGAAGGAATATGGATGTTTACTTTTACTGTGAGTATAATGGTTGTGAAAACAGCGGAAAGCCTGTCAAGCTTGGCAGAGACAGCGATTATTCTAATGCATTAAAAGGCGAAGCTGTTGCTGTATTGGGAAGAGAAACAGGAGATTTTTCGGGCTCGGCAATATGTCTTGGGGATTTTGACGGAGTCCATCTTGGGCACAGCGCACTATTTGATGTGGCAAAAAAATATGGAAAATGGGGCGTTCTTCTTTTTGACAGAAACACTAAAGGCAGTACACTTTTGACAACACAGGCAGAAAAAATAGAACGAATTTCAAAGATGGGTGCAGACTTTGCCGTTATCGTAGAATTTTCCGAAAAGTTTTCGCATAAAAGTCCTGAAGGCTTTGTGTGCTTTTTAAAGAATATACTAAATGTTGATGTTTTAGTAGCAGGATATGATTACCGTTTTGGATATAAGGCAGCAGGTGATAAGGATAAACTTATCCATCTTAGCGAAAAATATGGATTGGGAATAAAAATTGTCGACAGGGTGACAGTAGATGGTGAGACTGTAAAAAGTACAAAAATTCGTGAGCTAATAAAAAACGGAAATATAGTTTTAGCTAACAAGCTTTTGGGATATAACTATTTTGTTTCGGGAATTGTTGAAAAAGGTCTTAACAATGGCACAAAAATGGGGTTTCCGACTGCAAATATTGTGTGCTTTTCCGATAAGCTTTTGCCTGCTGATGGTGTATATGCAGGTAAGTGTTTGGGATATGACGCAGTTATAAATATAGGAAAAAATCCGACATTTGATGCAAAAAAGCGAACTGTCGAAGCGCATTTAATAGATTACTTCGGAGACCTTTATGAAAAGGATATAACAGTAGAAATTACCGAAAAAATACGCGATGACATAAAATTTCAAAGAATAGAAAACCTGATAGAACAAATAAAAAATGACATTAAGTGTGTAAAAGAAAGGAAATGACTATGGCAAAGAGAAGTTTAACAGAAATGACCTACGAAAGAGCAAAGGCTAACCTAAAAAAAAGCAAAGAAATTATAAAAAAGCTTGAAGAAGGCGGAGTTTTGTTTATAAATGCAGACTCCTGCTATGTTGAGGAAACTGTAAAAATCGGAAAAGGAACTGTTGTTGAGCAGAATGTAATGCTTCAGGGCAAGACCGAAATTGGTGAAAATACGGTAATTGGTATGGGATGTAAGCTTGTTGATACAAAGGTCGGCTCTGGCTGTGAACTTTTATCGGTTGTAAGTGTTGATGCAGAGCTTGGAGACGATGTTCTGGCGGGTCCGTTTGCTTATATAAGACCTGGCAGCAAGATTTCAAATGACGTAAAGGTCGGAGATTTTGTTGAAGTTAAAAATGCCGTTATTGATGAAGGAACAAAGATTGCACATTTAACTTATGTTGGAGACAGTGATGTTGGAAAACGTGTAAATTTTGGGTGCGGAACAGTTACCGTTAACTATGATGGTAAAAACAAGTACCGCTGCAAAATAGGTGACGACTGCTTCATCGGCTGTAATACAAACCTTGTTGCGCCTGTAACAATAAATGACGGTGCATATACTGCCGCAGGCTCAACTATTACTGACGAAGTACCTAAGAAGGCGCTTGCCATAGCAAGAGCAAGACAGGTAAATAAGGAAAACTGGAAAGATAAGAGAGATTAAAATGTATTTAGTAGCAGGGTTGGGAAATCCCGGTGCGCAGTATGATATGACACGGCATAACATTGGTTTTGAGGTCATAGATTATATTGCAGACCAGTACGGGGTTAAGGTAAAAAAGTTAAAATTCAAAGGGCTGTATGCGGATGTTAGTATCGGCGGTGAAAAAACAATTTTGTTAAAACCGCAGACATATATGAATTTATCCGGTGAAAGTATCAGGGAATTTGCCGCTTTTTTCAAGATTCCGGTGGAAAATATTATTATAATTAATGATGACATCTATCTTGATTCAGGGAAGGTGCGAATAAGAAAAAGCGGTTCTGCGGGTGGACATAACGGACTTAAGTCGATAATATATCAGCTTAATTCCGACCAGTTCCCAAGAATTCGGCTCGGTGTAAACTCGCCGATTCGTGAACACGCCGACCTTGCGGATTTCGTGCTTTCGCGATTTTCAAAAGAAGAAATCCCTGTTTTAGAGGATGCGATTATCCGTGCCAAAAAGGCGGTAGATGAGATAATTTCAGGCAAGATTGATAACGCCATGAATAAATATAACGGATAGCCTGGACGGTGCTTAAAATGGAAAAAAAGATAAACTTTAAAAATTTATTGTCGGAATATAAGGAATATTCCGACTTTTGTGCTGCAATAAAAAGGGGACAAACACCTGTTTCGGTAGCAGGTGTAGTTCAGTCTGCGATGCCGCAGTTCATATTCAGCGCATCAAGCGATAAAAAAACGCTGGTTATAACGTACAGCGATATGGAAGCAAAACAACTGTTGCAGGACCTTGAGTTTTATACTGAAAACGTTCATCTTTTTTCGACAAAGGAATATGTTTTCTTTAATATTGACGCACAGAACCGCCACAGTGAAAATACCCGTCTTGAAACACTGTTTAAGTGCGGCAGCGGAATTACGGTAACCTCGCTTGAGGCGGCACTTCAGTTTACGTTGCCACCCGAAAAGCTTGAAAAATATGTAATAGAATTTGACTGGAGTCTTGACTACGACCTTTCTGAGCTTTCCGAAAGACTTGTAAAGATGGGATATGTCAGGGAAGATGAGGTTTCGGGCAAAGGGCAGTTTGCACTAAGAGGCGGTATCCTTGACGTATTTTCGCCACACTGCGAAAACCCTGTGCGTGTGGAGTTTTTTGATACGCAAATCGACTCAATACGTGAATTTGATGCCGAAACGCAAAGGTCAATCGGCGTTTTGGAAGGATGCAGTATAATCCCGTGCCGTGAGCTTATCGACTATGGGAAAGATGATCTTTTAGAAAAACTTGACAATGTGATAAAACGGCTAAAACGTAAAAAAAGTGACCAATTCAATTTAATTGAAAATATTCGTGCGGATATGGAAGTGCTGTCCGAAAATGAAGACCTTAGCTCAGTTCATAAATATCTGGGACTGATTTTTGATAAAATCCCCACAATATTTGACTATTTCGACGAAAATTCAATGATTTTCCTTTTAGAACCAAAACGTATCGCAGAACGTGCAAAGACATTTGAATGGGAACAAGCTGAAATTTTAGATGACTTAGCTGAAAAGTCACTTCTTCCTGAAAAGGCGGCAAAGCTCTGGGCAAAATATGAAGATGTTGCGCAAAGACTTCAGAATTTGCCGCTTGTTTCGATAAATTCGCTTACGCACTCGGCAATTAATTACACATACAAATCAATTTTTAATTTTAATACAAAAACAACCGTATCTTTGCACGGAAAGGTGGATTATCTTTATGATGACCTTCAAATGCGTCAGAAAAACGGCTCAACGGTTGTGGTACTTGCGCAGAACCGCTCACGAGGCGAAAACCTCGCCGGCACACTTTCGGATAAAGGAATAAAATGCCGGTATATTCACGACAAGCCTGAATTTGTAACGGGTGAAATTGTAATTGTAAGAGGAGATTTGGCAAAGGGCTTTGAATATCCTGACCTCAATTTTATTCTTATTTCGGACCGTGAAATCTTTGATGCTGCACCGAAAAAATCACGCAGGAGAATGGAAAACACAAGCCGATTAAAATCATATACAGATATAAATGTAGGTGATTATGTTGTTCACCGTTCTCACGGTATCGGTGAATACAAGGGCATCAAAAAAATGGAGATAGGCGGAATTTGCAAGGACTATCTGCACATTGCATACAGAGGTACTGACAGTCTTTATGTGCCGGTAGACCAGCTTGATATGCTATACAAATATTCAGGCGGAAACGAAAAGAGACTCCGTCTTAATAAGCTTGGCGGCACCGAATGGGATAAAACGAAGCAGAAGGTACGCACGGCAACAGGCGATATGGCAAAACAGCTTGTGAGCCTTTATGCTGCAAGAGAGCATACAAAAGGTCATGCTTTTCCTGCCGATACACCTTGGCAGAGGGACTTTGAAGATACATTTATGTATCAGGAAACCGAAGACCAGCTTCGCTCTATTGAGGAAGTCAAGCATGATATGGAAAGCGACAAGCCGATGGACAGACTTTTGTGCGGCGATGTTGGTTACGGAAAAACCGAAGTCGCACTGCGTGCAGCATTCAAAGCGGCTATGGACTCAAAACAGGTAGCATATCTTTGTCCGACTACAATTCTTGCAATGCAGCAATATGAAACCTTTACAAAAAGAATGGCGGATTTTCCGATAAAGGTGGAAATGCTGTCACGTTTTAAAACTGCGGCAGAACAAAAGCAAATTTTAAAAAAGCTTAAAACAGGTGAAATTGATATAATTATCGGAACACATCGAATACTTCAAAAGGATTTGGAGTTTAAGGATTTGGGATTTTTAATCATAGATGAAGAGCAGCGTTTCGGTGTTGCGCATAAGGAACGGCTTAAGGAGCTTAAAAAGAACGTCGATGTTCTTTCTATGACAGCCACACCGATTCCAAGAACGCTTCATATGGCGATGGTTTCTGTAAGAGATATGAGCCTTTTAGAAACGCCTCCTGAAAATCGATACCCTGTTGCAACATATGTTCTAGAACATAATCCCGATGTTTTAATTGATGCAATGAAAAAGGAAATTTCAAGAGGCGGACAGGTATTTTATTTGTTTAACCGTGTTCAGGGAATTTACAGAGTTGCAGAGTGGATAAAATCACAGCTTCCTGATGCAAACGTGGCAGTAGGTCACGGTAAAATGCGTGAAGACGAGCTTGAGGATATTATGTACGATATGGTAAACGGAAGCACTGACATTCTTGTTTGTACAACAATTATCGAAACAGGACTTGATATTCCGAATGCTAATACTATTATTATTGAAAATGCTGATAAAATGGGACTTTCGCAGCTTTATCAGCTTCGTGGAAGAGTCGGCAGAAGTACAAGAAGTGCGTATGCGTATTTGACGTACAAAAGGGACGGAATGCTTTCTGAAACTGCAGAAAAAAGGCTTAGCGCAATTCGTGAATTTACCGAGTTTGGCTCAGGCTTTAAGATTGCCATGCGTGACCTTGAAATAAGAGGCGCAGGCGATATTTTAGGTGCCGAGCAACATGGGCATATTGATTCTGTGGGCTATGATATGTACTGCAAAATCCTTGCCGAAAGCGTGCGCAAGGTACAGGGAAATACCGAAATTGAAGATTTTCAAACGGCTATTGACCTTTCGGTTGATGCCTTTATACCTGAGAGGTATATTAAAAGCAATAATATCCGTATTGATACTTATAAACGGATTGCTGCAGTTGAAAATGAGGACGACGCATCGGAAATAACTGACGAATTAATTGATCGCTTTGGTGATATTCCAAAAGCTTGCAGTAATCTTTTGGAGATTGCACTCGTTAAGGCTCTTGCACACAATATCGGAATATGCGACGTAACGCAAAAAGGGAATTTTGTTGTATTTGAGTTTGCAGATGCATCGCTTTTGCCGGAATTTGTACAGTTTATAGTTGAAAATTATCCTAAAAACATTGTAATCGGAGCGTCGGCAAAACCGACACTTAAATACAGGATGGAGGATGTAGCGAAAGTTCTTGCTAATATTAAGTTTTTATTACAACAGCTAAATGAATTGCATACTGCCCAGAATTGATGTATAATAGGCATATGAAAAGAGGTGCAGTTTATGAAAAAGTTTATTATGATAATGCTTATAACTTGCCTTTTATCTTCTTGTGCAGGTGAAAAACCGGCGGCGACTGTGGGAGATATAAAAATAACAAAAGGCGAGGTTGAATTTTATCTGGCTGATATAAAAAATCAGATGAAGGGTACAGAATTGCAGACCGACGAAGACTGGGAAAATCAGGAAATAGAAGGGAAAAAAGCTATTGACATTGCAAAAGAACGAGCACTTGATATAGCGATTAACACAGCGCGGTATATTGAAATTGCGAAGCTTGCCGGAATATCTCTTGATGAGAGTCAAAAAGAGCTTATAGAAGAAAATAAGAAGAGAGTGATTGCAAATTACGGCGGCGAGAGAGAATATAAAAAGTTTTTGAAAGAAAACAATATTACCGATACCGTTATAGATACGACTCTTGAATCTAGCGCATATTATTCAAAGATAAGAGAAAAAATTCTTGCAGAACAGCCTGTTACAGAAGAAGACGGACAAAGGTATTTTGAAAATAACAGCGGCGAGTTTAGAAAAGCAAAGCATATTCTGATTATGACAGTGGACGCTCAAACGCAGGTGCCTAAATCTGAAGAAGAACAGCAAAAAGCAAAGACTTTGGCAGAAGACCTTTTAAAAAGAGCAAAAGCCGGAGAGGATTTTGATGCACTTATGAACGAGTATTCTGAAGATCCGGGGCTTGAAACCAATCCTGACGGATATGTGTTCGGAACTGGCGAGATGGTGCCAGAATTTGAACAGGCAACAGACTCAGTCGCTTTTGGCGAAATCGCATTCTGCAAATCAAGCTTCGGTTATCACATTATTAAACGTCTTCCTGTTGAATATGCTGATGTGGAAGAAAGAATTACAAGCATCGTTTTAAGTGAACGAATGGCAAACCAGATGGATTTGTGGGAAGAAGAATATTCTCTTAAAATAGTAAAAAATGAGGATATTTTGAATGAAATAAAATAGAAAAGTTTTTGAATAAAGCCTCGACTTGGGGCGTGAAATCAGGCAGCAGCGCTGTTAGTTCATCGCTTCTGACCTCAAAAATTTCTATATAATAAAAGACTGCAATACTTCGGTATTGCGGTTTTTGCTGTACTGACACTGTTTAATAAATGCCGCAGGATATAAACTATGGCTTTAAAGCGGCTTTTTGAAAATGCATACAAAAGAAGAGTTTTGGAGAAGTAAGATGAAGATAAAAGAGTACGTAAAAAAGAATACCGTTATGGTAATTGCCTTTTTAGCGGCGGCTGTAACGACTGTTTTTATTCCGATTGACAGGGAATATCTGGGATATTTTGATTATAAAACACTTACCTGTTTGTTTTGTGTTCTGGCAGTTATTTGTGCGCTGCGTAATATCAACTTCTTCTATACACTTGCAAAAAATGTGGTTCAGCTATTTAAGAATGCAAGAATGAGCATTTTGGCACTTGTTTACATAACCTTTATAGGCTCGATGCTTATTGCAAATGATATGGCTCTTTTAACATTTTTACCGCTCGGATATTTTGTACTTACAACTACGAAAAAAGAAAAATATATGGCATTCACATTTATAATGCAGAATATTGCGGCAAATTTAGGTGGAATGCTCACACCGTTTGGCAATCCGCAAAATCTGTATCTTTATTCTTTTTATCATATTCCAAATCTTGAATTTATACAGGTTATGGCATTGCCGTTTGTGCTGTCGGTACTGATTATCACAATTTGTTGTTTTATATTTGTAAAGCCGGAGCCGCTTTGTATTGATAACGAAAAGGTGAGGCTTAATCCTAAAAAAACAGCTCTTTATTTACTATTATTTGCATTTTCTATTTTGATAGTATTCAGAGGTATCCCTTATCAAGCAGGACTTATAATAATCCCGACAGTTTTATTTTTTACGGACAGAAAAGCACTTAAAATGGTTGACTACCCGCTTCTTTTGACATTTGTATTTTTCTTCATTTTTGCAGGGAATATGGCAAGAATTGAGTTTGTACGCTTATTTTTTTCAATGCTTTTAGAAAAAAGCACCTTGCTTTTCAGTATTTTATCCTGCCAAATCATAAGTAACGTTCCGTCTGCAATACTGCTTTCGCAGTTTACTGAAAATTACCAAGAATTACTTTTAGGTGTCAATATAGGAGGTGTAGGAACACTCATTTCGTCACTTGCGAGCCTCATAACCTTTAGGGAGTATACAAAGCACAATCCCGAGAAAGTTATGAGTTATATCGTAAAATTTTCGCTCTATAATTTCGGATTTCTGTTTATACTTACAGGAGTTATGCTGGCAGTATAAGGGACTTGATTTTAAACACAGAATGTGATAAAATAAAAGCTAATTCAGCAAGTTTTGTCGCATTTTTGCGAATATACTGAAAATTAATATCAAAAAAGGAGCAAAAGAAAAGCCACGATGGAAGTTTACGGAGTAAAACCTAAAAAGTTTACCAGAGAGTGGTGGGGGTATTTTTGGTATTATTATAAGTGGCATACAGCAGGTGTGCTGTTTGCGTTGTTTGTAATAATTACAAGTCTTGTGCAATGTGTAACGCAGATAAATTATGATCTGCAGATTGATCTTATAACCGAGGATTATATAACTGGCGAGCAGACAGAAAAATTGGAAGAGCTTATTAAAGCAAATATTGACGATGTAACGCAAAACGGTGAGACACAGGCATTTGTATTGTCGCTTAATATGGATAGTGAAGACCCGCAGATGGAGCAGGCACTTATGTCCAAGATGCTGCTCGAGTTTAGATATTCTGAAGGCTATGTATTTATTATGTCTAAAAAGTATGCCGATATGGTTTTTGAGTACGGTATTTTTGAAAACACAGACGTATGGGCAGGCGAACAGGCAAATGACGGGCAGACAATAAGTCTTGCAGGTTCCAAAGCGCTTTTAAATATCGGAATTGATGCAGAAATGCACGATTTATACATAGGTGTTTTAAAGATTCGTGACGAAAACAAGGACGACGAGCTTGAAATTGCAAAATACGAAAACGGTAAAAAGTTTGCACAGTTCTTGATAAATCAGAGGTGAGTGCGTTGACCGGCGAATATGAGCTGTTTCGTAAATATAAAGAAACAAAAGACAAAAAAATACGTGATGAGCTTGTAATTCGCTATACATATATGGCACGAATTCTTGCTCATAGATTTACAAAATCGGGAATTGAGTTTGATGATATTTATCAGGTTGCGTGTGTTGGGGTAGTTCTTGCGGTAGAGCGATTTGACCCTGACAGAGGCGTGCAGTTTGCGACGTTTGCAACGCCTACAATCTTGGGTGAAATCCGACGTTTTATGCGTGATAAGGCAAACTGTATTAAAATCCCAAGAAGGCTTTATGAGATTTTTTGCCGTGCCGAGTCAGTTAAAAAACAGTCGGAGCAGCTTAGTATTGACGAAATCTCAAAACGGCTTGAAATTCCAAAAGAAACTGTTGAGGAAGCATATCAGGTAGGCGATGCCGCATTTATAAAATCACTTGAGGATGAAGTTTATACCGATGGCGGTTTGAGCTTGTCAGAGATGATAGGCTTTGACGATGAGGGCTTTACCCTGATTGAAAATCATGATTTTATGCAGTACTGTATGTCAAAAATGACAGAGCAGGAGGCAGAGCTTTTTCACGAACGCTTTTATGAGGAAAAAACACAGCGTGAGATTGCTTCAAAATGGGGTGTATCACAAATGTATGTCTCCAGACTTGAAAAAAAGGTTGTTGAAAAGTTCAAGGAAATTTATTTAAAAGACCTTGACAATGCATAAATACTGTGATATAATCTGGAAAATGAATATGGAAGGGGAGCTTGTAAACAGGCTGAGAGGGGATTAGTGAATTCCGACCCTGTAACCTGATATGGATAATGCCAGCGTAGGGATTCTGTAAACGAGTTTTTTAAGCATATCCTTTTGGGGTATGCTTTTTTGATTTATAGAGTGAAATTGGGTATCGTATTCATTTAATTTCAAAAAAGAAAGGAAATGAAACAAATGACAAAAACAAGAAAATTAACAGAAATTGCGGTGTGTGTTGCGATGGCGGTGGTATGCAGCTTTATAAAAGTGTGGGAAATGCCGCAGGGAGGCTCAGTTGCACTTACAATGATACCGATTTTTGTGGTTGCAATTCGCAGAGGACCGATTGCAGGAATGGTCGCCGGTGCAATTTATGGCGTGATTTCAATGCTGATTGCCGGTGTCGTATATCATCCGATGTCGATTTTGCTTGACTATATCCTGGCGTTCGGTCTTTTGGGTATTGCAGGGGCTTTCAAAAAGAATATAAGCGGAATAATTCTCGGAATAACCTCAGGCACAGCATTAAGATTTGTTTCTTCGCTTATAAGCGGAGCGGTGCTTTTTGCAGAATATGCACCCGAAGGTCAAAATCCTTGGATTTACTCACTCGGATATCAGGCAACATATATGCTACCTGAGCTTATTATTTGCATAGTTGTGACTATACTTTTATGGTATAAAGCAAACAAAATATTTGAAGTTAAATAATTTAAAAATCAAAATGCATTTGCATTTTGATTTTTTTTTTTGCAAAAAACTATTGACAGGTGAAAATACGTATGTTATACTCTAACTGTATTAATACACATAATACAGTTAGAGCGAGGTGATATTGTGATAAAACTGGATTATAAAAATGATAAGCCGCTACACGAGCAAATCACACACGGGATAAAGGAACTGATAATAAACGGAGTCCTTACAAAAGACGACCAGCTTCCATCTGTAAGGGATTTATCTGTTGAGCTTACAGTAAACCCGAATACAGTTCAAAGGGCATATAAAACTCTTGAAGCAGATGGTATAATTTACAGTATCAGAGGTAAGGGAAACTTTGTTTGTGAAGTGCCTGATGCAGACCGAAAAACAATGGAAAGCTTGTATTCGGTACTTTGTGAAACTGTAAATGAGCTTGCGTTTTTTGGCGAGGCGCAGGAAGATATTGAAAAGATAGTCCGTGATATCTACAAGGAAAGGATTGAGGCAAATGATTAGAGCGAAAGACGTTGTAAAAACCTTTGGGAACTTTAAAGCTCTTGACGGCTTCTGTATAAATGTCAAAAAAGGCAGTATATATGGCTTAGTCGGACCTAACGGAGCAGGTAAAACTACTATAATCAATCATATTATGGGTGTTTTGAAGCAGGATGCGGGCACTGTCAGAATAAACGGCAAGGACGTATGGGAAAATGCAGACCTTAAGCAGAATGTGCTTTGCATAAACGATGACTGGTACTTTTTTGGAAGCTTTACTATGAAGGAAATGGCAAAGTTTTATGAAAATACATATAAAAATTTTAACCGTGAGCGCTATAATGCACTTGGCGAGGTTTTGAAAATTGAGGAAAACCGACAGATACGCAGACTTTCAAAGGGTATGAAAAAACAGGTGGCGTTCAGGATTGTGCTTTCGTGTATGCCTGAAGTTTTAATACTTGATGAACCGCTTGACGGACTGGACCCTGTGATGCGTAAACAGATTATGAACATAATTATTTCGGATGTTGCAGAACGTGATATGACAGTTTTGGTATCGTCGCACAATCTTCGCGAACTTGAGGATATATGCGATTATGTCGGAATAATCCATAACGGAAAAATGGTTGTAGAAAAACCTCTTGATGAGGTTAAGGGAAATATCCGAAAGGTGCAAATGGCATTTTCGGGAGAATTTCCGTCAGAACTGCGGTCACAAATTGATGTTTTACATCTTACAAAAACAGGCTCAGTTTATACCGCAATTATCAAGGGAGAAAGCGAAGAAATAAAAAATACAGTCAGCAAATACAATCCATTGATATTTGATACGGTTAGTTTGACGCTTGAGGAAGTATTTATCTATGAGTTGGGAGGTCTGGGCTATGACTTTAAGCACATCATTGTTTAATAAAGGAATTTACAAAAACATTATTTCAAGGTTTAAATGGGGTAGTTTTCTGTACTTCATAATCCTGTTTTTCAGTGTACCCTTTGCAATTTTAGTGCAGGATTTAGAACGGCTTACTCACATATATGCCAATTCAAATAATATTAGTATTGGTTTTAATAATATAAATGCTGGTCTTATTTTGACAAATAGCGATTATTCAGCTATTGCAATGCTTCTGGCGGTTTGTGTGCCAACTGTCGTTGCGGCGCTTGTGTATAACAGTGTTCACTCGCAGAAGCAGGGAATTTTTATTCACGGACTTCCTGTTACAAGAAAAGAGGTTTATGTATCAACACTTCTTGCATCATTTACCTTAATGGGATTGCCTGTAATATTAAACGGCATAATTTTGATGATTATGAGCCTTTTAGCATACAGCCAGATTATGTATTTATGGACGGTATTTTACTGGATAGCACGTTATCTTGCAGTAATTTTCATTATGTTCTCGCTGGCAACCTTTACTGCGTATTTGACGGGAAATGCAGCGGCAAATATTGCAATTAATGTATTGGTTCATATCGTGCCGATGCTGTTTGCACTGGCAATTTTCCTTATAAGCGAGGTGTTCCTTTTCGGATTTGCCGAGTCAGACAGCTTTATTGCCAGTGAAATAATGAACAATACTCCGATTGTATGGATTTTTGGGAAAATACAGAGGACGGATATGTTTAAAAGTATAAATATGTGGATGTATCTTGTCGGTGCAATGGCTGTATACGTTATCACGTTTTTCCTTTATAAAAACAGAAAAATTGAGTCTTGCGGCGACGTTGCAGCATTTAAGTGGTTCAGACCTATTTTGAAGTATACGGTAGTAGCGGCATCGGCGATTGCCATTTTCGGAATACTTGTTTCAACTAATCTGACAGCTTTGCCGATATTCATTGTTGCCATCGCTGTTACATGTATTGTGTACTTTGCATCGGAAATGCTTATGAATAAAACGTTCAAGGTGTTTGGTACATATAAAGGTTTTCTTGCATTTTTAGCCGCCAGCGGACTCTTTATTTCATTCTTTGCATATACAAGTGTGTTTGGATATGAAACACGTGTGCCTGAGCTTACAAATGTGGTAAAGGCGACGGTGTACGGAAATGGTTATCCAAGACTTCCGTATGTTTCGCTCCCTGATGACATAGATGTGGTTCGCGGGATTCACAAGGAAATGGTTAGCGAGATAGAGAAAAGAGAAAAAGACCCTGATGCGTACCATTCTTTAAATATAAGATATGAGCTAAAAAATGGAAAGAATTTAGTAAGAAGATATGAAGTAACAAAAGACGAGTACAGGCAGGCGCTTACAAAGATGTATAATATTAAGGAATATAAGGCTCAGGTAACAGGTATTGAAAACCTTAACATAGACAATGTAAACAGTCTGGATATTGATACATCGCTGTCAAATTTCAGTTATCGAATTGCTGTGAACGAAGATGCACCGAAAATCCTTCATGCGGTAGAAAAGGATTTAGACGTGCTTTCATATAAGGAGATTGAACTTGAGTCAAACACCTTGCCGATACGAATTGAGGTAACTATTTCATCAGAGGCAAATGAAAAGCTAAAATTCTTCAAAAAGATAGGTGACGGTGGTGAAAGAAATTATTATTACCATGAGGACTTTGTTGTGACGGTAAATTCAAACTACAAGCATACTGTTGCTGTCTTAAAGGAGCTGGGCTATTATGATGAAATGATGAATAAGGTGGCGGACTCTGTATATATCTGTAAAAATCCAGGCGATTTGACAGAGGAAATGCTGTTTAAGTATAAAGATGATGAGGGTGCAGTTGAGGAATTTATGATTTCTCCGAATGACTGCGCAAAGCTTGGCAGGCTAGACGGAAGGGTGTTTGCCGATGAACTCTTTGCCGGTACTCTTGAAAGAGACGCCGCACAAAAGCTGGCGGTAAAAGAAGGAAAAAACTATTTTGTATTTGTAAGAGAGAATCTTTCAAAGGGCAATATTTGGTTAAGCTCTTATGCGGCAGCGTATAAAGAAAACGAGCTTCCTGAATATATGAAAAAGTATGTACTTGAGTAATTTTCAAAAGAGATGCGAAAGCATCTCTTTTGAAGTTTAAGAAAGTTTATTTTTTATAAATTTATTATATCAAAGCAAGGAATTGACGGTAGTTTTAAATTTTGATATAATAAATTTTATAAAAAATACAAATAATACAAATGATAACTAAAAAAGGAGAGATATAAATGTTTAGAGGAAAGGTAGTTGTAATAGGCGCAGGAGCGGTTGGCTCGACAACGGCATACACACTTATGCTGGGCGGACTGTTTCAGGAAATAGTGCTTATTGACATAAATAAGGAAAAGGCAGAAGGCGATGCACTTGATATGGCGCATGGCGTGTCTTTGGTAAAACCGGTTACTGTTATTGCAGGCGATTACAGCGATTGTAAGGACGCAGATATTGTGGTTATTACGGCAGGCGCTCCGCAAAAACCAGGGCAGACAAGGCTTGACCTTTTAAAAGACAATGTTGAAATTTACAAAAAAATAATTAGCAGCATTATGAAATATGCACCGTCTGATGTAATCTTGATGCCGGTTTCAAACCCTGTTGATATTTTGACCTATGTAACCTACAAGCTGTCGGGACTCCCGAAAAATCAGGTGATAGGCTCCGGAACAGTGCTTGATACATCAAGACTCAAGTATATGATAAGCCGTAAGACAGGCGTTGACGCAAGAAACTGTCACACATATATTATCGGTGAGCATGGCGACAGTGAGGTTGCGGCATGGAGTGTTACCAATATCGGCGGAATGACGATGAATGAATTTTGTAAATACACAGGAAAGTGTGACCTAAATGACCTTGACAAGATGTATAACGAGGTTAAAAATTCGGCTTATGAAATTATACGAAAGAAGGGTGCAACCTATTACGCAATCGCCGTTGCGGTTGCAAGAATATGCGAATGTATCGCAGGTGATGAAAACTCGATTTTGACCGTATCAGGAATTTTCGAAGGCGAATACGATATTCGCGATGTTGCTCTTTCCGTTCCGACAATGGTCGGCGGAAACGGTGTTGAAAGAATTTATGAAGTACCGTTCTCAAAAGAGGAAATGAAGGGACTTAGGGATTCTGCCGCAACACTTTCCGAGCTTTTAAGAGAAATTGGAATGTAAAAAGAGGTTGCCGTTTGGCAACCTCTTAAATTTTAGTCTTCAGGAAATTCTGTAACTTCTATTACCATGTCATCTTCAGAAAAAGATTTTTCGCCTGACAGCTTTTCGCCGCATTTTGAGCAATAGTCGCTGGATTTGTCATTAAGCTGTCCACAGGACGGGCAGGCTGAAGTGTTTTTTAAAGCCGCAACCTGTTCCTTTAATTTTGCTGCATCTTTTTTTAGGCTGTCGATTTCTGCACAGATTTCTTTGAGCTCGCCGTCAAACTCTGTTCCTTCTGCATATTTTGTATAAACAAAATTTCCGATTTTTTCATAAAGCTTGCTTGTTTTCCGCTCTGTTTCGTTAAGTGAAAGATTGAGCTTTGTAACATCTACAATATTTGTTGTTTTATCGGCAACAACCTTTGTCAACTTCTCAGCTTCGTTTACGGCTATTCTGAAGCCCTTTTTCAAATTATCAATAAACTTATCCATTTTTATCACTCCTTATACCTTTTATTATTTTTAGTATAACATATATTATTCAAACATACAAGAAAGTGAAACTTGTTGTAACACAAAATTAACAAAAAAGTGCGGTTGACAATGACTTTTGTGGGATTTATAATAGAAGTATAAATGCTAAAGTTAGGAGAATACTGATGATGCCGATACTTTTTGCCGTGTGGAATATAGTAGTTTTTTTGCTTTATGGTATCGACAAATATAAGGCTGTAAAAAACAGGTGGAGAATAAGCGAAAAGGTGCTTTTGACCTGTACGATTTTGATGGGCGGTGTCGGTGCTTTTTTGGGAATGCAGGTGTTTCGTCATAAAACGAAAAAACCAATTTTTAAAATATGCGTACCACTTGCTGTGATTTTAAATTTTGCAATTATTTTTGCGGAAAGGATATAGTTATGGACAGAATTATTTTGCATAGTGACTGCAATAATTTTTATGCGTCTGTTGAAACGGTTTTAAACCCGAAATTAAAAGATGTACCTTTGGCTGTTGCGGGAGATAAAGAACGCCGTCACGGAATTATTCTTGCCAAAAACGAGATTGCAAAGAAATACGGAGTTAAAACTGCCGAGCCTATCTGGCAGGCGCGAAAGAAATGCCCAGACCTTGTAATAGTTCCACCGCATCATCACATTTATTCTGAATATTCACAGATAATAAACGAAATTTATATAAGCTACACCGACCTTGTAGAGAAATTTAGCATTGACGAGAGTTGGCTTGACGTAACGGGCAGCACACGTCTTTTTGGAGATGGAAAGACTATTGCCGATACAATTAGAAAAAGAGTTAAAGAGGAAACAGGTGTGTCGGTGTCTGTTGGCGTTTCTTTTAATAAGGTTTTCGCGAAAATGGGAAGTGATTATAAAAAACCTGACGCAACAACCGAAATTACAAGAGAAAACTACAAGGATATTTTGTATCCTCTGCCTGTATGCGATATGCTTTTTGTGGGAAGACGATGCTGTGAAATTTTAAATTCATATAATATAAAAACCATAGGCGATTTGGCATTAGCAGATGAATTTATTCTGGAAAAAAAGATTGGAAAAACAGCGCATATGCTCGTTCGCTATGCAAGAGGCGAGGATAATGAGCCTGTTAAGCCTTATTACGTTGAGCATGAAGCAAAATCTATTGGAAAGGGTATGACTTTCCCGAGGAATATTATCGGTGAAGATGATATCGCCAAAGGTGTTTATGCACTCTCGGATAACATCGCAGAGCAAATGCGGAAAAAGGGTTTAAGATGTACTACCGTTCAGGTGCATATAAAGGATACTGATTTAAAGACAATCTCAAGACAGTTTACACTTGAAAAACCAACCTATCTTACTAAAGAGATATTTGACGTAGCAATGAAAATTATTTTGGAAAACTGGAAAATGGATAAGCCGATAAGAATGCTTACCGTAACCGGTACCAATTTTTCTGTTGGTGACAATGGCGGTCAGATTAGCCTTTTTGATGATGAAACAAAAAATGAGTCAAGGCATGAAAAGCTTGAGCTTGCCATTGATAAAATCCGTGACAGTTTTGGAAAAGGAAGTATCACGAATGCAAGAATTTTGGGAAATGATTTGGGGATTAAGTTTCATAAAAAAGAAGAAAGTGACTGATACAGTATGTGATATGCACCATCAAAAGTGTCTGACTTTTGGTGTACATATCATATTGTAAAAACCTTCTTTTATTATTTTGTTGCAAACGTTTTGTTGCAAATGTTTTTAATAAAAAAGCAGACACTAAGGATTTTTCCAAAGCATCTGCTTTTTGCTGTTTATTTTCCTAAATGATTTCTTTAAGTCTGTAATAACCTGTATTACAGGTGGCTTAAAAATCGGGAGTTTTACTTATAATAATTAATGGTGTAAAATACGAACCGCCGTATGCGTTATATAGTTCTCCGCTATAAGAAACCGGAAAATAGTACAGCGCTCCTTCGCCCCAATCGAGGTCATCATCTAAACGTGAAAATAAACTGATTACTTTAATCATTTTTATTTGATTTTGTTTTCGTAATCTTCAATCATCTTCTTAACCATTTGACCGCCGATTGAACCAGCCTGTCTTGCTGTTAAGTCACCGTTGTAGCCCTGCTTTAAGTTAACTCCAACTTCGTTTGCTGCTTCCATCTTGAAGTTTTCCATAGCCTGCTTTGCTTCCGGTACGTTAATTCTTGATCTACTCATTGTTTTTTCCTCCATACTTTTTTGAACCTATTACGTTCACTCTAAAATCTATCTAAAGCAGCCGTTTGTTAACGACTACAATGCTATTTTGTGATAATAATCTTAAAATATAACTAAAATATTTTTCCAAAAAGGTTGTATTTTTGTGTATGAAATGGAAGAAAAATCAAGACTTTAATTTTCGAAATTGTATCCGCAATAGCGACATTTTTTTGCTTTTGCTTTAACAGTTTCAGCACACATAGGACATTCTTTTGTTTCATTAACATCATTAAAACTAAATGAGTCATCAATAATTTCATTCATATTGTCATTTAATTTTCGTTCGTGTTCAAGAATTAAATCTTTTTTCTTTTGCTTATATTCGTTTAATTCGTTTTGCTTTTTTGATATACTGTGTTCGAGTTTTTGGAGTTTTTCATAAATATGTGCTTGGTTTTTAACTGAATTTGATTCTTGGTCAAAATATAGCCATAGCAATCCAGCACCTAGAAGACCAAATATAATAAACATAGGAAAGCCGTCTTCAATAAACAAACTAAGCAAACCAAGAAAAGCTAGGATGCATCCACTGATGAGTGCCAATATACGGAATAGTTTTATGCTTGCATCCTTCAATGAGGAAGCATTAATCTGTGTTTTTAAGGCATTTTTTTGAGTGGTTAGAGATTCCAGTTCATCTTGTAAAATATTTATTCGTTCGTTAAGGGTTTCTACAGCCCCCATTGTAATTTGTATATTATCCATATTATTATCTCCTGTATTTATTTATTAAATATGAAAAATCATTTTTCCTGATTTTGAAAAAAATAGCCAGCGTTATTATGTCTTGATAATTGTCAATTTTTCTTTGATTGTAATGCAAGATATAAAGGATTGCCTCTATAATCCTATAACGATATTCGTAATCACATTCACAAAAGTCTTCGTTTTCAGCGATGAAATCGTTAATTGTTAATTTGTACTCATTTGGTTTAATGGTACTTCTATCAATATTATCTATATGTAGTATATCACAAAAAGAATTAATACAATAGCTATCAATAATAAGTTTATCAAGACTATTTGATAATGCTACCGTGATTGAAATAAGTGCAATTTCGTGTTGTATTTGTTCATCATATTCCTTGGTGAAATTTTCGTTTATAAACATATCACAAATCCAAGGTATTTCGCGTAATGCTATCCCAGTTAAGGCAAACCAGTTATGAAAAGCCATTTGTGCTGTCCTCCGTAATATTTATTTATGGAATGGAAATAAATCTTCAAGATTTGTAAATGGCTTTCGGCAACCACCAAGGTCGTATATTTTTCCGTTCTTCATAGTTGCTATATGAGAACCGTTATGAAATATTTTTCCATCCTTTGCAATTTCTCCGATTTTTAGATTACTCCACATTAAATCAATATTGCCTGTAATAAAATTTTTCTTTTTTATCATTTTGAACTCCTTTTATATTACTACTAATAAACCATCCTATTTACTTATAATTACGGTAGTTTTACTTAATTATACATAATTATAATTTATTTGTCAATAGCATAAAATTAAATTAAAAATATGAGGAGTACAAAAATGGAGCAATTTAATAAAAAAGAATATGATATGTTTATAATAAAGGTGGGATTAAAAATAGGGTATTATAGACGACTATGTAACATAACGCAGGAACAGTTAAGCGAATATTCGGGAATGTCATTGAATTTTATATCACAACTTGAAGCACCAAGTCTTGTATATGTACCATCAGTAAAATCATTATATAAAATAGCAGCAGCTTTGGGAATTCCAGTATCAAAATTATTAGATGTAGACAGTGATTAATTAGTCTAACAAATAAAAAGGCAATATACTTTTGAAACGTATATTGCCTTTTGGTTATTCCTGCTCATCGCCTAAAAGACTTTTAAAAATTTCTGAATAGACTTTTTCAGGATTTGCTTTAAAATTTCTTATTATTCCTGCAGCAACCTCGCGGGAGCCTGCATAAAAGGAAAGCTCCATTAGCGGCGATACACTTTCGTAGAGCGCACATTCCACGTTATATTCGCTTTCATTTATTGGAACAAGTGTTGCCTTTACACTTTTTTTCAGATTTTCCTCGGCAAAAAACGGTTCGATATGCTCCTTTATTTGTTCGCGGATATATATTGGAATTGAATGAGAGAAAAATCCGTTGGCATCGATGCCTTTTTTTGCAAGCTCGTAAATAGGCATTTTTTCATCGAGTGCATTTGAAAGGATTTTAACATATCCAATTTGAACGAGATTGTCAAGCGCAATCTGGAAATTTGTAAAGTTTATATTACAGCGGTCGAGTGTCAGGCAAGTGAGCTGCGAGTGAGTCACCTTGCGTTTTGCCTCAAAAAGCGTAAATAAAATTATATACTGTATTGTTACAGGATCGTCAATTTCGCGCATATACATTGCGATATCCTCCTTAAAGTGTGCTTCATATATAGAAATAATATTTTTTTAAAATTAATATAAAATTATTATAGCATATTTTTTTAAAAAATGATATAATATTTTAAAAAATATTTTGAGGTGAATAAAATGCCTAAATTAACAGAGGAAGAAGAGTTAAAACGTCAGGCGGGAATGTGGGAAATTGAAAGGACATTGAAAGCGAAAGGTTTTAAAGCAATAGCAGGTGTTGATGAGGCAGGACGAGGACCCCTGGCCGGTCCGGTTTATGCGGCGGCGGTCATTTTGCCGGAGAGCGCACGCCTTGACGGAATCAACGACTCCAAAAAGCTATCTGAAAAGAAACGTGAAGAATTATTTGAAAAAATAACGGAAATAGCAGTTGCATATTCGGTGTATTCGGTCGATGAAAAGGAAATTGACGAAATAAATATCTTAAATGCAACACACAAGGCTATGTGCGGTGCTGTTAAAAATCTTTCCGTCACTGCCGACTATGTCATAATTGACGGAAACAGCATAAAGGGAATGGATTTGCCGCACGAAACGGTAGTAAAGGGCGATGCAAAAAGCATATCGATTGCAGCGGCATCAATCCTCGCAAAAGTTTCAAGGGACAGATACATAACCGAAATGGCGAAAAAGTATCCGGAATACGGGTTTGATAAGCATAAAGGATACGGAACAAAGGCTCACACTGATGCTATTTTAGAGTATGGAGTAAGCCCTATTCACAGAAAAACCTTTCTTAAAAAACTTTTAGGAGAAAATATATGACGACAAAGGAAATTGGGGATTTTGGCGAAACGGCGGCTTGTCGGTTTCTTGAAAAAAACGGAATATCAGTTTTAAAACGAAATTATCATTCCCGTGTGGGCGAAATTGATATAATCGCAAAGGACGGAGATGTGATTGTGTTTTGCGAAGTAAAGACCAGACTTTCAAAGGCTTATGGAACGCCTTCAGAGTTTGTCGACTTTAAAAAGCAGACGAAAATTATAAAAACTGCCCTTTATTATCTGGGAAGAGACGACATAGATATGCGCTTTGATGTTATTGAGGTTATGTATAAGCCGTGTGGCGACGTGCTCTCGGTGACGGAAATTAATCATATCAAATCAGCTTTTTAGGAGGAGCTATGGAGATTTTTGACGCACACGCAGATACTATAAGCGAGCTTGTAAATCAAGGCAAAAAACTTAGTGAAAATGATATGCATATTGATGCAAAAAGGCTTTCTAAGTACTCATCCTATACGCAGGTATTTGCAGCTTTTATTGCGCCTGAGTACGCAGAGTGTGCGATGAGGCGTGCTGAAACTATTATAAAACAGTTTTATAAAGAAGCCGGCGCAAATGAAATAACTGTATGTAAAAGTTTTAATGATTGGGAAAATGCACCTACAAAAATAAAGGCATTCTTGAGTCTGGAAGGCGGTGAGCCTATAAATTCACTTTCTGATTTACATAAGCTATATAATCTTGGGGTGAGAATGATTGCGCCTACATGGAACTTTGGGAACAAACTTGCCTGCGGCGTTATGGAAAAAGTGGATTCGGGCTTGTCGGATTTTGGGAAAGAGGCTGTTCGGGAAATGAATAAGCTGGGCATTATTATCGACGTGTCGCACCTTTCGGAGAAATCGTTTTGGGATGTGTGCAAAATTTCAAAAAAACCGATATGTGCAAGCCATTCAAATTTAAAAAGTGTCAAAGAACATATTAGAAATCTTAGTGACGAGCAGTTTTTGGAAATTGTAAATACGGACGGAGTGGTAGGAATAAATTTTTATCCGCCGTTTTTTGGAGACGATATATCAGATATAATACATCATACTGACAGGCTTTTGGCGCTTGGCGGCGAGAACAACATTGGGTTGGGAAGTGATTTTGACGGAGTTGACTGTCTGCCGTCAGGAATCTGCGGTATACAGGATATGGATAAGATTATAAAAATGCTTCCGTACACAACCGAAATTCGTGAAAAAATAGCA
>JAZQEC010000016.1:0-3829 GCA_045538755.1 Clostridia bacterium
CCTTGTTTATCGGCAAGATTATGCACGATATCAAGATATGTTGCTTTATCGGGTCTTGAAAATGTAAGCTGAATTCCAAATCTTTCGGAAAGAGATAACAATTCCTGCATTGTATCGTTAAAGTGAACATCGTCACCTTCACGATCAGAAAAATTCTCTTTTACCAAGTGCCTGCGGTTTGAGGTTGCATAAATTACCACATTATTTGATTTGGCAGACACAGAGCCTTCTAAGATTGCCTTTAATGCACTAAAATTATCATCATCCTTTGTGAATGACAAATCATCAATGAACAAAATGAATTTTAGCGGATTTTTTGTCAGCTCGTCAAGAATTTTCGGTATGCCGTGGAGTTGTTCCTTGCGCACTTCAATAATACGGAGACCATTATCACAAAGCTCATTTACAACGGCTTTTACTGTGGAAGATTTACCCGTTCCGGCATCACCTGTAAGAAGAATATTTGCCGCAGGCTTACCGGCGAGCAGAGCCTTTGTGTTATCCATTATCACATTCTGCTCACGCTTATAGTCAATAAGGTCCGACATCTTTGTTTCATCGGGATTCTGAACAGGAGTGATCTGACCATCCTCACCGATATAAAACATTCTGTACTTTGCATATATACCGTAACCGTATTTACTTATGTTATCAAGGCGTTTTATGTATTCTTTGGATATGTTGCCTTTTCCGGTATAGTATCCTGGAAGAAAGTCAAACTCACTTAAAAGTTCTTCGGCAGAAAGTGATGCAACCTCATCGAATGTTTTCAATTCGTTTTCAAGGCTTTTTGTAAGAAGTGCAGAGGGTGTTTCGCCTTTTCCTTTGAGCTTTACATAAACATTTTCACTTTCAAATACAATTTTTTTCACATAACAAGACAAGTCCTCTGCACCTGTCTTATAAAGCTCCGAAACAAACAACGTATATGCATCAACCCTGTCTGCCTCGCTTGCTTCATCCGCAAGGTCTAAAAAGTTCATAAGTGCCTTTATCACTTGGTCTTCAAGTAAATCTCGCATTACGGATACTGCATGAAGGCGAAGTGATAATTCTTTTAATTTGTTCAATTCAGTACAGCTCCTTCAGCACCGCTTGAAACCAACGCTGCATAGCGTTTTAAGTATCCTGAAAGTTCTTTTGTTTTTGGCACAAAGCTTGCCATGCGCTTTTCTATTTCTTCATCTGATACTTTAAGTTCAAGCTTATTTTCAGGAATGTTGATTGAGATTATATCTCCGTCTTTAACTATTCCTATCATACCGCCGCTTGCAGCCTCGGGTGATACATGACCGATACAAGCACCTCTTGTCGCACCTGAAAATCTTCCGTCTGTGATGAGTGCAACGCTGTTTCCAAGTCCCATACCCATAATAGCAGATGTGGGGTTCAGCATTTCTCTCATACCGGGACCGCCTTTTGGACCTTCGTAACGGATTACAACAACATCACCTGCTACAATTTTACCTGCATTTATCGCTTTCTGTGCATCTTCTTCCGAGTCAAAAACCTTTGCAGGACCTTCATGTACAAGCATTTCGGGAAGAACTGCACTTCTTTTAACAACGCTTCCGTCAGGAGCGAGATTTCCACGAAGAACCGCAATTCCGCCTGTCTCTGAATATGGATTTTCAATCGGGCGAATAACTTCGGGATTGAGATTTACTGAGCCTGAAATATTTTCTCCTATGGTTTTGCCTGTTACGGTCATACAATCGGTATTTAGAAGCCCTTTCTTGTTAAGCTCATTCATTACGGCATAAACACCGCCTGCTTCATTAAGATCCTCCATATAGGTGCGACCTGCAGGTGCTAAATGGCAAAGATTTGGAGTTTTTGCACTGATTTTGTTTGCAACATCCAAATTCAAATTTACACCACACTCGTGAGCAATAGCAGGAAGATGCAGCATACTGTTAGTAGAACAACCGAGTGCCATATCCACAGTCAAAGCATTCATCAAAGCTTCTTCTGTCATAATATCACGGGGACAGATGTTCTTTTTAACAAGCTCCATTACTGCCATACCTGCATGTTTTGCAAGTTCTATTCTCTGCGAATATACCGCAGGGATTGTTCCGTTTCCACGAAGTCCCATACCGAGAGCTTCTGTCAGGCAGTTCATAGAATTTGCTGTATACATACCTGAGCACGAACCACAGGTCGGGCAGGTTTTACACTCATACTCTTTCAACTTTTCATCGCTTAATTTTCCTGCATTATAGCTACCAACTGCTTCAAACATACTTGATAAGCTTGTTTTGCATCCGTCAATTTTTCCTGCAAGCATAGGACCTCCGCTGACAAATACAGTAGGAATATTTACTCTTGCTGCTGCCATCAAAAGTCCGGGTACATTCTTATCGCAATTAGGAACCATAACAAGACCGTCAAAACCATGAGCAAGTGTCATCGCCTCAGTAGAATCTGCAATTAAATCACGGGTAACAAGAGAATATTTCATTCCCTGATGTCCCATAGCGATACCGTCACAAACTGCAATTGCAGGGAATACAATCGGTGTTCCTCCTGCCATTGCAACGCCGATCTTTACGGCATCTACAATCTTATCAATATTCATATGTCCGGGAACAATCTCATTATATGAACTTACAATGCCGATAAGCGGTCTTTTTTGTTCTTCCTCAGTAAGTCCCAATGCGTGAAACAAACTGCGGTGAGGGGCGTTTTGAACGCCCTCAACAACATTTTCTTTCGACATAACAAACACCTCCGTTAATTGTTGATGAGTTTGTCTTCATCACTCCAACTGTAAAGCTTACGGATATCTGCGCCAACTTTTTCGCAAGAATGTTCTTTTGCAAGCTTTCGCATAGCCTTGAAGTGAACCTGTGCGCCTGCATCTGACATATCAAGCAGGAATTCCTTTGCAAATGTTCCGTCCTGAATGTCAGAAAGGATTTTCTTCATTGCTTTCTTTGTATCTTCTGTAATAATCTTCGGACCTGTTACATAGTCACCGTATTCAGCAGTATTTGAGATAGAATATCTCATTCCTTCAAATCCGCTTTGATAAATAAGGTCAACAATTAACTTCATTTCGTGGATACATTCAAAATATGCGTTTCTCGGATCATAGCCTGCCTCGGTAAGTGTTTCATAGCCTGCCTGCATAAGAGCGCAAACACCGCCGCAAAGAACTGCCTGCTCACCAAAAAGGTCGGTTTCTGTTTCGGTTCTGAATGTTGTTTCCAAAACGCCTGCTCTTGCTCCACCGATACCGAGAGCGTAAGCAAGACCTAAATCCCAAGCATCGCCTGTTGCATCCTGATGAACCGCTATTAAGCACGGAACACCTTTGCCTGCCTGATACTCTGAGCGAACTGTATGACCGGGACCTTTCGGTGCAATCATGATTACATTCACATTTTCAGGAGGCGTGATGCAACCGAAATGAATGTTAAAACCGTGAGCGAATGCAAGTGTCTTGCCTTCTGTAAGGTTCGGTTCAATGCTTTCTTTATAAAGTTTAGCCTGCTTTTCATCGTTGATAAGAATCATAATGATGTCGGCAGCCTTTGCCGCATCTGCTGCTGTCATAACCTTTAACCCCTGACTTTCAGCCTTCGCCCAGCTTTTTGAGCCTTCATAAAGACCAACAACAACATCAACACCGCTGTCCTTTAAGTTAAGTGCGTGTGCGTGTCCCTGTGAACCGTAACCGATAATAGCAACGGTTTTTCCTGATAATTTCTCCAAATCACAATCCTGCTGATAAAAAATTCTTGCCATTTTTATTACCTCTTTCCATATATTATTATAAATTTAAATTTTGACGCAGTGTTGCACTGCCTTTTTCTATTGATGC
>JAZQEC010000017.1:0-34775 GCA_045538755.1 Clostridia bacterium
TGAAGGTGACGATGTTCACTTTAACGATACAATGCAGGAATTGTTATCTCTTTCCGAAAGATTTGGAATTCAGCTTACATTTTCAAGACCCGATAAAGCAACATATCTTGATATCGTGCATAATCTTGCCGATAAACAAGGTATAGAATACGATACAGAAAAGCTTGAAGCATCGGCAGAGAAATTTGCATTGAAGCGTGGTACACGATCTGCACGTGCTGCAAAGCAGTTTATTGACGGAATAGTTGCAGGAAGTATTACTGATATTTTGTAAGATGTTTTTGGGTGGAATTTTATATATAATTTAGAATTTTTTAGAAAATTTATAAATTTACTCAAAACCATTGACTTTTTTGGAATATAGTGATATAATACCTTGCATAAATTAAATATCATCTAAATGCGGTGAGCAGAACTAAGTAAGCTTGGAAAGAGCCTGGAGAGAGTTGCCGGTTGGTGCGAGGCAATGGTAATAACCTTGACGAATTCCTTCTGTTAGCAGTGCACTGAACGAGAGTAATCTTCAGTAGGATGCAACGGGTGTTCCCGTCATAGAACTAAGGTATGTTAGTACCTGATAAGGTCGCTATCGTGAGGTAGTGATAAACTGAGGTGGTACCACGGAATTGATTTTCGTCCTCTGTATCTTATTTAAGATGCAGAGGATTTTTGTTTTATAGATGAAAAGTAGGCGAAAAAATGTTTGGAGTAATAGTAAATGTAATAACAGTAATTTTAGGTTCGTGCATAGGATTACTGTTTAAAAAAGGTATTCCTGAAAAAGTAAGTACGGCAGCTATGGTTGGTCTTGGCGCTTGTACCCTCTACATAGGCATATCGGGAAGTTTGTGTGGCGAAAATGTTCTCATAGCAATTGCATCAATAGTGTTAGGTGTAATCGCAGGAACACTATCGAACATTGATGGTGCAGTCAACAGACTTGCAAAGGCGGTAGAAACAAAATTCAAAAAGGATAACAAAGGCATATCATTTGCCGAGGGTTTAGTTACTGCTACGCTTTTATTCTGCGTCGGCTCAATGACGGTTACAGGTTCTATTCAGGCAGGACTCACCGGAGATAACTCGGTGCTTATAACAAAAGCAACACTTGATTTTGTATCTTCGATGATGCTTGCCTCAAGCCTCGGACTCGGAGTTTTGCTGTCGTCGGTATCTGTACTTGTTATTCAGGGCGGACTTGTTCTTCTTGCAGGACTTATTGCACCGTTTATGAGCACTGGTGCGATTAACGAAATGACTTGTGTAGGCTCAATCTTAATTATTATGATAGGCACAAATCTAATGGGAATTACAAAAATCAAGGTTGCGGATTTTCTGCCTGCAATTTTGTTTGCACCTATCATATATAATATTGTTTCGCTTGTTGCGAAACTGGCTGCATAAGCCATCTGCTATCAGAAATTTATGCCCGTCAGGGCGTGAATAAAATAAAATTTCAAAGGAGTTTTTATTATGAAAAAAGTAGTATCTCTCATGTTGGCACTTGTTATGTGCGTAAGTTTGGTATCACTTACCGGATGTTCCGATGGTGGCAGCTCAAATGCTAAGTACAAGATCGGTATTGTTCAGCTTGTTGAACACGATGCACTTGATGCAGCAACAGAAGGCTTCAAGCAGGCAATTATTGACGAGCTTGGCGAAGATGCGGTTGAGTTTGATTTCCAGAACGGCCAGAATGATCCCAACACTTGCTCAACTATTGCTAATCAGTTTGTATCAAACAACGTAGATCTCATTATGGCAAACGCAACACCTGCGCTTCAGGCGGCGGCTGCAGCAACAGGCGACATTCCGATTCTCGGTACATCAGTTACAGAATATGGTGTTGCTCTTGAAATCAAGAATTTTGACGGAACTGTTGGCGGAAATATTTCAGGTACATCCGACCTTGCTCCTCTTGACAAGCAGGCAGAAATGATTACTGCGTGGGTTCCTGACGCTAAAGAAGTAGGTCTTCTCTATTGCTCAAAGGAAGCAAACAGCCAGTATCAGGTAGATGTTGTTAAAGCTGAACTTGAAAAGAAAGGTCTTAGTGCTACATTGTATCCGTTTACAGATTCCAATGACCTTGCTCAGATTTGTACCACAGCGGCAGATAAGAGCGATGTAATCTATGTTCCTACCGATAACACTGTTGCAGAAAACACAGGTATCATTGATAATATCTGTGAACCTAAAAAGATTCCTGTAATTGCAGGCGAAGAAGGTATTTGTTCAGGATGCGGTATTGCGACACTTTCTATCAGCTACTATGACCTTGGCTACACCACAGGTAAGATGGCTGTTAAGATTTTGAAAGACGGCGAAGATATTTCCAATATGCCTATCGAATATGCAGAGAAACAGACACCTAAATACAACAAACAGAATTGCGAAGCTTTAGGAATTAAACCTCTTGAAGGATATACAGCAATCGAAGAATAAAATATAGCGTCTATCAAGCCTGAGAAAAACCATTTCTCTCAGGCTTGATAGAATTTAAGTATGGTGAATTAAATGGAAATTTTAGAACAACTTATAACTGCTCTGCCCGGTTCCTTTTCTCAGGGACTTATATGGGGCATTATGGCTATCGGTGTTTATATAACCTACCGAATTCTGGATGTTGCGGATCTTACCGTTGACGGTTCATTTGCAACAGGCGGAGCTGTGGCTGTTATACTTATATTAAACGGTTGTGATTTGTGGCTTGCAATGCTAATCGCATTTATTGCAGGTCTTTTGGCAGGTGCTATAACAGGACTTTTGCATACCTGCATGGGTATCCCTGCAATTTTGTCGGGTATTCTTACACAGCTTGCCCTTTATTCCATCAACCTTAAAATAATGGGAAAAGCCAACCAGTCTGTTAATGTGAATCAAACCGAGCTTCTTGTTTCGCTGCGCTGGGTCAGGGATTTTGCATTCCATAATCCGCTTATAACTGTTGGAGTGGTTTTGGTTGTAATGATCGCACTTTTGTATTGGTTCTTCGGAACGGAAATGGGATGTGCTATCAGAGCAACAGGTACAAACCTTAATATGAGCAGAGCACAGGGTATCAATACAAACTTCAATAAGGTTCTTGGTATTATGCTATCAAACGGTCTCGTTGCTTTTTCGGGAGCTTTTCTTGCACAGTATCAGGGTTTTGCAGACGTTAAGATGGGACAAGGTGCTATCGTTATCGGTCTTGCTGCGGTTATTATCGGCGAAGCACTTTTTGGAAAAATTTTCAAGAACTTTGCATTGCGTTTGTTATCAGTGGCGTTTGGTTCGATTATTTATTATATCGTTATCCAGACGGTTATCACACTCGGTATGGATGCAAACCTCTTAAAACTTCTTTCGGCGGCTATTGTTGCTATTTTCCTTGCTATTCCTTATTGGAAGAATCAATATGCCCAAAGGCATATGAGAAAACATAAAGGGGGTAAGGCAAATGCTTAAAATCACAGGTGTAGAAAAAACCTTTAACCCCGGAACAATAAACGAAAAGAAAGCTCTTAACGGAATTGACTTACATCTCAAAAAAGGCGATTTTGTAACTGTTATCGGCGGAAACGGTGCTGGTAAATCCACAATGCTGAATATGATTGCAGGTGTCTATCCCGTAGATTGCGGAAATATCGTGATTGATGGTGTTGATATTACCGGCTTGCCGGAATATAAACGTGCAAAATACCTTGGCAGAGTTTTTCAGGATCCAATGACCGGAACTGCGGCAGATATGCAGATTGAAGAAAATCTTGCTCTTGCTGCAAGACGTGGTAAAAGAAGAACTCTCCGTGCAGGTATCACATCTAAGGAGAGGACAGAATACAAAGAGCTTTTAAAAATTCTTGGTTTGGGACTTGAAGAAAGACTTACCGCAAAGGTAGGGCTTCTTTCAGGCGGTCAGAGACAGGCTCTTACACTTCTTATGGCAACACTTAAAAAGCCGAAGCTTTTGCTTCTTGATGAGCATACAGCGGCACTTGATCCTAAAACTGCAAAAAAGGTATTGGAAATTACGGAAGAAATTGTGTCAAAGGATAGCCTCACAACACTTATGATTACGCATAATATGCACGATGCAATCGAATACGGCAACCGCCTTATTATGATGCATGAAGGAAGAATAATCATAGATGTGTCGGGCGAGGAAAAGAAAAAGCTTACTATCCCGCAGTTGCTTGAACTGTTTGAAAAAGCAAGCGGTAGCGAATTTGCAAACGATAAGGTAATGCTTTCAAAGTAATTGCATATAAAAGACCTTTGCGAATCTTAAATCCGCAAAGGTCTTTACTTTTTGACTCTGTATGAAAATAAGTGTTGACTCATCTTACTTGTTCTTTGTTTTTAATATTGCAATTAGATTTAATATAGCTGTAATTGCAATCAATACAATACCGGCAATTATGACCGCACGAATAGTATCTTCAATAGCTGAAAAATCACCAATCAATACTCTACGGTTTATCTCAAATAATTGAAACAAAAGGGATATTGTGCATAGAGTGAAGCTCACAAACGTATTTCTGTGGGATGTATATGCTTTAGATACTGTAATTGCAAAGACGGCAAATATCCAAGCTAAAGCACCCGAAATAAGACTTACTATATTCAGCATATAATCACGCTACTTTTTTATAAATCCTGATATTATATTTTTTGATTTCTAAATCGAATTTTTTATTTTATAAGTACATTTTCAATGGGGTTTTTAATAAACTTTAACCATAGCTTAACCGCAACTCCTGTAAATACGGCAGATATTACAGTACCTTCTCTTGTTCCGACCATCGAGCCGTTAAAGAAAATCAGTGAAAGAACAATAGAAAGTGCAACCCAAGATATATCAAATGCAATTTTCACATTTGAAAAATCCTTATGTAAAACATCTGACAGTGCCTTTACAAATGCTTCACCTGAATTTAGAATTACATTTGCAATCACCCCAAGGGTGATACCGAAGCCAAGAACAACTATTCCGAATATAACAAGTAACAGCTTTACTATGTAAATGTCGTTTGGTATAAAGCTCGCCAGGTACAGACCGAAATCTGTGAAATATCCAAACAAAAATGAAAGAGGGATTTGCAAAAGCTGAAAAGGCATAAAATTTTTACGGAGCAATATCACTTGTCCGAGAAGCAGCACACAGTTTGAAATGGTAAGCCATGTTCCGAATGATAAAAATGAAAATTTAATGCTGATAACATTTGCAACTGATGAAATGGGTGATACTCCCAACTCTCCATGTTTAGTAAGTGCCACACCTATTCCCATAAAGAACAGGCATAGTATAAATAAAATATATCTTTTGAATATTTCCTTTTTGCTCATAGCAGTATCTCCACACTCACAATCGGTTTAAATATATAATATTTTACCATAAAAAGGGTGGAAAATCAATTAAAGTGAAGAAAAAAGATGTTTTTTCAAAGAAATTTCACAAAAAGTATTGACAAAGCATATTCATAGTAGTATAATAACAAATAATTTAATAAACAACAAACCGTTGAGGCAGAAAAAAGGCAGAGTCGGTCTTTCCGAGCGAGTGGATTATGGTGTGAGTTCCACAAAGGCTCTCTGAGTAATATGGGCTGCTAAGGGCTGTGAGGAAATTCACAGACGTAAGACTCGCGTAAGAAGTCGGGAGCTTGTTGGAGCTTCGCTAAGCGCACAGGTCATGCTGTGAATCAAGGTGGCACCGCGGATATTTGTATTTATTCGTCCTTGACAGAATTAGTATATTTCTGTCAAGGGCGTTTTTGTTTTATTAACTCCTTTGACAAAATATAAATCAAAGGAGTTTTTCTTTTTTGAAGGAGGTAAATAAAATGCTTATGACAAAACGCTGGTGGCGCGCTTTGCGCCGTATAAATAAATTTAATATGAAATTATGGACTAAACCTAAACCATCCTAAACTATATCAAAATTTGGAGGAATTTTATCATGAAATATAATAATGTTGAATTTGACACATACTTTAAGAACTACCCTGACGCAAACGGCTATTTTGGAAAATACGGCGGCTCATACATTCCGCCCGAACTGCAAACTGCTATGAACGAAATATCCGAAGCTTATCAGACAATCTGCAAGTCAAGAAAATTTATAAACGAGCTTCGCAGAATAAGAAAAGAGTTTCAAGGCAGACCAACACCGATTTCACATCTTGCAAGGCTTTCCGATAAAATCGGCACAGGCGTTCAGCTTTATGTTAAGCGTGAGGATCTGAACCATACAGGCGCACATAAATTAAATCACTGTATGGGCGAGGTTTTACTTGCGAAATATATGGGAAAGAAAAAGGTTATTGCAGAAACAGGTGCAGGACAGCACGGTGTAGCTCTTGCTACTGCCGCTGCATATTTCGGCTTAGAGTGCGACATCTATATGGGTGCTGTTGATATTAAAAAGCAGGCACCCAATGTTGCAAGAATGAAAATACTCGGTGCAAGAGTAATTGAAGTAACTGACGGACTGCAGACACTCAAAGAAGCGGTTGATGCGGCATTTACGGCATACTGCAATGAATATAAAGATGCCATTTATTGCATCGGTTCTGTTGTAGGACCGCATCCCTTCCCGATGATGGTAAGAGATTTCCAGAGTGTTGTAGGAATAGAAGCAAGAGAACAGTTTATTGATATGACAGGAGAACTTCCAGATAGCGTAGTTGCCTGTGTCGGCGGCGGTTCAAATGCAATGGGACTTTTCTCAGGATTCTTAAACGATCCTGTCGATATTTATGGTGTTGAGCCACTCGGCAGAGGAATTAAAATGGGCGACCACGCTGCAAGCCTTACTTACGGAGAGGAAGGCATTATGCACGGATTTAATTCAATAATGCTTAAAGATGAAAACGGTGAGCCTGCTCCTGTTTATTCGGTTGCAAGCGGTCTTGATTATCCGTCCTGCGGTCCCGAACACGCATTTTTGCACGATCTTGGCAGAGTGAAGTATGACGTAGTAACAGATGATGAAACCATTGATGCTTTCTTTGAACTCTCTCGAATGGAAGGTATCATTCCCGCAATTGAAAGCTCACACGCTGTTGCCTACGGTATGAAGCTTGCAAAGACAATGGGCAAAGGTTCAGTTCTCATAAACCTCTCAGGCAGAGGCGATAAAGATATGGATTATATCATTGAAAAGTATGGTATCAGATAAGTTAAGGTTCTGCTACTAAAACAAACGTATTAACCCCCTTTGAAATTTCAATCAAAGGGGGTTAAATATATCAAAATTTAATACAGGGGTAGAAAGAAAAGTATATTTTACAATACATCATTTCTAATAATATCATCATATGTTTCTCGTTTAACGATGACTTTCTTTTCATTACCCTTAACTGCAACAATCGGCGGTCGGGGAATGCGGTTATAATTGCTTGCCATTGAGTAGTTATATGCACCTGTTGCTAAGATTGCAAGTATGTCGCCAACTTTAATTTCAGGCATCATGATATTTTCCTGAATTAAATCTCCTGATTCACAGCATTTCCCGGCAATGGTTACGGGTGCAATCGGTTTTGCTCCTGCATTGTTTGCAACAACTGCCGAGTATTTTGCACCATAAAGGATATATCTTGGGTTATCGCCCATGCCTCCGTCTATCGAAACATAGGTTCTGACATTTTCAATTTCTTTTACACCGCCTACGGTATATAAAGTGATTCCGGCAGGTGCAACAATGCTGCGTCCCGGTTCAAATACCAAGTAGGGCAGGTTTATATTTCTTTCCATGGCAACCTCTTTTACTGCTTCAGCTGTCTTTTTGATATATTCTGCAGGAGTAAGAGGGTCGTCAGTGGAATCGTATTTGATACCAAAGCCACCGCCGAGGTTTAATATTTTAATTTTCAAAGATAGCTTGGCCTTGAGGTCGGCTATAAAATTCATCATAACTTTTGCAGCTTCACAAAAAGGCTCAAATTCAAAAATCTGAGAACCTATATGACAGTGAACACCATCAACCTGAATATTAGAAAGTGTTGTTGCATACTTATGAATTTCAAATGCTTCGCCGTTTTCTAAGGCAACACCGAATTTTGAGTCGATTTGCCCGGTCTTTACAAAGTCATGGGTGTGTGCGTCAATGCCCGGTTTGATTCTGAATAGAATTTTCTGAATAATGCCTTTTTCTTTTGCAATATCATTCAATAAGTCAAGCTCGTATTTGTTATCAACAACAATATGACCAACTCCGCAGTGTATAGCAAGTTCTATTTCACTTTGTGTTTTGTTGTTACCATGAAAGAATACCTTGTCCATCGGAAACGCGGCTTTATATAATGTATAAAGCTCACCGCCGGAAACAACATCCGCACCTAATCCTTCACTTTCTGCAAGCTTTGCCGTGTACATGGTACAAAGAGCCTTGCTCGCAAACAGGATAAGTCCGTTGCCGCTGTAATACTTGTCTATGGCTTCTTTATAATCACGGCAGTTTTTTCGCATTAGGTCTTCGTCAAGCACATACAGAGGAGTGCCGTATTCTTTTGCAAGCTCCACTGTGTCGTGAGTTCCAATGGTTAAGTGATTGTTTTCATTTATTGATAAATTATCTGAGTTAAACATGTATTTTCGTCCTTTTATGCGTAAGTTTTTATTATTTCCTCTGCGATTTCTTTTTTTGAAACACATCTGTCCATAGCCTGTTTTTCTATATAACGATGTGCATCCGTTTCAGTCATTTTCAGTTCGGTAATAAGTAACCACTTTGCTCTGTTTACTATACGGATTTCCTGCATTTTTTCTTCAAGTGACAGAGTTTTCTTTTCAAGCTTTTTCAATCGTTCTCTCGTGGTAGCCATCCAGTCAAGAGCAGTGCTGACAATTGGCTTGGATGTTGGCTTTGACAAAAGATATACGCCGTGAGAAGATACTTTGTCATAAAAAGAATGATAAAGCTCGCTTCTGACCATAATCATAACAACCGATTTTTTGTTGTTGCAAACATCAATGGAAAATCGTATACCGTCTTCATCGGGAAGAGGAGAGTTTATAATTATAAAATCAAATTCCCGTTCTATCAATGCACGCTTTGCAGCACTGATACTCGCTGCAAAATGCACGGGATGGTATCTGTAATCGGGTAACAATTCTGAAACGGAGGTGTTGAATTTTTCAGCAGCAGATATAAATAGTACGCTGTATACTTGCTCTTTAAAATCCATTTAAATTACCTCCTTCACTAAAATTTCATGTTACTTGCAGTAGATGTTAATAATTGATTCCGGCAGATGCTTTTTTATAAACTCGCTTTTTTGTGCCAGTGCCTTTGCTTCTTCTAAGGTATCGGGAAGCTCCTTGTACTGTCTTGCGGTTGTTTTATCTGTTTTAAAGAAGTTTATTTCGGCAGCAGGTGGCAGGTCAAGTTTGTTTTCAATTCCGTATAGACCTGCATAAATAAGCAGTGCATATGCCAGGTAAGGATTAGTTGTCGGATCTGGTGAACGAAGCTCTGCACGTTTGTATTCACCGCTTGCTGCAGGAATACGGATTAGCTGCGAACGGTTTTCGCCCGACCACGAAATGTATTTTGGAGCTTTGGATTGACCAAATCTCAAATAAGACTCTTTCACCGGATTTAAAAATACCGTAAGCTCCTGAATATACTCCATTATTCCGGCAAGCATCTGTGGCAACAAGATATGATTATTATCATTTTTAACTGACATATTTATGTGCAGTCCATTGCCGGCTTTATCGGCAATAGGTTTTGGAGAAAAGTCAGCATACAGTCCGTTTCTTCGTGCTATGGTCTTAACAATTACCTGAAAAGCCATAGCATCATCGGCCGCAGTCAGAGGATCGGAATAGCGGAAATCAATTTCATTTTGTCCCGGTCCTTCTTCGTGATGAGAACTTTCCGGATGAATGCCCATCATTTCCATACCAAGACAGATTTCACGGCGAATGTTTTCGCATCTGTCCTCCGGTACCATATCCATATAGCTTGCGTTGTCATATGGTTCCTTGGTTGGATTACCTTTTTCATCAAGCTTAAAAAGATAAAATTCAAGCTCTGAACCGAAGGAAAACTCAACACCTGATTTATTTGCATCTGCAATAGCTTTTTTTAATATGTTTCGAGTGTCATATTCGCAAATTTCTCCGTTTGGTTTTGTAATGGTACAGAACATACGGATAGCACGACCATTTTCAGGACGCCACGGAATTTGTGCAAGTGTTTCGGGGTCTGGGCGTAAGAATAAATCCGAGTGCGCTTCATCACCGAATCCGCCGACGGAAGAAGCATCAAAAGCGATTCCATATTCAAAAGCACGAGAAAGCTCGCCGGGCATTATGGATATACTTTTTTGTCTGCCGTAGACATCGCAAAAGACAAGGCGTATAAAATTTATATCCTCCTCATTAACATATTGAATAACTTCTTGTGCTGAATACTTCATAACTCAACATTCCTTTCCTAATTCGCAACATACATCTGCTTATATGGATTTTTACTGTCAGGTGTAATGAGCGTAAAATCAGAATTTAAAATTTCACTTTCGTCATATCCGAAATATTTGCAGAATTCTTTTATATATTCTTTGATATCCTGCAAATCCTTATCGGTAGCACATCGTGCGTGAACCTGGCTTGGGAACCTGATTCCGGTGCAGGAGGAGCGGAGAAACATTTTGCCGCCGTGCATTCCTGTTCCGGGAAAGTTGCTGACAATAGGTTTTTCATCATCGGTAAGACCGAGAACGATTATTGTGCCGCCTGCCTGATATTCGCCTAAAAAGCTTCCTGCTTTGCCGCCGATAACGAGTGCCGGTTGTTTTTCTTTATAAGCCTTCATATGAATTCCTGCACGGTATCCTGCGTTGCCTTTTACAAATATTTTTCCGCCACGCATTGCGTAGCCTGCGGCATCACCGATATTTCCGTGAACTATGATTTCACCGTCATTCATTGTATCACCGACTGCATCTTGTGCATTACCCATAACTTCAATGGTTGCACCGTTAAGATATGCACCGAGTGCATTTCCGGGGATGCCGTTTATGGTAATCTTTTTGTCTGACAATCCGGATGCAATGAATCGCTGACCGAGGCATGAAGAAATTTCGCACTCAGCTCCTGCTGATCGTAAAGCTTCATTTAAATTCTTAAAATCGACATTTTTTGCATTTATATTCATATTATATCACACCTCCGAGTTTTTTTCTACGGATTTCAGGAAAAAACATCGCAAGTGACGGATTTTTTTTGAGCATATCCATATTTATTGTGTCAAGTGACGTCTTTTCTCTTACAAGTGAAGTATATATTCCGGCACGATTTACATCACCGATAATAATACACTTAATAAAATGCTTGATAAAATCGAAAACCTTATTAAGCAGGAAAAACAATTTACATCGGATGCATCGCACGAACTGAGAACTCCTATCAGCGTTATTCTTGCACAAGGTGAATACCTTTTAGATATTGCAAAGGATGAAAAAGAAAAAGAACTTGCACAGATAATCGTGGATAAATCAAAGCAGGTTTCAAAACTTGTGTCAAGACTTTTACTTCTTGCGAGAATTGACCAAAAAAGACAGAAGTTCAACAAAGAAAAGGTTGACCTTGGTGTTATTATCGATGTTGCTATTGACAGTATGAAAGAATTGGCAGCACAGAAAGAAATTCTGCTTTTTGCAAATGTGCCTGAAGGCACATTTGTAGATGCAGATGAATCCTTGCTCCTTTCAGTAATTACCAACCTTATCAGTAACGGAATTAAGTATGGTAATGAATCAGGTCATGTATCTGTATCAGCATCAAAGAACGGTGATAAAACAGAAATCATTGTTGCGGATAATGGCGTAGGAATATCAGAAGAACACATTGATAAGATATGGACTCGGTTCTATCGTGTCGATGATGTGCGCAATGATGAATACGGCAGCAACGGTTTAGGTCTTGCAATGGTAAAAAGTATAATTGAACTTCACGGTGGAGAAATTACTGTAAAAAGTAGTATAGGTCATGGTACAGAGTTCAGAATTGTATTATAGGGATAGACATATAAAATATGGTATGCCAAACAAAGAAAAGCGGAATCGAGAAATTGGACAATCTCGTTTCCGTTTGTTTTTTTATTAACCTAATTTCTGTTTACAACATGAAATGCAAGTTCCCACCTGCTTGTATTTTCGTGTGTTGTATAAATGTATCCACCAAAATTGAGTTGGAAAGGAATGTGACATTTATGTCTGCGCGTTGCATAGGCTCTTTTTTTGCACTTAGCCTTTTTAAGTTAGCCCTTTTTCAAGCACCTTTTGTTTTGGCTTAATTGTAAAGTGAAATGCAATACATGTTTATGTGTTTTATAATTTTGAGTGTACGAATTATAGATGCAAGCAGGTGTTGCATTTTGGTTTACAAAAACTTATTGTTAATGTACTGAAATTTCTCAAATCCGTTGACAAGACAAGAAAAATGTGGTAATATATATTCAGCACTGTGTGTGCTGAACAAGGAGGTGCTCCTATGGCAAACACAAATGAAGAGTTGATTGTTGATGAAATGTCGCAGAAAATAATTGATGTTGCGTCATATCTTGCCACAACTGAAGGGGCGCACAATGTTAATGTCCGCAAGATATTAAATCATTTAGGAATAACAAACAGAGTTTTTTATAACCGCTTTCACAATATTGAAGAAGTGCTTAATATAATTTCTGAAAACTCTATTTTAGAAGTAAGGAAAAGTTTGAAATTCCACTTTGATGAAAATAAGGACTTTTTTGAGCAGATAATGGATGAGGTTGAAAAGACACTTATTATTTCTTATGAAACAAGAATGAATTTTGCACATTATGTTTTTGAAAATGATTCTGTCTCTGAAAGTAATTACAAATGGTGGACAGAAGAAATCACAAAAATCCTCAATTATGCTATGGAAAAGGGACTTATCGTAAAAGTCGATCCTGATATGACAAGTTATGCTATTTGGTGTTTTATCAGAGGATTTAATACAGATGCAATCGGAAGAAAACTGCCATTGCAAGAAGCACTTAAAAGATACAGATATGGATTCCAATTCATTTTAAATGGACTAAAAGCTTAATATGAAATTTTTAAGCAGAGAGAAAATCTCTGTTTAAAAAATATTCAGCACACTGTGTGCTGAATATTGTAAAATCGTGTCGGGAATTGTTGAATTCCCGAAAAAAACTTACAGCACACAGTGTGCTAAAGAAAGGATGTACTTCAATGTCTATAAAAATTCTCGGTACAGGAGCATATGTTCCGGAAAAGATTGTTACTAATGATGATTTATCTAAAATGGTAGATACTTCTGATGAATGGATAATGCAACGTGTTGGTGTAAAAGAAAGACATGTTTCGGTTACTGAAACAGCCGCAGATTTTGCAATCCATGCCGCAGAGCAAGCACTTGCTTCGGCAGGAATTACAGGTTCAGAGATTGATTTGATTGTTGCTGCGACAATTTCTTCTGAAACTCTATGTCCTACTGTTGCAGGGATGGTTCAAAAGGCTATTGGAGCAAATTGTCCTGCATTTGATGTAAATTCAGCATGTAGTGGTTTTTTATTTGCGTTAGATACTGCTGTTTCATACATAATGCGTGGGAATGTAAAAAAAGCATTGGTTATAGGAAGCGAAAGACTTTCAAAGCTTGTTGATTGGAAAGATAGAGGAACTTGCGTGATTTTTGGTGACGGTGCAGGTGCATTCGTTATTGAACCGGGTGATGGGTATCTTTCTTCTATGCTTTACACAAGCGGTGGAAATGAAGTAATAGAAATTCCGGCATTTTCAGGCAGTTCACCTTTTTATGAAGGCGAAATCAAACATCCATATATATTTATGGATGGTCAGGAAACTTTCAAATTTGCAGTAAGTAAGATTGTTGAAGATATTAAGAAAGTAACATCCGATGCAGGTCTCGAACTTTCGGATATTGATTACATAGTAACCCATCAGGCAAATATCAGAATTATAGAATATGCTGCAAAGCGTCTTAAAATGCCTATAGAAAAATTTATTGTTAACATTGAAAAATATGGTAACACTTCATCAGCAAGCGTGGCAATAGCTTTTGATGAACTAGTAAAATCAGGGAAACTTAAAAAAGGTGACAATATAGTAATGTCAGCCTTTGGCGGCGGTTTATCTAGTGCCGCTTGCGTTATTAAGTGGTAAAAAATTAATTTAATTAATTTTTATATTTATTTTATTTTAGGAGGAACTAACTATGACACTCGAAAAGGTAAAGGAATTATTGGCAGAACATCTTGAAATGGATGTAGCAGAAATCTCAGAGGCAACAACATTTGAAGACCTCGGCGTTGATTCTCTTGATGCAGTTGAAATCATGATGGAAATGGAAGACGAATTCGGCGTTGAAATCAAACCCGCTGAAGCAGGCAAAAGCGTTAAGGAATTGGTTGCATACATCGATTCTAAAAAGGCGTAAGAAAAAGGAGCGTGGAGTAATGTTAAATACACCAATATGTGAAATGCTTGGAATAAAGCACCCTATTCTGCAAGGAGGTATGGCACATATATCTGATGCTCACCTTGCCGCTAGCGTGTCAAATGGTGGTGGACTTGGCATTATTTCTGCTGCGAACGGTAAAGGGGGTGGGGGTTCGGAGCAGATAGACACAGCACGAAAGCTAACTGATAAGCCCTTTGGCGTAAACATAATGCTTATGGGCGAAAATATTGATGAAATTGCAAAACTCATTGCAGAAAAGAAGGTAGCAGTTGTTACCACAGGAGCAGGTAATCCTGAAAAATACATACCTATGTGGAAAGAAGCCGGTGTAAAAGTCATTCCTGTTATAGCATCTTCAGCTTTAGCAAAGCTTGTAGAAAGAAGCGGAGCTGATGCGGTTATAGCAGAAGGCGGTGAATCAGGCGGTCATGTAGGCGAAATGACAACTATGGCACTTGTTCCGCAGGTTTGTGATAGCGTGAGCATTCCCGTTATTGCCGCAGGCGGTATCGCTGATGGCAGAGGAATGGCAGCCGCTATGATGTTAGGCGGTGTAGGTGTTCAAATTGGAACAAGATTTTTAGTAGCACACGAATGTAATATAAGTCGTGAATATAAAGACAAAATTTTAAAAGCAAACGACACGGCAACCATAGTTACGGGAAGAAGATTAGGACATCCCGTAAGAAGTCTTAAGAGTCCGTTTTCAAGAGGATATCAGAAAGCTGAATATACAAGTATAAGCGATGAAGAACTTGAAAAGTATGCAGTAGGTTCATTGCGTGCTGCTGTTGTAGATGGTGACAGTAAAAAAGGTTGCTTCTTAGCAGGTCAGATTTCAGGCTTAGTTAACAAAGAAGAAAATGCTTCGGATATAATAGCAGATATTGTTACTGAAGCTGAAAATATATTGAATGGAGCAAAAAAATGGGTAAAATAGCATTTGTATTTTCAGGACAAGGTTCTCAATACAGCGGTATGGGAAAGTCCTTATACGAAATAGGAACAATAGCAAAGAAACTGTATGGTGATGCAGAAAAAGAACGTCCCGGCACAATGAAACAGTCATTTGAAGGGACTGACGAAGAATTAAAAATCACAGCAAACACTCAGCCTTGTATGTATCTTGTAGAGCTTTCGGCAGCTTTGTCGCTTAATGAAAAAGGTATTTATGCAGATGGTGTTGCAGGTTTTTCTCTAGGTGAGATAGGGGCATTGGCTTATGGCGGCAGTTACTCCTACCTTGATGGATTTAAAATAGTTTCTTCTCGTGGACAATTTATGAATGAAGCGGCTGATCCTGAAAATGCCGCAATGTGTGCAGTTCTCAAACTAGACAGCGAAACAGTTACAAAGACTGCGTCAGAGTTTGATAGTTTATATGCGGTAAATTATAACTGTCCCGGACAGACAGTAGTATCAGGTTTAAAGAGCAGTATGCCTGCCTTCGAGGAAAAGGTAAAAGAACTCGGCGGCAGATGTATTCCACTTGCTGTAAGCGGAGCCTTTCACTCTCCATTTATGAGTGAAGCTGCTGAAAAATTTGAATCGGAGCTTAAGGCTTATGAAATTACCGAACCTAAAATTCCGGTATATGCAAATCTTACCGCAAAACCATACGAAGATGACATTGCATCAACACTTAAAATGCAGATGCAATCTCCTGTAAAGTGGCAGGAAACAATTGAAAATATGATTGCAGACGGATTTACAGACTTTATTGAAGTCGGTCCCGGTAAAACTCTTTGCGGATTGATTAAGAAAATTTCAAAAGAAGTAAATGTATATTCGGTTGAAAATGCAGAAACTCTTTTGGAAACTGTAGAGGCGGTGAAGAATAATGCTTAATGGAAAAGTTGCTGTTATAACAGGTGCATCACGAGGTATAGGTGCTGCAATTGCAGAGAAATTTTCAAGCCAAGGCGTTAATGTAGCAATAATCTATAACGGTAATGAAGATGCCGCAAACGCCGTAAAAGCAAACGCAGAAAAAAACGGCGCTCGCGCAGAAATCTATAAATGCAATGTAGCAAATGCAGAAGAATGCAAAGAAACTGTAAAGGCTATAACAGAAAGCTTTGGCGGCATAGATATTCTTGTAAATAATGCAGGAATAACCCGTGATAACCTTTTGATATCAATGAGTGAAGAAGAATTTGATGATGTTATAAACACAAACTTAAAAGGTTGCTTTAATATGATAAAAGCATGTGGCAGAAACTTCATAAAGAAGAAATACGGAAAAATCATCAATGTATCCTCCGTGTCTGCTCTGCTCGGAACCGCAGGTCAGGTAAATTATTCTTCTTCAAAAGCAGGTGTCATTGCATTAACAAAAGTTACAGCAAGAGAATTTGCATCAAAAAATGTTTGTTGTAATGCAATTGCTCCCGGTTTTGTAACTACAGATATGACAAAGGATTTACAGTCAGAAGAATATTTGAAATTGATACCACTCAAAAGATTAGGTAAACCTGAAGATGTTGCAAACTTGGCAGCATTTTTAGCTGATGATATTTCTGATTATATTACAGGCGAAGTTATTCGTATTGACGGCGGTCTTGCCATTTAATTAAGGAGGTAAATGTATGAAACGAGTTGTAATAACAGGTCTTGGAGCAGTAACACCGGTAGGATGTGATGTTCCTACATTTTGGGATAGCTTAAAGACAGGTAAATGCGGAATTGATTACATAACAAAATTTGATACAAGTGAGTATCGTGTAAAGGTTGCTGCAGAAATAAAAGATTTTGATCCAACTCCATATATGGAAAAGGCAGAAATCAGAAGAAGTGATAAATTTGTGCAATACGCTATAGCTGCTGCAGCACAGGCAGTAAATGACAGCGGTATAGAGAATAATGTTGCTCCTGAACGCTTTGGCGTTTACTATGGTAGTGGCATAGGTGGTTTTGACACCTTTGTAGATGAACATAATAATCTTCTTAATCGTGGTCCGCTTCGTGTATCTCCGCACTTTATTCCAAAGCTTATAACCAATATGGCTTCAGGAAATATTGCTATTAAATTTGGTGCAAAAGGTCCTTGTATTGCCGTGAGCACAGCGTGTGCTACGGGTACAACAGCAATTGGCGAAGCGTACAGAACAATAAAAGGCGGTTATGCAGATGCAATCATAGCCGGAGGTGTTGAAGCAAGTATATCTCCTTTGGCTGTAGCTGCTTTTATGAACTGTATGGCACTTTCTGAAAGCGATAACCCTGAAAAAGCATCAATTCCTTTTGATAAAAACCGAAATGGTTTTGTTATGGGTGAAGGTGCCGGAGCACTCATTGTAGAAGATTACGACCATGCAGTAGCAAGAGGTGCTAAAATTTATGCTGAGGTTGTTGGTTACGGAAGCACGTGTGATGCTTTCCATGTAACTGCTCCCGATGATTCTGCTGAAAGCTCATCAAGAGCAATCAGCGATTGCTTGAAAGAAGCAGGCAAAACATTCGCACCTGATAAGATATACATAAATGCACACGGAACAAGCACGCCGCTTAATGACAAAACCGAAACAAAAGCATTTAAGAATGTATTCGGTGATGATGCATACAAGCTTCATATCAGCTCAACTAAGTCAATGACAGGTCACCTTCTCGGTGCTGCAGGTGCGGTTGAGGGAATTGCTGCAGTGCTTGCACTTGGCGAAAATATTGTACCTCCTACAATCGGGTATCAGGAAAAAGACGAAGAATGTGATTTGAACTATACTCCGAACAAAGCAAATGAAACAGAGATTGACCTTGCATTGTCCACTTCTCTCGGATTTGGTGGACACAATGCTTGTGTTGCATTTGCGAAAATCTGAGGTGCCTATGAATAGAGAAGAAATTAAAAATATTTTGCCACACAGAGACAATATGCTTCTTTTGGATGAAGTGGAACTTGTCGATGGTATTGCACACGGGAAAAAGAAGATAACCGGTGATGAATGGTTTTTGAAAGGTCATTTCCCTGATAACCCTGTTGTTCCGGGAGTAATTCTTTGTGAAATTCTTGCACAATCTGTATGCGTGTGTTTAGATGATGTTATTGATGAAAGTAAACTCCCGTATTTTACGGGACTTGATAAGGTAAAGTTTAGAAATCCCGTTAAACCGGGCGATATATTTGAAACGGAGTGTGAAATAACCAAAGACCGTTCTCCTTTCTATTTTGCAAAAGGATGCGGATATGTTGATGGAAAGCTCTGTGTAAGTGCTGAATTTTCATTTGCAATAGCAAATAAATCGGAGGAAAAGTAATGGAATTAAAAAAGATATTTAATTTTCTAAATAAGGATGAAGATATAGCTTGTCCTAAATGTAAAAATACTAATAAACATTCTGTGTTCTTTAATAATTCTATGATTTGTCCTGAATGCGGAGCATATTTAAGAATGGGCGCAATGGAACGAATTGCTATTGTTACAGACAAGGATAGCTTTGTTGAATGTGATGGTAATTTAAAAAGCCAAAATCCCATAGATTTCCCTGAATATGATGAAAAAATCAAAAAAGCTGTTAAAGACAGCGGTCTTAACGAAGGTGTTGTCTGCGGAACAGCTACAATAAACGGATTTCCTTGTGCAATATTCGTTATGGACTCCAAATTTATGATGGGCAGTATGGGAACTGTTGTTGGTGAGAAAATAACAAGACTTTTTGAAAAAGCAACAAAGGAACATCTTCCTGTTGTCGGTTTTACTACTTCCGGCGGTGCAAGAATGCAGGAAGGAATTTTTAGCCTTATGCAGATGGCAAAGGTTAGCGGAGCCGCAAAGAAACACTCGGATGGCGGTAACTTATATATTACTGTTATTACCGATCCTACAACCGGCGGTGTAACAGCAAGTTTTGCTATGCAGGGAGATATTATTATCGCTGAACCAAAAGCTTTGATTGGCTTTGCCGGTGCAAGAGTTATTGAACAGACCACAGGAAAAAAACTACCTGAAGGATTCCAAAGAGCTGAATTTATGTTGGAGCACGGATTTATTGATATGATTGAGGATAGACAAAGGCTTAAATATACAATCGGAAAACTCCTTGAGATTCATTCAGCAAATGCTTGTTAAGATTGGATGTGATAATTGATGGAAACAAAAGTTAATGCTTATACAAGAGTTTTAGCAGCAAGAAGCAATGACAGAAATATGGGTGGATATTACCTTTCAAGAATGATAGATGATTTTGTTGAACTTCACGGCGACCGCAGATTCGGCGATGACAGAGCCATCGTAGGCGGTGTTGGCATGCTTAACGGCATTCCCGTAACAGCTATTGCGATGGAGCGCGGTGCAACGGTTGAAGAAAGAATTCAAAGACATTTTGGTTGCCCCACACCCGAAGGATACAGAAAAGCACTCAGACTTATGAAAGAAGCTGAGAAATTTAAAAGACCGATAATCTGCTTTATAGGCAGTCCCGGTGCATATTGCGGAATTGACGCTGAAGAAAGAGGTCAAGGCGAAGCGATAGCTGAAAATCTTTTTGAAATGATGGGGATTAAAACTCCCATTATTTCCGTTGTAGTTGGCGAAGGTGGTTCAGGCGGTGCGTTGGCACTCGGTGTTTGTGATACAACTGTAATGCTTGAAAACTCTGTATATTCTGTTATATCACCTGAAGGCTGTGCAAGTATTTTGTGGAAGGATTCTTCCAAAGCCTCTGATGCGGCAGATGCATTAAAACTTACAGCAGACGATTTATTCTCTTTTGATATAGTGGAAAAAGTAATTGACGAAAAAGATAAATCAGCCGAAGAAATTTGTTCTGATTTAAAAAATTATCTTGTAGAAGAATTGAAAAAGAAACAAGTTCTTTCAACAGAACAACTTCTTGAAGATAGATATAACAAGTTCAGAAAAATCGGCGCAAACATCTCGGAGGGCTGATATGGTTAGAATTATTACAGATTCAGCGGCAGATTTTGAGCCGCAAGAATTAGAAAAATATAATATAACTTGTGTTCCGATGCAAATTTCATTTGATGATAATGAGTATAAGGAAAATGAAAATTTAACAAAAGCACAGTTTTATGAATTGTTGGAAAAATGCGAGAACTTTCCAAAAACATCACAGCCTACTCCATATGATTTTGAAGTGCTACTTGAAGAATTTATGGAAAATGGCGATGAATGTATAATTATTACCATATCATCAGCATTAAGCGGAACCTGTCAAAACGCATTTTTAGTTAAGAACATGCTTGATTACGAAAATTGTTATGTGGTTGACAGCCTTAATGCAACGGCAGGACAAAGACTTTTGGTTGATTATGCTGTGAAGCTTCGCAACGAAGGCAAATCTGCAAAAGAGATTTTTGATGCATTGGAAATTGTTAAAACTAAAATCAAGTTGTATGCTTGCGTTGATACATTAGAGTACCTCCATAAAGGCGGTAGATTGTCAAAAACTGCATATACTGTTGGAACACTTGCTAATATCAAGCCTGTTATTCGCATTTCCGAAGAAGGTAAAGTAGAAGTATCTTCTAAAGCAATGAGTATGAAAGGTGGTATAAGTACGGTTTCGAAAAAGCTGCAAACATATACTCCTGATTTGGATTATCCAATTTATATCGTATATTCTAATAATCGTAAAAACGGAGATTTGTTGGCAGAAGCAGTTCGAAAATTAGGTTTTGAGATATTGCCTGAAAACATAATAAATATCGGTGCAACAATCGGTGCACATGTAGGCTCTAATGCTTGCGGCGTTATATTTGTATCAGATTTTCAGGGAGAGAAATAATGCAGGGGTACATACATAAAGTAAATTTCTATGACACAGATAAAACGGGTGGTTGATACATATATTTAAGGAATAGTAATTTAATAATTGTGTAAAGCCTAAATAAACGTTTAGCTGAAACGCTTGACAAATAAAATAAGCCTCGTTTGAACGAATTTCAAATGGGGCTTCTATTTGTTTACTCAGTAATATTTAAATATATTAAACGGAAATGAAGTTGAATGATTTCAAACTCGTTTCCGTTTGTTTTTTTATTAACCTAATTTTTGCTTACAACAGAAAATGTAGGAACCCACCTGCCTGTGTTTTCGTGTGTTGTATAAATGTATCCACCAAAGATGTATTGGAAAGGAATGTGGCATTTATGTCAGGATATATTACTTTTGAAGAAAGATTAGAGATTGAGAGTATGATATTTCAAAGATGCTCTTTTGGAGAAATTGCAAAGAAAATTAACAAAGACCGTTCTACTATTTCAAGAGAAATCAGAAGGCATTCTGTTATTGAAAAAAGTGGTTACAGCGGTTTCGGTTTTAACGCTTGCGTACATAAAGAAACCTGCAAAATGGGTATGGTGTGCGGAGATAAGTGTGTTAAAACCTCTTGCAAGTTGTGCAGAACCTGCGGACATTGTAATGACTATTGCCCTAAATTTGCAGAGCAAGTTTGTATCTTAAGAATTAAGCCTCCGTATGTTTGCAACGGGTGTGATGAAAGGAATAAATGCACTCTTGAAAAAACAGTTTATAGTGCGGTTCAAGCGAATATTATGGCTGAACAAGAAATCTCAAGCTCCCGTAAAGGAGCATTGTGCGATGAGGCTGAAATAGCAAGGTTAAATGCCTTTGTAACGCCTTTGATTCTGAATGGTCAATCAATCCATCAGATTTTTTGCAATAACGCTGACACCCTGATGTGTAGCGAAAAGACACTATATAATTACATTGATGCAGGATTTTTTGATGCAAGAAACATAGACCTTCCAAGAAAGGTTCGGTATAGACCACGAAGAAAAAAGAAAGAGTTTAAGGTTGATAGAGGTTGCTATATTGGCAGAAGCTACGAAGAATATCAGAAGCTTTTGAACAAAAATACTGATATTCACCCTGCACAAATGGACTCTGTAATAGGCACTGTAGGCGGTAAAGTGTTGTTAACCATACATTTTCCTCATACGAGCTTTATGATGGGGTTTTTGAGGGATTTTAACACCTCTCAGTCGGTTATTGACATATTTGAAATGCTGTATGTGAAATTGGGCAGAAAACTGTTTGAAAAGATTTTCCCCGTTATACTTACAGACAGGGGTTCGGAGTTTTCTAACCCAAGAATGATAGAACTCACAAAAGATGGATTTAGAAGAACAAATATATATTACTGCGATGCCGGATGTCCTCATCAGAAAGGTTCTATCGAGGTAAACCATGAGCTTATTCGCAGAGTATTGCCTAAAGGTGTTACCTTTGATAATTTAACTCAGGAGAATGTTGATGTTATGATGAATCACATTAACTCATATAGCAGACTGAAGCTCGGAAACAAAACTCCTTTTGAAGCCTTTGAGTTTTATTATGGTACAGAAGTTTTTGAAAAGTTAGGCTACAAACAGGTTGAAAAAAATCAGGTCATAATCAACCCGAAATTACTTAGAAGATAATTAAAATGATACGGTGGATACATTCAATATTAGGTGGGTTTCAGGGGTAGCATTTTGGTTTACAATTTTTTTGCCAAAGCAACTATCTCTTATTGGTATGCAAAAATATCTGTTTTTTGAGAAAATAGGTATTGCATCTCGCTTACAAATCGTGCATTTCGTTTACAAAACTTGCATTTTACTTACAAATCGTGCATTTCAGATTACAAACTTGCGTTTCAATTACAAAAGTCGCATTTCGTTTTACAAATGCGACTTCTCGGATTACAATTCAGGCCTTTTGTTTTGCAAGAAAAGTCCCTAGTCCCTATATAGCTGTTGTTTTAACCAAAAGATTGCTAACACAAACTTTTAGTTAAAAAATATTTCACAAAATATGCCTGTCTTATTGAATTTTTTGTCGGGATATGATATAATATATTTTGTCATATTATAAATTTAAAAGAGGTGTATAAAATGGCAGCTTCATACAAAAAGCTTTGGAAACTTTTAATTGACAAGGATATGAAGAAAAAGGACCTTATTGAAAAAGCAGAAGTAAGCAAATATACAATCAGAAAGCTCACAAGAGGTGAGAATGTTACCACCGATGTACTCATAAGAATCTGCAAGGTTTTAGAGTGTGATATCGGTGATATTATGGAGATTGTAGATATCGAAAAATAATGTACGGTATTTGGTACACTCAAAATGATAAAATTATGAAAGGATAAGCATTATGGTAAGCACGCCGTTTCACGCATACTACACAGCACGAATATTAGACAGCTTGCAGGATGATGATAAGTTCATGCCGGCTTTTGCCTCATCAGACATAAAAGTGTATCCATATCAGGTGGGTGCAGCGCTCTTTGCAACACGTTCACCGTATAGCAAGGGTGTTGTTCTGATGGATGAAAGCGGACTTGGAAAGTCAACTGAAGCTATGCTTGTGGTAACACAGAAATGGTATGAAGGAAAAACCAGAATCCTTATTGTTGTACCAAATGCAGATTTGTTAGTTCAGTGGGAAAAGCTTATTGAAAACAAATACAGCATTCCATACATAACAATATCGAATAATGAACAACTGCAAACTGCAGGATGTACTTTTGACCAGGATGCGGTAATTCTGACCACATTTGATTTTGCATCGCAAAACAGCGAATTGGTTGGAAAGATTATTTGGGACCTTACTGTTTTTGAAGAAGCAAGTCTTCTTTCATCAGTGCATAAGGAAGATAATAAGCAGGCAAGAATATTAAAGAAAATTGCTGAAGGCTCCTTCAAATTGCTTTTAACAGGAACGCCTATTGAAAAGAACATTCTTGATTTGTATGGGCTTATGTATTTTATCGATGAAACAATACTTCCAAGCGAACAGGAGTATATGTCAAAGTATTTCAGAAAGCCTGAAAACTATCCGGAGCTTGCGCAACTTGTAAGCAAATATTGTTTCAGAACTTTAAGAAGTCAGGCAAAACAATACGCGAAAATTCCTGAAAGAATTGTTATCACATGTGAGTTTGAGCAATCACCGGAAGAGCAGAAATTGTATGACCTGATAAAAACATATATTGATAAACCAATTAAAATAGCATTCCCTGAAATGAGTCCTTATGATTTAGCACTTATGCTTTTTAACCTGCAAGGCTCATCAACATTGGCTATTGTTAAAGCAATAGAGGGTATAATTAAAAGACTTGAGAAAACGGACGGTGCAGAAGATGAGATAAATGAATTCAAGGAAATGCTTCTTGCGGCCGAGAATATAAAAATTGACACAAAGCTGAAACTGTTTATGGCTTCCCTTGAGAGCGTGTTTAAGCTCCTTAAAAAAGCGGGAGCAAACAGAAAAGCAGTAATCTTTACAGAGAGCCGTGAAACGCAAAACTATCTTGAAGAGAACCTGAAGGATTTATATAAGATAAGCATTTATAACGGTTCCAAAGATTACAGAGCAATTGATAATTTCAAATCAGACTGTGAACTGATTATTTCAACAGATCAGGGTGCAAGAGGTTTTAATTTTGAAGAATCCTCCTTAGTGATTAATTACGACCTCTTGTACAATACCCTGAAAATGGAACAGAGAATTGACAGATGCCACAGACTTAATCAACAGAACGATGTTATTGTTTTGAACTTCTTGAATAAGAGCAATATGGCAGATATAAGAAAACTTGAGCTTGTAAATAAAAGAATGCTTGTTGCAGATGGTGTTTTTGGTATGTCGGATGCAATCCTTGGAGGATTTACCGATGACCTCAAGAAAACAATAAAAGACCTGCAGGTAAGAACGCAAGCGCAGATTCAAACAGAGCACGAGGAAACACTTAAATTTTTTGAAGAGGAAAACCGCAGGGATGTGGAATCAGCAGAACAGGTTCTCTTTACAACCTTTACAAAAGAACTTGCAAAGAAGGTAAAGATTACACCTAAATACGCCGATGAAAAATCAGAGAAAATAAACAATGATTTGTGGTCGTTGGTAAAATACTATTTTAATGGATACAACGAAAGAAATGACGATTGCCGTTTCATTGTAAATGATGAGGACAGAACTGTTAAAGCAACAGATTATTCTGAACTGCCTTTCTTGTTTTATTATTGGTCCGGAGGGCAGAATAAGAGATATAAAGCACTTAAAGAATTTAAAAAGATAACTCTTTTAACTCCGCTTGCAAAAGGTATCGTCCATAATATCGAATGCACCGATGAAGGTAAATTAACAGTGGATGCAGAAATAGAACCATGTAAGATTGCGCTATACACTGTCGATATTATAGCCGGAAGACAACATACCGGCAAGGTGTTTACACTTCTGTGCGGAGTGACAGAAAGCGGACAACACCTGACAAATGATGAATGTCTTAAAATTCTTGAATATCCCGTTGTGGACTTTGAAGAAATAGGCAGAAGCCATGCGGCGTGGCTTAAAACTCCAAAAGCATCAATTATGGACAGACTGATACCGCTTGATGAACTGATACAAAAAAGTGTTGAAGATAACTCATCAGCTCAGGCAGAGGAAGTTGAAAGAATCAAACAGCGTGCATCCGTCAATAAAAATTCTCTTGAACATACATTAGGTGATTTGAAAAGCGCAGTTGCAGAGATAGAAAAGAAACTTGCAGCGCAGTCTTCTGACAGAATGACTAAACTGATGCTTGAGCGAAAGCTTGGTGAGGCAAAAAATAATCTTATGAGCAAAGAAGAAAGTATTTACTTTGATGCTATGAGAATTGACCTTGCATGTGAAGAAAGTATAAAAGAATTTTTAGAAAAAGAAAAAATAACAGGCAGATTACAAAAGCATTTTGAACTACAGGTTACAGGAAGGAGATAGTGTATGTATCAGGATCCTTTTAAAGAATATATAAAGCAGTCTGAACCCAATAAAAGAGAAAAAGGCTATGCATGGAGCACGGCCATTGGTCTTCAGGCTGTTGACGGTCTTGAACCGTCAGAGCATCTTGTAAAAACAGCCATTGAAAATATAGAAGGCTATATCACAATGGAAGACGCTGAAAAGCGAATAAACAGTTACTACAAAACTATCGAAAATAGAAATGTGGATGACAGAACAGAAGAAGCTGATAAAGTATCTGTTAGAATTGCATCTATTCTTTCTGAAAAGGCATTTACATTCTCGCCAAGCGAATATATCGGTATTCATAAAAAACTCTTTATTGGAATCTATAAGCACGCGGGTAAAATCCGTGATTATAACATCACGAAAGAAGAATGGGTGCTTGACGGCGAAACAGTGATGTACGGTAATGCATCAGAACTTCGTCAGACTCTTGAATATGATTTTGAGCAGGAAAAAAAGTTCAGCTACAAAGGACTTAATCAGGATGAGATAATCGAGCATCTTGCGTTCTTTATTTCAAGACTTTGGCAGATTCACATTTTCGGTGAGGGAAACACAAGAGCAACAGCTGTTTTCTTTATCAAATATTTAAGGTCATTGGGATATGATGCCACAAATGACATATTTGCAGAAAATTCCTGGTACTTCAGAAATGCACTGGTGAGAGCTAATTATACAAATCTTAAAAAGAACATTCACGAAACAACGGTTTATCTTGAAAAGTTTTTAAGAAACTTACTTTTAGGAGAAAAGAACGAGCTTAAAAACCGATATTTGCATGTTAGCGGAGCTTTTGATAAAGAAAAACCGATAATTGAAACCGAAAAACCGTCAATTGATAAAGAAAAACCGATAATTGACCTGATAAACAAGTTAAGCTACACAGAACATACAAAACAAAACATTCTTACAGTATATAGAAAACTGAAAGATTGTGAGATTTTCGGCAGAGGTGACATATGTAAAGCCACCGATCTTGGCATGACTGCAGCAGGAGATTTATTGCATAAACTGATTTATGCTGAAATGATTTCTCCGGTCACAGGCCATGGAAAAGGTAAATACAAGTTCATTATATGAATAGAGAGGAAAATGAGTCATGGAATTAAATAAAATAGATGGTATGTCAATGAACATTGAACAGACAGAAATGGAGAAATTAAAATCTGTATTCCCTCAATGCTTTGCAGAGGGTAAGCTTGATATAGACAAGCTCCTTGGTCTTTGCGGGGAATACATTGATAACGACTTTGAAAAGTATAAGTTTGAATGGAAGGGCAAGATGGATTCCTTAAAGCTTGCTCAGAAGCGTTCAACAGGTACACTTCGTCCATGCAAGGCGGAAAGTGTAAACTTTGGTGAAACACAGAATCTCTATATTGAAGGCGATAACCTCGAAGTATTAAAGCTTCTCCAGACTGCATACTACAATAAAATTAAAATGATTTACATAGATCCTCCGTACAACACAGGTAACGATTTTGTATATGAGGATGATTTTGCCGATCCTATGGCTCGATATAAAGAAGTAACCGCACAGACAACAAAATCAAATCCTGAAACAATGGGTAGATACCATACTAATTGGCTCAATATGATGTATCCGAGATTAAGATTAGCAAGTAACCTCCTTACAGATGATGGTGTAATTTTTATCAGTATTGATAATAATGAAGTTTTCAATTTGAAAAAAATATGTGATGAAGTTTTTGGTGAAGAAAATTTCATTAACTGTGTTTCTGTTGCATCTAATCCGCGTGGAAGACAGTCAGATACATTTATTGCATCAGTAAATGATTATCTATTGGTATATGCAAAAGACAATATGGAATGTCGTTTAAATGGTGCTCCGCTTACGGATGCACAAAAGGCAGAATATAAATTTGTTGATGAATTAGGTAAGAATTATAGGTTATTAGGTTTGAGACAGCGAGGAGTTGCATCAAGAAGAATAGATCGTCCTGAAATGTATTTTCCAATCTATGTGGATAAGGATACAAAAGAACTAAGTTTAGAGGACAACGGCAATTCCTATTCGGTTGTTCCACGTAAATCTGATGGTACAGATGGAAGATGGATGTGGGGAAAAGAAAAATGTAAGAAGGATATTCATCTTTTAGTTCCAAAACTTATTGAGACACGAAATGAATATGACATCTTTGTTAAAGACTATCTTGACAGAGATGGAGAAGAAAGAACAAGGAAATTCACATCTATTTGGGATAACAAACTTTATAATAATCAGAATGGTACACAAGAAGTTAAGAAAATTCTTGATGGGGATTATATGTCGTATCCAAAGTCAAGACATTTAATTACAGATATTTGTAGAATGGGTAGTTCAAAAGACTGCATTATTATAGATTTCTTTTCTGGCTCTGCAACCTTGGCACATTCTGTTTTTGAATTGAATGCTGAAGATGGAGGAAATAGACGCTTCATTTGTGTACAGTTACCTGAAGTTTTTGAGGAAAAGACAGAAGCTTATAAAGATGGCTATAAAAACATCTGTGAAATAGGTAAAGAACGTATTCGTAGAGCAGGTAAGAAAATCCTTGAAGAAAATGCACAGGCACAGCTTGGTGATGAAGAAAAGAAACCTCTTGATATTGGATTCAAAGTATTCAAGCTTGATACATCAAACCTTAAAACATGGGACGGAACACCTATAGAAGACAGGCAGATTGATATATTCTATGAAAGACTTAATTCTATGATTGATACTGTTAAGGATGACAGAACAGATATGGATGTTGTCTATGAAGTTATGCTTAAGATGGGTATTCCGCTTGATGTAGAAGTTCAGTATATGGAAATAGGCGATAAGATTGCGTATATCGTTGGCGACTTTATCCTTATGATTTGTCTTGCAAAGAATATTACTGCAGAGGATATCGAAAATATTGCACAGTATGCTCCTGCAAAAATTATTTGTGCCGAAGCAGGCTTTGCAGATGATTCTGCACTTTCAAACGCTCATTATATCTTAAAAGACAGAGCGATTGAATTAAAACTTGTGTAAAGGATAAAGGTGATTAATGTGAAAAAGTTATTGATAATTGCACTGGTAGTGATGATGGTGTTGTTTACAGGTTGTTCCGCTGATAAAACACCAAAAGTAAATGAGGAGAAACCTGTAACAAGCAATGAAGTTAATGATACAGATAAATTCTTCCCGGAAGATAAAATCTTCACAGCACAGCTTTTGTACGAATATATGGTTGAATTTGAAGAGTACCAGGATGAAAATGGTACACAGCAGACATACATATTCGATTTGAGAAGTGCTGATGAATATGCAAAAGGTCATGTGTACGGAGCTGTCAACCTTTCCAAAGAAGAATGTGCTGACCTCTTTGATAAACTCTACACCGATTGCCATGTTCTTTTCATCGGTGAAGGTGCAGAGGAGCTTGCAGAGAAATTCCGCGAACTTCACAATGCCGCTTATGCTGTGCAGGGCGGATATGAAGCCATTGAAGCAGTTGAGGGTATGGATAAGTACATCACTACAAAAGAATTCAAAGTAATTAATATAAGAGAAGTTGACGATGAACCGGTCGAAAGCAAAGCATATAGTAATGTAGTATCTTGCTGATAAAGGGTGAATTTTATGAAACTTAAATTTAAAAATCAGGAATTCCAGACCGATGCAGCAAGTTCTATTGTGGATTTGTTCAAAGGTCAGGAAAAACTGCAGTCAACCTTTGAAATTACCAATATTGAATCAACCGACTTGTTTAATCAAAACGAGTTTGGTGTCAGCAATGTTGTTAAGATTTCAAAAGAAGAGCTGCTTAATAATATGCATGAGATTCAGAGAAAGAATAATCTTCCTCTGACAGACGATATTGTGGACGAAAACGGTGCTCTGCATCTCTCTTTCAGTGAGGAAATGGAAACGGGTACAGGTAAAACATATGTCTATACAAAGACCATTTTTGAGCTTAATAAAAGATATGGCTTTACAAAGTTTATTATTGTTGTGCCGTCTGTAGCTATCCGTGAGGGTGTTCACAAATCACTTGAGGTTACAAGAGAGCATTTTGAAAATCAGTATGACAATGTTCCCTGCAGATATTTTATATATAACTCAAGCAAATTATCCGACGTGCGTCAGTTTGCAACAAGCAGTAATATTGAAATTATGATTATCAATATTGATGCATTCAAAAAGGCGGAAAATATCATCAATCAGGCGCAGGATAAGCTTAACGGCGAAACTGCCATGAAGTATATTCAGGCAACCAATCCGATTGTAATTATTGACGAGCCTCAGAGCGTTGATAACACAGATAAGGCAAAGGAAGCAATTGCATCATTGAATCCTTCTTGTGTATTAAGATATTCTGCAACACATAGAGAGAAAATAAACCTGATGTATCGTTTAACTCCTGTAGATGCTTATCAGATGGGACTTGTAAAACAAATTTGTGTGTCCTCAAATGAGGTTGCAAACGATTTTAATAAGCCGTATGTAAAATTACTCTCCGTATCCAACGAAAACGGTTTTAAGGCTAAAATTGAGCTTGATGTTGAAGCTAAAGACGGAACTGTATCGAGAAAAAACATTACAGTTAAACCAAATGATGATTTATACCTCGTTTCAGGCGAAAGAGAACTTTATGACGGATATACCATTGCCGGCATAGATTGTACTCCCGGTTTTGAGTGTATTGAATTTTCAAATACAGAGGTTGTAATGCTCGGTAAATCTATCGGGAGCATTGACGAAAATATTATCAAAGAAGCACAGATTAAGAGAACTATCAAAGCACACCTTGATAAAGAACTTCGTTTCAGAGAAAAAGGAATTAAGGTGCTCTCTCTGTTCTTCATTGACGAAGTTAAAAAATACAGAACTCCTGACGGTGAAAAAGGCATCTATGCACAGATGTTTGAAAGATGCTATACAGAGCTTATCAATTCACCGAAATATGAGTCATTAAAAGAACAGTTCCTGGCAGATGTAACCACCATTCATAACGGTTATTTCTCTCAGGATAAAAAAGGTGTATTCAAAGATACCAAAGGCGATACAACCGCCGACTATGATACATACAACACCATTATGAAAGACAAGGAATGGTTACTCAGCTATGATTGTCCGCTTCGCTTTATCTTCTCTCACTCTGCTCTTAAAGAGGGTTGGGATAATCCGAATGTCTTTCAGATTTGTACCCTTATCGACCAAAAGAATACCTTTACCTGCAGACAAAAGGTTGGTAGAGGTTTAAGACTTTGTGTTGACCAAACGGGCGAAAGAATTGAAGATAAGAATATCAACATTCTTCATGTAATGGCAAACGAAAGCTTTGCTGAATTTGCAGAAACTCTGCAAAAAGAAATCGAAACAGAAACCGGAGTTAAGTTCGGCACACTTCAAATTAGCTTGTTCAGCGGTCTTACATATACAGAAACTAAAACTGTTGAAAAGACTATTACCAAAGAGCAGGCACAGACAGTTGTTGAAGCATTAAAGACAAGTGGAGCCGTAACAAGTGACGGTAAAGTTGATGTTCAGAAAGCTACAACAGAAGTTATCGTACCTAAAGAACTTGAAGCCGTTAAGTCAGAAGTTATTAAGGTTATCGAAAAGAGCGAAACTGTTGATGTTGAAGAAATCGCAGGAACATCTTATACCGAAGAAGTTGAAGAAGAAAAGACAGTTACCTATGACGATGCAAAGGAACTGATAACACACTTTGAAGATAAAGGCTATGTATCAAAATCAGGAAAGATTAAAGATACAATGAAAGAAGCTCTCTTAAACGGAACTCTTGACCTTCCGAAGAAATTTGAAGCAGCAAGAGAAAGACTTGAAAGCATCGTTAAGAAAGCCGACAACAGAGTTCCTATCCGTGACGATTCTAAAGAGGTTATTGTCCGTCTTAACAAGCAGGTAATGCTTTCCCCTGAGTTTATGGAATTATGGGGTAAAATCAAGCAGAAAACCGCTTACAGAGTGGTTATTGATACACCAAAGCTTGTTGAGAACTGTGTAAAGGAATTAAAGGCTATGCCGCAAATTCCAAAAGCAAGACTTATTTCTAAAACTGCTGATATTGATATTCAGAACGCAGGTGTCAACTATGTTGAAACAGAGTTCAGAACAACCGACTTGGAAGATACATATACATCACTTCCTTATATTCTCGGTATTATCAGCGAAGAAACTCTGATTAAGAAATCAACTGTTGCTGAAATCATTATGAAAAGCGGCAGAGCACAAGACTTCTTAAACAATCCGCAGAGCTTTATGGAACAATGCCTGAAGATTATCAAAAACAACCGCCATGCACTTGCGATAGACGGAATTAAATATGTGAAGCTTGACGGAAAAGAATACTATGCACAAGAAATCTTTGATTCAAGTGAGCTTGTAGCAAACCTTGATAAGAACGCAGTTAAGGTTGAACATAGTGTTTATGACCACATTATCTATGACAGTTCAACTGTTGAAAAGCCTTTTGCACTTGCACTTGACAACGATCCTGATGTAAAGATGTTCTTCAAAATTCCTGACAGATTCAAAATTGACACACCAATCGGAACATATAACCCGGATTGGGCGGTACTTTGGGAAAAGAACGGCGAACAAAAACTTTACTTTATCATTGAAACAAAAGGTACAACTTCGCTCTTTAACTTAAAGACACCGGAACAATTAAAGATACATTGTGGTATGGAGCATTTCAAAGCACTTGATAACGGCCTTGAAATGCATGTAGCAACCGATTGGAACAAATTCAAAATAAACGAGTAAACAAGGTGGTGATACCGTGACGGATGCAGAATTTAATACACTTCTTGACGAGGTTGTATCTTCTCTTGAGGAAAAAGGCTACGAACCCTATGAGCAGATTTACGGATATGTTCAGACGGGTAATGAAACCTATATAACCCGTCACGGTAACGCACGAGAAAAAATCAAGTTATTGGATAATAGCAAATTAAGAGCTATTGTATATTCCAAAGTAAAAGGAGTTGAAAGAATTGGATAAGAGTCTTGATGAAATTATATCTGCTTTAGCTATCAGAATAAATGAAGTCTATCATTTAGAAAAAGCTGAAGCTATAAGGAAGCTTCGTTCTACCTCTTTCTTCTCCGAGCTTCAAAAAGAAGAAAACGAACTGTGGAAACGAGATATTGAGGAACTGTTCTCGCTCTATCAGGACGAGGTTGAAACCGGGCATTTCACAATTAAATAAAAAATTACTCTTTCTATGTAGTGTTTCGCAATAAAACCGTAGTATATGGTTGAAAGGAGGATGTGCTATTGATGGATGACGAAAAAATAATAGAGCTTTTCTTCAATCGCTCAGAGCAAGCCATTGAAGAAGTGGATAAAAAGTACGGCAAGACTTGCCATAATATTTCATATAACATTCTACATAACAAGCTTGATGCAGAGGAATGTGTAAACGATGCTTATTTGGGAGCATGGAACACTATCCCTCCGGCAAGACCGAACCCACTTCTGACTTATCTTTGCAAGATTGTAAGAAACTTATCTCTCAAACGATATGAATTTAATACTGCCATCAAAAGAAATAGCACATACGATGTGGCTATGGAAGAATTGGAATCTTGCTTGTCATCACCTGAAACTGTTGAAAGCGAAATTGCACTAAAGGAGCTGACTCATATTATCGAGAACTTCTTGGATTCCTTATCAACGGAAAACCGTGTTATTTTCCTCAGAAGATATTGGTTCTCTGATACATATTCAGACATAGCAGCTCGTGTAGGAATGACAGAAAAGAATGTATCTGTCAGACTTACCCGTATCCGTGAAAAATTGCGAAACTACCTTACAGAAAGAGAGGTATTGGTATGAAATCAAAAAAATTCTCTAAAGCTCTTGGAGAAATAAATGATAAGTACATAACTGAAGCTACTGAATATCAGGCAAAGAAGCATCACTTTAATTGGAAATCACTTGTTGCTTGTGCAGCAGTTATAGCTCTGTTCTTCAGTATAACTCCGTTTCTTAACGGTGGAAAATCAACTACATCTGATGGCAATGACCAAGAAGCACCCTATGTACCATTTGCATTTACTGCTTATGCTATTGATAATGACCATAATGTTTCATCGGTTGTTATGCACGAAGGCGAAACTGTTCCCGTTAGTCTGTTTAATACTGAAGATGGATTGAAAGGGTTTGTGTTCTCTTATGATTTAACAGAACCCGGAGAACAGACAACATCTGTTTCGATAATAACTGAAGGTGTTATTACTAAAAACAATTCTATCGAAGAAACAACGAGAACCGAAAGTGATTTCGATGATGCAAAACCACAAGCAGGTGCCGGACAAACAGAATCAATGCTGAAAGATGAGCCAACCGAAGATACTTCGTTCTCTCCATATTCTTATGTGATTGAAGAAATCGGTGAACTTGAAATGGAGAAAGACAAACATTACACATATTATGTGCCGGAACAAACCGAAACATCACAATATAGATTGATGATTCCGAGAGATGATCTTGAGAACAATACAGTTAGCGAATATCATCTTCTTATCGAAGAAACAAAGTCGGAGGCCAAGCG
>JAZQEC010000018.1:0-49076 GCA_045538755.1 Clostridia bacterium
TTCAGGTCCTCTTGAATGTGCATTTGGCTGTATCGGTTTTGGTGACTGTGCAAAAGCTTGTCCTTTCGGAGCAATAACTGTGAAAGACGGTAAACCCTCGGTTTGTGAAGAGATATGTGTCGGTTGCGGTCTTTGTGCAGAGGCTTGCCCGAAAGCCCTTATTTCAATTATTCCAAAAGATAGAAAAATGACCGTAAACTGCGCTAATAAAGCAAAGGGAGCGGCTGTGGCAAAAGCCTGCTCTGTTTCCTGCCTTGCCTGCAAAATGTGCGAAAAGGTTTGTGAAACGGGTGCAATTAAAGTTGTGGATAATCTTGCTGTTATAGATTATTCCCTTTGCAACGGTTGCGGAAAATGCAAAGAGGCTTGCAAAAGAAATGTTTTAGTTTAAACAAAACGCCTGTCCTAATCAGACAGGCGTTTTTGCTATTTATTGTTCTTATAAAAATTTATTTTGCGGTGGATATCCTGCATTTTAAGGTCGAGTTTGCTGATTTCTTCTGCACAGGATTTGAGTTCATCTGAAATTTCCTTTTCGGCACCGCCGATTTCCTTTTTGTAGCGTACTTTGTGTTCGAGGCTTGCCCAGAAATCCATTGCAATAGTCCGAAGCTGCACCTCTACCTTCATGTTCTGTCTACGGTTTGCAAAAAATACCGGAACCTCAACTATCATATGATAACTTCTATATCCGTTTGGCTTCGGATTTTTTATATAGTCCTTAACACTCACAAGGGTAATATCGTCCTGTGACACAAGCATATTTGCAACCTCGTAAATATCATCAATAAAAGAACAAATTACTCTGACTCCTGCGACATCCTCAATATAATACATAAGTGAGTTCATATTGATGTCAAGACCTTTTCTCTGCATTTTATCAACAATGCTCTTTGGCGATTTCATTCTTGATTTTATCATCTCAATAGGATTTCTGTTATATGTAACCGACAAGTCATCATTTAAAATCTCGAATTTTGTTCTTATCTCTTTAATTGCCGATGAATACATCATCATAAATTCACGAAATTGCCCTGCCGGAGCAAATAGCTTATCAATATCCTGAGGGATTTCTGCCATTCCCACATTTATCTTTCGTATTCCTTTTTCCATTATTTCCTCCATAAAAGTATTGTCACATTAATTATATTGCCCGAATATAGGAAAGTCAACTGTTTTAATAAATATTAATAAAAGCTTAACACTCTGTTAAGAAATTCATCAAAAAAGGACGGCATTCCGTCCTTTTTCTAATTGTCTTGATTCTCTTCATTCTCTTTTAGTTCATCATCATCTGCAAGCGGATTTTTATGATAAAGACCTTGAATCAATAAAAATATCATTACACATATCAACAGAATCAGTGCACGGATTGTTCCATACTCTGCTAAAAGCACCGCTGTTATTCCTAAGACACCGCTAATTGCGTAAAGAATAAATACGGTCTGTTTTTGCGAAAATCCCATATCAATCAGCCTGTGATGAAGATGTCCTCTGTCTGCAGACATTGGGCTTTGTCCATGATAAATTCGTCTTATCATGGCAAACATCGCATCAAAAAGCGGAAGTCCCAAAATCAAAAGCGGAACAGCAAAAGATATCACCGCATAGCTTTTAAACACACCTTGGATTGATAGTGTAGCCAGCATAAACCCTAAAAAAGTGGAACCGGTATCACCCATAAAAATTTTCGCCGGATTAAAGTTAAATGGCAAAAATCCAAAGCAAGCACCCATAAGTGCAAGTCCTACAACAGCAACAGGATACTCGCCGATACGGATTGCTACGAATACAAGGCTTACTGACATTATCGCAGAAACACCTGCCGCTAAACCGTCTAATCCATCTATAAAGTTTACTGCATTCGTTATAAATACAATCCATATAATTGTTGCTATTCCTGAAAGCCACCAAGGAAGCACAAGGTACTGGCTATCCGAAAATACGTTCGGGTTGGTAAACACCGTAATTCGTATGTTTCCACCAATCATAACAACTAAAGCAGCTATAATCTGAATAATAAATTTCAGTTTTGCGTCCAAATTCTTACAGTCGTCAACAAATCCCATCACTGCTATTATTGCTGCGCCTACCAGTATTGCGGTTAGTTCACGTGTCATACGACCAAAACAGCAAATAGCAACCAAAAAGCCAAAGATTATTGCTATTCCGCCAATTCTTGGCGTAGGCTTTTTGTGCATACGGCGTTTGTCTTTTGGCACATCAACCGCTCCTACCTTAAAGGCAAGGCGATATGCAATCGGGGTTGTAGCGAAGCTAAACACAAAGGCAACAACAAATGTAAGAATTAAAAATATTATTTCTTTAGTATTCATAATCAAAACCTCATCAAATAACAAATCCAACCTTTTTATAAACCTTAGAAAGCGTACGTCCTGCAATAGCATTTGCACGTTCTGCGCCCTTGTTGCAAATATCCACAAGGTAGTCCTTGCTCCTGGAAAGTTCATCATATTTTTCACGAATAGGTCTGATTTCCTCAACTACGGCTTCGGCAACATCTTTTTTAAAGTCACCATAGCCTTTTCCCTGATAATCTGCCACAATCTTCTCTATATCACGTCCTGTGACAGCTGACATAATAGTAAGAAGATTATTAATTCCTGCCTTGCTTGCGTCATCAGGACGGTATTCAATCATGCCCTCAGAGTCAGTAACGGCAGATTTTATCTTATTTGCAATTACATTCATATCGTCTAAAAGTGAAATATATGCTTTTGGATTTTCATCCGATTTTGACATCTTCTTTGTAGGCTCAGCAAGGCTCATAACCTTTGCTCCTGCCTTTGGTAAAAATCCTTCCGGAATTTTAAATACAGGATTTCCTTCCTGCGCATAAATTCCGTTAAATCTTCCTGCGATGTCTCTTGTAATTTCAATATGCTGCATCTGGTCTTTTCCAACAGGCACAAGGTCTGTCTGGTAAAGAAGGATATCCGCTGCCATAAGTACAGGATATGTAAAAAGCCCTGCATTTATATTGTCTGCGTGTTTTGAGCTTTTATCCTTAAATTGAGTCATTCTTGAAAGCTCTCCCATATATGTGTAGCAGTTTAAAATCCATGCAAGCTGTGCATGTGCAGGGACTTGAGACTGAATAAACAAAAGACATTTTTCAGGGTCAACACCGCACGCAATATAGATTTTTAAAAGGTCAAGTGTGCGTTTTCTAAGCTCCTGTGGGTTTTGACGCACAGTTATTGCGTGTTGGTCCATCATTGCATAAATACAGTTATATTCATCCTGAAAGCCTACCCAGTTTTTAATTGCTCCCAGATAATTTCCAAGTGTTATATTCCCCGAAGGCTGTACCCCCGAGAAAATTGTTTTCTTTCCATCCATTTCAAAAACCTCCGGATTATTTGAGTTTTTCTGTCAGCAACGTACCGATTGCTTTAATGCCTTCTTCAATTTTTTCTTCCGGCATAGTCGAATAATTGAGTCTAAATGAGCTTGTTTTTGCCTGCATATCGGTTGCAAAATTATTGCTCGGCACAAATGCCACCTTATACTTTTTAATAGCTTCAACCGAAAGTTCGGCAGCGTCAATAGAATCAGGGCAGGTTACAAGAATGAAAAGTCCGCCCTCTGGCTTTGTCCATTTAATGCCCTTTGGGAAATACTTTTCCATGCATTCAAGCATAAATCGACACTTTTTACCGTAAATTTCACAAGCCTTTTTTATATGCGCCTGAACGTCGCATCTTTTCAAAAACTCACAAGCAATCATCTGTGTGAGGCAAGGCGTATGAACGTCATTTACCTGCTTCATAATCTCAATTTTGTCACAAAGGACACTGTCGCATACAATATATCCGATACGCAGTCCCGGTGACAGGATTTTTGACATTGAGCTTACATAAATAACTCTGCCTTCAGTATCAAGTGATTTTATAGTAGGCACAGTCTCTCCACTAAAGCGAAGGTCTCCGTACGGGTTATCCTCCATTATGAGACAATCGTATTTTTTTGCAAGTTCAAGCATTTTTTTGCGTTTTTCAAGCGACATTGTAATTCCTGTTGGATTCTGAAAATTTGGAATTGTGTAAATCAGCTTTACCTTGTGGTTTTGCAAGGTTTCTTCTAATTTTTCCATATTCATTCCGTCAGAATCCATAGGAACACCAATCAGATTTGCACGAACACTTCGGAGTGAATTGAGTGTTCCGACAAAGCTCGGTGCTTCAACAACGATATCCTCATCGTCTTCAACAACAACTCTTGCTGCAAGGTCAAGTCCTTGCTGACCGCCGGTTGTGATAATGATTTTATCATTTTCGCCAACCGAATTTGCCATTTTTGCTCTTTTTAGAAGTTCTTCCTTTAAAGGTGCATAGCCGTCAGTTGTGCCATAAGCAAGCGCCTTTTTGCCATTGTTTTTAAGGACATCGGCAGCAATTTCAGAAAGCTCCTCTGTCGGGAAAAGGTCAGGATCAGGTGAGCCGCCTGCAAGCGAAATAACTGCCGGATCCGCCATAAGCTTGAACATCTCTCTTATTCCCGATGCGTGCAATGGTTTTGCACGCATTGTCATATATTTTTCAAAATCCATAGATTTAGCCTCTTTTCAAGTTACTTATTTATTTTTGCCCAGCTGTCTTTTAGCGCAACAGTTCTGTTAATAATGATATTGTCTGCTTTAGAGTCCTTATCCACACAGAAATACCCAAGACGCAGGAACTGGAACTTGTCGCCCGGCTTAACGTCTTTTAAATTCGACTCAAGCTTACAGCCGGTAAGCATTTCTACAGAATCAGGATTCAAATTATCAACAAAGCTTCCCACCTTACTTTCATCAGACGGATTTTCAACATTGAAAAGTCTTTCGTAAAGATGAACAGTTGCATCAACACTGTCTTCTGCTGATACCCAATGAATTGTGCCTTTAACCTTTCTTCCGTCAGGCGAGTCGCCACCACGTGTTAGCGGGTCATATTCGCAGTGAATTTCTTTAACTCTGCCGTTTTCGTCCTTCTCAAACGAGGTAGCTGTTACATAATATGCACCTTTTAGCCTTACTTCTCTTCCCAAAGACATTCTGAAATACTTTTTCGGAGCGTCTTCCATAAAGTCGTCTTCTTCAATCCAGAGTTCTTTTGAGAATTTAACCTTTCTCTTACCAAGTTCAGGCATTTGAGGGTTGATTTCAACTTCAATTTCTTCCGTCTGACCTTCAGGATAGTTGTCGATAATAAGCTTTACAGGGCGAAGAACTGCCATTGCACGAGGTGCTGTTTGATTAAGGTCCTCACGAACACAGAACTCAAGCAGTGAAAAATCAATTACACTGTTTGCCTTTGCAACGCCGATTCTTTCACAAAAATCACGGATTGCCGCCGGCGTATAGCCACGTCTTCTCATACCGCAGAGTGTTCCCATTCTCGGGTCGTCCCAACCCGAAACAATTCCATCATTTACAAGCTTTAAGCACTTTCTCTTGCTTGTCAGTGTATAGTTTAAGTTCATTCTTGCAAACTCAATCTGACGTGACGGCTTTTCAAATCCAAGTTCCTTTAAGAACCAGTCATAAAGCGGTCTGTGGTCCTCAAATTCGAGTGAGCATAAAGAATGTGTTACACCCTCAACCGTATCTGAAATCGGATGAGCAAAATCGTACATCGGATAAACACACCACTTATCGCCTGTTCTATGATGTGACTGATGCATAATTCTGTAAATAATCGGGTCACGCATATTAAGGTTTGGTGATGCCATATCAATTTTTGCTCTTAAAACCCTTGCACCGTTTTCAAACTCGCCGTCTGTCATTCTCTGGAAAAGCTCAAGACTCTCTTCAATAGGTCTGTTTCTGTATGGGCTTTCCTTTCCCGCCTCTGTAAGTGTGCCTCTGTATTCACGGATTTCATCAGCAGTCAAGTCATCAACATAAGCCTTTCCGGCTTTAATTAGCTTGATTGCACATTCATATATATCGTCAAAATAGTCCGACGCATATAAAATTTTGTCCCACTCAAAGCCAAGCCACTTAATGTCTTCCATAATTGCGTCAACATACTCAACATCTTCCTTTGACGGGTTTGTATCGTCAAGACGGAGATTGCAGGTGCCTTTATATTTTTCGGCGTTCCCGAAATCTATGCAAATAGCCTTTGCGTGACCGATATGCAGATATCCGTTCGGCTCAGGCGGAAATCTTGTCTGAACGTGCGAATACACACCGTCAGCCAAATCCTTTTCAATCGCTTCTTCAATAAAATTTTTGCTTACAACTTCTTCCATAATTATACCCTCTTAGCTTAATTTTTCTATTGCTGTATCTATTCTTTCCATAACTTCACAGTAACCTAAAGTCTGCAGAATTTCATATAAATCCGGTGTATTTCTTCTGCCTGTTACCGCTACACGTATTGCAGTTGCAACATCACCAACGTGTCCCTTAAATGCATCAGGGTCTTTTTTATAAGCTTTCGGTGCTTTTGCATAGCCGAGAGCTTCTGCCATATCACGCACCTTCGGGAACCATTCATCAGCGGCTTCATCTTCCTTGTATACGCCCTTATATGCATTTAGAATTTCAATAACATCACTTTTTACAAGATTTTCTGCCCATTCATACACAGCAGGTCTTTCAAAGAAATATTTTGTATATTCCACTGTATCCTGCCATTTTGCAATGTCCTTTCTTGGTTTTTCATTGCCTCTTTCTATGCCGAAAATCTTTACAGAGTAATCTTTATTTTTCTTTAAAAGCTCTGCGAACTGCTTGTCAAATTCATCTGCCCACAAAAGTGTTTTCTCAAATACAGTTTCTTTATCAAGTCTGCAGATATAATTTTTGCTTATGTCATTGAGCTTTACAAGGTCAAAGAGTGCGCCTGCCTTGCTCATATTTTTAAGGCTGAATTCAAATTCATCACTTGACAGGTTAGGGTTTGCCATACGCCATTCCTCGTAATTCGAGTTTGCGATTGTAAGAAGATATTCAAGCACAGCCTCTTTAGGATATCCTACCTCGTGGTAGTAAGTAACCGCTGCTTCAGGGTCTTTTCTCTTTGAAAGCTTGCGTTTTCCGCCGGTTTCTGCATCCTCTTTCATAATAGGAGAAATATGTGCATATTTCGGTGCGTCAAAGCCTAAAACTTCGAAAAGCTGAAGATGCACAGGAGCAGACGAAATCCATTCGTCACCTCTTATTACGTCAGTTGTTCCCATCAAATGGTCATCCAGTGCGTGTGCAAAGTGGTATGTCGGAATTCCGTCGGTTTTCAAAAGCACGATATCCTGAACATTTTCAGGCATTTCGATTTCGCCCTTTATCCTATCTAAAAACTTAATTCTCTTTTCTTCATTTCCCGGAGATTTTAGCCTTAAAACGTACGGAATGCCTGCATTTATCTTGTTTTCAATTTCTTCATAAGACAAATCTCTGCACTTTGCAAACTTTCCGTAGTAACCCGGATTTTGTTTGTTTTGTTCCTGTTCTTTTCTTATTTCGTCAAGCTCCTCACTTGTACAAAAGCACGGATATGCAAGTCCTTTTTCAACAAGAGATTTTGCATAGGTCTGATAAATCTCTTTTCGCAGACTTTGCGTATACGGGCCGTAGTTACCAATACTTTCAGTCTCTGTGAGCATTCCTTCATCAATCTTAATTCCGAAATTTTGAAGTCCCTTAACAATTCCAGTAACTCCGTTTTCAACCTCACGTTTTTTATCTGTATCTTCAATTCTCAAAAAGAAAATTCCATCTGTTTTTCTTGCTGCACGCTCTGAGACAAATGCCGCAAAAAGTCCGCCTATATGCAAAAATCCCGTAGGGCTTGGCGCAAAACGTGTAACCTTTGCACCCTCTTTTAAATTTCTTTTAGGATATTCTTTTTCATAGTCTGCAGGTGTTTTCACAACATTTGAAAACAACAACTGGGCAAGCTTTTTATTATCCATCAATTTTTCCTCCGTCGTCTAATTACAAATATACTATTTTATTATACAACTTTTCCCACTTAATATCAAGCAAATATTGAAAAAAACACAGCATTTATTCCTAATTTTTCTATATTTTTTATGTAAAAGAAAATGAGCCGTCGAAAAATTGAATTTTCTTAGCTCATTTCAGGGGGTAATGTATTTTGTGAGGTTATTTATATTATTTACGTAAAATTTATTGTTATACATAAAATTTTGAAAACATATAAATATTGGGAGGTGGAATAGATATGACAAATTATATAATAACTTGTGGCGGAAAAAGCAAACATTATTTTTTTAAGCCCTATGAGGGCATATGCCAAAAAGAGCGGCTACCCAGCGGGAGCTGGAAGGAATACGAGTCGGTACTTCCAGAAGCAAAGGACTGCTTTTGCGTATATGCAGACAGAAATTCAAATGTGCACCTTGTATGTCTTGATAACGACAACCGGCTTATTTATGCTGTTTATAAAGAGAAAAAGTGGAAAAAATATGTGCTGTCTACTTTAAGCTGCGACATTTTTGTTTCGGATATGCGGCTTTATAACGTCGGAGGACGGCTTAATCTTTTATATTCGGCGCTTTATAACGGCGAAAATATGTTAATTCACTGCATACTGGGAAATCATGCAAAGCCTTCGTGCATTGACACTCTTGAAACATCGCATTTTTTCATATATTCATCGAAAGTTTACTATACCAATTCAAAAGGCGAACTCGGTTACGTCCTTTTATCCGACGAAAAGCCGTGCGGTTTTAATAAGCTCTACTCTGACGCACACTGCCCCACCATTGCAAGCTTTGCCGGCAGAGAATTTTTGATTTTTACCCGCGAGTCCCGACTTTTTATTAACGGCGAGGAAATTTTATACGACAGCCGTATGGAAATGCCGACCTGCATAAAAAGCCAGAACAAAATCTATGTTATGTGGAAGAGCGCTAATTTCGTAAGATACATAACTACATTTAACGGTGGAATTACGTGGAGTGAACCGATGCGGTTTATGAATAACGGAATGCCGATTTCTTCATACCTTGTTCAAGACGGCGATACTTTTAACTCCTATTACGGCTATCACAGCGAAAAGGAGCTTACACTTTTAGGTGCGCCTGACCTGCTTTGTTCCTCTTCCCTCAACCTTCACAGCGACCTTGAAAAACTGAAAAAAATGCTTGATATGACAAGGCAAGAGGTGGTAAATGCGAAAAAGGAAATTTCTCGTCTTAATAAGACCATTGAAATGCTTAAAGATACAAAGTAAAATATAGAAAAATGCTTAAAATGTGATATAATGTATTTCTTGTTAATGCGAAGGATATAAAAAACTACAAGCCCCGCTCAACCTGGCGGGGCATTTTTTAATTACGTTTCACAATTTCTATTCCCGTATAATATGTTTTCAAAATTTCTTTATAATCTTTACCTTCGCCGGCAAGATAGTTTGCACCGTATTGGCTCATCCCGACCCCGTGGCCGTAGCCTGTAACGTCAAAAAACACCTTGCCTGCGTCAATATTTATCTGCACGTTTGTTGACTTTAAGCCATAAATAGTTCTAAGCTGTGTTCCCTTTACTTTTATTCCGCCAATCGAAACCGTCAGTATTCCACCTGCCTCACTGCGAGCCACATCCCCTACAATCTCTTTTGAAAAATCAACTCCCTCGATATTTTCTTCGGCAACCTTTTTAAATTCTTCAAGAGTCATTTCTTTTTCCGATTTATATTTCGGCGAAGTTTTATCTCCGGGACTTTCCACACTCACAAGGTACGGCTTATCTCCGCCCCATACATCCTTTGAATTTTCAGTCTTTCCCGATGATGTGGAATGGAAAACCGCCGAAATAATCTCTCCGTCATAGGTCATAACCTCATCCGCCGTTTCGGTAACTGCTCTTGAAATTTTTTCCCAGTTACTATCTGCATCTGCTCCCCAGCTATCCCTTCTTTTTTCTTCTGAAATCCAAGCCTTACAATGTGTAGAATCTGTGCAGATTTCCGCTCCCTTATGTTCCTCAGGAGTGCCTGACACCTTATAAGCCGCCCGTCTTGACTCAAGGTAGCTTCTTGCGGCAACCGCCTGCGCTTTTAATGCCTCAAATTCAAAATTTGCTGGCATTTCAGCAGAAACCACTTCCTTTAAATATTGGCTTTTACTCATATTCACAACCTTGTCCTCGGATTTTATGTAACAAGACAAGGTATCTTCGGTCTCAGGCTTTGGTTTTTCATACCTTCCGAAGTGCAGGTACACCGAAACAGGAATAAGTGCAGTTATTATAAATACTACTACAAAAATTATCAATACTTTTTTCACGTTAAAATCACCCTGTTATCTATATGATGGCAGGGTGATTTTTATAACTATATTCTCTTTGCAAGCTTTTCTACGTTCTTGCGTCTAAATTCCTCAAATCTGTCTTCTTCAATGGCGGTACGGATATTTGCCGCAAGTTCATTGTAAAAATACAGGTTATGCATAACTGCAAGTCGCATACCCAAAATTTCTTTCGCTTTGAAAAGATGCCTTATATATGCTCTTGAATACTTTTGACAAACAGGACAACCGCACTCCTCATCAATCGGACGCATATCACGCTCATAGCACTGATTTAAAAGGTTCATCGTCCCGTGACGTGTGAAAATAAATGCATGGCGTGCATTTCTTGAAGGCATTACGCAGTCGAAAAAATCAATACCTCTTGCGACACCTTCAATTATATTTGACGGAGTTCCCACTCCCATCAAATATCTCGGCTTATCCTCTGGTGCGTGTGGAAGTGTCGCGTCTAAAATATGGTACATTTCTTCGTGACTCTCGCCTACTGCCAGTCCACCGATTGCATAGCCTGGAAGGTCAAGTTTTGCAATTTCCTTCATATGCCAAATTCTAAGTTCATCAACAATGCCGCCCTGATTTATACCAAAAAGCATCTGCTCTTTATTTATAGTACTGTCTAAACCGTTAAGGCGAGTCATCTCTGCTTTACATCTTGACAGCCAGCGAAGTGTGCGCTCACAGGATTTTTTTACATAGTCATGTGGTGCAGGATTTTCAACACATTCATCAAATGCCATTGCTATTGTAGATGCAAGATTTGACTGAATCTGCATACTTTCTTCAGGGCCCATAAAAATGCGTCTTCCGTCAATGTGCGAATTAAACCAAACACCCTCTTCAGTGATTTTGCGGAGTTTTGCCAGTGAAAATACTTGAAATCCACCGCTGTCTGTCAGGATAGGTCTGTCCCAGTTCATAAACCTATGAAGCCCGCCAAGGTCGTGTATAACCTTGTCGCCCGGTCTTAAATGCAAATGATAGGTATTGGAAAGTTCAATCTGGCAACCAATTTGCTTTAAATCTTCTGTCGAAAGTCCACCTTTTATAGCGGCAAGTGTTCCGACATTTTGAAAGACCGGCGTTTGCACAGTGCCATGAATCGTCGTAAATTCGCCTCGCCTTGCAAGACCATTTGTGTGTAATACTTTAAACATATTTAACTCCCAAATATAATAGCTTAAACTCAAGGTTTAAGCTATTTTTCATCATACTTTATAATCCAGCTTAAACTTTTCGCCGCAGCCGTATTTTTCATAAACATAATCAATATCCTTATCACCTCTGCCTGAAAGACAAGCAAGAATTGAGCCTGACTTATGCTCTTTTGCATAGCGGATTGCATAAGCAACTGCGTGTGCACTTTCAATAGCAGGGATAATTCCTTCGTATCGTGAAAGAAGGAAAAATGCTTCCATAGCTTCTTCGTCAGAAACAGTATCATACTGAACTCTGTTTAAATCACGAAGATGTGCGTGTTCAGGTCCTACTCCCGGATAATCAAGTCCGCTTGCGATTGAATATACCGGCAACGGTTCGCCCTTTTCATCCTGAAGCACATAGCTTGAGTATCCATGTATTATACCCTTTGTACCATAAGCCATTGTTGCTGCGTGGTCGCCTATGCCCTTTCCTCTGCCAAGAGGCTCAATTCCGAAAATTTCAACCGGATCGGCAAGGAACGGAGTAAACATTCCGAGCGAGTTTGAGCCACCGCCTACGCAAGCGCAAATTGCATCCGGCATAATTCCCGTCATTTCAATGAACTGGTCACGCGCTTCATAACCTATAACAGACTGGAAGTCTCTTACCATTTTAGGGAACGGATGGGGACCGGCAGCTGTTCCTATACAATAAATTGCATTTTTATATTCTCTCAAATATGCCTCGAATGCGGCATCACACGCCTCCTTCAAGGTTTTAAGCCCTTTTGTAACCGGCACAACATTTGCACCGAGCATTTTCATTCTTATCACATTTGGGTGCTGCTTTTCAATATCAACCTCACCCATATACACATCACATTCCATACCAAAGTATGCCGCAGCTGTTGCAATCGCAACTCCGTGCTGACCTGCGCCCGTTTCTGCAATAATTTTTTTCTTACCCATAAACTTTGCAAGAAGACCCTCGCCCATACAATGATTAAGCTTATGCGCACCCGTATGGTTCAAATCTTCTCTCTTTAAGTATATCTGGCAGTTGCCGAAAATTTTTGACAGGCGCTCGCAATGATATACAGGGGTAGGTCTTCCCTGAAATTCTTTTCTTATTCTGCGAAGCTCATTAATGAATTGAGCGGAATGGCAAATTGCTTCATAGGCATCATCAGCTTCTCTGAAAGCTTCTATAAGTTCTTCTGCCTGAAAAGAGCCGCCGTATTCGCCAAAATATCCATTCTCATCAGGATATTCTTTCAAATAATTCTCAAAATCCTTATATTTATTCATATATATGCTCCTTTATAACCTTTTCTCTCTATTTTAACACACAATCCACCAAATTGTCCATAGTTTTTGAAAAATTATCGGCATTAATATTTGTACATAGCATCTTAGACGTGTACGGAAAGTAATAAGTAAAAGTGAATAAGTTCGGTTGATTTTCGCCACGGCGAAAATCTTCATCACCTCTTCACTTTTCACTCTTACCTATTACCTTGCTCATTCAATAAATCTTTTATTGAATGAACATCGCGTCTCCGAAGCTGAAAAAGCGATATTTTTCCGCTACTGCCTCGTTATAGGCATTTAAAACATTTTCCCTTCCGGCAAGTGCGCTCACAAGCATAATCAATGTAGATTCGGGCAAATGAAAATTAGTAATAAGTGCGTCAATTACATTGAAATCTTTTCCAGGATATATAAAAATATCTGTCCAACCTGTCTCTTCTTTTAAAACAGGGTTCTTCATACCAACAGTTTCCAAAGTTCTCGTTGCGGTAGTTCCGACTGAAATGACACGTCCACCGTTTTTCTTGGTTTCATTTACAAGGTCTGCCGTTTCCTTAGGCAAAACATAAAATTCCGAATGCATTTTATGCTCTAAAATATCATCTGCCTTAACAGGTCTAAATGTTCCAAGTCCGACGTGCAGTGTTACATATCCGATTTTAATGCCCTTTTTATCAATTTTCGAAAGAAGCTCATCGGTAAAATGAAGACCGGCAGTAGGTGCTGCTGCTGACCCTGAACACTTTGCATAAACAGTCTGGTAACGGTCTTTGTCTTCTAATTTTTTTGTTATATAATGCGGAAGAGGCATTTCGCCAAGTCTGTCCAAAATTTCTTCAAATACACCGTCATAGTAGAACTTTACCAGTCTGTTCCCATCGTTTATTACCTCTAAAACCTCTGCTACAAGCTCGCCTTTCCCAAAAACAAATCTTGCTCCCGGCTTTGCTTTTCTGCCCGGTTTTAAAATAACTTCCCACTCATCAAGCTTATGCTTATGAAGCAGCAGAAACTCTATATGTCCGCCTGTTCCCTCTTTTTCGCCATAAAGACGTGCAGGAATGACCTTTGTATCATTTAAAATAAGGCAATCACCAGGATTTAGCATATCAACTATATCATAAAAATGCTTATGCTCTGTTTTTCCTGTAACCTTATCAAGACACATAAGTCTTGATGTCTGCCTGTCCGAAAGCGGTTCCTGTGCAATCAGTTCAGGCGGCAAATCGTAATAAAAGTCCTGTCTTTTCATCTAAAAATCCTTCTTTTCAACTTAACTTGGGCGGATATTAAATCCGCCCATAATTTTTTATTTAGCTTTAGAATCTTCCGTTTTTTCCTCTGGTAACTCCACTTTGTTCCATGCCGCAATTATTCCTTGTGAAATCCCCGCGGCAAGCTTGGCCTGATAGCTTTCGCTTATCATTTTCTCAAGCTCTATCGGGTTATTTATAAATCCCACTTCAACAAGTGCTGACGGCATTAAACACTCTCTGTTTACCAAAAGGTTTCCTGTCTTAACACCTCGTGAACGCGCATTAGTTGAGTCAATTATCTTTTCAAGCAAAAGGTTTGAAAGCTGCTTGCTTGTAAGACCGATGTCATCATCATTATTTTTCTCGCTGTAATAGACCTCTATGCCATTGGCTGCAGTAACCTCAGTGACACTTGAATTCAAATGAATACTTACAAAAATTACCGCTCCAACACTATTTGCAAGTTCAGGGCGCTCATAAAGCTCCGGATAAGTATCACCTTCTCTTGTCATTATCGTCTTTATTCCGTTTGCTTCAAGATTTTCTTTTACTTTATGTGCAATCTTTAAAGCAATGTCTTTTTCATTGTGTTCACCTGCACTGCCCGGTTTCATTGTTGCGATTATCGGTGTTGTAGTTTCAAGCGCTGCTTTATATGCTGCCATTTCTTCAGCATTCATAAGGTCTCCTTGTGCACCCGGATCACTTCCGCCGTGACCTGCATCAATTATAACAATCTTTTCACTGTTATATTTAATAGGTTTTTTAGACGTAGCCGGCGACGGTGTTTTGGTAGGTGCCGGCGTGCTTGATACAGGCGGCGTTCCCGTCGAAGACGGAGTCTCTGTCGGAGACGGCGGCACTGTCGGAGACGGTTTCACTGTCTGAGAAGGCGTTGATACTACTGTATCAGGCTCGACATCTGCATCTTCATTGCTTGATAATTTAAATACCACAGCCTTTTTATCAGCCGACAAAGCTGCGCTGTACTTTTTCATATTCTCTGTGTCAATCGCCACTCGCGTGTATCCTTCATGGAGCCCGACACGCACTGACTTTACACAATCCAAATCTATCTGAACTTTATTGTCCGTCAAATATTTTACGCCATATACATCTGCAAAAATCACTCCGCTTGCAGTAGCTGAGGCTTTTGATATTTTTTCAATATTTCCGTTTGCAGAAATGGTTACCGTCACAACATCACCATCATAGGTTGCAGAAATATCGTTTATCTTTACATCTTGCGACGGCGACGGTGATTTAGTAGGACGTGCATTTCCGTCTGAAATAGAAATATGTCCCGTTTTATCGTCAAAGTCAACCTTTAGTCCTATATTTTCCGAAATAAACCGTACAGGAACCATTGTTTTTGCACTCTCACCCCATTTTGCAATGAGCTTTGGCGCAACATTGTCAGTGATTGTGACGCTAGTACCATCTACATTTGCAGTGGTAGAGTCAATTTTAAGCCATACTTTTCTTTTTCCATAGGAAACAGTTACCGATTTATCACTTTGTTCATAATCAACTGTTGCTCCAAGCTCTTCAAAAATCTCACGCACCGGAACAAGTGCTCGGTTATTAAAAATAATCGGTTCAAGTGGCAAATCTGTCAAGGTTTTTCCGTTTACCGAAAGCGAATATACATTCCCTGTATAATTATGTACCCCGCCGTCATACTCCAAAATTATTGCGGCAGAGGCAATAGTGTTCACAAAAATACAACACAGTAAGCAAAGTGCAGCTGCTAATTTCCTCATAAGGTATTTTCCTCCCTTTTATTCAGGCATCGGCACCTTAAAATGCTCATATCCTGCCTGAGTTACTATTCTACCCCTGGGAGTTCTTGAAATATATCCAAGCTGCATTAAATAAGGTTCATACACATCTTCAATAGTGTTCGGTTCTTCACCGATTGTTGCTGCTATCGTTTCAAGCCCCACAGGGCCTCCCCCGAAACTTTTTATCATTGTCATAATCATTTTATTATCGATTGTATCGAGTCCCATATCATCAATTTCCATCTGTTTTAGGGACTCTGATGCAATTTCTTTTGTTATTTTGCCGTCAAATTTAATCTGGGCAAAATCTCGCACTCGTTTTAAAAGCCTGTTTGAAATTCTCGGTGTTCCTCTTGAGCGGCTTGCAATTTCTTCTGAGCCGCCGTCATCTATGTCCACGCCTAAAATTCCTGCAGATCGCTTTACAATCCGCTTTAATTCCTCGGTTGTGTAAAGCTCAAGCCTTGCAATAACACCGAAGCGGTCGCGAAGCGGTGCAGTCAAAAGTCCTGCACGGGTTGTCGCTCCAATTAAAGTAAATTTAGGCAAATCAAGACGTATCGACTTTGCAGACGGTCCTTTTCCGATAATAATGTCAAGAGCATAATCCTCCATAGCAGGATACAAAATTTCTTCAACAGTTCTTGACATTCTGTGGATTTCGTCAATAAATAAAATATCGTTTTGCGACAGATTTGTAAGTATCGCCGCTAAATCACCTGCTTTTTCAATAGCAGGACCGCTGGTTATACGGATATTTACACCCATTTCGTTTGAAATAATTCCGGCAAGAGTTGTTTTTCCAAGTCCCGGTGGTCCGTATAAAAGCACGTGGTCAAGCGGTTCACGGCGTTCTTTTGCCGCATCAATGTAAACACTTAAGTTTTCCTTTACCTTTTCCTGTCCCACATAGTCCGAAAGCTGTCTTGGACGAAGACCAACTTCAATATCGGCATCTTCGTCTAAAAAATCGCCTGTTACTATTCTTTCGTTATCATCAAAAATCATCTTTAATCACCTTCAATAAAGAACTACATCAGCTTTAAAAGCGCCTGTTTCACCATTTCCTCAACAGGAAGTGATTGGTCAACCTTAGAAACCGCCTTTTTGGCTTCCTGCTGTGAATATCCCAAAACCACAAGGGCGCTTACAGCTTCCATACCGCTGTCATCAGCAACAATCTCTGCGCTAAAGGATTCATCAGCCACAACGTCAACATTTTTAAGCTTGTCCTTAAGCTCCAAAATGACCCTTTGTGCCATTTTTGCGCCAACTCCATTTGCCTTTGTAAGTGTTTTTGCATCGTTCGTAATTACCGATAATACAAGTTGATTAGGAGTCACAACAGACAAAATTGAAAGCGCAGCTTTTGGCCCAACTCCCGAAACTGACAAAAGATGTAAAAACATAGTAAGCTCATCATTTGTTACAAATCCATAAATATCAAAAATATCTTCTCTTACATAAACATAAGTATAGAATGTCACATCTGATGATACAGTAACAGCATCCAAACTGTTTTGAGACGTGTAAATTTTATACCCTACTCCGTCATTATCTAAAACAACAAAGTTATCCTGTTTTAAAACAAGCTCACCTTTTAAATAGTAGTACATTTGTATTTCCTTCCTTTGAAAGCTCCGTTAGGGAATCTTCTCCCAATTATACAGGCTATGCTTAAATTATATCATATTTTGTCGCATTTGGCATTTACGTTTACATTACAAGTATGTAACGGATTTTACAGTCTGTTCTCGCCAAGCTCTTCATTCATTTTGGCAGAATGTGCATGGCAAATTGCAACCGCTAATGCATCTGCAGCATCGTCGGGTTTTGGAATTGCATTTAGATTCAGAAGCATTTTTACCATCTGCTGGATTTGACCTTTTTCTGCCCTTCCATATCCCGTAACCGCCTGTTTTATTTGAAGCGGCGTATATTCATATATAGGTATTTCTGCCGTTGCAACTTCTGCCACCAAAACACCCCTTGCCTGCGCAACAGCGATTGCAGTCTTTGCGTTGTTATTAAAAAATAATTCTTCTATCGCTACCGCATCTGGCTTATATTTATGCAAATATTCGCATATTTCTTCTTTTATCTTTTTAAGGCGCAGACTTGTTATCATAGATGAGTGTGTCGTGATTGCATTATACTCAATCGGTCGGAACTTATTTCCCTTGTATTCAAGCACTCCTATACCCACAATAGCATATCCTGGGTCAATACCTAAAATAATCACAAAAAATGCCTCCTGTTTTTATATACTTTTATCACATTTTACTATTGCATAATTATAAACTAAAATGTATAATAATACTTAGATAATAAATTTAAGTCGAATATACATATATTGTATAACAAAAAAGGAGGAATTTCAATATGTCAAAAGAAAAAGTTGTTCTCGCATACTCAGGAGGACTTGATACATCAATCATCATTCCTTGGCTCAAGGAAAACTACGACTATGAAGTAATTGCAGTTTGCGGCGATGTTGGTCAGGGAAAAGAAACAGACGGTCTTGAAGAACGTGCAAAAAAAGCAGGTGCTTCAAAGCTTTATATCGCTGATTTAAAGGCTGAATACGTTAAGGACTACATCTGGCCTGTTGTTAAATCAGGTGCAGAATATGAAGGCAAGTATCTTTTAGGCACTTCGCACGCTCGTCCTATAATTGCAAAAAAATTAGTTGAGATTGCAGAAAAAGAAGGTGCAACCGCAATTTGTCACGGTTGTACAGGTAAAGGAAATGATCAGGTTCGTTTTGAGCTTACAATAAAGGCTTTAAATCCAAGTCTTAAAGTTATTGCACCTTGGAGAATTTGGGATATCAAATCCCGCGAAGATGCCGTTGACTACGCAAATGCACACGGCATTGAAATACCTGTTACAAAAAAAGAGCTTTACTCACGTGACCGTAATGTATGGCACATCAGCCACGAAGGTATGGACCTTGAAAATCCAGCAAATGAGCCACAGCTGGATAGTCTTTTAAAGCTTGGTGTTTCGCCCGAGAAAGCACCTGATGAGGCAAAGTATGTTACAATTAGCTTTGAAAAGGGCGAGGCTGTTGCACTTGACGGAAAGAAGATGGAGCCTTTAGCACTACTTGAAGAACTTAACAAAATCGGCGGTGCTTACGGCGTAGGTATTGCAGATATCGTTGAAGACCGTCTTGTTGGTATGAAGTCAAGAGGTGTTTATGAAACTCCGGGCGGAACAATCCTTTATGCAGCTATCAAAGAGCTTGAATACCTTTGCCTTGACCGTGATACACAGAGCTTCAAACGCCAGAGCGCAGTTAAGTTTGCAGAGCTTGTATATGACGGAAAGTGGTTTACACCGCTACGTGAGGCTATGAGCGCCATGTTCGACGTTATGGACGAAACTGTTACAGGTGATGTTAAGCTTAAGCTTTATAAAGGCAACATCTACCCTGCAGGTTCTACAAGCCCGTATTCACTTTATAATGAAGACATTGCTTCATTCGGTGATTCACACGAGCTTTATTCGCACAAAGACAGTGAAGGCTTTATCAATCTTTACGGTCTACCACTCAAGGTTCGTGCTATGATGATGAACAAACACGGAGAAAACAAGTATAAAAAATAATTAAAACAGTATTGAGACTTCCGGATTTTTATGATATAATAAAGTCCGGAAGTTTTAAATTTTACAAAGGAGTTTATTTTATATGGCAAAATTATGGGGCGGACGGTTCCAGAAAAACACCGATGCAAAGGTTGATGATTTTAACTCATCAATCAGATTCGACCAGAGAATGTACAAACAGGACATCAAGGGAAGCATTGCACATGCAAAAATGCTCGGAAAACAGGGCATTATAAGCCTTGAGGATTCCGAAAAGATTGTTTTGGGGCTTACAGAAATCTTATCCGACATTGAAAATGGTAAAGTGGAATTTCTAATTGATGCAGAAGACATACATATGAACATAGAAAAGCTTTTGACCGACAAAATCGGCGAAAGCGGAAAAAGGCTTCACACTGGCAGGAGCCGTAACGATCAGGTGGCACTTGACATAAGAATGTATCTAATGGACGAAATTTCCGAAATTTCTGAAATGCTTAAATCTCTTATGACAACACTTTTATCTCTTGCAAAAGATCATACAGAAACGATTATGCCAGGTTATACGCATCTTCAAAAAGCACAACCTGTCACATTTGCACATCACCTAATGGCATATTTCGAAATGACAAAGCGTGATTTGTCACGTCTTTCCGACTGCAGAGAGCGCACTAATGTAATGCCTTTAGGCTCTGGCGCGCTGGCAGGCACTACATATCCTTTAGACAGAGAATTTGTAGCTGGCGAGCTTGGATTTGCCGAAGTTTCGCAAAATTCATTAGACGGCGTATCCGATCGTGATTTTGCGATTGAGCTCGCAAGCTGTCTTTCAATTATAATGATGCATCTGTCACGTTTTTGCGAGGAGTTGATTTTATGGTCGAGCCATGAATTTTCATTCGTCGAAATGGACGATGCATATTCAACAGGTTCGTCGATTATGCCACAGAAGAAAAATCCTGACGTTGCAGAATTAATCCGCGGAAAAACTGGTCGTGTTTACGGACATCTAATGGGGCTTTTGACAACAATGAAGGGCATTCCGCTTGCATACAACAAGGATATGCAAGAAGACAAAGAGCCAATTTTCGACGCAGTTGACACAGTTAAGCTTTGTCTGCCTGTTTTCATTGATATGATTACTACAATGAAGGTAAGAAAAGAAAATATGCTAAAGGGCGCAAAAGGTGGATTTACCAACGCAACAGACGTTGCAGACTACCTTGTAAAAAAAGGTATGCCATTTCGTGACGCACACGCCGTTGTAGGAAAGCTCGTTTTCTATTCTATAAGCAAAGACAAATCTCTAGACCAACTTACAATCGACGAATTCAAGGAATTCTCAAACATTATTGAAGATGATATATATGATGCAATAAGTATGGAAACCTGCGTAAACGGCAGAACAGTCATTGGTGGTCCTGCAAAAGAGACTGCAAAAAAAGCAATTCAAAAAGCTGAACAGTATCTTCAAAATCTATAAATATAACAACCACTAATCTTCCGAACTATTCTGTCCTCAGGACGGGATATTACAGGCTTAGACGAATAAGTAAGACGTGAAAGTATGATGCTTCATTGGAGCCATAACCACCAGTGCTCTGGTGACTTGTCCAGTCCCTATAAGGGATATTGCTATATTGACCTTCGTAATGAGACACGGAAGGCTTAATACTGCATTACAAAAAAAAGACAGCCACACATAGACGGCTGTCTTTTTTGTATAGTAAAAACTAAAATCAATATTTCAAAATAAAAACAGAACAACCTAGATTTTAATCTAAATTGTTCTGTTTTAGTGGAAGAGTCGAACGGTTTAGATGCATATAAAATAAGCTTTGCAAAAGCAAAGCAAACTTAACTTCTTCCCTTTTCACTCTTACTTATTACTTTCCAAAAATCGACAAGTCTTTTCAGGGAATAGTGAAGAGGTAATAAGTAAAATCGACAAGATTCTGTCGAACCTTGTCGATTTTTGGCAGCGGGAACAGGATTCGAACCCGTACAGAGTGAGTCAGAGTCACTAGTGCTACCTTTACACCATCCCGCTATATTAATAAAATGTTGGTGCGAGGGACGAGACTTGAACTCGCAAGGTAAAAACCACACGCCCCTCAAACGTGCGCGTCTGCCGATTCCGCCACCCTCGCCTATTCACAACTTCATTATTATAACAAATCTTTTGCCATTTGTCAACAATTATTTTATTTTTTTTCAAAAAAATTATTCCTTCCTTTTACAAAATTATTACCATAATTATTATAAATTTAGTAGATAAAAATTTCTGTATTTATCAAAGACTTCACATTAAGCATATTCATTTCATTTCGATATTATTCGACAAAATTTCGAATTTATATAGGTTGACCTCTTTACATAAATATGCTAAACTATCAATACAAGGAGTGATTAATATGAATATCGACAGCATAGTTTATCGAAATATGGAGCACCTTCTCACAAAATACGGAATCAGCGAGCGGCTTTGCACCATTTCATGTAATTTAAATCCTAACTTCTTCGTAAATTACAGAAAAGGCAGAACCAAACACTTTAGAATTTGCGACCTTATTTCGGTTGCAGCCTTTTTTGAAGTTAGCATGGACTATCTCTGCCAATACAAAAATGTCAGTGATGAGTTTTTTCAGCCGAAACATAAACTAAAGCCAAGAGACGAAAAGGTTATTATGAACGGCATTCATAAGCTTGATCCGATAGGGCGCATCAACATTGCGGCTGCATTGAACGCAGAAATCAAAGCCTCAAAAGAGCGCTTACATACAAGGCAACAAAAATCATAACTTTTTGTTGCTTTTTATTTTTTTTTGTGATATAATTTATTATGAGTATTCTGAAAAGGAGAGATAAATATGGATATTACAGATGCCATATTAAAAGACGGCAAAGACAAACTAAGAATAATACAGGAATTAGTTCCCGGAAAACAAATAACCCTTGCTCATATTATAGCAAGTCCTGACGATATTCTTTATAAAAAATTAGGGCTTAACCCTGAAATTGACTATAATCGTGATTCTATTGGAATAATCACTATGTCGCCAGCAGAAACTGCTGTTATTGCCGCAGATATTGCTATGAAATCATCAAACATTGAGCTTGGATTTGTAGACCGTTTCAGTGGAACTTTAATCATCACTGGTACTGTTTCAAATACCGAGACTGCTGTTCACGCAATTTGTGACTATGCTACTCAAAAGCTCGGCTTCGCAGTATGTGACATAACAAAAACCTGATGAAAAAGATTATACTTGTCGGTCGAAGCGAAAGCGGTAAAACTACACTTATTCAGGCATTAAAAGGCGAAAAGATACAGTATCACAAAACTCAGTATGTTAACCATTTTGACGTTATAATTGATACGCCCGGTGAATACTGTGAAACACGTAATTTAGGCGCTGCACTTGCAATGTACACATTCGAAGCTGATGTTGTCGGTCTTCTTTTAAGTGCAACTGAGCCTTATTCCCTGTTTTCACCTTGCTGTGCAGTTATGGCAAACCGTCCGGTAATCGGTATTGTTACAAAAACCGACCATCCTGATGCAAATCCCGAGCGTGCTGCCCAATGGCTTAAACTTGCTGGCTGTGAAAAAGTATTTTTTACTTCGTCATATAATCACGACGGAATTGTAGATATTTTAGAATACTTAAAAGAAAACGGCGATATTTTGCCTTGGGAACAGGATAGAAAGGAGTGAATTTATGGATTTTAAAAATGATACACGAAAAATCAGCATCGAGCTTGATAAAGCAGCTGAAGTTCATGAAATTATATCCTTGGTATATGATGCATTGGTTGTAAAGGGCTATGACCCAATCAGTCAGATTGTAGGATACATTCTTTCCGATGATCCTACCTACATCACAAGCTACAATGGCGCAAGAAGTCTTATTGTAAAAGTTGAACGTGATGAACTTTTAGAAGAACTTGTCAGAAGCTATATAAAAAATATTTAACAGGTGAATATATATGATAGACTTCCATTCTCATATATTGCCCGGCGTAGATGACGGCGCAGAGAGCATAGAAACAAGTCTTGAAATGCTCCGAAAATCCGCTGATGCCGGTGTGAATACCGTTATAGCCACATCGCACTGTTATCCTTTAGACGAAGAGACAATAGAACTTTTTTTAAAAAAACGTGATGCGGCATTTAATCTTCTTCAATCAGCAATCAAAACACAAAAAGAACCTCTGCCCAAAGTTATAAAGGGCGCAGAGGTACATATATCAAAAGGTATGTCAAGCCTTAAAAATCTCGATGCACTTTGTATCGAAAATACTAACTATATTTTACTTGAAATGCCTTACGAAAAATGGACAGACGAAATATTTGAAGAGATATATCAAATAACACTCAAGAAATTAAAACCTATACTTGCACATATTGACAGATATATAAGTCAGGAAAAGCAGTTTGGTGAGCTTTTTTCACTAAATGTTCTTTTTCAGATGAATGCAAGTGCGTTTTCGGACAAAGCATCCAGAAAAAAAGCCATTAACCTTTTTTCAAATGATGCCCTTCATGTTATAGGCAGCGATATGCACAACCTTACAACTCGTCCGCCTAATCTTGCACAGGCATATAATATAATTGCAGAAAAATTTGGTTGGGAATATGAAGACTATTTAAAACACAATTCTGAAAGAATTATAAAAAACAAAGATGCACTTCCGACACGCCTACCAAAACTCGGATTTATGAAAAAATTGAAAATTTAGCTCTTTTTAAAATGATGGTAAACACAAAAAGTGTTTACCATCATTTTTATAATATACTAAACAAGCGTTTCTTTACTAACTAAAGCAAACTTAAATAAACTTTTGTATTTTAGCTGTTAGCGTACATTTTTTCTTTATAGCTATAAAAAACTATATTTACCTCTGCCTCGATTACTTTAACAGCTTCACTTTTAAATCATTTTTTCTATAAATCCGATAAAATCCGAAAATGTTGTGGACAAAACGTAGTTTATAAAAATTATATCGTCAATTTCGTATTCCTCGACAAGCTCAGTAACTGTACTGTCAAAACTACGCGGGTCAACAACTAAAATTTTCTCATAATGATTTGTAAGAAACGGTATAACAGTATTTGCATATGAGTCCTTTATAATAAGTGCAGTTTCTCCGTTTTTGACATCTGTGTCAATCTCTGCAAATGCATGGTCTCCGCTCATAAACATACTGTATGACGGATTAGTGTTGCCGGACTCACGATAGACTTTTGCTTCATATTCTATCATATTTCCTTCAGTATCTCTGCTTCTTGCGGTAAATGAATAGTTTTTGCCAAAGTCATAGTATTCAATGTCATCGGCATATTCACTGTATTCCGGAGCATTCGCTTGATTATAAAGGTATCCCAAAAAACCGCTCACTTTTTCTACACGCATATCATTTATCGAAACAGGCGTTGCGCCTTTGGCTTCCATAATACTTTCGTATCCGTAATATGCTCCCTTTTGAGTCCAGTGATGGTCTGTTCTAAAATAAATATACTCCCCTTTATGCGCATCAAGCTTACTGTAAACATCAGCAGTCTTATAGTCATTTAAGGATGCATAAATACTATTAATAGTGTCTTTTTCGCTATCCGCCAAAGAATGATATTTTGAGTCATCAAACTCAATCTGTGTAGGCGCCAGCATAAGATACATATTTGCATCAAACTTATCCGCATAAGCATTCAAGACATTCGTATAACGCTGCGCTAAATCAGCATTTCTCTTATAAACTTCCATTATTTTCCCGTCATATAAAGCGAGCTGTCCACCATTTGCAAGAGTTACTATTCTTCCCTTTTCTGTCTGTTGAATGCCACGAATATTCTCAATCTTTGTACCAAGATTGACAAACTTACTGCGAAATCCCACATTATCTGTAAGATAAGTTTCGTAATCAGGTCCGAATCCGCCAAACAATATATTCTGTACCGACACCTCAGGCATCTCTGCTAAAGGACGATTTTCCTGTACTGAAGCCTGCTCATCTTTAGGGCATACCATTACAAGCACGAAAAATGCTACAAGAATCGCAATAAAAATTGACGATGTTATTTTTTCTCTCATAATTTTACCCTCCTAAAATCTGAAGTACAAAAATGGATTATATGACTGCTTCACAAGCAGTGCAAAACATATCGTCATAACCGCAAAAACGGTGACAGAAAGTAAAATTGGATACAGTACCCTATATTTATCACGAATTTTTTTCGTTATTATTTTTATAACAGGTGTTGAACATATAAACATTAATATTATAATCCATATATGTGATATAAGCTGATTTTGCGCTAAAAGATTACTTGCTCCTTGATTTCTGCCCAAAGCCGCAACCAAAAACGATTTAAGTCTTCCTAAATCCGTAAAATAGAACAGCATCCAGCCGCCAATTACAATCACATTACTGTATATAAGTCTAATCCATGACGGAATGCGGTCGATAAATTTAAAGATAATCTTCTTTTCGATAATCAGCCACAGCCCATAATAGACACCCCAGAATATAAAGTTCCAGCTTGCACCGTGCCAGAATCCCGTCAAAAACCATACAACGGCGATATTGAAAAGCTGGTGCCTTCTGTTACCGCCAAGCGGTATGTACACATAGTCACGGAAAAATGTCCCTAACGACATATGCCACCTTCTCCAAAACTCTGTTATGCTTTTAGAAGTATATGGATAATCAAAGTTTTCCTTAAATCTAAATCCAAAAAAACTACCTAAACCAATAGCCATATCGGAATATCCAGAAAAATCAAAGAAGATTTGGAATGTATACATAATTATTCCAAGCCATGCACCAAATGCCGAAAGATATGATAAATCTCCTCCGATAAGTGTTGTTACAATACTTCCTGCACAGTTAGATAAAACAATTTTTTTGAACATACCCTGCGTAAATCTGATAACTCCGTATTCAAAGTCTGCAGCGGTCACAGTCCTCTTATTTATCTGTTTTTCAATATCCACATATCTTACAATAGGGCCTGCAACAAGCTGCGGGAACATTGATACATAAAGTAAAAATTTGTAAAATGATTTTTGCAAACCTGCTTCTTTTCTATATACATCTATTACATAAGACAAAATCTGGAATGTATAAAATGAAATGCCAAGCGGCAGTGCAAATCCCGCAAATTTTATTCCCGTACCAAAAATTGCGTTAATGTTGGAAATGAAAAATCCGGTATATTTAAACACTCCCAAAAGTCCTATGTCAACGACCAGTGCTGCTATCAAAGATGCCTTTGCACCCCATTTTCCGCGCCATTTCTCAATCCCGAAGCCTGATAAGTATGCAACAAAGGCACTAAATAACATAACCAGCACCAAAACAGGTTCTCCCCATGCATAGAATATCAATGACGCAATTAAAAGAACAATATTTCTGTATGTTATATTTTTATTTAGATAATAAAGTCCTAACGTCACAGGCAAAAACAAGCCTAAAAAAAGTAAACTTGAAAAAACCATTTTTATCCCCTTTCATCGTATGTGATGCCGTTTAAATTGCTCTAATTTGTTTAAATATACATTTCTAATACATCAAAAGGCGTGCAAAAGCATTTATTTGCACGACCTTTGATGTCCCTTTTGTTACAGCAACCTGCTTCTTATGTCATCCGCAGATTTCGGTGACAGGTATATAGGCGCTACGTCAAATACTGTTTTACACCCACTCATTCCCTCTTTATTCATCTTCACTGCAGCTCTTGCATAGCTAACAAGTACAGATGACGTAAATTCAGGGTTTGAGTCAAGCTTTAAGCTATATTCAATAATATGCGTGTTTTCGCTGTTAAAGCCAGTTTTTCCGCATCTTATAACAAATCCGCCGTGCGGTATTCCGCTGTGGTCACGCATAAGCTCTTCTTTTGATACAAAATAAACTGTTGTGTCATAATCGGCAAAATAGTTCGGCATAGTTTTTATTTCATTCTCAATTCTTGCCTTATCTGCTCCATCTTCTGCAACAACAAAGCATTCTCTTGTATGCTTTTCGCGCGTTGTAAGGTCTGGATTTTCTCCGCTTCTTACTTTTTCAAGAGCATCATCTTGCGGAATGGTATACTGGCGAGCATCCAAAACACCATCAATTCTGCGGATTGCATCAGAATGACCCTGACTTACGCCCTTTCCCCAGAATGTATAATCCTTACCATCAGGAAGAATGGCTTCACCATAGAGTCTGTTTAGTGAGAACATTCCAGGATCCCAGCCGACAGAAATAATTGCAACCTTACCTGCCTGTTTTGCAGATGCATCAACATTCTTAAAATGCACAGGGATTTTTGCATGAGTATCAAAACTGTCTATAACATTAAAATGCTTTGCAAGTTCAGGAGTCTGTACAGGAAGGTCTGTTGCACTTCCGCCACACAAAATCAAAACATCTATATTTTCCTTATGGTTTAAAATATCATTAATATGGTATACTTTTGCATCGGTTAAAGTTTTTAAAGCGGACGGTTCTCTGCGAGTAAAAACACCGTATAGCGAAAGGTCGTCATTTTGCATTATAGCACATTCAACGCCTCTCCCAAGATTTCCGTAACCTACAATTCCAATTCTGATTTTCATAAAAAAGCCTTCTTTCCAAATTTTGCTTACCAAGAATAATTATACAAATATTTTAAGTAAAAGTCAATATTTTACGCACTCTATGCGAAAAAAACAGGTAAAATTTTTGACAAAATTCATTTTTAAAAACATAAATTTGTTACTAAAAACAAAAATACCCACTCACAAGTATGAATGGGTATTTTCTTCAGCAAAACTGCCATAATATGGAGCTGTTGAGCGGGATTGAACCGCCGACCTCATCCTTACCAAGGATGTACTCTGCCTACTGAGCTACAACAGCACAACAACACAATTATAATACATTTATAGGCCTTTGTCAAGACTTTTGTTTTGTAACTGTGTTGAAAATACTATATTACTTAACCGCTTCGTACATTTTTTTCATAGCATACGCATCCTCTGCCTGTGTGCCGCACGATTCGCATATAATCGTCGGTGCAATGTCTCGTTCTTTAAGAATTTCGGCAACAAAATCGAAATCAGGTCCGAATACATCGTCCTCAAAGGTCAGATGCTTTTTCTCGCCGCCTTTAGTGTATTCAATCTTACTGAAATGGCTGTGAAAAACCGCAAGGCGCTCTTTTCCCAGCTTATTTTCAATAGTATTAAAAACTTCTTCAAAATCAGCCTTTTCCTTGAGTCCGCCAAGTGTTCTTGCATTTAGGTGACCAAAGTCTATACAAGGTAAAAAACTTTCATCAAGGCGGCAAAGTTCCATCACCTCGTCAAGATTTCCAAGTTGATTTATCTTCCCCATAGTTTCAATGCAAAGGCGTATATTTTCAAAGCCGCCTTTTATCATTTCTTCTCTTGCAAGTGTAAGTGTTTTCTTTGCAAAGGATAGCGCTTCGTCACGTGTAAGTTTTCCCAAGGCACCGCTATGCACTACAACCCTTTCGCCGCCTAAATATTTTGCGAGCTGTGCCGATTGCATAATATAGTTAATACTGCCCGCCCTCTTTTCCTCGTCAGGCGTTGCAAGATTTATATAATACGGCGAATGAACGCTCATAATAATTCTATTTTTCTCTGCTTCCAGTGCAATTTTTTTGGCAGTCACCTCGCCGCATCTTACACCGTTACCGCACTGATATTCGTAGGCATCAAGCCCAAAATCTGCAAGCCATTTCGGCATTTCCTCAGATGCTTTATGCCCCTGGGCATAAAAGCTGTCACTGTTTCCTGCTACTCCGAAATTCGCCTTCATACTTTTCCTCCAAAATCCTCAAAATTTCCTCCGCAGTTTCTTTAATTCCCTTTTCCTGCGTAACCTTAACTTTAATATCACAGTTATCATAATACGGTTTTCGCATACGAAATCGTTCTAAAACTTCCTCAATAGAGCTGCTTTTTACAAGCGGACGTGTGTCGTCACCACCGCCAAGCCTATGCCTGATTACCGCTTCTTCAGGTTCAAGATTTACTATAATACCATTTTTTCGCAAAACTGCAATGTTTTCAGTATTCAAAACTGCTCCGCCACCTGTCGATATCACTGCTGCATCCTGTTTTGCAGTTTCTTCTATCACATCGGATTCAATCTTTCTAAAATATTCTTCACCGCTTACTTCAAAAATTCTTGAAATCTGCATACCGCATTTTTCTTCAATAAGTGTATCTGTATCCAAAAAGTTTAATCCGCAAATTTCTGAAAGATATGTTCCGACAACAGTTTTTCCGCTTGCCATATACCCTGTAAGAACTATATTCATTTCTTAAAAACTCCTTTTAAAATTTCATCTGCAAAGCTGTCCGGCACATCAATTCCTGTAAAGAGTCTGTATGCCAAAATCCCTTGAAAAATCAACATTCCAAGTCCATTAACGGTTTTTGCGCCTACCATTTTTGCGTTATGCAAAAAGACAGTTTCTTCAGGATTGTAAATCATATCAACCACAGCTGACGTTTCGTCTATTACAGGCATATCCTCCATTGGCGTCAGATCCTTGTTTTTTCCCATTCCCAAAGACGTACAGTTTATGACAATATCATAATGCTTACGTTCTGTTCTTGTTTTTATCTCATATCCAATGCAGCTTTTTATATACTCCTTAAGCTGTTCTGCCCTTTCATGTGTACGGTTTATAACCGTCAAAGACGCAGCGCCTTTTTGGGCAAGGTTAAGCGCCACAGGCTGCGCTGCACCGCCTGCGCCCAAAATAAGTATGTGCTTTTTTTCAGGCTTGATACCATTATAAAGAAGCGACATATAAAAACCTTCAGCATCTGTGCTGTAGCCATAAAGCTTTCCGCCTTTATTTACAACCGTATTTACAGAGCCGTAACGTTTGGCTTCAGGTGAAATTTCGTCAAGACAGCTCATTATTTCAAATTTGTGTGGTGCGGTCACGTTAAATCCGCAAATACCATCCGCTATTATTTTTTTTACAGCCTCTTTTACCTCACCAGGTAAAACTTCAATCGCTGTATATTCATATGGCGCATTCAGCTTTTTCGATATGAAATTGTGCATCACAGGCGAATAGCTGTGCGACACCGGATACCCTATTATTGCAAGTTTTTTCATTAGCCTTTATAATCCTTTAATACAATTTTTTCTAATCTTCTTTTTAGTTCAAAAAAAGGAGTTTCCTTTGCTTCGATCGGGTCAACCATAATCGTTAAAAGCCCTGCCCTTTTTCCTGCGTAAACATCGGTAAAAACCTGATCCCCAATTAAAACGGTATTTTCTTTTTTTGCGCCTAAATAACGCATCGCTTTTTTTATCCCGAAAAGAAATGGCTTTCCTGAATCGTTTACAAAAAATGCACCAAATTCGCGCGCAAAGTTTTCAACTCGTGCCCTGTGATTATTTGAAACAAATGCGTATTTTATGCCTTCATTTGAAAGCCTTTTTAAAAACGCCTTTGCAGCCTCGTCAGCGAGCTGCGATGTGTAACTTACCAACGTGTTGTCTATATCTAAAATTGCAAAGTGTATTCCATGTTTTTTTAAAAAATCAGGTTCAATATCTTTTATGGATTTGTACCTGTAATCAGGATAGAATTTTTTAAACATAGCTTCCTCCGAAATTATTACAATCAAAAATTTTTTTAAAATTTATTTCAAAATCGGTGAACATTTTAGGTACTCACCATTTTAGCTAAATTCAACTTTGTTGAATTTATTTTAAAATCAGTGAACGATTTAGATGCCACTTTTCGTCGATATGCAAACTAAAGTTTGCTCGATATTTTTACTTTGTAAAATCGATATGTTTTGCGGTTCGTCGGAAACCGCCGAACCCTACAAGCAAAACTCGATATGATATGAATTCTCGTTGCCGCAAGGCGACATATCGAGTGCGACAGCACATATCGAGTCATTTATGACCTATCGAGAATTCGTTAGAATTCATATCGACGATTTCAAGCTTTGCTTGAAATCATTATACCACATTTTCTACTCAAAAACAACTAATGAACACATATTTTACACAAAAATTGGCAAAATTTTAATATGAAAAATTATTTAAATCAGGAGAAATTTTATGAACAAAAAGGTAAAGGATTCTTACACAGAGCAGGTACAAATTCTCACACAGTCGGGAATGAACGGATTTGGTAGACTATTTGGCGGGCGTCTTATGAAATGGATTGACATTGTTGCCGCCGTTACAGCACGCAGGCACAGCGAGCGGAATGTAACCACTGTTTTGGTTGACCAACTTGAATTTAAAAGGCCTGCACGTGTAAACGACACGCTTGTTTTAACAGGATATATAACCTATGTCGGCAAAACGTCAATGGAAATCTGCGTTAAAACATATATCGAGGAGCTTGACGGCACAAGAAATTTAATCAATAAGGCATATCTTGTCATGGTGGCACTTGATAAAAATGACAAGCCTACCGAAGTTCCCAGACTTATCCTAACAACCGACGCAGAACGTGCTGAATGGGAAGCGGCTAAAGAGCGGCACGAACTAAGAAACAGGAAGAATTAAAAAGTCATCTCAAAAAACTTTGGAATTCAGAAAAAACAGTGCAGCTCGGACGAAACGAAGTTTTCTGCGTTTATTGCATAAAACTTTTCCAGAGGTGCACAAAGGTAGGCCAAGCGGTGCGTTTTGTTCGTAGTTTTTTAGCATAAAAACAAAAAGAAATCCGCAAATATGCGGATTTCGCACAAATTTTAAATACTAAACATATTTTTAAAATCTAAATATATAAGTCAACAAACTGTCTGTGCATTTTTATACATTTCACTTTTTAAAGTCTATTCACAAGATACGGCACAGCCTCCTCAAACTTAACACCGTACCAATGTTTTTCCTTATCCGGCATTGTTATTCTAATACACTCAACTGTATAGTCAGCTGCAATTTGAAGTGCCTCATAAAGGCTCTTTCCCCGCATTAGTGCTCCAACACAGGTTGAAGCAAAAATGTCGCCTGTACCGTGAAATTTCGCGTCAAGCCTTTCATTAAAGTAATAAGAAAATTCATCAGCTTCGCTATCATACATAGCAAACCCAAGTTCCTTTTCATTGAAGCTAACACCTGTCAAAACTGCCTTTTTTGCACCAAGTGCGGTTAATTTTTTTAGTACATCTTCAATATATGCCTTATCATAGCCGCTTTCAACATAATCGATTCCGAGCATAAATGATGCCTCTGTAAGGTTCGGCACAATAATGTCTGCTTTTGAGCAAAGCGTCGCCATATGTCGTGCAAATTCAGGTGTAAAACCTGCATAAAGCTTTCCGTTATCCGCCATTGCAGGGTCCACAAAGACAAGTGTCTTTTCAGGCTTTGCATCAATAAATGCCTTCATCTGGTCTATCTGCTCAAAAGAGCCTAAATATCCTGTATAAATTGCATCAAATTCAATGTTTTCTTCTTTCCAGTGATTAAAAATCTTCGGTATATCCTCCGACAAATCACGGAATGTGAAATTCTTAAATCCACCTGTATGTGTTGACAAAACTGCTGTCGGTAAAATTGCCGCCTCAACACCCATAGCTGAAATAATCGGCAATGCCACTGTAAGTGAACATTTCCCGAAGCACGAGATATCCTGTATGGTCACAATTCTTCTCATTCTTATCACTCCCAAATAACTGTTTATATAAACAGTATAACCCCAAACTGATAATACTGCAATTACCAAAACATACAAATTTTATATAACCAGTTTGGATAAAAAAACAATAAAAAAGCTGCCAATTAGCAGCTTTTAGTGTTATGCATCGATTTTTGCAAGCTTCAAAGCAAGCTGAGATTTCTTTCTTGCAGCATTGTTCTTGTGCAGAATTCCCTGCTTTACGCTCTGATCCAATTTCTTGCCAGCTTCGTTGAATAAAACCTTTGCTTCATCAACGTTCTTTGCTTCAACAGCAGCTTCAAACTTCTTAATAGCAGTCTTAAGAGCTGTTTTATGCATCTGGTTAATCAATGTTTTCTTTTGAATAACCAATACACGCTTTTTTGCTGATTTAATGTTAGGCATAAATGTCACCTCCGAATAGATTAATACATAATACCTGAATATTTTACCACAATCAAACAAAAAAAGCAAGCATTTTTTTTAATTTTTCAAAAAAATTTTAATAACCTTTTACTCCCGTTAATGATTCGTCATTTAAAATCCAGTCATTTACATCAATTATTCGGAAATCATCATTTGTGTCTCTGATGATAACCTGCTTAATTCCTGCATTTATTACCATTCGTTTACACATCGAACAGCAGCAACTGTTTGGAACAATTTCACCAGAATCAGCCTCAAGTCCGACAAGGTACAAGGTGGAATCAATCAGTTCATTTCTGGATGCTGAAATAATTGCATTTGCCTCTGCATGAACACTTCGGCACATTTCATAGCGTTCACCTCTTGGTATATTCATCTGTTGTCTTATGCAATAGCCTAGGTCACTGCAGTTTTTTCTACCTCTTGGCGCACCTACATAACCTGTCGAGATTATCTCATCATTTTTTACGATAATTGCACCATAATTTCTTCTTAAACACGTTCCGCGTTCCGCAACAGTCTGTGCAATATCAAGATAGTAATTGTATTTATCACGTCTTTTCATATATGTACTTCTCCTTTTATTTCATTTTTTTATAGTAGACAAGCGACTTATATGTGCGCTCGCTTTTATTCAACACATAACCTTCCGAAAGGAGTACAAGTCCTTTTCTTACATCATCTGATGCTATGAAGGAAAAAATTTTCTTATCCTCTGCATCAAGAATATATTTTACAGCACGGTACATATCACCTGAAACATTCATATCGGCTGGATTTTTGCAAGATGAACATTTCATTCCGCCGTCAAAGCTGAATGCGCAAAGACCTTCGTCATTTCCGCAGCTTATGCACGAATCCATACAAGGCTCATACCCTGCATACTTTGACAGCTTTAACTCAAAAACCGCCTTTGCAAGCGATATGCTAACATCTCGGTAAGCCAGCACATAAAGTGTATTTAAAAGCAATGATAGAATGCTGCTGTCACCCTCAGCAAAAGTCTCTTTTGTAAGCTCACACAGGTAGTTCGCAAGTGCCAGTTTAGTTACATCTTCACATATAGGATAAAAGCTATCTAAAATTTCCGCAGAATCTACCCTGTAAATATCGCCTTGCTTTTTATTTAGAACAAACTCGCCGTAGCATAATACCTGCGTTGCCGCTCTCATTTTGCTCTTTTTTGAGCGAACGCCGTAGGCACAGGCTGAAATCACGCCCATACCTTCGGCTAAAATTGTCAGCATACAGTTTGATTCACCGTAGTCGGCACGTCTTGTGATGATTCCTCTTGCTTTACAGCTTTCCATAAACTGCCCCTTTGTTTATCATTTTCTTCCACTGTTTTATATAAAAGATATGCGTCTATATCTCCTGTACTTTTAAAAGCCTGCCATGATAAATCTTTCATTTTCATTTAAAATTACCCCCTTACTTTTCTGGTTATAGGTTAGGTAATTTAGCATGACTTTATACTGTCACTTTTTGGTTATGCATCATATCCAAAATTTTTTATCATTCTGTCAGAATTTCGCCAATCGTTTTTAATACGCACCCAAAGCTCAAGATAAACCTTTTTATCAAGCATCTCCTCAATATCCACTCTTGCTTTCTGGCCTATTCTTTTAAGCATTTCACCATTTTTACCGATTACAATGCCTTTATGAGTGGCTTTTTCGCAGTAAATTGTGGCATAAATCTTTGTAATATCTGGAAGCTCCTGCATTTTTTCAATTTCTATTGCAATACCGTGCGGTACTTCTTTATCTAAAAGCCAGAGCATTTTTTCACGTATAATCTCCGCCGCAATCTGCTTTTCAGGCTGGTCTGTAACCATATCCTCATAATAAAACTGCGGGCCTTCTGAGAGAAGCGCCTCAATATCATTTAAAAGAATATCTACTCCGTCGCCTGTTTTTGCACTTAGTGGCACGATTGATGAAAACTCGTGCAAATTTGAGTAGTCCGCAATAATTGGAAGCATTTCTTCCTTTTTGATTTCATCTACCTTATTTAGAATAAGTATTGCAGGAACTCCCGTTTTGCCGATATTTTCTGCAATTTCTTTTTCCATCGGTGCAATAGGCTTTGATGCATCCACAACAAACAAAACAACGTCCATTTCGTTCATTGATTCATTTGCCACCTTCACCATAAATTCGCCAAGCTTATTATGCGGCTTATGGATTCCGGGTGTATCAGTAAATACAATCTGATAGTCCTCAGTTGTATGTATTGCAAGGATTTTGTTTCGGGTTGTCTGCGGCTTATTCGAAATAATCGCAATTTTCTGTCCTGCAATAGTGTTTAAAAGTGTTGATTTTCCTACATTCGGCATACCAATAATAGCAGCAAAGCCTGATTTAAATTTTTTTGTCATTTTTCCCTCCGAATATTAAAAACAGTATATCAAGTATTCCAAGAATAAGGCAAGGTATTAAAATTTCAGGTGACGTAAAAATATGTATAAGTGTCGCCCAAATTTTTTGAACATTTCCAAAAAGGCATATTCCCACCAAAATAGACGATATCGCTAAAACAAGCACTGCGCCTGCCGATGCGTCCTTTGCAAGCTTTGCAGTAGCTTTTATTTCGCAAGTTGCTGTATCAACAGCACGCTCTAATGCTGTGTTAAAAATTTCTGCCGAAATAACAGTGAAAATGCACAGAATCAGTATCGCCCATTCCGTTCTTGAAATGCCGTAAAAATATGCAAAAACTGCAATCAGATTTGCAATAACTATGTGAAATCTTAAATGTCTTTCACATATTATTGTCGCCCAAATACCCTCTAAAGCATGGTAAAAACTCATTTTATACCTCGCGTGTTATTCCAAGTTTATTTAAAATTTCTTCTTGTTTTGAAAACATAACCTTTTCGTCCACAGGATCATCTATATGGTCGTATCCCAAAAGATGTAGCATAGAATGAACTGTTAAAAATGCAATTTCACGCCTAAAGCTATGCCCAAATTCCTTCGATTGTTCCATTGCGCGCTCTGCCGAAATTACAATATCTCCCAAAAGCATTATATCCCCGACGGTATCAAACTCCGCATCTATGATATCGCCGTTTTCATCAAAATACAGCATCGGAAAGGACAAAACGTCTGTCACTTTGTCAATATCCCTTTGCTCATGGTTTATTTTCCGTATTTTCTCATTATCCACGATAGTTACGCTGACCTCTGCTTCAAAGTCACATTCTTCATACTCAAGTGTTTCTAAAACAACATCCTTTATCGTTTTTTCAATTTCGGAAGTTATTTCAATTTTTTCTTGTTCGTTCTCTATTATTATCTCTGTCATTCCTGCGTTTTTTCTCCTGTTCAGTATCGTATTTTTCATAAGCTTTGATAATTTTCTGTACAAGCGGATGACGCACAACGTCTTTATCGGTCAGTATTGAAAACTCAATACCCTCAATATTTTTAAGCACCTTTTGCGCCACTTTAAGGCCTGACTTTTTGCCGTCAGGTAGGTCCACCTGTGTAATATCGCCCGTAACAACAGCATGTGAACCAAAGCCAATTCTTGTTAAAAACATCTTCATCTGTTCAGGCGTTGTATTTTGAGCTTCATCAAGAATTATAAATGCATTGTCAAGAGTTCTTCCTCTCATATACGCAAGCGGTGCAACTTCAATCATTCCACGTTCTTGATATCTTGCAAAACCTTCACCGCCGAGCATTTCATACATTCCGTCATATAGCGGTCTTAAATACGGATCAACTTTATTCTGCAAGTCTCCCGGCAAAAATCCAAGCTTTTCTCCGGCTTCAACAGCAGGACGAGTCAAAATAATTCTGCTTACTTCTTTATTTCGAAGTGCCGTAACCGCCTTTGCAACAGCAAGATATGTTTTTCCTGTTCCAGCAGGACCGATTCCAAATACTATCGTATTATTGTCTATCGCTTCAATATACTTTTTCTGTCCGAGTGTTTTTGTTTTTATCGGACTTCCTTTATGGTTTACTGCAATGCAGTCATCACCTAAAAGTTTTATATCAAATCCGCCGTTTTCCTGTACCATGGTAATCGCATAAAGAATTTTCTGTTCGTCAACCGCTTCGCCTTTTTCAAGTATCTTAAGAAGTATTCTTATAACTTCATCAGCCTTATCAAGGTTTTCCTCTTCACCTGAAATCTTTATGACTCCGTCTCTTGAGTTTATCAAAACTCCGAGTCCTTTTTCAAGTAATTTTAAATTAGAATCAAAGCTGCCGAACAGACTTTGCAGGTCAGCCTCCTGCGGCAGAGTTATCTGTCTTTGGTTCAACAAATGTCACCTCTTCAATTAGTTTTTCTGTACCTATTTTTTCAATAAAATTCATTGTGACCGTTACAGAAATTGTTTCTTCATCAATTTTTATAACGTCTGTATTTTTGTCAACAAGCTCCGCACCTGGCAAAAGCTCACGCGAAATATCTTTCTCAAGTTCCCGCTCGGCGAACAAAACAGCAGCATCATAAGAAAGTGCTTCCTTTTGGGTTGCATACTCCTCATATATTTTTTTATAAACCCCAATGCCTGTATAAAAATCATCGCCGAATTTTAATTCATTTTCAAAAGCAACAACATCATAGTTCTCAAATTTAGTGTCCCCATTTAAATATAGTGGTATTTTCCATCCAAAAAGCTTAAGCGTTAAAAGTGTACGCTTTTTACCTGTATATTCTTTATAACAATAGTTTTGTTTATATGTCCCCGTTTTTGTATGAGTGGTGTATGCAAAAACATCGCCTGCCGAATGAACCTGATATCCCGGCTCATTTTCAAAGCTGTAAGTTCCCGAAATTATTGTATCGCCTGCGGCAACTGCCTGATTTTCGTATACAAGACATCTACCATGTCTTGTTATAACCTTTTTAATGATGCCGTTTTTCATTGCAATAATATCGCAAGGTACATCAGGGCTATAAACCTCAGGCGGAATTATATCTTCTCTTACCTTAACGACCGCCTTTGTTCCCTTTATATACACCCACGCCCAACATATTCCGTCAGTATTATTAAGAATTATATTCTTCATTTCCACAGAAGGGCGCAAATTTTTCTTTAACATTCCTTCAGAAAGCCCTGCCATTTGTGTAGCCCTTATAAGCTGCTCTCTATCGCAGTTTTCAACACCCTCAAAACTCACTGTCCATATAAACTGCGAACCCAAGGTAAATAAAAGCAGAAATATAGTCATTCCGAGTATAAACGCAATACGTTTTTTTAATTTCCTAATAACAAACAAAAAGCCACATTTTCGTTCAATATGGATTTTTGCTCTTACTTTTGCCGATCTTAACCTAAAAAAATCCGGCAAGGAAATTTGTGCCAAAATATTGTCACCGCTGTAATTAAGATTTGTCGGAGTAATACCTATTTCAAAAAGACTGTTTAAAAACTCTTCTTTATTATGTCCCGATACTGATAGTATAACATATCCTTTTAGAAAATGGAAGATTTTTATTAAAAACAATTTAAAAAACCTCCCTTAAATTAATTTTACTGCACAAATTTTTCCGCATACAACGATATTCCCTTCGCCGATAGTCTTTATTTCAAAGTTTTGTCCGCAAATTTCTATAATTCCACCCTTATATTTCAGCTTAATATTTTCTTTCTTATATTCCACGAGTGCCGTATAGTTTTCAACACAAATTTTTGTGTCCCCTATCATTGTTATTTTTGGAATATCAAACAAAATATCGCCGGAAATTTCCAGCGTATCCGAAACCGCCTTTACAATGTCCAAACATTATCACCTCGTGAAATTTATATGCTATATTTTTTGTTTAAATGTCATATTTATGGTTATGGAGGTGTCTATATTGAAAAAAATTTTCCCTTACATCATTGTTATTTACATAACCTGTTTGATGATAATTTCCCCTGACAGTGCTATCTTTTACGCGCGTCAGGCCCTTGATATGTGTTATGAAATAATAATACCATCGCTTTTTCCTTTTTTTATATGCTCTGGTCTTTTAATCTATTCAGGGCTTTCCGAGACTCTTTCGAAATTCTGCCGCCCAATAATGCAGCCTCTTTTTAACATCAACGGCGCAGGTGCAGCAGCTCTTGTTTTAGGTACAATAAGCGGTTATCCTTTAGGCGCGGTAACGGCATGCCAGCTTTACGAATCAGGATATCTTTCAAAATCCGAAGCAGAGCGTTTATTGGCATTTTGCAATAATTCAGGCCCGCTTTTTATTCTTGGTGCGGTAGGCTCAGCGATTTATTCAAGCCACAAAATAGGAATTGCTCTATATATTTCTCACATATTGGCTGCAATCACCGTTGGAATTTTATTCAGGTTTTATGCAAAAGACAAACATAAAGCACCTATTTACACCATCAGTCAGCCCAAGCGAACATTTGCTGAAGTATTTTCAAATGTTCTTACAAATTCAATAAGCAGCATCTTGACTGTATGCGGTGCAGTAATTTTTTTCAGTGTTGTAACAAATGTAATTGCATCAAAGCTTCCTGATAACGATATATTAAAGTCTATTTTTATGGGTATAATGGAGCTTACCGGCGGAACTAAAAGCATAAGCCAAAGCACACTTTCACTTAATGCGCAACTTATAATTTCTGCATTTGTAGTTGGGTTTGCCGGTATTTGTGTTCATCTTCAGGTTATGGCTATTGTAAAAAAACAAGACCTTTCACTAAAACCTTACATTTTGGGAAAACTTTTGCACGGAGCTATTTCTGCGCTCTATGCAATAATCTACTTTAAGATTTCTCCGCCTTTAGATACCGTTTTCAAAAGTACGGACACAGCTCTTGAAGCCGGTTTTTGTATGAGTTCGCTCTATTCTGTAATAAGCGTACTCTTCCTTTTAATTCTCGCTGTACTTATTATAGTCTTTGGAACTATTGCAGTAAAAGAGAAGTCGAAAAAATGTACATAAAAAAGCTTCTGTGTATAAGTCCCGCCCAGTATTGTGAAATTTCAAAAATTGTTTTATTACTGCGTAATTTTCACACAATATTTTAGCATAATAAAAAAGGGACACATCGTGTCCCTCAACTAACTTCCCCACAAAGTAAGAGATTAGTCTTTATGTTTTTCAAAACATTCGCTGCAGTAAACAGGTCTGTCGTTTTTCGGCAAAAACGGAACCTTATCTACCTTGCCGCAGTCTGCACAAGTAATTTCATACATTTCTCTGCTCTCTCTTATGCTGTTTTTGCGTGCAATTCTGCAATCTTTGCAACGAATAGGCTCATTCTGGAAACCTTTTTCAGCATAAAATTCCTGCTCGCCTGCTGTGAAAATAAATTCCTTACCGCAGTCCTTACAGATTAAAGTTTTGTCTTCATACATTGTAAATTCCCTCACTTTGAATTGTTTAAAAAATTTTCTCCGCCCAGATGGACTCGCACCCTCATCTGCCAAACGGCACGCTTTTCTTAAGCTACAAGCGGTTATTTCCTGCCCAATTCACAGAGCAGTTTTTTCTTTATTCTCTGAAGAGCATTATCAATACATTTTTTTGATTTACCAAGAATTTGCGCTATTTCATCATAAGATCTGCCTTCAGTATAATAAATTAAAACTTGCATCTCAAGTTTGCTTAAAGCTTTATTTATTTTATACTCAACCATAGTCAGGTCTTCCTGCTCAATTACAATAGCTTCAGGGTTTTGAACACCATCATCAAGCACTGCATCAAGTGTATCACCCAAATCGCCTTCCGTATCCGTCTTGTCAAGTGAAATATAGGAGTTTAACGGAATGTGCTTTTTGCGTGTAGCCGCTTTAACAGCAGTTATAATCTGCCGTGAAATGCAAATTCCTGCAAAATGTTTAAAGGAGCTTCCTTCTTTCGGGCTATACTCTTTAACAGCCTTATAAAGTCCTATCATTCCCTCTTGTGCAACATCGTCCTTTTCTGCACCAACCAAAAAATATGTATTTGCTTTTGAATAAACATAATTGCGGTATCTTGCCATAATATGATTAAGAGCATCTTCATCACCGTTTTGTGCCATTGTTACAACTTCGTCGTCTGGCAAGGTGTATAAAGACTGCTCATTTATCCCGTTCACTGCAAGTACCTCCAATCAGCTGTTTATTGTAAATTATTATACCACCAAAAGAAATCGTTGTCAAGGAAAATTTATATATTTTTACCAACATTCACTTAATATTCGCATTTATTTTTATCGATTTTTTCCAATATTCTACAAATTTCGACAAAGAGATTTTATCATTATCTGCACATCACTTGATTTCATCATTAAAATGTGATATACTTACAAAAAACTTAGTGGAGGGCATTATGAAAGGTATCGGTAAAATTTTTGACACAAAATATGGTGGTTTGATATTTTCACTTGCAAGTGGCTGTGCGTACTTTATAATCATTCTTGATTTTATTTTAAAATCTTCAGCTTCAGGAGGATTACTGGGATTTTTCTTTTTTCCTGCCATAATATGCGGAGCAGGACTTGTCCTTTTAAAAACCATAAAAAAGCTTCAGGATGAAGAACGTCCTGAAAAGGTAAATCTTATTGTTTATGCACACATTGGTTTGATATTAATAAGCATTGCGTTTCTTTTCGATATAATTTTGAACTAAAAAAGCAAGGAATGTTAAAATTCATTTTGCCATTCTTTTTTATTATACAAAAAAATGAGTCGGGTAGAATACCGAACTCATTCAAAAAGCACATTAATGTTTAATTTTCTCTGAACTTTGGGCTACATTATTTACACGTGTGCTTTTTTAAATATTTTGAGCAAATAATACTACAAGTTCTTTGCAGGCATTTAAATCGCTTACCGCTATCATCTCGGAAGGTGAATGAATATAGCGGGTTGGAATTGAAATTCCGCCTGTCTTAACACCATTTCCTGTAAAATGAATTACGCCTGCATCAGTTCCGCCCTCTGTCATTATTTCAAGCTGATACTTTATATCATTTTCCTTTGCGAGCTCTAAAAGCTTCTCACGAACCTCTCTGCTTGTAATCACAGAGTAGTCCATAACTTTTATCGCCGCTCCTTCACCAAGCTTCACCGCCATTTTAGGGCATTTAGGTGTATCTCCCGTGTCGGTAATATCAACAGCCAAAGCATAATCAGGATTTATCGAAAAAGCCGCCGTTCTTGCGCCACGAAGACCAACTTCTTCTTGTGTTGTGAATACAAAATACAAATCATTTTCTGACCTAACTGTTTTTAATGCTTCAATAAGTACCCAGCAACCTACTCGGTTATCAAGTGCTTTTGAAATCACGTTTTGTCCCTGAAGGTAAAAATCGCCTACAAACACCGCCGAATCACCAACAGATACAAGCTTTTCAGCCTCTTCTCTATTCTTTGCGCCAATATCAATATACATTTTTGACATAGACCTTTTTTCGTTTTCTTCCTCAGTTCCGACTACGCCGATTGTGCCATTTTCAAACCTTACCTTTCTATTAACAAGATTTCTAAGGAAAAGGCCACCCACATCAGCAAAACGCAAAAATCCGTTTTCGTCTATAAATGTTACAATAATACCGATTTCATCACAATGTGCTGCAAACATAACTTTTTTTCCTCTGCCCTTTTTGCGAGCTATAAGATTCCCGAGTGCATCGGTATATATTTCATCCGCATATCCTTCAATCTCTGCTTTAATAAGCTCAGTTATCTTTTCTTCACACCCTGATGGCGCATCGCAAGAGGTTAGTTTTTTCAGTAATTCCATTTATATCACCTCATCAATTCTATCTAAAAACATCTCTGCCAAATCATACATTGCCTGCAAGTCTAAAAGCGAAGCAATTCCGCACGGCGAATGCAAATATCTGCAAGGTATCGATACAGATGCAGTTTTTACACCGCCGCCTGCAAGATGTATTCTACCCGCATCATTACCTCCTGATGTCTTTCTTTTATACTGCACAGGTATTCCTGCCGCCTTTGCATTTTCAAACAGCCATTTATGAAACTTCTTGTCCACAATAGTAGTCCTGTCCATAAAAGTAACAACAGCGCCGCCTGCAAGATTGGTAACGTAATCATAATCATCCACACCGTAAACATCACTGCAGGTCGTAGCTTCAAGCACAAGTGCAATATTAGGCATAATTCTGTGTGCCGCAACCCTTGCGCCGCGAAGTCCTACTTCTTCCTGAGTTGTAAAACAGAAATAGGTGTCATATTTTACAGGCTTTTTTATCAACTCCATCAAAACGGCACACCCTGCTCTGTCATCGATTGCCTTTGCTTTTATAGTATCTTTTGAAAGCAACTCAAACTTCGTATCAAATGCAATATAATCCCCTATCTTGACCTTTTTCTCGGCAGTTTTCTTATCTTTAGCACCGATATCTATGAACAAATTTTTGATTTCCGGAACAGAATCGCGCTCCGAGGGTTTTTGAAGGTGAATTGCCTTCATACCGATAATTCCCTTAACCTTGTTTTCACCTATGACAACTTTTTTAGAAATTATTACTCTTGTATCAATTCCGCCGACAGTTTTAAACTTAATATAGCCTTTATCATTAATGCCGCTTACTATAAGTCCGACCTCGTCCATATGCGCTGACAGCATTACTTTTTTATCAGAGCTTCCTTTTTTTAGGGCGATTAGGTTTCCAATATTGTCAACTGTTATTTGGTCGGCATAAGGCTCAATTTCTTTCCTAATAAAATTTCTTACTGCGCCTTCGTCACCGCTTACGCCGTTTAAATTTGTCAGTTCCTTTATAAGCATAGCCATTCCTCCATATCATCGCCAAGATTTTCAACGAAAAATGTCAAAAGCTCCGAGACTGACTTAACGTCTGAAATCGCAAGGGTTTCCACTGAAGTGTGCATATATTTTAAAGGTATTGACAAAAGTCCTGTCGGAATTCCGTTTTTTACAACTTGGATTGCCCATGCATCAGTTCCCGTGTTTCCGCTGTCTACGTCAACCTGCGTTTTTATATTATGTGCACTTGCTGTATCCATAAGCCGCTTATAGATTTTCGGGTGAATGTTTGGACCGCAGGTCACAACAACGCCCTTTCCAATTTCATATGCATCGTCACTGTTATCGGGAGTTATTCCGTGGCAAACATCAATCGCAATCGCAATGTCGGGTTCAATTTCATAGGTTGCTGTCATTGCACCGAAGCCTCCAACCTCTTCCTGCACTGCTATGACTGCGTATACATCAACATCAATTTTGCTTTTTGCGAGATTTTTAAGCACCTCAATAACCGCCGCTATGCTTGCACGGTCATCAAGAGATTTGCCCGAAAACTGTCCTGACATAAGCTCGCCTGAAGACTGGTCAAGTGTTATGCTGTCTCCGATTGAAACAATTCTTTTTACCTCATCCGCCAAAAGACCTGTATCTACTGCCATATCGGAAAGTTTTGAGCTCTTTTTATCTTCGCCTTTAGCTTGAAGATGCGGAGGTTTTGCACCAACAACACCTTTTAAATCACGTTTTCCGTGAACTATAACCTCGCTCGACGGGAGAATTCTTGGGTCAACTCCGCCCACACAGGCTACCGTTATAAATCCTCTTTCGTCTATATCCTTTACCATAAGCCCGATTTCATCACAATGGGCTTCAATCATAACCTTCTTTGCGCCTTTTTTACCGCATCTTTTAATTGCAATAATACTTCCGAGATTATCGGTATAAGCTTCATCGCAATACAGCTCAAGATTTTTTTTTATTTCGTCGGTAATTCTGTATTCAAAGCCTGAAATACCGCGCATATCGCTTAATTTTTTAATAAGCTTTTTCAAACTTTACACTTCCTTTAAAGTTCATTTACTAATTTTTTGAAAAGGTTTCCTCTCTCTTCAAAATTTGCGAACATATCAAAGCTGGTCGATGCGGGCGACAGTAAAACTACGTCACCACTTGTAGCTTTTTTATATGCCGTCTTTACCACTTCATCATAGCTTTCGCATCTTATAACCTCAACAGCCTCTCCGCCTGCTTTCTTTAGCGACTCCTCAATCTTGTCAGCAGTCTTACCTATTAAGATTAAAGTTTTAACCTTTTCGCAAAGCGACGGACCGAGCTCGTCGTAAGGTATTCCCTTATCTTTTCCGCCCGCAATCATTATTACCTTTTTATCAAATACCTTTAAGGTATTGATGCTTCGATTAGGACTTGAGTCAATCGAGCTATTATAATATCTTACACCATTAAGTGTACGGACAAGTTCAATTCTGTGTTCTACTCCGCCAAAAGTTTTTGCAACCTCTAAAATAATGCCGTCGTCTACCAGTCCTTCGACTGCCGCAATAGCAGCCATATAGTTTTCGACGTTATGCATACCCGGTATTTTTATATCATCAATTTTTATCACAGGCTTTTCTGACCTGTATATGGTATCACCTTTAAGATGGATATATGCATTTTCTTTTGAAGAAAAGTCCACACATATACCCTTTGCTTCTTTCCCGATTTTTGCAGTCTCCTCATTCGACTTATTAACAACCAGTTTGTCTGCCGCTCCTTGATAAAGCATTATGTTCTTTTTAGCATCAATGTATTCCTGATAGTCCTTGTGAACATCAAGGTGATTTGGGCTTAGGTTTGTTATAACTGCAATTTTAGGCGATTTTTTCATAGTGTGAAGTTGGAAGCTTGAAAGCTCTAAAATAACCCAATCACTTGCTTTCATTCGCTCTGTCTCAGTAAGTAGAGGATTTCCAATGTTTCCGCCAAGCCATGTCTTATAGCCTGCCGCCGTCATCATTTTATGAATAAGTGTGGTCGTTGTAGTCTTTCCGTCACTTCCCGTAACCGCAATTATATTTGCAGGACAAATATCAAAAAAGACTTCCATTTCACTCGTTATCAAGCTCCCGTTTTCCTTTGCCGCAAGCAGTGCCGGATGGTCAAATCGAAGCCCCGGAGTTTTGAAAATAATTTCGCCCGAAAGGTTGTCAAGATAGTCCTCTCCTAAAACAATCCTTACTCCAAGCGCAGAAAACTCATCATATATACCGCCAAGCTGCTCACGTGTACGCCTGTCAAAACCCGTTACATTTGCGCCGAGCTTCACCAAATACTTAATTAAAGGGCGGTTGGAAATTCCAAGTCCGATTACCGATATATTTTTATTATAAACCGTAGTTTTAAATTCTTCTAAATTCATATATATCCCTCCACTATTTATTATACCACATTTATCCAAAAATAACAATATTAAAAAGCAAAAGAGCGAGATTTCTCTCGCTCTTTTGAATTATTTTTCTACAACAATATACTTTGTATATGCACCTGTTGAATACTCCTCATAGATTATATTTCCATTTTCATCATATTCTGCTTTATTCCAGAAACCTTCTGAATCTTCATAGGATATGTTATTGCCTTTTTCGTCATACACATTTTTTGACCAATATCCGTCAGAGCTTTCAAAAGTGTTGATGCCTTGGGTGTATGTGGATTTTTCCCAGCGACCGTCTTCATATTGACGGAACATTCCGTTTTCGTTATGTGTAACTGTGTACTTTTCGCCGTAAGAATTTTCGCCGATTTCGTTGCCGTTTTCATCATATTCCCACTTTTCCCAGAATCCGTCGGATCTCTCATAGCTTCCAGAATTTTCGCCGTAGGTTGATTTTTCCCAGGTTCCTTCAGAGTCTTCACTGTAACTGGATGTTTCGTCAGAATTGCTTCTATACCAGTAGCCGTCGGAAGCTTCATAGAAATAACTGTTTCCGTCGTAAACCCATTTTTCCCAGTAACCGTCTGAGGTTTCGCTATAAACCTTTTCGCCTGCGCTGTTATAAGTATATTTTATCCAGTAACCATCGGTTGTTTCTTCATATATCTTATTTCCGACTTCATCATAAGTATAGTTTGTTATTACTCCATAGCTTGATTCCCTTGAGATAAGCTGACCAAATACGTCATACGTACTCTTTACCCAATAGTTATCGCCGCTTCTATTATATATCTCATTTCCGTTTTCATCATATTCCCAAGTTAGCGGGCTTCCGTCTGATGACAGTCCTTCAACAGGCAATGAAACCAGTTCTCTTACTTTGACAACACGGTTATCCCCGTCCCAGTCAACCTTTAAATTAAAAGCTTCAGCACAAGCTCTTAGGGGAACTAATGTTCTGTCGTCAACAATAGTTGCAGGCACGTCGATTTCTTTCTGTTCGCCGTTTATTGTCATAACCTTGCTATCGATAACAAATTCAACTGTTGTATCGTCTTTGCCTGCGATAACTCTTCTTTCGTCGTGGATATAGTCAACCCATGCGCCGATTTCTTCAAAGACTGCACGAAGAGGAAGCATTGTTCTGCCTTCTATAATGATAGGCTGAACGTCCGTTTTCAGTCTCTCTCCGCCCACAAAAACTTTAATTGTGGAATCCGCAAATGTGGGGTTTACTACTGTAAAAAACGCACTTACAGCTAAAATTAATGATAAAATTTTCTTTTTCATAATACCTTTCCTTTCTGCTAATTACTTTTAAAAATTGATGATATTAATATATCACATCTGGAATTTTCTGTCAATAAAAATTGTACATAAAAAGCAAAAGAGCGAGATTAAATCTCGCTTTTCGCTTATGTATTGATTTTTTTGACGATGTGCTCTTGTGCACGCCTCAAAGTACTTTTAGCATAATCAATCCTTGTCGTTACCGTTATCGGCATTTACATATACTTCTTCCATTTGAATTTGAATTTCTTTTAATTCTTCGATTATATTTGTTATTTTGTTAAAGAGATTGTAGTACATATCTTTATAATTAGGCATAATTGTAAGACTCCTTTCATAATTCTCACGCAATTAAAAAATGCGTGGCAAGAAAAATCTGTACCACGCACAAAAACGCGGCTTAGATTTAATGTTACCACACATTTTACTCTAAATATGAATACTAGTAAACAAATATCATATTGAAGCCTGCGTTTTTAGCAAAACGCAAATTTGTTTACTACTGAAAATAACACAAAAAGAATATTCAAATGAATATTACATATTAATTATTAAATTTAAAGTAAAATATGTGGTGGTTACATTATATCATATCTTTCCCAATAAAGCAATAAAAAAATCGGACATATCATAAAATTTACTAAAAGTGATACGTCCGATATTTTTATTTAACTATAAATTATTTCATAGCTTCTTCGATAGCAACTGCAACTGCAACAGTCATACCAACCATAGGGTTGTTACCTGCACCGATAAGACCCATCATTTCTACGTGAGCAGGAACTGATGAAGAACCAGCGAACTGTGCATCTGAGTGCATACGTCCCATAGTATCGGTCATACCGTAGGAAGCAGGACCTGCAGCCATGTTATCGGGATGCAAGGTACGGCCGGTACCACCACCGGAAGCAACGGAGAAGTACTTCTTGCCCTGCTCGATACATTCCTTCTTGTAGGTACCTGCAACGGGATGCTGGAATCTGGTGGGGTTGGTGGAGTTACCGGTAATGGAAACGTCAACACCTTCCTTGTGCATGATTGCAACACCTTCACAAACATCGTTTGCACCGTAGCAGTTAACCTTTGCACGAAGACCCTCGGAGTAAGACTTGCGGAATACTTCCTTAACAGTGTTGGTGTAAGGATCGTACTCGGTCTCTACGAAAGTAAAGCCATTGATACGAGCAATAATCTGTGCAGCGTCCT
>JAZQEC010000019.1:0-46735 GCA_045538755.1 Clostridia bacterium
ATCAGGAATTCCAGACCGATGCAGCAAGCTCTATTGTTGACTTGTTTAAAGGTCAGGAAAAACTGCAATCAACATTTGAAATCTCTAATGGAACTCAGCTGGCATTATTTGAAAACGATTTTGGTATTGGTAATGTAGTAAATATTTCAGCTGAAGATCTGATAAATAATATGCACGAAATTCAAAGGAAAAACAATCTTCCTTTGACTGATGATGTTATAGATGAAAAAGGAGATGCGCATCGTTCCTTCAATGTTGAGATGGAAACAGGAACAGGTAAAACTTATGTATATACAAAAACCATCTTTGAATTAAATAAGAGATATGGTTTTACAAAGTTCATAATCGTTGTTCCGTCAGTAGCTATTCGAGAAGGTGTACATAAATCTCTTGAAATAACAAAAGAACATTTTCAGAATCAGTATGATAATGTTCCGTGCAGATATTTTATCTATAATTCAAGCAAGCTTTCAGATGTAAGACAGTTTGCTACAAGCAGCAATATTGAGATTATGATTATCAATATAGACGCTTTCAAAAAGGCAGAGAATATCATTAACCAGGCTCAGGACAAGCTTAACGGCGAAACGGCAATGAAATACATTCAGGCGACAAATCCGATTGTTATCATTGATGAACCTCAGAGTGTTGATAATACAGACAAGGCAAAGGAAGCGATTGCATCACTTAATCCTTCCTGCGTTTTGAGATATTCTGCTACTCACAGAGAGAAAATAAACCTGATGTATCGCTTAACTCCGGTTGATGCATATCAGATGGGACTTGTAAAACAAATCTGTGTGTCCTCAAATGAGGTTGCAAACGATTTTAACAAGCCATATGTGAAATTACTCTCCGTATCCAATGAAAGCGGATTTAAGGCTAAAATTGAGCTTGATGTGGAGGCTAAAGGCGGCAGCGTATCCAGAAAAACTGTTACAGTTAAACCGAATGATGATTTATTCTTAATGTCAGGCGAAAGAGAACTGTATGACGGTTATGCCATTGCCGGCATTGATTGTACTCCGGGTTTTGAATGCATTGAGTTTTCAAACACGGAAACTGTTATGCTTGGTAAGTCTATCGGCAGTATTGATGAAAATATTATCAAGGAAGCACAGATTAAAAAGACAATCAGAATTCACCTCGATAAAGAACTCAGATATCTTGATCACGGAATTAAGGTCCTTTCGCTGTTCTTTATTGATGAGGTTAAGAAGTACAGAACATCTGAAGGCGAAAAAGGTCCCTATGCAGAGATGTTTGAACGTTGCTATAACGAGCTTATAAACCTGCCCAAATATCAGCCCCTTAAATCGCAGTTCCCGGCAGATGCAACTGCAATTCATAACGGTTATTTCTCACAGGACAAAAAGGGTGCATTCAAGGATACAAAGGGTGATACTGCAGCGGACTATGATACATACAACACAATTATGAAGGATAAGGAATGGCTCTTAAGCTACGACTGTCCGCTCCGTTTCATATTCTCACATTCTGCTCTTAAGGAAGGTTGGGATAATCCTAATGTATTCCAGATTTGTACTCTAATTGAGCAGAAATCCACTTTTACCTGCAGACAAAAGATCGGCAGAGGCTTACGTCTTTGTGTAAACCAGGATGGCGAGAGAATTGAAGATAAGAACATCAATGTTTTGCACGTAGTTGCAAACGAGAGCTTCTCTGAATTTGCCGAAACACTCCAGAAAGAAATTGAAACTGAAACAGGTGTTAAATTTGGTACTCTTCAGATTAGCCTTTTCAGCGGTATGACATATACCGAAACAAAGACAGTGGAAAAGACGATTACAAAAGATCAGGCACAGACGGTTGTTGAAGCACTCAAAACCGTTGGTGCGATAACTGCTGAAGGTAAAGTTGACACAACAAAAGCAGAGATAGTGATTCCGAAAGAGCTTGAAACTGTTAAAGAAGAGGTTATCAAGGTTATCGAGGAAGAGAAAACAGTTGATGTTGAACAGATTGCAGGTAAATCATATACTGAAGAAGTAACGGAAGAAAAAACCGTTACCTATGACGATGCTCAGGAGCTTATTACTCATTTTGAACAAAAAGGTTATGTTTCAAAATCAGGTAAGATTAAGGATACAATGAAAGAAGCGCTTCTTCACGGTACACTTGATTTGCCTAAGAAATTTGAAGCGGCAAGAGAGCGTCTTGAAAGCATTGTTAAAAAAGCAGATAACAAACTTCCTATCAGAGACGATTCCAAAGAGGTTATTGTCCGTCTTAATAAGCAGGTTATGTTATCACCTGAATTTATGGAATTATGGAATAAGATTAAGCAAAAGACTGCATATAGAGTGCAGATAGACACGGATGTTCTTGTAGAGAACTGTGTAAAAGAGCTTAAGGCAATGCCGGAAATTCCAAAGGCAAGACTCATAACCAAAACAGCAAGCTATGATACAGTTGTATTTGTTTCGATATTTTGATTTCGAACAGTTTTTACGCTGACTGTTTTACCGTTACTTGAAACAATGATGTCGCCCTGCATATCTGTACGATATACTTTCACATCAGCATCACGCAGACGGCTTAATGTTTCTTCCGTCGGATGTCCGTAGTTGTTTTCACCTACAGAAATAATACCATAACAACATATGATTATTTGAAACAAGGTGCTGATAAAAAGAATATTTGTAAGTTGAAAATCACAAAGACTTCATCAACTCCAGCAAATGAAGATACTGCCTCGATTTCGATTACTTCACCTCAAAATGGAAGTGTTTTAAAAACATATGATGGAGCTTCAATTAAGATTACTGGAACGGCATCAAATGTAAGTAGTGTAAATCTTATTGTAAATAATCAGAGTGTTTCAAATGTGAAAGTTTACAGCGGAAAATATGAAGCATACTATACACCGCAAGAGTCGGGAGAATATATTATTAAAGTCACTGGAACAGCAAAATATGGTGGCAACAATCCAACAGCACAAAGAACAGTAACGATAGTTGTTAATGATGATAGTGACGAATTTGAAAATGCTACAGCAATAAAAGTAGGAACACACAGACTTTCTGCAATAGACTTAGAAAGCGATCTTGATTGCTATAGTATAACCCCATCAAAAGATGGAAACTATCGGATATATACATCTGGAGAAACAGATACCTTAATTGATTTGTTCAATTCTGAATATATTTTAATTTCGTCATCTGATGATGATATTTCGGAGAAAAACGGTATGAACGCAGATATAAGTGTTTATTTATATAAGAATAGAACATATTACAACGAGCTTTAGTTGCGTATGGATATATTGATTCAGCTGAAATCCCGATAGATGAATACGGCTATTATGGTCCAACAACTCAGGCGGCTGTCAGAGAATATCAGGATGCGACATTGGGTTTTAATACAGGAAATGTTTCAACACAAACTATCGCAAAGATGTTTAATCAAAATAATAAAACGCAAAAAGAACAGTCCACATTTGCAATGCTCAGTAATATAAATACATTTAAGGGAAGGCATGATGCCGTGTGCGCAGCGGTTGAGGCACAAGTAAAAGCAAAAGGGTTTACAACATACAAAGAAGGATATTTGTATCATGCTGGATTAAAAGAGCTTGGTGGAAGATTTGATGTTGCTGGAGTGTCGGGAAGCAATAAACAGGTATGGGAGATTAAACCTGATACTGTGTATGGTAGAAGGACAGGCCCTATACAAGTTGCAACTTATGTTGCTGCAAGTAATATGCCAGACAACTTAAATCATTGGAAATATAAGGCTTATTGCCCATTGAAATTAGGTGATAATATTACATCAGGTACAATAGCGTGGAAACCCGGAGAACAGATTTCATACTATTCAAAGAGTGATTTGGTAAATAAAGGTGTTGTCTATTACAGTATGTTGAAAAACTATCAACCTGTGTATGAGCCTGCTTTTTCTCCATATGTTGTACCTAAACCCAATGAAGATTATGCTCGTGTGACCATGCCATCGGCGCAAACATTAAGAAATGGATTGCTTACTGCCGGAGTTACAGTTCTTGCGTTATATGTAATAAAAAATGCTGTGGGTTTGCTATTAGCTCCTGCGAGCGGAGGCGCAAGTTTAATACTTTGTTTTTAAAGGTGACGGATTATGAAGATATTTAATGATTCAATATATTTTACAATTAGTACGGCACAAGACCTTAGAGAGAACTATGCTATTACAGAGCTTTGCATAACTAAAGTTATAGAGTTTCTTGAAACTATTACTGATACGGATTTAATGTTTATCTATAATGATGATAAAGGTCATAAATCTAAGAAGATAACGGAAAAAAGTAAACAAGAGCTTTTTACTAAATTAGGGTTGGGAAATATATTTGCTTTCGGAATTATGGAATATATGAAAAAGCAAGATTACTTTTGGAACGAGGACGCAAAAGTTGGATTTCCTAATTTGGCGTGTAGTATAGAATTGGGAAATCCTAATAAATGGAGTAGTATAACAAACACATTTGATGGACTTGATGTTTCAATTCCAACGGAATTGTTAAGTGATGAAAAGAGCATTAGAAAGTTTTATGAACTTTTCAAAGAATTACATTTAATTATGAAAGGTAGTAATTCTTTTATTTCTCGTGGAACATATACACCAACCTTGAAAATTATGAATGGTGCGCAATTTATACGAACATATTACACGATGAACGAGAAATGGGATGAATATGTTTGTGGGTACTTTTGGGGCAATGTTTTAAGTCAAAAACATCTTGAAAAGCTTGGTGGATTTGAGAGTATAAAAGAACAAGGGTTTTATAAGGTTGAAAAATGGAATGATGATGTGTATATTCAACTTTCTGAAAACATATTTGATTATACCATTTCGGATGCAACAAAAATTCGTGAGTTTTTATTGCCGATATTTCCACCTAAAAAGGACAAACAATATTCAATTTATTCCTCGGTTGATGAATTGTCAAAAGCGCAACGGTCCGGAATACAGAATTTTATGTTAGAAGAAGATTTATTATGATTAGTCTTTAGGAGAATTTTCAATGAGTATATTTGAGGAAACAAAAAATAAACTTCACAAAAGCGTTACAGAACTCGGATTTAAACTCAAAGGACGAACATATTATAGGTTAATGAATGGATATGTGCAGGGATTCAAACTATATACTTATAATTTAAGTTATTCCATACGTTTTTTTCAACAACCTCTTTGTTTCGGTATAGATAAAAAATATGAAGGAGGGGATATTCATATTTTTTGGTCTGGTGTTGGTCCGTTTTCGATTACGGGAATATATATTGGCGATGATTCATATAGTCCTAACCCATTTGGTATTAAAGTAACACCTGAAAATTATGTAAATGAAGCAAGTGAAATTTTAGTTCGTTCATTTAATGAATATCTCTTGCCATGGTTTGAAAAAAGCAATACAATAGAAAAAGCTTATGAAGAAAACTGTTTGTTGTTTCACCATGATGGGAAATATCCCGCTGGCAGATACCCATGGTTGCTTCAGATGGGTAGGTGGATGGAAGCATCTGAATTTATCCATAAAAGAATTGAAGAATTAAAAGTTTATGAAAAACTGCCACACTACGTAGGCGAAAGCCTTACTACTGATTTAGAAGAGCTTTATAATGCCATAATTGAAAATAACGAATCGTATGTGTTGGACTATATTCATACTCAAGTAAATCAGACGATTAAAAATTTAGGATTTACAAGAGATTTCAATAAGTTGAACAAAAAGATATGAGGTGTCAAAGTTGAAAAGGATTTGTTTAATTATTTTATCAGTGTTAATTCTCTGTTCTAATGTATTTGCTGAAGAATTGAAAATTAACACAACAATACCTACCAAAGAAATTGAATTTTTACAAGAAAATAATGTCCTTGTTGGAGATCCAAACGGAGATTTGCGTGAGAACGACCAAATAACAAGGGCGGAATTTGTAACGATTCTTTGCAGAGCTATAGGCATTGAAGATATAGCCGAATCGGAAGAAATGCGAAACAAAGAGATTTATGTTGATGTTCCAAAGACGCATTGGGCGGTAGGGTATATAAATGCAGCGACAGAGCATGGAGCAATTAATGGAGTTGGTAATGGCTTTTTCTGCCCGGAAATGTCCGTAACAAATGAACAAGCTATAAAGATTCTTGTTGCAGCTTGGGGATATACTGCTGAAGCAGAAAAACTTGGTGGATATCCAAATGGATATATGGCTATTGCACAACAGTTTGGTGTTACAGACTCGGTTTTATTTAATTATAGGTTAGCTTCAAGAAGATGGGTTGTTTCGGTATTTACATACAATATGTTGTCAGTTATGCCTAATGAAGTAGAACTTGAATTAGCGGCTTCAACAAAAATAGAAAAGGTCGAAAAACCAATAGGAGAAAATGGTTCGGATTATATTCAAAATCCTGCTGAAATCCTTGAACAAATTACACCTGAGACAATAGCATACGAAAGGAAAATTTTTGAGCAACGGGTGCCGGATGGTGAAAAATTTCCCTTAAAAGTAGAAAATGGTAAAATACTTCATATAGGAGAAGCAGAGTATGACAGTGCATCTTTAAGTATTGGTAAGCAAGATCAGAAAGATAGTGAAGCTCATAATTTAAATGAACGTAGTGCGATTGACATTAGCAGCTATGAAGAAGGCAGATATCAAATAGTTGTAACATACAGAAAAAATGCTATTGTGGATTCATATTACACAAATCTATCTATTTCTGATGGTGATGCGGTACTCGGACAAACCTTTAGAATAACATATCTCAGACATCAGCCAATCATAGATAATCAAAATACGGAAATCAGCATTGACAATAGTTCGGATTATGAACTTCCTTTTAGTATGATACACGTGGTCGAAGAATCATGTTCTCTTCTGTCAGACTCCAACTTTGACGGAGCATAATCCGGGATGCTATGATAAAAAGATTCACGAGGATGAATTGATAGCATTAATTGATGAAGCAATTAAATTTGTTATGTTGAACAGCAAGGAAAAAATAGCAAAGTATAAAGATGATGTTACCACATCAGCAAACGAATTAGGTGCAGTAAAAAGGGAACTTCAAATCGAAGTAGGCAGACTTGACAGATTAAAAGTAAAAAAAGAAAAGCTGTTCCAAAAATTAATGGATAACCAGATATCTGATGATGAGTATATGAAATTATCCGATGAGGTGGAACGCGAACAAATAATTGTAGAGGATAAAATCAGAGAGCTAAAGAAAAAACAGAAAACGGTTCTCGCTGCGAAGAAGGAAAAAGAAACAACCGTAAAAACATATAAAGAGATTGGGGCGATTAAGAAGATTGATAGAAATGTAGTAGATAAGTTAATCAACAAAATGATAGTGAGTAAAGAGGGGAGAGTTGAATTGCATTGGAACTTCAAAAATATTTTTGCATGTTGAAAGAGTGCATAAAGAATTCTATGTAAGAAAATAAGCACTAGAAAATGTGACTATAAGGAAAAGGTGATGTTATTCAGTGAAAAAGAAGAAAAAGCAAGAATACAAATGTTTTGTTTATTGTAGAGTTGGAACAGCGGAACAACTAACACAATCAGCAGACAAAGAAAAAAGAATAAAATTGTTGAAGATAACAAAAAAGTATTGATAAGTTATCTAATTTACAAGAATAGTTTGCAATTTTTACATATTTATGATATAATATAATGGCGAGAAAATTCAGTATTCTCGCAGGTTCTAAAGAAATTTGTTCAGAGAAAATCAGTGGAATTTTTATCGGATATTTAGTAGGTCCTATTATTCACTGTTCGCCTGACTTGACACGAGCGAAAAGTAGTGAATATTGATATTGAAAGGCTTTTAGCTCTTTATACGCAAGGTCAGGACTAAAATAAACGTATATGCCTTTTTGGGTACAGGGTATAATTTGTTTCTTATGCGGACAAGACAAAAAAGAGCTTTTGAGCTGAATTTGCAGGTGTCATAAGCGGTTGTTCTTTTTAGAATTATATGCGACAGCTTTTCAAACAGCACGCAAAACCATTAAGGTATCTGTGATTAGGTTTTTAAAAATAACCGAATAAAATTCGGTATATAAAAATTTTTACTTGGAGTGTGAAAAAAATGGCTAATAATATTTGGCATGATATTTCCCCGAAAAGAATTACAAAGGAAGATTTTATCTGCGTAATTGAAATTGCAAAGGGAAGTAAGAAAAAGTACGAGCTGGATAAGGAAACAGGATACATCATCCTTGACCGTATTTTATATACTTCAACGCACTATCCTGCAAACTACGGATTTATTCCAAGAACCTATGGTGACGACAATGACCCACTTGATGTTTTGTTAATTTGTGCAGAATCATTAGAGCCAATGTCGCTTGTAAGAGCATATCCGATTGGTGTGATATCTATGGTTGATAACGGAAGAGCTGATGAAAAAATTATTGCAATTCCGTTTAATGATCCAAACTATAACCATTATACCGATATCGACCAACTTCCTGCACATATTTTTGATGAAATGAAGCACTTTTTCTCTGTTTATAAAAATCTTGAGAATAAGGAAACGGCTGTTAATGAAGTTCATGGCAGAGAAAAAGCTATAAAGGTTATACAAGAAGCTATGGAAAACTATCTGGAAAATTTCTGTAAGTAAAAATAAAAAAATCTAAAGGAAAGGACGGGGTGATGTTGAACATAAAGATAAGTCACGGTGCAGAACGTATAATTTCAGTGCTGGAATCTGCCGGCTTTGAAGCTTTTGTTGTCGGCGGAGCGGTAAGAGACAGCATTATGGGAAAAACTCCGTCCGATTACGACTTTGCAACAAATGCATTACCCAAAGATGTAAAGTCAGCATTTTCCCGTACCATTGACACGGGATTAAAGCACGGCACCGTGACAGTAATCGAAAACAAAATCGGATATGAAATAACAACCTACCGTGAAGAAACAGGGTATCGGGATAAGCGACATCCTGACGAGGTCAGATATGTCAGTGACTTAAAAACCGACCTGAAGAGGCGTGATTTTACGATAAATGCTATGGCGTACTGCCCCAAACGAGGACTTGTTGACGAGTTTGACGGAATAGGCGACATTAAAAGAAGGCTTATAAGATGTGTGGGCATGCCGGAGGAGCGTTTTAAAGAAGATGCATTGAGAATGCTTCGGGCTGTGCGTTTTGCTGCGTGCCTTGATTTTGATATTGAAGAACAGACGAAAAAAGCAATCAGAAAATACGCAGTGCTTATAAAAAATGTGAGTGCGGAGCGAATTTTGGGAGAAATTAATAAGATTTTGCTTTGCGATAAGCCGTTTAGGATAAAGCTTTTATATGAAACAGGACTTATGAAGTATATAATTCCTGAACTGTGCGACTGTTTTCAAACAGTACAAAATAATAAATACCACATTTACAATGTCGGCGACCATATTATGAAGGCTGTGGAAAATACGCCTAACGACCTTGTTTTGAGGTGGGCAGCACTTTTGCATGATGTCGGAAAGCCTTCGTGTTTAAGCTGTGACAATGCAGGTATTAATCATTTTTACGGACATCACCGTGAAAGTGTCCGAATTTCAGATGACGTACTTCATAAGCTCAGAATGGACAGAGATTCTATTCATGATATTTTGGTGCTTATAGAAAATCACGACGTAAGAATTGATAATCACCCTGCGGCAGTGAAAAAGATGCTTGCAAGAACGGGTGAGTCTCTTTTTATGAAGCTGCTTCTTTTGCAGGAGGCGGATAACAGAGCGAAAAATCTGAAATTTCTTGATGACAAGCTCTCAAAGCTTCATTCGGTTTATGCACAGTGTCAGAGAATTATTGCAGAAGGGCAGCCTTACCATACGTCTCATCTGCAGATTAACGGCAGAGACCTTATAAAGCTTGGCTATAAGGCGGGCAGAGAAATCGGCGACACATTAAAAATGCTTTTAGATGAGGTTGTGATTGACCCATCATTAAATTCTCGTGACTATCTTCTAAAAAGAGCAATTATGCTCAGGAAAAAGAAAAATTAATAGAGTCCCCAAAATGAATGAACCGCTCAATTTGTTCGAGCTGACAAATTTGTTAGGTTCACAGAATTTGGGGACTGTTTGCTTAACTATATGGTTATATATTTTAAGAAGTGCATGCGCTTTGCGTACTAACTCCTCAATTTCCTTATTTCTTCGGCAGAGACAACACCGAACAAAAAAACCAATGCAAGATATGCCAATGCTGAACACAGGATACAAACGATAAAAGATATAAGTTCGATTTTAAAAATTTTGCACATCGGATTGTACAAAAGAAGTGCAATAATAATCATTACAGTAGTGCATAAAAGAATTTTTAAGGTGTCTGAAAATTTTATTGGCGATATTCTGAACTCTTTTTTTAAAAGCCTTATACTCAAAATAAGCTGAACAAATGCGGCACAAAAGCTGCTTATTATGACACCGAGAATGTTGATATCGGGAATACCTATCAAAATAAAAGACAGAAAGATTTTTATTCCCATACATATTATGCTGTAAAAAAACGGAACAAGTATTTTTCCTGATGCGTGAAGTACAGAGTATAAAAACTGTGTAAGCGTTATTATAACAAGGAGCGGCGCCATAAGAGAAAGCATTTGCTGTGACGCTGTGTTTTTAAAAAGAATTGAGAGTATTTGCCTTGAAAAAATCATCAATACGGCTGCGCATGGAAGTGAGGCGGTTAAAATGATTTTTGTTACCTGACAAACTGTAATTTTCAAGTGTTTATGATTTTTAAGTGCAATGCACCTTGTGACAATAGGAAGTGTTGATATGCCGAAAGATGCAAGTATGCCGACCGGCAGATTAAAAACTGTTGCCGCATATCCTGAAAATGCACCGTAGAGCCATCTTGCGCCGTCAAAGGACAGCTTTTTTTCTGAAATTATGTTGTTAAAAAGATTGGTATATAGAGAGTACTTAGTCAAAAAACGCTGTGCAGAAGCTTCTTGAAACATAATTGAGGTAAGTCTGTTTCTTATCACGGAGGTTTCTAAAAGTGATAAACTGCCTGATATAACAGAGGTTGCCGTCATAGGAATTGCAACGGCTAAAATAGCTCGTATAATATCACGTTTGCGGCTTTCGGGCAGAAAGATGCGTGTTTCACGGCGATAAGGAATATACATAAGAAACAGTACAAAAGTGGCAAATGCCTCGCCTACCGTAACGCCGAAAACCGCGGCGGCGGAGGTATATTTGACGGAGAATGCCGAAAACCATACTGCCAGAAAATACCCGACTACAAGCTTAACAAAAGACTCCAAAACCTGTGAAATTGCGGTGGGAATTTGATGTGCATATCCCTGATAACAGCTTTTGTAAACTGCACCCAGTGCGACAAAAAATATTGATGGAGCTATGGCCTTTATTGCAAGCTGTGCCTTGGGGTCCTTCATCGAAAAGGCAAAAAAACTTGAGGAAAAAAACATTAAAAAAGTTACCAAAAGCCCTAAAATCATCATTAAAAAAGCAGAAAAGCGCATGGCATAACGCACATTTCCCGGTCTTTTAAGGGCAAGTTCTTCTGATATGTATTTTGAAATTGAAAAAGGTATTCCTGAAGTTATAAGCGAAAGGAGCATTATGTATACAGAAAATGCCGTCTGATAAATCGCCATTCCCTGTTCGCCCAATATATAGGTAAGCGGAATTTTAAGGATTGCGCCTAAAATTTTTGAAACTGCATTGGCTATTATCAAAACTAAAGTGCCTTTTAAAAAGGATTCGTTTTTCATAAATTATGTCCCTTCTAAATAAAAAATTGTAGATTGTTATATTGTAAAAACTGCTAAAAAACCTGTAAAAAATTAGGTTTTTTTAGTTATTGTTGTCAAATTCGACAATTTTGCTTATATAAATTCAAGAAAAATGCTAAAATTTCACAGTAAACTATTGACAAGTTAATGCATTTATAATAAAATGTGTATTCGTAAGGGGAGTTTAAAATTCCCGAATATAAATTTTTTTAGGAGGAAACATTATGAACAAGACAGAATTAGTTGCAGCTGTTGCAGAAAATGCTGCATTGTCAAAAAAAGATGCTGAAAAAGCTATTAGTGCAGTTATCGATGCTATCACAGGTGCTTTATCTGATGGTGACAAGGTTCAGTTAGTGGGCTTTGGTACATTTGAAGTTAGAGAAAGAGGAGCAAGAACAGGTAAGAACCCTCGCACAGGCGAAGCTATTAAGATTGCAGCTTCAAAGGTTCCTGCATTCAAGGCTGGCAAAGCATTCAAGGATATCGTTAACAAATAATTACTTGAAAATTTAGAAGTTCCTCTTTTGAGGAACTTCTTTCGTTTATGGAGGTAATATGCGACTTGATAAATATTTAAAGGTGTCACGTCTTATAAAGCGCAGAACTATTGCAAACGAAGCGTGTGACGCACAACGTATACAGGTTAACGGACGTATTGTAAAAGCATCTTACGACGTGAAGATAGGCGACATAATAGAAATAAAAATGGGAGAAAAAACCATAAAAGTAGAAGTCCTGCAAATATTGGAGCACGTTTTAAAAAATGATGCGTCTTTAATGTATAAGGTACTGTAATATAAAAACTGCACTCTCATATAATATTAAAAAGGAGAGTGCATTTTTATGACTACGGAAAATTTTGAAAAAAATCAGCTTTTAACACTTGAAAACAGGGCGAGGTTTACTGTGGGACTTGTTGAAAATGTGGAAAGCTTTTCTGATAGCGAGATAATTTTAAAAACTACACTGGGTGGTCTTCACATTATAGGTAAAGATTTAAAATTAGAGGATTTATCGATAGATAACGGCAACATTATCCTTACGGGTAAAATAGACAAAATAGACTTTGTTGATATAAAGGAAAAACGAAGCTTCTTTGCAAGTATGTTCAGGTAGGGAAAATATGGTTATTTCAACAGTGTATGAATTGGAAAGTTTCTTTTCGTCAATATTAATAGGGGTAATATTTGGAGTTATTTATGATTTTGCCAAAAGTATACGTGCAGTATTCAAAAAAAACACTCTACCCGATATATTTATGTGGAGCCTAATAATCACAATTTCGGGAATAATATGGTATAATTTCCAAAACGGAGAAGTACGTTGGTATATGGTATTAGGTACGCTTACAAGCGGCATTTTGTACTTTTTACTGATAAGCCGCATAGTTTTTTGTACATTTTTATTTCTTGTAAGAAAAATTTATTGTTTTTTTAATATAATTTTAAAATTACTATTGACACCGCTTAGATTTTTATGTAAAATATTAAGTGTGTATATTAAAAAGGCAAAGACTAAATTTTTCAAGAAAGTTGAAGATAAAAATTATGAAAAGAAAGCCTGTATTTAAACTAAATTTATTGACCTGTCTTATGCTTATAACAGCTATCGTATCGGTGACAATGGTTGTAAAAGGTTTTATGCTTCAGCCAGCGATTGCAGCTAATAATGAAAAGGCTGCCAAACTTGAAGAAAGCATAGAATATGAAAAAAAACGTATAGAAGAAATTGATGCCATGATGGAAGAAGTCGGCACCGATGAGTACATAGAAAGAATTGCAAGAGAAAAACTGGGTATGATAAAAGCTGACGAAATTGTTTTTGTTGACATATCTGGGCAATAATATTACAGGGGGAAAAAGGTATTTATGGCATTGGAAATAGGTAGTATAGTTGAGGGAAAAGTTACTAGTGTAATGCCTTTTGGAGCTTTTGTTTCGCTACCGGAGAATAAGTCAGGACTTGTCCATATTTCAGAAATCACAAAAGAATTCATCAATGATATAAATGACTACATAAAACAAGGTGATAATGTAAAGGTAAAGGTTATCGGCACAGATAAGTCGGGAAGGATTAACCTGTCTATAAAAAAAGCAGTTTATGACAAACGTGTAAAGGAATCAAAGCCTTCAGGGCCTATACGTCCTGCAGATATTGACTGGAGTGCCAGAAATGACGAAGACCTGTCTTTTGAAGATAAGCTGTCACGCTTTAAGAAAGACGCTGACGAAAAAATGCTTGCTCTTAAGCGGTCCAACGAATCAAAGCGTTCGGGAGGATACCACCGGGGCGGCGGTACATATTGATTATGCGAGGGGGTATATAACCTCCTCTTTGTATTTTTATGAATTTATATTATTTCTTTGTGCCTTTGCACAGAAAGGGATGTTTTTATGAAGGACAAGCTTAACTTGACGCTACTTACTGATTTTTATGAATTTACCATGTCAAATGGATTTTTCTCGGAAGGTATGAAAGATAAAATAGCATACTTTGATATGTTTTTCAGGAGAGTTCCTGATGACGGCGGATTTGCCATTATGGCAGGCGTTGAACAGCTTATTGAATATCTTAAAAATCTTAACTTCACCGACGAGGATGTAGACTATTTAAGAAGTAAAAATTTGTTTAATGAAGAGTATCTTGAATACTTGAGAAATTTTGAATTTAAGTGTGATATCTGGGCAATTCCGGAAGGAACACCTATCTTTCCGCATGAGCCGATTGTGACAGTAAGAGGCCCTGTTGTTCAAGCGCAGTTTATTGAAACGATGATACTTTTAACAATAAACCATCAAAGTCTTATTGCTACAAAAGCAAACAGAATTGTGCGTGCGGCTGATGGACGAGCAGTAATGGAGTTTGGCTCAAGGCGTGCCCAAGGCCCTGATGCTGCGATTTTGGGTGCGAGAGCTGCTTATATAGGCGGCTGTGTTGGAACAGCCTGTGCGATTGCAGATAGGGATTACGAAGTTCCGGCGCTTGGAACAATGGCGCATAGCTGGATTCAAATGTTTGATACAGAGTATGAGGCATTTGCTGCTTATGCAAGACAGTATCCTGACAGCTGTACGCTTTTGGTTGATACCTATAACGTACTAAAATCGGGTGTGCCAAATGCTATAAAGGTGTTTGATGAGATTTTAAAGCCTATTGGTAAGCGACCTAAGGGCATCAGAATTGATTCAGGCGATATAACATACCTTTCAAAAAAATGCAGGAAAATGCTTGATGATGCGGGATATCCTGATTGCGGAATATGTGCGTCGAACTCCCTTGACGAATATATCATAAGAGACACGCTTATGCAGGGTGCGGAAATTACAACATTCGGCGTAGGTGAAAGACTTATAACTTCAAAGGCATCTCCTATTTTCGGAGGTGTTTATAAGCTGGTTGCTGTTGAAGATGAGAGCGGCAATATTATTCCGAAAATTAAAATTTCCGAAAATGTTGCGAAGATTACAATACCGGGATTTAAACAGGTATACCGCCTGTATTCCAAAGAATCAGGTGCGGCTATTGCTGATGTTGTTACTTTGTTTGATGAGGTTATAGACAGCGATAAACCGTATGAGCTTTTCGATCCTGAGCATACATGGAAGAAAAAGACTGTAACGGACTATTACGTAAGACCGCTTTTGAAACAGATTTTTAAAGAAGGTAAGTGCGTTTATGAAAATCCTGACATTCATATTTTGAGGGAGTATTGTCGACTGGAAATAGAAAAGCTCTGGGACGAAGTAAAGAGATTTGAAAATCCGCATGATTATTACATTGACCTTTCAAAGGATTTGTGGAAGATGAAATATGAACTTTTGGAGAAATTTCAGTAATGGAAACTGTTATAATAAGGGATATAAATGAAGAGACGATGCAAAGCGCCGGCAAAATGATAAGAGCCGGAGGAATTGTTGCATTCCCGACAGAAACTGTTTACGGATTGGGTGCATCGGCATACGATGATGATGCAGTAAGGAAAATATATGAGGCAAAAGGCAGACCGTCGGATAATCCGCTGATTGTGCATATTGCGGATGTTTGCGATGTCCAAAAGGTTGCACGCGAGGTTCCGGAGCTTGCAAAAAAAATTCTTGACAAGTTTGCGCCGGGACCATTTACATTGATATTAAAAAAACGTCTTGATATAAGTGATACTGTAACTGCAGGACTTGACACTGTCGGAGTACGTATTCCATCGCATTCGGTGGCAAGAGCGTTTATAAGAGCGGCAGGTGTTCCAATAGCTGCGCCGAGTGCAAATTTGTCTGGAAAGCCAAGTCCGACTCGTGAGAAACACGTAATTCACGATATGAACGGACGAGTAGACGCGATTATATGCGGCGGAGAGTCAAGCGTGGGAGTCGAATCGACGATTATTGATTTAACCTGTGATGTCCCGACAATACTGCGTCCTGGTGGAATTACTGTTGAGGAGCTGGCTGAAGTTTGCGGCGAAGCAAGAGTTGATAAAAATGTGCTGAAATCTGTGTCAGCAAATGAACAGCCCAAATGTCCGGGAATGAAATATAAGCACTATGCGCCTGATGCCGATGTGACAGTAATTGAAGGCGGCAGAAAAAGTACAGAGGAAAAAATATCCGAGCTTGTTTTAAAGACAAAAGCAGAAGGAAAAACTGTCGGAGTTCTTGCAATAGATGGCTACTGGACAGAGCCTGATTTGTTTATTTCTTCGGGCGATAATAACAAACAGTTTGCAAGCAGATTGTTTGATGCATTAAGGGAATTTGACGAAAAAAACATCTCTACTGTTTTTGTGCAGTTCTGCTTGGAAGACAGCTATGGACTAGCTGTTAAAAACAGACTTTACAAGTCGGCGGGAAATAATATAATATATACGGAGAAGTAAAATGAATATTTTGTTTGTATGTACGGGAAATACCTGTCGTTCACCTATGGCGGCAGCACTTTTTAATAAAATAGCCATGGGAAAAAATCTTGATGTAAGGATTGAATCGGCAGGACTTTTTGCATCAGACGGTGAAAATGCGTCAAATGAAGCGATTATCGCTATGCAGAAGTATGACATCGACCTTTTAGGGCATCACGCACAGTCTGTAAATACTGAGCTTTTGGAAAAAAGTGATATTATACTGACGATGACGGCAGCACATAAAATGGTGCTTGAACAAACTGTACCTGATAAGGTGTTTACACTTTGCGAGTATGCAGGGGTTGATTATGATATTGAAGACCCTTATGGCGGCGATGTTGATGAATATGAGGAATGTGCAGAAGAGCTTTATGAAGTATTAGAAAGGGTGGCGGACCGTCTTGCAAATAATTAGAATGACGGAAAATCACGCAGCTGAGCTTGCAAAACTTGACCAAATCTGCTTTAATGTACCATGGTCGGAAAAGTCGTTTCGTGAAGAGGCGGAAAACAACCTTGCAAAATATTTTGTTGCAGAAGAAGACGGCAATATAATTGGCTATTGCGGCATCTGGTGCGTTCAGGACGAAGGACAAATTACAAATATCGCAGTCCTTCCTGAATATCGCAGATTGGGCGTGGCATCAAGACTTTTGGAAAGACTTATTGATGAATGCAGCGAACTTTTACAAATGGTACTTGAAGTTCGTGAAAGTAATGTAGGTGCAATTTCACTGTACGAAAAATACGGATTTAAAAAGGCGGGTATGCGCAAGAATTTTTATCACTCGCCAACAGAGAATGCAATTATAATGATACGGAGAGAAGAGTAATGGACACATATATTCTCGGGATTGAAAGCTCCTGTGATGAAACTGCGGCAAGTGTGGTTAAAAACGGCAGAGAGGTACTTTCAAATGTTATTAATACACAGATAGATTTTCATAAAAAATTTGGCGGTGTCGTTCCGGAAATTGCGTCAAGAAAGCATATAGAAAATATTGATGATGTTATTGATGCCGCACTTTTGGAAGCAAAAATGACACTTTCTGATATTGATGCTGTTGCAGTAACTTACGGACCGGGGCTTGTGGGTGCACTTTTGGTGGGTGTTTCAGCGGCAAAGGCGATTTCGTATGCTGCAAATAAGCCGCTTGTGCCTGTGCATCACATAAGAGGTCACATAACGGCAAATTTTATTGCACATAAGGAACTGCAGCCACCGTTTGTATGCCTTGTTGCATCGGGCGGTCACAGTCATATTGTGCTTGTTAAGGATTATACCGAATTCGAAGTTTTGGGAAGAACACGTGATGACGCAGCAGGTGAGGCTTTTGATAAAATTGCGAGAGTTTTATCGCTGGGGTATCCGGGAGGCCCGCTTGTTGATAAGCTTGCAAAGGAAGGGAATCCTTATGCAATAGATTTTCCGAGAGTGAAAATGGATAAGGATTCGCTTGATTTCAGTTTTTCGGGAGTCAAAACGGCAGTTATTAATTATATCCATAAAGCAGAACAAAAAGGCGAAGAAATAAACCGTGCCGATGTCGCAGCAAGTTTTCAGAACGCTGTTACAGACGCGCTCTGCGAGCATACTATTGAAGGCGCATTAAGATGCAAGGTTAAAACTGTCGCAATCGCAGGCGGAGTAGCGGCAAATAGCGAGCTTCGTGAAAAGATGACCGATATGTGTAAAAAATACGGAATAAACGTAGTTTATCCGCCACCTGTACTTTGTACCGATAATGCGGCAATGATTGCAGCTGCAGGATACTTTGGATATATAAAAGGTGACAGAGCTGCACTGGATTTAAATGCGGTGCCGAGTTTACCGCTTTAAGAGGAGCTGTGATGAAATTGAGCTATTTTGTCACAGCTTTTATGCATTAATTTTTTTGCTAAACAATTTACATTTTTTGAAATTTGTGATATACTTATAAAAATACCTTTGACGGAGAGGAAATATGCAGGATAAAATAAGAAATTTTTGTATAATAGCACATATAGATCACGGAAAATCCACTTTGGCAGACAGGCTTTTAGAGCTTACGGGTGAGGTTGAACAGCGTGATATGGAGGAACAGCTTTTAGACGATATGGACCTTGAGCGTGAACGTGGAATTACGATTAAGGCGCATGCTGTTAAGCTTAAATATAAGGCAGCCGACGGCGAGGAATATATTTTGAATCTTATCGATACTCCCGGACACGTTGACTTTAACTATGAGGTTTCAAGAAGCTTAGCTGCGTGCGAAGGTGCGATTTTGATTGTAGACGCATCTCAAGGCATTGAGGCACAGACTCTGGCAAACACATATCTTGCTGTTGAACATAATCTTGAGATTGTTCCGGTAATCAATAAAATTGATTTACCGAGTGCAAATCCCGAAAATGCCATAAGCGAGATTGAAGATATAATCGGTATTCCTGCCGAGGACGCACCGAGAGTTTCTGCAAAAACAGGCCTTAATGTAGAGCAGGTTTTAGAAGCAATCGTTGAAAAAGTTCCTGCGCCGACGGGCGATAAAGATGCACCGCTTAAATGCCTGATTTTTGACTCGTATTATGATAGCTACAAGGGTGTTATTGTTTATGTAAGAGTAAAAGACGGAACACTAAAAACAGGCGACCGAATAAGAATGATGGCAACAGGTGCAGAATTTGATGTTGTGGAAGTTGGTTCAATACATCCGAGCGGACTAAAGCAGACAGGGATTTTATCAGCTGGAGATGTTGGATATATTGCGGCGAGCATAAAATCTATTCAGGACACACAGGTCGGTGATACTGTTACAAAATGCGAGAATGCTGCAAATACACCGCTTCCGGGATATAAAAAGGTAAATCCTATGGTTTACTGCGGAATTTATCCGGCAGACGGAGCACAATATGAGGACTTAAAGGAAGCGCTTTTAAAATTGCAGCTTAACGATGCGTCCTTGATGTTTGAGCCTGAAACATCTATTGCATTGGGATTTGGATTTAGATGCGGATTTTTGGGACTTTTGCATATGGAGATTATTCAAGAGCGCTTAGAGCGAGAGTATAATCTTGACCTTGTAACAACTGCGCCGAGTGTTATTTATAAAGTATATAAAACAAACGGCGAAATCGAAATGATTTCAAACCCTGCAAACCTACCGCCTACGGTAGAAATAGAGTATATGGAAGAACCTATGGTTAAGGCGGATATAATGGTGCCCGTTGATTTTGTGGGAAATGTTATGGAGCTATGTCAGGAGCGACGTGGAATATTCAAAAATATGACCTATATCGAAACGACAAGAGCACAGATTCATTATGACCTGCCTCTTAACGAGATTATTTACGATTTCTTTGATGCATTAAAATCACGCACAAAGGGATATGCGTCTTTTGACTATGAGCTTAAGGAATATATGCGCTCAGAGCTTGTAAAGCTTGATATGCTCTTAAACGGCGAACAGGTTGATGCGCTTTCGTTTATAGTTCATAAAGACAGCGCATACAGTCGTGGAAGAAAAATGGCAGAAAAACTTAAAGAGGCAATTCCGCGTCAGCTTTTTGAAATTCCTATTCAGGCGGCAATCGGTTCAAAAATAATCGCAAGAGAAACAGTTAAGGCAATGCGTAAAGACGTGCTTGCTAAATGTTACGGCGGCGACATCACACGTAAAAAGAAACTTCTGGAAAAACAGAAAGAAGGTAAAAAGAGAATGCGTCAGGTGGGAAATGTTGAAATTCCACAGGAAGCATTTATGTCAGTGCTGAAATTAGACTGAGAAATGGAGTGTGTATCACTGAACCACCACCAATCGTTAGGCAAAAATCTAACGATTGAGTGGCTGGTTTGTATAACAAAAAGTGATACCGCTCCTTTTTATTGTTCTTTTTTAAAAGAAAAAGCGATAAAACTTTGTTTCCTTATCCTTTCATAGTTACCAAAACTTACAGCTTGAAATCCTGAATAATTTAGTGTAATATATGACTTGTGGTTAACAAAAAATTATCGAAATTCTTTAAAAATGGTGCAAATACACTGTTTTTCTAAATTTTGATAATTATTATGTAAACCACTGGTAGTATAGGAAGAATGCATAGATGCATTCAAAGTTAAAAGGAGGACGAATAATGAAAGGTTCAAAAAAAGTTCTTGCCGGATTATTGACAACAGTAATGTCATTATCATCATTCGGTACTATGGGCTTTGCGGCATCAGGAATACCTGTTGACGTAGAAGGAACAAGGTTTGAAGAACCGATACAGATTCTTCAGGCACTGGACATTATGAGTGGTGACGGCAACGGAAAATTCAGACCGGAAGACACAATTAAGCGTTCAGAGGTAACAAAGATGGCTGTTCTTGCTATGGGACTTGGCGATGCAGCAGAGTCAGCAAAGGGTGAGTCAAATTATCCGGACGTTTCGGTTGACCACTGGGCAAACGGCTATATCAACGTAGCGACATCACAGGGCTTGATTGTTGGTTACGACACAGGATTATTTATGCCTGAAAGAGAAATCACTTATGCAGAGGCGATGACAATCTTTGTTCGTGCAATGGGCTATGAAGTTTATGCACAGTCAAAGGGCGGATATCCGCAAGGATATATTGTAGCAGGTTCAAATAACGGACTTACAAAGAACGTACAGGGTTCAAACACATCACCTATTTCAAGAGGTAACGTTGCGTTTATGACAGTAAATGCTTTAAATGCAAATATGATGGAACAGGTTGGATTTGGTGATGATGCAAGCTGGGAAGTTACAGACAAGACTCTTTTAAAGGACAATCTTGAAGTAACAAAGGCTAAAGGTCAGGTTACAGCGGTTGAAGGCACAGACCTTGCCGGCGGTGCAGGTGTTGAAAAGGGTCAGATTAAAATTGGCAGTGACATTTTTGAAACTGCATATAATATGAACGACCTTTTAGGCTACAACGTAACCTACTATGCAAGAGAAAACGAACGAGACGATATGGAAGTTATTCTTGCACTTCCGGAAGCTAATAAGAACAAGACTTTTACTATCAATTCAGAGCTTATGGTAGGGATTGCAGACAAAGGAAGCTATAAGACAATTAAGTATCTTAAGACAGAAGACGCAACAACATCATCTTATGTAACACTTGATATAGAGCCTACTTTGATTTACAACGGCAAATATGAGACTCTTGATTATGACCTTGTTGACCTAACAGGTGCTTCTGGAAAGGCTGTTCTTTTAGACAGCGACTCAAACGGAAGATATGATATTATCTTCATTACAGAATATGCTAATATGGTTGTTGAAGAAGTAACATCAACAAACAAAATTATAGATAAATACGGCAGACCAACATTAAAGCTTGATGAAGAAAACGAAGAGCTTTCATACAGAATTATGCACGGTGCTGACGAGCTTACACTTGAAGAGCTTGAAGAATATGATGTTCTTTCAATAGCAGCAAGTAAAGACGGACTTCTTTATGACATTCAGGTAAGCAGAAAAACCGTTGAAGGTAAAATTACAGCTATCGACGAAGACAGCTATGAAATTAACGGCAAGATGTATAAGGTAGAGCCTGGCTTTACGGAGGATTTAAATCTTGGTACAGAGGGTATCTTCTATCTTGACATCAATAACAAAATTTCAGGTATTGATACAACTGTTACCGCATCTTCAAACTATGCGTACCTCTTAAAGGCACACACATCAGATGCAACAGATGAATCAACCTTTAAGGTGTTCACAATGAACGGTAAGGAAGTAACACTTACAGCTAATGAAAAAATCAGATATAACGGTCAGGGCGGAACTTTGGCAGCGACTGTTGTTGAAGGATTAAAGACAGGTACAGCTACAAACAAGCAGCTTATAACCTACTCTTTGAATTCTGACGGAAAGCTTGTTTCACTTAACGTGGCACAGGATAACACAGGAACCAACGCAGTGGATAAAACAAAGTTCACTATGAACTATCAGTACACTGACGAGGAGTTTAACGGTAAAACAAATACAATCGGTAAAGTAAGACTTGATGCTTCAACAGTTATCTTTGATATAAACGAAGCAAACAAGGATTACAAGATTGGTAAGCTTTCAATGTTCGAAGATGGCTCATCATACAATGTGTCTGTATTCGATATGGGAGAAGATTTCGTGGCAAAAGCAATCGTTCTGACAGATTCAAATCTCCAGACAAATGCAGAGTCTTCAATCGCAGTTGTTTCTAAGGTAACTTCAGCAACAAACAGCGATGACGAAGTTACAGAGCTCTTAACAGCCTATAAAGATGAAAAACAGATTAAGATTTTTGCAGAAGAGGCAGGTATTCTTGTTAAGGGTGACGACAATGTAACACTTGAGACTGGTGATATCATTCAGTATGTAACAAATGCAGAAGGTGAAATTACAAACATCAGAGTACTCTTTGATATTGATTCAAAGGGAACAGAACAGGAAGTAGAGGTTGTAGAAAATCTAAAAACAGTTTACGGTAAGGTAACTAAGAAGTTCTCAGACTCTATGAACGTAACAGTAAACGGCGGAAGCGTTATGAACTTCCAGCTTGGAAATGATGTTGTGGTTTACAGTGTAGATACAACACTTTCTAAAAACAACGTATCTGTTGTAACAGCAGGTGACATTCAGGCTTATGACGAAGACGAAGGAAACAGAGTATTCGTTAAGATTTATAAGGACGTTGTTCAGGAAGTTGTAATTATAAAATAATTAACTATTGATGCTCTTAATATCTTCTCTATACAATTTTCAAAAAACGGCGGCGAAGGCTGCCGTTTTTTTGATACCAAAAAAACATATAAATTATGAAAAAAACACAAGATGTTGTGTAATAATTGTCGTAATATTACAAATATTATACAAATTGCAAAGAAATATTGCTAAAAGGGAAGCTTTGTGTTAATATAAAAATATAATTATGGCGTATAGGAGGAAAAACCATGAAAAAAACTATTTCGATGTTTGTTGCATCTGCATTGGCAATTTCAGCGGCAATCCCTGTTTTTGCGGCAGATACATTTAAAGACGTAAGTGAGACCGGAGCATATAATTGGTCTTATCAATATGTAGAGGACATTGCTGCAAACGGCTTTATCAGCGGATATGAGGACGGTACATTTAGACCTGGAAAATCAGTTTCAAGACTTGAGGCATTTGCACTTTTTGCAAGATTGATGGGCTCAAACAATGAGGCAAATGCAGATGTTGTCGAAGCGGCAAAGGAAAACTATAAGGATATACTTTCAAAATACTCGCTTTCCTATGCAGAGGGCGATGTTGCATTTATGCTGAGTCGCGGAGTTTTGAAAGAGGACGAGCTTGATACATATTTTAAGGATGATAAAAAATCTGAGGCTATGCCAAGATATGAGGCAGCTATTTTGATTACAAAGGCAATGAGTGCAGAGGAAGAGGCTACAGCCGAGGTATTAATTGACCTTGATTATGTGGATGTTGCAGACATTCCAAAAAATGCAAGACAACACGTTTATTATGTTTCGCAAAAGGGAATAATGAGTGGTATGGGTGCAGGTGAATTTTCGCCTAATACATCAGTTTTGCGCAGTCAAATCGCGGTAATGATGTCAAAAACTGTAGGCACAGTAAAATATGACTTTGAAGCAACAGCATTAATAAGTGTTGATGCTGCGAAAAACAACATTAAAATAAAAGATTTTGATGATGAAATCGGATATGATAAAGACACTAAATTCTTCAAAAATGGTGTAGTTGCCACAGAAAATGATATGCGTGCAGGACAGCGCGTGGTGCTTACATACAGTGAAGATGATGAGGCAGTTCGTCTTGTATCGGTAGATATTATCGAAGATGAAATCGATAGCAGCGTATCAGGAATATATCGTGGAGTTAAGAGCGCCAGCGGAGACCTTTTAGTAACTCTTGAGGACGCGACAACAGGAAAAGCAACTGAATATAACTGTAACAGTAATGCTACAATCCTTATAAATAATATGTTAAAAAATATTAGAGATCTTGCAATCGGTGATTATGTAAAGCTTAACATCGCAGACGATGAAGTTGTTGAAATAATCTATATGGAAAAGAAAACATCAATAGCAGATGCAGCTATTGAAGCAATTAGCCCGATTGGAACAATTACAATCAGTCATGGCTCTGAACAGTTTGACGGACAGACTTATACTATTTCAAACGATGTATTAATCATCAAAAATGGAGATACAGAAACTTTTGCAGACCTTTATAAAGGCGATACGGTAAATCTTACTTTAGAATATGGCGTGATTACACGAATTGTTGCAAAATCAAAAATCGGTACAATTACAGGAAATTTAACATCCTTCACAATTTCAGCTGCACCATCGCTTACAATTAAAAAGGACGGCGAGGAATACACATACGATATTCCGTCAAATGTAGTTATTAAGCATAATGGTGAAGCAGTCAAGCTGCCTGAACTTAAAATAGGCGCATTGGTTACTCTTACAATAGAAAGTGATGTAGTAAAGGAAATTTCATCATCGGAATCAGGTACCGTAACAGCGGGCGATTCAATCACAGGTACCGTAACAGCAGTTAACGCTTCAGCGAATGTAATTATTGTTTCATATGAAGAAGGCGGCTCTGAAACAACAGCATACATAACCTGTAACAATAATACAAAATACTATGTAGTTCCGACGCTGAGCGAATACTCATTAAAGCAAATAAAAGTCGGAGACTTAATCGTTGCTTACGGCGACCGCTCAACAGGTATATTCATATGTTCAGGTGTAACAGTATCACCGGCTAAATAATTTTATTGTCAAACAGGTTGTTCCGATAAATGCAGAGTATGCGCTTTCGGAACAACCTTAAAATTTTTTATGAGGTATTGGAATGAAAAAAATACAGAAGTACAGTAATTGGGTAATGGCATTAATTTTTGTTGTTATTGTTATTGCAGTATACAAAACCTTTGATAATTTTTATAAAATTGCCGAGGTCACAGGAGTTATTTTTAAAAGCCTTACACCGTTTTTAATAGGCTTTGTGATTGCGTATATCTTGAATATGCCGTGTAAAAAAATAGATGCAGCCTGCAGAAAAAGTAAATATAAGTTTGTCAACAATAAAAGCAAAATGATTAGTATTGCAAGCGTATATTTAGTGCTGTTTCTTGCTATTTTCGTATTAATAAGAGCAATAGTACCGGCACTGTATCGTAACTGCTTGGATTTGTATAATAATATACCTGCATACCTTGAACAGGTTATTTCAACAATCGAAGGCTGGCAGAGACAGTACAATATAACTATTTTTGAAATAAATGAGGCAAATATAATAAAGACAATTAATAATCTGCTTGGAAAAATCGATGTAAGCGAATTTTCGAAGTATGCAAAAGGTGTTATTAACATAACCTCTGGTGTGATAAACATATTTATTGGAATAATCGTTTCTGTATATATGCTGATTGACAAAGAAAGTATAAAGGCTTCTTTAAAACGTATTTTAAGGCTGTTTTTAAAAGAAAAGAAGACGGGTATTCTTGTCGAAAATATTCGTAAGGTAAATGATATTTTTTCGAAATACGTTTTTTGTGTTCTTTTGGATGCGATTATAATGTCAATATTAGCGACTATTGTATTATCGCTGTTTAAAGTAAAATATGCAATAATTTTAGGCGGAATGATAGGACTTTTCAACCTAATTCCATACTTTGGCGCAATATTTGCAAATGCAATGTCGATTCTTATAACATTTATTACTGGCGGAGCATTTCAGGCGATTTGGGTGGCTATTTCGCTGATAGTGCTTCAGCAGATAGACGGAAACTTTATCGGTCCGAGAATTATGGGAAGTGTGCTTGATGCATCACCTCTGTGGATAATTTTTGCAGTCACCGTCGGCGGCGGACTTTTTGGAATACCGGGAATGATAATTTCAGTTCCTGTGCTTGTTACTCTAAAAATGGCAGTGAGCGATATTTTAGCTGATATTGAGGCAGCGAAAAAACAGAAAAAGGAAACAAATGAAGGTGAAGAATAATATTGCAATTATAGGCGGCGGAGCGTCAGGGCTTGCGGCAGCGATATTTGCTGCAAGAAAAGGTGCAGCTGTGGCAGTTTTTGAAAAAAATCCGCGCGTCGGGAAAAAGATTTTATCAACGGGAAACGGACGTTGTAATTTTACCAATACCGATATATGTAAAAATAATTATAATTCAGATTTTGTATCTGTGGCATTAAAAAAATTTTCTCCATATGATGCGATAGATTTTTTTGAAAGCCTTGGGCTTTTGGCTAAAACCGAGGACGAGGGAAGAATATATCCAAACAGCGGACAGGCGTCGGCTGTTTTAGACGTTTTGAGACTTGAAGCTATAAGACTTGGTATAGTTTTGCGCACAGACTTTGACGTAGCGGAAATTATACAAAAAAATAACGGCTTTTTCGTGATATCTAAAACAGGTGAGCGTTATTTTGCAGATAAAGCAATTGTAGCAACTGGAGGAATGGCAGCTCCGAAAACGGGCTCGGACGGAAGCGGATATAAGATTTTGAAAAGACTTGGACATACAGTAACAGAACTTGTCCCGTCTTTAGTGCAGATTAAAACAACAAAAAGTATTCAGGGCGTGCGTGCATATGGCAGGGTAACGATGGAAAATGGCAAAACAGCTGTTGGAGAAGTCCAGTTTAATAGCTACGGGCTTTCCGGAATACCTGTTTTCGGACTATCAAAATACGCAAAAAAGGGTGAAAAAATTTGCGTCGACCTTTTGCCGGATTTGGATTTTAGTGATGTTTTAAAAATGCTTAAAACTCGCCCTAAACAGACTATGGAAACATATATGACGGGCATTATAAATAAAAGTCTTGGCCAAATGCTTTTAAAGGAATGCGGAATATCTCCGCTTTCAAAAATGAGCGATACACTGTCGAGCGTTGAAATTGAGAAAATAGCCAAAATGCTAAAATGCTGGAGGTTTGAAATAACGGGTGTAATGCCGTGGGATAATGCACAAGTTACTGCAGGCGGAATTAGCCTTAAAGAAGTTAATCCCGAAACCATGGAATCATATCTGGTGAAAAATCTATTTATAATTGGAGAACTTTTGGATATTGACGGCGACTGTGGCGGATTTAATCTGCATTGGGCTTGGGCAAGCGGATTTGTTGCAGGAAGTGAGGCTGCAGGTGTATAGGATTGATAATATAAAAACACAGCTTTCGGAGGAACTTACCAAAAAACATATAGCAAAACGTGCAGGGGTATTAGAAAAGGATATTTTATCATTTAAGATAATAAGAAAAGCGATTGACGCACGTAAAAAAAGTGATGTACATTATGTATATACAGTCTTGGCTGAAACAGGACGAAAGCTCAAGGATTTTAAAGAATATACAGAAGAAAAATATACTTTCCCAAGCGGCAAACCGCTTATAAAGCGCCCACTCATTGTGGGAACAGGGCCGTGCGGACTTTTTGCAGGACTGATGCTTGCAAGAAGCGGATATAGACCTGTTTTGATAGAACGTGGAGCTGATGTTGATACAAGGCATATGGCAGTTCAAAAATTTTGGGAAACGGGAGAATTGTCAGAAAATACAAATGTGCAGTTTGGCGAAGGCGGCGCAGGAACTTTTTCTGACGGTAAGCTAAACAGCGGAATTAATGACAGTCGTTGCCGGTTTGTGCTTGAAACGTTCAAAGAGTTTGGCGCGCCTGAAGAAATTGTATATACTGCAAAGCCGCATATTGGTACAGATATATTGAGGAATGTGGTAAAAAATATACGCCTTGAAATTGAAAGGTGCGGCGGTGAAGTCAGGTTTTTAAATAAGCTTGTCGGAATAAAACTTTCACAAGGAAAAGTAACGGCTGCTGAAATTGAAAAAGACGGTGAAAAATATGTCTTTGAAACCGACAGTATTATCATTGCTATCGGTCATTCAGCGAGAGACACTTACAAAATGCTCCAAAATCTTGGCGCAAAGATGGAACAGAAAAACTTTTCTGTTGGAGTGCGGATTGAGCATAGTCAGGAAATGATAAATAAGAGCCAGTATGGTGATTTCGCAAAGCTTTTGGGTGCTGCTGACTATAAACTGTCGGCGCACTTTGAAAACGGAAGAAGTGCATATACTTTTTGTATGTGTCCGGGCGGAGAGGTTGTTGCTTCTGCATCCTTTGAAGGTGGAGTTGTCACGAACGGAATGAGTAATTCGAAAAGAGACGGAAAAAATGCCAATTCGGCACTTTTGGTAAACGTAACGACTGACGATTTTCCTTCTTCTGATGCACTTTCGGGAGTTTTGCTTCAAGAGGAAATAGAGAAAAAAGCATTTGAGCTTGGCGGAAGTAATTACTTTGCACCTTGCCAGTATGTTGGCGATTTTATGGGATACGAAGTAAGCGAAAGGATAAATCCTACGTATAAGCCTGGAGTTACATTTTGTGATATTTCAAAAATTTTCCCTGATTTTGTCAGCAATACTTTAAAGCTTGCAGTTTCGGAGTTTGATAAAAAACTGAAAGGCTTCGCATCTGGCGGTGCTGTTATGACAGCGCCTGAAACAAGAAGCTCGGCACCTGTAAGAATTTTAAGAGACAAGCAAACCTATATGTCAGAAATTATTGGTCTTTATCCTGCAGGCGAAGGTGCCGGATATGCCGGCGGGATAATGAGTGCTGCAGTTGACGGAATTAAAGTAAGCGAAGCTTTAGTAAACAACAGATAAAAAGGAGTTTTGATAATTGAGACTTTTTTTCGGTTTAGCAAAAGACAATACAGATTTTAGAATCGTAAAAGAAATAGGCTTTTCAGGCGTACTGCTTGATATGACCGCCAATTTAAAGAAGAATATTTTAGCAGCAGATAGAGAAGGTCTTGCTGTGTGGGTAAAGGTGAATGAAACAGAGAAAAAGGAAATAACCTGCATAGAGAATATAGGCGGCAGAGCCACAGAAACCAATGGAGAAATATATGTTGTCACAGAGAAGTTTCTTGATAATATGTGCAGCTTAATTGGAGATGTATCTTTTTCGCAAATTGAAGGATTTGTTGTACCGGTTCCGGAATTTTCTGGCACTTTATGGAATGATACCATTGAAAAAGAGTGCGAAAAATACGGATATGACATATATGATGGCAGGATGGAGCTATTTGATGAAGAAAAAATTGAGAGTACATTTCGGGCACATTATTATGAGGCGGTCGAAAAATATGTTTTAAGTAAGTACTTAATTCCTGTAAAAACTTGGGCAAGCACGCTAGGAAAGAAGGTATCGTTTAACATAGGCACTATGCAAACGCAGTACGACCTTGCTGTAAAAATGATAAATCCGTTTCGGCTTGCAGAGGAGGGCTTGTCTGTCGCTGTCACAAAATCAGTCGGAAATGATTTTGAAACAGCCGCTATGCTTAATTCTTTTGGAAAAGAAAGCGAGAATCTTTTCTTGTCAGATGGCGGAGATTGTGATATATTTAGTGCGTCTATTATTGTGTCATCAAGCCCTTTTAGGTGTGATAATAAAAACTGTGATGCCGATATTCTGCTTGTAAAGCCGTCAAGAGGTGTTATGGAGCGGTATATTTGGAAAAGAAGTAAATCAGTTCGTGTAGAATCTCCGGCACTTATTGCTGCAATGGACGCAATGTACTATACTGATATGCTTTATGAAAAAGGAATTGGATTTACCTCAACCGATGAATTTGGCATAGAAAAATACGGGGATTCGAAAAAGGGATTTTTCGTTTTTAAAGGAAAAAAATATAATCAGGTTTTAATTTGCGATAGTTGCAGATTTTCTGATAAGGGAATAAAGATACTAAGCAAAGCAGAAAAGGACGGCGTTTTGATAAATGACAAGACATTAACAGATGCCATTTTGGAAGACTGGGAGGAATAATATGGGTGAAATTGTAAGACTTCAGAAATATATAGCGATGTGCGGTGTAGCATCACGACGTGCGGCAGAACAGTTAATTGCCGACGGCAAGGTGATTGTAAACGGCGAAAAAGTGTCGGAGCAGGGCATTAAAGTTGAAATTGGTGCAGACAATGTTAAGGTAAACGGAAAGCCTGTAAAGCCGAGCGGAAAAAACTATTACATTATGCTGAATAAGCCAACAGGCTATGTTTCAACTGTAAAGGACCAGTTTGAAAGACCGACCGTTTTGGACCTTGTCGGTACTGAAATCACAGAACGTATTTTTCCTGTCGGAAGGCTCGATTATGACACGGAAGGACTTTTAATCCTTACTAATGACGGTGACTTTACTTATAAGGTAACGCATCCGAAGCACAATGTTGAAAAAACATATATCGCAGTTTTAAAAGGTGGAATATCTATTAAAGGACTTGCCAAGCTAAGGGGCGGAGTGCGACTTGATGATGGTTTTACTACATCTCCTGCCAAGGTTGAGATGATAGATGCTGTTGATGGCCATACAACAATTAAAATCACAATTCACGAGGGTAAAAACCGACAGGTAAGACGAATGTTTGAGGCTGTCGGCTCAAAGGTTAAAGAGCTTCAAAGAATAAGTATAGGTACTGTTGAACTTGGGAACCTTCCGCTTGGTAGATGGCGCCATTTAACTTCACACGAGGTGAATTACCTTAAAAATTTGTGATAAATAAAAAGCTTTTTTAAAGGAAGCTCGATTGATGACGTAGGATTAGAAATCAGCTTTGTTATGACGTCATTAATATGAGTAAATTCCTTCATAATAAAAAGTATACAAATATTTTAAGTACACATTTATGAATGTGTACTTTTTTTAATAAAATAAGTGAAAAATTTGTCAAAGTACTTGCAAAAAGCTGTCTTTTATTGTAAAATGTAAAATGAGGTAAATTTGAGAAAAATGTAACAATTTTGCCTGATAGCAAGAATTGTTGAAGGGAGGATGTTAGTATGACAGAAGTAGCAAATATAGCAGCAGAGGCAGCTAAAGCTGCTGAATTATCAAATGCTATGGTTGTAGGATTGGGACTTGGAACGGTATTTGTAGTCCTTATCGCACTTATTCTTTTGTGCTATATTATGAGTGCTGTGTGTAAAGCACTAAAGAAAGAAGATAAAGTGTCAAAAGAGTCTGCACCGATAGTACCTGCGGCAAGCGCTGCTAATGCACCTATTGCAAATAAGCAGGAAGTTCTTGCAGCTTGCTGTGCAGTTATAGCCGAGGAGCTTGGCACAGAAGCGAATAATATTAAAGTTTTATCATTTAAAAGAGTATAACTCGTAATGTGATGAAAATCACAGAAAGGAAGGAATAAAAATGAAAAAGTATAAAGTAAACGTAAATGGAACAAGCTATGAAATCGAAATTGAATTAATGGGCGAAACAGAAGCTGCTGCTGCAAAGACAGCTGCACCAGCACCTAGCGCTGCACCTGTTTCAAGCGGCGAAGGAGAAAAGATTTCAAGCCCAATGCCAGGAACAATTCTTGATATCAAGGTAAATGTTGGAGATACAGTTAAAAAGGGTCAGGTTCTTATGATTTTGGAAGCTATGAAGATGGAAAACGAAATCATGGCAGGCGCTGACGGTCAGGTTACATCAATTGGCGTAACAAAGGGTGCGTCTGTTCAAACAGGTGACCTTCTTTGCACAATTAAATAATCGGGGGAATAAAAAATGGAAACAGTAATGAATTTTATTCACCAGACAGGCTTTTATATGCTGACTGCCGATGATAACTGGAAAACGGTTTTAATGGTACTCATTGCATGTGTGCTTTTGTATCTGGCTATTGTAAAGAAATTTGAGCCGCTTTTGCTTTTACCAATCGCATTTGGTATGCTTTTAACAAACCTCATCGGTGCTGAAGTATACCACGAAGAGTTGTTTGCAGGCGGACACGTTCACTGGGATATGTTTGGCGGAGCTGCAAATGAAGCGGGAAAAGTTATAACTCCGGGACTTATAGACATACTGTACTTAGGTGTTAAGCTTGGAATTTATCCATGCCTTATATTTGTAGGCGTAGGTGCGATGACAGACTTTGGTCCGCTTATCGCAAACCCGAAGAGCTTGCTTTTGGGAGCAGCGGCGCAGCTTGGAATTTTCGTAACATTCTTAGGCGTTAGAGAGCTATTCCCACTAATTCCTAACGTTGACGGACTTTTAAACGGAACAATCCTTGAAAAGCTTGCGGCATCTGTTGGTATCATAGGCGGTGCGGACGGCCCTACTGCAATCTTTGTTACATCAAAGCTTGCTCCTAGCTTCTTAGGCCCAATCGCAGTTGCGGCATATTCATATATGGCACTCGTGCCTGTAATACAGCCTCCTATTATGAAGGCTTTAACAACTAAAAAGGAAAGACAAATTACTATGACAGCTCTCCGTCCTGTTTCAAAGACAGAGAAAATCATATTCCCGATTGTTGTTACAATTTTCGTTGCATGGCTTATTCCGTCAGCAGCTCCGTTGGTAGGCTGTCTAATGCTTGGCAACCTGTTAACAGAATCAGGCGTGTGTGACAGACTTGCAAAAACAGTTCAGAACGAGCTTATGAATATCGTAACTGTATTTTTAGGTTTGTCAGTAGGTGCAACAGCAACAGCTGATACCTTTATGTCACCGCTTACACTTTGCATCATTGCAATGGGTGTAGTTGCATTTGGTATGGGTACAGCCGGCGGCGTGCTTCTTGCTAAATTTATGAACCTGTTCTTAAAGAACAAAATCAATCCGCTTATCGGTAGTGCAGGTGTTTCAGCAGTTCCTATGGCAGCACGTGTATCACAGAAGGTAGGTCAGGAAGAAAATCCTAAGAACTTCCTTTTAATGCACGCTATGGGTCCAAATGTAGCCGGTGTTATCGGCTCTGCAATCGCAGCAGGCGTTATGCTTGCACTCTTTGGTGCTTGATTTAAACCATAAGCAGAAAGGACAATACTATGAGTAAATTATATATTACAGATACAATTCTTCGTGATGCTCACCAGTCACAGGCTGCTACAAGAATGAAGACAGAGGACATGATTCCTGCCTGCAAAATTCTTGACAGCATAGGCTACTGGTCACTTGAGTGCTGGGGCGGTGCGACATTCGATGCTTGTATGAGATTTTTGAATGAAGACCCATGGGAAAGACTCAGAACTTTAAAGGCAAATATGCCTAACACAAAGCTTCAGATGCTTTTTAGAGGTCAGAACATTTTGGGTTATAAGCATTATGCAGACGACGTTGTCCAGCAGTTCTGCAAAAAGTCAATCGAAAACGGTATTGACGTTGTAAGAGTTTTCGATGCTTTAAATGATCCAAGAAATTTAGAAGCTGCAATTAAGTTTGTTAAGGAATATGGCGGTCACTGTGAGGCTGCAATCAGCTATACAGAAAGCCCTGTTCATAATCTTGACTACTTTGTAAAGCTTGCTTGTCAACTTGAAAAAATGGGTGCAGATTCAATCTGTATCAAGGATATGGCAAACCTCTTATTGCCATATACAGCTTATGAGCTTGTTAAAAAGCTTAAGGAAAATGTTGGAGTGCCTATTCACCTGCATACACATAACACAGCAGGTACAGGCGATATGACAAACCTTATGGCAGCACAGGCTGGTGTTGATATTGTTGACTGTGCTTTGTCGCCGCTTGCAAATGGTACTGCAAACCCGTCAACCGAGGCAATGGTTGCAACAATGCAGGGAACAGACAGAGATACAGGCCTTGACCTTACAAAGCTTTCAGAGGCTGCTGCACACTTTAGAGGCATAGCAGACAAGATGAAGGCAGAGGGAACACTTGACCCGAAGGTATTAAATGTTGACCCTAACGCACTTTTATATCAGGTACCAGGTGGTATGCTTTCAAATCTTATTTCACAGCTCAAGCAACAGAATGCAGAGGATAAGTACTATGAGGTTTTAGCTGAAGTTCCAAGAGTAAGAAAAGACTTCGGTTATCCTCCGCTTGTAACTCCAACAAGCCAGATTGTCGGCACACAGGCAGTTTTAAACGTGCTTATGGGCAGATATAAGATGATTTCAAAGGAATCTAAAGGACTTCTTCGCGGTGAATACGGTCAGCTTCCTGGTGAAGTTAATAAAGAAGTAAGAAAGCTCGCTATCGGCGATGATGAAGTTATTACTTGCAGACCTGCAGACCTTTTAGACCCTGAGCTTGCTAAGTACAAGGAAGAAACAAAGGATTTTGCAAAATCAGAAGAAGATGTTTTAAGCTACGCACTATTCCCGCAGGTTGCAAAGAAATTTTTTGATATAAGAGACGGAAAAGTTGAAGCTCCAAAGACAGAAGCACCTAAAGTAGCAGCTGACGGCGTGCGTGAAATCTTTGTTCAGGATCTTTCATAAGGAGATTTTAAAATGGAAAATGTTTTTGACGTCTTAAAAGAACGTGGACTTATCGCCCAGACAACACACGAGGACGAAATCCGTGAGCTTTTGGGAAAAGAAAAAGTTACTTTTTATATCGGATTTGACCCGACTGCAGACAGCCTTCATGTAGGACATTTTTTGCAGATGGTTGTTATGAAACATATGCAGGATCACGGTCACAGACCGATTGCCTTGGTTGGCGGCGGAACAGGTCATATTGGCGACCCGTCGGGAAGAACAGATATGCGTCAGATGATGACGAAGGAAGTTATTGACCATAACTGTGAACGCTTTAAGGAACAGCTTTCAAGAATTATTGATTTTTCTGACGGAAAAGCAATAATGGTTAATAATGCTGACTGGCTTTTGGACCTTAACTATGTAGAGTTTTTGCGTGACATCGGCTCGTGCTTTTCAGTAAATAAGATGCTGACAGCTGAATGCTTTAAGCAAAGACTTGAAAAAGGACTTTCTTTCCTTGAATTTAACTATATGCTTATGCAGAGCTATGACTTTTTGATGCTAAACCGTAAGTACGATTGTAAAATCGAGCTTGGCGGTGATGACCAGTGGTCAAATATCCTTGGCGGTATAGACCTTTGCCGTCGTAAAGACCAAAAGCAGACTTATGGTATGACATTTACTCTTTTAACAACCTCAGAAGGTAAAAAGATGGGTAAGACTGCAAAGGGTGCTTTGTGGCTTGATGCTGAAAAGTGTAAGCCTTATGACTTCTATCAGTATTGGGTGAATGTTTCTGACGCAGACGTTATCAAGTGCTTAAAACTTGTTACATTTGTGCCAATGGATGAAATTCGTGAGATGGAAAAATGGGAAGGCGCAGAGCTTAATAAGGCTAAAAAGCGCCTGGCTTATGAGGTTACAAAGCTTGTTCACGGTGAAGAAACCGCAAATCAGGTGCAAAGCGCAGCAGAGGCAGTTTTTGCAGGCGGCGGCGTGAGCGACAATATGCCGACATCAGAGGTTGACGCCATTGACGGAAAAGGTATTCTTGACCTTTTATGCGAAATCAAACTTATACCTTCAAAGGCTGAAGGAAGACGTTTGGTACAGCAGGGCGGAATCAGCATAAACGACGAAAAGGTCACAGATGTCAACCTGACATTAAATAACAGCTTTTTGGGAGAAAAGGGTATGATTATCCGCAAGGGTAAAAAGGTATTCCACAGAGTTGTATTGAAGTAACAATTAACAAATGTACAGATCGGTTAACGATTTGTCAAAAGAATATAGTATAAATCAAAAGAGAACCTGCATCGGAAACTGCGGGTTCTTTTGGTTTTTATGATATCAGAATATATATAAAACAGTAATGTATTAGTTTTTTTATTAAAGATAAAAACGTACTATTTTGTTGACAAGTGCTTGAATATATGATAAAATTTATGATATATATGCTTATATATATTTTAAATGTTTTCCTAAATGATGAGCAGTGTATGGTGTAGCTGCTTATCTTGATTTAAGCGTATATGTCAGGGTTTTGTGCTTGAAAATAAATTTCATATAGCAAAACTGGGCATATATGAATGAAAAGAGGATTTTTATGGATAGAATATGGCTCTCCACGCCTACTATGCATGGCGAGGAACAGATTTATGTGAAAGAGGCATTTGACACAAACTGGATTGCACCATTAGGAAAAAATGTTACAGAATTTGAAAAGGAAATGGCAGAATATGTAGGTTGCAAAGCAGCTGCTGCGATGACAGCAGGAACCCATGCTCTGCATATGGCTGTAAAGCTTGCAAATGTTAAAAAGGGAGATATTGTACTTTGTTCTGATTTAACCTTTGCAGCAACTGTAAACCCTGTCAGCTATGAAGGCGGAGTACAGGTTTTAATTGACTCTGAAAGAGAGACATGGAATATGAGCCCTGAGGCACTTGAGAGGGCTTTAGAAAAATACAAAGGAAAAGTTAAGGCAGTGATTTGCGCAAATCTTTACGGCACACCCGCAAAGCTTGATGAAATAGCTGATTTGTGCGAAAAATACGGCGCCGTACTGATTGAAGACGCAGCAGAATCATTGTCAGCAAAATACAAAGGGATTCAAACAGGAACTTTTGGAAAGTATAATGCAATAAGCTTTAACGGAAATAAAATTATAACATCATCAGGTGGCGGAATGTTCTTGTCAGACGATGAAGAAGCTGTTAAAAAAGTAAGATTTTACTCCACGCAGGCAAGAGATGCCGCTCCGTGGTATCAGCATAGTGAGATTGGTTATAACTACCGTATGAGCAATGTTGTCGCAGGAATAGGTAGAGGCCAGCTTTTGCACCTCGAAGAGCATAAGGCTAAAAAGGCTGCTATTTACGAGCGTTATAAAAATGCATTCTCCAATCTTCCGATAGAAATGAATCCTTATTTAAGTTGCTGTGAACCTAACTTCTGGCTTAGCTGTTTTACAATAAACAAAGACGCTATTGCTAAGGTTACACCTGAAAAAATAAGACTCACACTTGAAGCGGAAAATATTGAGTCAAGACCGATATGGAAACCGATGCACCTGCAGCCTGTTTTTGCGGGAAGAGATTACATAACAGTAAATAACGATGATGTTGGTGCAGATATTTTTGATCGTGGACTATGCTTGCCTTCAGACATAAAAATGTCAGAAGACGATCAAGCGAGGGTTATAAATATCATTAAGGAGTTATTTTAGTGTATAAAAAATACTTTAAGCGTATTATAGATGTTGTTTGTGCATTAGCGGCAATTATCGTTTTTTGCTGGCTTTATATAATAGTAGCAGTGGTGGTCAGGGTAAAGCTTGGAAGTCCTGTTATATTTAGGCAGAAAAGACCGGGACTCGGCGGAAAAATATTTACCCTGTATAAGTTCAGAACGATGACGGACGAAAAAGACGAAGACGGAAAACTTCTTCCTGATGATGTAAGGCTTACGAAGTTTGGCAGATTTTTAAGGAAAACAAGCCTTGACGAACTGCCTGAGGCTTTTAATATTTTAAAGGGCGATATGAGTGTGGTTGGTCCAAGGCCGCAGCTTGTTCGGGATATGGTTTTTTTTACTGAGGAACAGATGAAACGCCAATCGGTAAAACCCGGACTTTCCGGTCTTGCGCAGGTTATGGGCAGAAACGGAATTAGCTGGGAACAAAAAATCAATTATGATTTAGAGTACATAGAAAATATCACTTTTTCAGGCGATTGCAAGATTATTTTTATGACAGTCTGGACTGCCTTTGTAAAAAAAGACGGAATTTCTCAAGAGGGTATGGATACGGCAGAGGATTTTGGTGATTATCTTCTAAATGGAGATAAAATAACCCGTGAGGAATATGACCAAAAACAGGAAGAGGCTCTGGAGCTACTTGCGTCAAGATAGGAGAACGTATGGATAGTTTTAAATTTTCTGTTTCGATTTGTGTTTACGGTAAAGATAATGCACAGCATTTTGATACAGCGATGCACAGCATCTTTTCGCAGACTGTTATGCCAAGCGAAGTTGTTTTGGTAGTTGACGGACCTGTAAACGATAAAATTGATAATATTATTGAAAAATACACGCGTGAATTTGATATTTTAAAGGTCATACGTCTTAGTGAAAATAAAGGGCACGGAGACGCAAGACGAACAGGTCTTAAAAACTGTACATATGATTTGGTTGCCATAATGGATGCTGATGATATTTCACTGCCTGACCGCTTTGAAAAGCAAATTGCGGCATTTAGAAATGATAATGAAATAGACGTTGTCGGCGGAAATATTACTGAGTTTATCGGCGATGAGGAAAACATAGTCGGGAAAAGAACCGTTCCGCCAAGTGATGCAGAAATAAAGGAATATTTAAAAACAAGATGCCCGATGAACTTGGTAACAGTTATGTTCAAAAAATCCTCAGTAGAGGATGTGGGCGGATTTATCGACTGGTACTGTGAAGAGGACTATTATCTTTGGGCAAGAATGTTTTTGAAAAATAAGAAATTTGCTAATTTAAGTGATGTTTTGGTAAATGTCCGCGTAGGAGAGGATATGTATAAAAGACGCGGAGGAAGTAAGTATTTTAAAAGCGAAGCAAAATTCCAGAAATACTTGCTTGATAATAAGATAATAACACTAGGCACATACATTCTAAACGTAACCAAAAGGCTTATTGTACAAGTTCTTATGCCGAACAGTATAAGGGGCTTTATATTTAAAAAATTTGCAAGGGAGAAATGGAATGTCGGAAAAGAAGTATAAAATCGGATATACCACAGGTGTCTTCGATATGTTTCATATAGGACATTTGAATATTTTAAAAAGGGCAAAACAGCAGTGCGAGTACCTGGTTGTTGGTGTGTCTACCGATGAGGTGGTAAAGGAGTATAAGCATAAAGAACCGATAATTCCTTTTTCCGAGAGATGTGCTATAGTTGAGGCGATAAAATATGTGGACGAGGTTGTTCCACAAACTACTATGGATAAGGTTGCAGCATGGGAAAATATTAAGTTTGATGTTCTTTTTCATGGAAGTGATTGGAAAGGGTCAAATCTTTATAACCAGTATGAAGAAGCTTTTAAAAAGTTTCAAGTAGATGTTGTTTTTCTGCCTCATACCGACGGTACATCTTCAACAGAACTGTCAAAAAAGTTGCAAAAGGATAATCAAGATGATAAAAATTGATGATAAAGCGCGCTGCTGCGGATGTGGAAGCTGTGCAAGAAATTGTCCAAAAGATGCGATAAAGATAAGGGAAGACAAGGCGGGTTTTTTGTATCCTAATTTTGATGCCGATTTATGTGTTGAATGTGGGTTGTGTGAAGAGCTTTGTCCTGTTTTAAACCATAAAAACGAAGAAAACACGGAGCATAATGTATACATAGCATTTGCAAAAGACAGAAATGACAGACTGAGCGGGTCGTCTGGAGGTATGTTCGGGACGATTGCAAAAAATGAAATGAGAAAAGGTGCAGTTGTATATGCGGCGGCATTTGACGAGAAACTAAAACTCCGCACAGCAAGTGCAAAAACTGAGGGCGAACTGTTGCCTTTTTACAAATCCAAGTATCTTCAAAATGATTTGGCAGACAGTTTTTCCAAGATAAAAGAACAACTTCTAAACGGAGAACGTGTGATGTTTGTTTCAACACCGTGTCAGGTCTGGGCACTAAAGCTTTTTTTAAGGAAAGACTATGACAATCTTTTGACAGTAGATTTTGTATGTCACGGTGTACCTTCGCAGAAGCTTTTTGATAGATGCAAAGAACTTACAGAAAGCGAGCAAGGTATAAATATAAAAGATTTTGTTTTTAGAGCAAAAAAGAAGAACGGTGCAACGCCGCATTATTTCAAAATGAAATATATAAAAGGCGGTGTTGAGCATGAAAGAACAGCACTTTATTTAGAAGATTATTTCTATACGGGCTTTCAAAAGTATATTACGCTTCGGGACAGCTGTTATGATTGTCAGTTTTCGTACAGTAATAGAGTATCAGATATAACTTTAGGAGATTTTCACGAAGTAGACAAATATATAAAGGGAATAAACCGCTTTGACGGAATTTCAACATTGGTGACCAATACAATGAAAGGCGAGAGGGTTTGGGAAGAAATTAAAGACAATACGGTATTTCACCAGTTAGATTTTAAGCTCTTGCTTGAAAATGGGGAACTTATGTGCGGTGGTACCCAGAAGCCTAAAGGGCGTGATGAATTTATCTATAATCTGGAAACTTGTGATTTTAAAGATATAGTTTCTAAATACTTAAACGGTAAACGACAAATAGCAAAGAGAGTTTACTATAATATGCCTAATATGGTTAGAAAAATAATGAAAAAGGTTTGGATAAGAGAATGAAATTTATGCGAGAAAACCAAGAAGATACTTATGGTTTTTTAGAACTACAAGATAAAATTCTTGAAATTGCTGTAGATTTTGACAAATTCTGTAGTAACAATAACATAAATTATTGTCTTATGGGCGGGTCTGCGCTTGGAGCAAAAAGGCATAGCGGATTTATTCCGTGGGACGATGATTTAGATGTGTTTATGACACCTCAGAACTATGAAAAATTCAGAAAATGCTTCTTGGAAATAGGCGACAAGGAGAAATATTATCTTCAGGAATGGGGCGAAACAGATGGTATGGTTACCATATCAAAAATTCGTATGAACAACACCTCATACATTGAAGAGGCTTTGGAAAATTATGATATTCACCACGGAATTTACATAGATATTTTTATACTGCATAATTGTCCAAACAATAAAGTGGCTCAAATGTATCAATGCCTGTGGGCAAAGTATGTTATTATGAAGGGGCTTGCATCAAGAGGATATAACCGCCGCAAAGGTTTTTTGGGGTTTGCACTTAAGGTAATAAACCTTTTCCCGGATAAATTTTTGGTAAAGTATGGGCTAAAGCAAGTCTATAAGTATCGCGACAAAGACACTGATTATTACTGCAATTTTTTGGGAAAGGCAGTATTTAAAAATGCCATTTATAAAAAAGAGTGGTTTGAAAAAAGTGAGTATGCACCATTTGAAAAAGTAGAATTAAAAATACCGGAAAATTTACATGATTTTCTCACATTTCGTTTCGGTGACTATATGAAGCCGCCGTCGCCTGAGAGAATAAAATGGGAACAGCATGCAAAAAGCTGGGACACAAAAAAGGATTTTAGAGAATATGTAGCAAACATAACAGATTTTTCCGATGAAGAGAAATTGATATAGGTGGTTAAATGAGTAAGCTTGAAGTTTTAGTTACAACAATGCATCAAAGTGATTTTTCAAAATATACCGAAATGAATCTTCAGACGGATGCAGTTTTGGCAAATCAGGCAGACGATAATTTTACAAAAGAAAATATAATCAATAATTCAAAGGTACGGCTTGTTACGACAAGCACAAGGGGACTGAGCAAAAACCGAAATATTGCAATGGAAAATATATCAGATGAGGCGGAATTTATTATGTTTTCGGATGATGACTTGGTTTTTTGTGACGGTTATGAGGAAATTGTTTTAAAGGAATTTGAAAATCAACCTGATGCTGATGCAATAAAGTTTAATCTGAATTGTGTATCGGAGAGAAAACTCAGCATGAGTCCTATAAAAAAGTTTGAGAAGGTTAGCAGAAGGAGAGTTACCTCATACGGTGTATGCGCTATGGCGGTAAGAAAGGATGTACTTTTAAAAAAGAACCTAAAATTCAATGAAAGATTTGGTTCAGGTACGGAAAACTATTGTGGTGAGGACAGTATATTTTTGCAGGAAATGTTCAAAAAGAGAATTTCACTTTTTGTATCGCCTATTTACATAGCAGATATTGACCAAAGCGTAAGCACTTGGAATGAGGGTCATACACAGAAGTATTTTACCGTATGCGGAATGATAATAAATGAATGTTATCCTGTTTTATCGCTTTTTCTTGTTATAAGAAGTGCAATTAAAGCGCATATGAGGGGAGATGCAAAACTCTCATTTATACAGATATTTAAATGCTATTATAAGGGTGTTTTTAAGAATATTAAAGAAAAAACTATGTAAAAAGGACTAAAGATGGATAGTATCACAGTAAATAAAAATTTCTTAAGTCAATATCACACGACCTGCGCAAAAGGTATCGCAATGCTATGCGTGGTTTTAAGTCATATTGCAAATTCATAGGGTGTAAGGTGGTTTACTCCGTTAGGTGGTACAGGGGTTGCGGTATTTTTGATTTTGTCAGGATACGGACTCTGTATATCATACGAAAGAAATGGCTTAAAATCATTTTGGAAAAAACGATTTGTTGGTGCATATTTACCGTATGTATTGATGAATATTATAATGATTATTTTTACTGGCATAAGCAATGTTTCACCTGTGAGAATTATACTGAGCATACTTCTTATAAAGCCTTTAAGTGTATATTGGTGGTTTATGCAATACCTTTTTATTTGTTATTTTATTTTTTGGATAATAAATAAACTCGACGTTAGTGAAAAAGCAAAAGAACGGACATTTTTAATTATTGGAGCATTGCTGTTTGTCGTTATGCAAAGAGGCTTGTGGGCGGAACAATCGCTGTCATTTATCTTTGGTATTTATCTTGCTAAAAATAATATAGACAAAAAGAAATTTTCCGTTGGAATCGTAGCAATCATTTTGGGTATATTTGCTCTTGCAGTTAAGCAATTACCAATAATAAGGAATAATCAAGATGTAGTATACTTATGGAACATTGTTCAGCTTGTAAATAAATTCTGTTTAGCCGTAGGCATAGTATGTTTTACTTCGCTTGCTGTTAAGATTAGAGCGGGAAAGATTTTATACTATATTGGCATTGTATCATTTGAAATATATTTAATACATTCTTATACTATCAGCTTTATCAACGAGCAAACAATTATGGAATATGTTAACTTTATATTGAGTACAACAGTAGGAACAGTTTTGTTATATTTTGCTGATAAACATTTGTCAAAGCGATTATTACAAACAGCGTAGGTTTAAGTTTGATAGAAAAAGGTAAGGAGACTATAATGCAGGAAAATTTACCCAAAATACTTGTTATAAGTCATACTCCGTTTGCTGCCTCGGATTCGATGGGCAGCACATTGGCGTCATACTTTGGCACATATGAGCTTGATAAGATAGCACAGTTTTATATAAAGAATAAGACTCCTGATATGCCTGTTTGCAAAAATTATTACAGGGTTACGGATAGTGAAATTTTAAGGAAACTGCTTCATCCGTTTTCCTGCAGAATAGGCAGGAAGATTGAGCTTTTAAAAGAAGAACAAGGGAAAGAAATAAAGCCTGTAAAAGACGTTACAGTCAGCAGAAAAAACAGAGCGCTTGGACTTCTTCTGCGAAATTTGCTGTGGCAGACCAATATTTGGTATAACAGCAATTTTAAGAAATGGCTTTTAGAATTTTCGCCTGACATTATACTTTTGCAGCCGGGAGATTTTTCTTATCTTTTCAAGCTTGCAACGAGGTTATCAAAAAAACTTAATATACCTCTTGTTATTCATCAGTCTGAGTCATATTATTTAAAACCATATATAAGCAAAAGTCCTGATTATTTGCTTTATAGATATGATTTTAAGAAAAGCTTTGAAAAGGCGATGAAACGGGCGTCATTATGCATTTATTTGTGCGATGCACTGGAAAAGGATTACGCAAATTTCTTTGATACTCCGTCTGTTACCATTTACAAATCCACAAGCTTAGTGCCTGAAGTTTCTGAAAAAGAGTTTGATAAAAATAATGTTAAATTCATTTACGGCGGAAATTTAGGTGAAGCAGTAGGCAGATGCGAGCCGCTTTTGGAGATTGGAAGGGCAGTAAAAGAGAACGGATTTTATATTGACGTATATACAGCCTCAACAGGAAATCATATGCGGGAGCTTACTGAGGAAAACGGAATAAGGCTGCACTCTGCAATTTCCAACGATGAGCTGCAAAGAAAGATAAAAGAAAGCGATTTTATAATACACATAGAAAATCAGGATAAGAAGCATATAGAAGACTTAAAATATGCATTTTCCACTAAGATAGCCGATATGCTTGCAAGCGGAGTTTGCAGTATAGTCTACGGAAGCTGTGAGATTGCGGGAATAAAGTATTTTGCTGAAAATGAGCTTGCTTGTGTTATTGAGGAAAAACAAGACTTGGCTTTGAAAATCAGGGAACTGATTGAGGACAAATCTTTAAGATGCGGATATGTTCAAAGAGCGTGCGAATTTGCTAAAAAGAATCATAACCCGATAGAAAATTCGGACAAAACCAAGGAGAAGTTAAAAGATATATATATAACCGATAAAGATGAGGAGGTGTAGAAATGAAAGTTTTGCAGGTAAACTGTGTTTATAACAGCGGCAGTACAGGAAAGATAACTGCTGATTTGCATAAAGCACTCTTGGAAAAAGGAATAGAGTCGGTTGTCTGCTATGGACGAGGAAAAAAGACTTGCGAGCCTTTTGTTTATAAAACCTGCGGTGAGCTTTATTCGAAGCTCAACAACTTGCTTTCTCGCTTTACTGGCATTATGTATGGCGGATGCTTTTTTTCAACAAATAAACTGATTAAAATTATAAAAAAAGAAAAGCCTGATATTGTGCACCTGCAATGCATAAACGGATATTTTGTTAATATATATCGCCTTATAAGCTGGCTTAAGAAAAACAAAATCAAAACTGTTTTAACCCTGCACGCTGAATTTATGCATACAGCAAATTGCGGACATGCTTTTGAATGCGAAAAATATAAAACAGGGTGTGGAAACTGCGAAGAATTTAAGAAAATAACTAAATCTATATTTTTTGATAACACAGCAATGTCTTTTAAAAGAATGAAGAAGGCATTTGACGGCTTTAATGAAAATTTGATTATAACATCAGTGTCGCCTTGGCTTAAATCAAGAGGAGAAGGTTCTGTTATTTTAGGTGATAAAAAGCATATTACTGTTATGAACGGACTCGATACTGAAATTTTCTATCCACACGGAGCAAAGGAAGTCAGAGAAAAACACGAATTAGAAGATAAAAAGTTCGTTCTGTTTGTTACACCGTCATTTTCACGTGAAAAAAGTCATATCAAGGGCGGATATTATCTTATAGAACTTGCAAAAATGATGCCTAATGTTATTTTTGGTGTTATTGGTGCAAAGGATATTGGAGATGACCTGCCTGCGAATATCATAAATGTAGGCAGAGTGGATAATCAGGATATGCTTGCAAAATATTATTCTGCAGCAGACGCAACTGTCCTTTTGAGCAAGAAAGAAACATTTTCAATGATTTTGGCAGAAAGCCTTTGTTGCGGGACGCCTCTTGTCGGATTTGAGGCTGGAGGCCCTGAAAGTATTGCAGTAAAGGAATATTGTGACTTTGCAAAGTACGGAGACCTTGAGGCTGTATCAGAAAAACTGAAAAAAATGCTATCTTTGGAAAAGAGTGAAAAAATTTCGGCTCTTGCCCACGAAAAGTACACCAAAACCGTTATGATGGAAAATACTATCAAGGTATATAAAGAGTTAATTGATGAGGGAATTTAAATGCAAAACAGAGAAACAAAAATAACCAATCGGTTTATGATTATAGAATTTATTTTATGTGCAGTTATAATTTTTTGTAATTTGTCACCAAGACCTGCCATAGTAAGCAATTCTTTTACAAGTTCCTTTGTAATATTGGCATCTTTTGCAATTTACAAATTATCTAAAAAAGAAAAACTGTATTTGTATGGGGATATGTTCGCTATACTATTGGTTTCGGGAATATGCGTATTAATTAATTCTTTTGCTCCAAATACATGGCTTAATTTTGATAGTTTAAGGAACTATTTTATGTTCTGCTCAACGATAATATTTATGTTTTTGATGCTAAATGTTGAAACAAACAAAAAGACTGCAGAAAGGATACTTATACTCAATATATTTATAGCTGCACTTTATCCTGTGGCATATAAATTCTTACCGCATGAGATTGAACACAATGCACTTACACTTAATTTCTCTAATCCCAATCTAACGGGTATGTGGATATTACAGTCGCTGCTTTATTTACTTTTGGCAGTTTTACTGCTTAAATCAAAACTTTTAAAGCTTTTAGCTTTAGCGTTATTTGCCGTAAATATGGGACTACTAAATCAAACGGGTGCAAGAAACTGTATGATAGCTATTTTTCTGTTTGTAGTAATCTGCTTATGGGTGTTTATGAAACAAAAACCAAGGTTTTCAAAAGCTTTAATTGCCACTGTAAACGTGATTCCCATTACGTTTCTGTTTGTTTATTTGAAATTTAT
>JAZQEC010000020.1:0-2879 GCA_045538755.1 Clostridia bacterium
GGGTTATAAACATAATTCAAATAAGATTGGCGTTTGTTCCTTTAAGTTGGAATTGAATCCAAATAAATGCTTGCCGTGCGATTTTGTTGACAAACTCTTAAGGTTTTTAATATGTCGGTGCAAGTTTAAGTCTTTGAGGATTTCGCAAGCTGATATTGCTATGGATTTTCGTCTTTCCCGTAAAAATTTCTATCTTGAAAAGGATAAACGCATATATTCAACTTGTAATGACGGCGCAGACAATATAACAGAATATTTGAGCAGGCACAATACACATGGCTTTTGCAAACTTTATAATAAGACTGTTGAAAGTAATCTGGATTATGAGTTAACAAGGTTTGAAATAACTTTACAGGATTTTTGTCATTCGAAAGTTTGTTCGGTTTTTCCAAAAATCCATTATTGCGATTATTCGCAAATTAAACTTGATGATACATTGCCGAAGCTTTCGCAAAATGACGAAGTTTTTGTTGAGTTATTGCGTTTGCATCCTGATAAATTTCAGTATTTATCACGTCGCAAAAAACAAGCATTTAGACCGTATTTGTGTTATAATGCGCCGATTTACGAATTAGATTGGGATGCTTTTGAAAAATTGATTAATAGAATGGTGGTGTATTTCATTGATGGGCAAATTTGATGCAAAGGAAGAATTGAGCCGCACAAGAATATTGATTTATCAATATACGATGTATAAGGGTGACAGATTGCGCCGTGAAGCTTTGCAAGCAATTGAAAAGCTGAAACGTTCTAAAAGGCTTACGGCTGAAGAATTGGAGCAAATTTACCGCACGCTATTGCGTGACGAACTCTTTGAGGAATTCCAGATTGAGTTAGGCAATCTTCTTGATTTGTAACTTTTATACTCCCCCAAATTATACAAAACATTTATGGTTGAAAAATAATTCTTCGTCAAATTGAATAAAAGGTGATTTTTATGGGTTATCAGTTACTTTTAGTTATTGAATCGGCATTGCACGATTGTTCTATCTATGATGATGATATAATTGAGCTTGTTTTTTCTCGCGTTATAGAACATCTTGAATTCTAAAAATTAAACTCCCTCGCTTTGGCGGGGGAGTTATTTTTTTATGTGTTTAGATCTAAACGAGTTATTTTTTATTTGTCTGTCAATCCTAATATGTAGTCAGCGGATACCTTGTAATGTTTACAAAATATGATTAACTTGTCTATAGGTAATTTTCTTTGTCCGCTTTCATACAGCTGATATTGTTGTGTTGATATGTTTAATATCGTTGCAATGTCTTTTTGCAGTTCGTCATTATCTTCTCTTGTGTCTCTCATTCTTTTGTTGTAAATCATAAAAAACGCTCCTTTGTTTTTGTTTATTATTTACAATCTTATCATTTATTTGAATGTTTCGCTTGACAATCATTCAAACGAATGATAGAATACGGTTGTAATCATTCATACGAATGACTACACCACCCACAGAAAAAAAAGTAAAAAGAAAGTGAGTTGTTGAAAAAATGAAGTGTAAACTTGTGGGCTATGAAGAATTCACAATTACCAAAAACAAGGAAACGGGCGAAGTTGACGAGGGTTTGTCATTGTATTTTGTCCGCAAACCTAAATTGTCAGAAGCAAACGCCGTTGGTATGGTGTCTGTTGCTTGTTCTCTTTTCGGTGATTCCGTAAAGAAGTTACACGAAACGGTTGAACTTAAGGTTGACAATGTCTACGAATGCGATATATCTACCTACAAGGGTAAAAACTATTTGAACGATATTGCCCTTGTTACTTAATTTGCCCTTTTGGGACTGTTCCTTTTACAATAATATTATTTTGAAAGGGGGTTACGTAATGCCTATTATTCCTCTTGAGGCTACCGCGATTTCAAGTTCGGACTTTACCGCTGTTCTTACTGCTCTGCAGGGTCAGATTTCAGTTTCTACAATTGTTGAAGTCCTCGCAGTTGTCGCAGGTGCTGCAATCGGTATGGTGTTTATGTGGTGGGGCGTTCGCAAGATTGCCAAAACACTTATGGCAGCATTCCGCAAAGGCAAGCTTTCCGTATAACGGCGTGGCGAGGTTTTATACCTCGCCTTTTTTTATGAGGTATATTTATGAGTGATATATTGAACTACACAAAAGGTAGTAAAAATGTAAAGCATATTGTAAAAACACTTGATTATAAAGTCCGTTTTGCTCGTGATAATCCTGATTATTTCTACCCTGCAGGCATTTGGGTATTCACGGGCCCGCAGGGGAGTGGCAAAACTCTTTCGGCTGTCAAGTGTCTGCAAGCAATGTGCAAAGAATATCCAAAAGCCCTTGTTGTTTCAAATATGGCTATTAACAAGGAAGCTTTAGGAATTAAGAATAGAATTATACCATTCGTTCAATACGAACAGCTTTTACAGCATTCTAATGGCATTTACGGCATTATCTTCTTTTTAGATGAAATTCACGTACTTTGGAATTCTCTTGAAAGTAAAGATATTCCCATATCGGAAATGGCTACATTTTGCCAAATGCGAAAAGATAGGCGCGTAATTATCGGCACTTCGCAGGTATACGGTAGAATTGCAAAGCCTATCCGTGAACAGCTTCAATATGTGATTGATTGCAAAAACTTTTTTAACTTGGTGCAATACAACACAGTTATTGACCCGTCGGAATGCATAGAAAAAGACGGTCACGTTGAGGGTAAAATTCTTGGAAAACAGATTTGGTTTCATAGTCCTGATTTGTATAACAGTTATGACACATTAAATAAAATCAAAAAGGCAAACAGAAAGGAGAATGCAAATAATGGTACAGCTCGGCGTAGATATTCTAACTGATGTTATGACAATGGCAATTCCCATTGCTATAGTATTCGAAATCGGTAACTTAATCGTTGGCACGTTTATGCG
>JAZQEC010000021.1:0-8612 GCA_045538755.1 Clostridia bacterium
GGCTGCCCGACCGGCTGCCCGACCGGCTGCCCGACCGGCTGCCCGACCGGCTGCCCGACCGGCTGCCCGACCGGCTGCCCGACCGGCTGCCCGACCGGCTGCCCGACCGGCTGCCCGACCGGCTGCCCGACCGGCTATTCCGCATGGGTGGGTGGATGGGTGGGTAGCCAGGGACATGCCCCGCGTAGTGGGGCGCAGGGTGGAAGGGCGGGCGCGGGTGGCAAATACTACCTACACATCATTAGCTTTGGTGGGTGGGGCTTATCAGCGGAGGATAACGCGGGGGGCGATAAGCAAGGGCGGATATTCAGTCGGGGCGTAGCCCCGAAAAATTTTTCAAAAAATTAGCCCTCTATAAAAGAGAGCCAACTAAACTAAAACCAAGCACGACCCGGAGCACGCAAACGATAACGGGGCAAACAGAACACCCGCCACAAACACAAACGGACACTACGAACCAAACGAACACAGAAGGGACACGGACGTCTGATAAACTCAATATGAGCCATCCTAATATCCGAGCGCTGAGTACGCCACGGCTTTTCTACATAAGGAACTGATGATAATAAATCGGTACGCATAGACTAGTCCTCATCTAAAATATCATCCAACCATTCCGGACACTCAAAAATAACATCACTGAGACTTTCAGTAAATCTGAAATCTAAAACCTGTGCATCAGATGCGGCACTTTTGGAAACTTTTTTATTCATATCTCTATCTTTTTAAGTACTACAAAGTTACGAAAAATATACCATAGTAGAAAGTAAAAAAATATGTTGTACAACATATTTTCAAGCCCAACCAAGGGCACACCCAACACCACCGGCAAACACCAAGGGCGCGGAGCGCCACAAGCAGCCCGCAGCGAGAGCGGAGGGCGCAAACCAAGCCACAAGAAACGACTTTTTACCACCGTGGGGGCTAGAGCCCCCCTTCACGGGCGGCGGAGCGTAGCGAGGACGACCAACCAAACGAACACCCAACTATGGTGCGTGGATTGCCGCGACCGAGCAAAGCGAGGTGGGGCGAGCAACCGCACGACCCGCGACCGCCAAAGCGGGCGCACGCGGCTTGTGCGGGGATGCAGGGCGGGTGTGTGAGGGACGTGCCCCGCGTAGAGGGGCGCAGGGTGGGTGTGCGGGGATAATGTCGGGTGGCTTTGCAGGGTGGATTCATATACACTCCGTGTGGCAATTTAGGTGTGTGTATATAGAGTTGTGGAGTATTGTATTGTAGATTTCACTGAACAGCGGCATTTCCTTTTAGTAGTCATTAGTAGTCACATAATTAGAAATCAGCATTCTTTTCAGTAGTCATAATAGATATTTGCATAGTACAGAGTTGTTCTCATCAGTAAGTAGTTCTTAGCAGTAGAATTTAGGTATAGAAAAAGGGTGATTTTTTAAGTGTTAATTAACGTTCAATAACATTTGCCTTAATACTCTGACATTGTATTTATTAGGTCTGAAATTTATGTTAAAATGTGGGAAATTTACATCGGTGTTACTTACACCGATTCCGCGACGCGGACAATAATAGAAAAAGGTCACCCGATAGAGTGACCTTATACTGCTTACACATGAGTAGATTAGATATTCCCTATGCGCTGTATAATGATGTCTGTGGAATATCGCTTCTGATTGTTTGAGTTCTCATAGGAACGTGCATTCATAGATACTTCCACATTCACGAATCCATTTGCATTAAGAGGTTCACGTTCTAGTCTTTGAGCAAGATTACCCAGTGCTTCAGCATAGAAGGTATTAAGTCCGTCACTGAGGACATAACCTTTAGAGTAGAAAGTGTCTTTCTTTCCTGTAGTCTTGTTGTCAAAATCTCTTGCTACGATTGGTAGCACTTCTTGAATTGTTACTAACATAGTTTTAATGTTTTAATTGGTTAATAAATATAATGTGTGGCTTAGCCACTATAGTAGTACCTTCAAATATTGGTTCATGTTCTATTGGCTTACATATATCTTTTCTGATAAGTAGATTTTCTGTAGATGCAGTAACCAAGTCTTTGATATATGCCGCATCACGTCGAGTAATCCAAGTAACTTTTAGTCGTTGTTTTAAGTATTCTGTTGAGTAGTTCTTTGCCAAGTCTTCAATAGCTTTCTCGTTTGCTGCTGCATTTCTTTTGAGCAGGTAGTTATCATCAGAGTAGTTTTTCAGAGTTATGATAGCTTTGGCAATAGTGTATTTGTCGGGTCTGTCAGTACTCATTATATACTCGTATTCCTCCAATAGTCTGTTAGAAATCATCTTTTCTGTTCTACCCGTGTCTTTGGCTCTGTTGATTGATTTAGGTTTGTAGAGAATTTCTTCTTTTGGGTTAAAGAGAACAACATCTTCCATTCTTTCCTTTTTCTTCTGTTTGATTCCCTTCTCTGCTACCTCTATCTTTTTGAAGTGGAAATGAGTATTCACAAAAGCATAAAAGTAATTCTTGATACCATTTTCAACGTTTAGATCATCATGAAACATTGTATGTAATAGTCCTGTGGTCAAGTCCTTCATATTAGTACCTTGATTTGAAATAGAAAACTCTAGTCTCCACACTCTGTCTTCGTGTAGTCCTGCTGTCTTCCACACTTTCCTTATCCAAGGTTTGTCTTTCTTGTCTGTGAGTTCTTTTGATTTGTTGTACAGATATACTGATACACCACTTTTACGAGAACCGAAACGTAATGTATCAATATTTGCACGGTACAAATCTCTCTCACCATTGCATGAAAATTTATTAGAAGATAATCTAATGTAACCCGTACGACCTTTACACAAATAGTTTCGTATAAATGTTCGAGGATCTAAACCGTGCCAAAAATAGTTGAAGTCACCTGCTATGTCTAATCTGGTTATATTGTGTATCTTCCAATTTAGTGCATCAGTGAGGTCGTTCAAGATGTCATACCAAGTTGATGTATATAGAACAGGATTCGCTATCTTGACTGCACAACCATGAGAGTCTTTTCGTTTGTCTTTTGGTATTGCAGCAATAGTAGCTATAGTAAAATCTTTGTAGATAGCAGTAGCAGTGAATTCGTAACCTACAATAACTTCTTTAGCCTTCACAAATGTGTATTCATTATGGTAGCCATACTTGTTAGCATATGGACTAATTACTTTTCCTTTCATGAGTATTGTATAATCAAAGTGTGGAATCTTAGATATACAGAATACCTGTAACCAGTCTATCGAGTATGTTATTCGTTGTGTCTTCATAAAAAGAAGTGGAGGACATCTTATGAAGTCCTCCGCTTGCCTATCGTTGTCCTCTATCCCTCAGTAGTAGTACCACCCACACACCTCCGTTTCAAGAACACTGCAAAGTTATGGACTTCTGTAGATATAGTTTGTATGAGTTATATGTTATAGAACATAATTTGTGGGAATCTATCAAATAATTGCTATTGGATAACGTACCGGGTACTTCATACTATTAGTAATCTCCCCGTACAGTCTTATATCATGCATTAGTAGTCTCACATCTGACCATGTAGGTATCTGTGAATCGAACACTCTGTGCACAATGTCCGTATTCGCATGGCAAAGTCTAACAAAAACATAATTTTGGGTATCATTAAATGTAACCTCGACTTCATCACCTTCTTCTCGTGTGATGTACAGCCTGTCTAAAAAATCTTTCTTTGTCATATCATTCAGGGAATTTAATAGTTTGTTGCAGGTTCTGCTGTTCATGTACTTTGTCTAGGTAATTCATACCTCTTTCAATATATCCGTCAACTTCTTTCTCTAACTTTTTTGCTTTTGATAGAGATTGGTATGTTCTATCATTGTAGTATCTGATTTGAGCCACACGCATGGCTGCAACTCTCTGAAAGAAATCTATGGCTGCTTGTTTGCTCATGATGTTTGCTATTTAGTTATGATTGTATTAGAATGAGGTTGATTTTGTCCTAACTCCTTTAGAGTGTATGGAGTACCGAATCTTATTGGCTTTTTAATCTTCCAGGCATGTACATATTCATTTTCTTTGTAATATTTGAAGTACTCTTCTTTTGTTACTCCTAATTTATCTTGGTTGAACACCCAAAACACCCATTTATTTTGAATTATTACACCATCATAGATGAATTGCCCTGTTACCAACCCTGTCGGGAAAGGTTCGTATATATAGCATATTGTACCTACTTTAATATTTGGTGTCACCTTTCGGAGTTCGTATTTCTTAGTTCCTTTATATATGCTCTTAGCATACTTATGTTTGACTGATATTAGTATTTCCATAATCCAGTAGTAAGTTTTAAGATAACGTTTCGTTGGGCGTTGCGTTGTGCAGGGGTAGAGGTTTGCACATTGGAGCGGTTTCGCGCTGCCGCGCGAGGTGTAGGCATATTCTCCGAAGGCAAGCGATTAGCATGTAATGGAGAATCAAGAGGTGAGGATTCAAGCCCAATGTGTCTGCGACACATGTGGGCTGAGTATGTGAAGTAGAAGTTAGCTGCAGCAAAATCAGCTATCTTTTTGGCGCGGGTGTACTTTCTTGTGTAGCTGTTCCAAGTGTACCGGACTACATAAGTCCGTTCAGATTCATCATACCAAAGCTTAGCTGTGTATGACTGACTGGAGTTGTGACCTTCAAGTTTTTCGAGTAGTTTCATGATTCAATTTTTTGACGATTCTGCTTTGTCGATTATCTCTGCAAGTGCACATAACACTGCCATGATTAAGAAAAATAGTACCATTGTAATTGATATGATTAAAATTAGTAGTTCCATATATATATATAATGTGGGTGGGGGTCTGCTTGGAGCGGGGGCAGTTCTAACGGAGTAGATCTGAACCTGCTCCAAGCAGACGCGGTGTTTATAGATAAATCATTACAAATGGATTTCCATCCATGTTTACCGATACATAATAATTAACCATAAATTCTTTTGCTATATCATGTATTGCTCTTAGCATATATCCTGCAATTATATATCCCTTACATGCTAATACTTTGACTTCTTCATCAGTTGCCTTTATGATGATGTGGTCGCAACTCACTTTAACTTTGCTAAGTCTTTTAGCGATTTCTTCAAATGTTCTTTCTTTGTTCATGATTTTGAGGTTTTTAGTGGTTGAACGATAGGTTTGTTTTGAATGACGATTCTGTTAAATTTGTAAGTCACTGACTTTGAAATAACTTTCTTTCATTTTTCTGCCACAAAGGTACGGACAATTGAATATGATTGAAAGTAAAAAAATATGCTCTACAACATACTTTGAAAAAAAATCCCTTCCCTGCATCACTGCAAAGAAGGGTACGTTCATCGACATGAATTCTAGTAACTATGAAGTCATCTATTAAATATAAACCAACAACCTATAACAGAATCATTCCTATTCAACCATGCTGCCTTGAAATAGGCATGAGGTACAGCTATATTGTGTTGTCCTATATGAATTGTGTCGCGGTTTAAGAAGATAGGTACAACCAAGACTTTGAGACTATCGTATTGCATCAGATGTTGTCTAGTCCATTTCTCAGTCTGTAACCATGAGCCGACGTTCAGCGCTGCAGTCTGAGGTGCAATATTCGATATTCTGAAAGTCTGCTGCATCATGTCAATATTATTGGATCGGTCAGCAGCAGGACACAAATGCCCTCGATGGTAGCCGCTTTTGGTGTAGTCTTCATGGGTGGCTCTGATTCCTTCAACATCTTCGTCTTTCTTGAATTTCCACGATGGATTTCTTTTGATTGTACCTATATCTTTACGAGTTAATAACCATTCCACTTGTGATGGCACTTGCAGTGTTGTATCATACACACTTCTATACTCTGGATATTGTATAACAATTCGCTGAGCAGAGCACACTAGTGATACTAGCAACATCAGAAGTATTTCTATGATTCTTTCCATATTTGTTCCTACAAAAGGTAATTATCCCACACTGATTGTATAATACGAATAGGTATATTCATCTGGGACTCTATCTGTGCCATTGCTTTGACGATACTGCATATAGTATCTCTATCACTGACCTTGATATTTTCAGAATTCATGATACCTACCTTTGTCACTACATAAGCCACATACGACTCTGTATCATTCTCGCATGGTGGTGCCCAGCGATATATTATCTTACGAATCGAGTTGCAAGAGTAGTGCTGAATGTATCGACGGATTAATTTGAGTGCCGCACGAATTCCATACTCGATATTATCAAATATGATAAAATCAGTGTCGTTCTGAGATTTACTCATACCTAACCATTTATCAGCGGTACGTCGTATATTCAGTGGGTTATTATTTCTCTCTCCTCTTGTCATAGCTTAATTAAGTGGCATTCCTGTACATGCCTGTGTAAGTGCACCACCTATGGCGCTAAGAATTGCTATTGCAACCTTGATAATTGCATCTATAACTTTCTTCTTTTCCATGATTCTATATGAGTTTAAAAAAAGTGGCAGGTTCTGCCGTGCAGATCACCCGCCACTAGTTTAGATGTTCACAACTAACCTTATCTGATTAGCTTTCGTCTGTACCATCACCCGAAGGGATGTTGAACACTGCGATGAGGTCTGTCATACCTTCAAGAGTGAAAGTATAATTTGCGCTTGTAGATACGTAGCCTGGCTGACCTGCAATCTGCCAACCTGCAAATGTGTTTGGAGCGGTTGGAGTAGCTGTTACGGTTACTTGGTCGCCAATAGCGAATACACCTGCACCTGTTGCAGTACCACCATTGCCTGCAGTCACATATACACGTGCCTGTCCTTCAAGAACACTTTCAGTCTCTGATTCTCCGCGATACAGAGTAACGCCGCGAGTAGCAGAGTAAATGAGACCTGATGTTGAATTCATGATGTCTGAAAGAAGGGATGCTGCATCAACTCCGTTCGCAACTTGGAAGTTGTAGTAAGCAGCCTTTGATGATGCATTTGCAGCCTTGATACCAACAGCCCAAATTACCAACTCATCAGCAGTCGTTGCGAACTCAGCCATAAAGCCGTATGTATCGTCCTTTTCACGTACCAACTTCTGACCATAGAGAGCGAGACGACCTTCGTCTGTCTTCTTGTAAACACAGAAGTAGATACCTACGATGTCAGATGCAACCTCCTCAGTGAAGGTAATCTGCAGTTTCTGATTGATTGAACGAGCAACATGGAGAGCAGGAATACCTGCATTACCGTCTGCTAGCTGCACATTGTCGAGGATGATTGAAGCTTTGTCACCGCTGTAGTAAGCCTGCTTGAGGTTAGCAGCGATGAACTGATTACGACCACTGACGGGACCATTACCGGTGTAGAAGATACTTCCACTTACCTGTGCAGCCAACTGAGTGATAAGTTTCATCTTTGAGCGCTGTGCAACTTGTGCAGCAGTCTGGGGGTTTGTAACTGAGATTGGTTTTTCACGCATCACCTGCTGACCCTTAGAAACGGAGTAAACAATACCTCCGATTTTGCCGACCATCTTTCCGAGGGTGGGATTTACTTTTGCCATAGTGAAAAATGTTTTTAAAAGGTTAATAGATTATGAAAAGAGGTTACTTGAACCTGCTGCAAATATAGAAAATCGAAAATTTTCAGACAAGGGTCAGCATTGCGTCAATCGTCTGTCAGACATGAGTTAGGGTTGATTTTTTAACATTTCAGATTTCTGAAAAATTGGTAATTTTGATGGTAGAGTATCGGTTTTAGATTTAACATTTGTAAATAAAGTTTAACTTTGTAAATTTTCCAAATGTAAATAAATGTCATGTCAATTTTACATTTGTATATATTTCTTATAATATAAACAATACCTTAGAGCCGTAGGCGGTTAAAAATAAATAATGATAAGTCCAACTCCGTATGGCGCGGGCGGGGGGCAAGGGCAGCACTTTTACAAAGTTGCCAATGTGGGTGGCTCTGGTGTTGTGTGGGCGGGTGGTATAACTAAACTATGTGGGGTGATATTGGCAACTTTGTATATGTGCGGGTGTGGCTTTGGGCTTGCCGTGGGTGGATAGTCCAATACCGGATGGCGTGCGCGGGTTAGGGGTGTGAGGGCATGGGGGGCTTTGTGGGAGGGGTGGGTTGTTGGGAGTGTGTGGGCGCGGGGTAATCAAAGCTGAGTCTGCATGAAGATATAAAGCAGGGTGGATATAAACTATGACCTAACCTATTTTAAACACATGGTTTTTGAAGGAATATTATGTCTAAATATCGTGCGGGGGTAGGGGGACCCGCCATATTTAACATAATATCCCCTTCAAATAATTCAAAATTGCGACCTCGATGGGCGCATTTTTGAGGGTGGGCGGGTGTTTTATTTCTTCATGCAGACTCAGCTTTGATTACTGCTTGTGGGCGGGCGTGGGCTGACGGGTGGGCGCGTGGATAAAGATTTCCCACCAACCATCTAAAATCCAAAATCATAAAAAATTCAAAAGCCTTCTCGGCTAAGCTCCCGCACCTGCAGGTAAGAAATGCTTTCGCGGTCGCAAGACGTTTTCCCCCGTCCTACAAAGACCGGCTGCCCGACCGGCTGCCCGACCGGCTGCCCGACCGGCTGCCCGACCGGCTGCCCGACCGGCTGCCCGACCGGCTGCCCGACCGGCTGCCCGACCGGCTGCCCGACCGGCTGCCCGACCGGCTGCCCGACC
>JAZQEC010000022.1:0-18404 GCA_045538755.1 Clostridia bacterium
CACGGACTAAATGTTTGGTATGAGTTTTATGAAAAAAGAAAATGGCTTTTTGACTATTTCAGACTTCAAAAAAAGTGCATATATTCTAAAATAGATGCAATGGTAGGTGTAAGCGATAAAGTTACAGACCGCTTTTTAGAAAAAATCAAAGATGTACCTGCATATACAGTGTATAACGGCGTAAATCTTGATTTGTTCAAGTTTAAAGAACGAGATTTTTTAAAAGATGAAAAAATCAAGATTTTAATTGTTGCAAACTTAATTGAGCTAAAAGGTCACGATTATTTAATAAAAGCAATCCAAAAAGCAAAAGAGAAGGGGATTGAAACTGAGCTTACCATAGCAGGCAGAGGACCGCTTGAGGCGGATTTGAAGGCTCTTGCGAAAAATTTGGGAGTCTCTGAATATGTGAAATTTACAGGCTACATAGAATACGAAAAAATCGCCGGACTTATGCAGGAAAATGATGTGTTTATAATGCCGTCATATTATGAGGCACTGGGCTGCGTTTACCTTGAGGCGATGTCTTCGGGAATGATTGCAGTGGGTGTCAAAGGTCAGGGAATTGACGAAATTATTGATAATGAAAAAAATGGTTTTCTGGTTGAGCCAAAGAGTGTGGAGGATATTTTAAATGTCCTCGAAAAAATAAATACCAAAAGCGTAGATGAACTAAAAGCAATCAGCAGAGCTGCGACATATACAGCACAAAAATATAATTGGGATATGTCGGCAAGTACGTTATTAGAGGTATACAAAAGTTTGGAGGAGAAAAGATGAGCAAATTTAATATTTGCGGTGTAGATTTAGATGATATACACGCTGTATTAATTGAAATCTTAGATGAAATAGACAGAGTTTGTAAAAAGAATGATATCAAGTATTTTTTATCCGGAGGAACTCTGCTTGGTGCAGTTCGTCATAAGGGCTTTATCCCTTGGGATGACGATGTGGACCTTTGGATGACAAGAGAAAACTTTAAAAAGTTCAAAAAGGCAATAAAGAAAGATTTGGATAAAAAATATTTTACCGAGGACTACTTTTCAAATATAAACTGCCCGCTATCCATACTTAAAATTGAAAAAAAAGGCACACGCTTTGTCGAGAAGGTTTTTGAGGGTAGCAATATTTCGCATTGCATTTATGTGGATATCTTTCCACTTGATAATATATTCTTGCCTTTATATAATATTCAAACTGCAATACTTATTAAACTGCAGTCTGTCAGGGATTTTAAAATAAGAAAAGACGGCAGAGAAAATGCATCTTTTGCAAAAAGAACTATTTATGGGATGTGTCCATTGGTTCTTTGTAGAATGCTCACCGAGTTTACCATCAGGATTTTTAACATATTTCCGCTAAAACTTATGAATCAGCTTTCTCATAGAGGAAGGTACTGGCCAAAATTTGTAAAAAGTGAAATAGAGGACTTGATTGAGATTGAGTTTGAGGGTAAGATGTATCCTGCGCCGAGAGAGTATGATAAAATTTTAAAGGAATGCTACGGTGACTATATGGAATTACCACCTGAGGAAAAAAGGGAACCATCGCATGATATAGTAGAGTGCAAACTTTAATTACATAGTGAAAGGAAAGGTTATTATGAAGGCTATAATTTTAGCAGCCGGAATGGGAACAAGAATCAGCCGCTTTATAGATGAGCGGCCTAAATGTATGGTTGATATAGGCGGGACAACGCTTATACGCTATACCGTAGATTTACTGAGAAGTAAGGGTATCTCGGAAATCGTGATAGCGGTTGGGTATAAGGCTGATTGTATTCGTACAGAGCTTAAGGACTGCTCAGTAGAGTTTGCATATAATCCGTTTTTTGATGTTACAAACGGGATTGCGTCTATGTGGTTTGCAAGAGATTACTTAGGTGATGAGGAAACTATTGTTATGAGCGGTGATGTTTATCTTGAAGGCGAGATAATAGATAGGCTAATTGCGATAGAAAATGACCCGGTACTTTTAGCAGACTCAGGACGAATAATTGAGGCGGATTACAGATACAATTACGAAAACGGAATCCTGAAAAAGTATGGTAAGGATTTATCAGTAGAGGAAACTACCGGTGAATGTCTTGGAGTTGCAAAGCTTGGCAAAAAATTTGTTAAAAAATATAAAGAGCATATGCTGGAGATGATAAATGTTCAGTGCCATTCGGTATGGTGGGAAAATGTTCTTTATGATATGTCCGAAAAAGAGGATATTCACATAGCCGACGTCAAAGGATGCTTCTGGGCAGAGGTTGATTATGTTGAGGATTATAAACGTATCTTAAAATATAGAAAAGAAAAGGGATATATTAAATAGTAGGAGAACTCTATGAGAAAGATTAAGTGGCCTTGCGAATATGATTTTGCATTTACAATCGTTGATGATACCGACGGTGCTACTGTGAAAAACGTAAAACCGGTTTATGATTATCTTTATGAAAAGGGATTAATAACCACAAAAACCTGTTGGGTATATCCTGTGCGTGACGAGGTTTATAAGGGCGAATGCTTAGAAGATGAAAACTATAAAGATTTTCTTTTGGAACTTAAAGAAAAAGGATTTGAAATAGGATTTCATAATGCCGGCTCAGGCGCGTTTAAAAGAGAAGAAACAATAAATGCCTTTGAAAAATTCAAGGATGTTTTCGGCGATTATCCCTATATTCATATAAATCATTCAAATAATACTGAGAACATTTATTGGGGAAGCAAGCGTTTTTCAGGAATTGTCAAATGCCTTTACAAGTTAAAAAGAGGTCAGATTAAATCTCTTGGAGACGACGAGAAAAGTGAGTATTTTTGGGGTGATATCTGCAAAAAACACGTAAAATATATAAGGAACAGAACCTTCAACGGAATAAATACCTTAAAGGAAGACAGCAGGTTGGTTTATAGAGAAAAGGGAAAAGAAAAATACTCAAATTATTGGTTTAGCTCCTCTGATGGTATGAGGCTAAAACCGTTTCTTAAGCTTCTAACCAAAGAAAATATTGACAGACTGGAAAAAGAAAAAGGTCTTTGCATCGTGTATACGCATTTTGCCTATGACTTTGTAGATGAAAACGGGAACTTAGATGAGAATTTCAAGAAGACAATAGACTACATAGCATCAAAAAACGGGTGGTTTGCACCTGCAGGGGAAATTCTGGATTATGTCCTTGGCGACAAAGAATACAAGCCGTCTAAACTTTATGAGTGTATAAAGGACATAAAATGGCTTATTGGAAAAAAATTTTAATGAAAGGGCTAGGTTGATTTGTTAATAAGTGTTATTATTCCGGTTTACAATGCTGAAGAATATTTAAAAGAATGTTTAGACAGCGTTTTAAATCAAACCTATACAAATTTAGAAATAATATTGGTTGACGACGGCTCTTTAGATAACTCCGGCAGAATATGCGATGAATATGCACAAAGTGACAGCAGAATAAAAGTTATCCATAAGGAAAACGGAGGTGTAAGTGTTGCCCGAAATTCCGGAATTGACGCATCTTCGGGAGAATTAATCGTATTTGTAGATGCTGATGATTATTTGGATGAAGCAATGATAGAAAAACTGTATAATGCGCTTGGGAATAATGATTTTTCTATTTGCAGGTTTGCTTATGAGTACAGCGACAAAACAGTTTTTTATCAAGAATATAACTTACCGCTTTTTATAAAAAAACCGTATTATTTCGAATATATAATGGCAGATAAATATAATAAAGCATATGCTGACAGAATTGTTTGCGACAAGATTTTCGGGTCCGTCTGCCGAACACTTTTTAAAAGCGAAACAATAAAAAATAATGAGATAAGATTTTTAGAGGGAGTAAAAATTGCCGAAGACAGGTTGTTTTTGCTTGAATATTGTAGCTATTGCATCAGTGCAGGCTTTGTTGATGAATATCTTTACCATTACAGAGCAGGGCTGGCAGAATCTGCCACGGCTGTATTTAATAAGTATCAGAAAAATCTTCATATAAGTCAAAAAACTTTGATTAAAAGGCAGATTGAATTGATTAACCTAAATAAACGGCTTAACACTAAGGAAAGAGAGAGCCTAACAGCATATTTAAAATTTAAGGCTTGCTATACTGTTACACTAAATGAGATTTTGTATAATAATGATAATTGGCAGAAGAATTTAAAAATAATATTTCGTGACAACTTTTATAAAAAAGCATTAAAGCTTAGATATTTTAAACATATGTATAAAGCCTATAATACTCCTGTAAAAACATTGATTTTGTATTTGATGATAAAATTCAGGATGTGGAGACTAATACGGCAAAGGCTTTGCAAAAAGTAATTACAAGGAATGTGTACTAAAAACAAAAAAAGAAGGTAAAATTTTGAAAAAAATATTAATTATAACACTGTTTGGTTTAAAAAATTACGGGAATAGATTGCAGAATTATGCCGCCGGTGAAATTGTAAAAAAACTCGGGTATAAGCCTGTTTCTTTATGTGTCGGCGAAAATGACAATATGTTTATTCACAGCTTGAAGGTAGTGAAAAGATATCTTTGTCACTATTTAGGAATCAGAAAATTTACATATAAGAAAAACTTTAAGAAATTTAACAGAAAGCATATCAAAACAAAGGTGGTTAGATTTAATAAAATCTATACCGATAAGTTTAATAAAAAATATGCGTATGTGTTTTTGGGCGGAGACCAGATATGGGGACAATATCGTGATGAATACCCACGTGATGACTTTTGGTTTGGCTCAATGTTTGACAAGGAAAAGCGTGTGACTCTATGTCCAAGCTTCGGCGGTACACGCATAAGACCAGAGGACGAAGAACTATTTAACAAATATTTGGGAGAATTAGAACATATATCCATAAGAGAAGAAACAGGAGCAAAAATCATAAAAGAACTCACAGGAAAAGATGCAACGGTTGTAATTGATCCTGTTATGGCTCTGACTGAGGAAGAATGGAAAAAAGTTTTTGATGAAAAAAAATATTCTAATGAAAATTATCTCTTGGGTTGTTTTTTGGGTGGAGAAGATGAATTTATTGAGGATAAAATAAGTGAAATTGCTTCAGGAATGGATATAAAAAAATTATATCACAACACCCCTGAGAGTGAAGAGGGACCTGATGGATTTCTGTCTTTAATTTACAATGCAAAAGTAATATGCACAGACTCGTTTCATTGTACGGCATTTTCAATTCTTTTCAAAAAGCCTGTGATAGTTTTCGACAGGGTTGGCTTTGATAAAACACAGACTACCAGACTTTTAAACTTGCTTGGCAAATTTGATTTGAGCGACAGGCATATTGACAAAATAGAAAAAACGCAGTATTACATATGTAATTATAATCATATTGATGATATTCTGGAAAAGGAAAGAAAAACTTTCTATGATTTTCTAAAACTTAGTGTAAAGGACTAATAATTATGATTTCAAGAACAAAAATGACAGTCAGGAATATTTTTTATGGCTATGTACACAATTTGGTGATTTTAGCGATAAATTTTATATCAAGAACAGTATTCATAAAAACTCTTGGAACAACTTATCTTGGTGTTAATGGGCTTTTTACGAATGTATTAGGTGTTCTTTCATTTGCAGAACTGGGAATAGGAATTGCATTAAATTACAATTTATATAGGCCTGTGGCAGAGGGCGATAAAGAAAAAATTAAATCTGTTATGAAGCTATATAAGACTGCATACAGATTTATAGCATTGATAATAGCAATACTGGGAACTTTGCTGATACCATTTTTAAAATACATAGTGAAAGATCCTGGAGATGTAGGGAATATTACTGTATATTACGTAATTGCGCTATTTAATACCGTGGCAGGATATTTAGTTTCATACAAGTTCAGTTTAGTTAATGCCGAACAAAAAAATTATGTAATGACTAATATAAACCTGATTGTAGGGTTGATTGAAAGAGTGCTTCAAATTGTTGTGTTAATTACAACTAAGAGTTTTTTGGCGTATTTGCTTATTGCAACCTTTGTAACAACAACGCAGAAAATTTTTGTAAACAAATATCTGAATAAAATGTATCCATTTCTTCTTGAAAAGGATGTTAAACCACTTGAAAAAACAGAAGTTCAGGCAATTAAAAAAAATGTATTTGGCCTTGTGTGGCACAAATTTGGAGATATATGTGTACATCAGACGGATAACATTATTATATCTGCATTCATCAATGTAACAACGGTCGGCATTGTTTCAAACTATACAATGATAATGACATCAATAAAAGGCTTTTTGAATATGATTTTTTCAAATGCAGTTCCAAGTCTTGGAAACCTTGTTGCGACAACTGATATAAAAAAGCAATTCTCTGTATTTAAAATATATAACTTTATAGATTTTTGGCTGTACGGCTTTTGCAGTATTGCATTTTTCGTTTTAATACCGCCGTTTATAACCTTGTGGATTGGAAAGGAAAACCTGATTGGAAGTCTTCCGTTTTTGCTTATATGTATTGACTTTTATTTTTCGGGTCAAAGGGTTTCGTTTTTAAACTATAAAACAGCATTTGGTATTTACTATGATGATAAATACGTAGTATTGCAAGCAGCTATAATAAATGTTGTTGTATCAGTAATATGTGCGAAAATTTGGGGAATTACGGGTGTTTATATCGGAACGGTCGTAACAGGTCTTTACCAGAGTATAAGAAGACCGATTATTTCATACAAGAGAATAACTGGTGATAAAGTGTTAAATTATTTTAAAATGCTTTCTAAGTATTTTATCTGTGTTTTGGTACCGGGATTTTTCGTATATGTGATTTCATTAGTGCTTTTAAAGGAAGTTACATTTTTAAGATTTCTGGCAGTATGTATAATTTTGATAGTTATTGTGAATGGGTGGTTTTATGCCTTGTTCCGCCATACTGACGAATTTCTTTATGTTAAGAATCTTGTAAAAATTTCACGAAAGGGGAAAAGCAATGAATAACAGATGCACTGTTTTGGTATCATCCTGTGATAAATATGAAGATACATGGTATCCGTTTTTTAGAATTTTAGAGGACCAATGGAAAGACTGTCCTTATCCTATTGTGCTAAATACAGAATCAAAGCAGTTTTCATATAAGGATATGGATATTAAAACATTTAATTTTTATAAGCTAGGTAAAAATGTTCCATGGGGCAAAAGACTAATTAAAACGTTAAAAGCCATTGACAGCGAATACATACTGTTTATGCTTGACGACTTTTTCCTCCTAAAGCCTGTTGACCAAAAAAGAATAGACGAGTGTATGAAATGGATGGATGAAGATAAGGATATTGCTGTATTTTCTTTTTGGAGAACACATCAGCCGAATATAAAGGACGGAAAATATCCTCATTTTGAAAGACGACCTCAAAATGGCGAATACAGACTCAACTGTCAGGCAGCATTATGGAGAAGAGAAAAACTTATAAGCTACATAAGACCGCACGAAAATCCATGGCAGTGGGAAATTTTGGGAAGCAGAAGAAGTGAAAGATATCCTGAAAAATTTTATTCTGCTATTGAAAATGAGCCGTATATTATGGAATATAGCATACTAGAATACGGATTGGTAAGAGGAAAATGGACTAAAGGCGTTGTTGATTTGTTTAAAAAATATGATATTGAGTGTGATTTTTCAAAAAGAGGCTTTGTCGATGATGAAGAGGAAAAACCGAAAAATCATAATAAGAAAAAGCCAACGCTTATGCACCGTATTAAGTGCAGAATTAAGTATACAAAAAATAAGATTAATGAATGGAAGTCTTTGAGATAATTGGAGGATAATATGAATACACCGCTGGTAAGTGTAATTACACCTTGTTATAACGGAGAGACTTATGTTGATAGGTTTTTAGAGTCACTGTTAAATCAGACTTATGAAAATATAGAACTGATTTTTGTTAATGACGGTTCAAAAGATAGAACAGAGGAAATTTTTAATTCCTATAAAGACAGACTTGACGAAAAATGTGCAAGGGCTATATATGTATATCAGGAAAATGAAGGCGTGGCACAGGCGATTAATAACGGTCTTAAATATGCACAGGGTGAATTCATAACATGGCCGGACAGCGATGATATATTATATGATGAATGTATAGAAAAAAAGGTACAGTTTCTCAGTGAAAATAGAGGCTGTGCAGGTGTGGTTACAAAAGGTAACAGGGTGCCTGAAAACAATATAAATGAAGTCATAGGCGAACTAAAAATTTCTCATAGCTTGCCGTTTGAAAATCTTTTTGAGAGACTTATTTTTGAAAAAAATGTATATCTTGCTCCTGTTGGATTTATGTTAAGAAGCGATTGCTTGTTTTCGGTACTAAAAAACAGAAGTATATATAATTCTCCTGGGGGACAGAACTGGCAAATGCTGTTGCCGGTTGCTTATAATTATAAATTCGGATTTATAGATGAAGTACTGTTTAGTTATGTGGTGAGAGATTCCAGTCATTCCAGAAGAGAAAAAGAGTATGAGGATAATATAAAGAAAACATATACTCATGAAGACTGCCTTGTTAACACCATAAAAACTATTGATATGCCGAAAGCGGAAAAAGAAAAGCTGTACCATGATATTGGTATAAAGTACATAAGAAAAAGAATGAATATTGCAAAGCAGTTTTTGAAAAAATCTGACGTGAATTCATTCTTTAGCGAGTTAAAAAATCAAAATTGTATATTAAAAGATGATGTCATTACATATAGGCGTATAAACAGCCCGACATATGACTTTATTTATAGGCTGATTTTAAAAGCCAAATCAATATTAAAAGGAGTGCTTAAATATGTTCAAAGATAAAACCTTATTAATTACGGGCGGTACAGGCTCGTTCGGGAATGCCGTACTTAATCGATTTTTAAAGACTGATATAGGTGAAATCCGCATTTTTTCAAGAGATGAAAAAAAGCAGGACGATATGCGTCACGAATATCAGGTAAAATTCCCTGAATTTGCTCATAAAATCAAGTTCTATATCGGCGATGTAAGGGATTTACAGAGTATAAAAAATGCAATGCACGGAGTGGATTATATATTCCATGCAGCGGCACTAAAACAAGTACCTTCCTGCGAATTTTTCCCGATTGAAGCGGTAAAAACGAACGTACTCGGAACAGAGAATGTTCTTAATGCCGCCATTAGTGAAGGCGTTAAGAAGGTCATTTGTCTTTCAACCGACAAGGCTGCATACCCTGTTAATGCTATGGGAACTTCAAAGGCAATGATGGAAAAGGTTGTTGTTGCAAAGTCAAGAACCGTCGACCCTGAAAAGACTATGATTTGCTGTACTCGCTATGGCAATGTTATGTGCTCAAGAGGCTCAGTAATACCGCTTTGGATTGACCAGATAAGAGCAGGTGAGGCAATTACTGTGACAGAGCCGTCTATGACAAGATTTATAATGAGTCTTGAGGAAGCCGTTGACCTTGTACTTTTTGCCTTTGAAAACGGCGGAAACGGCGACATTTTGGTGCAAAAAGCACCTGCTTGCACTATCAGGACGCAGGCAGAGGCGACCTGCGAACTGTTTGGCGGAGATAAAGATAAAATCAAGATTATCGGTATTCGTCACGGTGAAAAAATGTACGAAACGCTTTTAACTAACGAGGAATGTGCCAATGCGATTGATATGGGCAATTTTTACCGAGTGCCTGCGGACAAGCGTGATTTAAATTACGATAAATACTTTAAAGATGGAGACGAAAACAGAAATCCGCTTACGGAATTTAATTCAAATAATACAGAGCTTTTAGATGTGTGTCAGGTTAAGGAAAAAATGCTTGAGCTTTCATATATAAGGGAAGAGCTGAAAAGGGACAATGTGTAAATGAAGAATAATATTTTATTTATGTTTAAGCTGATTGCGGCGACGGTCACAGGTGCCGAGCCGCCTGAAGCAAATGACAACATAAGCTGGGAACTGCTTTATAAAATATCCGGAATGCATAGTATAACAAATATTATTGCTCATCCGGTTGCAGACAATAAATATGATATGCAGCCTGAGATAAAGGAAATGTTTGCAAAAAAGTTATTTGAAAGAGTTTATGTGTGCGAAAACCAAAATGCCGAAATCCAGAAACTTATTCTTGCATTTGAAGAAAACGACATATCATATATGCCTCTTAAAGGAATGATTTTAAAAGAAATGTATCCAAGCTATGATATGAGAGCTATGGCAGATGCAGATATATTGATTAAATGCTCAGAATATGATAAAATTAAAGGAATAATGGACTCATTGGGATATTCCTTTCAAGGTGAGAGCGACCACGAATATAATTACATCAAAAAACCGTTTATGCATATAGAACTTCATAAGCGTCTTATTCCGTCATATAACGATGATATGTATGCGTATTTTGGGGACGGATGGAAACTGGCAAGAGAATGCAAAAATTCAAAATGCAGATATGAGCTTAGTCTGGAGGATAATCTAATATACATTCTTGCTCATTTTGCCAAGCACTACCGTGACGGTGGAATAGGAATAAAGCACGTTATAGATATCTGGCTTTACTGCACGAAAAATAAAATTGATGAAGAATACCTTAAAAATAGGTTGAAAGAACTGAACATTTATGAGTTTTACCAAAATATAAGGAAGCTCATAAATGCATGGTTTGAAGATGGTGAATTTGATGATGTTACAGAGCAAATGACGTTATTTATAATAAATAGCGGAAATTTTGGAACAATCAACAATTCTATGTCGGCAACAGCTATAAGGGAAAGCAAAGATGCGGATAATGCCGCCAGATTTAAGTATATAAAATTTATTTTTCCGGAACTTACAAAAATGAAAAAAATTTTCCCAATTCTTGAGAAAATGCCTTTTCTTTTGCCGGTAATGTGGATTTGGCGGGTTGTGAGATTGGTTTTATTCAGAAGAGATAAGATTAAAATACATCAAAAAAATGTTGCAACTATTGAGAAAAATAGTGTAAAAAACTATCAAACCCATATGGAAATGGTAGGGCTTGATATTTATAACGGAAGGAGAAAGCAGTGAATATACTAATAACCGGAGCTAATGGTTTTGTAGGTAAAAATCTTGTATGTGCACTTAAAAATATTCGTGACGGTAAGGATAAAACGTATGATTTGGACTGTGACTTAAATATTTTTGAGTATGATGTTAACTCTAATAAAGAACAGCTTTTAGAATATTGTAAAACTGCCGATTTTGTTTTTAACTTAGCAGGAGTTAACAGACCAAAAGATGAAGCTGAATTTATGGACGGCAATTTCGGATTTGCATCTTTGCTGCTTGAAAATTTAGAAAAATCAGGAAATAAATGTCCGGTTATGCTTTCATCATCAATTCAGGCAGAGCTTGATAACCCGTACGGCAGGTCAAAAAAAGCCGGTGAGGATTTGTTTTTTGAATATGGAAAAAGGACAGGAGCCAAGGTTTTAGTGTATCGTCTGCCGAATGTTTTTGGAAAATGGGCAAGACCTAACTATAACAGTGCAGTTGCAACATTTTGCCATAATATTGCAAATGATTTGCCAATAGTTGTTAATGACAGAAGCCATATGATGACATTGGTTTATATTGATGATGTCGTAGACGAGCTTATAAATGCCCTTGCAGGAAGGGAAACAAAGGACAATGGATTTTGCAAAGTTTCCGTTTTACATAAAGTCACTTTGGGTGAAATAGCAGACCTTTTATATTCCTTTAAAAATGGAAGAGAAAAGCTTGAGGTGATAAATACAGGCGCCAGCTTTGAAAATAAGCTTTACGCCACATATCTTTCATATTTGCCTGAGGACAAGTTTTCTTATCCTTTAAAAATGAACTGTGATGCGCGCGGTAGCTTCACCGAGATTATAAGAACACCTGACAGAGGACAGTTTTCGGTAAACATTTCAAAACCGGGAATTACCAAAGGGAATCATTGGCACAACACAAAAAACGAGAAGTTTTGCGTGGTAAGCGGAAAAGGCGTAATACGCTTTCGAAAAATTGGAAGTGACAAAGTTTTAGAATACTTTGTTTCGGGTGATAAAATAGAAGTTTTAGACATTCCAACGGGATATACCCATAACATTGAAAATTTAGGGGATACTGATATGGTCACATTTATGTGGGCGAACGAGTGCTTTAACCCCGAAAAACCCGACACTTTTTTTGAAGAAGTGTAGTATTTAAAAAGAACTGGAATTAAGAGGTGTTTTGATATGAAAATTAAAACTGATTACACGGATATTAAATTCAAAAATAATGGAAAATTAAAGCTTTTAATAATTGTGGGAACGCGTCCTGAAATCATCCGTCTTGGTGCAGTTATCAATAAGTGCAGAAATTATTTTGACACGATTTTAGCGCATACGGGACAGAACTATGACTATAACTTAAATGGTGTTTTCTTCCGCGATTTAAAGCTTGATGAACCTGATGTTTATATGGATGCCGTGGGCGATGATTTGGGCGAAACAATAGGAAATATTATAAATTGTTCATACAAGCTGATGAATCATATTAAGCCTGATGCGTTGCTGATTTTGGGAGATACAAACTCCTGTCTTTCGGCAATTTCGGCAAAACGTCTGCATATTCCGATTTTTCATATGGAGGCAGGGAACAGGTGTAAGGATGAGTGCCTTCCAGAAGAAACAAACCGCAGGATAGTGGATATTATTTCTGACGTAAATCTTGCATACTCAGAGCACGCAAGAAAATACCTGCATGAATGCGGACTTCCAAAGGAGAGAGTTTATGTAACAGGCTCTCCAATGGCAGAGGTTCTTTCTGCCAATATTGAAGAAATTAAAGCAAGCGATATTCACCAGCGACTTGGTCTTGAAAAGGGTAAATATATACTTCTGTCTGCACACCGAGAGGAAAATATCGATACCGAAAAGAATTTTATGAGCCTGTTTAATGCAGTAAATAAAATGGCGGAAAAATACGATATGCCAATTTTATATTCCTGTCATCCAAGAAGCAAAAAAAGGCTTGAGGCATCAGGCTTTGTGCTTGATGAAAGGGTAATACAGCACGAACCTCTTGGTTTTCATGACTATAACTGCCTGCAGATGAATGCATTTGCGGTTGTTTCGGATTCGGGAACACTTCCCGAGGAAAGTTCATTTTTTGCAAGCATCGGAAAACCCATATCTGCTGTATGCATTCGTACATCGACAGAAAGACCGGAGGCGCTCGATAAGGCGTGCTTTATCCTTGCAGGTATTGATGAGGCAGGGCTTTTAAAAGCGATTGATACAGCGGTCAGTATGACAAAGAACGGAGATTGCCCGATTCCTGTACCAGACTATATTGAGGAAAATGTTTCAACTAAGGTTGTTAAGCTGATTCAGTCATATACGAATGTTGTAAATAAAATGGTCTGGAGAAAAGATGTTTAATTTTATATGTAAAATGCGTATCCAAAGCCTAATGCTTTAAGATACGCATTTTTTGAGCTTAAATAGGCTCGTCTTTTTCTGCCATAATGGCATCATATTCAGTTTTGGAAATTTCATAAAAATCATCTGCCGATCTTGTATTGCCAAGAAAAATGACCTTGCCGAAAATCTCTCCATCTGTTAATATCATACCAGAGTTCGCTATTAATTTCTTTTGCATAAACTGATACCTCCTTTACGCTAAGCTGATGGTCCAGTTTGCTTTTGTACCAATTAAATTGAGCCATTCTTCTGATGCGCTGCCATCGCAAAGACCGTTTTCGGTTTCAAATGCGCTGTCAACAGCACCTTGAGAAAATGTTATTGATTTTCCTGATGCTGTTATAGAAAGTGCATTTACAAAACTTACAATGCTGTCGAGCGACAATTTTATAGATGCCGTCAAATCAATACCGCTATTTCCAATCGTGCCTAACACCTGAATGTTTTGAAGGGCTGCACAGTTTGCGCATAGTCTGTTGACTGTTGCATTTTCGTTTATCGTTATGCTGTCAACAGTTACAAGGTTGGGAGCAGTCCCGATTACGTCATTAAGTTTAGTGCATCTGCTAAAATCTAAGGCAGGCAATCTCGTAAATCTCATATCAAAAAACATGGTAGTTGCATCAGGTCCACAGACAGAAAGGTCTAACGCTATTTTGCAATCTTCAAGCCGCTTTGCTAAATCAATTTCCATACGTGTTCTCCAAAACATATTTGCTATTTGATAAGGTTTTATGTCATATTTCGGGTAAAATATGTTATCTTTCCAGCCCGTACCGGAAAAACCGCTTGCATAGTCGCGCCTGCTTCCATTTTCCTGCCAGCTATCCCAAAACGCGTCGTACTCAGATTTTTTTCCTGCTTCAAAAACTGCATCTATGCCATCTGGAATTTGTGCAGGCAAAAAGGTGTCGGTGTTGCCTGTCTTTAAACGTATTGCCTCAGCAATGTTTTTATAATTCTGGTCGTCTGTAATAACTTTTGTCATTAATACTTCACCTCATCTCCGTCAGGAAGTGCTAAAAGCACATCTTGTATAATTTCATTTTTGTCTGAGGCGGTATAGTAATCTACTCCTTTTTGCGGTGTATATCCAGAAAGGCCGACTGCCGATTTTTGCGAATCTATATAGCAATTATCCTTAACACTGAAAATGTACCAATTTCCGTTGTCGCCTATATACGGAACAGAATTCAAAACTAAGCTTTCCCATAGGTCAGGTGTGGGTATTTGCGGGATATTTGCTTCGCAGTATGCACCGTCATTTGATTTTATTACAATCCAGTTTGTGCTAATGCGCCTAAAATCCTTTTTGCTGCCTGTTGCATAGCAACCAATACGGAAGGGTGCGTTCGTACTTAAAACTTCAGCTGGAATACAGCACTTATTTTCTATAATTGGCTGTACCAATGTGACTTTTGTATTTTTAAAAACACAAAACCATAAAAGCCCGTCAATGTCACATTCAATGTCAAAATTCAAATAATAGGTGTTAACATTACCTGCAGTGACGGATAATGTGTTATCGCAAGAGAGCGTATCTCCTTTGACTTTTAAATATAAATCCATAATATTATCCTCCTTTATATTTTAGATTGATTTTATCCCTTCAAGGTTATGATAGCACAATTCAAAGTGACATATAGGACAAATTTCTAAAAGCAGAAAAGTGAACAGGAGATGCAAAGCATCTCCTGTTCACTTTTCCATAATTTCGCCTATAAATGCATCGTTTTTGATTTTATCAAGGCGTACATATTTATATTTGCCTGATAGATCCTCATTTGTTTTTACAAGTACATTCTGGTAGTTATCAGTTTTTCCTTCAAAATATCCGCCGCTTGCCGGCTGCTCAAAAAGCACCTCCAAGGTCCTTCCTAAAAACGTTTCCATAAATTTCTGCTTTGAAGCTTTGCAAATATCATTTATCGTCTTGCTACGCGTTTCCTTAACCTGCGAGTCAACCTGATCAGGAAATTTGGCGGCAGGTGTTCCTTCTCGTTTTGAGTACTGGAAAATATGTGCGTCGGAAAAAGCAACATTTTTCGCAAAATTACAGGTGGCTTCAAATTCCTCATCGGTTTCGCCTGGGAAGCCCACCATAATATCGGTTGTAATTGCAACGTCTGGGAAATGTTTTCGAAGTCCTGAAACAATTTTAAAATAGTCATCAGTCGTGTATTTGCGGTTCATTCTTTTAAGCGTTTCATCGCAGCCGCTTTGTAAGGATAGATGAAAATGATGGCAAAGCTTGTTTGCGTCCTTTATTTTATCGATAAAGCTTTCATCAAGGGTCATAGGCTCGATTGACGAAAGGCGTATGCGTTTTATCTGTTCAATCTTGTTTGCCGCAACTAAGAGGTCGGCAAGAGTCTCAGACTTTGTGTCAAGCCCGTATGATGCAATGTGTATACCGACGTATGTTATTTCTGTAAAACCGTTCTCTGCAAGACGACGTGTTTCCGAAATGACCTCGTCAAAATTTCTTGAGCGAATAGGGCCTCTTGCGTAGGGGATTTTGCAGTAGGAACAAAATTGATTACAACCCTCTTGAATTTTTGTATAAGCACGTGTACGCTCGGAGTATGTTGTAACTGTGAGGTTGTCAAAATCGTGTGTGTGCATAATATCTGTAACACAGTTTGTGCTGATGTTTTTGACATTTTTCTCATAAAGTTCAACAACTTTGCCTCTGTCCTTTGTGCCAAGAACTAGGTTGACACCCTCAATTTCCAAAACCTCGTCGGGCTTAGTTTGGGCATAACAGCCGGTGACGATAACGTATGCGTCAGGATTTGACTTCTTTGCACGACGTATAATTTGACGTGACTTTCTGTCGCTCATTCCTGTTACCGTACATGTATTTATAACATATATATCAGCAAAGCTGTCATAGCTTGAAATCTCATAGCCTTCATCTTTAAAGAGTTCGGTCATCGCTTCAGTTTCATACTGATTCACCTTGCATCCCAGTGTGTAAAATGCTACTTTTTTCATTGATACCTCTTTGTTTATATTTATTATGCTATACAAACAGCAAGCACATTAATTATTACTATTATATAAAATTTATGTAATTTCTGCAATACCCCATTGACTAATTTTTAAAAAAGTTGTATTATAAGAATGTAAGAAATTGGTTACAATATATTTAGGAGGGATTAACTATGAAAACTTTTAATCTTATGCTCAATTCAATTAATGATGTAAAGGATTTTGTAAACATTGTTTCAAAATACGATTATGACGTTGATTTAACATCAGGAAGATATGTTGTTGATGCAAAGTCTATAATGGGGATATTCAGCCTGAACCTTTCAAAGCCTATTAAGGTAGAGGTTCACAGCGACAAATGTGATGACTTTATAGCGGAAATTGACAGACTTATCGTTGACTGATATAAAATTTAACGTCAGCAGGCTTTATTTGGTCTGCTGATTTTTGTTAGAGGAGTGAAAAACGTGATTATTGATTTTGAAAATATGCCATTTGATAAAAAAACAGAATTTTTGGGCGGAAAAGGTAATTTTTATGTAAGAAGCCATAAGGACTCTATGAATAATATTATGAGTGACCGCTTAGAACCCGGTGCATCAATCGGTTATCATAAACACGAAACGAACAGCGAGATTATGTATATTTTAAAGGGTAAAGGCAGAGTACGCTACGAAAATGAGGAAATGAAAATTGAGGCAGGCCAGTGCCATTATTGCCCGAAGGGACATTATCATTGTCTTATAAATGATTCTGACGAGGATTTGTATTTCTTTGCAGTTGTTTGTGAACAGTAAACTTATTAAAATGGCGAAAGGAAGACATAAATGCAAAACTGCATTATATAAAGCAGAAAATTTGCATATAAGGTAAAACTTATATTTTAAAATTAAATAGTAAAATTTTCAGTTCAATCACATTTTCTCAACATTATCATAGAGTGATAAGTAGAGGAGATGTGATTGAATTTGTATAATAACAGTAATATTTTATCTATTATAAGGCAAAGACCGCAGGCAATGGCAGAGGTAAGAGGAAGCAGAGATTTTCCGGATATAAACGGAACTGTATATTTTTATCAAAGAAAATTGGGAGTGGTAGTCGTAACACAGGTTTTTGGACTTCCAAAAGGTACAGCTGACTGCAACAGTCCGATTTTTGCATTTCATATTCACAGCGGTGACAGATGCACAGGTAATGACACTGATTATTTTGCGGACAGCGAAGGGCATTATAATCCAAAGGATTGTCCGCATCCGTATCATGCAGGAGATATGCCGCCACTGCTTGGGTGCAGCGGATATGCGTTTTCGGCATTTTTCACAGACAGATTTTCAGTGAAAGAAATTATTGGGAAAACAGTAATTATTCATTCTGCGGCAGATGATTTTACAACGCAACCATCGGGAAATGCAGGAACTAAAATAGCGTGTGGAGTGATAAAAGCATAACCAATATAGCTGATTGACAGTTTTAGCTGAAAAGCATTAATATATGAAAGAGCTAAAAGGAAAAATTCAGCTCTGTTAAACCTGCGCCGCCAAAGGGCACACTAAAAGTTATGGCATTTTGGAGAAAAGGAAACGTGGGGCATAGAAATATTTTTGTATAAAAAGACGGAGCAAGCTAAGCTTACTCCGTTTTTGGTGCCCAAGGCCGGGGTCGAACCGGCACGGGAATCTCTTCCCACAGGATTTTAAGTCCTGGGCGTCTGCCAATTCCGCCACTTGGGCATTTGCCATACAACATTAGAAATTATACTACATAACACGTTGTTTGTCAAGAATTTTTTTCGTATTTATAATATTTTTTTGTTCTTTGTAAAATTATGGACTATATTGATATAATATATTCATAAAAGTTTTTGCTTGCTAATTTATAGATAAAAAGTTTATTAATAAAGTGTAAAAAAATTGTTGACAAGTGCATAATTTTGTGGTATCATAATAGGGCAGTTAAATTTAGGGGTGTAGCTCAGTTGGTAAAGCAGCGGTCTCCAAAACCAGAGCCTGCATTCCCCTTGATA
>JAZQEC010000023.1:0-3724 GCA_045538755.1 Clostridia bacterium
TACGTATCTTGACGGATAGGCGTTCATAATCGGCACACCGTAAAGCGGAGCGAGCATACATACTGTTATACCGAATCCAATGAGTATGCAGGCGACATAGGAAAGTGCGGGAACGTATGCGGACACGAGCATTACAAGAAAACCGAACCCACTGAGTCCGACAAACAGGGGTACCATGCGGAAGGGATGAATGTTCGCTTTCTTATGTAGAAAATACATAGTAAAGCTTGAAAGAGCCACTACCAAATACATAATAGACACGCCGTGCTCGACCTTGCCTACGACCGCAGGACCACCAACGCCCATCAGCGCAGCAATGAAAAAGATAAGATAAGCCCCCCACATCATCTTCTTCGGCGGGATAAGACCGTCGCTCTTTTTCACAAACTGCGGCAGATGCTCCTTTCCCGTGGGCATACGAAGGAAGAAGATAAACAAAAGCACAAGACCCGCCACCATTGCATAGCGGAAGACAGAGAACGGAATCGACACGATCTCATTCTGAACCAAAGCGATCAGGAACACTGCTATGCCGTAGCCGAAGGTCAGATACTTGACGCTGCTTTTCTCGGAAAAGCAGTTGACCACAAGGAAGGTCTCAAAGCCGATCATCAGGCAGCAACAGAAGATCTGTAGGTAGATGTTCAAACGCAGAATATCATCCGGCATAGGAAGAAAGAAAGCGACTGCCGAAAGGAGTGCAACACCTGTGGCAATCCTCTGCAACCACACGATAATCTTCGGCAAAAAGATCATCATAAGGATAGCAAGCACATAGCAAGCCGCCGTCAGCAGGGTGCCGTAATCTATGTTAATGTCGATTGGGATCTTTCCGTCGAGAGTCGAGGACGGGTCAAGGAAATAATAGATAAATCCCATCTGCCAAAAGCTGAACATTGAGAAGCAGACGAGCATCCACAGAGGCTGAGTCAGCCTCTTTTTTTGATTTTCAAAAAGAATCGAATTATTCATAGCCATACCTTTCTTTTTCGGGGGCATCCCCCGTGATTTTTTGCATAAATCCCACGTTTTTGTTAAAAACCCCACCAACGTGGGATATGAAATAATGAAAATAATTTATATAATTATAATATCACAAAACCTTGAAAAATTCAAGACTTTGACGGAATTTGTCAAAAAAGAACGGAGGGATGGCAATGAGGCAGTTTTATAAAAATGTAAAAGTGGATACGGAAACCTTGCAATTTTGTGCCGAATGTGAAATTTGTAAAAAGAAAGAATATGGCTTAAAAATCCCTGTTCTATGCCGCAGTATAAAAACCCTTGCAAGATGCGAAAAAGGAAAAGCAAATAAAATCTGCCAGAGCCTCTATAACAGAGCAAGGGCAAATTCAACGCAAATTATTGCAATAAAGATGAATCAATGCAAACGTTGCCATTCTTGGGTGTGTGATAACTGTTTTATCAGCGAAGATGAATACGGTGCCTGCACAGGTTGCAGAAAAAATGTAAGCGAGGTGTGATATATGGGATATGAAAGCGTAAAATCAGCGGCAGAGCGTATGGGCGTAACAAGCCGTGCAATACAAAAATGGGCAAAGGAAGGCAGACTTCCGGGTGCATACTTTGATAACCGTGTCTGGTGGATACCGGATGATATTAAAGAGCCGCTGAAGACAAATGAAGTAACGCCTAAGAAAACTGTTACCCGTTATCAGCTTCCGCTCCTTCGTTGCTCCTTTAACGTGGGAGAAGCGATGAAGTTTATCGAATCTATTCCCGATCCTGATGACAAAAATATTGCTCTTGCCGAATACTACTATTATCGTGGTCAGGCAGAAGAAGCCGCACAGCTTTTGGAGCAGTATTTTGACTCAGATGACGAATCGCTTCGCTATTCTGCCAACGTTATGTGTACCTTTGCAAATATATTCAGAGGTCATATTCACCTTGCCGGTTTCTTTTCCGAGCGTGTATCAAAAGAGTTGGAGGAAGGACTTAAAAACCAAGACGCACCAAAAGAGCTACATGCTATCGGTGTGCTTACCGCATATATCGGAAAATATCTTTTGAACGTGCCTGTTCCCGATGTGCCGCCCCTTGAGGAATATCTGCACTTTCTTCCGAACGGCATAAGACTTTACGGAGCATACATATTGGCGTACAAGGCATACAGAGAAAGGAATTTTGAAAGAGCAATCGGTATATGTGATACAGCCCTTGCTTTTTGCAACAGCTTTTATCCGGTTGCGGCAATTTATGTGCTTATAGTTGCGGCAGCATCCTTTATGGGACTTAAAAAGCCTCTTCTTGCCCGACAGCACTTTATGATTGCATGGGAAACTGCAAAACATGACGGCTTTATAAAGCTATTCGGCATACATCATAATTTGCTTCAAGGTCTTACAGAACAGTGCTTAAAAACAGACTATCCCGAAGACTATAAAAAGATAATGAAGGTTGTAAAGGAATTTAATGACGGCTGGTATCGTCTGCACAAGCCTGATGAACACGACTACTCACACACCCTTTCGCCACTGGAAATCAGTATAGCAATGCTGTATAACCGTGATTGGGGAACAAAAGAAATTGCTGTGCATCTTAATATATCGGAAAGCTCGGTTAAAAACCATATAAAGCACATATATCAGAAGCTTTGCATCAACAAAAAAATAGACCTTCAAAACTACTTAAAAAGATAAAAAATATTTTTTGCATCTCGTTCGCTTGCGAACGGGGTGCTTTTTTCTTTGAAAGTGGCTTGTTTACTGGCTTTTCGGGGATTTGAGGTCTTTTGGAAAGCCTTAATTTGGCAAAAAAAGCATCAAAAATTGTACTTTTTTACCCACAAAACGGGACTATTTTTAAGAAAATTTTGCCTGTATAATATAAGTAACATAAACGAAAAGAGGTGTTAGCGTATGAGGGATGACAAAAAGAAGGTTTACACTCTTGACGGCGATTCACTTGAAATTACCTTTCGATATGATGAGCTGAGCAAGAAGCATCTTGGCGAATATCCCGATTTTATCGAATGTCCGAGAATAACCCCAGGTGGCAGAAAATGGGTAGATGTCATTACAGAAGACTGTCCATACGCTGACGGTGAGGACAAAACCTGCGGAACCTGTAGTTTTATGTTAAAGCAAGCGGAAAAGGACATCATCGGTGTTTGTATGAATGATAAGTTAAAGGAGGCATAGCGTATGAGTTTCTTTGATTTGGAAAGAGCAATCAGACGAGGTGTGAGTCAGGGAATCGGCAGAGCCGTTGGCGATGCCATAGGCAAAGCAATCGAGCCGACAGCCACAGATCTTGCAAACAAAGCGGCAGGTCATATAGATAATGCCGTAGGCAATCAAAACGGAGGTGAAACTCAGGGCGGTGGTTTTCAGGGCGCATTTGCAAATTTGGAAAGAAGCGTAAATAATTACGCTACCGAGGCTGCAAAAAATATGAAGGTTTGCCCGAATTGTGAAAAGCCGACCACGGCAGATAAAAAGTTCTGTCCCGAATGGGGAACGGCACTCCCCGAACAGACGGTAGCCGAAGGTGCAGTTTGTACCGCCTGCGGAAAGCAGAACGCCATCGGCACAAAATTCTGTCAGGACTGCGGAGCTAAATTACCGTCAGCCATTGCCGAAGAACAAGCACAGGCAGACAAAAACGCAAAGATAATGGCAGAGTGGGATGAAAAGCTTTCAGCTTATCCCAAATGGAACTGCGGCGGAAGTAACTACTATATAGAAGATTACGGCGATTA
>JAZQEC010000024.1:0-5334 GCA_045538755.1 Clostridia bacterium
TTAAATTAAACATTTAGATTCCTCCAATCTTTCAAAAAAAATATCTCCCACAGCGCCTTGGGAGACTTATTATAGCGCGGTGAAAAATCCGCGTCAACGCACTTTTTAACATTGCAGCCAAATTGCAGCGAAAGTGCAGCGGATTTGTAATATAACCCCTTCTTTGTAATAAAAGTGCAGCAAAAGAAAGTTTTTTGGACACGAAAAAAGCCGATGCGAAAAATTCGCATCGTCTGTTAGTTATATTCTTAAGTTTTATTTTTCTATCTCATAAGGCCAGTCGATAATACCGCCGAACTCTTTTACATTGGTGTAGCCAAGTTTGGAAAGAGCTTCGGCTGCAATTTTGCTTCGTCTACCGCTGCGGCAATATACTAAAATCAGTTTGTCCTTATCAGGCATCATCTCGATTGCCTTGTTTTCAATTTCTGTATATGGAATCAAGATTGCATTTGGAATGTGCCCCTCGTCATATTCGTCCTGTTCTCTTGTGTCTAAAATGATATGCTCCTCGCCTGAGTCCATTATCTTTTTGGCATCTTCTGCCGTAATTTGTTCGTACATTGCTTTTTCTCCTTTTTCTGCAACGATTATTGATGTCGGTCCGTCTGCACCGCCGATAATTCCGATACTGCTATCATCTCCGCAAGCGGTGAGCAGTATGCAAAGTAAGACGGATATAATACATAGTGCTTTCTTCATCACATTAACCCTCAATCTTTTCCATTACTTGACTGAATACTTCGCCGATATTTTCCCTGATAACCAGGTCGGCGTTGTTATCGTATTCCGTTTCAGACTTATTAATCATAACGATGTATTTGCCTCTGAAATATCTCACAAAAGATGCGGCAGGATACACTGCAAGAGAAGTTCCGCCAACAATCAGCATATCAGCATTTTCGATGTATCTTATGGCAGATTCCGCAACTCCGTCATAGAGATTTTCGCCATACAGGACAACCTTTGGTTTCATAGTGCCGCCACATTCACACTTTGGCACATTCTTGTCTTTGATTTCTGACAAGACCTTGTCTGTATCTCCCTTTCTACCACAAGATGCACAGTAAAATTCCTCTGCTGTTCCGTGAAGTTCAATTGCATTTTTACTGCCTGCTCTTTGATGCAGACCATCTATGTTTTGCGTTATCACCGCTTTGAGTTTGCCCATTTTTTCAAGTTTCGCCAATGCTTTATGGGCATTGTTCGGCTCAACCTCAATAATAAAATATTTTCTGTAAAAATCATAAAAAGTTTCGGTATTCTGAAAAAAGAAGTCATGGCTTAATATTTTTTCGGGAGGCACGCCGTATTCTTTCACGGTGTTATAAAGTCCGTCTTGGCTGCGATAGTCCTTCACACCGCTTTCGGTAGATACACCTGCACCGCCGAAGAAAACAATACTGTTGCACTCTTTTATCATTTTTGCAAATCTATCTATCATCATTTTTCGCCTCGCCTTTGGGTTTCACCAATTCTCCTATCATTGCACCACCGATTATGCATATTGCACCGACAACTTGGATAAAGGTCATTTTTTCGCCAAGCAAAAGTGCTGCAAATACTACTGCAGATAGTGCCTCAAGGTAGCCACAAACAGCGACCGTCTGCACAGGCAATTCAGATAATGGCGAAAAATACAAGTAACATCCAATTCCTGTGTTTACAACACCTAAAATCAAAATCCAAGCCCACGCATCAGCCGGGATTGTTATATGTAATCCTTGCTTCATGCTTAAAAATATTGCTACTGTTATAAAACTGACTATAAGCTGAATTACCGAGTTTTCCATACCAACAATTTTCTTGGACTTTTTATTCAACGTTACCATAAAGAAATATGTAATTGCCGACATAATACCACAAAATAAACCCCAGACATTTGTGTTATTGTCTGCAGTGTTTCCATTTACAAGAAAAATGCCGACAAGCACAGTCAAAAAGCCAATTATTTTTGGTGCAGTTAATTTTTCTTTAAATATAACCGGAGAGCAAATCATTACTATAACCGGTCCGCAATAATAAAGCAAAGATGCAAGACTGACACCAATCTGCTGATATGCTTCATACAAAAACATCCAGCTTGTTCCCATTGCAATACCTGAAAATACTACAAAGAGGAAATCCTTTTTACTTTCCCTGATATGAAATTTCCCTTTTCCAAGCATAAATAAGATAATCAAAAGAATACTGCCTATGAGTGTTCTCATAAAAACTATCTCATAACTGCTCATTGCTATATGACTTGCAACTATGCCGTTTAGTCCAAACAGCAAAAGTGCTGATATATATTTTATAAATGCTATTTTGTTCATATTGAATACACCTGTAAATTTTCTTATGTTATATACTATATTTCTCTATCCTGCCGTCCGGCTCAAAAACAATGCCTTCTAATTCGAGCAGTTGTCTTTGAACTCCTTCGCCGCCAAACGCAAAACCAGGGGCAACCCCGCCTTCACGATTCACCACTCTGTGACAGGGAATAATCCCCGGATAAGGGTTTACATGCAAAGCATACCCTACAACTCTCGCCCAGCGAGGATTGCCAGCTAAAAGTGCTACTTGTCCATATGTTGCAACCTTGCCTTCGGGAATGCTTCTCACGACCTCATATATCTTTTCAAATGTGTTCATAGATTTCACCTTATAAAAGATTTAATTATGTCCGTGACAGTTTCCGCCACAGCCGTGTTCGCCGCAGGTATGACCTTCCCCATGCTCGTGCTCGTGATGGTCGCATTTTGCTTCAGGGTCATACTCAAGTGCATTTTCTAAAAATGCCTCCACCGCTTTGTCTGCATCACCCTGTACACCTCCGAACAATTTAATTCCTGCGTTGCTAAGTGCCATCTGTGCGCCTCCGCCAATACCACCGCAGATAAGTACATCAATATCGAGGCTAGAGAGCATACCTGCCAGTGCTCCGTGTCCGCTGCCGTTTGTATCTATCACTTCAGATGAAACAATTTTACCTTCTTCAGCGGTATATACCTTAAACTGTTTTGTGTGTCCAAAGTGTCCAAAAATTTTTCCGTTTTCATAAGTTACTGCAATTTTCATAGTGTTTTTTCTCCTTTTATATTGATTTTTTCTGTTTGCTATGCTAAAATTTTAAAAAACAAATAATTACACTGCCACCGGGTAGTGAGTGCGTAAGAGCATTCGTTTGTATATCGTTAGGTCTTTGAAGATATACTTGCGGATGTTTTTATTTTTGTGGAGGCTTATTATGATTAAATTTAAAAAATATTTTTCATCAACCGAAATTATTTTGTGGTTATCTTCCGTAGTGTTGATTATTGGTTCCTTCTGCATTTTTGACAGGGAAAGTTATCTGGTTTTATGCGCATCGCTGATTGGCGTAACCTCACTTATATTTAATGCGAAAGGAAATCCTTTCGGGCAACTTTTAATGGTAATATTCAGTTTGCTGTACGGAATCATTTCTTATACCTTTTCTTATTTCGGCGAAATGATAACCTATCTCGGTATGACAATGCCTATGGCAATTTTTGCACTTATTTCCTGGCTCAAAAATCCCTACAACGGAAATAAAGCAGAGGTTAAGGTTAATTCTATCTCCAAAAAAGAACACGCTTTTATGTGGATAATAACTTTAATTGTTACGGTTGTCTTTTACTTTATATTGACTTACTTTAATACTGTAAATATCGTCCCAAGCACACTTTCTGTTACGACAAGCTTTGTGGCGGTCTATCTTACTTTCAGAAGAAGTCCGTACTTTGCCATTGCCTACGCTTTAAATGATATTGTGTTGATAATATTATGGGTGCTGGCAAGTTTTTCCGACATCCGATATGTTTCAGTTGTATTCTGCTTTGTTGCATTTCTTTTTAATGACATTTACGGATTTATCAGCTGGCAAAGGATGAAAGAACGGCAAAATAAATCTTATTTTTTCGGCTGATAAAGCCCTACTGTTTCTTTATTTCTATACTCGTGCTTTTCGTAATAGCCAATTAAAGTGCCGTCATCATCACGAAGAGCGACCATATACACATCTTTGTTTTCCTCGTCATTGCGATAGGTATATATGATGTTATTATCCTTGCTTTCTTTAAACCAGGCAACCACCTTGTCAATCATTTCATTTGCCTTTGGCGGATGGCAGTCTTTTATACTTCTGCCGGTCAAATCCTTGTGATAACGCTCTATTGCCGAGGGATTCATATAAACAATGATACCGTCCATATCACAAACAACGACAGGAGCTGTGTCTTGATCTAATACACTTTTCAATAATTTATTTAACATTTATTTCTCCATTCCACAGTCATATGCTCTTTTTGATACAACCTCATCATAGTACATCGTGCCATAAAGTCTGTATCCGCCTGCAAAATTGTAGGCATCAAAACCGTTTTGCATAAGTATTCTTGTTGCAAGATAGCTCCGAAGACCGCTCTGGCACATTACATATACAGGTTTTGATTTATCGAGTTCTGTAAGTCTTTCACGCAGTTCATCAACGGGAATATTGATAAAGCCCTCTGCATGACCGCGCATATATTCATAAACGGTTCTTGTATCTAAAAGCGTGATATCATCTCTTTTTTGAAGTGATGGAATATCCTCATAATAGAACTGCCCTACAATACCATTTTTCATGTTTTCAATGATAAAGCCTGCCATATTCACAGGGTCTTTTGCCGAAGAATATGGCGGCGCATAGGAAAGCTCAAGGTCTTTTAGCTTGTCCGCTGTAAGTCCTGCAAAAATTGCAGTGGCAATTACATCAATTCTTTTTTCAACACCCTCATAACCTACCGCTTGTGCGCCAAGGATTTTATAGGTTTCCTTTTCAAATATAACCTTTAAGGTCATAACTGTAGCACCAGGATAGTATCCTGCGTGAGAAAGGGGCGATAGAATAACTTTTTCGTAAGCGATATTGCTTAATTTAAGTTGTGTTTCAGTCATTCCTGTTGATGCGACTGTCATATCAAAGAGCTTAATAACCGATGCTCCTTGCGTGCCTTTATAAGTGCTGTTAATCCCGCAAATATTGTCTGCCGCAATTCGCCCCTCTTTATTGGCAGGGCCCGCTAATGTTATAACTGCCTTATCATTTGAAATAAAGTTTTCCACCTCTACCGCATCACCAACTGCATAAATGTCCTCGTCCGAGGTTTGCATGTTGTCAGAAACTGCAATTGCCCCCTTTACGCCCAATGCGAGTCCCGCTTCCTTTGCAAGCGTGTTTTCAGGCAAAACACCAACAGATACAATGACCATATCGGCAGGTATTTCCTGACAATCGGTAACAACCATATTATTCTCAATACTTTTTACATTGGCATTTAAAAGAAT
>JAZQEC010000025.1:0-66756 GCA_045538755.1 Clostridia bacterium
TGAAGGATTTCCCAGTTATTGTGGCTATTGATTCCGAGGGACACAACATCTATGATATTGCGCTGGAGCAGTTTTCGGGAGTGCCCAAAAAGTGAGAAATACCAACGTTTTTTCGCATTTTAAAAACTGAAAAACTAAGAAATAAAACCGTTGACAAACGTCAGCGGTTTTTGTATAATTCAAAATGCGCCACGAATGCGGCGTTCATTTTTTTTAAAAAACCGAATATCCTTGACAGAATTTCGGAGTCTGGAGAAGTACTCAAGAGGCCGAAGAGGCGCCCCTGCTAAGGGTGTAGGTCGGGAAACCGGCGCGAGGGTTCAAATCCCTCCTTCTCCGCCAAAAGACGACAAGTTTCGACTTGTCGTCTTTTACTTTTTACCTATTCACTCTTCACTATTCCCTGAATATAAAAGTGTATTTATATAAAACTTAACTTCTCCGCCACCATTTGACAAGCAATTCAAGTTAGGATTGCTTGTTTTTTATGTAAAAGAATTTAAAGGCAATTTTTGAAAAAATGTAAAAAATTCATCAAACATTTTCATTGACAGATATATGTCAATGTGATAAAATATACAGGTTGGATTTTTAAAATCATACATAATTTTAGAAGAATGTGGTGATATGAATGAGTACATTATTATCAATGTCAGTTGCCCTTTTAGTTGGGCTTTTAATGACAAGGGCGTTTAAGCCGCTAAAACTGCCGTCAGTAACGGCGTACCTTATAGCAGGTGTTTTAATCGGACCTTATTGCATAGGAAGACTGGGGATTCCGGGCTTTGGATTTGACTCGCATAGTGCTGTCGAAAGGCTCTCGCTTATTTCCGAAGTTGCGCTTGGATTTATCGCATTTTCAATCGGCAGTGAGTTCAGACTTTCAGACCTTAAAAAGACCGGAAAGCAGGCTTTTGTCATAGGCATACTTCAGGCACTTGCCGCAACTCTTTTAGTCGACCTTGCGCTTTTAGGTGTTCATCTTATTATGCCTGACAAGTTAACAGTTCCGCAGCTTATAACACTTGGTGCTATTGCAACAGCGACTGCGCCTGCTGCAACACTTATGGTTGTGCGTCAATATAAGGCGAAAGGCCCGCTTACAAATCTGCTTTTACCAATCGTTGCACTTGACGACGCTGTCGGACTAATTGTTTTTGCCGTTTCCTTTGGTATAGCAAAAACATTGACGGTTGGAACGATGGACTTGGTTTCGGTTATAGTCAATCCGTTGGTTGAAATTGCTTGCTCACTTCTTTTGGGTGCTTTAATGGGTTGGATTTTAACACAGCTTGAAAAAATGTTCAATTCAAATACAAACCGCCTTAATATGACAATCACGTTTGTGTTTTTAACGGTTGCACTGGCTATGATGGACTTCCATATAGGCCCTGTGCATATAAGCTTTTCGTCGCTTCTTGTATGTATGATGCTGGGAACGATATTTTGCAACATCTGCCCGTTATCGCACGATTTAATGGAAAAGGCTGATAAGTGGACGTCGCCACTTTTTGCACTGTTCTTTGTTATAAGTGGTGCAGAGCTGGAGCTTGGCGTATTTACCGATATGGCAATCGTGGTAATAGGTATTGTTTATATACTTTTCCGTTCTATCGGAAAATATATCGGTTCTTATGGAAGTGCAAAGCTTACCAAATGTGAACCGCAGATTTGCAAATATTTAGGAATTACACTGTTGCCGCAGGCAGGCGTTGCGCTTGGAATGTGCACAACAGCAATGCAGCTTGGTGAGCAGGGCAATCTTATAAGGAATATCACTCTGTTTGCAGTGTTGATTTATGAGCTATTCGGGCCGCTTCTTACAAGGCAAGCACTGATGGCAGCAGGTGATATTAAACCAATGCCGGAAGAGGTAAAAATGCGTCGCCAGACAAAGCTTAATATGGCAAAAAATATGACAGATAAATAAAAAACTTTAGATGCACCCAAAGTTTTAGGGTGCATTTTTTGTTATACAAAAAGGCAAAGCGACGCTTGGCGCCGCTTCCCTTTTAGTTGCTTATTTTAATTCCGGCATTTTCAGAAGGATTGAAAATTGAATCTGCCTGCTCGTTTGTAAGTGTTATTCCAAACAGCTTTTGATAGTAGTCTTTTGTTTCTTTTATTATATCAATGTCGGCAAAAAGTTCGGGATAAATGGTTTTTGCCATCCATAAAAGCGTAATTGGAGTATCTGTTCCCGGCGTGAAGCTTCGGTACATTCCGAGCGGCATTTTATACACTTTTTTATTATTTACAGCATCAATTCCGCTCCAGTCATATGAGCCAACTGTATTGTCATATAAATCGTCAGGAAAAGCCGTGTTAAAGTTCGTGATGAAGATGATTTCCGGATTCCAGGCATAAACCTGTTCCATATTTACTGTCTGCTGATTGTCGCCAGAGAGCTCTTTTGCAACGTTTTTCGCACCTACCACATCAAGCCACCAATCTCCAAAGAAGTTGTCGCCTGATGTCATAATGGTGCTTTCGCTGTATTTATAAAGGAAAAATGCATTTTTTCGTTCTTCGTCCGGCAAATTCTTTGTACGCTCTAAAATCATATAAAGCATACGTTCGCTGTACTCGGAAACGGTCTGCGCTTTGTTATTTTCAGGATAAATCTGACTTAAAATGTCAAGCCAACTGTTTAAGGTTTTTACACAATTGTAGGCATGAATATTTGCTGAAATCCCAACGGCAGCAAAGCCTGCGGTTTTAAGGGTTTCGCCCATCTTTTTGTTGTCTGCACTGTAGAAAACAATGTCAGGCGCAAGCGCTAAAAGCTCCTCGGTATTAACGTCAGAGCCGCTGATATATCCTGTTTTGGCGTTTAAAATTTCAGGATAAACCTCGCCCAAAAGCCCGTTTTTAGCGGCAGCCATAGCTTCGGGCGGAATACCGACGAGCTTGTCAGCGCTGTCAAAGAAAACCGAAAGCACCGACGGGAGCGGAAAAATGCCACATACGGCAATTCGTTCTGCGTTTTTAGGAACTGTAACCGTGTCGCCTGCTTGGTCGGTCAGGGTTACGGTGTCAGCCGCATCTATGCTTTCTTTTGGTACACCGCATGATGCAAGCGATAGAAAAACAGCTAATGTAATTAATAATGTAATAAATTTTTTCATTTTTACAACCTCGCTTTATAAATTCTTCATAAGATTTGGTATCTTTTCTCGGAAAATGCGCCCCGAAAATGCCTCGTGCGGAAATTCTATGAATTCTGCCGTTTTAGGACAAATGGGCTTAAAAAGAGGGTCTGCGATTACTCTTTTTGCGCTCTTTAGAATTTCACGAAGCTCGTTTTCGCCTGACATAATATGGTCGTACCCCAAAAATGCATCTGTGTTTGGGGGACATATAACATCCATAGACAATCCGTATTTGTCACGAGCATATTCGCATATAGAGTTTGCCATTACAGCATCGTGAATGATAAACGTGTCGGATTTTTTGTCGGGGATTGAATATGAAATGCTGCACTCGCCTGTTTTTGCCGAATGCTTTAGCAGGTCGGTAAGCTTTTTTGAAAAGCTGTTTCCAATGCAGGTTCCCACAACATAAGGAGTTCCAAATTTTTGGTATAAAAGTTTTGCCGCCAAAAGTCCTGATGCAGAAACAACAAGGTTCACGTGAGCAGCGCCCATATCCTTTAAGGTGTCAAAATTTCCGCCCATACCGAGCCTCGAAATAATTTTAAATCCGCTTTCTTCAAGATAGCTGTGCATATCTTCTACATAGCCAGATATAGAGAAATCAAGCGGTGTAGTCCCTAAAACATTTAAAGAAAGCTCCTTTGTTTTAGTGCCTGCCGATGCAAATGTGCGCACAATGCTTTCAAAAGCTAATGATGCACCATATATATAGCTGTTCATTCCGTTTGTGGGAATATCAAAGCTTTTAATGCCAGTATTTAACTCAATCCCACTTGCGATAGCTGAGAGGTCTGTGCCGATTATGGACGGAATAGGAGTGCCTGCGATTGCGACAAAGTTTGGTAAAAGCGCACCTGCCGCACGAGTGATGTCGTCAATAAGCTTTGCGTCATTACCCATTATTGCATCTATTTCAGTAAGAGCCGAAATATAAACCATACTGTCAAAGTCATACCAACGAGGCTCATCGTGAGTGCTATAAGTAGAATTACAGCCTGATGCATCGTGCATTATACACATTCCGCCAAATTCAAACAGGGCCGAGCATACGCCGGATACATCAGCGGTATAAGTTGAAATAATACTTGAAGCTTGATTTTTTAGCAACATCCACACCCCAATCCTTTAATTTGTATAAGGTTTCTTGCATCTTTTTCGGTTAAAAATGCGTCTTCTATTTCGTCGCACAGTTTCAGAATTCCGTCATATCCCCAATGTCCTCCGCCTTCGACAATATTTACAAAGTTTTGTGTCCCTGTAAAATATGCTGCCTTCTGACCGATTGCAACAGTTTTTTCAGAGCTGTTGCGTGAAAGAATACGCATTTTTGGGTGAGTAGTAGAAAAAACATCTATTTCAGGGAACTTTTCTTTAAGGTGGAAAAATGCATTTTTGTCGCCCGAAGTAATAGAATCTGCATAAATGCGATAAACGTTAAATCCGTGGTCGCATAGAAGCTTGGCAAGCTCAAACGGTCTTGAAACAGCCGTGTAGTCAATAGATATTTTAGTGTCCCCTAAAATGAGTTTTAGGTCTTCTAATCTTTTTTTGCAGGCTTGCATTTTTGAAATATGGTCAAAGTCCTTTACGCCCAGCACGCTTGTAAGAGTGTCTATATTATGTTTGATTTCATCGAAATCAAATGATACGGGAAGATGAATGTGCCTTTGACCAAGCCTTTTTTCAAGCTCCTCGCCAGATAGCTTTGCCGCAGGATAGTAGGAAATATTTATGGCGCTTTCCGCCATTTTCTGATAATCCTTGTATGTTGTACAAGCGGTGATTTCCTTTAAGTCGTAGCCTGCATCTTTAATGAGCTTGCAAAGCTCTGAGGAGGCATCGGTCGATAGGTCGTTACCGATAATATTTATGCTTTTTTCGTTTATTTTTGCCGGCTTTAAAAGGCTGTAAAGCTGACGGCGCATTGTTTCGTCTGGAGTTGCGCCGCTTTTTCGCATAATAGGGTTCATATAGCAGTCGGTAAAATCTATGTCGGGAAATTCATTTCGCAGGCTGGAAAAAACCATATCCATATCACAGCCCACAAAATGATGCATACAGCTTGTATATAGCAAAATTGCAGGCGGCCGCTTTTTAAGGTTTTTTATAATATTTGAAACCCCTTCGATTATTAAGTCTTCCATAGTGCCGTCAAATAGGTTGTTTTCCCGAATTTCTATGGTAGAAAATCTGTCTTCTGCATTCATTTCGGCTGCGGTTAGCACAACTCCGCGAAGACAGCTTGCGGCGCAGACAAAAATTTCGTGAGCTTCAGGAATAAGCATTCCGGTATGAACTATGTTCCAGCTTCCTCTTGCAGGTGCGGCATATTCAAGACCGCCATTTAAAGGAACAGGGAATGATGCATCACGAAGCTTTACTGATGCACCTGATTCATCGGGAGTACTGCCAATGCGTTTCAGCATTTTAATCGCCTCCTTTGCAGATTGAAACTACGGTATCAGCAAGTGTTCTGTACGCATTTGCCGCGTCACTGTCGGGAAAAGCCTCAATGACAGTTTTTTTCATATCCTCGCTCTCGGGAACAAGCTCGCTGTGCTCGATTTCCCCAATGATACGGCTATTTACATCAACGGCAAGTTCTGTAACCTTTTCGGCCTCGTTTTTTACGTTGCGCTTGTTTAAAATAATGCCGCCGAGAGACGCATAATTTCTTGATGCGAAATTTTCAACAGCCATTGCGATATTTGCGGCAGCATGGATTGCCATATTTTCGCCGCTTGTAATAACAAAAACCTTGTCAGCATAACCGCTTCGCATAGGCATCGAAAACCCGCCGCATACAACGTCGCCTAAAACGTCGTAAAAAACAATGTCGGGCTTGTATCTTTCATAAGCGCCTTTCTCCTTAAGCTTTTCAAGAGCGGCGATAATGCCGCGTCCTGCACAACCGAGACCAGGCGTCGGTCCGCCTGCTTCGACACATAAAACGCCTTTGTAGCCGACTGTCACCATATCCTCAAGCGAAAAATCATTTCCACGTGTTCTTACAAGGTCAAGGACGGTTGTAGCCTTTTTGCCGCCAAGCAGGCAGGTTGTAGAATCCGCCTTGGGATCGCAACCGATTTGCATAACAACGAGACCTTTTTCGGCAAGAGCTGCTGCCATATTTGAAACGGTAGTGGATTTTCCAATTCCGCCTTTTCCGTAAACTGCAATATTAATCATTTTTAGTCACCTCATTTTCGAAGTCGCCGCGAACGGCAGGCGCAGTATAGCCGATGCGTTCAAGCATTTTGTCAACCTTAGCCTTGCTTTCTTCTGCCGTGTCACTTGTGCCGATTTTGTTATCGTAAAGGCTATAATTTTTTCTGTTCTCTGTTGGAGAAATGTTGGGCATTATTACGTTTGCACCTGCAAAAATTCCTTTTTCTCTGCCGTTTTTGTCTATTGTTCCAAGAGCTGTGGTTGCAGGAAGCAGAACGTTTGGAAGCATTATTCTGCATAGGCTTAAAAAGAACAGTACGTCGTTTAAAGCCCCTGATTTTTCATTTTCAAACGGCGTGTTTTTTGACGGTAAAAACGGCCCAATTCCTATCATCTGCGGATTGAATTTTTTCATAAAAAGCATATCTTCTGCAAGATGCTCCGGTGTTTGACCAGGAGAGCCAATCATCATTCCGCATCCTGTCTGGAATCCGATTTCTTTTAGGTTTTCAAGACAGGCAAGTCTGTTCTTGAGTGAAAGATTTTCGGGATGAAGCAGGCTGTAATGCTCATCTGTTGCGGTTTCATGCCTAAGAAGATACCTGTTTGCACCTGCGTCAAAAAGTCTTTTATAGCTTTCAAAGCTGCGCTCGCCGAGCGACAGAGTTATAGCGCATTCAGGAAAGCGCTTGCGGATTTGGGACACTATATCAACAAGAACTTCGTCGGTAAAAAATCCATCTTCGCCGCCTTGTAGAACAAGTGTACGAAATCCTGCGTGGTAGCCGTCTTCGCAGCAAGCAAGAATTTCGTCTTTAGTCATTCTGTATCTGCAAACCTTGCTATTGCTTTTTCTTATTCCGCAGTACAGACAGTCATTTTTACATATATTGGATATTTCAACAAGCCCGCGAAGGTAAATATTTTTACCAAACTTCCGATTGGCTATTTGGCGGGCTATTTTTGCTGCATATTCTCGGTCTTTGTCCGTAAAGGTGGAAATCAGAGAAATCCATTCCTGTTTCGTCAAAGTTTTTTCATTATTCAATTTGTCTATTAATAACTTATTGATCATATTAGTCATCTTTCCCGACATAAACCGTCTTTACGCTGACGTCAGGCAAAGCATACAGACGTGCTGTAAGGTTTTCAAGCTCACTTTTTGGACCGTCAAGTGTCAGGTTAATTATGTTTACGTCGTATTTTTTATAAGGCATTCCCATTCTTCCTACGATGTATTTATGATATTCGTGAAGGAGTGAGTTAATAGCCGATGCCGACTCACGTTTGGCAGCTATTGAGAGTACAGCAAGCTGCTCGGCTGGGTCAAATTTTGTTGACAGTGACATAGCGTCACTCTCTGTTACAGCCAGCGGGATTACGTCTTTCATAATATTTTGCTGTGTTTCAACTTCGCCGATTACTGCCTTTACATCGAATGCACTTTGGATATTGTCTTCGGTTATAACAGACAGAGTGTCGCCGAAAAGTGCATTTCCGGCTTTGTCTAAAATAAGTGCTTTTGAAGCACGCTGCAGTGCGTGTGCAGGGTAGTGCGTGTTAAAAATACAGGCCATACCGCCGGCAACAAGCCTGCTTATGGTGTCAAGCACCAAAAGCTGATTTTTAAAGTCAAGATTGGATTCCGGCTCATCTAAAATAAGGACTTCAGGGTTTGATGCAAGTGCTTTTGCGATTAAAACCATTTGTAGCTCGCCGCCACTAATTTCGCTACAAAGCTTATCTTTTAAAAAGCCGATGTTCATATCTTCAATAATTTTTTCAACCGCCAGTTCATCGTCACGTGAGGGATTTTCGAAGAAACCGAAATTACTGCCCCTGCCAAGCATAATCATATCCTTGACAGAATATGAGCAGACGGTAGATTTTGCCTGAGGGACGTATGAAACTTTGCTCCATAGCTCACGAGGCGTGATTTTGCGTATATCCTTGCCGTCTAATGTGCTCTTGCCGCAAGACCACGGAAGAAATCCCATAAGGCATCGAAGAAGTGTGGTTTTGCCGGCACCGTTAGGACCTAAAATAGCAAGAAGCTCGCCAGATTTCACCGAAAAATCAATGTTTGAGAAAACTTTTCTGTCGTGGTTATATCCAAAACTGCCGTTTTCAACTGATAGTATCATAATTGCCACCCCCTACTTTTTCGCATAAGGTAAATGAAGAATGGAGCACCTATTATGGCAGTGAGCACCGAAATCGGAATTTCAGATGCAGTAGCACTGCGTGCGAGAGTATCTACAATTACCATAAATGCTGCACCGATGCTGATTGATGCTGGTAATAAAACTTTGTGGTTGTTGCCAAATTTCATGCGACAAATATGCGGGACTAAAAGTCCTACCCAGCCGACCTGACCGCACATAGAAACGCAGGAAGCTGTGATTATGGTTGCACAGAGAATAGTAACAGCCCTTAAAAGTTTTATGTTTGTACCTGATGAACGTGCCTCGTCATCGGAAAGCGGCAGAATGTTGAGCCGCCAGCGCATCAAGAAAAGGACAAAAACGCCTGCGAGAATAAGAGGACTGCCAAATGCAAGCGACTTATAGCTTGCACCATTTAAACTTCCCATAAGCCAGTATGTGATTGCAGGAAGCTGCGTATCACTGTCAGCAACAAATTTCACGAGCGATACAAGCCCTGAAAAAAGGGAGCTTATCATAATGCCTGCAAGTACGGCTGTGCCGTGCGAGTTCTGTCTGCCCATACCTGCAAGAGCGGTTAAGAAAACTGCACAAAGCCCAAAAAGAAGAGCGGTAAGCTGTATTCCTATAAGCCCGAAGCCTAAAAGTATTCCGAGCGCCGCGCCGAGGCTTGCGCCGCTTGCTACGCCGAGAGTATCGGGAGTTGCAAGAGGATTTGAAAAAAGGCTCTGAAATGATATTCCGGCCACCGAAAGACCGCTTCCGACAAGCATTGCAAGGAGTATTCTCGGAAGGCGAATTGTTGTTACAACTGTCTGAACCTGCGTGCTTATTGGATAATCTCCGCCAAAAAGATTAATAAGACTTTTTAAAACGTCGCCAAGCGGTATTGCCATACGTCCTGCTGAAAGCGCCCAAAATGATGCTAAAGGTGGCAAAAGAATGAGGGCTATTAGCATCGTAATAGAAAAACGGTCGGTTAGTTTGTTTGATTTTGCCATAATACAAATCACCTGCTTTAAGTAAAATTATGCTGCAAAAACTTGCAGACGAATTTTTTAATTAAAAAACTGCACCCTAAAAGATGCAGCCAAAAAACAGTATTGGACACATCTTTCATCTCAAAAATATTTCGATGTCAGAATGATTTTTATATAAATATTATATACTATTTTAAGGGTGAAGTCAATATGAAAAAATAAATAAAAAAATGCATAATCGGGCGAAAAATAAAGAAAATAAAAGACAAAACGAGTAAATATGACATAAATTAATGTAAACGGAAAAAACTAGGGTTGAGTTTGTGTGTGTATGTGTGGTATTATATACAAGTCGCTGACGATGATACGGAAGTGATGCCGAGGAATCGGGATGTAGCGCAGTTTGGTAGCGCATCTGGTTTGGGACCAGAGGGCCGCAGGTTCGAATCCTGTCATCCCGACCAGATTTCAAAAAAATGGGAGTATAGCTCAGCTGGGAGAGCGTCTGCCTTACAAGCAGGATGTCACAGGTTCGAGCCCTGTTACTCCCACCAATATGCTGGTGTAGCTCAATTGGTAGAGCAGCTGATTTGTAATCAGCAGGTCGCGGGTTCGAGTCCCATCACCAGCTCCAACAAACAGGGTAAGCTTATTGCTTACCCTTATATATGGGAGAGTTCCCGAGTGGCCAAAGGGGGCAGACTGTAAATCTGTTGCTTTCAGCTTCGATGGTTCGAATCCATCCTCTCCCACCAGAAAAAAAGACAGATTTCGACAATGAAATCTGTCTTTTTTTCATCGATATAAATCTCTGTCGAGATTCTCGATATGTCATAAATGACTCGATATGTGCTGACGCACTCGATATGTTGCCTGCGGCAACGAGATTTATATCATATCGAGTTTGAGCGAAGCGAGAACATATCGATTTTGTGATAACAAAAATATCGAGCAAACGAAGGTTGCATATCGACAAAAATTTAAAATATCCTTATGGTTCTGCATTCCCAGAAAATCCGTACACGACAGTGTGCGGATTTTTACTTATTCAATATTACCTTTTCGCTATTCGCTAAAATTCCTTTCCTGTACGGATTTTTGAAGTAATAAGGAATAGTGAAGAAGAAAGAAGTTAAGGTTGCTTTGCTTACGCAAAGCTTAGTTTTATTGTCATCTAAGCCGTTCGAATCTTCCAAGTCGGAATAAGTCATGCGTGTTACGATTTTTTTGTGCAAAAAAAGAACCAATGCATGCATTGGTTCTTTAATATACCCAAATTAGTTAAGTTCAGCAAAGTACTTAATTGTTCTAACCATCTGGCTTGTGTATGAGTTTTCGTTGTCATACCATGAAACAACCTGTACTTCGTAAAGGTCATCAGATACCTTTGAAACCATTGTCTGAGTAGCATCAAAGAGTGAACCGTATCTCATACCGATAACGTCTGAAGAAACGATTTGGTCTTCGTTGTAGCCAAAGCTTTCTGAGCTTGCTGCCTTCATAGCTGCGTTGATGCCGTCCACAGTAACGTCTGTGCCCTTAACAACAGCTGTTAAAATTGTTGTTGAACCTGTTGGAACAGGAACTCTCTGAGCACTACCGATGAGCTTGCCGTTAAGTTCAGGAATTACAAGACCGATAGCTTTTGCAGCACCTGTTGAGTTAGGAACGATGTTTGCAGCACCTGCTCTTGCTCTTCTTAAGTCACCCTTTCTGTGTGGGCCGTCAAGAATCATCTGGTCGCCTGTATATGCGTGGATTGTTGACATAATACCTGACTGAATTGGTGCATAGTCGTTAAGAGCCTTAGCCATAGGAGCCAAGCAGTTTGTTGTACATGAAGCAGCTGAAATAATCTTGTCATCAGCTGTTAATGTGTTTTCGTTTACGCTGAAAACAACTGTTGGAAGGTCGTTACCTGCCGGAGCTGAAATAACAACTTTTTTAGCACCTGCATCGATGTGAGCCTGTGACTTTTCTTTTGAGCAGTAGAAACCTGTACATTCTAAAACTACGTCTACGCCGATTTCGCCCCAAGGAAGATCTTTTGCGTCCTTTTCAGCATAGATTGTGATTTTCTTGCCGTCAACTGTGATTGAACCTTCGCCAGCTTCAACTGTGTGTAAGCCTTCGCCGATTGTTCCGCAGTAACCGCCTTGAGCTGTGTCATACTTTAAGAGATTTGCGAGCATTTTTGGATCTGTCAAATCGTTGATAGCAACAACTTCATATCCCTCTGCACCGAACATCTGTCTAAATGCCAGACGGCCGATACGACCAAAACCGTTAATTGCAACTTTAACTGCCATGTTAAAATTCCTCCAATACATGTATTTTTAATTAAACAAGAAAATAAACCGTTCCTTGCTTATCATACTATATTTTACCTCAAAATTGTAAAATATACAAGTGTTTATGTGTTATTTTTTTGACATTTTTCAGTTTTTTGCAAGTTTTGCATAAAAATATATAAAAAACTACCAATAAATTATAGAGTATTATATAGAAATACTACAAAAGTTGGAAAGCGGCACAAAATACCAAGTATTGCGTTTTAAAAACCAGTTATTAATTTTTCTTAAAAAAGCTATTAAAACTATTCACAAATTCAGCTTTTGTGGTATAATAAAAATATACATATTATAATAAGGAAGAAAAAATCGTGAAAAGAAGACTACCGTTTATTGTTGCTACGGTTTTAGCAACGCTGTTTATATTTAATAATTCATTACAGACTGCCGAGGTGTCATCGGCGGGCAGTAATATAATAGTTGATTTTCTGCAAAACATACTTTCGTGGTTTAAAATTTATGTAAATGCAGATGCGTTAGTAGTTTTTGTAAGAAAATCGGCGCATATTGCAGAGTTTACGCTTCAAGCTATTCTGATTGCAAATTGTTTTGAGATGCAGTATAAGCGCAGAGTAATCTACATTTTGTTTTTCGGACTTTTAACCGCTTGTGCAGATGAGTATATACAGCTTTTTGCAAGCGGCAGAGCAAGTATGGTTCAGGACATATTTATTGACTTTATGGGAACGGTAATAGGAGTGCTTATTGCAGGAGTTTCGTATAAATTCAGGAGGAAATAAAATGGACAGGTTTGCGAATTTAATATGGATAGCCTATCTTTTAAATGTCGTAATTATTATTGCTATTGTTTGCTTTAAAAAGAAAAACCCTATTTCTACTATGGCATGGATTATGTGCCTGATTATGATTCCTGCTGTCGGCGGTGTGCTTTATTTGATATTCGGAGTAGGGCTTAAAAGCTATGCACAGCATAAATATCGCAAGAAGTCTGAGCTAAATGAAAATCATATTCTTGATGAGCAAAAAGAGCTTGCGAGGTCTCAACAAAATGAAAATTTGCCATATTCGGAAGTAATAAAGTATTTTCTAAACAATAACTGTGTTTACTGCGAGAGTAATAATGTCAAAATTTTTACCGATGCAAGAAAAAAATATGATGCACTTTTTGAAGACATTAAGAATGCAAAGGAAAGCATAAATATCATTTATTTTATAATACGAAACGACGTTATAGGAAATGAGCTTATTGACCTTCTTACACAAAAAGCAAGAGAAGGTGTAAAGGTGCGTCTTATGTATGACGGCTTTGGCTCGATTTTGACACCCAGACGACTTTTTGACCGCCTGCGTTCGGAAAAAGAGAGTGAGGTTGAGGAGTTTTTCCCTGTACGCATTTTGTCTATGCCCAAAATCAATCATAGAAACCACAGAAAAATTGTTGTGGTAGATGACAAGGTTGCCTATCTTGGCGGAATGAATATAGGCGATGAGTATATGAGTAGAAACCCTAAACGAAATCTTCCGTGGCGAGATACACACATACGCATAATGGGCGATGCTGTTGAGTATGTACAAAGATGCTTTGCGCAGGACTGGGAGTTTTCGACAGGGAAGAAGATAAACGTAACATCGCATGGCCCTGCCATTTTGGAAGACCAATCCGAAAAGGTTGGTATGCAAATTGTCGCATCTGGACCGGACACTGAAAATGAAGAAATCAAATGCGGAATGATACGAATGATTTACAGCGCTAAAAATTATGTTTATATACAAACCCCGTATTTTGTGCCGGATGAAGCATTTATGACGGCTGTTCAGACTGCCGCGCGCTCAGGTGTTGATGTGCGTGTGATGATTCCGGGAATGCCGGATAAAAAATATGTCTACCATACAACGATGTCATATATGGGCGAACTTCTAGACGCAGGTGTAAAGATTTTGTTGTATCCTGGGTTTATACACTCTAAAACAATGACAGTGGACGGTCGTGTCTGTACGATTGGCAGTACGAATATTGATATACGCAGCTTCCGTCTTTTGTTCGAGCTGAATGCGTTTATGTATAGCCCTGAAAAGGCAGAGGAATGTCTTAGTATATTTGTCGAGGACGAAAGCATCTGTCGGGAACTTACTGCCGGAGAATACAAAAAACGCGGGATTTTCAAAATGATAGTGGAAGGATTTTTCAGATTATTTTCGCCAATAATGTAAGGAGGTAATACCGTGAAGAAGTTTGTGATACTGTTACTTGCGTTTGCGATTTGTTTGCCGTGCGCATATGCAAAAAGCCCGTTTTCAAAATATATATCTGACGCATTTGAAAGCGGAATAATATCGGGGAATGAAAACGGTGATTTTCAAGAAAACAAAACTGCTTCACGAGCAGAGTTTGCAATGATGCTTACCAAATTCCTTAATTTAAGAGGCGGAATAAATGTGTTTTCTGATGTAGATGATGACGACTGGTTTGAAGAGGCGTTTGCGGCAACGAGTTATCATGGACTGATTTTCGGCTATGGCGGAAAGGCTATGCCGTATAATAATATAACATTTGAAGATGCAGTTACTGTTATAGGAAGGTACTATAAGGCAGAGAAAAAGGGAATTGCCACGCTTGAAGGTGTGTCTGACTATGCAAAAAGCTATTATGGCTATGCACAGGAAAATGGACTTTTCGTTGACGGAATAAACCCGAATCCTAAGCATTATGCTACAAAAGGTGAGCTTTTGGCGCTTATGTATAACTATGACATTAAGGTAGGTACAGAAGTAAGATTTGTGTCGGGATATCCGAAAATTTCAGACGATAATAAGTATGGAAGTGTTTCGCTTGAAATAAGAACAAATAAGCCCTGCACACTGTACTATGGGCTTCGTGAATCAGGAAGCTTAGGATATACAAGCGAGAAAAAACTGTGCGAGGCTAGGGTTGCAAACGAAATCGTTGCGGTCGATATTGAAGTCAATGTAGAAAAAACGTACGATATTTATTTGAGGGCTATGTCGAAGGACGGAACTCTTGGGAGATTTGCCGTAATTGAAAACATTCGTCCGTTTTCAATTAAGACGGGAAATGGTAGCGAAAAGAGACCGTACATAATCCGCACTAAAGAACAGCTTTCACAGATAGCCCTTAATCCATCGTCGCATTATAGGCTTGGTCAAAATATAGAAATAACAGGCGAGTGGGAAGCAATTCCTGAACTGACGGGAGTTTTGGACGGGAATGGTTTTAAGATAAGCGGAATTAAAATTACAGATGCTCGTGAGAATGCGGGATTATTTGAGGTGTTGTCAGGCGGTGTGATAAAGAACCTTACAGTTGATGCAAAAATAAATGCAAGGCAGTTTGCCGGCGGAATTTGCGGAACAAACGACGGCGGAATAATTGAAGGGTGCAGTGTAACAGGGGAAGTTCAAGTTAAAGCAGGGAATGCCGGCGGAATTTGTGGGATAAATAAAGGAAATATTCAAAATTGTCTTTCAGCCATGTACTCGGTAACAGCAAGCTCGTATGCCGGCGGAATTTGCGGACAGAACCTTGGGACTATTGAAAATTGTCTGTCGGCAACAGAAACAGTCTTTGCAGATATGTCTGCCGGCGGAATTTCAGGTACAAATGTTGGCGGACATATAAAATCGTGTGTTTCGGCATGTATGACAGTGTATGATACAATGACGAAAAATAGTGGAAGAATTACCACCAACAAGAAAAACGGAATAACTCAAAATAACTACTGCTATAACGGTACAGTTACTAATGCAAACTATATCGAAGAAAGCGAATTTTCTCAAAATGGATATGATGTTGACTGGGAAAGGCTTGAAGACGTTGAATTTTATAAAACCGATATTGGCTGGGATAGTGAGAAGTGGCAAACTGCGAAGAACGGATTTCGCTTGATTTTGCCTGAAAAGACATCTGCACCGACTCTTGAGCCGGGAAGAACACCGTATCTTCCTAAGGATATTGTGTCTGAGACTGAACTTCGTGCTGTGAATGACAATGAAGGAGGCCACTACATTTTAAAAAAAGATATAAGCTTGAGCTTGCCGTGGAAAACGATTTGTGCAAGAGACGGGTTTTCAGGAACATTTAACGGAAATGGACATACCATATACAACCTTAACTTAAAGGGCGAAACAGGTCTGTTTTCCAACATAACAGGCGGAACGGTGAAAAATCTTACACTAATGAATGTTACAGCAGCACAGGGTAGCGCAGGAGCTATATTGACAGCTTGCAACTTTGGATATATCCGAAACTGTAAAATTTATGGCCGGATTTCGACCTCAAAAACAGGATTTTTAGGAACGGTGGCGTGCGAAAATTATGGCGAGATTTCAGGTTGTGACGTGCGTGTTGATGTAGATAATACATTTAACAATGCGACACTTGGCGGAATTTGCGCCGAAAACAGCGGAATAGTTGTTAACTGTGCATATTGGGGAAGGATTGTATCAACTGGAGACAACTCGATAATTGGCGGAGTTTGCGGCTACAATAATGGCGGATATGTCTATGAAAGCTTTTCAAAGGCAGAGATTTCGGCGAAAAATACTGCGACGTATGTTGGCGGAATTTGCGGTATCGGGATTGATGCGCAAATCTATAAATGCACAGCGTCAGGCAGTATTTTAGTAGAGGATGCCGATATGGCTTATGCCGGCGGAGTTTGCGGTATGACGGAAGGCGGAATAGTTTACAACTGCTATGCGGTAAATAATAGCTATGTTTCGGCGGAAGAAGGTTATTCGGGCGGAGTTGTAGGCTATGGCTTCGGTGCGATTGTCCAGAATACATACTCTGCGGCAGATGTTGTTGCAGTTGGCAAAATTTTAGCAGGCGGGATTTGCGGATTTTCTGAAAGTGGGTTTATTATGCAGAATGTTTCCTTAAATCCTGCTATCAACGGAAATGAAGAAGTTGGAACGATTGTCGGAGCGGCCGAGCAGAGTGAAGTTAGCGATAATTTCAGCTGTGACAAGACTTTGATAAACGGAGCGCGCATTATTCAAAACGAAAAAAACGGAACTGTCAGGCCGTTAGAACTTTTGAAAAATGCTGATTTCTATTTTAAGCCTGTATCTGACGGCGGAAGCCTCGGCTGGGGAAACGAAAAGTCAGGCGAAGATATATGGAAAGCGGATAATGTGTATAAATTTCCTGTTTTGTCGGGAGTAAAAGGACAAAGCGGTATAAAAATGCCGATATATAAATAAAAAATACTGTGGAGTTATTATTCCACAGTATTTTTGTGATTAAAAATTATAATATTTCATTATCAAAAAACGCATCTGCGATTTTTGCAAATTCTAAAAGACCAAGCTTTTCACCACGAATACTCGGTGAAATATCTACGCTTTCCAAAATATCCGAAAGTGTCTGTTTGTCTTTTGAAAAACCGCTTGAAAGACAGTTTAAAAGCGTTTTCCTGCGCTGTGCAAATGCAGCTTTTACAACTTTAAAAAATAACTTTTCGTCCTTGGTCTGCACATTAGGCGTATTTAAGACTTCCATACAAAGCACGGCGGAATCTACTTTTGGTGCAGGATAAAAGCTTCCGGCTGGGACTATCGTAACCATTTTTGGATTGGTGTAGTATTGACATAAAACACTTATTGCGCCATAATCCTTTTTGCCCGGCTTTGCACAAATGCGCTCGGCAACCTCGCGCTGAACCATAACAACAATGTTTTTAATCGGCAGCCTTTCTTCAATTAATCGAGTAATGATTGGGGTGGTGATGTAATACGGAAGATTGGCGGCAACACTTATTTTGTTGTCACCAAATTCTGATTTTATAAGTACATTTATATCGGTTTTCAAAATATCCTGTTCGATGATTTTTACATTGTCAAATTCTGATAAAGTAAAGTCTAAAATGGGGATAAGACGGCTGTCTACTTCGACCGAAACGACCTTTTTGCCTGTCTCGGCAAGACGTTTGGTCAAAACTCCAAAGCCCGGCCCTACTTCTAAAACGCCGAAGTCTATATCAGCGGCATCTGCAATTTTGTCAAGGACACTGCCGTCTAAAAGGAAGTTTTGACCGAGACCTTTTGAAAAGCCAAAGTCAAATTTTTGGCAGATATCTTTTATTACTTTTGGTGATGTTAAATCCATAATTTTTACCTCTTTAAAAAATGAGGATGATGTTATCATCCTCATTTTTAATTTAATATATATACTATAGCATTTCTTCTTCCAAATTGCAAGCATTCCTTTTCGGTATTATAGAAAAGGTCAACCTTATTTCCTTTAATTGCACCGCCGGTATCACCTGCTACGCAGTAACCGTAGGACCATGATTTTCCATTGTCGGCAGATTCAATATAGAGCTTTGTGCCAAGCGGTATAACCTTTGGGTCAACTGCGACAATGCCGTATTGTACCGGTTTGCCGAGTGCAGTTGTAGAACCTGCTTTGGGCGAATATGCCGACGCAGAAACAGTTATTTTTTTTGAATAGCTAAATGGCTTGCTTGAATTTGTTTTTGTTGAAGTGTTTTTCGTAGTTTTTGTTGTAGTTTTTGTTGACTTTGCTTTTGTTCCGACAGCAACAACTTGTGTTACAGGCTCTTTAACAGTAACCTCGGAAATAAGCTCACGTTTTGTTTCAAGACCATTTTCTGTTGTAACAGAATATGTTGCTTGAACGATGCCGTTTGCACCTTTTGTTTTGATACGTGTTTTGCCCTTTTCAAGGCTTGAATCTGAAACTTTTTTGGTTTCAAAAGGAATTTCCTTTGAAACCGAAACTTCAGACGTAAGAATTCTGAAAACAGTTACACTCATATCCTCAGTAATTATTGTATCAAGAGCGGGCTCAACCTTATCGGTTTCAGAAAGTACAATGCCTGATTCGTCAAAGGCTTCTTTTACAGTCTTTTTTGTGGTAGTAATAATCTGAACGTTTCCGTCAATATTAACTGCAAAATTCCTTCCTTTGCTTACAACAAGTGTTGTACCGCTTTTAAGCTCGTCCTCCATGAGCATATTCATTTTATCAAATTCGCCAAGTTGAATGTTGTTTTCGTCCAAAAATTCGGACACGGTGTTTTGTCTAGTGGTCAGTTCCTGTGTTTTCTCGCTGTCAGCAAATGCGTCGACCATAACAAGTGTAACCTTTTTTGATTGAAGGTCAATAACGGCACCTGTCAAAAGACCGAAAACAATTACTAACATAAATACGGCAACAACCCTCGAAAAAAGTTTTGAGGATTTATTGCTTTTTTTATTAAAAAACATTTTTCTTTCCTCCTATACCTTCTCGCATATTATATAACTATATTATGTACAAGTCAAGCATTTTATTACAAAATTGTTGCATATCGACTAAATCGAGCGTAAAAACTTACACAAAAAGTCAGAAATTTTGGACAGTTTGCACGATAAAATATGAATATTTTTACTGAGGAAATATTTTACACAAAAAGCCATTTCCCATTTTTTCGGCTAAACCGCATATATTTTACGCAAAAAATGGTATATAATACGAGCGCTTGGGCTATAATACCGATATAAAACAGGAAAAAGCGAATATTACAAAAATATTAAAGCAATGAGCACTACATATAGAGCGTGAAAGGGGAATTTTGGTATGAAAAACACTACTCATAGAGTTGTGATATTAAAAAATGTAAATTCGGATATGATTTCACAGGCAATTTTGATTTTAAAGGACTCTGTGATTGAAAGTGATACAAATCTAATGCTTGAAGCGGAACGAATTGTGGAAAAATATATGAGCAGAAAGCCTGATTTGACGGAGATACAAAAAAGCGCAAAGCTAAGGACTTGGATTTTGTCGGCGGGTGTAGCACTAATTGGGCTGGCGGTAGCTATTGCGGTTAAATTTGCATGAGTTTCTACCTATTATAATATATAAGCTGTGACAAAACAAATTTGTTTCATCACAGCTTAATTAAATTATTTCTTTTTTTCATATATGAGGCTGGCAATTTTTTCATAAATGTCAAAATTGTAATACCCAGCAAGGTACCCCAAAAATGTTGCGATGTTGGGCACAAATATAATAATGAGATAGCCTTGGATTTCAAAGTGACCGTCGTTCATACCGAGCAGACTTTTATAAGGTGAAAACCACAAAACAGACAGGATATTTCCTGTTAATGACCAGATGTTTGATATGAGTCCATCGGTTGTTCCAAATGTCCAGCTGCACTTATAGATGACAATGACGAGCAAGTTTACAGCTGTCAAAAATAGCGATAGAAAAATTCCCTTATACCACTTTGGCGAGTGGCAGGAATATGGCTTTTTGTCGTCTAAATACGTGTCAAATCCAGCGCCATATATGGCAAGGAAATATACTAAAAGTCCTATTGCTGAAAAAGCGATGTGAACTGTCTCGGAAGTCCATATTTGAATTGCCATAAGCCACAAAAGTGTGAAAAAAAGTGCTGTTATGGCGTGGTTTTTGACGGGAGTACAAAGCTGACCTGGTATAGTGTATTTGAATTTTTGTTTTTCCATATGTCCTCCTATAAGAGCCAGATGCTAAGCTCTTTTTTTGGTTCGGGCTTTGGCTCTGGTTTTGGTTCTGGTTTTGGTTCGGGTTTATGTCTTTCCGATGTTGGTTCCGGCCTTTTTGGCGCTTGTTTGCCTGAAGCTGCCTTTTTAATTCCTAAAATATCAAAAAGCTTTGTGCGTGCTATCCAACGCTTTCTTGTAAGTATTTCGATTGTCGCATCAAGTTCAGCTTTTGAAAGATGTTTAAAATCCTTAGGCATAATTCCGCATAGATCAAATATGTATCCGCCGATTTCTTTTTGAGAAAGACAATCAAAGTCCTCCATATATATATCGGTAATTTTTGTGCTTTTGCGTTCTGGTGAGGTGAGTTTGTCTTTAGTGCACAGCTCTTGACCTTTTGAAGATAGTGATGAGTATGGATAATCTTTTCCGCATTTTTGTGAGATTAAGTTTACAAAAGCTACAACACCTTTGAGGTCAGAGACGGAATCGACAGGCTCGCTTTTGAAACGGTCATAAAACAGCTTTCCGCTGCCGCTGTGAGTACGGTTAAAATACCTTGCGTAACTTGTACAAATAGGCTTCAGCGCCTTGCCAATGTCTTCGCCTGCGTCGATTACGAGATGTATTCTGTTTTTCAGCAGAGTGTACGCGAAAATTTTTATTTCGCCTAAATTAGAATATCTTTTTAAGATGTCTAAAAATTCGTCGTAATCGCTGTTTTCTTTAAAAAGCAGATTTACTCCTCTTAACATTACATGATAAATTCCTGTTTTGCTTTGTATTCGTCCTTTTCGTGCCATAAAATCACCTCGTTTTCATCTAAGGGGCGTAAAGAATTGAACTTTGTATGTGCATTTGCAAAATTATTGTCCCCTGACATTATTATATCACAAAATCTCACAAATGCAATAGGGACATAAAAAAATTGCATAATTGTCCCAAAAACACATAGTAATGTTAATAAGAATATACAAAAAAGGATTGATCAACATGAATTTTCACGCCATGACAACAGAGGCGGTAATAAAATACATATCACAGCAAAAATATGACACAAGAGTTAAGAACAGGCTGAAGGAAAAGAAGAAAAAAAGCCTTATTTCGCGTTTTTTTATGCAGTTTTCAGATTTTATGATAGTTATACTGCTGATTGCAGCAGGGATTTCATTTGCAATTTCACTTTTAGGACAGGATGGGGATTTTTTAGACCCGATAATCATTTTGGTGATTGTGGTATTAAATGCCGTTTTGGGTGTTATTGAAGAAAAAAAGGCAGATAATGCCCTTGAAGCACTTAAAAAGATTTCCTCACCAAAGGCAGATATAATAAGAGACGGAAAGAGTATAACCGTGAAGAGCGAAGATGTGCGAGTCGGAGATATTCTTATCCTTAAAACCGGAAGCTGTGTAAGTGCTGATGCGCGTCTTTTAAGGGCTGTTAGTTTAGAGACCGACGAAGCCGCACTGACTGGCGAAGCAATGCCGGTCACAAAGGAAAGCGAATGTGTTTTAGACAAATTTATACCGCTTGCAGAAAGAAGAAATATAGTGTATGCATCGACCAATGTATTGCAGGGAAAAGGAGAGGCAATAGTAACGGCAATCGGGATGGACACCGAAATGGGAAAAATTGCTGCTATGATTTCGGATGAAGATGACGAGGCGACACCGCTTCAAAAAAAACTTGCCCAGACAGGGAAATATTTAGGCTGCGGTGCGCTTATAATATGTGCTGTGATTTTTTTAATGGGGATTGCAAAACACCTTCCGCCGCTTACAATGTTTTTGACGTCAGTAAGCCTTGCAGTTGCGGCAATTCCTGAAGGGCTGCCTGCGATTGTTACGGTAGTTCTTGCTATGGGCGTGCAGAAAATGGCAAAGAAAAAAGCGATTGTAAAGCACTTGTCTGCGGTTGAGGCGCTTGGCAGTGCAACGGTTATTTGTGCCGATAAAACCGGAACATTGACGCAGAATAAGATGACGGTAACAGAATGTGTGGCGTCGGATAAAATGCAGCTTTTTGAGATGGCAGTACTCTGCTGCGACGGAGATGCAAACCCGACGGAAAAAGCAATTCTGGATGAAGCTAAAAGACGGGGATTAAGCAGTAATGATGGCAGAAGGGCGTTTCCGAGGATTGCAGAGCTTCCGTTTGATTCAAAGCGGAAGCTGATGAGTGTTATGGTTTCATATTATGGCAAAAAACGTGTGATTACAAAGGGTGCTGCTGAAATTCTGCTGAAAAAATGTACACATTATATTGAGGACGGCAAAATGCAGGAGCTTAGTGAAGCAATTCGACGGAAAATTCTTGCTGATGTTGCAAAAATGGGTGAAAAGGCACTTCGCGTAATTGCGGTTGCATATAAAGACACTCTTAGTGCGCAAATCAGCGAAAACGGTCTTGTTTTTGTGGGGATTATCGGAATGATGGACCCACCAAGACGGGAGGTCAAGCGTGCCGTAGAAGAATGCACGAGAGCAGGTATAAGACCTGTTATGATAACCGGAGACAATAAAATAACCGCTAGTGCTGTGGCAGAGCAAATAGGTTTTTCAGGAAAAGCCATTATGGGCGAAGAACTATCGAAAAAAACAGACAAAGAGATTACAGAGTACAGTATATTTGCAAGAGTTACGCCAAGCGATAAAATGCGTATTGTAAAGGCATTTAAAAAATCGGGTGAAATTGTTGCTATGACAGGCGACGGTGTAAACGATGCGCCTGCCTTAAAAGCTGCCGACATTGGCTGCAGTATGGGTATGAAGGGCACAGACGTTGCAAAGGAAGCTTCTGATTTGGTACTCGTTGATGACAATTTTGCTACGATTGTTGCAGCTGTTTATGAAGGCAGAGGAATATTTGAAAATATAAAAAAATCCATTCAGTTCCTGCTTTCTTCAAATATTGGCGAAGTAATAACAATTTTTGTTGGAATGCTGTTTGGGTGGGAACCACCCTTGCTGGCAATCCAGCTTTTGTGGGTAAATCTTGTAACCGATTCGATGCCGGCTCTTGCGCTCGGAATAGATCCGGTTAGCAAAGAAATTATGGAGAGAAAACCGAGAGATCCAAAGAAAAGCCTTTTTGCTGACGGACTTTGGGCATCAATTTGTATAGAAGGCGGAATGATAGGCGCGCTTGCACTTTTGGCATTTTCGATAGGGCATAACCTGTTTGGCGGAGGAATGAGCGCCGATGTTGGAAGGACTATGGCTTTTTGCGTGTTGTCGATGTCACAGCTTTTTCATGCCTTTAATATGCGAAGCGAGGACTCTGTTTTGAATAAAAGCTTTTTTGGAAATAAAGCATTGGTTTGTTCGCTTTGTGCAGGGATTTTGATGCAAGTTCTGGTGGTAAATGTTGATTTTATGGCAAAAATTTTCAAGGTTACAGAGCTTGGCGTTGCAGAGTGGACAGTTGTTGGAGTGCTTTCGGTTCTGCCTGTGGTAATAGTAGAGTTGCAAAAGGCAGTCAGCAGGCGCTTTAAAGTGGAGAGATAAGCGGTTTTTTTTAATCGCTTATTTTTTTGTACTAATTTTGAATTATGCTCAATATATATGTAGTAAACCTGTACTATGTGTATAGAAAAAGGAGGAACGGTAAGTGACAGAATACAGTATTTATCAGGATATAAAAGAACGTTCAGGAGGAGATGTTTACATAGGAGTTGTCGGACCTGTCAGGACTGGCAAATCGACTTTTATAAAGAAGTTTATGGATTTGCTCGTACTTCCGAATATGGAAAATGCCTATCAGGCGGAGAGAACTCGTGACGAACTGCCGCAATCAGCACAGGGCAGAACGATTATGACAACTGAGCCTAAGTTCATTCCAAATGAGGCGGTGGAAATTAACCTTGGCGATAATGCACGGATGAAGGTTAGAATGATAGACTGCGTAGGCTATATTGTTGACGGGTCGATGGGCTATATTGAAGATGATGAACCGAGAATGGTAACGACGCCTTGGTCAGAAGCACCGATTCCGTTTTATGAGGCGGCGGAGGTTGGTACGAAAAAGGTTATATGCGACCATTCTACGATCGGGCTTGTTATAACGACAGACGGCAGTATAACCGAAATCGAAAGAGAAAGCTATATTCAGCCGGAAAGCCGTGTTATAAATGAGTTAAAACAGCTTAATAAACCATTTATAATTCTTTTGAATTCTGCAAATCCGAATTCTGCTGAATGCCGCAGCTTGAGGGCTGAGCTTGAGAAAGAACATCAAGTGCCTGTGGTTTCTGTAAATTGTCAGGAGCTGGATGAAGATGATATTAATAAAATAATTGAGACGGTACTTTTTGAGTTTCCGCTTCAGGAGGTCAAAATCAAGATGCCTGGCTGGGTTATGCAGCTTGGAGGCGAGCATTGGCTTTCGGAAAAGGTCAATTCTGCAGTTTTTGAAGAAATTCAACCTGTGGAAAAGATACGCAATGTGCGTGAGCTTTGCAAAAACTTGTCAGAATATGAATTTATTCGCTCATCTGATATTGAGGGAATTGACCTGGGTCAAGGAAATGCCGTTTTGGAGCTTACAATGCCGGAAAATCTATTTTATCAGGTTTTAGGCGAGGAGTCTGGCTATGAAATTGAAAACGAGGAGGCTTTAATAAGGCTGATACGTGACCTTTCAAAGACAAAAGCGGAGTATGATAAAATTTCCTCTGCACTTGAGCAGGTTCGTGAATGCGGCTATGGAGTAGTGTCGCCGACAACACAAGAGCTTACACTGGAAGAACCGAAAATTGTAAAACAGGGCGGCAGATACGGCGTTAAGCTGAAGGCATCTGCACCAAGCATACATATGATAAAAGCAAATATTCAAGCTGAGGTAAGTCCGATTGTGGGCACTGAAAAACAGTCGGAGGAGCTTGTGCATTACCTACTCGACGAGTTCAAAAACGATCCTGCGAAGATATGGGAGTCGAACATATTTGGTAAATCACTTTATGAACTGGTGAATGAGGGCGTAAACAACAAGCTTTCCAAGATGCCGGATGAGGCACGACGCAAGCTGGCAACTACACTTGAGCGAATTATAAATGAAGGTAGCGGTGGTTTGATTTGCATAATATTATGAAAAAAGCTAAAATCATTATAATTGCGGTCTTTATCCTTATCCTTTCTTCGTGCAGTGACGGAGTCAAAATTCATACTGTTGATAAGTCGTATTCTACGGGTACGGTATCCTCAAATGCCAAGATTCCGCAAATCTCAGGGCTTTCGAGTGAAAATCTGCAGGAGGCAGTAAATGAGGAATATGAAACAACTGTCTCGGAGTTGTTAGCTGATTTCTCGGAGGCGTCAAAAAAGACGGGCGACAGTTCAACTTTTGAGACAAATACTGCCGTGCATTATAATAGTAATCAATTCTTTTCAGCAGTCACGCAGATTGATTCTAGCACAGGAAGAAATCGCAAAAACAGCTACCGTATCACAAAGAATATCGACACGAAGGAATGCATTGAAGTGAAACTTTCCGACCTATTTTCAGACGACTCATATATTGATATGCTAAACAGCCGTATTGAAGAGGAAGTTGAGGATAATGCGGAAAAGTATTCTGATTTATGGCAGAAACCTGCCGTTTCACAAAATCAGAGATATTATATTGACGGCAAAAATCTTGTACTTTTTTATCCGCCTTATGAGCTTTCATATTATGAGCGTGGTTTTGTGGAAATATCTTTATCTCTTGAAGATATGAGCGGATACTTAAAACCCGAGTATAGAAAATTAGCAGAGTAACTATGTTTGCAGAGAAGGGGACTGTCATTTTGGCAGTCCCGTTTCGTTTGCAAAAAAATACGCACTCCAAAGTTTTTGGAGTGCGTATAATTTTTATAAGCTTAATTATTTAGCCATTTCAACGAGCTTTTCGTATTTAGCCTTTGCGTCAGCTTCAGCCTTTGCAAAGAGTTCTTTTGCTCTTTCAGGATTCTGGCGAGCAAGTGAGTTGTAACGAACTTCGCCCATGATGAAGTCTTCATAGCTTGCCTTCGGCTCTTTTGAATCAAGCTGGAATGGATTCTTGCCCTCAAGAGCAAGTCTTGGGTCGTATCTGAAGAGGTGCCAGTAGCCTGCTTCAACAGCCTTCTTTTCTTCTGTCTGAGCGATGCTCATACCACCCTTGATTCCGTGGTTGATACATGGAGCATAAGCGATGATAAGAGATGGACCATTGTAGCTTTCAGCTTCAAGCATTGCCTTTAAGCACTGGTTGTAGTCAGCACCCTGAGCAATCTGAGCAACGTAGATATAGCCGTAGCTCATAGCGATAGCAGCGAGGTCTTTCTTCTTAACAGCCTTACCAGCTGCTGCGAACTGCGCAATAGCACCTGTCGGTGTAGCCTTTGATGACTGTCCGCCTGTGTTTGAGTAAACTTCTGTATCGAATACCATGATGTTCACATCTTCGCCTGATGCTAGAACGTGGTCAACACCGCCGTAGCCGATATCATAAGCCCAACCGTCACCACCGAAGATCCATACAGACTTCTTGTTGAGGTAATCCTTGTCAGCAAGAACGTCTTTAGCTTCCTGTGAATTTAGGTTAGCGATTGCCTTTAACAGCTCTTCTGTTGCAACACGGTTAGCTGTTCCGCAGTTCTTTGTTTCAAGGAACTTATCAACTGCCGGCTTAACGTCTGCATTTTCGCTAGCAATCTTTTCGAGCTTTTCAATATTCTTTTCACGAATAGCCTTCTGACCTAAGAACATACCATAGCCGTATTCCGCATTATCCTCAAAGAGTGAGTTAGCCCATGCCGGACCTCTGCCTTCGCTATCTGTTGTGTAAGGTGTTGAAGGTGATGAACCACCCCAGATTGATGAACAACCTGTTGCGTTTGCGATATACATTCTGTCACCAAAGAGCTGAGTAACAAGCTTAGCATATGGTGTTTCGCCACAACCTGCACAAGCGCCTGAGAACTCAAGGTAAGGAGTTCTGAACTGTGAGCCCTTAACAGTTGTGATTGGGAATTTTTCAAGAACAGATGGCTTAGTAGCAAGATTGATGCCGTAGTCGAAGCCTTTCTGAATGTCTAAGTTGTTATCAAGCGGAGACATTGAAAGTGCTTTTGTACCCTTAACTTCCGGACATACGTTTACACATGAGCCACAACCTGTACAGTCAAGTACAGAAATAGCCATACCATAGTAGTAGCCGTCAAGCTGTTTCATCTTAACATACTTGATTCCTTCTGGTGCATTGTTCATTTCTTCTTCTGTTAAAACAACAGGACGGATACATCCGTGAGGACATACGTATGAACAAAGTCCGCACTGAAGACATACATCTCCATTCCATGTAGGAACATCGATAGCAATTCCTCTCTTTTCAAATGCTGATGAACCGAGTGGAACTTCACCGTTTGCGTAAGGAACGAATGTTGATACAGGAAGCTGCATACCGCGGAATCCGTTAATTGGAACAAGTACATTGTTTACATAGTCAACAAGTCTGCCTTCGCCATCGTGCTTAACTGAAAGGTCTTCATCCTTAGCGTCCTTCCATGAAGCAGGTACGTCTACCTTAACGATAGCATCTGCGCCTGCATCGATAGCATCGTGGTTCATCTTAACAATAGCATCACCCTTTTTAGAGTAAGAAGCTGTTGCTGCTTCCTTCATGTAGCGAATAGCATCGTCTGCAGGGATAATATCTGCAAGCTTGAAGAATGCTGACTGAAGGACTGTGTTAATTCTGTTGCCAAGACCGATTTCCTTACCAATCTTAACACCGTCGATTGTATAGAACTGAATATTGTTTTCAGCGATATATCTCTTAACCTGACCAGGAAGATGTGATTCAAGCTCATCCTTATCCCATGAGCAGTTCAATAGGAATACTCCGCCCGGCTTAACATCCTGAACCATATCATACTGTCTGATGTATGAAGCTTTGTGACAAGCAACAAAGTCAGCCTTGTTGATAAGGTATGTTGATGTAATCTTAGCGTTACCGAAACGAAGGTGAGATACTGTAAGACCGCCTGACTTTTTAGAGTCATAGTCAAAGTATGCCTGAACGTTCATATCTGTGTGGTCACCGATAATCTTAACTGAGTTCTTGTTAGCACCAACAGTACCGTCAGCGCCAAGTCCCCAGAACTTACAGCTCTTAATGCCGGCAGGAGTTGTATCAGGATTTTCCTTGATTTCAAGTGAAAGACCTGTAACATCGTCTACGATACCGATTGTAAACTGCTTCTTTTCATTATTCTTGAATGCAGCGATAATCTGAGCAGGAGTTGTATCTTTTGAACCAAGACCGTAGCGGCCGGCAAAAACAGGAACGTTTGCAAACTGTGAACCAGACAGTGCTGCAACAACGTCAAGGTAAAGTGGTTCGCCAACTGAGCCTGACTCTTTTGTTCTGTCAAGAACAACAATCTTCTTAACTGAAGCTGGAATTGCTTCGATAAAATGCTTAACTGAGAAAGGTCTGTAAAGACGAACTTTAATCATACCAACCTTTTCGCCGTTTGCGTTTAAGTAGTCAACAGACTCTGAGATTGTGTCATTAACTGAACCCATAGCGATGATAACTGTTTCAGCATCGCTAGCACCGTAGTAGTTAAAGAGCTTGTAATCTGAACCGATTTTAGCATTAACCTTGTCCATATATTCCTGTGTAAGAGCAGGGATTGCATCGTAGTATTTGTTTGCTGCTTCCTTAGCTTGGAAGAATACGTCAGGGTTCTGAGCTGTACCTCTTTGTGCTGGATGCTCAGGATTTAAAGCCTTCTGTCTGAAGTCGTTAATTGCATCCCAGTCAACCATTTCGGCAAGGTCAGCATAATCCCAGCAAGCAACCTTTTGGTACTCGTGAGAAGTTCTAAAGCCGTCAAAGAAGTGAATGAACGGAACCTTACCCTTAATTGTTGTAAGGTGAGCGATTGCGCCTAAGTCCATAGCTTCTTGTGGGTTAGTAGAAGCAAGCATAGCAAAACCTGTCTGACGACAAGCCATAACGTCCTGATGGTCGCCAAAGATTGAAAGTGCGTGTGATGCAAGCGCTCTTGCTGATACGTTAAATACGCTCGGAAGAAGCTCGCCTGCGATTTTGTACATATTAGGAATCATCAAAAGAAGTCCCTGTGAAGCAGTGTAAGTAGTTGTAAGTGCACCTGCTGCGAGTGAGCCGTGAACTGTACCTGCAGCACCAGCTTCTGACTGCATCTCTGTTACCTGAACAGTTCTGCCAAAGATGTTCTTCTGACCTGCAGTAGCCCATTTGTCTGTTACTTCTGCCATGTTAGAAGACGGTGTGATAGGATAGATAGCAGCAACATCTGTAAACGCATAGGAAGCATATGCAGCGGCTGTGTTACCATCCATGGTTTTCATTTTTCTTGCCATGAAAATTTTCCTCCTTTTTGTTAATCCGGACTTATAAAATCTTGTTTAAAAAGAATTAATTTAATTAAATCCATACATTATATATAATAGCACTTTTTTTCTCTAAAATCAATAACAAAATATGATAAAATTGTAATATTTTAATTTTTTATGCATTATGTTAAAAAAATAACAGCAAGAAAAAGTATAAGTGTTTAAAAAGTTGAAAATACTAACAATAAATCACGATGTAAAAGGAGAAAAATTATGGGAAAGAAAAATAATGAAGGTGGAATATTTGGAGTCCTTCAAAGAGTAGGAAGAAGCTTTATGTTCCCGATAGCTCTTTTGCCGGTAGCAGGACTGCTTTTAGGAGTCGGCTCGTCTTTTTCGAACCAGACAACGGTTGCTAAATATGGTCTTGAATGGCTTTTGGGTGAAGGTACATTTTTGTTTGCAATTCTCACAATATTTTCAAAAGTTGGCGGAGTAATTTTTGATAACTTGCCTTTAATATTTGCGATGGGTGTTGCGCTTGGTATGGCAAAAAAGGAAAAGGAAATTGCGACACTATCTGCAGCCATTGCATTTTTGGTAATGAATATGACTATTTCCGCACTTTTAGCCATTACAGGAAGCGGAGACACTTTGGCAGAAGGTGCTGTTGCAAGTGTCCTTGGAATAGAGACTTTGCAAATGGGAGTTTTTGGCGGAATTATAGTGGGACTGGGTGTTGCGGCACTCCATAACAGATTTTATAAAATTGAACTTCCGCAGATGTTGTCTTTTTTCGGCGGTACAAGATTTATTCCGATTATTTCGACTCTTGTGTATATTTTGGTTGGCGTGCTGATGTATTATCTCTGGCCGATAATCCAAAGCGGAATTTATGCTCTCGGAAACCTTGTTACGGGAGCAGGATATTTTGGAACACTGATTTACGGCTATATAGAAAGAGCGCTTATTCCATTTGGACTTCATCACGTGTTTTATTTGCCGTTTTGGCAAACAGGTCTTGGCGGAACGCAAATTATTGACGGCGTAACCATAACTGGTGCGCAAAACATTTTCTTTGCCGAGCTTGCATCGCCTAATACAACAAAATTTACAGTCGATGCGGCACGCTTTATGACAGGTAAATTCCCGTTTATGATGTTCGGACTTCCGGGCGCAGCGCTTGCAATGTATCAATGTGCAAAACCGGGCAAGAAGAAGGTGGTAGGTTCACTTTTGTTCTCTGCAGCGCTCACAAGCTTTTTGACAGGTATTACAGAACCGCTTGAATTTACATTCTTATTTGTTGCACCGATTTTGTATTACGGAATACACTGCGTGCTTGCAGGAATTTCCTTTATGCTTATGCACATTTTAAGTGTCGCAATAGGAATGACTTTCTCGGGCGGACTTATCGACTTTATCCTGTTTGGAGTTATGCAGGGTCAAGGTAAAACGAACTGGATTTTTGCTGTGATAGTGGGAGCGGTGTATTTCTTCATTTACTACTTCCTGTTCAGCTTTGTAATAAGAAAGTTCAACTTAAAAACGCCTGGAAGAGAAGATGAGGGCGAGGAAACAAAGCTCTACACAAAGGCGGATTATAAGGAGAAAAAGGCAGGCTCGGACTACGACCGTGCAGAGATGATTTTGGAAGGTCTTGGCGGAAGAGAAAATATTTCCGACCTTGACTGCTGTGCAACACGTCTTCGTATCACTGTAAAGGACTCATCAAAAGTTTCAGAGGCGACTTTAAAGCGAAGCGGTGCGTCAGGCGTCATTAAAAAAGGAAACGGAATTCAGGTAATTTACGGGCCTAAAGTAACAGTTATTAAGTCACAGATTGAAGATATTTTATAATTTGCTTCTTGGGCGGGCATCAGCTCGCCCAAGATAAATTATATGTCCCCTACGACTTTGGAGTACATAATCTTAAATAAAAGGGGATATAGAAATGAACAAAGTAGAAATTTGCGGAGTAAATACATCAAAACTGCCAGTGCTTTCACGTAAGCAAAAAGATGAACTTTTTGTGAGAATAAAGCAGGGTGATGAGGCGGCAAGAGAAGAATTTATACACGGAAATTTGCGTCTTGTTTTAAGTGTAATTCAACGGTTTTCGGGAAGAGGTGAAAATGCCGACGATTTGTTTCAGGTCGGCTGTGTGGGACTTATAAAGGCGATAGACAATTTTGACCTTTCGCAAAATGTACAGTTTTCGACCTATGCCGTACCGATGATTATTGGAGAAATAAGACGTTATTTAAGGGATAATAACGCAATCAGAGTCAGCCGCTCTCTAAAGGATATTGCATATAAAGCGCTTTATGCGAAGGAGAGTCTTATTAATAAAAACTCAAAAGAGCCGACAATTTCCGAAATTGCCGAAAAGCTTGGAATTCCAAAGGAAGACGTTGTTTTTGCGCTTGATGCAATCGCAGATCCGGTAAGCCTGTTTGAGCCTGTCTATCACGACGGAGGCGAGGCGATTTATGTTATGGATCAGGTAAAAGACTCTAAAAATACAGATGAAAACTGGCTGAGAGACATAACTATTTCTGAAGCTATGCAACATTTAGGGGACAGAGAAAAACACATACTTGACCTGAGGTTTTTTCAGGGAAAAACGCAGATGGAAGTGGCTGATGAAATTGGGATTTCTCAGGCACAGGTATCACGGCTTGAAAAAAGTGCACTCAAGCATATGAAAAAATATGTATAATAACAGGGACACAAAAACACAGGCATTTTTGCCTGTGTTTTTGTGTCCCTGTTATTTAAATAGACTTAAAATTTCTTCTTTTGTGAGATTTGAAAGCATTGAAGAATTTGTGCGTATCATATCTTCGGCAAGGTGACGTTTTTGCTCCTGAAGCTTTAAAATCTGTTCCTCAATAGTTCCTTTTGCGGCGAGCTTTATAACGTGTACGGCTTTGGTCTGACCTATGCGGTATGCTCGGTCGGATGCCTGATTAACAACCGCAGGATTCCACCAAGGGTCATAGTGGATAACCATATCAGCGCCGATAAGGTTAAGACCTGTTCCGCCGGCTTTTAAGGAAACCAAAAATACACTTCTGTCACCGCTGTTAAACTTTTCTGCCATTTCGGCACGAATCGGAGCCGGCGTTTTGCCGTCTAAATAAAAGCTGCTTATGCCAAGACTGTCGAGTCTTTTGCGTATGATGGAGAGCATACCGGTAAACTGCGAGAAAATCAGTATTCTGTGACCGGCATCGACGCCTCCTGTGACAAGATCCTCTAAAAGCTGAAGCTTTCCGCTGTCCTTTTCATAGGTGTCGTCTATGAGTTTGGGATGACAGCAAATTTGACGCAGTCGCATTAAAAGCGATAAAATCCGCATATTGTCACCAAATTCCAAAAGCTCGGCGGCTTCCTTTCTTGCCGCAGCGAGATATGCTGTGTAAAGCTTTTTCTGATTTGTGTCAAGCTCGGCAAAAAACGTGTTTTCAATTTTGTCAGGAAGCTCGGATAACACTTCATATTTCATTCTGCGGAGAACGAACGGCTTTATTTTGCTACGAAGCGCGTCGCGAGCCTTTTCGTCGCCGTCCTTCATAATTGGCTTTTCATAGTTTGCAGAAAACTGCTGGTAGCCCCAGAGGTACCCCGGCATTATGAAGTCAAATATGGACCATAGCTCGGATAACGAATTTTCAATAGGCGTGCCGCTTAGCGCGAAATATTTTTCTGCACGTACTTTTTTGACGGCTTTTGCACTTAACGTTTTTGGATTTTTAATGTGTTGTGCTTCGTCGATGAAGCAGTAGTCAAAGATATGCTCCTGATATTCTGCAATATCACGCCGCAATAGCGGATAAGATGTTATTATAAAGTCATAATCCGAGATATCCTCTAAAGAGGAAATGCGTTCCTCTTTAGAGCCGTCAATGATTTTGGCACGTGCCTGCGGCGCAAATTTTCGTATTTCAAAAAGCCAGTTGTAAGTGAGAGAGCTTGGCGTAACAACAAGTGCAGGACGCGGGTGATTTTCGCTCATTACAAAGGCAATAACCTCAAGTGTTTTTCCAAGGCCCATATCATCGGCAAGAATTCCGCCGAAACCAAGTTCGGAGAGTTGTTTGAGCCAGTGAACACCTGTTTTCTGGTAATCTCGCAGTGTGTTTTCAAGATAGTCGGGAATATCCGCGCGGATATTTTTTATTTTTTCGACAAGAGTATCAAACCCTGAATTTGACGCAATTTTGCCGCTTTGTAAAAGCCCTGAAAGAAAAAGTGCGTTATATTTGGAAATCACTTTTTTTCCGTCTTTTACATCACCGTAGGAAAAATCAAGGCTATTTAAGATTTCAAATCCCGAAAGTTTTTCGTCTATGCTTAAAAACACGCCGTTTTTCATACGATAATAAGCCTTTTTGTGACGGATTGCGTGCAAAATACCTGTGATTTCGGTCGGAGTAAGCTCTGTTTCAAAGCCGACTTCTAAAAGGTCGATTTTGTGGTTATAGTATGCCGTGCTCTTTATTTCGGGAACGGCAGTCAAATGCATTTTTTCAAACGAATCAGAAATATGAAGCTCTGCAATCTGTGAAAGCTTTCCGATGCTTTTAGTCAAAAATTCAAAAAGCTCATCGTTGTCATCGAGATAGAGTGTCTGCCCAGAAGCTGCAAAGTTTTCGAAAAAGGACAGAATATATCTTTCATCGGTATAGTCACGTACGATAATTTTGTCATACTCCTCGCCTATATCGGGAAGACGTATAGAAATCTTGCCGTAGCTCGCAGTAATTGCGGCGGTAATGCCGTCATCGAGACGGTCAAAATATATATCAAACTTTGGCTTATCGTCAACAACTGCATTTTCAAGGCCCTGAGTTATAACGCCACGGCGGTTTTTAATATGCGGAAGGACGGTCGCAGCAAATTCAACAGAATTTCTGCCTTTAAAGTCAATCTGTGTGCGGTTTTGTGGCACGATTGAGTTATAAAGCGGCATAAACCAACTTTGCCACTCGAATGACGTGGAATAGATGTCGCCGTCATATAAAAACCAGCTTCCGTCAGGAACCAGCGCAATTCCGCTTTGCGGTACAGACAGGTTTATGTTGTCGTCTGTTGCGGTTATATCAATCAAAATATCGGGGTCCTCGTCCTTTATGAGAAGGTTAGGATAAGGCATTCCGTTTATTATGAATTTACAGTCAATTCCTTTTAAAAGAGGCATTAATCTTTTGGCTGTAAAACTGCCGAAATCGGTTGCGGTAAGTTTTGGTGTATAAAGCGACGCATTTGCGGTTTTGTTCTGGTATGCTTCTGCAAGGATTGTCAGAACGTGCTCCTCAAAGCTACCAAACGTGAAAAGTGAGCTTTTAAAGGATTTATGCTTTGATAGCTTGTATTCGCCGCCTGTAAGATATGCCTCTAAAAAGCTTTCAATACCTGCGATAGGCGAGTCTGAAGCACCGATTGTAATTGACATTGAGTATGTGCATTTTGGTGCTGTGTTGATGCGGAAAATAAACCCTGCATGGAGCTGTGTTTTTTCTTCAAGACTAAGTTCAAACTCACGGCATAGATTTTGTGCCGCACGGTCGTTGTTGTCGTCAAAGCCCTCGCCGCGTTCAAGCTCCTGTCTTCGTGTTTTTAAGGTTGCGACAATGTGTTTGCAGTTTGCGCCCATTGTCTGATAGTACGGACAGGTACAAAAGGTTTCGGAGATATTTCCGTCATCGTCAAAGCCTATGTGTACGTTGTAAAGCTTGTCAGAATCGACAGAGGCAACAATGGTGTTTTTGTCACGCACCCGTATATGAACTCTGCCCTCGCGAAAATAGTCCGAGCCGGATTTAAAAATGCTGTCGGAACAAATTTTCTTTATGTCGTTTTCGGAAATTTTCACAAAAATACACCTCTTTTCCGCTGTATCCTTTTATTATAACATTCAAATATTGTAAATTCAATAGTTTTTGTTGATTTTTCATTTGATTTGAGTTAAAATGGAATTATGATATAATCAGGAGGAGTGTTCGATGAAAATTGGGACTTTAACAAATGATGTTGCGATAGACCTTGGAACAGACAATACTAGAATTTATTATAAAGGAAATATTATTGATGAGCCGTCGGTTATAGCTTATGATACCTATGACGGCACAGTAGTTTGCATAGGCAAAGAGGCGGAGGAAATGATTGGAAGAAACCCTGAAACGGTTGCTGTCGTAAAACCGATTTCAGGCGGTGTAATAACCGATTTTGAGCTTGCTTGTCAGATGATAAACGGATTTTTAGGCAAAGTTATCGGCAGTGTTTTAAAGCCGAGAGTTATGGTTACAGTGCCTTGCGGAATAACCGATGTGGAAAGACGTGCCGTTTGCGACGCGATTAGAACATCGGAAATAAGAGATGTATATGTGATAGAAGCGCCAATCGCTGCAGCAATCGGAGCTAACTGCGATGTAAGTCTTGCAAGAGGTATGATGGTTGTAGATATCGGCGGCGGAAAGTGTAATATTGCGGCGATTTCATTAGGACAGGCTGTTGTTTCAAGGCTTGTTCGATTTGGCGGCGGGGATTTTACCGAAGCGGTTGTGGATTGCGCTTTAGAGAAGCACGATATGCGTATCGGTGTGCATACGGCAGAGAAAATTAAACAGGAGGTTGGCTGCGCATTTCAGCGTGAACGTGATGAGTCGGTTTTGGTTGGCGGATATAATATGAAATCAAGAAAGCCTGATCAAATGCTTATTCATTCAGAGGAAACACGTGAAGCATTCTCGGGATTAATTGATAAAATAACAGCAGAGATAAAAGGGGCCCTTGACGAAACTCCAACCGAGCTTTTAGGTGATATAATGGAGGACGGAATTCTTTTAACAGGTGGTGGAGCTGCGCTTTGGGGACTTGCAAGAAAGCTTAGAATTGAACTTGGTGTCAAGGTCTTTTTGGCAGAAGAACCACAGCTTTGTGCAGCAAGAGGAGCCGGCTCTGTGATGGAAAATATGGATAAGATGCAAGAGGGTACGTATGTTTTCACAAAAGGCTGATATTCTGGAAAATGAATCGCTTGAGGATTTGCAGGCAGGAGGCCTTAAAATCCTGCAGAAAAAGGACGGCTTCCGATTTGGAATAGATGCCGTGCTTTTAGCTGATTTTGCCAAGGACGTTTGTGCAGAAGAAATGCTTGACCTTTGTACAGGAAGCGGAATTATACCTGTGCTTTTGTCTCATAAATCAGATATAAAGCGGATTTTCGGTATCGAAATACAAACAGAAGTCTTTGATATGGCAAACCGCTGTGTACATCTTAACCGTCTTGAAAAAAGAATATTTTTAGAAAACGGGGACTTAAAAGATGCCGCCCGAATTTACGGAAAACGCAGATTTGACCTTGTAACAGTAAACCCGCCGTATATGCCGCAAGGAAGCGGTGTTAAAAACGAGCTGGATACAAAAATAATAGCACGGCACGAGGTTATGTGCACTTTAGAGGACGTAATTTTTGCGTCGGCGCAGGTTTTAAAACAACACGCAAGGCTGATGATGGTGCATAAACCGTCAAGGCTTGCTGACATAATATGCCTTATGCGAAAGTACGACATAGAACCGAAGCGAATTCGGTTTGTACATAAAAAAGTCGGTGCAGAGCCGAGTCTTTTGTTGGTAGACGGCACATATAAAGGCGGACGTGAGCTTCGCATTATGCCGCCGCTTTGCCTTTATGACGAGGACGGAAACGAAACAGAAGAATTAAAGAGGATTTACGGAAAATGAGCGGAATTTTGTATTTGTGTGCAACACCTATCGGAAACCTTGGAGACGTATCTTCAAGGTGCCTTGATGTGTTTAAAACTGTCGATTTGATTGCCTGCGAAGATACCAGAAGAACAGTGCAGCTTTTAAATTATTTTGGTATAAAAAAGCAACTCACAAGCTATCACGAGCATAATAAACGTGAAAAAGGCGAGTATATTGTCAGTCTTTTAAAGGAAGGCAAAAATGTTGCGCTTGTTTCGGATGCAGGCACTCCGGCAATCTCCGATCCGGGCGAGGATTTGGTGGCTATGTGTATTGAAAATGACCTGCAGATTACGTCAATTCCGGGGTGTGTGGCAGGTGTTAATGCGCTCATTCTTTCAGGACTCCCTACAAGGAGATTTGCGTTTGAAGGATTTTTGTCGGTAAATAAAAGGCATAGAAAAGAACATCTTGAAAGCGTAAAAAATGACACTCATACGCTGATTTTTTACGAAGCGCCGCATAAACTGACATATACATTAAAGGATATGTTAGACATTTTAGGTGACCGCCGCATTGCGCTTTGCCGCGAGCTTACCAAGCTTCACGAGGAGATCATAAGAACGACACTTTCTGAGGCACAAGAGCTTTATACCGAAAAATCCCCAAAAGGTGAATATGTAATTGTAATTGAGGGCGCAAAGGAAGCGGATTGTGACGATGTCTGGTGGGAAGAGCTTTCGGTAACGGAGCACGTAGAAAAATATATTCAAAAAGGCGATGACCAGAAAGAGGCTATTAAAAAAGCGGCAAAGGACAGAAACGTTCCAAAGCGGGATGTGTACAGTGAATATCATAAGATTTAATAAAAAAGGAAATAATAACTCTGAGAAATCGGGTTTGGATATACAAAAGAAAAGCACTAAGCAAAGTGCATGGGAAGGAGAGATTATTTAATGGTAAAAGAAATTTTGGAAAAAGTAGGATTTATATGTGATATGGACGGCGTTATCTATCACGGTAACAAGATACTTGACGGCGTTTTTGAGTTTGTTAACTGGATGATTGATAATGACAAGAAGTTTGTATTTTTAACAAACAGCCCTGAAAAAACTCCTCACGAGCTTAGTATGAAACTTGAAAGAATGGGCCTTTCGGTGTCAGCGGAGCATTTTTATACAAGTGCAATGGCAACGGCTACATTTTTACATAGCCAGAAGCCAGACTGTACCGCTTATGTTATAGGCGAGGCGGCACTTACTAAAGCACTTTATGACCAAAATATTTATATGAACGACGTGAACCCTGACTATGTAGTTGTGGGCGAGACGAGAACGTATAACTTTGAGAAGCTTGAAAAAGCGATTGAACTCGTAAATAACGGAGCAAAGCTGATTGGCGCAAACCCTGATATAACAGGCCCGACAGAACGCGGAATTATGCCGGCAACGGGCTCTTTGATTGCACCGATTGAGATTGCAACAGGTAAAAAGGCATACTTTGTAGGTAAGCCTAATCCTTTAATGCTGCGTCACGGCCTTAAAAAATTGGACTGCCACAGTAATGAAATTGCATTTATCGGCGACAGGATGGATACAGATATTATCGCAGGAATTGAGTCAAATGTCGATACAGTGCTTGTGCTTTCGGGCGTTACGTCGATGGAGGATATTGACAAATTCCCGTACAGACCGAAATATATTGCAAACGGTGTAGGAGATTTAATCAGGTAGGAGTAGATAATTATGAAAAAAATAGCTTGCTTATTTGTAGTTTTTTGTATAATGACTTCTCAGGTCGTATATGCTGCCGGATTTTCTGACGTAAGCTGTGGAAGTGAAAATTATGATGCCATTGTCGAGCTTAGTGAAAAAGGCATTATAAATGGTTATGAAGACGGTAAATTTAGACCTGACAGCTATATAAGCCGTGCAGAAGCAGCGACTGTAATTGTACGTGCGGCAGAACTTCCGATAAAGGCATCAGATAGTATGTATGACGATGTTCCTGACAATTTTTGGGGCTGTAAATACATCGCAGCAGCGACAAAAGCAGGAATTATATCCGGTATGGGCAACGGGCTTTTTGCACCTAATAATGCAGTTACCTACGACCAGATCATAAAAATGGCTGTATGTATGGCAGGTCTTGAAGATGAAGCTGCAAAAAACGGCGGCTGGCCTGATGGGTATGCATATGCGGCATATATGAATAAAATAGTAGATGAAGAACTATATAGACAAATAAAGCATTATGAAAAGGGCGATATGCTTGCAATACGTCGGGATGTTGCAGGAATTGTCTATAATGCGCTTAAAGTATGTGAGCAAAGAGAATTGCATATTGGAGATTTGAAGTTAAATCTCGGAATGAGTGCAGATGAACTGGACGCTCCTGATGAGGTGCTTTTGTCAACGGCAGGTTTTATGTGGTATGTTTATAACGCAGAGACCTATGAGGATTTTTATGCAGTGGGTGTTGATAAAAATAAGGTTGTGGCACTGGCATCTGCAGGATTGGGATTTGAGTATAGAGGGTATTCTGCCGGCGATATTATGCCGCAGGATGAGAGCTTTCAAAACTATCTTTATGAAGACTCAAATGACGGGAATAAGGTGCACGGCGTTCTTATTTTAAATAATGAGTATGAAATGAGCTATAAAATACTTTTTGAAAATTATATATCATCTTCCGAAGCCGAATTTAGCGGAGAGAGTAAAATGAATTTTCATTTTACAAATGCATTCAGAGTTTGGCACGGCGAAAGCATTTTAAGATGGAGCGATAAAGCGGCAAAATCGGCAAAGTTTCACAGTCAGGATATGGCGGATTTCGACTATTTTTCGCATACAAACTTAGATGGGATTTCTTCGTCTCAAAGAATGTTAATACAGGGTATTGACTGGATGTCGTGCGGTGAAAATATTGCGGCAGGAACATTGAGATTTCTGGGATTTCATTCGTATAACGGCTGGGTTAACTCGGCAGGTCACAGAGCGAATATGCTAAATGACTATGACTATCTTGGAGTTGGCATACATTTTAATCCTGACAGTCAGTACGGATATTATCACACTCAAAATTTCTATAAGTAAGTTTATGTTTTGAAAGTAAAAGGAAGTATGTATTTTGCATACTTCCTTTTTGATACTTAATTTAAGGCGAACCATACCCCGTTTTTGCCGTTGTAATCCAAACCATAAGCTAATTTTGGATTAGGGTCATCTTGCTTCACCATTCCTACCACATATCCCTCAGTGTTTCCGCCGGCATATAACTTTTTATCTAGCTTGTCATCAAGCACTACTGAAACAAATTCATATTCTTCATTGTTTGCAGAATAGAAATCGAAATCATAATAATTGGCATGTATAGCAGTATCTTCTTCTGCACTTAAGAGAGAAAATGCAACTTTAACAATTACATATTCATATCCTGCTTTAGGTTCGTCGTTAAACATATTATTTGATTTAATTATTTCAGCCGCCCTTTCGCCTCTGGTGGTTTCCATAACTCTTATTGAAGCAGAATAATCGGTGCTATAGTCTGATATAAAAGAGTAAGTTTGAATGGTATTTAGCGGCGCAGGGTTTGTTCTGGAATACTGTGTAGTGTCTGCGGGTGGAGTTGAATTGCCCACCTCAACCTGATGAAGCTCGCTGTTCCAGTTTACTGGGACATTTAAAACCTCGCCAACGGCTCTTAACGGAAGATATGTACTACCATCAATAACAACAGCCTTGCTTGATGTAAATTCTTCGCCGTTTACAAAGATTTTGAATGTTGCATCGTATGCATCGTAGGAGGCGGCAAAAGCAATGCTGCTTGTGAGAAGTGCTCCTAAGATCATTCCTTGTAATTTCTTTTTCATATTTTTCCCTTCCTTTGTTGAAAATATTATAGCAATAGTAGCTATATGAATATTATATTCCTAATATTTATGAATGTCAAGAATATTTTATGACATAATTGAATATAAGGGGTGTAAGTATGAAAAATTTAAAGTTAATACGAGTAACAAAGGATTATACACAGCTTAAAGTGCAGATGGAAACGGGAATAAGTCAAAGTGTATTGTCAAAGTATGAACGTGGAGAACTTATACCAACAGGAGATAACCTTGTGGTATTGGCAAAATTTTATAATACCAGCATTGATTTTTTAATGGATTTGACTGATGAGAAAAAACCGTATCCAAGAAAACAATATTAATTAAGTTGTGGCAATAAGACAATATTAAGATGATTACTCTTATGTTGTCTTATTGCATTTTTAGATGTTAAAACACCATTTCCGATTTCTTTCATATTATATAAGGTAGAGATTTTGAAAGGAGTGGGAATATGTCCAATATTTTGGTTGTGGTGGGCTCGATAACGAGTGCGACACGACTGTCAAAGCGGCTTACCAAATACGGTGACCAAAACGCACGAGTGATAAGTACTCCGAGTAAGCTCGGCGGCGGTGGGTGTTCATATTCAGTTCGGGCATCGCTTACGAGTGAGCAGTTTATCAAGAATAATCTTAGCGGAATAAGCATTAAGAAAATTTATATAGAGGAAAAAAACGGAGAGGAGAGATATTACCGTGATATATCTTGACAATCCGGCAACCAGTATGAAAAAACCGTCCGTGGTCTGTGAGGCGATGTACCGAAATACGATAAATTTCAGTGTCAATGCCGGCCGTGGCGGACACTGGGCGAGTGTGAAGGGCGCAGAAGGAATCGCAGAAGCGCAGGAGGAGCTTTCAGGGCTTTTTAATATACAAAATCCGGAACGCTTAGCGTTTACTCAAAATGCAACGTATGCGTTAAATATGGCAATAGGAGGCTTTTTAAAAAGAAGTGACCACGTGATAATAACATCGATGGAGCATAACAGTGTGCTTCGTCCGGTGCACCGCCTGTGTAGCTATACAATCGTTGAAGCGAATGAAAAGGGCGAAATAAATCCTGCCGATATTGAACGTGCAATTCGCAGGAACACAAAGCTTGTGGTAACGACGCACGCGTCTAATGTTTGCGGAACTGTTATGCCGGTTTATGAAATCGGTCAAATTTGCAGGCGATATAATATTCCGTATCTTTTAGATGCAGCCCAGACGGCAGGGATAATTCCGATAGATGTGGAAAAGATGAATATTTCTATGCTTGCTTTTTCTGGACATAAAGGACTTATGGGGCCACTGGGAACGGGCGGACTTTATGTTCGTGACGGGATAAAACTGACTCCAATTATAGTTGGCGGCACAGGGACAGAGTCTATGAATAAAAATCAGCCGGAGAATATGCCGGATATGCTGCATTCAGGGACGCTTAATACTCCTGCAATTATGACACTATCTGCGGCAGTGAAATATATAAAAAGGGAAGGCATTGAAAATATTGAAAAAAAGGAACGCAGTTTAGCTGAGCGGCTCTTTGAAGGGCTTATGAATATTGACGGGGTCAAGGTGTATGGTTTATATAAAGGAAATCGTAACGGAACAGTTGCCTTTAATATAGGAAACAGCGATTCGCAGGAAATTGCAGAAATTTTAAGCAAAGACTACGGCATTGCAACACGTGGCGGATATCATTGTTCTTATATAAGCCATCAAACACTCGGAACCGAAAGAACAGGTGCTGTAAGAGCGGGGTTTGGCGCATTTTCGACACAAAACGATGCAAATGCACTGCTTAGTGCTGTGAATAAAATTGCAAAAAGTAGGAGATAATAGAAAAGCTCGCTGCAGGATTTTATGGTCCTGCCGTGAGTTTTTGAGCAGTCCCTGCCGAAAGTTATGCAAAAACGGCATAGTTACAGATATTTTTGGAAAAAAATTAAAAAAAGTGTTGACAAAACACAAACGCTCTGCTATAATAGGTTAGGTCAGTTGATTTGACAAGTTAATAGTTTTTTATGCGGGTGTAGTTCAATGGCTAGAATTCCAGCCTTCCAAGCTGGCTGTGTGGGTTCGATTCCCATCACCCGCTCCATATTTTTTCATACGCGTCTGTAGCTCAGCCGGATAGAGCAACTGCCTTCTAAGCAGTAGGCCAGGGGTTCGAATCCCTTCAGACGCGCCACTTTTTTTAAATATGGTGGATATAGTTCAGCTGGTTAGAGCGTCAGTTTGTGGCACTGAATGTCGTGGGTTCGAATCCCACTATCCACCCCATTTATACAATTTAATCCTTAGCAGTTTGCAATTTTGTGGACAAGGATTTGATTGATATACAAGCAGGAATGAAGCCTGTATGCCAAAGATGTATGCCGAACTGCGATTACATCTTCTATGATATAGGGATATAGCCAAGCGGTAAGGCACCAGATTTTGATTCTGGCATTTCGTAGGTTCGAATCCTGCTATCCCTGCCAGGGCCATTAGCTCAGTTGGCAGAGCACTTGACTTTTAATCAAGTTGTCCGGAGTTCGAATCTCCGATGGCTCACCAGTGAAAATCGCTTAAAACCAAGGGTTTTGAGCGATTTTTCTTTTTCCTAAAAACCCTTGATTTTTCACTTTCTAACATTTTTCTAACATTCTATCCGAGTAACCCGTTTAAGGTATTGCCCAATTTACGCTTATGGTCAAGATTTAAATGTCCGTAAATGTTCATAGTTGTTCCAATATCTGCATGACCTAACCACTCGGATATTTCTTTCATCTGCCATCCTTTTAAGATAAGCAGGCTTGCGCACGAATGCCTGAGGTCATGCCAGCAGATGTGAGGCATGTCATTCTTTTTAAGACACTTTGTCAGCATTTCAGTCGGATAGCTTGGGTAATACATTCTGCCGTCCTCTCGAGTAAAGACATATTGGCTTTCAATATAGCAGTTGCCAAACAGTTTTCTATACTTTTCCTGCTCATTTTTGATTTTCAGCAATATTTCTTTTATGTCAGCAAGGAGTGGATATGTTCGCATACTGGTACGGTTTTTGGTCTTGTCTTTTGCTACAATCGAACTGTTTAGAACAACCGTATGCCTGATGGTTAATGTGTCATTTGCAAAATCAATAGCATCCCACTTTAGCCCCATCATTTCTGACCGCCTCAATCCGTAAATTGTGGTTATGTATATCATATCATGAAGTGGTGTGCCTTTTGTGATGTCAAGCAGTTTCGTGCATTCGTCCACTGTATAAAACTTTGCAACAGGTTGTGTTTTTGCCATTTTGGGTATCTTCGCATATTCACATGGATTGATTTTTAAGATACCGTCATGAATGGCTTTTTTGAATACAAGACTAAGTACAATGCTATGTAGCTTAATCGTCCGCGAGGATAATCCGCCGGGCTTTTTATCGAGCCGTCCTGCAGTTGATTTGTAGTTATAGTATTCTTCTATGTCCTGTATCTTCACATCCTGAAGCGCAATTTTCTTTTCTTTGAAGTATGGGATTATATGCTTTTTTGCGTATTGCTCATATCCTTCATAAGTTATAATGTCAATGTGATTTTTAACACTTTCAAGCCATATTTCGACGTAATCAGCAAAGTCCGTTTTGTTAAAATCTTCAGGGGTTTCATTGTACTGTGCAGCAAGCGCTGCCATAGCTTGTTCAGCCTTTCGCTTGTTGCCACGCAATGCTTTTATCCCGAGACTGTGCTATTTCACTTTCCCATTCACACGAAATACTGCGTAATATTTATTTGATTTTATTTGTAGACTACCTTTTGTCATAGACATTCTCCTTTCTTCTGATGTTAGGTAGTCCGTCAACGATTTTATTATACCATTGACGGACTGTCCGTTCAAGTATTGTGTTCAAGATATTTTTTTACGGATTTTTTCGGGATTTTATATATTTTTCCGATTTTGATCGACTTAATTTCATCGCTTTTTAATAGCTTATAAGCTGTGTTTTTACCAATCCGCAGCACTTCGCATAATTCTTCAACTGTTAAGATGTCGCTATATTTATTAAGCATTGTCATCACCATCCGATAAGTATATTCTCGTCACGTCGTCTCTATGATGCCCCAAAAGCTCCGACACATTCTTTCGTGCTCTGTAATCGGAGCAACCTTCTTGTTTAAACTTATCATACTGTTCGTGTGCAAAGGTATGACGAAGCCCATGAAATGTAATTCTGTTATTTGTAAACTCTTTTCTATGGTATGCAATAAAACATTGAAGTCTTTTCATTGCGAGGTGTGTTTTGTCGTAAGGTGCGACGAACAACTTTTGTCCGTTTGGTGTTGTTTTAAGTATGTCGGAAAGTGTTATTCTTATAGGCTCATTAATAGGAACATATCTTGTAAGTCCGCCTTTTCCTTTTACAAACAATTTTCCCGTCTCTAATGCTTTCCTTGCATCATTCGTATCAATCCTGAAACATTCCTCGAGGCGTAATCCTACATAACGTGCAAGGGATAAAATAGCAACATAGTCTTTATGTCCGGTTGTCATTGCTCTTGATTGCATGAGATTATACTCTTGCATAGTCCAAGTTCTGTCTACTCCACCAAATGTTCTTTGTTTTAGCTCAAGTTCATTATTAGTAGGCAGTTGTTCTCTTGTGTAAGGCATACTGTCATGGAAAAATCTAATTGCTGCAAGTTCTGTTTTAACAGTAGATGCTGCAAGATTTTTACTTTGCATATATTTTAGATATGCAAGTATATGCTTTTGCGATATGTTGGATAGCTTTTGTAGGTTATATTCTCTTGCTAAAAAGACCATAAACCGCTTAAAAGCTTTTGCATATCGCTCTCTTGTTTTGTAGCTTCCGACATTGATATGACGGAACAGTTTGTTAAACTGAACCTCTAAATTTTTATATGTATTAGTCATTGATAATCCTTTCTTTCAGCTCTCGGGCATAGCTGTAGCAGGTGTTTTTGGTATGCGTTACCTCCATATTTCCCTGTATGAAAACCTCGAAAACCGCATATCTGCAAGGGTTTGTTCCTGCAAAATAATTCCTGTCTCCTATTGGTATGACTTTATATTCAGTTAAAGGCATATTGCCCGGTTAGTAATATTCCCGCAAATTTAGGCTGGATAAAATCCTGCGGTTGCACCTCTACCTGCTAAACTCAGGTGACTATACGTCCGATGCTGAAATATGTCATAGCGGTGACATATGTAATATATTATTCACGTCCGCTAACGTGTTCGAGATACTGTCCTATCTCTTCGGATTTTTGTAAGTCTACGCATATAAATCCGATGGAAAACTCTGCGTTTGTTCCAACCTCTATCTATTATTTTCATCCTTTGTCCGTACAGCTTTCATAAGACAGTATAAAAGTGCCGATAGAACTTTTTAATGTTATTTTCCTTTTTTAGGCTCGTTTACCTCTTTGCTTAAATTAGGGTAAAAAAAGAATGTAGGTATCTTCTTTGATAATTTCTACATTCTAAGTTTCCTCTTATTTAATTATTAACCAATCATACATTACTGTGGCTTTTCAGAAATATATGATTTATCCTCGTAAAAATGATTCATCTCTTCTTAAAAATTCAATCCTTTTAGCATTTGTTTTTTTATCCTCGAAAACAAATACACAATTCTTTAACTCATTTATGCGAAAAATCTCAATTACTTTTCACATCCTAATTCATCAAAAAAGCAGATATTCACCTCATTGAATCCTCTGCTTTATTTAACCTTGCAAACCTGCGTCATGCAAAAACGGGCAGACTATTCCCTTGGATATAACCTCTCTCCAAAACCCGTTTTAACTGTGACCATTTTAACTGAACCATTTTTACAAACTTATTTTACCACATAAAATGTGCATTTGCAAATGGGGTGGGAGTTTTTGCATCATCTTTTTGTGTTGTCCTGAAGATTGCTCGGACTTCAATTTACTTAATTTCTTTTAAAAATCACTCGCCAATGCAATCAAGGCAAGGAGAATATCCGTCTTTTTCAGCATCATTTAATGAAACTTGCAAAGCGTTATTTCGATATTTTATATGCTTGCAACAATCTCTGTGATACCTGCTTCCTGTTGGTGTGACATAGTAGATATCTGACTCAATAATCGCATTGTTAGCAGATGAAGGAATACTGGGTTTATTATTATGTTCAAAATAAATACCGAAAGCAGAAATAATCACCAACAAGGCACCTAATATAATAAACAGTTTATATTTTAAAAAAGTTGATATTATTTTGATTATAAAAGTGGGATGCTCAAGATAGTGTGAAAACTCATTTGCAAAGTCTTCGCGTTTAATTTTTGAGTATAGGTGATCAGGAAGATTAATATTTGGATCGCATATATGTCCGAGCTCGTGACGAAGAAGAATTTCCTTATCTGGTATAGAAAGATCAGCATTAATAAATACAAGTCTTATATTTTCCGACAAATACATAAAGCTATCTTTCGTAGCTATCATATTTTCTATATTTAACTTCTCTATCAAATCATTTGTATCATTAGTGTTACTATACTTGTTGTACGGGATAATAGTAAACCCATTGCTGGTTATAAGTTTCTGTAAAATGCTTATATCCGGATTCGATGTAATACAAGTGTGCAGCAAAATTTTATTGGCAATTTTTTTGGGTGTGTTATCCATTGTTGGTACTGTCCTTTATCTTTTGAGTAAGTGTAAGAATAAGTTTTTCTTGTTCTGTTAAAGGTATACTGGAATTGATACTGTCAAATGCTGCAATTACTGATCGGCTGGCCTCTAGCGATACTCTTCTATACTCAGTATCAATGATTGAATGTACGGCGTGTTTTCCTAAATCATCAAGACAATTATATTTATCAACAACTCTTAATAATTTATCATCACGAACTACAGGGACATCATTTATATGAGATATGTCAAGTGTTTTAAAAATTTTGTTTACCATATCATAGTTTGATGAACCGACACCTTTTTTTAAGATAAAGTTTATAGTTGTTCGTGGAATTCCTATATGCTTAGAAAAGTTTTCAATTGTTTTAAATTTCTCTTTAATTCGTTTTCTTATCAATTCTATATATATGTCCATTTAATAACACCTCATATTTATTCTACAATAATAAGAATTGATAGTCAAGAAATATATATATTAATTTGACAAAAAACGGTCAAATTTTACAAATACTGTTGACAAAATGTAAATACATGGTATAATTTGTATAATATAATATACAAACAAATAATAAATGTATATTAAAATGCATAAAGGAGAACGGAAAATGAAAAAAAGATTCAGATGCGTAATGGCGATACTATTGACAGTTACAACTTTTTTCACAACATCGGCAAGTGCACTTGAGGGAGCGATTGAAAGTGCATCTCCGACGATAGCCAAGGTTGTAAACCTCGCCATGGATTCTATAGCAGAAGCGGGAAATGTCATAACTGAAAACATAGAGCTTATAGAAACTAATATTGAAGATGATGCAGAAATATTAGCACTACACAACAAATACAATTGGACAACAGAAGAAATTTACAAAATATATAAAGAAGGCTATGCACTGGATGATATTGGGAAAGCATTAGAGCTTGCCGAACAATTGGATGAGAAGCCATATACACTTTTGCAGAAAAAAGGAAAACCTCAATTGCAGGTTGTTGAAAACCCTCAGATTGCAGTCTTATCAGAAGGGCCTGAAGCAAATTCTACCGATACGGATGCAGAAGAATTTACGCTATATTATGCTCCGGAAAAGACTTGGGATACAGTTGTTGCTGAAGTGGTAAATGATACCACATACGACGAAGAACTGCAACAAATTAAGGAATATGGATTGTATGACTTCATTGATCCATCGAGGTTTACTGCCGATGAACAGGATTATTTAGATTTCCAGCTTAATTCAGGGATTAGTACAATGTCGATATCAGGGGATACAAGTGATAGAATTATTGATGTGTATAACAATATTGTTTTCCCACAGAGCAAATATAGTCAGTATAATACAAATTTGATAAAAGAGAATAATGATGAGTTCATGCTTAATGAATTGACTCGAAATTATACCATCAAAACAACTGATTTTAGTCTTAAAGGGAAGAATGGACTTGATTTAAACCTGACAAGAGTTAATTCCTTGTCTAATACAGAAGTCGAAACCCCATATGTAATTATTTCTCACTTGGAACAAGAAACAATAACTAAGCATTACTACTCTGTTACCGGATATGCCGATGTTACAGTTAAGTATAAGGAGGCACTTCCAGACGGTAGCTATACAAAGACTTTTGATAGCCAGCGGATAGTTATCAGACCGTCGCAACAAGATGATACAATTTATGAAATTGCAAGCAAAACAGCACTTGATAATGATAGGGAAAGGCTTGATGACGGAAGAGCACCAATAAGTATGTTTGATGACTATTCAAAGGCTGTAGATGCTGCGAATAGGGCGATGGACGGTGAATGTAACCGGAGATATGTACTTGGAAATTATGGAAATATTTTATATGTGGAATTTAATGTCATGGATGATGAAGATATTGTAGTAGTCAATGACGAAGGAACGCACACCATAACACAAGAGTATACCGGTGCGGATATTTTTTGTACAACATATGATCGCATTAGTTTAACTAAGAAATATTTTGATATAGGAGTCGGTTGGGAATTTGATTTTCCATATATTGAATATATATACTGTCCATATGATGGAGTACAAAGAGATGCAAAATATTTGCATTATGGCGACAAAGGCGTATGGCGAATTGTCGGGAATTCACTTGAGGGGTATCACCTTAACGATATAAGTATAAGCGGCGGAGGTTATTTTAACGGAGAATACTGTGCCGATATCCTTACTGAGAAAGACGGAAAAAAATATTATTTTGGTCAATATGGTCAGTTGCTTGGCATTGAAGACAGATTTGGTAATAATATTAAGTTTGAGTATAATACAAAACAAATATTAGGAGACACATACCCCAGCCAGCTGACAAAGATAACAGATAGCGTTGGCAGAGAAATAGTATTTAACTACAGCAATAGCTTACAAACAACCATTACAGTTATTGATAAAAATGACAACACCGAAAATAGAGTGTTGACATATAATAAAACCCTGTGTGAAGGGCGAAGCGATGATTATTTACTTTCATCTGTAGTTGATTTTGAAGGAAATCAGACATCATATACGTACAGAAAGAAAGCACTCAAAACATCTCTTACATCAAAAACATTTGAGGATAATGATTACGAGGATATAACACACTTCTATATAACCAAGATACATAAACCAACAGGAACAGTTGTCGAGTTTAATGTTTTGTGGAGGCTGGGAAATTGCGGAAGTGATGGATTAGCATATAAGTTACAATGTGATAACTACGAGATATGTGATCCTAAATTAGATGAACCAGATAAACTAAGAAGAACCTATTGTAAATCGGTAAATTATCCATCTGCACCTTTGAATAATATGGATGCAATACAATATGACGGATACCCAAGATTCAGAAATGTGGAAGAAATACCAAGAGAGATTCAGATAGGTGCAATTTCGACAGAAAATTTTTTCCGTGGTACAGACGAAATTTACACTAATTATGTATATTCAAGGTCAAACGACAAAAGAGATTGGTTGTGTACTGAAAAGACGATTATTCGAGAAGATTTCTATTCACAATATCCACTATATCGTGAACGAATAGACTATACATATAACAACCGAAATCAATGTACTAAAGAGACAATCAAGAAGTTTAATCAACCATCAAATCAGGATAGTCACCAAGACATACCGATTGAGTATACATATGACAGCTATAACAACTTGTTAAAAATCAAACAGTACAAGCTGACACAGTATGCCTACGATAACCGAGGCAATGTCATAAGCGAAACCGATTCCCTCGGAAAAACTGTTTATAACACCTATGACATCAATGGCAACCTCACAAAAACAGTTGACCGAAACGGAAAGACAATCAACTATGTGTATGACCCACTTAAAAACCTGATTAAAAAGTCAGCTCAAAACGGCGAGACGGAAGAGGATGTTTACACATACTCCTACAATCCGCAGGGACTGCTCCTTTCAATGACAGGCGGCGGAGTGGACAGCACATACACCTATGACAACTTAGGAAGAATTATCCGTGAAGAGTTGACAAACGGCACTGTTAAGCAGTATAATTATGATGAACATGGCAACAGGACATCATTCATTTTGACAAAGGACAATACCGAGCAGATGAATGTGTCCTACAGCTACGATAAACTGGACAGACTCGGTAGTATGACAGCAAACGGTATTACTACAACCTACACCTATGACAGAAACGGACGGCTGCTGACGGGCAATTCGGGAGGCTTTAATACCGCCTATACCTACAACCTCGGCGGAATGGTGACAGGGCTTACAACTCAAAATGGTAACACAGCTATCCAAAGCCATAGCTATACTTACCTGCCAAACGGAAATATATCAGGTAAGCAGAGCACAGTAGGAACGCAAACAACTAACTATGCATACCAGTATGACAAGGCAGGCAGACTGACAAATGAAACTATAAACTCTGCACCTACTGCATATACATACGATGCATGGGGTAACCGTGCCTCTATGACAGGCAACGGCACAAGCAGTACCTATACCTATGACGCAAATAACAGGCTGACAAAAAGCATCACAGAAGAAGGCACAACGACAACCACAGCAGATTATTATTACGACCATAACGGCAATCAGATAACCAAGGCTGTGAATGTTACAACACCGCAATCAGGCATTGCAGCATACTTTATGTCACAAGAGACGAATAGCTATCTGTCAATGTACGAGTATGACTCATACAACAGATTGAAGTCTGCAAACACAGATGGAACTGTAACGACCTATACCTATGACGGAAACAATTTAAGGCAAAGCAAGACATCAAACGGCATTACCACACAGCATATCTGGGATGGCAGCAATATGGTAATGGACGGAATGAATAAGTTCTATCGCGGTGCAACAGGCATAGAGTTTGCAACCTTGAATGGCAATACATCTTTCTACCATAAGGATGCTCACGGTGATGTAACAGCACTGACCGACTCTGCAGGCATAATCACCCAAAGCTACATCTATGATGCATTCGGCAATCAGATAAATGAGAACGAGAATGACATAAATCCATTCCGTTACTGTGGTGAGTATTATGACGATGAAACAGGATTAATCTACCTACGCAACAGGTACTACAACAACGCAATAGGACGATTCATCACCGAAGACCCAATCAAAGATGGATTAAATTGGTATGTGTACTGTTATAATAACTCCATTAATGCAATAGATCTCTTTGGATTAAGAACATATATTCTTAATGGAATAAACAACACTGGGGGACCAGGAGGCCCTGAGTATGCACACCAGCTTAAGGAAAAGTTGGAAAAATCTGGAGTTGAGGATGTTAGAATTATATCTATTTTTCAAGTCGAAAAACCTAATGGAAAAATTGAATATGGATTGAATACCCTTGATGGTGCAGGAAAAGTGATAGGTGAAATGCTTGGATTTAAAAATATTTCTGAAGCTGTAAGTCAGGCGATAAAAACAGATCTTAAAAGCCAGGCTTTAACAGAAAACGAGGAACTAAATCTTATCGGATATAGCGGCGGAGGACAAGTTGCACTTAATGCTGCAAATAAGTTAAATGGTATAGCAAAAGTTGATAATGTTATATTAATTGGTGCACCAGTCAATAAAAGTGATAACACTAATACAGGACAAATTACTGATATTTGGTCTAATAAAGATAGATTATCTAAAAAATGGGTTTGGTGGAAAAATGTCGAACGCGTTATGATGCCAGGTGTAAAACATAGTGGAGATGATGGGTATGTAGGCAAAAATTATATCGACAAAACAGTTAATATTATCAGCGAACGCATTCGATAAGGAGGTATAAATCGTTGAAGCGGGGTTTATTTATATTTATAGCGGCCATTATATTTATAATAGTTTCAATATTGTACATAAACTCAAACAATTGCTCAATGACCGATGAATTGAGCAAGGTTGTAAAAAGTTATGGTAGTAACAGGTCATCTGTAAGATTGTTGAGAAGAGACGAATTGAATTGGTTATCTAATTCAAGTCAAATTGGTTTTAAACTCGCGGAGTCAATGACAAATAGCGATAAGATTGTTGATATATCATTCATACCTAAAAGCAGAAATTACATAAAGCAGCCAAATGAAATATATGCAATTTTCAAGTGTTGGCTTAAACTGCACGAATCGGAGCGAACCGATATTAAAGCCATTATGTGCTCATACAGTACGGGGGGGCATTTTGATTATGACACATATCTTATAATAATTTCCCAAAATATTTTTCTTGATTTATACAACAAATTAGATTTAACAGGGAAAAACCAAGAGGAGATAGTAGATGAACTAGGAGCTATATGGATGCGCCAAAACATGTATAACCGTCAAGGCTTAATATTTGATAAGCAAGATGAACATATTAGATTGTATGTGACCCCATGGAATACAAGCCAGGTTTCTCCAGATGAAAAATTTGTCCTTTCATGCGACTATAGCAATTGTGAAATTAAAGTTCAAAAGGTAACCAAACATGAAGACATATCGTTACTATATGATATATGGAGTACTAAAGTAGATGAACAAGAGTATTTATATGGTGCATGGGATAAAAATAATAACATATTGATATACAATGGGGAAATGACTGTCCGAAAATTTAAATACAATGGGGCAGATTCGTGGGTCTCTGAATGAGCTATTAGACAAAAGGGGATGTAAATTTTTCGTCAACTTCCCCTTTTGTCCACCATCAATACAGCTACGATAAGCTGGACAGACTCGGTAGTATGACAGCAAATGGTATTACTACAAACTACACCTATGACAGAAACGGACGGCTGCTATCCGGCAATTCGGGAGGCTTTAATACCGTCTATACATACAACCTCGGCGGAATGGTGACAGGGCTTACAACTCAAAATGGTAACACAGCTATCCAAAGCCATAGCTATACTTACCTGCCAAACGGAAATATATCAGGTAAGCAAAGCACAGTAGGAACGCAAACAACTAACTATGCATATCAGTATGACAAGGCAGGCAGACTGACAAATGAAACTATAAACTCTGTACCTACTGCATACACATACGATGCATGGAGTAACCGTGTATCTATAACAGGTAACGGCACAAGCAGTACCTATACCTATGATGCAAATAACAGGCTGACAAAAAGCATCACAGAAGAAGGTTCAACGACAACCACAGCAGATTATTATTACGACCATAACGGCAATCAGATAACCAAGGCTGTGAATGTTACAACACCGCAATCAGGCATTGCAGCATACTTTATGTCACAAGAGGCGAATAGCTATCTGTCAATGTACGAGTATGACTCATACAACAGATTGAAGTCTGCAGACACAGATGGAACTGTAACAACCTATACCTATGACGGAAGCAATTTAAGACAGAGCAAGACATCAAACGGCACTACCACACAGCACGTATGGGACGGTAGTGATATGGTAATGGACGGAACAAATAAGTTCTATCGTGGTGCAATAGCTTGCAAATTAAATATTTAAAGTAACACACAAAGGAGATGACAATATGAGATTTAGAAAAACAATTATATCATTATTAACAGTATGCGTCGTGTTCTGCACTGGTTTTTCAAACATCACAGCATACGCATCAACTACAACAAGAACATTGTTTGTAGATGCTGATATAAATATAAACATCAATAGTTATACGCCAACTGTGTCAGGTACGATTGCATGTACAGAAAGCAAAATAGCATCAGTTTCTGTAATTAACACGACTAACAATAGTACGATTTATAATGAAACGATTACATCAGAAGACGGAGTACATAATGTATCGTTCACACTTCCAAGTCTATTTAATCCCAAGGAATATGAGGTCAATGTTACATGTACTGATGGAAATAAAACTCTTGCAAACATATCAGTCACTATTGATTCTGCTATATTGTTAGTGGATATCACAGGAAGTATAAGTACAGCAGATGATGTTGAGATAGATGCAAATATTGAAAGCACTAATACCGGATTAGTAGATAGAAGTATGACATTTACAGGAAGTGAAGAGGTTTCTGTAGATTTACCAAATTTGTTGGCATCTGCATCTTTCCATTTGACAGCAAAGGGCTATGAAATAGTAACAGTTGAAGATACAGATGATGTTACAATGACTGCAAATATCGAAAATACAAATGGCGATGTGTCTGTAACAGGTAATATCAGCAGCGGTGCCGGTAGATGGATAACAATACTTGCAAGGGACAGTGAGGAAAAAATAATATATATCGACCAGATAACGAGCGGAAATAACGGTCAATTTACAATTAAATTTGGTGTTCCGCAATATGCAAGTAAAGGTGTTTGTACAGTTAAAATGCTATGCGAAGGAATGGATTCTATTAATGAGATGACATTTACGCATACATCTTCAACGCCACCCACGCCACCCACGCCTCCAACAATTGAGTCGCAAACTATGTGTAGTGTCACCGGAACAACAGATGATGAGTTCCGCATAGTCGTTTCCGCTCAGAATGTGTCGTCAGCAGATGATGTCTATACAATTAGCTATGATAGCAATATTGTTACTCCGACAAGCCTGTTTGGAATAGGATATGAAGACACATTGCAAACCGGTGTGTACGGTAATGTGAATATACTTTCACACACTGACGGTGTAGTGAAATTCAAACTGATAGATATACCTCAAAATAGCTCATGGAGCGGTGTAATAAATGTGTTTAAATTTAAATTCTTATCAGAAAACGGTGGAACAACAGAGCTTACATTGGGAAAGGTACAGTGAGGTAATATTGTTCTGTAAAGTTTTCAAAGGCGCCATATCAAAAAATGATATGCCTTAAATAAAAAAAGAGGCTTCGCAATTCCTTCGTGGTGTAAAAACAAGGGGACGGTTATGCTGTGATGAGAAAATGAACAGTGGGAATGTGGGACAAAATGGGATGTGCATTTTTTGTCAACTTCTCATTTTGCCTCGGCATCAAACAGAACCGGCAACTGGCTGCCCCAAACAAACATTCAAGAAGGTGCAATAACCTACCAAGACAACTCCTTTGGTGAACCGATTTCTATTGCTAATGGTGATGAAAGAAAAGAGATTACATACAGTAACTTCGGTGAAGTTATCTGAGAAGTTGCAGTTCTTCAAACAAACTCATATCAGTATAAGAAACAAAAAGAGTTATGCATTTATTGTAACTTTTCGAAGCGGAAATGAAAGGTATATTTTATAGAAATTATTGTGAGGAGGATATAAATATGTGGGAAGACGGAAGAATATCAAGTATAGAAGCACTAATAGAAGGAGCTGATCAAGCGTCAACTAAGCAAAGAGCAAGGGAACTCTTGACACAAGCGTTAGGAAGTGCAAATTGTATCAAGGATCCATACAAACGAAAAAATTATGTTGCACTTATAGAGGACAAATTAAGAGACCTATAAGACTGGAGAACTGATGAGGACAAGCCTTTTTGCACATCTTTAAAGGGGTAGGTTTAAAGCCTGCCCCTTTTCATTTGAAAACTTATAATTCATTTATAAATATGATAAAATTATTTTGATATAAGTATATTAAAGGTCTTTTTATCTGTTTAATCGTAGTTGTAAATTAGGATTTAAAGGCTAAACAATTGCGGTTAAAGGGGCCAAGTTAAAATGTTTTATAAAAAGTCCTTTGATATGGATATTATCTGATATATACATGACTATTCTTGAAAAGCAGGATTGTTTATAGTAATTGTTCTATTTTTGGAACAATTAAAGTGTGTAATTTTTGAAATGATTGAGTTTGTATATCTTATATGTTGAAAATAATGTAAATTTATGGTATAATATAAAAAATAATGGCTTGAAGAGGTGTACTGTGATGGAATACAAAGAACGTATTAAAGCTATTTCTGAATATTGCGGAGAATACCATAACCATTCAAATATGATTGACGAAAAAAATAATTACAAATTTAATGTTTCTATTCCTGAGGAAAAAGAGATAAGGCAATATATACAGTCTGGTGTACAGGTCATTATACTTACGGGAGAAGCCGGAGATGGAAAAACCAGACTTATGAATGATTTAAAGAATGTTTTGTCTGAATACAATACAATTAGCGATTTTTCTGAATACAGTAATGTTGAAAGACTTGAAATTATTAATAAGATTGAGCATATTATCAGCTCGAATTCGTCTGACAAAATCATGGTTGCTGCAAATGTAGGAATTTTGTTTCAGACAATAATTAAGAAAAATGCAGAGCTATTAGGAAGAATTAAAAATTCACAGAAAGTAAAAATTATTAATTTTCAAAAAAGGAATATTGCAAAGGATAAAAGCATCATTGAAGGAGTTATACAGGCATTTGCAAAGGATTTAACGGATAATGAATGTGTCGGCTGTAAAAGAGAAAAAAACTGCCCGTTTAAGAAAAATATTCAGATGTTACGCAGCGATACGGTACAGGAGAATATAAAAGTCATATGTGATGCCTTATTCCTGGCGGGAGAGCATTTGACCTTCAGAGAACTATTATCGCTGATTTCTTATATGATTAGTAACGGATATGATTGTGAGTCTGTCAATGATAATAATGTTGATCCTTTCAACTTTTTTGATAAAACAAACAATGTTACATTCAGAAAGTTTTATAAAATTGATCCGGCTTTTTCAAGAACGGATATTGACGATGAATTATATAATAGCATTGTTGAACGGGAAGAAAATAACAATTTTAAGGAAAAACAAAATTTATATATGGATCAGCTTACCGAATATATGTCTCAAAAAAGGCAGTACTTCTTTTTGATGACAGATAATTCGTATAAGTGTTTGCCGCTTGAATACATAAGTGAGTTTAAGCAAATATTGGATTGCCTGCAGGAGAAACCTTACTATAGAGAAATGACGGATAATGATGAGCTGTTTTTCAAAATAAAACGCGGTATTGTAAGAATGACATCAGCAGATGAGTCGGATTTAAATTTACAGCTATATGATACGCCGTATAATATAAGCAGTGATATTAAGACAAGATTTACCAATGACCTTGAAAAAATTACAATGGTTTGGAATCGGAAGGACTTTGATTTTAATAAAAGAACCTGTGATGAGGAGTGCTGCAATAACAGTTTTTGCTTGACTGCAATGATAATAAGCGGTCAGAAAAGTATACCCATTCATCTGACAATTAATTATCAGCTGTTTCGCTATATAATGCTGGCAAGTGACGGATATATATCAAACAATGCTCAGAATATAGCAAATGAGTTTGGGTTATCTGAATTTTTCAGAATGATACTTTTAAATAGTGAGAGCGCGTATAATCATTTGATTGTAGAATTTATAAATAAGAAAAAGTATGTTGACTTTGAGATGGTACGATATAATCATACTACAGTTTTTGGAGACAGTGCAGAAAAGATAAGAATAAAAAAGGTGTAAGGGAGCGTGTTAGAATGAAGCCAAATGAAAGAAGTAGTATAAACAGCTTTATTGGTTTTTCGGCACCGGAAACACCTAAGCTGTTGGTATTAAACAATTTTTTATCAGATTTTTTTCCTTATCAGGAGAGTAATACCAAAAAGTACTCTTTTGATGATTTTAAGGAGTTGATTGTATGTGAAGAGGGAGATGCCGAAAAAAAGAAACAGCTTATTGACTCGTTTAACTATTATTTTTCAACCTTCTCAGGGGAAAATTTGCTGAGTAAGAAAACAACCAAAATATATTTTCCACTGCATAAAAATATGCTTGTACCTGGAGATTATACACTAAGACATTTGTTGTATCAGCTATATATAAACGGCAGTGCATACAGCTCTGACACGCAGGAAATAGAAAATAAGCTTAAAGATTATTTATATTGCAACAGTGTAGGAACAAACAGAATACTAAGCTTTTTGTGTGAGCATATTGCGAGCAGTACATTAAGGATGCCAGGAGTAACAAAGGAAAATCTCCGTGGCGAACAGTGGTTTATAGACTTAGCAAAGAAATTTGTACGCGATTTGAATACTGTAGTAACAAGCGACAACTATAGGTTATTTGATTACTATAGAAAGGCTGATTATCTTGCAACCCTACTGTCTTTTTATGTGGTATTATATTTTATCGAGCGTACAAATATTGTTGAACGCCATAAAAAAGGAGTAAAAACGGTTATATTATGTAAAGGATCTGCAAATTCTACAGTTGACAATAAAGAACTTCACAGACTTGCAGTTAAAAATTTTGCAGGAATAAGAGAGCGTATAGTATCGTTGTATAGTAAATACCTGAAGAGTCACCTTTCGTCAGAAAGTGGAGTTGAGCAGAAGGTTACATTTATCAGAAAAGATGATGGTATACACTACAGTTTTCCGGAAGGTGATATTAGCAGCTTTGAGGATTTTGTTGAACAGAAGATGGGAATTCGCATGAAGAATATGAATCGCAATGAAAAGCTTATCAAAATTTTAGGCCTTGAAGACAAAGAAAGCTCCACGCTGTCTATAGAAAGCTTTGTTATGAAGTTTACATCGTTTTTGAAAAATAGAAGCGGTTCGTATTTGATAAAGCTTATGTCAACACTGTCCTCTACCGGAAGAGATATTGATTTTGTATTTCCCAGAAATCGTTCGAAACACAAGTTTTTTGCAATGTCGGAACAGATGGCAGATTTCTTCGTAAGGCTGTTTCTTTCCTGTAACGATACTACCTTTGCAGATTACGATTCTTTCGTGGATTGGCTAGAAGACGAGTATAATATATGCGTACGCAAATCAAAAAAATTAGACGGCTATCTTGGATATATTCATTCAACAATAAGTACAAAAGCATATCACCAAAATGAATTAGATTTTATTGATACCCTGACCAGAATAAATGCGCTTTTGAAAATATCGGACAGCGGATACATTATAATACTTCCGGAACATAAAGGAGGGTTTAATTTATTATGACGCAAAATGAATTTTACAGAGCATTTATAATCGAAAAGCTTAAAGATAAAACTAATAATCAGGATTCATATAATATTTCTTTCTGTAATTTCGATTATGATATAATACAAAATTTTGATTTTGAAGATTATGATGACACACATATTGTAATATTGCGGGATAATGATTATTCCGTTGCCGTCAAGCTAAGAAACAATCCAAAAGTAAAGAAGATAGTAATTTTATCCGCAATGGGAGTACAGAACATTGATTCTTTGAAGGATTTTACGGAATATGAATTGTTTGACCCGGAGCGAGATATGGAAATTATATCCGGAATCGTATCAGAAAATATGTCTGTTATAATGGATAACAAAAGCCTGATGGTTTTAAAGAATGTTATTATTGAACAGAATATACAGCTTTTTCAGATTTTTGATTTCTTTGTTGCGATGGCTGAAAAAACAACATTTCTTGATACACGAACATTATCAAATAATCTCAGCCTTTTGAATTGCTGGAATACCGATAGTGATAGTAAGGTTGAAATTAAAAAGGTAATAAATAATTCGTCGATAGACGTTATAGAATCTGCCATTGAAAAATTTTACAGAACAAATACTGAAATTCTGCCTTATGTAAAAGCAATAAAAAGGCTTCTTGATGAAAACAAAACCCCGGAAATGTTTTCTAAATATAAATATGAGAATATTAAAGGTCTGTTTAGCTCGACAGCACGGAAGGTGGCTAATAAAAAGAGAAAGCCCTCTGAGTCAGAGGAGGACAAGGGGATATTTGTGCTTGAGCGTATTTTTGATAAAAATATTGTCAGTTATGATGCTCTTGAAGAGGAAGCGGGATTTTCTTATGATGATTTTCTGAGGATTGATAAAGAGATATTATTAACGCCTTTTCAGAAAATACATGAAGATATGCTGAAGGTGGTCGGCGAAAAACATCGCGGCGAGATGGATTTGAAATTTAACAATATCTATGCGGCAATCAATAATATTGCGATAGAGGATTTTTGTGTATGCCCTATAGAATTGGAGCAATTTGTTTTGGTATATACTGATTTTGCGAAAGCATATGTTGATTTGCTGAGATATATCTTAAAAACGAATGCCGTTGCACATAAGCTGTGCGAGGAGGCGTGCCTGATGGAGCTTCTGAATGTATATGCAGTAAAGGACGGAGATAATCTGGTTTTGCCTTATTATCATCCAGTTTCTATTATACGCTTCATCATAGCTAACGGTCTTGGATATGACGATGCGTGGAATGCTGATGAAGTACATGAAGCGATATCCAACAGTATAAGCTGTTCTCTTATAAAGCAATATCCGATAAGGCACTTATTATATAACAAGGAGCTTTATCAGCTTAAAAGTAATTATGAATCAACATGGCTATATACTGTATTTGAAAAGGCAGAGCCTTTTATGGGAAAGGATAATGTTGATTTCAGGATAATAGGAAAAGAAATAGAAAGCTACATTGAACTATATCCATATAAATCAATCATTAATGTAAATGTTGTGGGAAATATCAGCATTTCAAATATAGATTACATTAACGCATTAATCAATAAAAAAGGACAAATGCGATATAAGCTGTATATTAATCTGTTTTGTAGCACCGGCGCAGATCTGAAAAAAAGATTGGCGTCATTTCAGCAAACAGGAAATTACAGCGAAGATATTGTCTTTAGGATTGTAAACATGAATACTGAAGACGAGAATGTATTTGAGAAAATCAAGAAGGACTGCGATCTTTTGATTTTCGCAGATTGCAATGTACTATATTCAAGGTTTGAGTATGTGAATATGTTCGCTGCGCCAAACTGGGAAAAGTATCTGTTTGAGACGCACAGCTTTGACGAGCTGGTTACACCGAATACCGATAGGGAAAACAATTTCTTTACCATTTTATATGATTCGCTTCAGAATGTATATTTAACCGGAGATAATTCTCCAGTTATGAGAATCGGAAGTAAGCTGAACTATAAGCTGCTGAACCGGATAAAGAAGGAATGTGCAGAAGAAAAGCTGTTTGTAAGTATTGTTACTAAGGATGTGGCTCAAATATTATCCTGCATATCAGAAATTCAATATAGCATAGCTCCATATAATGATTTTTCATGTCTGCGGCTTAACAGTAAGCTGTCGGTAAGAAAAATAGAAGATAAAAGAAGCAATCCTATATGTTATTTTACACTATTTGATTTTTTTGAGGATATATATACCGACGGTTATGATTTAAAGCATTTTTTTGAGATTTTGCCGGTTGATAAGAACCAGCTTATGAATATCGCCGTTGTTTTTGAGAAAAATGATTCTTTTATCGAGAAAACAATGGTTTGTTGTGAAGAAATACCGGATGAAGATGTAGGGTTTCTGCACAGCCTTATGGATACGATTTTAGATAGTGCATTTTTTCTTGGCGATATAATAGGAGATTTTATGAAAAAGATTATTATCAATCTTTGCTATGCATCTGTACGAACATACAATGACCTTTTGCTTGTATATTTTCTTGAGAATGATTTTGACGGGATTGCCGCATTACAAGTTTTAGAAAAAAAACTGGATATTTCAAGAGGTAATGTGATTAATTTTACCTATTGGAAAACCATTCTGAATATACTTGAAAAAGCGAATTCTATGACTCCGAAGGTGTGTGCAGACATATATCAGATAGCGACAAGGAGCGATTTGCAGAGCTTGTGCGACAGTATTGAAGATGAAAAATTACCACTTAAGAAAAAATTGAAATATGTTTTGGAGGAAGGGCGAAATGAAGAATAAAATAATCGTTATAAATTCATTCAAAGGCGGAGCTGCAAAAACGACCGTATCATTATCGTATGCTGTGACAGCCGCAGCGGATATGGGCGAAGAAGCAAAGGTTTATTATATTGACCTTGACATTTTGGGTACCGGCTCACAGTATTTGCTGTATAATGATAAGGGCTTCCCCAAAACGCATTTTGGGATAAGATATAATGATCAGGACATTGATAAGTATTTTGACAAATATACATTTTTTGCAGCAGGAAAGCCTAAAAGCTTTTATGCCGCATGCATTGATGCAAAAACTGAATATTCATACATAAATAATGAAAAAAAACTTTTCCATAAATATTCATATATGCGGGATAATTTGTTTGCTGATTGCGTAGAGAAAATGATAAAGTCTATTCTTGAGCAGAACAAGAAAGAGGAAAATGCCAAACCAAGTATTATTGTTTTAGACTGCTCTCCGGGATTTGATGAGCGTGAAACAGAAATTCTCAAAGCAATGAGAAGACTGTCGGACGGGAATAATGAGGTGATAGAGGTGTTTGCTTCTACTACTGATTGTGCACATCTGAAAAAAACAAAGGCTTGTCTTAAAAACTACTATAGGAGCGAGGATAAAACTCGGTATTTGGTTGTAAGTAATATGGATAAATTGGAGGATGAAAGTGAAAAAAATCTGAATGAAGCTATAGCGAGAATGGAGGAGGATGTAAAAGATTTAGGCATAAAAATATTTAAAAGAGCATATAATAAAAATATACGTGCTGTTACGTTATATGGACAGGCTGATACAATTAATAACAATGAAAATTATGATTATTATATGATTGTATCTTCAGACGAATATGAAACAATAGTAAAGGGGCGCAACGCGGATGAAGATTAATGATAAAGAAATGCAAAGGTTTTTCAGCCGCCTTAGCTCTGATGAGTATTTAAAGGAGTATGCGGGTGTAGATAAGCAGTCTCAAACAATACCTTTCCGAATTGTCAACAAATTAAACCTTTATAAATATAGGGAAAATCTGAGGATTTTATATACAGAAGAGGAATGTGAAGAAATTATCAACATTTTGTCGGATGTTTACCATATATTATCCTTTTATTTTGGTATTCCGGCTCTGGAGGATTTACTTTTGAGTAATTACACTGATATAGAGTGGGGAATTTTGATTGACCACAATTTTGAAAAGGGACAGCGAGCCATTAAACGAGATCATTTTAAACATCAATTTCGGAACATATATTTGGGCTGTGTGCTTTTGTATGAGTACAATTTGATAGATAGGATTTTATCTATGCGAGGCAGCGATAGTGATTTTTGTGCTTATATACAACACTGTATTGAGAAAATAGCAGAGGAAACATCTAAGAAAATAGATGAGGCAACGGCTTTTAAAGAGGTTGTTTTTAAAGCGTATTTTATTGCTGCTTTATTTCATGATATAGGATACCCCATATCGCATTACATAAAACAATCCCAGAGGATGCAGAATTATCATCCGTTTTATCATGTTGTTAATGCAGACGCAAAGGTTCCGTATGCAGAAATTAAAAGCTGCCTAAAGGGAACATTACTTTTCAATTCAAAAAATGACAGTGAGCTTGTAAAGAAATATAATGAAAATGACCATGGCTTTTATTCTGCTATATCATTTTTAATGAGCTTTTATCTGAATGGGAATATTTATTCGCTTGCTTTAAAGGACAGATGCGCTATTGAGCTGGCTGCTGTGGCTATGTATAATCACACTAACGAAGACGCCAGCGAGGGAGAAGCAAAAATGCTTTTTTCAAATGATCCCGTATCTTTTCTGCTAAGGTTATGCGATGATTTACAGGAATGGGAACGATTCTCTATAAAAATTGATGAAAATCATAATAACATGATATGTGACTGCATAAATACAATACAGCCTACAGAAGAAAATGACAAGATTTATTATTGTGAATGTAAAAAGACTCATTTTGAGAAGATAACCGGAATCAGATATAAAAAACTTAATTATTTATCTTGCTGCGATGAAATAGTGATAGACAGTGAAGATAATGAAACTATTTCGGTGTCCTTACAATATGATAAGATGAAGCAACTTGAAATTTGCTTGCTTGATTTTAATGCAGCAGGTTATCGCACAAATGATCTGAATAAAATCAGAAAGATGGTTAAAAATCAAGAAAAATTACCTCAGATATTTATTAAATTTGAGCTATCAAATAATCCATATTATCTGTGTAAATGGATATTAGAGGAAAAAGGAATTTTTGTTCATGAAATAGATAAGGGATTTTTGAAAGCAAAAATTCCTTCTGCAGACGATGAGCTCATTGATAGCTTTATATATGATATGCGTAACATTCCTTTGAGGAATGAAGGAGAAGTTATAGTAGATAGAATTGAGTGTTATGGGGATATAGAGGGATTTATTAAAAAATATATTGGATTAATATACAAAATAAATATGCTAAATTAAATCAGATAGTTTAAATTTTTCTAAAATTATGTTGACGGACTTTCTAACATTTTTCTAACAAATCGTACGGTAATTGTATTTTTGCGAATTACTGATGATAACTTGATTGTTTTGAAAAAATGCTTTAAAACCTTATTCTTATGCGGCTTTTGAGGAGTTTATATAATGCATTATGAAACTACCTAAAACCGCCCTGCTGCCACTTTTAATCAAGTTGCCCGGAGTTCGAATCTCCGATGGCTCACCAAAAATCGACAAGGTTCGTAAGAATCTTGTCGATTTTACTTATTACCTATTCACTCTTCACTATTCCTTAAAATACTTGTCGATTTTTGGAAAGTAATAGGTAATAGTGAATAAGGAAAATGTAAGGTTCAAACTCGCGAAAGCGAGTTTGTTTTAAAAAGGAGAAAGTTTATGGATAGTCCCCTAATTATTAAATCAAAACAATTTGCATTAGATATAATTAAAGTTTGCAATAAAATAAAAAGTGAAAAACGAGAGAGTGTACTTACAAATCAACTTGTTCGCAGTGGAACAAGTATTGGTGCGAACATAAGAGAAGCTTTTTATGGGCATGGCAGAAATGATTTTATTGCAAAGTTGCAAATAGCCCTCAAAGAATGTTCTGAAAGCGAATATTGGATTGAACTTCTTATAGAAAGCGGATATTATGATGATAAAACAATACTTGATAATTGCATTGAGTTGAAGAAACTTCTTATTTCATCAATAAACACAGCCAAGAAAAATAATAATTAAACGTCATCTAAATCGTTCAAATCTTACAAAACTGTTGATTTTAATGAAATCAGCGGTTTTTTGTGCAAACATTATATTGTGATGGAAACGGAATTGTTAAAATTTAATATTTTTTCGCGTTATTTGTCTTTTTTTAGGGTATTTCATTTTTCTATATTTTTTTCTTCAAAACACAAATTGTGCAAAATGCACAAAATTAGCTTTGGAGTTGGTTCTAAAATGCTAAAACCTGAAAAAAAAAAGGAAAAAATATTGAAAAAATCCTCTGGACATACTATACTATTATTGTGTGAGTATATCAAATTTGAAGGAAGTTTGCAGAGTGAGCGGAAGCGGAAATATGCGAAGTAGGAAAGCGTAGACCGCTTGAAGCGAAACTTATTTTTGAAAAAGCAAACGAGGCAAACGGCATAAAATATGGCTTTAGAGCATTTAAGTAGGTAAGCTTTAAACCATAAAATGTGTTTACCTTGTGCCTTGGTAGGGACT
>JAZQEC010000026.1:0-9174 GCA_045538755.1 Clostridia bacterium
ATAGCAACGGTTTTTCCTGATAATTTCTCCAAATCACAATCCTGCTGATAAAAAATTCTTGCCATTTTTATTACCTCTTTCCATATATTATTATAAATTTAAATTTTGACGCAGTGTTGCACTGCCTTTTTCTATTGATGCCGTACCGGTACGGCAGATTTCTAAAATTGTAAAATCACGCATAAGTGAAATAAATTCATCCATCTTTGTACTGTCTCCAATAACACGAAGTACGATAGAATCTTTGGTATAGTCAATCGTTTCTGCTTTGAACGCCTCGGCTGCTGCACGAATATCCTCACGGGAAGAAACATCATTTTTCAGTTTGATAAGCATAAGCTCACAGCTAAGTGAATTATCTGTCGATAGTTCTTTGATAGAGCATACATCAGGTAATTTGTAAAGCTGATTGATAAGCTGTTGCTTTCCGTTTTCTTCTCCGTCAAAGCTGAAAGTAATGCGTGAATATTCACCTGATTCACTCTCACTTGCGGTGATGGAGCTTATGTTAAACTGGCGGCGTCTGAACATACTTGTAAGTCGATTTAAAACACCAAACTGATTCCTGACAAGAACTGCTACTGTATATCGGTTCATAACTCCACCTCCAATTTTGTAATAATATCATCCATACTTCCACCAGGTGGGAGCATAGGCAAAACAAATTCATCCTTGTCTATTTTACAGTCTATGATATAAGGACCTTCGGTTTCGAAGGCTTTTGCAAGTGCCTCATCCAATTCTTCGGGAGTTGTAACTGCCTCACCATCAGCACCAAAAGAACGAGCAAAAGCAGCAAAATCGGTTTTTCGCTGTAACACAGAATTTGAATAGTGCTTGTCATAGAACAAGGTCTGCCATTGGCGAACCATTCCGAGAACACCATTATTCATGATGATAACAACCACAGGAACATTATATCTTACAGCGGTTGCAAGCTCATTGAGATTCATTCCAAAGCTTCCGTCACCTGTTATAAGCACACTGCGTTCGCCTGTTCCGTATGCCGCACCGATTGCTGCACCGAAGCCATAACCCATTGTACCAAGACCGCCACTTGAAGCAAAACGGCGAGATGTTTTGAAATTAAGGCTTTGTGCTGACCACATCTGATGCTGACCTACATCAGTACATACCGCTGTGTTCTCTCCTAAATGTTTGTTGAGAGTAAGTATGGCTCTGCGAGGTGTAAGTCCCTCCCGGTTATCAAGATAGGTTTCTTCTTCCTTGCGGAAATCATCTACCTTTTTCATCCATTCTTCTTTTTTATCTTCATCGAGAAGAGGAAGAAGCTTTTGCAAGGTCAGCTTAACATCTCCACGAAGCCCACACACCGAATTGACGGTTTTATTCAGTTCCGAGCCGTCCACATCAATATGAACAATCTTTGCACCTGTTGCAAACTTTGAACGATTACCTGTAACACGGTCATTGAAGCGCACACCAAGCGAAAGAATTACATCAGCATTGTGCATTGACATTGAAGATGCAAAGTGTCCGTGCATTCCCTGCATACCGAGAAATCTCGGATGGTCGGTAGGAACACCTGATAGTCCCATCAAGGAACAACCAATCGGTGCATCAATCTTTTCGCTAAGTGCAAGCATTTCTTCTTGTGCGTCTGCTGTAATTACACCGCCACCAAAATAAATAAATGGGCGTTTGGCAGAATTGATAATCTTTGCCGCTTCTTCAATACGTACATCTTTTGCAGCGAAAGGCTCATCTTTTTCTACGGGTTCTTGCACTTCATATTCGCAAGTATTGATCTGAACATCTTTTGGTACATCAATAAGTACCGGTCCCGGTCTGCCTGATTTTGCAAGCTTGAACGCCTCACGGATAGTATCAGCAAGGTCTTCCACAGAGCCTACAAAATAATTGTGCTTGGTAATGGGAAGTGTCACGCCTGTTATGTCGATTTCCTGAAAACTATCTGTACCAATCTGAGTTGTAGGAACGTTTCCGCAAATGGCAACCATCGGAATAGAGTCAAGATATGCAGTGGCGATACCTGTTACAAGATTGGTTGCACCAGGACCTGATGTTGAGATAACAACGCCAACCTTACCTGTAACTCTCGCGTATCCATCTGCGGCATGCGTGGCACCTTGTTCGTGAGCGGTCAATACATGATTTATTTCGTCTTGGTATTTATAAAGACTGTCATACACATTGAGGATTTGACCGCCCGGATAACCAAAAACTGTGTCGCATCCTTGTTCAATTAAAGTTTTTACTATGATATCTGAGCCTGAAAGAAGCACATCTAACACCCCTTTCTCAAATTCTCGCAAATCAGCTCTCCGCACTTACTACAGCCTACGAGGTTTCCTCCCTCGCTCATAATGTCGGCTGTGCGATAGCCTTTATCGAGATATTCTGAAACGGCATTTTCAATCGCTGTTGCTTCATCCGGCATATCAAAACTAAAACGAAGCATCATAGCAGCAGATAAAATTGTACCGATTGGATTTGCTACATCTTTGCCTGCTATGTCGGGAGCAGAGCCGTGAATCGGTTCATACAACCCGCAAGAGGTGCTACCTAAGCTTGATGATGGGATCATACCGATTGAGCCTGTAATCATTGATGCTTCATCCGATAAAATATCACCAAACATATTTTCTGTTACGACAACATCAAACTGTGCAGGATTTTTCACAATCTGCATCGCACAGTTATCTACAAGCATATCTGAAAGCTCAACGTCCGGATATTCTTCGGCTAATCGGTGCATAACCTTTTTCCAAAGTCTTGACGAATCCAATACGTTACTTTTTTCAACAGAGCAAAGCTTTTTGTTTCTCTTTCTTGCAGTTTCAAAACCGATTCTGCCAATTCTTTCGATTTCTGCTTCGGAGTATTTCAAAACATCTGTTGCAACATCACCTTCGGTTTTATGTTCACCAAAGTAAATTCCACCGATAAGTTCACGAACAATAATAAAATCAATACCTGCATCCACGATGGATTTTTTAAGTGGAGATGCGTCCGATAATTGTTGCCATATCTTTGCAGGTCTGTTATTGGAGTAAACACCCATTCCAGCACGGAGTTTTAAAAGTCCCTTTTCAGGTCTCTTATCTCCCGGAACATCATTCCACTTATCTCCGCCAACTGCGCCTAAAAGAACACTGTCGGACTCTAAACATTTTTTAAGTTCTGCTTCGGGCAATGGCTCACCATATTTATCAATGGCACAACCGCCCATATCTACATCTGTGTATGTAAATGTGTGACCGTAAAGCTCCGCTACCTTATCAAGAACCTTGATTGCCTGATTTACGATTTCGGGACCGATTCCGTCACCTCTGATTACTGCTATATTTTTATTCAATGAAAACACCTCAATCCTTTAATGATGCCAAAAGCCCGCCTTTTCTGATAATGTTTTGAATAAATTCAGGGAAGGGCAGTGCTTTATATGTTTTGCCTGTTGTATGGTTTGTTATCACTCCTGTATCAAAATCAACTGAAACCTCGTCATTTGCATTAATTTCATCTGCTGCCTGCTCGCATTCCAAGATAGGAAGTCCGATATTGATGGCGTTACGGTAGAAAATTCGAGCAAAGCTTTTTGCAATAACACAACCTGTTCCGCAGGTCTTAATAACAAGTGGTGCATGTTCTCTTGAAGAGCCACAACCAAAGTTCCAACCTGCTACCATAACATCTCCTTTTGATACCTTATCTACAAAGGTGGTATCAATATCTTCCATGCAATGTTTTGCAAGCTCAGCAGCATCTGCTGTGTTTAAATATCTTGCAGGGATAATAACATCTGTATCTACATTATCGGGATATTTAAAAACTTTTCCTTTTGTGTTCATATCATTCTACCTCCGGATTTGTAATGTAACCTGTTAAAGCACTTGTAGCCGCTGTTAAAGGACTCGCTAAATATACTTCGCTTTCTACATGTCCCATTCTGCCGACAAAGTTACGGTTAGTTGTTGCAATACATCTTTCTCCTGCAGCGAGTATTCCCATATATCCCCCAAGGCAAGGCCCGCAGGTAGGTGTTGAAACAACTGCACCTGCATCTATAAATGCCGTTACATAACCTTTTTCTACACACTCACGATAAATCTGCATTGTTGCAGGAATGATAATGCATCTTACACCGTCTGCAACCTTTTTACCGTTTAACACTTTATACGCTGCTTCCATATCTTCCATACGGCCATTGGTGCAACTACCGATAACAACCTGATCAACTTTGATTTCCGAAAGTTCAGATGCAAGCTTTGTATTTTCAGGAAGATGCGGACAACTTACAATGGGTGCTAATTCGGAAAGATTAACTTCAATCACTTCGTCATATTCTGCATCTTCATCTGCCTGATATACCACTGGTGGTCTCATCCCTCTGCCGTCTAAATAATCCATTGTTACTCTGTCAACCGGGAAAATACCATTTTTTGCACCTGCCTCAATTGCCATATTACAAATGCAAAGTCTGTCATCCATTGAAAGAGTAGCCACGCCCTCGCCCGTAAATTCCATACTGCGATAAAGTGCTCCATCTACACCGATTTTGCCGATGATATATAAAATTACATCCTTACCGCTACAATTTTCAGGAAGCTTTCCTGTAAGGTTAAACTTAATAGCAGATGGCACTTTAAACCAAGCTGTACCTGTCGCCATACCTGCCGCCATATCCGTACTTCCCACACCTGTTGAGAAAGCACCGAGAGCGCCGTAAGTACAGGTATGACTATCTGCGCCGATAATACAATCTCCGGCAGTTACTACACCTTGTTCGGGGAGAAGAGCGTGCTCAATACCCATTTTACCAACATCATAAAAATGGCTGATACAGTGAGAACAGGAAAACTCTCTGCATTGTTTTGATTGCTCTGCCGCCTTAATATCCTTGTTTGGAACAAAGTGGTCAAGAACCACGGCAATTTTATCTTTATCAAATACTTTTTCAAATCCTGCCTTTTTAAACTCGTTAATTGCAACGGGAGTTGTAATATCGTTACCAAGAACAATATCAAGCTTTGCAGAAATAAGCTGACCTGCTACCACACTTTCAAGTCCTGCATGGTCTGCTAAAATCTTTTGCGTCATTGTCATTCCCATTATTTTGCATCTCCTTTTGTCATATTATAGAATGCACTGAAAAGTGCCTTTGTACTTGCTGTAATAACGTCGGTGTCTGTTCCTGCACCCCAAAAATAAGTTCCGTTTTCGTTCTGAAGTCCGATATAGGATGCCGCAACACTTCGTGAGCCATCACCCTGCATACTGTGCTGAGTGAACACCTGCAAAGTATAGTCTTCGCCTGTAAACTCTGAAAGTGCGTGGTTTATAGCACTGAGCGAACCATTGCCTTCGGCTTCCATTTCAGTTTCTTCGCCGTCTTTTTTGAAGGTGATATTGATTTTAACAGCCTCATTTTCTCGCATAAAATCAAAATCCGTAATTTCAATACCGCAGTCAAGGTTCAAATAGTTTTCTTCAAAGATACCAAGAACTTCATCCGGCTTTAACTCCTTATGTTCGTGATCTGAAACGCCTTTGCACAGATAACTGAAATGCTCACGCATTTTTGCAGGGAGGTTATATCCGAAGCTCTGTTCAAGCAGATATCCGATACCGCCTTTACCTGATTGGGAATTAACTCTGATAACATCTGCATCATAAGTTCTTCCAATGTCTTTCGGATCAATCGGTATGTAAGGCACATTCCAAATATGCTGTTTATTCTTGTTTCTGAATTTCATACCCTTTGCAATAGCATCCTGATGACTTCCTGAAAAAGCGGCAAAGACAAGTGCTCCTGCATAGGGTGCTCTCTCATACACATGCATACGAGTACAATTTTCATATTTCTCAACAAGATAATTCATATTGGAAAGGTCAAGCTTCGGATCAACACCGTGAGAATACATATTCATAGCCAAGGTGATGATATCTACATTTCCTGTTCGCTCTCCATTGCCGAAAAGCGTTCCTTCAACTCTGTCTGCACCGGCGAGTAATGCCAGCTCAGCATCTGCAACACCTGTGCCTCTGTCATTGTGAGGGTGAAGTGAAATTGTTACAAACTCACGGTATTTCAAATTTTCGTGCATATACTGTACCTGAGATGCGTACACGTGAGGCATACTCATTTCAACTGTAACAGGAAGATTGATAATTACATTATTTGTTTCGGAAGGCTCAAGAACATCTAAAACCGCATTACAAACCTCCAAAGCATATTCAGGCTCGGTTCCTGTAAAGGATTCGGGAGAATACTCGAAACGGAAGTTACCTTCATATTCACTTGCAAGTTTCTTTACAAGCTTTGCTCCGTCAACTGCAATCTGTTTAATTTCTTCTTTTGATTTTTTGAACACCTGCTCACGCTGTGCTACACTTGTTGAATTGTAGAAGTGAATAATCGCACTTGGAGCACCCTTACAAGCATCAAAGGTTTTTCTAATGATATGCTCACGGCACTGTGTAAGCACCTGAACAGTTACATCATCGGGAATCATATTATTATCAATAAGTGTTCTTAAAAATTCATATTCGGTTTCACTTGCTGCAGGGAAGCCTACTTCAATTTCCTTAAATCCTACCTCAAGCAAAACCTTGTAGTATTCAAGCTTTTCTTCTAAGCTCATTGGAATAACGAGTGCCTGATTTCCATCGCGCATATCTACGCTACACCATACAGGGGCTTTTTCTACATGGTCTTTTTCAACCCATTTGTTATACTTTTTATCTACCGGGAAATATCCCACTTGGTATTTTGTTGCATCCATTTTCACACCTCTGCTACTGTATCTATCTCAACCAACACATTTTTCGGAAGTTCCTTTACTGCTACACAACTTCTTGCAGGTTTTGATACAAAGTATTTTTCATATACTGCATTAAACGCTGCAAAGTCTTCCATATTTTTAAGAAAGCAAGTTGTTTTTACAACTTTATCAATTCCGCTGCCCGATGCAGTAAGAAGTTCTTTGATGTTCTTACAAACCTGCTCGGTCTGTGTCTCTATTGTTTCTGCTTCAACGTTTCCGCTTTCGGGATTAATTGCAATCTGTCCCGATGTATATACTACATTTCCGCAAACAACTGCCTGTGAATAAGGTCCGATTGCTTTCGGTGCCTTATCTGTTTCAATAATCTTACTCATTTTTTATTTCCTCCATCATTTAACTAATTTGAAGCCTTCGTTTTTGAGGGCTTTTGTTATCTCCTGAACGTGTTCATAGTTTCTTGTTTCCATATCAATTCTGAGATAACAGCCGTTAACATCCGATGTTGCACCGTTTCTTTCATGGTGCACGCTTGTTACGTTGCCGCCAAGATCAGCGATAATTCTTGATACATCTTTAAGCTGTCCGGGTTTGTCTATCAGTTCAATCAGCAAACTTGTCTCTCTTCCAGATTTCATAAGTCCTCTTTCAATTACTCTTGATAGAATCGAAACATCAATGTTACCGCCTGAAACCAAGCTTACAACCTTTTTGCCCTGAATCGGGAATTTATTGAACATTGCCGCCGCAACCGATACAGCGCCTGCACCTTCTGCAATCATTTTCTGTTTTTCAATCAGAGCAAGTATTGCAGAAGAAATTTCATCATCTGTAACTAATGCAATATCGTCAACATAATCTTTAATCAGTTCGTATGTATGCTCACCCGGTTGTTTAACTGCGATACCGTCTGCAATTGTGGAAACGGATTTTAAGCATTCGATATTTCCATGTTTTACCGAATTATACATGCTTGGTGCGCCTTGTGCTTGAACACCATAAACCTTGATAGATGGTTTTAGTGCTTTGATAGCATAGGCAACACCTGAAATCAGTCCGCCACCGCCGATAGGAACGATAACTGCATCAACATCTGCAAATTCGTTTACGATTTCAAGACCGACTGTGCCTTGACCTGCGATAACATCTTCATCATCAAAGGGATGAACAAATGTGTATCCCATTTCGTCTTTAAGCTCAAGTGCTCTTTTGTATGCATCATCATAGCAACCGTTAACTAAGCAAACTTCTGCGCCGTAGCCCTTTGTTGCTTCAACCTTTGAAATAGGTGCGCTATCCGGTAGGCAGATAAGGGATTTAATACCGCATTTTGATGCGGCAAGTGCAACGCCTTGGGCATGATTTCCAGCAGAGCAGGCAATAACGCCTTTTGCCTTTTCTTCATCTGAGAGCATCGCAATTTTATATCCTGAACCTCTTAGCTTGAATGAACCCGTGTATTGTAGGTTTTCGGGTTTTAGAAATAGCTCGCAGTTATCAGTAATACCCGATGTGCTAACTATCGATGTGCTTCTGACTATATCTTTTAGTACAACAGAAGCTTGAAAGATTTTGTCAAGTGTCAACATGGTTTATTCTCCTAACTTTTTAATAATTTGACTTTTAATAATAAAAAATCCTCGCCTGCGTTTCGTTGCAAGCGAGGAAGGAAAAGTATAATATGAACAATTTTTATAGTATAAAACTATGATGAATTTGCTCCAATTTTCCCACTCGCCTGCAAAATGAGTATATACAAATAAGCATAACCAATAATAATTATGCTGAAAATAATGTATATAATTAGTGCAAGAGAATTAAAAATTGCAGCCATTTTCATCTTTTTCCTTTCTACATATTTTTGCGAATTCTTGAAAAAACAAAAAACTCGCCTCAAAGTTAACTTTGAGACGAGTTATAATAACCCGCGGTACCACTCAAATTGCAGATATAAAATCTACCACTCTTCGAAGTCTATCAACTTCTATGCATTAACGTAGCATTCACGGGAAACGTCTACTGGGTGTTAACCTTTCGGGTTTCCGGCTCAGAAGTGATAAGAAGTCTACAGTCCTTTACCGGGATCGCACCATCCCCGGCTCTCTCATAAATTCGTTGTAGGTTCCGTCTTCATCAACGCCTTTAAATTGATTCGAAGTCTACTAACCTCTATGCACTAACGTAGCATACACGGGGCGCCCTACACACTTTCGCTTCAGGTTTCCGGCTCAGAAGGGAGAGGATTTGGATATATAACATACTGATTCGCACCACCCATCAGCTCTCTCAAATGCTTTTCTCCAGTCCATTCTTCGTCACAGCTTTTAATTTGAATTATTAAATTATCGTTTATTATACTCTCATGTTTTTTATTTGTCAAGAGTTTTTGAATAAAAAATTTCATTTT
>JAZQEC010000027.1:0-33528 GCA_045538755.1 Clostridia bacterium
TATCACACTCTGTCTGCTTTGTCAAGAGGTTTTTTCAACTTTTTTAAGTTTTTTCGAAATATTTTCGTCCTCTGCTCTAAAAGCGACAGCTTGTTTATATTAACACATTACTATGTGCTTTGTCAAGAAGTTTTTTGAAAAATGTCAATTTGATTATTTAATACGTAAAATCTTCTTTACAAGCTGTTTAAATTTCACAACTACACTCTTTATATTTTGCTTTCTTACCAATTTTATGCAATATTTTGCATATTTAGAATTATCACAGGACACAAAAACATCTTCTCTGTAAAAACCTGATGCTATTGCAAGTATATTTTCATCCTTTATTCCATACTCTCTGACGCACTGGTTATCTCCGCACATAACATAAGAGTCCTTCCTTACACCTACAACACGATGCAAAACAAACTGACCATTTTCACGAAGATAAAGCGGCAAATCGTATTTTTTTAGTTTCTCCGGCGCTTTTTTTAAAACCACCGTATCAACTCCCTGTCTAAGCATTGGAAGCATACTTGTGCCTTTAGGCGCAAATCTTACAGTTTTTCCTGCCTTAATCTGTTCTTCCATAAATGGCCACATTTCTGCGAGCGTTACGTTGTTTACATTATTCATTAATAATCAGCAACTTTCCTTCATTAAGTTTTACAAGAAAATCAGTAATATCCTTTTTTGCAGTTTCTTCATTGACATCATACTCTGACATCAACTTTTCAAGCATTTCTTCCTTTGTAGCACCACCTGAAAGAATTTTCCACAAAAATGCACCTGTTTCATTAACAGTAATCATTCCGTTAAAATCAACTGCCTCATCGCCAACGGCAATAACAATATAATTGCCCGCAACCTGTCTTAAAATAAATCCATCTTTTATTTTCATATTAAAACCTCGTTTAGAAATTTTTAACCGCCAATTCTACAGTTAAGTCCTGAACTAAGTGCAACTTCAAGCAATCTGTCCATTTTTTCCTGTGGAATTAGGTCTTCATCTTCAAGCAAATATTCACGTCCCAACCCTGCATACTTATCACTGCCAAGTCTGTGATAAGGTAAAAGGTGCAGATTCTTTACACCCGGCAAGCTTTTTGCGAATTCTGCAATAGCACTTATTTCACGTTCTGTATCATTAAATGTAGGAATAACCGGTACTCTGATTGTCAAAGAAGAATGGTTTTCGGCAATTTTTCTTGCATTTTCAAGTATCAGCTCATTTGACTGTGCACAGAATCTTTTATGCTTTTCGTTATCGATATTCTTGATATCCATCAAAACATAGTCAGTCACCTTCAAATATTCCTTTATTATATCCCACTCGGCAAAGCCTGTTGTTTCGATGGCAGTCGAAATACCATTTGCTTTCGCGGCATACAAAAGTGCAGTAGCAAATCCCGGTTGACATAGACATTCGCCGCCCGAAAGAGTCAATCCGCCACCCGAGCGGATATAGTAAGGCATATCTTTTTTAATTTCAGCAAGAATTTCCCTTACCGTGACATCCTCACCGACAGTTTTAATTTTCCCTGCAAAATTCATTTGCTGTATGTCAAACTTCTGACCTTCCGGATTACAACACCACTTACATCTTAGCGGACAGCCCTTTAAAAACACAATAGTTCTTATACCAGGGCCATCATGAATAGAATATTTTTGAATATCGAAAATTCTTCCTTTTATATCCAAATAATTGTCCATATAAACCTACCTATTAAAATCCCTGTTCAGTTCTGTTTATAATATCGTTCTGAAGCGAACGTGACAAAGTTGTAAACAGCGCTGAATATCCCGCAACACGAACAACGAGATTTTTATAATTCTCAGGATGTTTTTGCGCATCAAGCAACGTTTCTCTGCTTACTACGTTAAATTGCACATGCATTCCCTTTTGGTCAAAGAATGCTCTTATATAGGAAGCAAAATTCTGCATACCCTCCATACCGCTGAGCGCTGATGGGTGAAATTTTTGGTTATAAAGCGTTCCGTTTGATGCAATAGCATGGTCAAGTTTTGCAACTGAATTCGCAGCTGCAGTCGGGCCCTTTACATCTCGTCCAGAGCATGGTCCGACACCGTCTGCAATCGGAGTTGCTGCCAGTCTTGCATCAGGTGTTGCGCCTGTTTGTTGACCAAGCGGAACATTTGCAGAAACAGGATATAGTCCTGCCTGATACTGTCCACCTCTTGGGTTTTTATACTTTTCAACTTCCTTTGTATATGTGTACGCAACTTCACGTGCAAACAAATCTATTTCAGGGATATCGTTTCCGTATTTTGGAAGTGATTCAATATCACTCTTGAGTTGTCCGTATTTTTTCTTGTCTGCTAAAGAGCAAGGATTTTCAAGGAATTTTCTAAAAATCCCCTCAACCTGTGTTTCTGTCACTTTTCTGCCCTGAGCTGCAAGCTCTAAGACCGCCTTTGTTGTGGCTTTTTTAGCTGCAACAGGATCATAAGGCTCGCCAAAATTATTATCCATTGCTGCTTTAAAGTCGCAAAGTGTATATTTCTTGTCTTCGTAAACAAGCTTTCTTACAGCATACAGTGCGTCTGTCATATTTGCAATACCAAACCCTTGAGGACCTGTAAAGTTATATACAGCGCCACCTTCCTGAACGCTCTTTCCTCTTCCTATACAATCCTCAATCATTGAAGACAGGAATGGAAGCGGACACCTTTCACTATGAGCAACGTCGATAGCATTATCGGCATTAACCATAAGAGCGATATTATATGCCATCTGCTTTTTATATGCATCAAAGAAATCATCAAATGTCTTGAAATCTGATAATTCTCCTGTTTTTATACTTGCCTGTTCACCGTCGTCAAAGCCGTTTGAAAATACAAGCTCAATCGGTCTGCACATATTAAAGAATGCCGCATCGTGCCATCCATCAGTCTTACCCATAACCTGTGGTTCAACACAGCCAATTATGTTATAGTCTCGTGCATCTTCAAGCTTAATTCCTCTTGACATCATAGCTGGAATAATAACTTCGTCATTGTAATAAGCCGGCAGTCCTACACCTGTTCTTGTCAGTTCGATTGACTTAATAAGAAATTCATTAGGCGTTCCATTCCATATACGCACTGAGAACGACGGCCCCGGAAGCTGAGTATGCATTGATGCCTGAATACACATATATGAGATGTCGTTTGTAGCATCACGGCCCTCTCTATCCTGACCGCCCGCGCAAAGGTTCTGAAACATACTGTAACCTGCAAAGCCTTCAGCAGAAGCAAGGTCTCTTACTTTACTTAAATCATTGAACTTAACCCAAACACAGTCAACTAGTTCCTGTGCAAATTCAGGCTTAATCCTTCCCGCATCAAGGTCTGCCTTATAGAACGGATACATATACTGGTCAAAACGTCCCGGAGAAATCGAATGGCCGTTTGACTCTGTCTGCACAAGTAACTGAACAAACCAAAAGCTCTGACAAGCTTCATAGAAGTTTGAAGCACCATTTTCAGGCACTTTTTCGCAAGCTTGCGCAATCCATAAAAGCTCCTGTTTTCTTCTTTTATCGCTGCACTTTTCTGCCATTTCTAAGGCTAAAGCCGAATATCTTTTTGCATAGTTAATCGCAGCTTCGGCACAGATTATAACAGATTCCAAAAATTCGTTCTTTTTGGAGTATTCTGCCATATATAGCTTACATTTCGACATTTCTTCCTGTGCTTCTCGAATAATTCCTTTAAAGCCGATTTTTAGAACTTTCATGTAGTCAACAGAAATATGTCCTATACCATTATAGAGATAGTTGCCCGGTGTAAAAACATTGTGTCTCATAGCACGCAAGGCTTCCGGAGCCATATATGAAATAGCAAGGTCGAAATTTGTCTTTCCCTTCCAGTACGGATAGATTTTTCTTAAAATCTGCTTATTTTCTTCCGAAATGTAGAAAGGGTCCGCACTTCTTGTTTCAACAGTTTCAAGTTCATCCTCCAGCCACTCATACGAATATTCCGGAAAAAGCTGACAGCTTCTTGGCTTTTTTGTATTACTGCCGACAATAAGCTCATCTTCTCTTATAACAATAGGTAGGTTTTCAAGAATATGGCGAAAAGCAAGCGCCCTTCTCTTTATAATTGGTAAATTTTCCGTCTGCTTATAGCTTTCGGTTATAAGCACCGCACGTTCAGTTTCAATCTGCGGCTTTTCCGCAAAAAGATTATCTATTAGCCTGCGTATTCTGTCTGTCATAGGGATTCCGCCGCTTGTAAATTCAGCCATATTTTATCGCTCCTTTTATTTGTATATTTGTAAATTAAGATTCAAAACGTTAGTTACTAGCATTATAACATACATTATATATTATTTCAATAGGAAATTTTGATTTTTTTGTTTTTGTTTGATTTTTTTGTTTTTGTTTGCATCTAGAAATTGAATTGACTTTTTTTTTCTTCTATGGTATTCTTTTCTTAATCAAAAAGGAGATATAAATTATGAGAATTTTAGGTATAGATTATGGCGATGCGCGTGTAGGTGTTTCGGTAAGCGACATTATGGGCTGGACGGCTCAAGGTGTCGGAACATACAAAAACAGAGGCTTTATTAATCTTCTTCGTGACCTTACGCAAGTTTTAGAGGAATACAAGCCCGAAAAAGTTGTTTTAGGGCTCCCTAAAAATATGGACGGCAGTCTCGGTTTTCGTGCTGAAGCAACCTATGAATTTGCTGAAAAGCTGAAAGAAATTTACGATGGCGAAATAATTTTCTGGGACGAACGTTTAACAACTGTCGGCGCATCACGGTTTTTAAACGAAACAAACACAAGAGGAAAATCAAGAAAAAATGTGATTGATACTGTTTCAGCCTGCCTTATTCTTGAAGGTTATCTCAATAGTTTGAAAAAATAGTTGACAATATTACTCTGTTTATATTAAAATAATAATAAAGGTATATTTGAACCCTTTTGAAAGTATAATATTAAAGCGATAAGGAGAACAAAATGGACGAAAATATTTTAATTTTAGAAGACGATAACGGCAATCCATGCGAATTTATGGTAATTGACGTTTACGAATTTAACCAAAACACATACTTTGCAATGGTAGAGGTTGTTGAAGGAAGCATCGAAGAATCTGATGAAGTTGTTATTATGAAGGTAAGCGGCGATATCGAAAGTGATGATGCAGAGCTTATTATGGTCGAAGACGAAAACGAGCTTCAGGCGGCCTTTGACGAATTTGTCCGCCGTGACGAAGAAGCATATCAGGAATAATTTTCTTTTAAAAAATCATAAAAATCTATTGCCATACTAAAAATTATGTGGTAATATGATTACATAAGAAATTGCCCTGCAATTCGCGTATAGAGCCTACATTTTTTACCAACACTTCTTATACGGGATTTCGGCTCTTTTTGCGGCATATACGCCTCCTTTTCCTTTTTGGAACTGCCAGTGGACATATAATGCAAGAAGGAGATAACCCACCTGCGTTTGCAGGTAAGAAATCAGGTCTTGTCTACGGTCTGTGTGGGGTTTTTGATTAACAAATTAAGACGGCTTTTAAAAGCCGTCTTTTATTATTGCAAAAATTTTATTTAAGCTATCGTTATTTACTTTGTCGCAAGTTTTATGTAAACCACATACTATAAAGTATGGAGGTGAGAAAAATGTATTCCTGCATATCGGTAAAAAATTCCAGCAGTCTGCCGGTGTCGGTTTATGCAGACGATACCATTTTATTATCCTGCTTTTCTTCAAAAAGTCAAAGTATATGCAAAGCTGTATCAATCGGCACTGTTCGCATAACTGTTTTTGACATTTGCGACAAAATGCTGTTTGATATATGGGTTTCTATTGCACCCACTTCACGGCATATACTTGAAATTTTTGACACAGAATATACCTTTAGAACAATTCCCTTTCCCTGATTTTTTCAAATGCCTTTTTCTCAATCCTTGAAACCTGAACCTGTGAAACACCGACAATAGGGGCTATTTCCTGCTGCGTTTTACCCTTAAAGTACCGCAGTACAAGCACCTGTCTTTCTCTCGGCTTCAGACTGCTTAGAATATTTTCAATCGCAATTCTGTTCACAATTTTTTCTTCATCGTCTCCTGATTTAAGCTTGTCCGCAAACTCTTCATTAGAATCCGAATATATTTCTCTGTTTATCGAATCAGGCGCTGCAGTTGCTTCAAATGCCTCGACAAGTTCCTCAGTACTTATACCGCATTTTTGGGAAATTTCGAATAGAGTTGGCTCTCGATTTAATGTTTTTGCTAATTCTTCCCTTGCCTGATATCCTTTATATGCACTCTGTTTTAATGTTCTTGACACCTTTATAAGCCCATCATCACGCAAAAATCTCCGTATCTCACCTATAATCATAGGCACTGCGTATGTAGAAAATTTCACATCAAATTCCGGATTGAAATTGTCAATAGCCTTTAAAAGTCCTACCGTTCCGGTCTGTGCAAGGTCTTCCGGTTCAACACCGCTCTTTGAAAATCTTTTTGCAATATTCCAGACAAGCCCCATATTTTCCTCGCAAAGCTTGTCCCTTGCAGAAAAATTACCGTTTTTGTACTCTTTAAGCAAAATTGAATTGTTGTCCATATTTTAAAGTCCTATTGTCTTACTCATTTTTACCTGAGTCCCTTCACCCAGTCGGCTTTTTACTTCAACCCTATCCATAAAGCTCTCCATAATCGAAAAGCCCATTCCCGAGCGTTCGCAGTCAGGTTTTCCCGTATAAAGCGGTTCTCTCGCCTTTTCGACATCGGCAATTCCCCACCCTTCATCTGAAACAGTAAACTCTACGGTGCGTCCTTTTATTTTCCCTTCCAGTTTCACCATTCCCACTGAATTTTCATATCCGTGAATTATAGCATTGGTAACAGCCTCCGAAACAGCTGTTTTAATCTCTGCAAGCTCCGGCGCTGTCGGGTTAAGCCCCGATGCAAATGATGCCGCAACCACTCTTGCAAAGCTTTCATTTTCTGATTTATTTAAAAACTCAAGACACATTACATTTTCCACTTTTGTTTCTCCTTTCTACTTATCAAGCAGCCGTGACGCCTTTTTCAAGGTAGGCGTCAGCTTGATAATTTTATCTATTCCCGACATTTCCATAATTCTGAGAATTTGTGCATTAACTCCGCAGGCGATAACCCTTCCGCCTAAAGTACGTGTTTTTTTATACCTCCCCATAATAACACCGATTCCCGACGAATCCATAAACGTCAGTTCGGAAAAATCAAAAATGATGTTAATTGCGTTACTTGAGCGCATTTTATTGTCAACTTCCTCTTTAATTTTAGCGGCAATATGATGGTCAAGTTCGCCATTTACCTTAACCAAAAGTGCCCTTTTTTCTCCAAGCAGTTTCACTTCCACATTAAAGTCCTCCTTCGTTAATTCAAAATTTTACGCAAGTTCCATTCTGCTTACCGATACCTCATACGCAGTCTTTTCAATAACTTCCTCATCAGAAATATGCTTCTGATAAACACGGGACTGTATTCTTCCCCAGATTTTTATATTGTCTCCTACACCAATATTCTTTGAAAAACGTGCATTTCTGCCCCACGCAATAACAGGAATGTAGTCTGATTTATTGTAGCTCCTGTTAACGGCAAGTAAAATGTCCGTGATTTCTCTGCCAAAAGGTGTTGTTCTATAAACAGGCTCTTTACAGATAAAGCCGTTCAGATAAAGCGAATTAGGATTTTTTTCCTCTGTTTTATCTGCATAGCAAATATCCTTTGCAAATACCGTCAGGATAAGCCTGTTGTCTCCGTTTTCATAGCTGTTGTATGAACGGAACTGTCCCGAAACTTCAACTTCATCACCTATATTAATCGGTATGTCGGATAAAAGTCTGTCGGAAACCATTACCTTGACGTTATCGCTTATTCCGGACAGACGAGGTATCGATAAAGTGAATGTATAAAACTTTTCACCGTAGATTTCATGGCTGAAAACGAGTTCATCTGAAACTGTACCTATAACTTCTGCCCGATTGTTAGCAATATAGTTTTCCATCTTTCTATTCCTCCTCACTTCATAAATTATATTTATTCACTTACTTTAAAGAATATTACTGTTTTGCTTGACAAATATACAAAAAAATGCGATAATGTATTTTGAATTATTATGTGTATTATCAGGAGGAGCACAATGGAAGACAATAAAAATATAGCAAAAACCTATAATCCGTCCGAGTTTGAAGACAAATTATATAAAAACTGGGTGGAAAAAGGATACTTCCATGCAGAAGCGGACGAGAGCAAGGAGCCTTTTACAATAGTTATCCCGCCTCCAAACGTTACGGGACAGCTTCACATGGGGCACGCTCTTGATGAAACTTTGCAGGATATATTAATAAGATATAAAAGAATGCAGGGCTACAATGCACTCTGGATTCCGGGAACAGACCATGCCGGCATCGCAACACAGATTAAGGTTGAAGAAAATCTTCGTGTTAATGAAGGCCTTACACGTTATGACCTTGGCAGAGATGCATTTTTAGAGCGTGTTTGGGACTGGAAAAAGCTCTACGGTGACAGAATTATCAATCAGCTCAAGAAAATAGGTTCTTCCTGTGATTGGGACAGAGAACGCTTTACTATGGACGAAGGCTGCTCAAAGGCTGTAAGAGAGGTTTTTGTAAACCTTTATAATAAAGGACTTATCTACCAAGGTTCAAGAATTATCAACTGGTGTCCGCACTGTATCACAGCTCTTTCTGATGCTGAGGTTGAGCACGAGGAACAGGCAGGACATTTCTGGCATATAAAATACCCTGTTAAGGACAGCAACGAATTCGTTATAATTGCAACAACACGTCCTGAAACAATGTTCGGCGATACCGCTGTTGCAGTTAACCCTGAAGATGAACGATACAAGGATTTAGTCGGCAAAAAACTCATTCTTCCGCTTGTTGGCAGAGAAATTCCTGTCATTGCAGACGAATATGTTGATAAGGAATTCGGTACAGGCTGCGTTAAAATCACACCGGCTCACGACCCTAATGACTTTGAAGTTGGTATGCGTCATAACTTAGAACAAATCAAGGTTATGAATGACGATGCAACAATGAATTCTTACGCCGGAAAATACGAGGGTATGGACCGCTATGAATGCAGAAAGGCAATGATAGCTGATCTTGAAGCAGACGGACTTTTAGTTAAGGTTGAAGATCATGCGCATAATGTTGGTACTTGCTATCGTTGCGGAACTACCGTTGAACCTATCATTTCAAAGCAGTGGTTTGTTAAGATGAAGCCTCTTGCCCAGCCGGCAATCAAAGCTGTAAAAGACGGCGATACACAGTTTGTTCCTGAAAGATTTTCTAAAACATATATGAACTGGATGGAAAACGTATTTGACTGGTGTATTTCACGTCAGCTTTGGTGGGGTCACAGAATTCCTGCATTCTACTGCGAGGACTGCGGTGAAACAATAGTTTCAAAAGAAGATATTACTGCTTGTCCGCACTGTGGCGGCAAAGTCCATCAGGATGAGGACGTTCTTGATACATGGTTCTCATCAGCACTCTGGCCGTTCTCGACACTCGGTTGGCCTGATAAAACTAAAGACCTTGATTACTTCTACCCTACAAGTGTTCTTGTAACAGGATATGATATTATTTTCTTCTGGGTATCAAGAATGATTTTCTCAGCGCTTGAGCATACAGGAAAAGCACCATTTAAGCACGTATTCATTCACGGCTTGGTGCGTGACTCACAGGGCAGAAAGATGTCAAAATCTTTAGGTAACGGCATTGACCCGCTTGAAATAATTGACCAGTACGGTGCAGACGCACTTCGCTTTACCTTAGCAACAGGTAATGCCCCTGGAAATGATATGCGTTTTTATATGGAACGTGTTGAAGCAAGTCGTAACTTTGCAAACAAAATCTGGAATGCATCGCGCTTTACGCTTATGAACCTTGACATTACTGAAAACAAGCTTCCTTGCGTATCAGAGCTTCAGCTTGAAGACAAGTGGATTTTGTCAAAGTATAACACGGTGGTTAAAGAAGTGACCGACAACCTCGATAATTTCGAACTCGGTGTTGCAGTATCAAAGCTTTATGACTTTATCTGGGACAACTTCTGTGACTGGTATATCGAACTTGTTAAGCCTCGTCTTTTCGATAAAGAGAACCCGACAGCAAATGCTGCGCAATATGTTCTTACTTATGTACTTTCAAATACAATGAAGCTTCTGCATCCGTTTATGCCATTTATCACAGAAGAAATCTGGCAGCATCTTCCACATGAAGGCGAAAGCATCGTTATAAGCGATTATCCTAAATACTCTGCTGAGCTTTCCTTCCCTGAAGATGAGAAAAATATGGAGCTTATAATGGGAGCTATTTCTGCAATCAGAAACAGAAGAGCAGAAATGAATGTTCCTCCTTCAAAAAAGGCAAAGGTTATCCTTGTTACAGAAAAAGCCGATGTATTTAAAAAAGGCACAGCTTTCTTTGAAAAACTGGCATCAGCTTCTGAAACGCTAATTGCAGCTGATAAGTCAAACATTGACACAAATGCAGTAAATATAGTTGTTGAAGCCTGTGAAATCTTTATCCCTATGGGCGAGCTTGTTGATAAGGAAAAAGAGCTTGAAAGACTAAATGCAGAAAAGAAAAAGCTTGAAGGCGAAATCAAGCGTGTAGAAGGCAAGCTTTCAAATCAAGGCTTCGTAGCAAAAGCACCTCAAAAGGTAATTGATGAAGAAAAAGAAAAGGGCAAAAAGTATTCTGAAATGCTTGAAAAAGTCCTTGAATCTATCAAGAGCCTTGAAAATATGTAACAATATAGGGACAGGTAATTTATCTGTCCCTTTTAGGTATAATTATGGACTATAATGAAACTTTAAAATACATCAATAACACTCCGAAATTTTCAAAAATCCTTGGAAATGATGACTTGAAAAAGCTTTTGAATAATCTTGGCAATCCTCAAGACAGTCTTAAATTCATTCATATTGCAGGAACGAACGGAAAAGGTTCGACTGCTGCGATGACAGCATCTATTTTGATTGCCGCAGGATATAAGACAGGGCTCTACACTTCTCCTTTCATAGAAGTCTTTAATGAGAGAATTCAGATAAACGGTAAAAACATTCCTGACACACAGCTTGCTGAAATTGCAACGCTTGTTAAATCAAATATTGATATTCTCGGCATTGAAATTTCTGTTTTTGCTCAAATCACTGCAATGGCTTTTATCTATTTTGCCAAAGAAAATTGCGATTATGTTGTCCTTGAAACAGGGCTTGGCGGACGTCTCGATGCCACCAACGTCATAAGTTGCCCAGCTGTTTGTGCAATTACTAAAATCGGTTTTGACCATACAGAATATTTAGGTGACACAATAGAAAAAATCACTTCTGAAAAGTGCGGAATTATAAAAAGCGGCGTGCCTGTTGTCACAACAGCCTGCCAGCTCCCTGAGGCATTATCGGTAATTAAAGATTTTTGCAAACAGGCTGAATCTTTTCTGACTATTTCAGACGCAGATTGTGGTTATGAGCTTTCTTTAAAGGGTGATTACCAAAAAGCAAATGCTGCTGTTGCGGTTGCCATTTCAAAGCTTTTGGGAATATCGACGAAAAACATAAAAAAAGGCCTTTTATCCACACGTTGGATTGCAAGATTTGAATATCTTCAAGATAATCTTATTTTAGATGGTGCACACAATCCCGACGGTGTTTCATCTCTCATTTCTTCTTTGGAAAAATTACAAAAACCAGCAATTTTAGTGGTTGCTATGATGGAGGACAAAGATTACAAAGAAAGTGCAAAGATGCTTGACTCTTTTGCAGAACAGATTATAGTGACAGAAATTGACCTTCCGAGGTGCATAAGCTCACAAAAGCTCGCAGAAGAATTTTCATCACCAATTATTGAGACGAACTGCCGAAAAGCTGTCCAAAAGGCTTTATCTCTTGCCAAAAATGGTGAAATTGTTTGCGTGTGCGGTTCTTTATATTTAGCAGGTGAAATTAGGCCTTATTTTGAAAAAAACCATCATGTACAAGACAGGTAAAACCTGTCTTGTTTTCTTTATTTTAATTCTTTACATAATGGAAAAAATATGGTATTATATAAACATAACTAAGGATTGAAGGTAGTTTTATGAATATAGATGAATTGAATTTACCGGCTGACCTTTCAGGGCTTTCGGTAAGCGATACAAAAAAATTTGCGTATGAAATCCGCAAATTCCTAATCAAATCCATATCAAAAACAGGCGGCCACCTTGCATCAAATTTAGGCGTTGTCGAGCTCACATTAGCCCTTCACTCTGTTTTTGATTTTTCAAAAGACCGCATTATATGGGATGTCGGCCATCAATCTTACGTGCATAAAGTTTTAACGGGCAGAAAGGACGGCTTTGAAAAGCTTCGTACCTACGGCGGAATAAGCGGGTTCCCGAAAACTGCCGAAAGTAAATACGATGCTTTCAACACCGGTCATTCCTCCACCTCAGCTTCGGCTGCACTGGGAATGGCTCGTGCAAGAGACCTGTCGGGCGACAATTACGATGTTGTCGCTGTATTTGGCGACGGTGCATTAACAGGCGGAATGATTTTTGAAGCACTAAATGACGCAGGACATTCTAAAAATAAAGTGATTTTTATCCTAAACGACAATGAAATGAGTATTGACCATAATGTCGGCGCTCTTTCAAAGTATCTGCAAAAACTCCGCCAAAAGCCGGAATATTTTAAATCAAAAGACGCAATCGAAGAGTTTTTAAGCAATCTTCCAAAAGGTGGAGATACTGCAACAAAAACTTTAAAAAAGGCAAAGGATAACCTCCGTAAAAAGGTTATTCCTACAACGATGTTTGACAATTTAGGGCTTAACTATATAGGTCCTGTTGACGGACATAACACCGAAGCATTAAAGGTTATATTTGAACGCGCGAAAAAGTCAAACGTTTCGTCATTTATCCATATAAGAACCAAAAAAGGCAAAGGTTATAAGCCTGCCGAAGAAAATCCTCAGATGTATCACGGGATTTCTTCATCAGCACCCGGGAAAACAGTTTCGGACGACTATTCTGCAATCTTCGGAAGAGCTTTAGCCTCGCTTGCCGCTCAAAACAATAAAATAGTTGCAATTACAGGCGCAATGCCTTTGGGCACAGGACTTACAGAGTTTATGACAAAGTATCCTGATCGCTTTTTTGACGTAGGAATTGCTGAACAGCACGCCGTTACAATGGCAGCAGGGCTTGCAATGCAAGGATATACACCAGTTGTGCCTCTTTATTCAACCTTTATGCAAAGAGCATACGATCAGATTCTTCACGATGTTTGCCTTCAAAATCTTCACGTTGTTCTTTGCGCAGACAGAGCCGGAATCGTTGGTCAGGACGGTGAAACTCATCAGGGAATGTATGACATTTCATATCTTTCTTCAATGCCGAATATGACAATTTTATCACCTGCGAGCTTTGAAGAGCTCGAAAAAATGCTTGACTATGCAGTAAATACGCATACAGGTCCTATTGCGATACGATATCCAAGAGGATGTTCGCAATTTGATACACAAAGTGAATTTGAATTCAAAAAGGCACAGCTTATCAGAAAAGGCAAGGATATATTAATAATTTCAAGCGGCAGAATACTGTCCACAGCATACTCAGTAGCTGAACATTTTGACGCAGAGCTTTTGGCGCTGCCTACCATTCTTCCTTATGATAGCCAAGCTGTACTATCTGCTGCAAAAGATAAAAAGCTTGTTGTGACAATCGAAGATGCAATAAAAACAGGCGGCATAGGCTCGCTCACAGCAACCGCACTTTGTGAAAGCGGTTTCCCTGTACCAATGCTTATATGCGCCTTTCCGGACGAACCTATCATTCACGGAAGCACCGCCGATTTGGACAAGCATTACAATATGGACAAAGACTCCATAATCAAAAGAATTGAGGAAAAATTAAATGGCAGAAAAGCAGAGACTTGATATACTGATGGTCGAAAAAGGACTTGCCGAAAGCCGTGAAAAAGCAAAGGCACTTATCATGGCAGGTCAGGTTTATATAGATAATCAAAAATGCGATAAAGCAGGACAGTCAGTTGATATAGAAAAAACACCCGAAATACGTGGAGAGGTTTTAAAATACGTAAGCCGAGGCGGACTTAAGCTCGAAAAAGCTATGTCAGAATTCCCTATTACTTTAGAAGGTAAAACCACAATGGATATCGGCGCTTCAACAGGTGGATTCACAGACTGTATGCTCCAAAACGGTGCAAAAAAAGTTTTCGCAGTCGATGTCGGCTACGGACAGTTTGCGTGGAAATTAAGGCAGGACGAACGTGTTGTCAATATGGAGCGTACAAACATCCGCTATGTAACGCCCGAAGATATCGGCGAGCCTCTTGACTTTGCCTCAATCGACGTATCTTTTATATCTCTAAAGCTTGTACTTCCCGTCGCATATAACCTTCTTTGTGAAAACGGTGAGCTTGTGGCACTTATAAAGCCACAGTTTGAAGCAGGACGTGAACAGGTAGGAAAAAAAGGTGTTGTTCGTGATATCAATGTGCATTATTCCGTGGTTGAAAATGTGCTTGACTTTGCCAGAAGCATTAATTTTTATGTAGCAGGTCTTTCCTTTTCACCTATAAAAGGGCCTGAAGGAAATATCGAATACCTTGCATATCTCAAAAAATCCGATTGTGATGATACTGTAACAAAAGATACAATCAGGCAGATTGTTGATAAATCTCATTCAACCCTTTAGGAGACAAATATGAAGCTGTATGATGATATTGTAATAACTAAAAACCGCGCGATAGCCAAGTCTTATGCAAAAATCAATCTTACCCTTGACGTTTTGGGAAAGCTTGAAAATGGCTACCACGAAGTAAAAATGATAATGCAATCAGTTAATCTTTTTGACCTCATTATTGTTGACAAACAAAGACAAGGCATAAAAATTTCGACTAACAGCAAGGCCATTCCAAGCAATAATAAAAATATTGCATATAAGGCTGCCGAACTGTTTTTTAAGGAAACAAAAATCTCAGGCGGTGCTAAAATTCTTATTCACAAAAACATTCCTATCGCTGCAGGGCTTGCAGGCGGCAGCGGAAATGCAGCAGCCATTCTTTGTGCATTAAATCTGCTCTATAATGCGAATTTGACTGACAACGAGCTTGCAAATCTTGCTCTTACTCTTGGTGCCGATGTTCCTTATTGCCTCACAGGCGGAACGCAGCTTTCCGAAGGTATCGGCGAAAAGCTTACACCGCTTTCATCATTTTCAGGCATACCTGTTGTTTTGGTAAAGCCGCCCGTTAACATATCCACAGCAGGAATATACCAAAAAATTGACTTTGCAGAGAATCTTATACATCCGGATACCGATACTGTTCTTGATGCGATAAAACGCGGCGACACAGAAACGGTTGCCAAAAATATTTCAAATATTATGGAAACCGTCACAAAAAACGAGTGCCCTCAAATAACCGACATCAAAGAAAAAATGATTTCTTTCGGCGCAATCGGCTCAATTATGAGCGGTTCAGGCCCAACAGTATTCGGGCTATTCCCTGATAATGCTTCAGCAAAAAAAGCCTGTGACTTTTTCCAAGAAATCTATAATGAGGTTTATTTGGCGCATACTATTGATTAACAAAATGAGGCTGTGACATAAGTCACAGCCTTTAAATATATTTTTACAAATCCCCAAAAGCATTTTTAAGAAAAAAATGATGCTTACTCCTTGTGAATATCGACGTCAATTAAGTCAAACATACTCGCTTTTTTAGTTTATCTATTACATTAATTAAACTTTCCGCACATTATTAACGTTTTTAGAAACTACGCAGACACACAATTTATTTGTACTATCCTCACAACAGCTTGACTTGTAAAATGTATATGTAGTATAATTAATTAGAAAGGAAGTGTTTTTATGTTACTAAAAAATGGTACTGTTTTATGTGATGATTTTGAATTTAAAAATATTGATATATCAGTAAAGGACAGCAAAATCTCCTTTGAAAATACTGAAAATGATGAAATTATTGACTGTACGGATTGCTATGTCGTTCCTGGCCTTATCGACGTACATACTCATGGTGCATTAGGCTATGAATCAACTGACAATTCTCGCGAGGCTATTGAAATTTTTTCACGATATATGGCTGAAAACGGTGTTACTACATACCTTCCGACCTTTGCAACTGTAAGTCACGACGAATTAATGTCAGCCGCGAAGAACATCAAAGATGTTATAGAAAACGGAAGTACAGGCGCAAATATCGGCGGAATACATATGGAAGGCCCGTACTTTAATGAAAAATATAAAGGCGCTCAAGACCCGAAAAACCTACGCCTTCCAGACCCCGACGAATTTGACGAAATCAATGCAGCAAGCGGAAATATGGTAAAGCTGATTGCCATAGCACCTGAACTTGAAGGTGCATTCGAATTTATAAAAGCCAAAAAAGACGTTGTAACCATTTCAATCGGGCATACTGATTCTGACTATGAAACTGCAATGCACGCAATCGAGCTTGGTGCAACCGAGCTTACACATTCTTTTAATGGAATGCGAGGTTTTCATCACAGAAATCCAAACGCAATAGGTGCGGCACTTGACAGCAAAATTTATTGCGAAGCAATCTGCGACGGTATTCATCTTTCACCGTCTGCGATAAGACTTATTTATAATATGGTTGGCAACGACAAAATGGTTATGGTTTCCGATTCAATCCGCTGTGCCGGTCTTCCAGATGGCGAAACCTTATCAGGCGGATTAACCGTATACATAAAAGACGGGCAGGCTCGCCTTGCGGACGGAACGATTGCAGGAAGTACTGCCAAACTGTTTGACGGTGTTAAAAATGTAATAAAATTCGGAATTAAAATTGAGCACGCCTTTAAGATGGCTACTATAAATCCCGCAAAGGCTGTAAAAATTGACGATGTTACAGGAAGTATAGCTGAAGGTAAGCGTGCAGATTTACTTGTACTTGACAAAGACCTTAACTTAAAAAAGGTGATTGTAAACGGAAAAGTATTCAAGTAATAAAAAGCAGACCGTGTTGTCTGCTTTTTTACTTGCAAGAAATTCACGAACCAATACGCAATAACAAAATTGTTGCCTAATTCGTATGACATCAGGCGACTCTTATATCAAAGCCTTTTTATTAATAAACTGTAAATAAATCAAAAAAAAGGCTTTTAAATTCTTTCAGTTTATGATATAATGTTTTTTAGCATTATTTTGGAGGGATACAAATATGAATTTATGTTCACGATGTCACAAAAATCCCGCTGTTGTCTACATCACAAAGATGGAGGGCGACAAGACAACAAACGAAGGTCTTTGTATTGCCTGCGCAAAAGAGCTTGGCATAGGACCTATTAATAATATGATTGAACAAATGGGTATTACCGATGACGATATCGAAAATATAAACTCGGAAATGGCTAATTTTATGAATGACCCCGAAGCTTTAGAAGGGCTTATGTCAGGTTTTTATGGCGGCGAGGCTATGGAAGAAGGCGGTGCACCTACTGCACCAATTGATTTCTTGTCGAGCTTTATGTCCGGCAAAAACGAAGAAAATTCATCTAAAACCGAAAGCAAAGATGGCAAGGACCATTCAAAAAAGAAGCATTTTGGTAAGAAAAAAAGTATGCTTGACACCTACGGCACAAATCTCACCGAAAAGGCAAAGCTAGGCAAGGTGGACAGAGTCATCAACCGTCATGCCGAAATTGACCGTGTAGTGCAGATTTTAAACCGCCGAAGCAAAAATAATCCTGTTATATTAGGCGAGCCAGGTGTCGGCAAAACTGCCATCGCAGAAGGACTTGCGTGCAGAATTGCGGAAGAAAATGTTCCGCCTAAGCTTTTCGGGTATCAGCTTTATCTTATTGACTTTACAGCACTTGTTGCAGGAACGCAGTTCAGGGGTCAGTTCGAGGCACGTCTTAAAAATCTTCTTACAGAAGCTGAAGAAGCAGGAAATGTAATTTTAGTAATTGACGAAATCCACAACATCGTCGCAGCCGGCGATGCAGAAGGTGCAATGAGCGCCGCAAATATATTAAAACCGGCTCTTGCAAGAGGTGAAATCCAGATAATTGGAGCTACAACCCTTTCCGAATACAGAAAGCACATCGAAAAAGATTCAGCTTTAGAGAGACGTTTTCAGCCTGTTTTGGTTGATGAACCAAGCATTGCAGAATCAGTTGAAATTTTAAAAGGCATCAGGGATTATTATGAAAAATACCACAGTGTGAAAATTTCCGATGAGGTTATCGAAGCAGCTTGTCGTATGAGCGAGAGATATATTACAGACAGATTTTTACCTGATAAAGCAATTGACGTAATTGATGAGGCAGGAAGCAGTGTCAACCTTAAAAACATCGCACTCTACGATGTGAAAAAAATTCAGAGCAGACTTTCCGAAATCACAAATGAGTCACAACAAGCGGCTGAACAGCAGGATTTTGAAGCAGTTGCAAGGCTACGTCAGGAAGAACTTGAACTAAAGGCCAAGCTTTCATTAAAAGAGGAGGAATCAAAAAATTCCGAAATCACTTTAGATGACGTTGCAGCCGTTATTGAAAACTGGACAAAAATTCCCGTCCACAAGCTTACCGAAGACGAAGCAACACGTCTTTTAAACCTTGAGTCGCGAATTCACAATAGGGTTATCGGGCAAGACGATGCAGTTTCAGGTGTCGCACGTGCTATACGCAGGGGCAGAGCGGATATTTCATTTAAAAAACGTCCTGTTTCCTTTATTTTTGCAGGTCCAACAGGTGTTGGAAAAACCGAACTTGTTAAAACTATTGCAGAAGTAATGTTTAATAACGAGGATGCACTTATCCGCTTTGATATGTCAGAATATATGGAAAAACATTCAGTTTCGAAGCTAATTGGTTCGCCACCGGGATATGTAGGATATGATGAGGCAGGACAGCTTACCGAAAAGGTCAGAAGAAAGCCGTATTCAGTAATTCTTCTTGACGAAATCGAAAAAGCTCACCCTGAAGTCTTTAACCTCTTTCTTCAAATTTTAGACGACGGCAGAGCATCGGACAGTCACGGCAAAATTGTGAATTTCGAAAACACAATTATCATAATGACAACAAATGCCGGCTCGGAATTTAATTCATCTTCTTTAGGATTTAATTCAAGTAACACTCTTACCTTAAAGGGCAATGTTGAAAAGAGCCTAAAACAACATTTCCGTCCGGAATTTTTGAACAGAATTGACGAAATCATCACATTTAATCCGCTTACAAAAGACGAACTGCGTGAAATCATCGACCTTATGCTTAAGGATATTATCGGAAGAATGTCACAAAAGGGCGCAAAAATTGAGATTACCGAAAGTGCAAAAGATTTGATTTTAGAAAAAGGATTTGATGCTAAATTTGGTGCAAGACCTTTAAAGCGTGCCATTCAGAGACTTATTGAGGATAAACTTGCAGAATTCTCATTAAGAAACACCATAAGCGAAAATACTCACATTACAGCAGACAGAAACGGTGATGAAATCGAGCTTACTATTATTCATAATTAAAAAATGTCTGTCTCACTTTTTAGTGAGACAGACATTTTACTAAAGAGTTATTTCAATATCAAGCATTTCGCCGTCACGGTAAACAGTCAATTTTATAATTTCACCTTTTTTGTGAGTATCACGTATTTTGTTAAGCTCACTAATTGATTTTAATGCCGTTCCATCAGCTTTTAAAATTAAGTCATTTACCTTAATTCCCGCTTTTTCTGCAGGGCTTTTCTCCAGCACAGTTTCAACTAAAATTCCATGTTCGGAATCCGTCCCTGTTATACCGATAAGAAGGCCTTGCGGTGCTTTTCCTACATTAATCAGCGATTCTGATACGTTCTTAATATCATTTGACGGAATTGCGAAGCTTATGTTTTCAACATCTGCCGAAATTGCATAAGTTATCATTCCTACAAGGTGGCCTTCGCTGTTTAAAAGACATCCGCCTGCATTATTCGAATTTGTAATCGCATCGGTTTGCAAAAGATTTATGGTAGTTCCATTCTGCAAGGAAATGCCATTATTAACTCCGCATATAATCCCCTTTGTTATCGACGTTCCAAGGTCTCCGCCCAAGACATTCCCTATTACTATTGCAGTATCTCCTGCCATTACTTCATCAGAGTTACCCAAGGTTACAGGCGTAAGATTTTCTGCCTCAATTTTAAGGATTGCGATATCCTTATTTTCGTCCATTCCCACAATTTCTGCATCGTGTTTTGACTCATCAGGCAGAATTACAGATGTTTCTCCATCATTTCCCACTAAAGAACTGCTGGTCAAAATGTAGCCGTCTGCACTTAACACAACCCCTGAACCTGTGTTTGTCGATGAAGACATTCCAAAAAAATTCATATATGAAACATTTGTTGAAATCGAGACAATGCTTGGCGAAACAGCCGCATTAATTGAGCTTATACTGATAGCTTCGCCTTTATCCACAGTTTTCTCGTATATCGGTTTTTCCACATACGAAATAACTGCTGAAGGTCTTAATCTCGGCACAACCACAAAGGAATAAACCGTCAAAAACAAAATACAGGTAATAGCTGATGATATTAACGCCACAATCCATGACGGAATTGGCTTTCTAACCTTATCAGTGTTCTGAGGTGTCGGCAGATAATTTTCCAGTTCTTTTTCAAAATCCGACTCCTCTTTATAATTACTATTTTCTTTTATGTCTTCCTTGCCTTCTTGCACAGTTTCTTTATATTCTGTGCCTTCTTTTGTTTCGTCGGCAGTATGTGGCAAAATTATTTCTTCATTTTTATTACTTATTTCAAAGCTTTTTTCTTCATCCATTATGTATCACTCCTAAATTTTATAGCTATATTATAATACTATTCTTAAAAAAGTGTATGAACAAAATGTAAACTTTTATTGACAACACGTAATAAAAGTGATAAATTTAATGTATATTTTTATTTTGGAGCAGAAGATGTATACAGTTTACGAAACAATAATCGTTGAAGGCATTTATGATAAAATCAAGCTGTCGGGATTTATAGACAGCCTTATTTTTATGACCGGAGGTTTTTCGGTTTTTAACAACAAAAAATTGCAGGAATCCATCAAAACCATTGCAGAAAAAACAGGAATAGTTATTCTGACCGATTCAGATGCCGCTGGAATAAAAATCCGCAACTTTGTAAAACAGCTTGCCGCTCACGAAAATGTAAAACACGCATATATCCCTGAAATTTCCGGAAAAGAACGCAGAAAAACTGTTCCTGCTAGAGCAGGGCTTTTAGGTGTTGAAGGAATCAGCGAAGATATTATAATTACCGCATTACGTCAAAGCGGCTGTACTATAAACGGCGAGGCAGGAACAAAAAAGGCTGAAAAAAAAATAACCAAGCAGGACTTTTACACACTCGGTCTTTCCGGCAAGGATTGTAGTGCAAATCTTCGAAAAAAACTTGCCCTTGAACTTGGTCTTCCGTCAAAACTGTCTTCAAATATGCTGCTTGATGCCGCAAACAGACTTTTAACTCTTGATGAACTCACAAAATTAGTTGAAAACATTGATGAGATGTGATATAATAAATAAAATATATATAAAGAGAGAGAATATTGTGAAAAACAACGGAATTTGGAACTGGATTTTAAAAAATGGAAAAAGGAATTTTCCTGCTATAATTCTGCTTACCGCAATAAGCATAGTTTTATCGCTCATTCAAATACGATTTGCAACCGCATCAAAAAATGTTATGGACATTGCGACCGGAGCACAGTCCGGAACACTTTCGTCTGCATTTTTTATGCTTGTTGTTCTTCTTTTTTCGCGCCTTGTAATCCAAATATCAATTAGCTATCTTAACGTTCATGCAGCTTCAAAATTCGAAATTTCACTAAAGCGTAATCTCTTTAAAACTCTTATAAATAAAGACTATCTATCAGTCACAAAATTTCATTCAGGTGAACTTTTAAACAGAATTAACAGCGACATTTCTGTTATAGTGAGCGGAATAATTGCTATTGTTCCGTCTGCGGCACTTTTTCTTACCAGCATAATAGGGGCTTTTTGTGTTCTTTATAATATAGATAACACACTTGCTTTAATTATACTTGCAATCGGCCCAGTAGTGGCGATAGGTGCAAGACTTTATTCGGCAAAATACAAGGTTATGCATAAAAAATGTCAGGAATATGACGGTAAAACAAAGTCATTTATGCTTGAAATTCTCCAAAATTTACTCGTTGTTAAATCCTTTAACTGCGAAGACTCAATACTTGACAAAAGCGAAACCCTTCAAAGGAAAACATACAAGCTCCGTGTAAAAAGAGTAAGCGTTTCGGTAATAGCACAAATAGGAATGTTCTTAATATTCAACGCAGGCTATTATTTTGCGATGGCTTATGCCGCGTTAAAGCTTTCAAGAGGGCAGCTTACCTATGGTGACGTTACGGCAATACTTGCGCTTGTTTCACAAATCCAGACACCGTTTAAAAATGTGTCCGGACTTCTTCCGCAGGCATTTGCAGTATCAGCGTCAATCGAAAGAATTTTAGAGCTTGAACATTTAAAAAACGAACCAGTCTCTACCTATTTCCTGCCTGAAAATACTTATTCGGATATGCAGGAAATCGTTTATGATAACGTAACCTTTTCATATAGCTCCGACTCTTTTGTTTCGGGCATTAATATGAGGATTAAAAAAGGTGAATGTGTTGCTATTGCAGGTGAGTCGGGTGCTGGAAAAAGTACGGCAATCAAGTTGCTTCTCGGCATAATGTCTCCAGACAGCGGCCGTATTTACATAAAAGGCAGCAATGGCGAAACATATATCGGCAAAGAGACAAGACCGCTTTTTGCTTATGTTCCGCAGGGAAATCTCATTTTATCCGGCACTATTCGGGAAAATATTGCTTTTGCACATGAAAATGCTACTGATGAGGAAATTATAAAAGCCGCAAAAATTGCACAGATTTGGGATTTTATAAAGTCGCTTGATAAAGGGCTTGACACCGAATTGGGTGAAAAGGGTCTTGGACTTTCTGAAGGTCAAACACAGAGAGTCTCGATAGCAAGAGCAATTCTTCATAACGCACCTATACTGCTTCTTGACGAATCCACATCAGCTCTTGATTCACAGACAGAATTAAATCTCTTAAAAGCAATACGCGAAATGACTGATAAAACATGCATCATTGTAAGCCATAAACAGGCGGCATTTGATATATGTGACAGTGTAATTTACATCGAAAAGAAAGGTCTGAAAAAAAATGGGAAAGTTTGACGGAATACTTCTTTGCACCGACCTTGACGGTACTTTACTTGACGATAACCACCATGTTTCAAAAGAAAACTCAGATGCTATTGAGTACTTTAAAAGCGAAGGCGGTAAATTTACGTTTGTAACAGGTCGTGTTCCGGCAGGTGCTAAACTTTTGCTTGAGTTTGTTCATCCAAACACTCCTGTTGTCACATTTAACGGCGCAGGAATTTATGATTTTGAAAAAGATGAGCTTGTATGGGGTATTTATCTTGATGAAAAAGCTGTTTCCGTTATAGAATATGTAGAGGAGCGATTTCCAGGAATTGGCTTGGTCGTTTGCACTGATAAGCGGGTTTGCTTCTGTCAAATGAACAGATGGGTTCAAGATTACTTCGAAACAGAAAAGCTACCGCTTGATACGCCTGCCTATAAAGACATCAAGGAGCCTTGGAAAAAATCACTTTTTATCACCGACGAAAAAGATATTTCTAAAGTGAAAAAAATTATTGCAGAATCTAAGTACGCATCTTTATACGAATTTGTGCAAAGCGGTTCGCACTATTACGAACTTCTTCCGATTGGTGCAACAAAGGGTAATGGGCTAAAAAGGCTTACCGAACTTTTAGGCGTTGATAAAAATAAAACTATTGCAATAGGTGACAACGAAAATGACATTAGTATGTTAAAGACTGCCAAAGTGGGTATCGCTGTACAAAATGCCGGCACCAAAGTAAAGCAAGCCGCTGATATTGTTACAGTAAGCAACAATGAACACGCACTTGCAAAAGTTATTGAATTGCTCAAAAACGGTGAAATCCAAATTTGAGGGTATAACAAAAACAAATAAATCAAGTGATGTTACTCTTACTATAATACGCTAACCGGCAAAACCTCAAAAAGAAAATAGTGTGAAAAAGTATTAATTATACATTTTATTATATTGACAAAATATGAAATATATGGTATTATATATTCAGCACATTGTGTGCTAAAAGGAGAGTGTTTCTGTGAAGAATATAAAGGCTGATTTGATTTGTGATGAAATGTCGGAAAGAATTATTGATGCCGTATATGAAATAGTTACAGCAGAAGGTGCACAAAATCTTAATGTTAGAAAAGTTTTAAATTACCTCAACATAACAAACAGGGTTTTTTACAACCGCTTTCATAACATAAACGAAGTCCTTAATATTGTTTCAGAAAATTCCATTTTAGAAGTTCGAAAGAGCTTGAAGTTTTCCTTTGATAAAGATAGAGACTTTTTCGAACAAATAATGGATGAAGTAGAAAAAACACTCATAATCTCTTATGAGACAAGAATGAATTTTGCTCATTATGTTTTTGAAAATGAATCCGTTTCAAACAGCAACTACAAATGGTGGACAGAAGAAATTAAAAAAATTTTGAACTATGCTATGGACAGAGGTCTTATAAAAAAAGTTGACCCTGATATGACCAGTTACGCAATATGGTGCTTCATAAGAGGCTTTAATACCGATGCTATCGGCAGAAAACTCCCTTTAGACGAAGCTCTCAAACGATACAGATACGGATTCAATTTTATTTTAAAAGGATTAAAAGCTTAATTTTTTAACAGAGCACGCCTCTGTTAAAAAATTATTCAGCACACACTGTGCTGAATAATGTAGAACCTTGTCAAAATTAAAAAATTCCCATACAATTTATCAGCACACTGTGTGCTTGAGAAAGGATGTCAGAAAATGTCGATAAAAATTCTAGGTACGGGTGCTTATCTTCCCGAAAATATTGTTACAAACGATGACTTATCAAAAATGGTTGAAACTTCTGATGAATGGATTGTTCAGCGAGTAGGTGTAAAAGAAAGGCATATTTCTGTAAATGAAACGGCAGCAGATTTTGCAGTAAAGGCGGCAAAAGAGGCTCTTATATCATCCGGCATTTGTGCATCAGAAATTGACCTTATAATTGCGGCAACCATTTCCTCTGAAACTCTTTGTCCAACAGTAGCAGGCATCGTACAAAAGGAAATTGGAGCAGACTGCCCTGCTTTTGATGTAAATTCAGCTTGCAGCGGATTTTTATTCGCTTTAGATACGGCTGTTTCCTATATAATGCGTGGCAACGTCAAAAACGTTTTAGTTATCGGTGCTGAAAGACTTAGTAAGCTTGTAGATTGGAGTGACCGCAGCACGTGTGTGATTTTTGGATATGGTGCAGGAGCCTTCATAATAGGCCCTGGAAATGGATACCTCGCTTCTTCCCTTTATACAAGCGGCGGGAACGAAGTTATCGAAATCCCATCTTTTTCTGGAAGTTCACCTTTTTATAAAGGTGATATTAAACATCCTTACATCTTTATGGATGGTCAGGAAACTTTCAAATTTGCAGTAAGCAAAATTGCTCATGACATTAAATATGTTGTAGAAATGGCAGGCCTTACTCTTGAAGACATAGATTACGTAGTAACTCATCAGGCAAATATTCGGATTATAGACTATGCTGCAAAAAGGCTCAAACTGCCAAAGGAAAAATTTGTTGTTGACATCGAAAAGTACGGCAATACTTCATCCGCAAGTGTCGCAATAGCTTTCGATGAACTACATAAATCAGGAAAATTAAAAAGGGGTGATAAAATAGTAATGTCAGCTTTCGGCGGCGGGCTATCAAGCGCTGCCTGTCTAATTGAATGGTAAAAAAATTAAATTTTAGGAGGAATTTATTATGACAATCGAAAAGGTAAAGGAACTACTTGCAGAACATCTTGAAATGGATGCAAGCGAAATCACAGAGGAAACAACATTTGACGATCTTGGCGTTGACTCACTTGACGCAGTTGAGATTATGATGGAAATGGAAGATGAATTCGGCATTGAGATTAAACCTGCTGAAGCAGGCAAAAGCGTTAAAGAGCTTGTTAGCTACATCGACTCAAAAAATGCCTAAATTTTGAAAGGAGCGTGAAATAATGTTAAACTCACCACTATGCGAAATGCTTGGCATTAAATATCCAATTATACAAGGCGGTATGGCGCACATTTCCGATGCACGTCTTGCAGCCGCTGTATCAAACGGCGGTGGTTTAGGCATTATTTCCGCTGCAAACGGTGATGTCAGCTGGCTTTGTGAGCAGATTGATACTGCCAGAAAGCTCACTGACAAGCCCTTTGGTGTAAACATAATGCTTATGGGTGAAAACATCGAAAAAATCGCTACCGTAATTGCAGAAAAAAAGGTTGCGGTTGTTACAACCGGTGCAGGAAATCCTGAAAAATACATACCTATGTGGAAGGAAGCTGGTGTTAAGGTTATACCGGTTATTGCATCCTCTGCTCTTGCAAAGCTCGTTGAGCGAAGTGGTGCAGACGCTGTAATCGCTGAAGGCGGTGAATCAGGCGGTCACGTAGGTGAAATGACAACCATGGCACTAGTTCCACAGGTTTGTGATGCTGTCAGTATCCCTGTAATTGCGGCAGGCGGAATTGCTGACGGACGTGGTCTTTGTGCAGCGTTTATGCTTGGCAGTGTCGGTGTTCAAATAGGAACAAGATTCCTTGTGGCTAACGAATGTAACATCAGCCGCGAATACAAGGATAAGCTTTTAAAAGCAAATGACACCGCAACAATCGTTACAGGAAGAAGATTAGGTCATCCTGTAAGAAGCCTTAAAACACCTTTTTCAAGAGGTTATGCAAAGGCTGAATATACAGACATAACAGACGATGAACTCGAAAATATGGCAGTTGGCTCGCTATGGGCTGCAGTCCTTGACGGCGACAGTAAAAAAGGCTGCTTTTTAGCCGGACAGATTTCCGGAATGGTTAATAAAGAACAATATGCTTCCGAAATAGTTAAGGAAATTATTGACGAAGCTGAAATTATATTGAACGGAGCAAAAAAATGGGTAAAGGCTCCCTGCTGGTAAAACAGTAATTCACAATTTTTCTTGGAACAGGCATGATTTCGGTCATGCCTGTTCTGCTTTTGTCAGCACATCCACGGGAATAAAGCCGATAAGGTCATAGGAGATATGAATCTTCTGTTTCCTCTTGCCGCTGGACTTATCGGGTGCTTCTACATAAACCGCCTTGACAAGCTCTCTGAGAGCGTAAGGCGTAAGCTCGGTAAGTTTGCTGTTTCTCTTTACCCTTTGGATAAACTGTTCTAAATTCTCTGCCTGTCGTTCCTGTTCTTCAATAACCTGTTGCAGACTTATGACCTCAGCCTTGAGGTCTTTTTGTTCTTGGGTATAGCTCTTGTTCATCATGGCAAAACGTTCATCGTCAATCTTTCCCGATACATTGTCCTCATAGGAACGAATGAACAGGCGGTCAAGTTCACTGATTCGCTTCTCAGCCTGTGCCAAACGCTTCTTATGTATCCGAAGCGTTTCCTCGCTCTGCACACGGAGCTTTTCTTCCATCTCTGAACGGAAATAAGCCTCGTAGCGAGTTACCACCGATATGACCTCTTGAATGTGTTTCCAAACCTCTTGTTCAAGCACAACGGCACGGATATAATGTCCGCTGCACTTGTCCTTATTCGTGCGATGGGTAGAGCAAATAAAGAAGTCCTGCCGCTTTTCAAAGTAGTTGGTGGTAGAGTAATAGAGCTTCTGTTTGCAGTCGTTACAGAACACAAGACCGGAGAACATATTGCTCTTGCCCGTTGCCGTTCTGCGGTGCCGTTGCTGCCGGATTTCCTGCACCTTATCAAAGACTTCCAAAGAAATAATCGCCGGATGCGTGTTGTAGAAAATCTTGCGATTTTCCAACGGATTGTCCCTCTGCTTCTTGTCCCAAATGGAGTTGGTATAGGTTTTGAAATTGACCGTACAGCCTGTGTACTCCATATATTCGAGAATGTAAGCAACGGTGCTTTCGTGCCATCGGTATTCATTCTCAGGTGTCTGATGCGGTGTCTTTCTGCCCTCACGCTGTTTGTAGGCGGTAGGGTTCAGCACCTTTTCCTTTTCAAGCAGTGCGGCGATCTGGCTCGGTCCCTTGCCCTCCATACAGAGCGTAAAAATCCGTTTTACGATTTTTGCCGCTTCTTCATCAACCGCCCATTCCTTTGGATTGTCGGGACTTGCCTTGTACCCATAGGGAATGTTGGTAGTCAATCGCTCGCCTCGTTCACCCTTTGCCTTGTTGACCGCACGGATTTTACGGCTGGTATCTTTTGCAAAAAACTCATTGAACCAGTTTTTTATACCTGCAATATCGTTGTCCGTGCTGTTAGGGTCGATGGTATCAAAGTGGTCGTTGACGGCAATATACCGAACACCGTACTGCGGAAAAGTGTAGTTGATGTAAAGTCCCGTCAGTGCGGAATTTCGACCAAGTCTTGAAAGGTCTTTGGTGATAACCGTGCCCACATTACCGGCTTCGATCTCAGAGAGCATTTTCTGAAAACCGGGGCGGTCGTAGGTAACACCACTGTATCCATCGTCAATAAAGTAGGTCGGGTTCGGTAGGCGATTGGCTTTGGCATACTGCATGAGCATGACTTGTTGATGCTGAATGGAGTTTGACGGATCCTCCTTGCCATTTTTCTTTTCGTCTTTGGTGTCCTCTACGGACAGTCTGCAATAAAGTGCTGTGATTTTTTCTGTTGCCCTTAACATATCGTTATCCTCCTTAGTTGGGGCAACTGTCTGAACAGGATTGGATTTTTGGATTATATCAAAAGAGGTGTCGCTCATCATTCGCCATCCTCCGTGATACCTAATTCATCATCGGCAGCATTGGCGGCGTTCTGCTCCATAATGCGTTTGAGCTTCTTGTCGAGAGTTTCCTCGCCATCGTAGCTGCCTGTTACTGTGTATTCCGTACCGCCTATCACGTCCACAATTTCAACCTTGGGCAACCAAAAGGCAGACGGATTCTTTACAACGATGTTGCCCTTTTCATCAAAAGAAAACTCACGCTTGGGGGCATCATCGGGACGAGGCTCGACCTTGGCATACGGGTCGGGATTGGAGAAAACAAAAGAATGGATTTCGCCATATTCCTCGCTATCGTCAAAATCGTCATCGGCTAAAATCTCTTTCAGTTCCTCGTCGGACAGTTCGATAATATCGTCATCACGGTCGTCGTGAATATCACTCATTTTGATTTTCGGACTCATTTCGTCAAGCCTCCTTTTCATTCATTCGTTTCGATTCGCTTCAATCAAATCTCGTAGAGATAGCAAAACGGACAAACGCTGTCAACGGTCAAGATGAACGGCTTCGCCGCCATTGACAGCGTCCGTCCGTTTCGCTTTTGGGCAGACAAGGCGGCGGTTGCCGCCGATTTCCATTTAAGGAAATGGCACTTGCTATTATGGGGAATGACGAATAGCAAGCACAGCAGGTGTATGTACACTCTGCGATTTTTGCCAAAATCAGCTTTGCCGATTTTGCGAAAAATTTGAAATCTTCGATTTGCTTGCTAAGATGCAATCATCTGTAGCAAGCAATGCACGGCGGTACCCACTTGTGCGTACTTGTTGGGCAACATCCCAAACCCTTTAACAATTTCTAAGAAATTGGCTACGCACCGTTGGTGCTGATTTTAATAACTTTGAGTTTTATATCTGTACTTCAAGGCTCTTTCAATCATAGTAAGGTCTTCAACGCCAAACTCTTTTTTTGTCATCTGAACAGATGACAAAAACTCCTTGTTTTTCCGCAACGATTTAGCAAGCAGTTTCTTGTCCTTGTCATCGAGGGTAATTTTATACAGCAAGTTTGCCATGGAAATGACCATGCTTTTGTGAGCCTTAAAGTATGTCCTAAATATTTCTGTTTCAGATGCACACAGTTTGTTAAAGTCCTGCTCCGAGAATTTGGGCTGGAGTCCCAAAATGGGATTAACAAGTAACATCGTAGCAGCTTCCATAAGGTTGACGTATGCACCCAATTCGTATTGCTGTTCCTCTGTCATTTGGTAGTAGTCTGTACCAAAGGTTTCAATTTTTATGATAGCTTCGTCAAGTTTTCCGGTTTCGTCAACGATTCTCTTAATGCGTTCACTTAACTCCACAATGGCAAGTTCATACGATTTGATATCTCTATTGCTGATAAGGGTATAGACATTCTCCAATCTGTCCTTATCACTTTTCGTCTTAAAAAACATCAATCCGCTTGCGATAATTGAAAGACCTGCAATCGTCCAGCCAACAGGACCAGCAAGTGCTAAGAAAGCACTGCCAGCCGCCATACCGCCACCACCAGCCGCTAAAGCACCGCCGCCCAACCATGCTAAAGCTGCATTGGTAGCTGCCGCACCGCTTAAAGCCGAAATAGCAGTTCCGGTAGAAGCGACACCGAATGTTGTTGCAACCCCCATAGCTACGGTGGGACCTAAAGTGACAACAGCTACACCAGCACCGACACCGGCTGCACCTTGACCGGCTGCTTTGATCTCAGCTTTCTTATATTCCAGTTCGATTTTTTCTGCTTGCTGTTTCCAGTTCACTCGGATGGCTTTGAGGTTTTCGTATTTAAGTCGATTTTCTTCAGGTACATTCCGAATGCGGTCGAACAATGCCTGTATCGCCGTCAAAGAAGTATATAAGTTACTTGTATGTCCACCCAACTCGTTGATTTTCTGGTTTGTCTTTTTCGCAGCAGCCTCAGCTTTCTGCTGTGCTAATTGAAGTTTTGAAAGTTTTTTCGCCATATCATTTTCCTCCAAAGTATTTATCGATGTCCGCCTTGCTTTTTAAAATTTTATTTGCAGGGACATTTCGCAATTTTGCTAATTCCGCAGATTTTCCAAAAGCCTCAATATAGGCATCACTTTTTTGAAAATCAGCAACAAATGTCAAAAGGCGAGTATCGTCATACTTAACGGACAGGATTTTGAGACCTTCTATGTAGTTTTCAATAACGATAATTTCCTTTGATGCAAAATCAGCTTCTCGTTTTGCGTGACCATACGAAATAGCTCTCTTTGTTTCGCCATATAAGGATATTGCAAATCGACCAACTCCGACAACATTAAGTCTCAGAACAAACTCAACTACATTGAAAGTTCCGCCGCCACTGACAAATGCTCTACCTACGGCATCACCTACATCAATCAAGCAGAACGTACCGTGCGCAACAGTCAACATTCGTTTGACGGTTGGATTTGAGAATGGCTCGCACTTCTTCCACATCAGCTTGAAAGACCGTTCGACTTTTGGTGTTTCCGAAAAATATCTAAACAAACGTCTGACTGTATAAATGAGACGGACAATCAGTTCATTCAAAAACACAGGAATTGCTTGAGCTGTTTGGAATCGAGTATCATACCCCTGCTCAAATATATTCAAGGCGAGTTCGTTCATCGCTTTATCTGTATCGGTTACAGTCAGCCCCAGTTTTGCTTTTATAGCAATGATATCATTAGTCCATGTCCATAGCGGGGAAGGGATTCCCATGCCACGATTTCCGGCTCTTGCACTTGACTGTGAACCCGACACATCCGAAACAAGATGTCCAAACCAGTTCACAAAACCACAGAACAATTTGCTAGGGATATTTCCACCCTGTAATTCCCATTTTTCATCAGCTTGCTGTAAAGAAATAAGCTGTCCATCTGTGATGAAATGAGATGTATTAGAAAACTGATCCAATATTGAAAAGAACAGTCCCAACAAACTTGGATTGTGTGCAAGGGATTTGAAATGGTGATTTTTTGCATTCAAGCCAAAGACAGCTCGTCCTGCATCCCCAAGACCAGTCTGATCATACGGCACCTTAAATTCTTTCTCTAAGAAACGAAGTGCTGATTCAAGGCTGTCAAAGTTCTTCTTATCTGGGTGGCATAGCTTGGCGAAAGCCATTGTTCTATCGGCAAACCACTTATCTGTAATATCACCAAGAGGAGATTCACCTGGTTTCCCGACCAAAAACACATCAATTACACCGCATAAAGCACCAGAACTCGCAGCTAAAATATAATCCAATTTATCGCAATTCGGTTTTAGTTCTTTGATGGAATCAATCGTTTCATTCAATGCAACTAGTTCTGCTTCTGCTTGTGTCAGAGCATCATCAATTGATGTAGAAAATCCAAAACCGTTATCATCTATACTCAAATCAAGAATTACATCTGATTTGTATTTATTTGTGTTACTCATCATCATACCTCATTTGTATTCAGCTTTTACAGCATCGCAGATATCACCGATGTTGCAATCTAAATACCCACATATACGCAAAAGCACGGATAGTGCTACATCTTCGTTTCGTCGCATTTTAGTCATTGTTCCTGTGGCGATGTTCAAATCTTTTCTCAATGTAGCAGGAGAAATATTCTTCTCAATGAGCAATATCCACAGCTTTTTATAGCTAATTTCCATACGCACACTCCTGTCCATAATATGCCTTGATACATTATAAACTAAAAACACCAAAAATTCAATAGGTTTTGCAAAATTCGTCGTTATATTTCGCAATTTCTTGCGAAATCACAAAACAAAAGTCTCCCTCAGCATCGTTTTGGCAATGCTGAGGGAGAAAGATTAGTCAAGCGTTTTGTATTCTGTTACAGCGTTTAGATAGGCTTCGGTGTTGCCGTTGAGTATCAGATCGGCGTATGCAATCGGGTCATTGTAGATAAGATAATCAAGCTCTGACCGCTGATACATATTATCGGCTACCTCGTTCTCAACCGCAATGGTATCAATGACAATTATAGTGCCGTCTGAGAACTTCAGCTCCACGCAGACCGTGTCAAAATTAAACTCGCATGATAATAGACGCTTCATAGTAAATCCTCCGTGCTTTCAAGTGTTTTGAGATAGAAAAAGAACGATGCTAAGTCTTTCGACTCGACATCGTTCTTTTTATAGTGGTTTTCCAATCCTGTAAGACAGATGCCGTAAAATTATGATTTTTACGGAATTACTGTCTTATCGGCACACGGGAAAAGATGTCTTTTTTCTGGTAAAACCGAACAATATAGATGCATTTAAAAAAGCTTTGCGAATGCAAAGCCACCTTACTTCTTCCTTATTCACTATTACTTATTACTTTCAAAAAATCCGTACACCTTTTTATTCAAGGGAATAGTGAAGAGGTAATAAGTAATAAGTAAAAATCCGCACACTTTCGTGTACGGATTTTTTGGGTGCAGGGGCCGGATTTGAACCAACGACCTCCGGGTTATGAGGTACTCTAACAAAACCGACTTTAAAATTGATGTCCTTGACAGGACGAATGCTATTATCGAAAAACCGACCAAAGAGCCGACTAATGAAGGAAAGAATCGGCAGGTTAATTTTATAGGTGAATCGTCAAGAAAAGCCTTGGAGTATATTTATTGTCAAAG
>JAZQEC010000028.1:0-2608 GCA_045538755.1 Clostridia bacterium
ATTGTTGCAGTTCAAGAACAAGGAACTGAAAAAATGCATTCATCTGCTGCTATTGACCCTATACTGACTTACGTTAAAACCACGGGAAGAATTTACCTTCATTATTGCCATACACCGGCAGGAATAGGCATCAGAAACAGCAAATGTTGTGTTGGCGAAGATTCAGAAGGGTACAGAATAATAGAAAGCAAATTAAGAAAATATATTCTGAAAAACGGATTCCTATATACTCAAAATGGTAAGAAAACAAAATATGAGGTTTCTGACAACGGAGATGTTTTAAAAAACGATAAAAAAGTCGGCAACATATACACCGGTCATTCTTTCAAAGAAACAGGAACTTCAACATTAATGATGTGTTATAGTGATGATGACGGCTTAACTTGGTCAAAGCCTCAATCGCTTAATTCGCAGATAAAAAGAGAATATATGAGCTTTATCGGTCCGGGTCCCGGTAACGGAATAGTAATCGAACACGGGGAATATAAAGGCAGAATAGTTGTTCCGATTTATTACGGCACCAAAAAATTCCCTCTGTGTCTTTCCTGTTGTGTTATATACAGTGATGATAACGGAGAAACATGGAATCTTGGTGAAACACCGAACAACACAAGATTGATCAATGGTAAAAAAGTAAATCTTTTCAAAATAAAAAACGAAGAAATGCTTACTGAATCGCAGGTTATAGAACAAAGCGACGGCACCTTGAAATACTTTATGAGAAACCATGATCCCAAACGCAGCGTTGCTGTTGCTTACAGCAAAAACGGTGGCGAAAGTTGGATTGATTTCTCGTTAGACGACAGCCTTCCGCAGCCGATATGCCAATCGTCTGTTATAAAAATAGAAAATTCGGACAAACCGTATGTTGTCTTTTTAAATGCAGCAGACAGAACTGCAAGAAAACACGGAACGGTCAGACTTTCCGAAGATGACGGTGAAACATTTACTTACAGCCGAGTGCTGAAAGAAGACGATTTCTGTTATTGTTCTCTCGCATTAATGCCTGACGGTAAAGTCGGTACACTGTTTGAACCAAATCAAGAGTGCAAAAGTATTGTGTTTACGAAATTTTCCTTAGACTGGATCAAGGGAATTGAAGAATGATTGTTCGAAGGGAGCAGATTGTATTGTTAAATAAAGCCAAAACTTTTCTTTCAAATCTTCGTCTGTATTGGAAAACACCAATGCCCGGAAGATATATGACATTTAAAGAAATCGCCGCTTATGCAGGCGGAGGAATTGGTGCGTATTTTCTTATTTATATGGGAAAACAGCTTATTGTAACAACAAGTAACATGATTGTAGGCGGTGCAATCGGCGTTTCTCCCACACATATGTATATCCTTTATGTGATTTCAACTATCGCTAATGTTCCGCTGACTGCAATCAGAGCCAATATGATTGATAACACAAGAAACAAAGCCGGCAAATACAGACCGTATCTTTTAACGATGGGTGTCCCCACAGCTCTTATTGCTATGGGATATGTGTATTTTCCATACGATTCTTTATATAATTTATTTCCGATGCAGATGTTCGGATACGAAGGCGGTTATGTTGTAAAATGTGCGGTTGTTCTCATTTTTAATTTTTTACTGCTGTTCTTTTATAATTTCTTTCATGATGCTTACAACAACCTTGTTTATGTTCTTTCGCCAAACACACAAGAAAGAACGGACGTGCTTGCAGTTAAGAGTCTTGTGTATTCACTGGCACCTTCTATAGCCAATATTATCCTTCCTATCGTTGCTCAAGTAGCAACAAACAATAATATGTATGACCTCCGCGTTTACAGAATTACTTATCCCATATTCTCGATTATTGGTATAGGGCTTACAATTATCGTTCTCGGATATACCAAAGAAAAAATTGTTCAACCTAAAACCCGTGTTGTTCAGGTCAAATTTGCAGATTCGCTTAAAGCGGTTGCGAAGAATAAATATTTCTGGATAATTGCATTGGCGGGTTGGCTCGGATTTCTTGAAAGTTCATACAGCAACATTCTTTCATTTACATATAATTACGGTCATGCCTGTGAGGGCAGCACAATGAGCATTATTAACACAATTATTGGTAATGCTTCTATGTGGGGTATGATGCTTGCGCCTTTCTGTGTACGTGCTTTAGGTAAAAAGAAGGTACTTATCGGAATCAATATTATGAATATAGTTTGTATTCTCGCAATGGGACTTAATACAACCAATATCATCTGGCTTGCAATTTGTGTCTACCTTAATCACTTTTTCGGTTCGTTCCAGCAAATTACATCTCCTGCCATTGAAGCGGATATACGAGATTATCATCATTATAAAACAGGAGAACGCATTGACGGAATGTTTGCCACTGTAACCACCATAGGAAACATTGTTACTCTCGCTACCTCTTCTGTTGTGCCTTTTGTTTACGAAAGTTACGGAATTTATGAAGGCAACGGCTATGCTTCGCCTTATGAAATTCTTGATGTAACAACAGGTCAGCCCGGTCTGTTAAACAAAGTGGTATTATCACTGATAATTATGGCTGCAATAGGTGCAACCCTTAATGTTATTCCTTATTTCTTCTATGACCTTAAAGAAGTGCAGCAAAAAAGCATTGTTCGTATTTT
>JAZQEC010000029.1:0-55519 GCA_045538755.1 Clostridia bacterium
TTTTTTAGCTGAATTCACTTGCAAGAGATAAATGTGTGCTATGCATGGTTATAGCGAATTTAATTTATATGTTTCAAAGAAGCTATATACTCTGCATCTGCTTCGAGCTTTGGATCATTTTGTTCAAAGACAATATTCAAATTATTTTCTTTAGCAGTCAGGTCAAAATGACAAAGAGCAATGCCTATATCAATCATTTGCATATCGAGTTTCTCAGTACGAGCAAAGCCCTTACTGCGTTTTAAGTAAAAGTGAACTGCATTATCGGCCACAACAACACGCCAGGGTTGTTTATTTACAGCCGATGGAGCAAGTCTTACCATTTCCAAGGCTTCAGTCCATATGGCTGCTTTTTCTTTAGTTAAAGGCGTATCAAATGAGCCGTCAAAGAATAACTCTTCAAATGGCAAACGCTCATCGGCTTTAACTCCTTTTCGCATCATACTCTCGCGCAAGGACATCTTTTTGGCAGGATATCCAAGTGCACTTGCGCAAGGCATAATTTCATCGCTATCAAGTTCCATAGCCTGTTCATAAGCAGAACGGTTCATAGTTCCGCCAAGCCAGACAGTACCGATTCCCATAGACTGCGCATATAATACGAACATTTCAAAGGAATATCCAAATGCTACGCTTGTATTTTCTGACCATTTGATTTTACCGCCAACAAACAAATCCGTACCGACCACAACAGGACAGTTAAGACCATATTCCTTTGCATTCATAAACTTAAAGTCCACAGGAATTTTATACGGATTTTCTATTGTCTGTGCAAAAACTTTCAGTTTCTCTATATCGTTTTTGTCAAGTTCTCTGCCATCATATGTCCTGACACTTCTTCTGTTTCTAATATGTTCTGTAATATTATTCATAACGCCCTCCCAATAAGACACTTTATTGTGCCATTTTTCTTCTGCACAATGATTTTTCTTCACACTTTGGGCATTTAAGGTGTCGGGTAGTTAATGTATGCACGCCCAGAATATACGCCTTGAAAGTTGGTTTGAATGTATGTCCGCATTTTCTGCATTCGTAAACACCTGTTTCATAGTCAACCTTGGCGGCATAGAAAACAGCAATCAGAACTAAAACTGCAGAAACTGCCGTAAGTGTAATTGCAATTGCAGGATTTATGATTTTCTCTTCTGCGAGAATAGAACTTATAGCAAGCAAAGTGATACTAATCACTACACCGATAACTGATATTATTATTTTTCTTTTATTACTCATTTTACCACCTCATATGGCCAGTCGATAATACCGCCAAACTCTTTTACATTAGTGTATCCAAGTTTAGCAAGACTTTCGGTTGCGATTTTGCTTCTTCTGCCGCTGCGGCAATATACAAGGATAAGTTTGTCCTTGTCGGGTAGCATTTCTTCTGCCTTATTTTCTATTTCGGTATATGGAATCAGGATCGCTCCCGGGATATGGCCCTCGTCAAACTCATCCTGTTCTCTTGTGTCTAAAATGATGTGTTCTTCTCCTGAATCCATTATCTTTTTGGCTTCCTCTGCCGTGATTTGTTGATACATCGTTTTTTCTCCTTTATCAGCAATAATTATTGATGTGGGGCCGTCCGCTCCACCTATAATTCCTATACTTGTAGCATCTCCGCAAGCGGTAAGGAAGATGCAGAGAACAGCTGATATAATGTATAATATTTTCTTCATATAATTCACCTTTAAATTTTTAGTTCAAACAATCCGTGTGTATTGCAATAATAGTAAAGTTTGCCACCGTACATTTTAGGGAATCTTACCGTCGCATCCTGTTCGGGATATAATCTTACGGTAAGCACCCTGTCGAACCTTACATAGGCTACGAAACCGATATAATGCTGCTTTGTCATTTCGTGATTAAACTCAATATAAAAATCATCTTCAATTTCAGAAACTTTTATCAAATGTTCATCGTCCGGCTTATTTAGCTTTAACGCCTCGACCTGTTTACCACAGCATATAACAGAGCAGTTTCCCACCCCTTGCATAAAGCTACCGCAATCGGGACATACGTAAAACTTTGTTCGTTTCATATTGCCCGCCTCCTCCAAATTTTGTTTAAGGTCACCTGACAAAATCGTTTTCTCGCTCACGCCAAGAATATCAGCCAATGCTGACAGCGTTGATACATCAGGGAACCCGTGCCCGGTCTCCCATTTTGAAACAGTCTTTGGCACAACCCCTAATTTATCTGCAACCTCTTTTTGTGTCATTCCTTTGGCTTTTCTTAAATCGCAAAGGAGTTTTCCGTTTTTATTCAAATCCATTTTGCATAACCTCCGCAATTTAAGTATAAGGCAGTAATATGAATTAAACAATCCACTATCCGTTGACTATCGAATCATATATCATCACAAGACCACTACTTAGCATAGCCCCGCCGACAATATCAGAAAACCAGTGCACGCCCGAAACAAGTCTTCCAATCACCATAAAGACGATAAAAGCGGTAATAATAAAGGCAACACACCGTCTGAATATACTGTTTTTGATGCGGGTATTAAACTGCATGATAGCCGTTGGCATAACACACATTACAAGCATAGTCGTTGATGATGGATAGGACGCTTCTAAATATCCGTTTATAAGTATTGGTCTGTAATTTACAACGAACATCTCAAAGAAAATATATATTGCCATCACAACTATATAAAATCCACCGAGAACAAGGATATTGTAATCAACCTTAAAAAGGTTTTTCCTCTTAATCCACTCACAAAGTCCCAGCACACCAAATCCCATTATAAAACAAATGGGGACAAGCCCGAGCCAATCCGTAATGGTGTAGAGTAGCATATGCACGCCTGTACTGTTGTGGATTAATTTGTTGAGTGTAGCAAAGCCAACGCTTGAACCCCCAGGTCCAATTGCTCGCACATCGACAAAGTGAAGTGCTACCGTCCAAAGGACAAACAATGCGAGTAGACCTACTCCAATGTAAAAACTTTTTCTTTTCATTTTTTAAAACCTTCCTGTTTTGTATTTAGCTCTCGCCTGAGTACACTCTACAAGAAAGTATTAAAAACCTCAAGAATCGTACCGTCACACGGACGACACTTTCCGTATCATTGCCATTTTACAAGCATTAACACCTTTATTATCAGGAATATGAACAAGAAAACTCCCACATAAGGTTGTGAGCTTATAATAAACAAAAGCACTGCAAACACGTTTAATATAAGCGATATTTTATCTCTGTTTTTCACCCAAAATGCTTTTTGACAATTTTGAAATGTAAGAGTCAAGATGCCATATACTGCAATACTGATTACAATAGCATAGTACGCAATCCTTAAATAAGTCGCAATTCCGTTTAAGGAAAGAAGCGAAACTTCCTGCACGATTCCATTTTCTTTTTGTCCGAAAAATGGCAGGAAGAAGAACATCAGAACACTTATATCCAAAAGACCAAAGACAAGGCTACGAAAATGCTTTTCTTTTTGCTTGTTATCTTCTTCCGCAATACTTAAAACTTCGTTACTTGAAAGCAGTTCATCTATAGTCACCGAAAAAAACTTTGCTATTTCTTTGAGAGAATCCAAGCTCGGATATCCTCTGCCTGATTCCCATTTTGAAATTGCTGTTCGGGACACATATAGAGCTTCTGCAAGTACTTCCTGCGTAAGTCCTTTGTTTTTTCTTAATTCCTGTAATTTTTCATTAAATTCCATAATACACTCACTTCCTGACCTGTTCTTATGTAATATCCTTCTTGAATTGCCGAGAATGTTGCAACAATACATACCACCACAAAGCTGTATTTTAGTTCGATAAACTGTAATGCGGGCGGCAAAAGAAACAATAACAGTCCCGTAATTTTATTCATCACAGTATGCAAAAAGATTAACTTTTTCGTATAAATAACACCCGATATAACACTAAAGATTTTAATAATTCCAATTACAACTATCCACACCCATATCCATTTTGGAATATGAATTACAGGCAACAATTTAATAAGTGTCACCGCAAAGAAAATAAAATCGGAAGCGGTATCGAGCTTTGCTCCAAATTCACTGACAGCATTTGTCTTTCTTGCAATAGTCCCATCTACCATATCGGTAAATCCACATAATAGATATATGCAGTAAAAACCAACCGAAAACGCGGGGCAGAACAAAAGACATATACTAAATAAAATTCTGCAACTTGTTATTATATTTGCAATCTGCTTTTTCATCCGTTCACCTACAAATTGGAATTTATCTTTTGAAAGCTATCAATACAGCTCTACATGGCGAACCATCCGCACCTGATAAATTCAGCGGTGCAGCATTTAAAAAATAAACACCTTCAGGCACTTCTGATAAACGAATTCCCTCAAGTAAGATAACATTAGCACCCAAAAGTACAAGATGCACTGCCATTGGGGCATTTTGTGGACCGATTGTCTGGGATTCATTTCCTAAAAGCAAAACATCTGAAGATGCAAATACCTTTGCCGCCTCAAATGACACTTCGGCATCACCTTTAATCAGAATTCTCTTTGTCGATTCCGGGTTTTGTTTTTTCGCTTTTTCAATTATCTCTACAGCATCATCACCAGTGACAATCCCATGATGTTCTGCCACATAAGCCATTCCTACAAATGTCTCTATGCATATCTCATCCACAGTTTTTCCATCCTTAATAAAATGAAATGGTGCATCTATATGCGTGCCATTGTGTGCACACATATCAAATGCTGTCAAATTATATACCTCACCTTTATCCATTGATTTAAGTATCTTCTTCTCTGGCGTGGGGTCGTCGGGATACACCTGGCAACCGAAAACTTCTTGTGAAATATCGTAAATTTTCATTATTTAATTCTCCACTACAAATTCTTATTTGTCTTTCTCTAAATACATCTCTTCTAAACAGTACTATTGCAAACCTTTATAATTTTGTCTGCAGCACCTTTTGCACCCGAAGAGTTTTTAAACCCTTCAGCAATCTTCTTGGCATTTTGCTTATAGGTGCTATCATTGAATATTTTATTTACTGCACTCAAAACGGAAACACCGTCAAATTTATCAAGTTTAATACCTGCGTGAAGCTCTAAAACCCGCTCGGCAACACCTTTTTGCTCTGATGTTTGCGGCAGCATAACAAGCGGAACTTCAAAATATAAACTTTCGCTGACGCTATTCATTCCGCAGTGAGACACAAACACATCCGCTTTTTCTAAAACGGCAATTTGGTCAACATGCGAATAAACCGATATGTTTTCAGGTAACTCACCAAAACCTTCAATAGATACCAAGTTACCAACAGACATTATCACTTGATAATCTGTATTTACTAAGGCAGATATACAAGTTTTGTAAAAAGGCATCATGTCATTATTTACAGTTCCCATGGATATATAAATCAGTTTATCCCTATTTTTCTCTATTTTCTCAGTTGCAGGACGAATTGAAGGTCCGACAAATGCGAACTTTTCCGAAAAAGTCTCTGAACAAGGTTGAAACTCAGGAGAGGTATAGACAATAGTGTGCGTGCTATCATCATTACCGATAATATCAAGAATATTTTTAACAGGATACCCCTTATCCTTTAGTCGTTTGACTTGCTTTGATGTTTTTGGCATAGCGAAAAGCATCTTAATCAAATCCTTGAAACCTTGTTTCATAATCTTTGCAGAATGCTGATTAAAGGCAAAGGTTGTTGTTGAAGAAACAAAAGGAATGCCAAGCTTTAGCGCAACTGCTTTTCCCCATAGTGCCATGGAATCTGCAACAATTAAGTCAGGCTTAAGTTCTGCCATCTCCCTGCAAACCTTATCATCAAGCGCCAATGTGGTATCTACAAGTATCTTTGTAGAGAACGCCAGGTCTTTTCCTACACGGGTGGCATCTTTGGCGCTAAGTTTCTGCTCCGTATCATAATCGTCGCAGGATATAAATATTGCACCTGCCGACTCGATTTTTTCACGCATCATGTTATATGAATAATACCAAACCTCGTGCCCACGAGAAACTAATTCCCGAACAACACCCAGAGTGGGGTTAGTATGTCCATGTGCTGGAATACAAAAGAAAACTATTTTACTCATATTTTATTCCTCTATTTCAGAAAAAACTTGTTTGATCGTATCTTGTTGTTTTGCTTTAGGAAGAATTGCAATTCCTCGCTCTATGTCACCGAGAACCAAAATCTCGTCTCCCGGCTGAAAATCAAACAGCTCTCTTGCTTCTTTGGGAATAACAAACTGTCCCTTTTCGCCGATTTTTACCATCCATGCATATTTTCCATCACGTATATTCATATCCGATTCTCCCTTGTATGATTGGTATGAATAATCATACCATAAATTTATATACATGTCAATAGATTGAGAATCTTTTGAGGCAAAAGAAAAGATGTGGCCGTAGCCACACCTTATTTCGTTTTTCCAATCCATTTCGTTGCCCAGTTAAACAACGTTTCAGACATCACATCAAATTCAACCGCTCCGCCGTTTTTGAGTTTCAAAAATGTATCAACAATAACTCGTTCATCAGGTGATACAAATTCCAGCAAATCTTTCTGATGGCTGATATATTTCCCTGTTTGTTTAAAGGCTATTGCCTGCACCACAAAAGATGCGGATTTATATAAACCTCTTAAAATTTCTTCACTTTTATCAACGAGCATATTGTGAACACAGCCATGATAGATATTGCATACGCCTATCTTTATTGCTCGGCTAACGGCAGCATCATCAATCAACGGCAAGAGTTCATCAAGGCTTCCTTTTATCGGTTTTGTATCATAATAAAACTGAAAAAGGTCAGATGGCTCCCAATTTAAGATTTCATTTTTCCCTGAAAGGAAACCGCAAATCAGTTCCCTGTGCGGTAGGGTATCTAACATCGTGTTATAGGTGGCAACATCTGATGGTGACAATTCATCAAGTATGACAACCATGTCAACATCGCTGTTTTCAGTTGCTTCTCCACGGGCGAAACTGCCCTGCAAACCAACAAACCAAACACGGTCGCCGAACTGGTCATTTAAGGCATTCAAAAATGTATTTGTCCAAGCAGTAATTTCTATCATTTCTATTTCCTCATTAAATCAGTATTTCTTAAAGTCATAAAGCCCCGCAGTTTCTTTATCTCTATACTCGTGCTTTTCGTAATAGCCGATTAAAGTTCCGTCATCATCACGAAGAGCGACCATATAGACATCTTTGTTTTCCTCTTCGTTGCGATAGGTGTAAATGATATTATTATCCTTGCTTTCCTTAAACCAATCAAGCACCTTTTCAATCATCTCGTTGGCTTTTGGCGGATGACAGTCTTTAATACTTGCGCCCGTCAAATCCTTATGATAACGCTCTATTGCAGATGGGTTCATATATACAATTATATCGTCCATATCGCAAACAACGACAGGAGCTGTGTCCCTATCAAGTATGCTTTTAAATAATTTATATAGTTTCATTTTTTAACCTCACTAACTGTTATTGTGTTGTTATTATACTATATTTCCTCGAAGTTTTCAATAACGCCGAAACACTTCATCGGGGCTTCTAACATTTTCTAGCAGAAATGGTTAGAAAAGTGAGTAAAAATGGCAACACTAGAAATTCGAGCGCTATAAAGGCTTTGAAGGTTTTTAACCCCTCAAAGCCTTGTTTGGTATGTCAATACATTAATTAATTACTTTATATTAGCTCAATAACTGCTATTTTTATTCAATTCCAGCTACTTTATAGCCTGCGTTTTCAATTATTTCTTTCACCTTATCATTATCAACGCTGTCCTCAATTACGGCGCATTTTTCCTCTAACCTAACGTCTGCGGAAATTCCGTTTTCTTCAAGCGCTTTTTTCACACTACCCGCGCAGTGCATACACATCATACCATCAATCAGAACCTTTTTCATTTTAATTTTCTCCTTTATTTTTATATTTTCTTTAGTTTTTAACTTAACAAATCTTAACCTTAATGCATTACTTACAACGCATACACTTGACAGACTCATCGCAAATGCGCCGAGCATCGGACTTAATTTTAGACCGAAGCTTTTATAGAATACACCCGCAGCAATAGGAATTCCTATTGCATTATAGAAAAATGCCCAGAAAAGGTTTTCCTTTATATTTTTAACGACCGCTCTTGAGAGCTTAATTGCATTAGGCACCGTGTTTATATCACTGCTCATCAAAACAACATCTGCACTTTCTATTGCTACATCCGTTCCTGTACCAATAGCCATACCGACATCAGCGGCAATAAGTGCAGGTGAATCATTTATTCCGTCACCAACCATGGCAACACGCCTACCGCTCTTTTTTAGATTTGCAATTTCTTTTTCCTTACCATCTGGCATAACATTTGCAATTACTGTTTTAATTCCTGCTTTTTTTGCTACTTCATTTGCAACAAGCTCATTATCACCTGTAAGCATAATGGCATCAATACCCATTTTTTGAAGTTCTGTTACAGCATCACGGCTCGAATCCTTAATCTTATCCGCAATTCCCATACATCCAATTATTTCCGTTTCTTTTGCAAAGAAAATCACAGTTTTTCCTGAATTGGAAAGGTTTTTGTAAGTTTTTTCATACTCCTCTTTTACATTACATTTTTCCTTGATATATCGATATCCGCCTGCCGTATATGCTTTTTCGCCTATTTTCCCTGAAACCCCCAGTCCCGTCAGCGCCTCAAATTCTTCAGCATAAGCTTTTTCAACCTGCTTTTTCTCGCAGTATTCACAAACCGCTTTTGCAAGAGGATGCTCACTTCCGCTTTCAAGTGCATAAGCAATCGGCAGAAGCTCATTCTCATTTCCAAAAACATCTGCAACTTCAGGTCTTCCTTCGGTTATCGTTCCTGTCTTGTCAAACACAACTGTATTTATACTGTGTGCAGTTTCAAGAGCCTCGCCTGATTTTATGAGTATTCCATGCTCTGCTCCCTTTCCTGTACCGACCATAACCGCAACAGGAGTCGCAAGTCCAAGTGCACACGGACAGGAAATCACCAAAACACAAATACCAAATGACAAGGCTTCTTCGAATGCCGCTCCGCTTATTTTCCAAATGACAAATGTCACAAGGGCAATTAGCATCACAACAGGCACGAACACTCCTGCAATTTTATCGGCAAGCTTGGAAATCGGAGCTTTTTTTGCAGAAGCTTCCTCAATAAGCCGTATAATTTCGTAAAATGCAGTATTTTCACCGACCTTTTCCGCTGTAAAGCGGATATATCCCGACTTATTCACAGTCGCAGTCGTTACTTTATCGCCAATTTGTTTTTCACTTGGCACACTCTCGCCTGTAAGCATTGACTCATCTACCGAAGTTGTTCCAAAAATAATTGTTCCGTCAGCCGGAATTGACATTCCCGGTCTTACTGCAACAACATCTCCTACTAAAAGCTCCTCTGCATCAATTTCGACTTCCTCGCCGCTTCTTATGACAACAGCCTTTTTAGGCGACAAATTCATAAGTCTGTTAATTGCCTCGCTTGTTCTTCCTTTTGAAAGTGCTTCAAGAAATTTTCCCAAAGTAATCAAAGCTGGAATCATAGCAGCTGTTTCAAAATAAAGGTCCATATGGTACTTGTGTACAAGCGCCATATCGCCGTTACCAAGACCGTAGCTCATTCGGAAAATCTCAAATATTCCGTATACAAGAGACGCAGTTGAACCGACGGCAATCAAGCTGTCCATATTCGGCGACCTCATAAACAATGACTTAAATCCGCCTGTAAAAAACCTTCTGTTTACATACAAAACAGGAAGGCACAAAAGAAACTGTACAAAAGCAAAGGAAACTGCATTTTGTGTACCTTCCAAAAATTTTGGTATCGGCAGAGAGAACATTGAACCCATTGAAACATACATAAGCGGAATCAAAAATGCAAAAGAAAGTATCAGCCTTTTTAGCATTCCTTTTGTTTCATCTTCGTGAGTTAGAGTTTTCTCTTCTTTTTTTCTTCCTTTTATTTTAGCGTCATATCCTGTATCACGCACAATTTTTATTATTTTTTCGTTATCTAACAAGGCCTCGTCAAAGTCGACAGACATTGAATTTGTCAAAAGATTTACCTCTGCAGACAAAATGCCGTTTGTCTTTTGAAGCTTGTTTTGTATTTTAGCAGAGCAGGCTGAACAGGACATACCATATACATCAAATTTTTGTTTCATTTGTTCCTCCAAACGCAATGTTTTTCAGAATAATTATATTACTTTTTCAAAATTTTGTCAATTTGCTTTGTTATTCTTTTTACTATTTATAAGCTCGTAAAGGGCGTCTAATGCCTCAGAAAGTGTTCCGACTCTGTCAATAAGTCCACACTCCACAGCCTTTTCTCCAAAAAGCACAGTTCCTACATCATTTGCAATCTGGTCGGTTGTAAGCATCAGGTTTTTATATCCGTCATAACTAATCCCTGAATTTCTCACAATAAAATCAATAATCCTATCCTGCATACGTTGCATATACTCGAAAGTCTGCGAAACACCTATAACAACACCGCTTGTACGCATAGGATGGACTGTCATAGTGGCAGAATGTGCGATAAAAGAAATATCCGCAGAAACTGCAAGCGGAACTCCGATTGAATGACCCCCGCCTAAAACAAGCGATACCTTCGGTTTAGAAAGCCCAGAAATCATTTCAGCAATAGCAAGTCCTGCTTCAACATCACCGCCAACAGTATTTAAAAGAATTAATAGTCCGTCAACTTCTTCGTCTTCCTCAAGAGCAACAAGTTGCGGCATAACGTGCTCATACTTTGTCGTTTTACTCTGCGGCGGAAGTATTGCATGACCTTCAATAGTTCCTATAATATTCAAGCATCTGATGCATCCACGAGAGTTTTTTGTTGTTATAATATCCGCGGGTTCTCTTTCCTGATTTACTTTATTTTCTTCCATAATTCTACCTTCCTTTATATTTTTTTGTATTATTTGCAATTTACAAAAAAATATTATATAATATATGCATAAATACACTTATGCTTGAATATAATTATAAGTGTACTAAATATATGATAGAAAGGTGAAACACAAATGGATTATTTTAAAGCGTTTGAAACACTAAAGTCAGCTTTGGAAAAGGCAAAAATCCCAGTTCCTTCAGGACATTTCGCAGTTCAGGTTCGCATCAAAGACGATGACTGTGCAGGTATTTTCTATATCGAAGCTAGGGACAATCAACTGTATGTTGAGCCATATGATTATTATGATAATGACGTTGATGTTCTTACAACAGTAAAGGACTTTAAGAGTATTATTGAAGGAAAGCTTGATATTACAAAAGCTGTTGAAAGCGGAAAAATTGTTTTAAGCGGATACACTGATGCATTTATCGAATTTGTAAATGCCATTCCGAAAAAAGAAAAAAAGACAACCGCAAAAAAAGCTGTGGCAAAAACACCTGCAGCCAAAAAAGAACCAGCTAAAAAGACTGCTTCCAAAGCTGCTAAAAAAGAAACGGAGGCAGCAAAAGTGAAGGAAGATACAAAGAAACCGGAAACAAAGGAAACAATCGCAGAGGTTGTTGAAAAGGAAGTAAAGCCGGCAAAGAAATCAAAAAAGTAAACTTGGTAAAAGGGCATACACAGATATAGCTGTGTGTGTCCTTTTTTGTTAGGAGGCTCAATTTTGAAGCAGAAAATAAAATCATGGCTTATAATTTTGACAGGAATTACACTTACTGCCGTTGCATCGGGAGTTTTTTATATTCCAAATGAAATCGTAACAGGAGGCGTTTCGGGAATTGCAACCATTTTGTACCCTTTAGGTATTCCGCCAGGTGCGGTTTACCTTACTTTAAATCTTGTACTGCTTTTTCTCAGTTACAGAATTTTAGGCAAAAGCTTTGTTATAAAATCAATTTTTTCTGTAATAGTTTTATCGTGTGAGGTTCAAATATTTTCAATGCTTCCGCCAATAACCGACGATGTTTTTCTTGCAACCTTATTTGGCAGTGTTCTTTTCGGGCTCGGTGCGGCACTTACCTTTATTGAAAACGCAAACACCGGTGGGACTGACATTATCGGAAGGCTCATTCAGTCAAAATATTCGTATTTTCCAATCGGTTCGCTTCTTTTGATAGTTGACGGAATTATAATTTTCATATCACTTTTGGTTTTTCGGAATATTGAACTCACACTGTACGGGCTTTTCGGTCTGTTTATTTCAACATTTTCCATTGATTATCTAATAGGCCGCTTAAATGCTTCAAAGCTCGCATTTGTTATAACAGATAAAGGCGAACAAATTTCAAAAATGATAATTAAAAAAAGTCAACGTGGTGTTACGGTTTTAAATGCGCAAGGCGCATATTCAGGCACAAGAAAAAAGCTCCTTATTTGTGCCTTAAAAAATCGGCAGATGCCCGATTTTCATAAAATGATTACTTCGACGGATAAAAGTGCATTTATAATTTTTATTAAATCGGAAAAGATTTTCGGACTGGGATTTTACGTTTACAAATGAAAAATGCCACTGCCAAAAGCAAGGGCATTTTTCACAGTTTTATATAATTCTTATTCTGTATAATTATTTTATAAAAGTAAAATATAACCCTAAAATAACAAGGAACGAGTCTACTCGTTCCTTGTTATTTCATTTACTAAAAAATATCCTTTTTATTTTTAATGTACCGTTTTATCAGTATTCCGATAGAAAGTGCCACGCAGGCAAGCAAAAACAGCGGAACAATCCATTTATTTTTCTCATTTTCCTGAGTCGACTTCATATCTGTCCATAAATCCTGCATTTCTTTGTTTGCCGTATCGGAAAGGTTTGCAAAAACTGTGGTATTTTCCTCGATATATTCATCGGGTAAATAGGAAATACCATCATTTTTAACCTCATCGTCAAGCATTTCAAATGCAGGCTGATTTGGTGTTGAATAGCCGATATAAGAAGTCGTTGCATACGCAATATCGGCTTCACACATAAAGTTAATATACATTTCCGCCGCTTCTTTTTGCGTCGCGCAGTAAGGAATACACATAGCATCGATAAAAAGGTTTGTACCACTTTTTGGAACGGCAAAGTCCAAATGGTCATACTCGTCCATCAAAGTTACCGCATCGCCTGCATAGTAAGGTGCTAAAACAGCCTCGCCTGCACCCATTTTATCAAATATTTCGTCCATTACATAAGACTGCACAAGTTTTTTCTGTTCCTTTAATTTTTCTGCTGCTGCCTTTAGCTCATCAGAATTTTCAGTATTCATAGAATATCCGAGCAGGGATTGAGCTATTGCAAAGGCATCTCGTGGGTTATCAAACATCAAAATACTGTCCTTATACTTTTCGTCCCATAGAATGTCCCAGTCAATCTCCTCACGAGGAATATCAATAGCAGTATTATCATAGATTATTCCCACAGTTCCCCAGGTATATGGAACAGAGTATTCATCATACGGGTCATAATTTTGACCTTTGAACTTATCCATTATATTTACAAAGTTCGGGATATTTGAATAGTCAAGCTTTTTGAGCATTCCCTCTTTTATCATTCTTGCAATCATATAATCGGACGGAATTATTATGTCATAATTTGAACCGCCGCCTTTTAATTTGGCATAGAGTTCTTCATTCGTTGCATAAGTTGAATAATTCACCTTTATTCCCGTAAGCTCGGTAAATTCTGCATTTACATCTAAAAGTCCGTCCGAACCGTCCGAAATGTATTCGCCCCAGTTATAGACGTTTATAGAAATTCCGTTATCCTTAAACCGCTCATAATACGCAGCATCCGAAACGGTAAGAGTCTGCGGTTCTTCCCCTTCAATGCCCTCATCTATATGCTGATAATGGCAGGATGAAGACATTAACAAAAGAAGAGGCACTACCATAAGAGAAAGTATCTTTTTCATCATCTAACTTCCTCCTTGATGCTTTTATTTTCAATTATATTCTTTGCAATCAGTACAATTACAACTACAAGGAATATTATCGTCGAAAGCGCATTGATTTCAGGACTTACTTTGCGTCTTGTCATTGAATAAATCGTAATAGGCAAGGTTTGAGATGTAGCACCTGACGTAAAATAGCTGATGATAAAGTCGTCAAGCGAAAAGGTGAAGCTCATCAAAAATCCCGACACAATTCCCGGCATAATTTCAGGCAGTACCACCTTAAAAAATGACTGAAACGGATTGCAGCCCAAGTCCTGTGCCGCCTCATAAAGATTTGGATTCATCTGCCTAAATTTCGGCATTACGTTCAGTATCACATACGGCACATCAAATGTTATGTGCGCAATCAAAAGCGTTCCAAAGCCAAAATTAAAGTTCATTCTTGCTGCAAAAAATACGAAAAGAAGCATCATCGATACACCTGTTACAATTTCAGGATTGATGATAGGAAGGTTATTTATATTCATAACCACAGCTTTCGGACCTTTTTTCATATTATTAATACCTATCGCAGCTGCTGTTCCTAAAAGTGTTGAAGCCAACGCTGCAAGTACCGAAATTATAAGTGTATTTCTAAGAGAGGTAAGTATTAGTTCGTTTTTAAACAGTCGTATATACCAATCAAATGTAAACCCTTCAAAAACAGTTCTGCTTTTTGTAGTATTAAACGAAAAAACAATTAGTACAAATATAGGCACATACAAAAACATTAAAAGAAGTGCCATATAAATTTTAGAAATCTTTTTCATACGCACCCTCCTATATAAGAACTCTGTCTTCGTCATCGCTGTCAAACTGGTTCATTATAGTCATAATTAAAAGTACAATAACCATCAAAACAAGCGAAATTCCTGCTCCTAAATTCGGATTATAGGAGTTTCCTAAGAACTGCATTTCAATAAGGTCGCCGATTAGCAGGTTACTTCCGCCACCCAGCATTCTGGAAATTATAAACGTACTGATTGCCGGCACGAAAACCATTGTAATTCCCGATGTTACACCAGGAAGCGAAAGCGGAAATACTACTTTAAAGAGTACCTTTTTACTATTACAGCCCAAATCCGAAGCTGCCTCTAAAAGACTTTTATCAATCTTAACCATAACTGAATAAAGCGGCAAAATCATATATGGGAGATAGTTGTATACCATTCCCAGAACAACCGCACCTTGAGTATTCAGCATTTTATAAGGTCCAAGTCCGATATAGCCCAAAACAGTATTAATAATACCATTATTTCCAAGAAGGGTCATCCATGCATAAGTTCTTAAAAGAAAGTTCATCCACATCGGAAGCATTACAATCATCAGCATTGTACTTTGATGACGCTTATTCATTGTGGACAAAATAAATGCAACAGGATATGCGATTACAAGACAAATAACCGTTGCAATCGCTGCAAGCCAGATTGAACGGATAAAAATATCTGTGTACTGTGCCACATCTGCAATATAATCAAGAGTAAAATTACCGTTTCCGTCGGTAAAAGCAAAGTATGCAACCATAGCAAGAGGCACAACAATAAACACCGCCATCCACACAAGATACGGTGCAGAAATCAAAGTTTTCTTCATGACTTTTTCCCCATCTTTCTCATTATATGAATATCATACGGGTCAAAAGAAATTCCCACTGTGCTTCCTACTTCGGCAGCTTTTGTGGAATGGACAAGCCACGAAAAATCATAAGACTCTATAACCATTTCATAATGCACACCCTTAAATGTTACTGATTCAACAACACCGGTAATTTTCGCATCATCTGCATCAATTAACTTGATGTCTTCAGGGCGTACTACAACGTCGACAGGAGTGTTTTCGCCAAAGCCCTTATCAACGCATTCAAATTCACGTCCGCAGATTTCTACCAATAAATCACGACGCATTATACCGTCTAAAATATTGCTCTCGCCGATAAAGTCTGCAACAAACGCATTTATCGGCTCATTATATATATCAACAGGAGTTCCGATTTGCTGGATATCTCCCTTATTCATTACTACTACTGTATCACTCATAGTAAGAGCTTCTTCCTGATCATGAGTGACATAAATAAACGTTATTTCAAGTTGCTGCTGTATTGCTTTAAGCTCAGTCTGCATTTCCTTTCTAAGCTTTAAATCAAGTGCGCCCAAAGGCTCGTCCAAAAGAAGCACTTTAGGTCTGTTTACCAGTGCTCTTGCGATTGCCACTCTCTGCTGCTGACCTCCCGACAGACGGTTTACACTTCTTTTTTCAAATCCACGAAGGTTTACTATCTCCAGCATTTCGGCTACTCGCTTTTGTATTTCCTTTTCAGGCATCTTTTTAACTCTTAAACCAAAAGCAATGTTCTCATAGACATTAAGGTGCGGAAAAAGTGCATACCTTTGGAAAACCGTATTTACGTTTCGCTTATGTGGCGGTACATTATTTATAACCTTACCGTCAAAGCTTACCGTTCCACTGTCCGGATTTAAAAATCCGCCGATTATCCTCAAGGTTGTTGTCTTTCCACATCCAGACGGGCCTAAAAAGGTCACAAATTCCTTGTCCTTTATGTCCAGATTGATGTTATTTAATATCGTTTCTCCGTCGAAGGCCACATTTACATCCTTCAAGCTGATAATATTTTGCATTTATCTACCCCCAATTCAGTTTTTTAGTGTAAACAATATAATTTTAGTGTATATTTATTCAAAAATCAATAGTTTTAAACAAAAAAATACAAATTGTATAGTTTTTACAATATTTTTATTCATAAAACAACAAAAAACACAAAAAGCCGATACTGTATGGTATCGGCTTTAACTGTATGTAGCAAAATCGCTACATTAATTTTTATACATAATAACCTCCTAAATCTTCTCTATACTTTAAAAGGCTAAATATTTTCAAGTCCGAAGCTTACTGAAAGTGCGCTGTTAACGTCCTCCATAAGCTTTTTATCTAAATGTGCAACTTTCTCTCTTAGTCTCTTTTTATCTATGGTTCTGATTTGCTCCAACAATATCACGGAATCCTTATAAAGTCCGTATTCGGAAGCCGATAATTCAATATGCGTCGGCATTTTCGCCTTATTTATCTGTGACGTTATTGCCGCAGCAATAACAGTCGGGCTATATTTATTGCCGACATCATTTTGGATTATCAAAACAGGCCTTATTCCGCCTTGCTCACTCCCTACAACGGGACTTAAATCGGCGTAATATATATCTCCTCGTTTTACAATCACCACTATTCACACTCCGTCAGTTTTTCCTCACAGACAGATAACACTTCGTTATCCGCCTCAAAACACACCTGGGCAAGCGTTAGATTTAGAGAAGCCATTTCCTTATAGCCTTGCTTTAGTGATTTATTCCGTTTTAAAACCTTGTAAATCGCAGAAAGGGATTTATTTTTATCCTTTTTAAAACTAAGACCGGACATGACCTTTTTTAGTTGTGACAAAGCAATCAGGCCCCCTGTTTGTTCAATTCTCTTTTTTTAAATCTCATCTAAATAATTCAGTGCCTCAACTTCCCTCCCATTCTCTTTGTATATTCGCGGAATACGTTTCGATACCAGACACAAAACCTCATAATTAATTGTGTTCATCCAGCCTGCAACGTCATCTGCAGTAATTCTTCTGTCGCCGAATAAAATTACTTCGTCACCTATGCTTATATTATTGACATTTGTGACGTCAATCATACATTGATCCATACAAATTCTGCCTATTGTACTGCAAAGCATTCCACCTACTTCTACCTTTGCCTTATGTGAAAGGCACCGCGAGTATCCGTCTGCATAACCGACAGGAATTGTCGCAATTCTTGTTTTCTTATCGGTTATGTACGTTTTTCCGTAGCTGACTCCTACACCGGCTTCTGTTTCTTTTATCTGCGTTATCTTCGACTTTAAGGTCATAACCGGCTTTAAAGAAAGTCTTGTTTTATCGACTTCATCCGAAGGATAATATCCGTAAAGAATTATTCCTGCACGCACCATATCAAGATGCATTTTAGGGTACATCATAATAGCACCGCTATTTGCAATATGCCTGCACGGTATTTTTATTCCGATATCTGAAAGCTCGGAAATAAGCTTAATAAATTTATCATACTGGGCATAAGTGTAGTCAGGATTTTCTTCATCAGAACAAGCAAAATGCGAAAAAATTCCGTCAATTTCAATATTAGGAAGCTTTGAAATTTTAACAATTTCAGAAATAGTTTCGCTACTATCTTCGCCACAGGCAAAGCCAAGACGGGACATACCTGTATCTATTTTAAGATGAATTTTAGCCGTTTTGTTTTTTGATACAGCAACATCCGAAAGATGTTTTGCATATTCAAAATTATAAACATTCGGCATTATATCATATTCAACGATTGCGTCTGCTTCTTCATTTAAAGTAGCACCTAAAATTAGAATAGGAGTATCAAAACCGACCTTTCTTATCTGCACTGCTTCAGACACCATAGCAACCGCAAAACAGTCAACTCCGCTTTCTAAAAGCGTTTTACAACATTCACGATATCCATGACCATATGCATCGGCTTTTACCACCGCCATAAGCTTTGCATTCTTATCCGTAATTTTTCTTATATTCCTGGCATTAAATTTTAATGCATCAAGATTTATCTCTGCCCATGTTCTGTTCATTATATTTAATTCCTCTTTATTTTATCATACTTTTTATTCTTTTTCCACAGGTAATATATGGGGTACGGCATCTAAAATATCCGGAGCCGTAAGTGCATACTCTGTAAGATTTTCCGCCGCAAAATCCCCTGCTGCACCATGAAGATAGACAGAAAGCACAGCCGCTTCTGTTGCTTCGCACACGCAGGCAAATCCCGCTGCCATTCCGGCAAGAACATCGCCGCTTCCAGCCGTTGCCATACCACTGTTTCCTGTCATATTGATATACTGATTTCCGTCAGGTGCTGTTATTATACTATGATTTCCCTTTAAAACAAGTGTCACCCCATATTTTTGTGCAAAATCCTTCGAAACCAAAAGTCTGTTTTTTTCAACATAATCCGCACTTTTTCCTATAAGACGTGCCATTTCCTGCGAATGAGGTGTTAAGATAACATCACAAACGCATCTTTTTAGCATTTCAGGGTCTTTAGAAAGTGCATAAAGTCCGTCAGCATCAATAATAACAGGGACTTTTGACGTTTTTAAAACCTTTTTAAGTAAATCTGTAACGTGCACATCCCTTCCGATTCCATTTCCAAACAAAACTGCATCAAATTCAGATATCTTATCGAGAATTTTGTCTGAATTTTTTGAAAAATCAACCGGAAAGGTCATCGCCTGAACACAAGCTGTCGTTACATCGGAGTTGATATTTTCAGGCACACAGGCAGTCACTATTCCTGCACCAACTTTAAACGCCGCTTTTGCTGCAAGAACAACAGCACCGTCCATCCCAACACTGCCGCCAATCGCAAAAACCTTACCATAGCTCCCTTTATGCGAGTTTTTAAAACGCTTCGGCATTATAGATTTAACAAACATATCATCGACAGTTTGCATTTTTATGTCTTCTAAAACCGCATCAGGAATTGAAATGTCTGCGCAAATAACTTCCCCTGCAAAATCTGCCGCAGGAAAAAGCAAAAGCCCTGTTTTATATGCAGCAAATGTTACTGTTTTATCCGCTTTTACAGCAACAGAAAAAATCTCTCCGTTATCTGAGTTTATCCCAGATGGGACATCGACAGAAAATACGTATTTACCAAAATTGTTAACAGCTTCGATTATTTCTTTTACAGGCGATTTTATCTCTCCACTTATTCCTATTCCGAAAATAGCATCAACAACGCAATCAGAAAGTAAAATATCTGTTTTTAGCTCATTGAAATTTTCGAGTGTTTTAAAGTCTGCACCTACTGATTTTAAGATTTTATAATTTATCAGTGCGTCACCTTTGAATTCGTCGCCAAAAATCAGGTAAATGTTCACATTTTTACCCATATTCAAAAGATGACGAGCTATACAGAGTCCGTCTCCGCCGTTATTTCCTTTTCCAACAAGGATTGTAAAGCTATTAAAATTTTTTATTTCCGAAACACACGAAAGAGCGGCATTTTCCATAAGAACAATGCCTGGAATATTGAATTTTTTAATTGCAATACTATCAGCTTCACGCATCTGCTGTGCATAACAAACCTTCATATTCCTCACCTTTCTAAAACCACATATCCCATAGCTATGCTCTTTTCGTGGGAAATTGAAACAAAAATTCCTGTTATTTTAAGATTTTCACAAATCGTTTTTGCATTTCCAAATAAGTTTATATACGGCTTTCCTAATTCGTCACGAAGAACCTCGACCTCTGTAAGCAAAAAGTCCCTCACGCCAGTTCCTAATGCCTTTGAAAAAGCCTCTTTTACAGCAAAATTAGCCGCAACTGTCTGCGGCTTATTTCGTTTTTTATCAAAAAGCTCCTGTTCTTTTTCAGTAAAATAGCGTTTGTAGAAACGTTCTCCGCCTGCGGCAACACGCTCTATATCACACAAATCGCATCCTATACCGAAAATCATTGCAAATCTTCCTCTCTTACATTTACAAGACGTGGACTTACAAGTTTTATTTTACTCAAAATCTTCGCATTAGGTTGGAAAAATACTCTGTATTTAATCATTTCTTTCGAAAAATCCACATAGTACACATTTTTTGCTTTTATATCGCCTGTAAAATCAAGAATCTTTACAGCGCTATCTGTACCTACTTTTATGCCATTTGCAGGACCGCAATCTTCAATATCTTCAAAGTCTATACTCATAACTCTTTTTCTTGTTTTCTTAGACATAATTTTGTCAATATCAAGAATACTGTTCGTGAGAATATACTCATATTCAATATCCATTCTTCTTATCAAATTAATCGCACCATATATAATACCTACAACAATTAAAAGTTCGAGTCCTAAAAGTCTAAGCGGCAATACTATCATTGACAGAAATACCGCCACGGCAATTATTCCCGACACTAAAATCGAATCCTTAAAAGTTCTTCTACGTTTTACCATATATTCGCAAAATACGTCCATTTTATTTCACCTGTTCTTTTAAAATTTCATATAATTCTTTTAATGCCCTGCCTCTGTGACTTACTGCATTTTTTTCTTCTGGTGTGGCAAGCCCAAAGCACTTTCCTATCTCCGTACACATAAACAGCGGATCATATCCAAATCCTCCTGTTCCGTGCTCCTCTGTTAAAATTTCACCTTCAACGCATCCTTCGGTAGTAATTTCCGTGCCGTCTAAAGAAATATAGGCAATGCTTGCAACATATTGCGCCTTTCGGTTTTCCATATCCTTCATTTCCTCCAATAATTTTATGTTCCTGTCTTTGTCGGTAGCATCCTCTCCTGCATATCTTGCAGAATATATTCCAGGTGCACCATCCAAAGCATCAACACAAAGTCCTGAATCATCGGAAATTACAGGATAATCACAAAGCAGAGCTACTGCACGTGCCTTTATAAGTGCATTTTCGGCAAATGTAGCACCTGTTTCTTCCACCTCGACATCAATTCCAATATCCTGCATAGAGACTACTTCATATCCAAGTTCGCCAAGAATTTCTTGAAATTCTCTTATTTTACCTTGATTTTTAGTTGCTGCAACTATTTTCATTATCTTTACCTTCCGTTTCTTTAGTCCGTTATAGAAAGCGGTAACGGATTTTCAAGACGCCTTATAAGTTCATTTGTCTGAACAAGCTTTTTTATATTAAAATCACCCGTCCAATGCATATCCGAGCCGACACTTAACTTTATTCCGCTCTCTTTAATAAGACGCTGCTTTTCCTTGTTAGATATAAAGTCATAATAATACGTATAGTTTCCCGAAAAATTAACTTCCCAGAAAATATTATCACGTTTCATAACTTTCAGCATATCCACGCCGTATTTCTCGCATAGCCTAAAAATATCTGTATGTGCAAGACCGATACTACATTCAAAAAGTCGCTTCCATTCAAAAAATTCATAGAGATCCATCGCCCTGTCATCATCAAGACTTTCAAAAAGGCAATAGTCAAGTTTTTTACTTAAATGTGCAGGAAAATCGTGCGGCATAGGTCGTGTTCCTATTTCAAGTCCGCAAAAAATTTTTATTTTGTCACCATATTTTTCCTTTGCATTGTTAACCGCAAATATGTATTCTCCAATGCGGTCACCTACACTGAACTGATGATCGGTTATGCCGATTACATCAACACCTTCTTTTATTGCATTTTCAACCACTTCATCTACGGTGTTTTGACCGTCATAACTAAAGCGTGTATGATTGTGCAAATCAATTATTTTCAACGAAGTTACCTCCATTTTGATGCTATATACATAGGCTAAAATCTATATGTACTAATTATATCACGCAAAATTCTTGTAGTCAACTAAAAAATATGATATAATGATAGAAGAATAAGAATTTAACTTTTATTGAAAGGCTTACGATGGACGAAAATATCACTTTAAACGGAACAGTTTATGAAATAATATATCAAAACGCTGACAACGGCTATACAGTTTGTGAGATTGATTCTCCTACCGATGGACTTTTTACTGCAACTGGATATATGCCGTATCTTGGTGAGGGCGAAAATATTTCTGTTACCGGCATATGGGGTAATCACCCTGAATATGGCGAGCAATTCCGTGTTACATATTACGAGACAATTCTACCTGCTGATGAAGATGCCATACTTGACTACCTATCTTCTGGAATTGTATATGGAATACGCGCTGCAACAGCAAAGAAAATTGTTGACAAATTCGGAACGGAAACATTAAATATTTTGCTCACAGAACCTATGCGTCTTGCTGAAATCAAAGGTATTTCTGAAGCAAAAGCTAAAAAAATAGGTGAGTCATACCTGGAGCTTCAGTCAATGCAAGGCATACTTATGTTTTTGCGTCAGTATAACATTTCTACAAACCTTGCTATAAAAATTCATCAGTCACTCGGTCCCGATGCTGTAAATAAAATAAAAGAAAATCCCTATATTCTTGCAGACCAAATTGATGGCATAAGCTTTAAAACTGCAGATAATATTGCACATCTTCGCGGAGTTCCAAAAAATTCGCCTCTTCGTATAAAATCAGGAATTAAGTACATTTTGAATTCCTGTGCATATAATATGGGACACACATATCTTCCTAAAGATATGCTTATACAAAATATATGCACACAGCTTGGCGTATCACAAGATGAAGCTAAAAACGGTATAACTTCTCTTGAGCTTTCTCACGAGGTTTACTGTGACGTTATTGATGATATAGAGGTTTGCTATCTTTCTCTCTTTTTTACAGCAGAACATTATACAGCCCGAAGGCTCGCGTCATTGACTGTTTCTTATCCATTTTATACGATGCCCGAATGCGAAATTTTGGCTGCAGTAGAAGAAGTTGAAAAATCTCACTCCATCACTCTTGATGATGAGCAAAAAAGAGCTGTCAATGCAGCTGTCGAAAATGGTTGCATTGTTATAACTGGCGGCCCTGGAACCGGAAAAACGACTACAATAAACGCAATCATTACTGTTCTTAAACAAATGCAGCTTTCAATCGCACTTACCGCTCCTACCGGACGTGCGGCAAAACGAATGAGCCAAGTTACGGGGATTGAAGCAAAAACAATACACCGTCTTTTAGGTATGCAACCAGGAGCAGAAAATGAAATTCAGCGTTTTGCTTATAATGAGAGCAATCCTCTACCACAAGATGTATTTATTGTAGACGAAATGAGTATGGTTGACATACAGCTAATGTATGCATTTTTAAAGGCTGTTAAGCGCGGTGCAAAAGTAATTCTATGCGGTGACAGCGACCAACTTCCATCAGTCGGCCCTGGAAATGTTCTAAGGGATATAATTGACAGCGGTTTTGTTCCTGTTATAAAACTAAATCGTATTTTCCGTCAGGCACAGGAAAGTCTTATTGTTATGAACGCTCACAAAATTAATAATGGTGAAATGCCTGAACTTTCTGCGCACGACAAGGATTTTTTCTTCCTTTCAAGAAGCAACAGTGAAAACGCTGTCGCCACAATAATTGACCTGTACAGAAACAGAATCCCAAATAGCTATGGGATAAATCCAATTTCTTCAATTCAGGTGCTTTCACCCTCAAAAAAAGGTGTCGCAGGCTCAATTAATTTAAATCACGAACTGCAAAGAGCTTTAAATCCACCCGATATGCTTAAGCAGGAATATATATACGGAAAAACTGTTTTCAGAATCGGCGATAAGGTTATGCAAATCAAAAACGACTACGACATAGTATGGACAAGACCTGACGGCGAAAACGGAACAGGCATTTTTAACGGAGACCTTGGTATCATTGAAAGCATTTCAGTAAAAGACCGTGTTATGACTATCATCTTTGACGATGACAAAGAAACGGAATATAGCTTTAATGACCTTGATAAATTGGACCTTGCATACGCAACGACTGTACATAAAAGTCAAGGCAGTGAATTCCCTGTTGTAATTATACCGATATGCAGATTTGCACCCATGCTTATGTGCCGAAATCTTCTATATACTGCCGTAACACGTGCAAAAACAATGGTTATTCTCGTAGGCTTAAAGTCAGCCTGCAAGAATATGATTGATAACAACGACGAGAAAAAGCGTTTTACAGGGCTTTCAAAAAAACTTAAAGCCATCTCACATTTAAACTTAACGGAGGACAAATAAATGAATCTTTTTAAAAAATTTCCATCTCTTTCAATACTTTTAGCAGGCGGACTTTGGGGACTTACCGGCCTTTTTGTAAGAAATTTGAATGACGCAGGGATTGATAATATGCAACTGCTATTTTTCAGAAGTTTCATTACTGCCGCCATAACGGGCATTTATTTACTCTTTACAGACAAAAACAAATTGAAAATAGATTTGAAAGATTGGTGGTATTTCTTCGGAACAGGCATTTTTAGTTTTCTGCTTTTTGGCTTTTACTATTTCTATACCATAAGCCATGCATCTATGTCTGTTGCAGCAATACTCCTTTACACAGCACCGTTTTTTGTTATGATTATGGCATCAATATTTTTTAAAGAAAAAATAACAGCAGCCAAAGTGATTGCACTTTTTATAGCTGCTGCAGGATGTCTTTTAATTTGCGGTACTGACCACAATATATCCCTTACACCGCTTGTTATTTTTACAGGCATTTCGTCAGGTTTTTGCAAAGCGCTTTACAGTATTTTTGGACGCGTAGCTTTGAAAAAGTACGATTCATTAACCGTTACTGCCTATACCTTCATTTTCTCTACACTCGGCAGTCTGTTTGTTGTAGACTTCCCCAAAATTTATTCGGTTATATCTTTAAATCCGAATTTGATAGCAAGTACACTTGTGTTTACTTTAATAAGCGCAATTATTCCATACATTTTTTATACACTCGGTCTAAAATATATTGATGCAGGAAAGGCTTCAATTATGGCAACATTTGAAGCAGTCGTTGCTTCAGTTTGCGGAATAATTGCATTTAATGAAAAAATTACCGTCGTTGGAATATCTGGTATAGTTCTCGTTCTTTTAGCAGTTGTACTTCTCAATACAAAGCTAAAAAAATAACTATTTCGCAAGAACTTCAATGGCTTTTTGAAGCTGTATATCCTCTGAAAGTTCAAGTTCGGAAATTGCCTTATCTGAACTAAACTCAACAGTTATATCCGGCTCAATTCCTATATCATGAATACAAACTCCGCTTGGAGTATAATATTTTGCGGTTGTTATCGACATTCCTGAACCGTCTGTAAATGGGAAAACGGTTTGAACAATGCCTTTTCCAAAGGTTTTTGTTCCGATAACAGTCGCTTTTTTATAGTCTTTTAAAGAACCCGTCAAAATCTCGGATGCAGAGGCGCTACCTCCATTTACAAGCACAGCCATAGGCAAATTAAGTTCATTTTCGTCAGAATGTAACGTCACACGTTTCCCACGCTTATCCTCTGTATAAGTAATAGTTCCTTCAGGTAAAAGTAAATCTGCAATATCACACACAACATTTAGGTCTCCACCAGGATTGTCGCGCAGGTCAATTACCAATTTTTCCATTCCAGCCATTTTTAAAGCTTCAATATGCTCGCAAAATTCATCAAAAGTATTTTTCGAATCCGGAGTCGCCTTTGATTCAAAACCAGTAATTCGAAGATATGCTACTTTATCATCAATCATTTCGGATTTTACACTTTTCTTAATTATTTTCTCACGAGTTATAACTATATCAAACCGCCCTTTACTTTCGCGCTCTAATGTTACAGTTACTGTGCTTCCTTCTTCTCCATTTTTAAGGAATGTTGCAGCCTCTGTGAGTTGGGTAGCATCATATTTTTCACCTTCAATAGCACAAAGGATATCCCCTGATCTCATTCCTGCCTTTTCAGCCGGACTATCTTCCATAGGAGAAACTACCACAAGATTTCCACTTTCTATGTCTGCGCCTAAAGTCGCACCAATTCCAACATAGCTGGAAACAAGATTGTCACGATAAGACGAAAACTCTTCTTCAGGAAAATATGACGTATATGGATCGTTTACTGCCGCCGCCATTGCCATTGATGCATAATCTGCAACCTTTTCTTCGTCTATTTCAAAAAGTGAATAATCAGAAAGCATTTTATTCACAGCGGAAATTTTCTGCATTGAACGGCCTTGTATTTTTGCATACATAATATCTCTTGTTGCATTTACCACAAGACCTGTTACTATTGCTGTTATTACTATTGTCAGAATAAAACTCTGCTTGTTCTTCATTCTAAGACCTCCATTACCATATATTTTATCTTATGCAATATTTTCCATAATATTATAGGGGTGACAAAAGTCACCCCTCATATTTTTGAGGAAATAATAATTTATTACTTCTCATCATTTGACATTGTTATTATAGATATTCTGTAGGATTTACTGCTTTTCCATTGACCTTTACCTCAAAGTGAAGGTGGTTTCCTGTTGAATTCCCGGTAGAGCCGACTTTCGCGATTGTTTCGCCTCTTTTTACCGCTTGACCTGCACCTACCAAAAGCTTACTACAATGTGCATATAGAGTCACATATCCTCCGCCATGGTTTATAGTTACGGTATAGCCATATCCGTTTATCCAGCCAGAAGTCAAAACAACTCCGTCTTCTGCAGCATAAATTGCAGTTCCATACGGAGCCGCATAATCAATTCCTGCATGAAGTTTTTTTGTTCCTGTTATTGGATGAATTCTATATCCGTACGGTGATGAAACTCGTGTATAACTCGCCATTGGAAACAGGAATTTTCCGTTTCCTTTATATTGTACCGACTGCTGAGATGACGATTTTAGCGCTGCATTAATTTGATTTTGAATTTGCTTTTCTGCCTGCTCCATTTCAGCTTCCTGGCGCTTCAGCTCTTCTATATCTGCATTTAATTCATTTATTAAATTCTGCTGCTGTGCCTGCTTACTTTCAATAGTGTCTTGTTTGCTTACTAAAATCTTCTGTGCCTCTACCTGCTCTTGTTTTTCGTTTTCAATCACCTGTTTTGCTGCTGCCACTTCTTCTTTTTTTGTTTGATACTCATTAATCAAGGCTTTATCATGCTTTAAAATAGTTTCAATTATTGAAATTCTTGTAAATAAATCAGACAAACCTTTAGCACTCATAATAAGCTCAAGATATGAAGTCGTACTATTTTCATACATAATCTTCATACGCTTTTTCAGCTGCTTATCAGTTTCCTTAATAGTTTCATTCAAAGAATCGATTTCACTGTTTTTGGCTTCGATTTCTGTATTTTTATCATTGATAACCGACTGGATTTGGTCAATGTCATCCTGAAGGCCTGAAATTTCAATATCAAGCGCAAGCTTCTTATCTTTAATGTCATTTCTTTCTGCTTGCTTCTCTTTGATTTCCTTTTTTGTTTCTTCAACCTTTTTTTGGTTTTCAGAAAGCTCTTTTTTTAGGTCACTTACACTCTTTGCAGCATACACCGAAGGCAAATTCATAAGCATAAAGACCAAGGTAATAAACAAAGTAAATATTCTTTTCTTCATATTCCCTCCTTATACATGAAGGTGCTTTCGCATAGAAATTGCACTTCCTACTACTCCGATAAGGCTTCCAAAAACAAGAAACAGCACTGCAATTACAGGAGCAATACTCCAGATACCTATAAATTCAAATACATCAAAGCTTAAATTTTCAATATATTTTAAAATTGCAAAATAGCCCCAAAATACAACCAAAAATGCAACAACGGCACCCAAGCATCCGATAATTAATCCTTCCAAAACAAATGGAACTCTGATAAATCTGTCAGTTGCACCAATGTATTTCATAATATTTATTTCTTTGCGTCTATTAAATACCGTGAGCTTAACAGTATTTGAAATGATAACCATAGCAACCATAAGCAGTATGATCATTATAACTATACTGAATTTTTTTACTGCGTCGGAAATAGATAACACCATATTTACAACGTCCTGTTTATTTACTACCTTTTCAACATCGGGTATTTTTTCTAAAATTTCAGCAGTTTCTTTTGTTTTTTCAATATCCGAAAGTACTATCTTATATGAGTCGGAAAATGGATTGTCCTCCTCAAATCCATCAAGCATTACCTCGTTACCTTCAAACATATCATTTATCGCATAATCAAGAGTTTGTTGTTTTGTAAAAAGTGTTGCTTCTTTTACATTTTGAGTATTTTTAATTTCTTCGCCAATCGCCGAAACTCGTTCTTCGGTTGCATCAGGTATAATATAGAGCTGAATTTCACATTGATCCTTAACCTGTGTTGTAATAGAGTTTATGTTAATTGACAAAATTGCAAATACACCTAAAATTATAAGGCACGATGCTATTGTAAACAGCGATGCAATACTCATAAGACCATTTCTGGTAACATTTTTCTTTGCCTCTGAAAATGAATATTTAAGCTTCGACAGATTCAAGATATTCACCTCCAACTTCGTCTCGGACTATTTTTCCGTCCTGAACTTCAATAACTCTTTTCTTCATTATGTCTACTATGTCCTTTGCGTGTGTAGCCATAATAATAGTCGTTCCCATACGGTTTATTTCTTCAAAAACTTCCATAATTTCCATAGCAGTTTTCGGGTTTAAGTTTCCCGTAGGCTCGTCCGCAACAAGTATAACTGGATGGTTTGCTAAAGCTCTTGCAAGCGCAACTCTCTGCTGTTCTCCACCTGAAAGCTGTCTTGGATACATTTTCGCTTTATAATTAAGACCAACTTCGTTTAAAACCTCCGGAACACGTTTTCGTATTTCTCTTCTTGAAGCACCTACAACTCTCATTGCAAACTCAACATTTTCGTAGACTGTACGGTCTTCTAAAAGGCGGAAATCCTGAAAAACAACTCCCATCTTTCTACGCAAAAACGGGATTTCTTTATCCGGCAGCTTGGTGACGTCAATACCATCTAAATAAACTTCACCCTCGGTAACATTTGTTTCACGCATCAAAAGCTTTGTTATTGTGGTTTTGCCGGCACCGCTTGAACCAACAAGGAAAACAAATTCTCCGTTTTCAATTTTGAAATTGGCATTTTCAAGAGCTATGTTTCCGGCATCTTCAAACTGCTTAGTAACATTTACAAATTCTATCATAATATCATACTCCCAAATCTCACCAAAAAGTGCGGCAAAAAATACCGCACATTTCATTTAAACCTACATTTTCATAGGATTTGACGACAAATATTTATGCACCATCATTGCAACCTTAAATACGATTGCCTGGTCAAATTTTCTAAGGTCAAGCCCTGTTAACTTATATATTTTTTCAAGTCTGTACACAAGTGTATTTCTGTGTACAAAAAGCTGTCTTGATGTTTCAGAAACATTAAGATCATTTTCGAAGAATTTATTAATTGTTAGGATTGTTTCGGAATCTAACAGAGAAATATCGCCTTTTTTGAATACTTCACGTAAGAAAAGTTCACACAGCTTTATAGGAAGCTGGTAAATAAGCCTACCAATTCCAAGGCTATCATAATTAAGAATTGATTTCTCTTCATCAAAAACCTTACCTACTTCAAGTGCAATCTGTGCTTCCTTATAAGAAGTATTAAGCTGATTGATGTTTTCTGCAACTGTACTTACTCCGACAAGAATGCTCATCATGGTTTCAGAATGAACATTATCGAGAATTTGCTTTGCAATATTGTTTATTGTTTCCTGATCTTTGCCGTCCTTAAGTTCCTTAATCAGTACTATATTTTTACTGTCAATATTTATAACAAAATCTTTTTCCTTATCAGGAAACATATTTCTTATTACTTCATATATTCCAATTTCGCCTTTTTTCATTACCTTGATATAGAAAACAGCTCTTGGCGTTTCAACATCAACATGCAGCTCTAAGGCTTTCTGATGAAGGTCAAATGTCAGCATATTATCAAAAATTATATTCTGCATAAATATCGTTTTATCGTATTTTTCATCATAATAATGGCGCACATTATTAGCGGCAACAGTGATGCTATTACAGCAATAGCGAGAAACCTCATCTGTTCCTTCAACATAAACAATATATTCAGGATACGGTCTGCCGTCAATCATTCTTACGGTATATCCTTCTCTTACAAATATTTTGTCATTTTCACCGGCAGCTCCAATCAACTCCAGTACAACTTCTTCTGAAAGTTCCGGTCCGTTTGCAGCCAGAACAAGTCCGGTAGCATCAGCTATACCAAACTTTTTAGGAAAAACTTCCGCCATCTGAGAAACAATGTCCTGAAATGCTTTACTTATCATAATAAATTCCATAGCCTTTCTTCCTGCATTTCTAATTTCAGCCCCACCTGCAGGCTTTATGGAGCGACGCCATAAAAATAACGCAAATATACCTTATATATTAATATTTTAAGACCTTGCACCATCGCAAGATATCCATATTCCCTAATATTATAACATAATATTTCGAAATTGTATAGTTTTTTTGGTTATTTTTTTCAAAATGTTACAATTTTTTAATAAATTCATCAGTATAAATCACAAAATTTAAATTAATTTACGGGATTTATATTACTTAAACAGAAAATTTAATTGACTTAGCTTTTCATTTATACTATAATTAAGTATATATTAAATTTTATAGGATATAAATTATGAGAAAAATTTTAGAAAATGGATTTGAAAAACTTTCAATAGATGTTACTGATAACCAGATATGCCAGCTTATTCAATATGCCGGACTTCTTTGTGAGTGGAACAAAAAGATTAACTTAACAGCTATTTGCGACACAGATGGGATTGCAAAAAAGCATTTTTTAGACAGTTCAACTGCACTGTTGACGGGACATATAACCGGAAAAGTAATTGATGTTGGCACAGGCGCAGGATTTCCGGGGCTTGTTTTAAAAATTTTAAAACCTGAAATCGAGCTTACTTTGCTTGATTCGTTAAATAAACGAATCAATTTCTTAAAAACTGTTGCAGATGAGATTGGCACAAATGCAGAATTTATCCATGCACGTGCAGAAGATGGCGGACGCACTCATCGTGAACAATATGATACAGTTGTTTCGCGCGCAGTTGCAAATATGACACTTCTTTCAGAATTATGCCTGCCTTTTTTAAAAGTAGGCGGATATTTTCTTGCTTTAAAAGGTCCTCTTGCAGATGAAGAACTTGAAAGTGCAAAACGTGCAATTCATATTCTGGGCGGTGAAGTTGAAAGCATTTTTTCCGCAAAAATTCCCGATACTGACCTTAAACACAAAATCATTATCGTAAAAAAAGTGCGACATACTCCCCAACAATATCCCCGAAAACCCGGAATTGCAACAAAAAATCCAATCGACTCATGTTATAATTTGAAGAAAAAGCCGACTAAATAAAAAAGTCGGCTTTTTTTGACGAACGATTTTTCTTTTCATTGTGAAAAAGTATGCTATAATGCAGTTAGTAAGGCGGTTCGGTCATAACAATATATGTATATGTGCATAAGCTCCCAAATATGTTACATCTACTTCCCCCTAATCATATTCTCGGGCTGCCTTACCACCTTCCATTATATTACGAAAGGATAATCAGTTATGCAAGTATTTAAGTCTAAAGAAAAAGAGACAATGAGGGTTGTGAGTCTTCCCATTCACAGTATTTTCCCAAATCCCGCACAGCCAAGAAAGTATTTTGATACCATCAGTTTAGAAGAACTCACCGCATCAATAGAAGAATTTGGTGTTCTTCAGCCTATCACAGTTCGAAAGGTACGAGGCGGGTATGAGATTGTTGCAGGCGAAAGACGTTTTAGAGCTGCCGAAAATGCAGGTCTTGACTCCATTCCTGCTATCATAATTAGTGTTGATGAGAAAAAATCAGCTCTTTTGGCACTCCTTGAAAATTTACAGCGCGATGATCTTTCATTTTTCGAGGTTGCAGAAAGCTATCAAAACTTAATACGTACTCAAGGTATGACACAAGAGGAAATTGCAAAAAAGTTAGGCAAATCGCAGTCGAATATTGCTAACAAATTGCGGCTTTTGCGACTTTATCCACGCACAAAAAGGCTCATAATCGAATATTCACTCTCAGAGCGCCATGCACGTGCACTTCTTCACTTAAGTGATGAAGAAGCTCAACTTTCTGCCGTGCGAACTATAAATGAAAAAAAGCTGAATGTTTCACAAGCTGAAGAACTTATTAAAAAAATGCTTAAAGGCACTCCTTCACCGTCACAAAAGCTGAAATTCAAAAGCTTTCAGGATATAAGAGTTTTTACAAATACAATCAAACACGCACTTGAAATTATGCGCGACGGCGGTGTTAATGCCGATATGGAAACAAATTCCTTTGATTGGGGTATTGAATATATAATAAAAGTAAAAAATGAGTAAAAAAATGCCGATATCTGACATATAAAATATATCAGTTGTCGGCTTTTTATAATAAGGCTATTTTTCAAGAATATTATAGTTCCTTGCAAGACTGATTGTTTTTTCGCCTGCTACTATAACGTGGTCAACCAAGCGCACCTCAACAAAATTCAGTGCAAGTTCAATCGTTTTTGTTATTTTTAAATCATCCGGCGAAGGTACTGCACTTCCATTGGGATGATTATGTGCAAGAAGCAGATAAGGATACCGCTCATTTACCGCAAGTTTAACAACTTCTCGTGGATAAATCGGAGTTGCGTTAACAGTTCCGCTTGACAGCTTTTTGACCTTTTTTACACTGCAGTCACTATCCAATAAAACTGCGTACGCTACCTCTTTCGTATGACCATAAAAAAGATTTTTAATATATGTATTAATATTAAGCGGTGTTAAGTGAACATTTGCAATATTATTTTTATCATTTATATATTTATTTACACACTCACGCATAAGACGAAACATTGTAGCAACACTTTCGCCTACTCCTGCAATTTTTACCAGATTCTCTTCTTCAGCATCAAAAATGTTTCCTAAGTTTCCATATTCGTTTATAAGTTTATGGGCAATTTCGTTTGTATTTTTCCTAGGTATCGCATAAAAGAGAAGCAACTCTATTATTTCATGCTCTTGAAGTCCGTCAATGCCTACTTTCATAAATTTATCTCGAAGACGCTCTCTATGTTTACTGTGCAAGTTTTCTTTTGTATCTGACAAATCAAGACACCTCCATAATGCTTTTTATAATTATAACACCCAAATCATATATTGTAAACATTATTTACAAAAAAGAGAACCCTTAGGTTCTCTTTTTTTGTAAATCAGTTAATGATTGTTAGTTCTGTTTCTTTATCGAAAAGATGAATCTTGTTAGTATCAAAAGCAATCTTGATAGTCTCGCCTGCCTTTGCAGTAGTTCTCTGATTAACTCTTGCAGTAAATGGCTTACCAGCTACCTTCAAATAGAGATAGGATTCAGCACCCATCATTTCAGTTACTTCTACGTAAGCAGAAAGTGTTGCATCTAGCTTAGAATCAATAAATGCTTCATCGTCATGGATATCTTCAGGTCTAATACCAAGAACAACTGTCTTACCAATGTAATCATCAAGTGCAGGATTAGAAGCCTTTCCTTCAGGAAGCTTTATTTTTTCACCATCAAATTCAAGATAAACACCGTCTGAATTCTTTGAAAGAACTGCATCAATGAAGTTCATTTGTGGGCTTCCTATAAAGCCTGCTGAAAACATATTGCATGGCTTATTATAAAGGTTAGCCGGTGTATCAACCTGCTGAACAACACCGTCTTTCATAACGATGATTCTTGTACCCATTGTCATCGCTTCTGTCTGGTCATGTGTTACATAGATAAATGTAGTTTGAAGTTTCTTGTGAAGCTTATTGATTTCTGTTCTCATTGCTACTCTCAATTTAGCATCAAGGTTTGACAAAGGTTCATCCATAAGGAATACCTTAGGATTTCTTACGATAGCACGACCTAATGCCACACGCTGTCTCTGACCACCTGATAAAGCTTTTGGCTTTCTATCTAAAAGGTGTTCAATATCAAGAATCTTAGCAGCTTCATGAACTCTCTTCTTAATTTCGTCCTTTGGAGTCTTTCTAAGTTTCAATCCAAATGCCATATTATCAAATACTGACATATGTGGATAAAGTGCGTAGTTCTGGAAAACCATAGCAATGTCTCTGTCCTTCGGAGGAACATCGTTCACAAGCTTTCCGCCTATGTAGAGCTCACCTTCACTGATTTCTTCAAGGCCGGCAATCATACGAAGTGTCGTTGACTTACCACAGCCTGAAGGCCCAACAAGAACAACAAATTCTTTATCTTCAATATCCAGACAAAAGTCACTAACAGCTGTAACTCCTCCTGAATACTTTTTGTAAATATGCTTTAATTGCAAATCTGCCATATCTGTATATCCTCTCTTCCAATAGTTAAATTTTGATTTACAGAAATATTTTAACACATAATTCCACTAAAAGAAAGATGTTAATTAAACAAAATTCGAAAAACATTTTAGTCACTATGCATAAAACATTATAACACTATTGGATGCGACTCTGAGCATCGCTGATTACTTTGTCTGCCACCTGCTGAGGTGCCGGATCATATCTTACAAACTCAAACTCAAAGCTACCTCTGCCCTGACTCATAGAGCGAAGATCTGTTGAATATTTAAACATCTCAGATACCGGTACTTCTGCTTCAACAAGGTTCAGGTTTTCTCTTTCACTTTCACCCATACCCATAATATGACCTCGACGTTTATTGATATCTCCGATGATATCACCCATTATACTTTCAGGAATATATACCTTGAGATATCCAATAGGTTCCAATATCACAGGTTTTGCCTGTTTTAAGCCTTCACGGTAAGCAATCTGTGCTGCTGTTTTGAACGCCATTTCAGATGAGTCAACAGGGTGGTAAGAACCGTCAAGCAAAGTAGCTTTCAAATTCACGACAGGATACCCTGCAAGCACTCCCTGTTTACAAGCATCACGAAGTCCCTTTTCAACTGCCGGAAAGTAGTTTTTCGGAACGCTTCCGCCAAATACCTGTTCTTCAAATGTCATATCTTCGGTAACACCAGGTTCAAATTCAATCCAAACATGACCGTACTGACCATGTCCGCCTGATTGTTTTTTATGTTTTCCTTCAACTTTTACCTTTGCACGAATTGTTTCACGGTAAGGTACCGTCGGAGCTTTCAAATTAACATCAACACCGTATTTTGCCTTCAATTTGTTAATCAAAATGTCGATATGCTGTTCGCCCTGACCATTTATCAGCGTTTCTTTTGTTTCGGTGTTTGATCCAATATTAAATGTCAGGTCTTCTTCCATAAGCTTTGTAAAACCTGAAATAATCTTTTCTTCGTCGCCCTTCTTAACAGCCTCTACCGCCATAGAAAGTGTAGGTGCAGGAAATTCAATACCGGTTAGGATTATATTCTTGTTTTCTTCGCACAAAGTATCGCCTGTACTTGTATTTTCGAGTTTTGTTACAACCCCTATGTCACCTGCTTCGATCACCTTAGTTTCAATCTGTTTTTTACCGCAAAGGAAATAAATTTTTCCTATACGTTCTTTTTCTGCCTTATTGGCATTGTAGAGAACACTGTCCGCCTTTACGCTTCCGGAATATACACGGAAGAAGGACATTTTACCTACATACGGGTCTGCTACGGTTTTAAATACGATTGCTGAAGTAGTATCTGAAACTTCCTGAACAACCTCTACTGCCTCACCGGTCTTTGCGTCGTGAGCGACCTCTGTAATTTCATTAGGTGCAGGCAAATATTTTCCAATTCCGTCCATAAGACTTCTGATACCGATATTGTTCATTCCCGAACCGCAGTAAACAGGATAAATACTGCCGTCTTTAACACCCTTTCTGATAGCCTGTTTGATTTCATCAAAAGTAAACTCTTCACCATTAAAATACTTATTCATAAGGGCATCGTCTGTTTCGGCAATAGCTTCCATAATCATATCACGAAGCGGCGCTATTGTTTCTGCCATTCCTTCCGGAACAGGAATATCAACTCGGTCTGCGCCTTCATAACGGCGCGCTGTCATATCCACGATATCAACGAAGCCTTTAAATTCTTCGCCTTCTCTTATAGGATATACAAACGGCGTAATTGCCTTACCGAATTTTTCCTTCATTTCTTCAAGTGTTCTCTGATAGTTCCCTCGCGGATCGTCAATTTTGTTTACAAAGAATACAGTGGGAACTCCTTTTTGCTTTGCAAACTTAAACGTTTGTTCTGTACCAACGGAAACACCGCTCCTTCCACTTAAGACTATAAGTGCGGAATCTGCCGCTCTTATACCCTCTTTCACCTCGCCGACAAAGTCAAAGTAACCCGGTGTGTCAAGCATATTGAGTTTGTTTTCTTTCCACTCAACAGGCGCAACCGATGTTGAAATTGACATCTGCCTTTTAGTTTCCTCTATATCAAAATCAGAAGTTAGAGTACCTTCTGAATTTTTACCAATTCTGTTAATGGCACCGCTGTTAAAAAGCATTGCTTCAATAATGGAACTTTTACCGCACTTTCCATGTCCCATAACTGCCACATTGCGGATATTTTCCATTTTATAACTATTCATTATACATCCCTCCAATTAGTATAGTAATATTTATTTACCCCTTATGCCCTGCAATCTAACAAAAAAACGCCCGAAAAGTTGTACAAACTTCTCAGACGTTTTTTGTATATTATTTATTTAAAAGTCTTTCTGTATCAAGTGCAATCATAAGCTCTTCATTTGTTGGGATAACCAAAGTTTTTGTGGTTGCATCTTCTGCTGAAATATCTTGTGCAACTCCTCTTAACTTATTCTTTTCAGCATCTAACTTAATTCCCATAAATTCAAGACCTTCAGTTATAGCATTTCTGTATCTGCCGTCATTCTCACCAATTCCGCCTGTGAATACAACTGCATCAACTCCGCCCATGCTGGCTGCGTATGCACCAACAAGCTTCTTTACACTATATGAGAACATTTCTGTTGCAAGTTTTGCTCTTTCATTTCCGCTATCAGCAGCAGTTGTTAAGTCTCTAAAGTCGCTTGAAACTCCTGAAACTCCTAAAACTCCTGACTGCTTATTCATCATTGAGTCAACTTCTTTTGCAGTAAATCCGCAGTTTTCAACAAGATATGTCACAACTGCTGGGTCAATAGAGCCGCAACGTGTTCCCATTACAACACCGTCAAGCGGAGTAAAGCCCATTGAGGTATCAACGCACTTACCGTTTTTAACCGCTGAAACTGATGAGCCGTTTCCTAAATGACAAGTAATAATTTTAAGTTCTTCAATCGGCTTTCCGAGAAGCTTTGCAGCTTCTGCTGATACAAACTTGTGGCTTGTACCGTGAAAACCATATTTTCTTATTCTGTGCTTTTCATACATTTCATAAGGAAGTGCATACATATATGAGCAAGCAGGCATTGTCTGATGGAATGCTGTATCAAATACACCAACCTGTGGAGTAGAAGGCATTAGCTTTGCACAAGCTTCAATACCGATGATGTTTGCAGGATTGTGAAGAGGCGCAAGCGGGATACATTCCTTTAATGCGTCCATAACCTTTTCATCAATTATGCATGAATCTGCAAATGTTTCCGCACCGTGTACAACTCTGTGTCCAACAGCGCCGATTTCTTCCATAGATGCAATTACTCCACATTCGCTGCTTGTAAGTGCGTCAATTACCATCGCGATTGCATCAGAATGGTCTTTCATTGCCTTTTCAAAAACAGTCTCTGTCTTTTTAACAAGGTTTTTGTGAGTAAGCTTTGAGCCATCAATACCAATTCTTTCACAAAGTCCCTTTGCAACAACTGTATGGTCGTCCATATCAATAAGCTGGTACTTAAGCGATGAACTTCCTGCGTTAATTACTAAAACTTTCATTATATTACTCCCTTTCAAAATTTTATAGTTAATTAATTTTCAGCCTGTGCCTGTACACAAGTAATTGCTACAACACCTACAATATCATCAGCTGAGCAGCCTCTTGACAAATCGTTAATAGGCTTTGCAATACCCTGTGTAACCGGGCCATAAGCTTCAGCTTTTGCCAAACGCTGAACAAGCTTATATCCTATATTACCTGCATCAAGGTCAGGAAAAACAAGTACGTTTGCACTACCTGCAACATCTGAATCAGGAGCTTTTGACTTACCGATTTCAGGCACGATTGCTGCGTCAAGCTGCATTTCACCATCTAATTTAACATTAGGATAAAGTTCTTTTGCAAGCTTTGTAGCTTCTACAACCTTATCAACGTCTGCGTGCTTTGCACTGCCCATTGTTGAGTGAGAAAGCATTGCAACACGTGCTTCTTTTTCTGTTAAAAGTTCAAATGACTCTGCTGAGCAGCCTGCGATTGCAGCAAGCTTTTCAGGTGTTGGATTCTGCTCAAGACCACTGTCTGCAAAAATGAATGTTCCGTTTTCGCCGTATTCGCAGTTTGGTACAACCATAACGAAAAATGCTGATACAAGTGCAACTCCTGGCTTTGTCTTTATAATCTGAAGACTTGGTCTTAATGTATTAGCTGTTGAATGGCAAGCACCCGAAACAACTCCATCTGCATCGCCTGCTTTAACCATCAGGCAAGCATAATACATATAGTCGCCAAGCGCTGTCTTTTTAGCTTCTTCATAAGTGAGACCTTTTGCTTTTCTAAGCTCTACAAACAGATTTAAATATTCTTCTGTCTTTTCGTATGTAAACGGATCAATTATTGTTGCCTTTGAAATGTCAAGACCTTTTGAATTTGCCTCAATTTCTTCAGGTGTACCGATAATAATGATATTAGCGATATCCTCTTTCAAAATCTTTTCGGCAGCCTCGAAAGTTCTTCTGTCCATTGACTCCGGAAGAATAACGGTCTTCTTGTCTGCTTTTGCTCGTTCTTTAATTCTTTCTAAAAATTGACTCATGTTCCTTACTCCTTTTTAAAATAATCATCACAAAACATTATACAACATATGATAAATTTTTACAAGAGTAATTATCAAGAATTTTACATTTTTAATAGATTTTTCTCTTGAATATTATGAATATGTAGTGTATAATTATTGTATAGAATATTTGGAGGTATATCATCATGAAAATTTTAGTTACAGGCGGTGCCGGATATATTGGCTCACACACTTGCGTAGAGCTTTTAAATGCCGGATATGAAATTGCGGTACTTGATAATCTTGACAACTCATGTGAAAAATCTCTTGAGGCTGTAAAGAAGCTTACGGGAAAAGATTTTCCGTTCTATAAAGTTGACCTTTTAGACTACGATGCAACAGAACAGGTTTTCAAAGAAAATAAATTTGATTCTGTAATCCATTTTGCAGGCTTAAAGGCCGTCGGCGAATCAACAAAAATCCCGATTAGATATTATCACAACAATATCACAGGAACACTAAACCTTGTTGATATTATGCAGAAATATGATGTTTATAACCTTGTATTCTCCTCATCTGCAACTGTTTACGGTATGCCGAAGACGGTTCCGATTACAGAGGATTTCCCAACCTCAACAACCAACCCTTACGGCTCAACAAAGCTGATGATTGAAAACATTTTAAAGGACGTTTATGCATCAAATAATAAGTGGTCTATCACACTTCTTCGTTACTTTAATCCAATCGGTGCACACAAAAGCGGAACTATTGGCGAAGACCCGAAAGGAATACCTAACAATCTGCTTCCTTACGTTGCACAGGTTGCTGTTGGAAAGCTTGAATGCATTCACGTATTTGGAAACGATTACCCCACCCCTGACGGTACAGGCGTAAGAGACTATATACACGTTGTAGACTTGGCTCTTGGCCACTTAAAGGCGATTGAGAAAAAATCAGGCGAGTCAGGTGTTCACACATACAATTTAGGGACAGGCAACGGATATTCAGTCCTTGATGTGATCCATGCATTTGAAAAAGCTTGCGGCAAGGAATTGCCTTATAAAATCGAAGAAAGACGCCCTGGCGATATCGCACAGTGCTATGCTGACCCAAAAAAAGCAAAGGCAGAGCTTGACTGGACTGCAACACGTGAAATTGCAGAAATGTGCGAGGATTCTTGGAGATGGCAGTCAAACAACCCTAACGGATATAATGACTAATACTAAAATAACTCAGTTCATTTCATTTTGAACTGAGTTATTTTTATTATGCATTATTTTTAGTATAATTTAAAAGTCCACCGGCATAAATCATATCCTTTTGTCTTTCGGAAAGTGATACGTTTACTTCAAAGTCAAAACCTTTAGTCTTATTTGTAACCTTAATCACATCTCCTGCTTTAAGCTGTGAAATGATGTCGCAAATTGCAATCTCATCGCCTTCTTGAATTTTGTCATAATCGCTCTCATTTGCAAATGTCATAGGAACTATACCGGCATTAATAAGGTTTGCCATATGAATTCTTGCAAAAGATTTTGTTATAACCGCCTTAACCCCAAGATAAAGCGGTGCCAAAGCTGCGTGCTCTCTTGATGAACCCTGTCCATAATTTGAGCCTCCAATTATGATTGACTTACCCATTTCAAGCGCTCTATCATGGAAATGCTCATCACATACTGCAAAGCAATATTCTGAAATCTTTGGAATATTCGAGCGAAGCGGCAGAATTTTTGCACCTGCAGGCATAATGTGGTCTGTTGTTATATTGTCTCCCACCTTTAAGCTTACACCTGCTTCAATATTTTCGTCTAACGGCTTTGAAATCGGGAACGGCTTAATGTTCGGACCTCTTAAAATTTCAACTGTATCCATTTGTTCCTCTTCAATCGGAGGAACTACCATATTATCGTTTATTTTAAATACTTCAGGAAGTTTAAATTCAGGCATATCACCGATTTCTCTCGGGTCTGTCAAATATCCGTTGATTGCTGAGATTGCTGCCATTTCAGGTGAAACAAGGTAAATCTGTCCATCCTTTGTACCAGAGCGACCTTCGAAGTTTCTGTTAAAAGTTCTCAATGAGATACCCTTCGAATTAGGAGACTGTCCCATACCAATACAAGGGCCGCACGCACTTTCTAAAATTCTTGCACCTGCATCAATCAAAATTGACAACGCACCATTTTCTGCAAGCATATTCAAAACCTGCTTTGAGCCCGGAGCGATTGAAAGAGAAACATCAGGGTGAACTGTTTTTCCCTTTAAGATGTGTGACACCTTTAGCATATCAAGAAGTGATGAATTTGTACATGAACCAATACAAACCTGATCAATCTTCATATTTCCGATTTCCTCGACACTCTTTACATTATCAGGCGAGTGTGGACAAGCGGCAAGCGGTACAAGCTCTGACAAATTAATGTCTACAACCTCATCATATACTGCATCCTCATCAGCTGAAAGCGGTGTGTAATCTTCTTCTCTACCCTGTGCTTTCAAGAAAACCCTCGTTTCTTCGTCAGATGGAAAAATAGAAGTTGTCGCACCAAGTTCTGCGCCCATATTGGTAATTGTTGCACGTTCAGGGACAGATAATGTTTTTACACCTTCGCCACAATATTCTATAACCTTTCCAACGCCGCCTTTAACAGACAGTCTTTTTAAAACCTCTAAAATAACATCCTTTGCCGCAACCCATGGTCTTAGTTTTCCGGTGAGATTTACTTTCACAATCTTTGGGCAGGTTATATAATACGTTCCGCCTCCCATAGCAACAGCAACGTCCATGCCACCTGCACCGATTGCAATCATACCAATACCGCCGCCTGTCGGTGTATGGCTATCAGAACCGATTAATGTTTTTCCCGGAATACCAAATCTTTCAAGATGCACCTGATGGCATATACCATTACCTGGTCTTGAAAAATATATGCCGTGCTTTTTACACACACTGCCGATAAATCTGTGGTCATCAGCATTTTCAAACCCTGACTGTAATGTATTATGGTCTATATAAGCAACACTCTTTTCAGTTTTTACTCTCGGAACACCCATAGCCTCAAATTCAAGATATGCCATTGTTCCTGTCGCGTCCTGTGTAAGAGTCTGGTCAATTTTTATTCCAATTTCACTTCCCTTTACCATTTCGCCTTCAACTAAATGTGCTGATAAAATTTTCTCTGTTAATGTTAATCCCATAAGACTTTCCTCCATTAGTTAATATATCAATTTTATACTTTTTCTTGGGATTTGTCAATATTTGAAGCAGCACTACCAAAAAAATTTTTAAAATCACACATTCTATTTAATCTCATACTATGGTATTAAAAGACAGTAAACGGAGATGATTGAGTGAGTGCCCTTATAATGTCGGTTATTACCGTACTTTTAGTTGTTTTTTTAATAATTACCTTAGATGTAGTTATGCGACGAAGGCTTTCGTATATAGTTACCACTGCAAATGATTCAGAAGACTGTATTGAAGCACAGCTCAGGATTCTTATAAAGCAAAATCCCAATTCTGAAATAATTGTTATAGACAAAACTCAAAGCGATGAAACACAGCAAATTTTAAATATGCTGGCACACGATTTTCCTGAAGTACATATTGTAAAAGCCGACAGCAATTAAGCTATCGGCTCTTTTGTTAAATATGATATTTTTTCTTATATTCTGCATACTGCTCAAAGAAATCGTTTTCTCCGTCCTTTTTAACATGACTTAAGTACTCGTGAGTTTCAAATGAGTTATTCGCAATTTCGAGAATACATACCGCGATATTTGAACAATGGTCTGAGACTCTTTCGTAGTTATTAAGAAGATCTGAAAGGATAAAGCCAAGCTCTATTGTACATTCACCTTCACGCAGACGGCGTACATGGTTGCTCTTTATCTTATTCTTGAGTTTATCAATAATCTGCTCAAGCGGTTCGACTCTCTTTGCAATATCACAGCTTTCCTCAACCAATGCATCGATTGTTATATTAAGTATTTCGCAGACAGCATCCGTTATTACCTTAATTTCGGCCTGTGCTTCGTCTGAGAAGTTGATTTTCTTATCGGCAATTTCCTGTGCAACCCTCAAAACATTTACAGAGTGGTCAGAAATTCGTTCTACATCACCTACAACATGAAGAAGTTTTGTTACCTCACGGCTTTCTGCATCCGAAAGGTCACGGCTTGCAAGATGGACAAGATAAGTACTAATTTTATCCTCGTACATATCCACCAAATCTTCATTATCATTAATTTCCTTTGCAAGCTTTTCGTCGAAGTTTTCTAAAAGCTTTGTAGACCTAATAAGTGAGTCTTCAGAAATACGTGCCATCTGGCATACAAGCTCACGACACTTTTCGACAGCAAAGCCAGGAATAGACAAAAATCTCTCGTCCAAAGTGTCAAAAACATCTGTTGCCTTTTCACCTTTTTTACTTTTGATTGTCGCATCGGCAAGCTTTTCAATCCACTTACAGAACGGTATCAAAATAACTGTTGAAACTATATTAAATACAGTATGAATGATTGCAATATACGCAGCTCCGACAGTATCGTTCATAAATTCAAATCCGATAAAACTGTTTAAAAGGTAGAATGGAACTGTCACTGCTAAAACACCTAAAATCTTTATATAAAGACACGAAAAAGCCACTCTCTTTGAATCGGTATTTCCGTTAATCGCTGATAAAATCGGTGTAATTGTAGTACCGATATTCTGTCCCAAAATAATCGGAAATGCGGTTGAAAAAGATATTGTTCCTGTAAGAGACAGTGCCTGCAGGATACCCACTGATGCTGATGATGACTGAATAATTGCAGTAAGAATTGTACCTGCTAAAATTCCCATAACAGGGTTTGAAAACATTACAAGAATCTTTGCAAATGCAGGACTATCCTTAAGACCGCTTACAGAATCACTCATTGTATCCATACCAAACATCAAAACACTAAATCCCAAAAGAATTGAACCAATATACTTTTGCTTGTCCGATTTTCCTGCCATATTAAGGATAATTCCTATTGCTGCAAGAATCGGTGTAAATGATGACGGCTTAAATATTTTAATCCAGAATGTATCTCCCGAAAGTCCTGACAAGCTCAAAAGCCAAGAAGTAACTGTCGTTCCGACATTCGCACCCATAATAATACTTATAGTCTGGCCAAGCTTCATAATACCAGAATTTACAAAACCCACAAGCATTACGGTTGTGGCAGACGAGCTTTGAATTACAGCTGTAACAATAAATCCTAACAAAAAGCCCTTAAATCTGTTTGAAGTAAGTTTTCCAAGTATCATTTCCAGCTTGCTTCCAGAAAGCTTTTTCAGTCCGTCACCCATTACGTCCATTCCATAAAGGAACATCGCAAGTCCGCCGATTAATGTCAATATTGAGAAAAAGTCCATAATGTTTCCTCCGCTCTACATTGTTTTATCTTTAAAGTAATATATTTTAAACTTCCATTATGATAGGCATAATCATCGGGCTTCTTTTTGTAGTATCGTAAATGTAGTGATATACATTATTCCTTACTGCAGTTTTCATAGTAGCCCAGTCAGTTGTATGCGAGTGTTTGCAGCTTTCAATGCTATCCTTTGCAACATCACGGATTTTAGCCATCAAATCTTCTGATTCACGCACATACACAAAGCCTCTTGAAATAATATCAGGACCCGAAATTATTTCTCCATTTTCGGAAGAAATTGTTACGACAACAATTATTAAGCCGTCCTGTGCCAAAAGCTTTCTGTCACGAAGTACAATGTTGCCGACATCGCCAACACCGAGTCCGTCAACCAGAATTTTACCTGCTGTTACACTTCCTGTAACCTTTGCCTCACGCACCCCAATTTCAAGTATGCTTCCGTTTTGCAGAACAAATGTATTTTCAATGCCCATTTTTTCTGCAAGGTCTGCGTGGAGCATCAAATGACGGTGTTCGCCGTGAACAGGAATAAAATATTTTGGCTTTGTGAGCGCAAGTATCATTTTTAGCTCTTCCTGACAGGCATGGCCAGAAACATGAACCTCTGCAAGAGATTTATAAATAACATCTGCGCCTATCTTAAACAGCTCGTTTATGACATTTGACACAGTTTTTTCGTTACCAGGAATTGGTGTTGCGGAAATTATTATTAAGTCGTCCTTAGTAACTTCTACCTTTCTGTGATCCGAAAATGCCATTCTTGAAAGCGCACTCATAGGTTCGCCTTGCGAGCCGGTTGTTATTATAACAATTTTTTCAGGCGGATATTTGTTTATATTATCAAGTGTTATCAGTACGCCCTCAGGAACCTTCATATATCCCAAAAGCATAGATATCTCAACAATATTTTCCATGCTTCGTCCTGAAACAGCAACCTTTCTTCCGTTTTCAACAGCAGCATTGATAATCTGCTGAACTCTATGCACATTCGAAGCAAAAGTTGCAACAATAATTCGTTTTTTGCAGTTTTTAAATATTTCGTCAAACTTATTTCCGACGGTACGTTCGCTCATTGCATATCCCGGACGTTCTATATTAGTACTGTCCGACATCAGCGCAAGCACACCCTCATTTCCAAGCTGACCAAGACGCGCAAGGTCAATCATTTCACCGACAATCGGTGTTGTGTCTATCTTAAAATCGCCCATATGAATGACAATCCCTGCCGGTGTTTTAATAGCCAGCGCCACAGAGTCGGCTATCGAGTGATTTGTTCTTATAAATTCTACCGAAAAAATATTTGATACTCTTACGGTATCACCAGCTTTTACTCTTATAAGCTTTGTTTTTGAAAGAATATTATGCTCTTTGAGCTTATGCTCAACCAGTCCGATTGTAAGTCTTGTTCCGTAAACAGGTACGTTTATTTCCTTTAAAAAATAAGGAAGTCCGCCAATATGGTCTTCGTGACCGTGCGTTAAGAATACACCCTTTAACTTGTGCCTGTTCTTTTCCACATACGAAATGTCGTTGATAACCAAATCAACTCCCGGCATATCTTCATCCGGAAAAGACATTCCACAGTCTACCATTATCATCTCGTCTGCAAACTCGATTACGGTCATATTCTTTCCGATTTCATCAAGACCGCCTAATGGTATGATTTTTAGTTTACTTTTTTTTGCCACTATTTTACCTCCATTATTATTTCCGAACACAACAATTATAGTTATTATACCACAGTTTAGAGTATTTAGTCAATATTTTAAGGCAAAAGAAAAAAGCCAAATATTACAAAATGCACCCCAAAAGTGTTTAACTTTTGAAGTGCATATGATTGGTTTGTTGATTTATGATTATACCCATTTTGCGCTGCCTGACATAAGTGTAACTTTCTCAGAAGATACACTTAGAAGACCACTTTCCACTTCAAACGGTTTTTGAGTTCCATCTTCAAGTTCGATATGGCAACGACACGGTTTTACCGATGTTACAAACGGAATATGATTCGCCATTACTGCAAGGTCGCCCTCTGTTCCCCGAAGGGATATTTTCGCTATATCTCCATCATACAAGTTCCCGTCAGGTGTTGAAATAACAAATTTAAATGTTTTCATTATATCACCTTTTTCGCCTTTTCAACAGCTTCGTCAATAGTTCCTACAAATAAGAATGCCGATTCAGGCAAATCATCGTGTTTACCTTCGATAATTTCCTTAAAGCCTCTTATTGTTTCAGAAAGAGGAACATATACGCCGGTAATACCGATGAATTTTTCGGATACGTGGAAAGGCTGAGATAAAAATCTCTGGATTTTTCTCGCTCTTTGAACAAGCAACTTATCCTCATCCGAAAGCTCATCCATACCCATAATTGCAATTATATCCATAAGTTCCTGATATCTTTGAAGAATTCGCTGAACTTCTCGTGCAACATTATAGTGCTCATCGCCAAGAATATCAGGCGAAAGAATACGGCTTGTTGATTCAAGAGGGTCAACAGCTGGATATATTCCCTGTGATGCTATATTTCTTGAAAGTACTGTTGTAGCATCCAAATGCGCAAATGTAGTGGCAGGTGCCGGGTCTGTAAGGTCGTCTGCCGGAACATACACTGCCTGAATAGATGTAATAGAGCCCTTTTTGGTAGATGTAATTCTTTCCTGAAGCATACCCATTTCGTTTGCAAGCGTCGGTTGATAGCCAACTGCTGACGGCATTCTTCCCAAAAGTGCAGAAACTTCAGAACCAGCCTGAGTAAATCTAAAGATGTTATCAATGAATAAAAGCACATCCTGTCCTTCTTCTTCACGGAAATATTCTGCCATTGTAAGTCCTGAAAGACCAACTCTCATTCTGGCACCAGGAGGCTCGTTCATCTGTCCGTACACTAATGTCGTATTTGCCAAAACGCCCGACTCCATCATTTCGTTATAAAGATCGTTTCCTTCTCTGGTACGTTCACCAACGCCCGTAAATACTGAAAGTCCGCCATGTTCCTTTGCGATATTGTTAATAAGTTCCATAATAAGTACTGTCTTGCCTACACCTGCTCCGCCGAAAAGTCCGATTTTTCCGCCTTTTGAATAGGGACAAATAAGGTCAATTACCTTAATGCCTGTTTCAAGAATTTCTGTTGATGTAGAAAGCTCCGAATATTCAGGCGCAGGACGATGTATGTCCCATTTTTCAACATCTTCAGGAGCCGGCTTATTATCAACCGGATCACCGAGAACATTAAAAATTCTTCCAAGTGTTTTTCTGCCAACGGGCACACTTATTGCCGTTCCCGTATCAGTAACGGGTGTTCCCCTTGTCAACCCGTCGGTAGATGCCATAGCAATACATCTTACCGTATTATCTCCGATATGCTGAGCAACCTCTACTGTAAGAGTTTTATCGCCTATCTTCATAGTAAGTGCATTGTATATGGCAGGTATATTACCTTCGTCAAAACGAATGTCTACAACAGGTCCTACAACCTGTACAACACTGCCTTTTACTAAATCTGACATATTCCTGTCTCCTTATATGCCGCTTCCGGCAACAATTTCTGTAATTTCCTGTGTAATTGCACCCTGTCTTGCACGATTGTACTCAAGCTTAAGCCCGTCTATCATCTCGCCTGCATTTTTGCCGGCATTGTCCATAGCAAAACGTCTTGCAACCACTTCGCAGGTAAAGCTTTCTTTTGCAGCTGCAACTAACTTTCCTGCAATATACTCTTCTATTACCGCTTCTAGAACGGTTCTTTCATCGGGCTCAAAAATTATATCTGCTCTCGAGTTATTTTCTGTTTTGCGAACAGGCAGAATCCATTCTGTTTCGGGATTTTGCGACATCATAGAAATATACTTTGTGGAAACAATTCCGATTTTTTCGTACTTTCTGTTTTTGAAATCTTCGCAAAGTTGCTTTGCAATAATAATTGCATCGGCATAAGAAAAGGTTTCTGTTTTAACTTGCTTGCATCCGTATCTCTCGCAGGCTCTTTTTCCTATCGGGATAATTTTATCTGCATTTTGAGACTCCACAGCCTTAAAAATATTGGAATTATATCCGCCTGCAAGGCCTCTGTCTCCTGCAATGGCTATAAGGCACATTTTGCCTTTTTCGCCGTTATTCATATACTCGCTTTTTTCACAGGATTTTGCCGAAGCAAGCATTGAAACGGTATCATCAAGAGCTTCAAAATACTCTCTGCTTTTTCCCATGGCAGCTGATGCGCTGCGAATTTTTGCAGATGCTACAAGCCCCATCGCTTTTGTAAGGTGCAAAGTTGAATCTACACTCTTAATTCGATTTTTTAAGCTTTTAATATCTACGCCCATAAACTCACTCCTTCATTTCGTCGAGTGCCTTTTTAAGCATAGCAATATCATCGTCATCACAGAAGTTATTTTCAAATCTTTCAAGCAAATTTTTATAATCCGCTTCAAGCAGTTCAAACAGTCTTGCCTCGTAATCTGCTACATCTTTAACCGGAACAGCATTTAAATATCCGTTTACCACAGCATATACGATAGCAACCTGACATCCTACACGCACAGGCGCATTTCTCTTTTGTTTTAATACTTCAACTATTCTCTCACCAAGCGCAAGACGGTTTTTGGTATCTTCGTCCAAATCGCTTCCAAACTGTGAAAACGCCTGAAGTTCACGGTACTGAGCATATAAAAGTTTTAACTCTCCCGATACCTTTTTCATAGCTTTAAGCTGAGCAGCGCCGCCAACACGGCTTACCGAAATACCTGGGTTAATGGCAGGCATAATGCCAGCATGGAAAAGCTCTGTTTCAAGGAATATCTGTCCGTCTGTTATCGAAATAACATTTGTTGGGATATATGCAGAAACATCGCCCGCCTGTGTTTCAATAATTGGAAGTGCAGTTATTGAGCCTCCGCCGTGCTCAGGAGCAACACACGCAGCTCTTTCAAGCAATCTTGAATGAAGATAGAACACGTCACCCGGATACGCCTCACGGCCAGGAGGACGTCTTATTAACAGCGAAAGTGCACGGTATGCAATAGCGTGCTTTGACAAATCATCATAGATTATCAAAACATCTTTGCCCTGTTCCATAAAGTATTCCGCCATCGCACAACCCGAATACGGAGCTACATACTGAAGTGGAGCTGTTTCTGATGCAGATGCCGATACAATAATTGTGTACTCCATAGCACCTGCTTTAGAAAGCTCGTTTGCAAGCTGCACTACTGCTGTGTTTTTTTGTCCGATTGCAACATAAATGCAGATAACATCTGTATTTCTCTGATTTATTATAGTATCAATGGCAATCTCTGTTTTTCCTGTCTGTCTGTCGCCAATAATAAGCTCTCTTTGGCCTCTGCCAATAGGAATCATACTGTCAATAGCTTTAATACCAGTCTGCAAAGGCACTGACACACTCTTTCTTTCAATAATTCCCGGAGCCTCGGACTCTATTGGTCTTGTTTTTGTAGTTGAAATCGGTCCTTTCCCGTCAATGGGATTACCCAGCGCATCCACAACTCTTCCCAAAAGTTCATCACCCACAGGCACTGATACTACCTTGCCGGTACGACGTACAACAGAACCTTCGTGAATATCGTTTGTATTAGACAAAAGTGCAACGGATACAGTTTCACTTTCAAGGTTCTGTGCCATACCCATACTTCCGTCTTCAAATTCAAGAAGCTCACTAGCCATACAAGCTTTAAGGCCGTAAACACGAGCAATTCCGTCGCCGACCAGAACAACAGTTCCCGTCTCCTGCATTTCTATTTTAGATTCATAATTTTTGATTTGTTCTTTTATTATCTGGCTTATTTCATCAGTTTTTGTACTCATTTCTTTATCACATCCTTCACATCCTTAAGATGCCTCTTAAGGCTTGAGTCCATTATCTTTCCGTCCGTTTCCACAATCAATCCGCCTAAGATCGATTCGTCAACGATATAATCAATTATCATTGTATGACCGCTTGCTTTTTCAAGCTTTTCTTTGAGTTTCGCTTTTTCTTCTTCGGTAAGTGCGACAGCACTGGTGACTTTGGCATTTAAAATCTTATCCAATTCATTATACATTGCATAGTACTGCTGTGCGCATTTCGAAAATTCCGTAATATGCTTCTTTTCACAAAGAATTTTCAAAAAGGACAAAACGTCTCTTGGAATTGCATTTAAAAACGCAGCTTCAAGCGCGCTTAATCTTTCTTCAAGCGGTATCGCAAAAGTAGATAAGAAATATGTATATACAGGATTTTTATCAAAAACACTTGATACAAGCTCAAGCGCATCTTTATAATCCTCTCGCAATCCTTTTTCGCTAGCCAGCATAAACAATGCTTTTGCATATTCGTTACTTATCTCACTCATTCTTCATCACCTATCTTCTCAATAAATGAATCAATCAGGTCACGGTGATCATCAGCATTAATTTCACGCTCTAACAGCTTGTTAGCAAGAGCCGTCGAAACCTCAACAATCTCTTTTTTAATGCCTTCTTCAGCCTTTTTAATCTCGAGCTGTGCCTGAGTTTCAGCCTGTCTGATTATGCCGTCTGCCTGTTCTTTTGCTTTTGTAACGATTGTTTCACCTTGTCTTTTGGCACTATCCTGTGCCTTTTTAATCATCTCGTCAGTTTCTGCCTTTACTGTTCCGATTTTTTCATCCCACAAAAGCTTATCAGCTTCCGCTGCGCGTTTTGCTTCGTCGGCAGCATCATATCTTGCATCGATCTCATTCTGTCGCTTTCTTAGCATATTATTTACAGGCTTAAACAAAAACTTTTTGAACAGCAGAAAAAGTACCAATAAATTAAGCAACGAAATAAGTGTATCCCATAAGTTGACAGAAATGACTTCCAGTGATTGCATAGTTCTTTCCTCTCCGCATTAACCAAGCGTATTGATAAGTATATTTATAAACATATTTGGTGTAACAAATAAAAGTAAAATTGCTACAACAAGAGCATAAAGGCCTGTTGTTTCAGCGATAGCACAACCCATAAGCATAGTGGTAGTTACATCACCTTTGCATTCAGGCTGTCTTCCTATTGCTTCACAAGCTTTAGCTACGGCGTTACCTTCACCTATACCTGGTCCGATACCTGCTATCATAGCAAAACCTGCACCTAATGCACAACATCCTAAAATAATACTAATTGCGATTTCCATAAAAAATACCTCCATTTAATTTTTAAGTGCTTTTTTCTTTTTTCGTTCTTCATATAGCTCAAGAGGAAATCCTCCTGAAATATACAGCATCGTAAGCATAGCAAAAATAAACGCCTGCAAACATCCGCTGAATATGTCAAAATAAATTGATAAAATTGCAGGAAGTCCTACCCTAAAAAACGGGAATTCTCCCAAAAACCCCGGAAGTGCGCCAAAAACCACGTTTGACAATCCCTGCAATCCTGATGCAACAAGCACCGATATTACTGAGCCTGACAGCACATTGCCGTAATGACGAAACGCCATTGATACAGGTGTAGCAATTTCGCTTATTACATTAAGCGGCGCCATTAAGGGTGGATTGGCAAAGCTCTTAACATACTCAATCGGTCCGCATTTCATCTTGTAATATGTTATCAGTATAAATACAAGTATCGCCCATCCCGCCACAATATTTATATCTGAAGTTGGCGGATAGAGTCCAAGCAGTGTAATAAGGCTGGATAATCCCGAAAGGGCAAGTATTGCCGCTACAAACGGTGCAAACGACTTAAAGTATTCTCCCATACTTTCTATAACCAGAGTTGCGCTTTTTTCTACTATAAGTTCTGCAATATGATGTCTTTTAAGCCACACGCCGTCTTTTATGCCGTGCGTAAGATAAAGACAAAGAAAAAGAGCAACTACTATTACAATAGCCGAATTCACCTGTGATTCAGTGATTAGCAGATTTTGTATCGGCATAGGAATTGTCATATAAATTCGCGCGCCGGATATGCTTATACCTTCCGATACCGGCGTAGTCATAACCTTAAGTGATATGCCTAAACATATCGGAACTATCATCATAATTATGTATATTATGTCCACCATTTTAAAACGGTGTGTCATCCTATTCACTTATCTATCACTTCCTTTTTATCTTTTATAAGAGGACGAAATGATATTGCGATTCTTGGAAAAAAGAGAGGAACTATAACAGATAGAGTGTTAAAGCATGGTGCTACCACACCAATTACAATAGCTACAAATATACCTGCATTTCTCAAACTCTTAGACGACCTCATAAGTTTTTTCGCCTCATCTACCTCCATAGTAACTGCTTTTTGAACCGTAATACCCATAAAATAAAAATTCAAAATTGCCGCCACTAAAGATAGCAGATTTCCTAAAAGGACGGAGTATGACCATTTTTTAAAAAGGATAAAACCCAACTGCATAAGCACACTTAAAATTATAGAAAAATATGCTATGTACTGAGTTTCTTTTTTTACCGTGGCGCTAACCTTTATCATAGACCTTCTCCTTAAAACAAAACTTACTACTAGTGTACTATTTTTTACAACAAAAATCAAGGTTTTTTATATTTTTTCCATCTATTCACAATAAATATATGCAAAGCATATATAATTACAAACAAAAAAGGACAGGCTTTACCCCACCCCTTTAAATTGCGCAAAAACAGATGCGTCCTATTTGTCAAGTGTCACATTTACACTGTTATAAAAACTGAACATTTTAGCTGGTGCAGGCTATTTAATTAAAGAAATTTATCAAATTGCCTAACGCGACTTTAGCTGCATTTAACTTTGTTGGAGTCATCATAGCTTATCCTACAAAAGATTACAACAAAAAAAATCCGAAACTCATTTGGTTTCGGATTTTTGTTAATTATCTTATTTAATCATTGAAGCAACTTCGTCTGCAAAGTTTTCTTCTTTCTTCTCTAAGCCTTCGCCCTTTTCGAAACGAACATAGTCAACCAGCTTAACACCCTTTGAAGTAAGGTATGCTTCAACCTTCTGGTCGCTGTCCTTAACGAATTCTTGCTGCAAAAGACAGTTCTGCTCAAAGAATTTATTTATCTTGCCGCCAACCATCTTTTCCAAAATATTTTCAGGCTTACTTGCATTTTTAGGATCTTCCTTAATTTGTGCAAGGATAACTTTCTTTTCTGCTTCAACATCAGCTTCTGGAACAACGTCCTTTGAAAGATAAAGCGGATTGATAGCTGCAATCTGCATTGCAACGTCTCTTGCTGCTTCATATCCTTCACCTTCTAAAGTGCCTTCTGCTTTTACGATAACACCGATTCTGCCTGCACCATGTGAATATGAGCAAACGCCACCTTCGAAACGTGCAAATCTTCTAATCTTCATGTTTTCGCCAATTTTTGCGATTAATGCTGTTAAACCTTCATCAACTGTACCGTCACCAAGCTTTTCAACCTTTAACGCATCAACGTCAGCAGGATTCTTTTCAGCAACAACCTTTGCAACATCAGTTACAAATGACTGGAATTCATCGTTTTTAGCAACGAAGTCTGTTTCTGAGTTAACCTCTAAAAGTACTGCAACACCGTTTTCTTCGAAAACTTTTACGATACCTTCAGATGCAATTCTTCCAGCTTTTTTAGCAGCAGTTGCAAGACCTTTTTCTCTTAAGTATTCAACTGCCTTATCGATATCACCGTCAGTTTCTGTGAGTGCCTTTTTGCAATCCATCATACCGCAGCTTGTGATTTCTCTTAAATTTTTAACGTCCTGAGCTGTGAAATTCATAGTTAAATTCCTCCTCGAATGATTATTCTTCTACTGTTTCCTGTACTGCAACCTCTTCGTCAGCTTCAACTGCTGCAGCCACTGCATCTTCGCCCTGTCTGCCTTCAATGATAGCATTTGAAATTGTTGATGCAATCAGCTTAACGGCACGGATAGCATCATCGTTGCCTGGAATTACGTAATCAACATCATCAGGGTCACAGTTTGTGTCAACGATAGCAACAACCGGAATACCGAGTTTCTTTGCTTCTGTAATAGCAATGTGTTCCTTTCTTGGGTCAACTACGAATAATGCACCCGGAAGCTTCTTCATATCCTTGATACCGCCAAGATATTTTTCAAGCTTGTCTCTCTGAGCTTTAAGCTTAATAACTTCCTTCTTTGGCAGGAGGTCAAATGTGCCTTCTTCTTCCATTTTGTTAATCTGTGCAAGACGGTCAATTCTCTTCTGGATTGTCTTAAAGTTTGTCATCATTCCGCCGAGCCATCTTGCGTTTACATAGTACATTCCAACTCTTTCAGCCTCTTCCTTAATTGAGTCCTGAGCCTGTTTCTTTGTACCTACGAAAAGGATATCCTCTCCACTTGCAGCGATATCTCTGATGAAGTAGTAAGCCTCTTCAATCTTCTTCGCTGTTTTCTGAAGGTCGATGATATAGATACCGTTTCTCTCTGTGAAGATGTATTCAGCCATTTTAGGGTTCCATCTTCTTGTCTGGTGTCCAAAGTGAACACCTGCTTCTAAAAGCTGCTTCATAGCAATTACATTTGACATTTTTATTTCCTCCTTGTTTTTTAAATCTTCTACAAGTGGCTTAAAACCTACAAAAATTAAACAAAAATAGGTATTGCCGCCTGTATGCTTAATGTCAAGTTAAGTGAATCGCACACTCAACTTACAGATTATATCATAAACTACAATTATTGTCAATATTTTTTTATAATTTTATTCAGTTATATTTCTATAAAAAATCAAAACGAAAGACATTATAAAAATCATAATTATTTATTTATAAAACGAAATAAAAAGCGAAACGCAATTTGCGTTTCGCTTTTAGTAAGATTTTGTCAAAAGGCACACCAATTTATCATTTTAGGGGCAAATGGTTTTATAATTTGTGTTTTCATACTGATTTGTTTTTATTGGCTCAATATGGCTCAATTTTGCCCTAATCTGCCCTGCACAAATGCCAACAAATGCCCATAT
>JAZQEC010000030.1:0-2255 GCA_045538755.1 Clostridia bacterium
CTGCAGTTTTCAGTATACATTACTGAAACAGTTTTCTCAATAACTGAATGCAACTTTTTATTTGTAGCTTGTTTGATACTGATTAATTTGTTATAATATTTAATCACAAAGCAATAAAAATCAAATGAAACAATTCAACCGGTTGAGGTGACTCTTGTGCTGATTTTTGAACAATCAATGAGATATTCCTTTCGTGACCCTGCGGCTTACATAGAAAACGGTGTGATATATTTGTTTTTCACATTGGTTGAAAACGCAGAGGACAGACAGTATTTTTATGTTGCCGTTAGCAAAAGCACGGATTTTATAAATTGGAGTAAACCCGAAGTCCTCACAGAAAAGGATAATCTTAAGAATTATTCCTCTCCGGGTAATGTTATCATGTATAACGGTGAATATTATCTTTGTCTGCAAACCTATCCGAGAAAAGACGGTCAGATTTACGGTAATGAAAATTCAAGAATCTTTACAATGAAAAGCAAAGATTTGCAGAATTGGGAAAAACCCGTTTTGCTGAAAGTCAAGGGTGATGTTTCCGAATGTGATATGGGCAGAATGATTGACCCCTATATCCTTGATGACAGCAATAAATTCATCTGCTTTTTCAAGCAAAACGGCGTATCTTTCAGCACGTCGAACGATTTGATTAATTGGGAATTTCAAGGTTTCACCGAATGCGGTGAAAACGTTTGTGTTATAAAAGAAAATGGTGAATATCTAATCTTTAATTCTCCTGACAACGGCATAAATATTATGTCAACGAAGGATTTCAAAAGTTTTGAAAATATCACAACTCTTTATCTGAATCAACAGAATAAACCTTGGGCAAAGGATAGAATTACTGCAGGTTTTGTTATTGATACAAGCAGTATTTCACCGTATAAATACGCTATGTTTTATCACGGTGATAACGAGGATGACTATCTTTTTGGCGCTTCTCTTGCGGTGGCTTTCAGTGATGATTTAGCTACTTGGTATGAATCACCGTGATATGTTATGTTTTTTTGACAGTTCAGCAAACATTGCTCCGCCGATAACGAACACGGCACCTAAAACCTGTAAAGGTAACATAATTTCTTTTAAAAATATAACTGAAAAGATTACCGCTGACAACGGTTCTAAATATCCACAGATGGCAACAGTTTGCACTTTCAGTTTGCCTATTGAGGAAAAATATAAGTAACAGCCTATGCCTGTGTTAAGTAAACCAAGCGTTAGTATCGGAAATATTCCTGAAGCTGAGATTTCCATAGCATATCCTTGTTTTAAACCAACAAATAAAGCAACAGTCAGAAACGCTATTGTAAGCTGTAGTGTTGAGTTTTCAAGACCGACAATGTCCCTTGCTTTTTTATTGCAGATGACCATAAACGCATACATAACAGCAGAAAGCAGTCCGCAAATGATACCGAACACATCACCTTTACCATTGAAAGAATTTGTATTTATAAGTACTACACCGACAATTACTGCAAGAAAGCCGACAGCTTTATTTGCAGGAATTTTTTCTTTAAATAACAGCGGGGATAAAGCCATTACAATAACCGGACCGCAATAGTACAAAAGAGATGCTATGCTTACACCGATTCGTGCATAAGCTTCATAAAGGAACATCCAACTTGCGCCCATTGCAATACCGGATACAGCAAGAAAAACGAGTTGCTTTTTATGCTTATGAAAAGTAGGTTTACCTCCTGTTATAAAAAACAAAGCAATAAGAAGAATGCTGCCTATACAAGTTCGAAGCAGAACTATTTGCAGACTGCTTAAATCTATATAACTTGCTACAATACCGTTTGAACCAAACAGTAACAAAGCAAGTATGTATTTGAAAAAGGACTTATTATTCATGGCACACCTCTTGCATTTGGAGTAAAAATAGCATATCATAATACAAGGCATAACAAAAGCGAATATTTGTAATGCTATAAATCACAATTCGGAATAGGTAATGCTATGGATATGAACTTACAAAAATATCTCTCCTTTGTAAAAACAGTAGAATACGGCAGTTTTACAAAGGCTGCAGAAATATTAAACTATACACAATCGGGCATAAGCAGAATGATAGCCGACCTTGAAAAAGAATGGAGCGTAACGCTTCTTGAACGAAGCAAGAACGGAGTTAAGCCTACAAGTGATGGCCTGAAGCTTTTGCCATACGCCCAAAATCTTTGTGCGGATTTTGATAAACTGAAAATGCAGGTAGATGAGCTGAATGGTCTGCAATCAGGTCTTATCCGCATTGGTACATT
>JAZQEC010000031.1:0-2148 GCA_045538755.1 Clostridia bacterium
ATTCCGTAAAGGATAGATGCAATGAGCAGCACCAAGCCCTGATTTGAGTGGTATCTTGCAAACTTCGACTGCTTTGCCGCAAAAATCGGGATAAGCACCAATGGTCCGAAATACGCAAGTATTGCCATTGCTTTGTTGGAATTAATGTCCTGTGCATCAAATTCCGCTGTTGTGTCCGCTGTGTTATTCAGGTTCTGAATCTTTTGTGAAAAATCGTTTTGTGGAGGCTGTGATGCAGGCTGTGTCTGCTGTGCGTTATTTTCCACTTTCGTTTCTACTGCTGCGCCGCATCCCTGACAGAACTTTACACCGTCCTGAACCTGCGCTCCGCATTTACCGCAATATGTCATAATTGATTCCTCCTTAATATTGAATTTCTGATAAAATTTCTGCAATTCCGCCGCCGAGAAGCGACAGTATAATTAAACCTATAATCGAAATTACAATTCCGACAATACCCCAAATGAGTATCGCTCTTGCAAAATGCTTTTTGCTCTCATTCTTCGGGGCAAACGCCATAATGATACATATAATCCATCCGATCAGCGGAAGTGCATATACAAGCATCATCCAGAAAAAGTGTGCTGTACTTGCCGAATGATTTTCCGCTTGTTGCAAGGCTTGCATCGGCGGTGTGTATGCCGTCTGCTGTGGTGGTGGCTGCTGCTGTGGCGGTATGTACTGCTGTTGCTGCTCTGGCTGTGCCTGAACCATTACAGGCTCTTTCACAACCTTTTCCTCGGCAGGTATTTCTTCCTTAACCGCAGGAGCTTCGGCAGGTGCACCTTCCGGCACTTTTGTTCCGCAGCCTGTGCAGAACATCAAGCCGTCAGTAAGCTCCATGCCGCATCCGGTACAAAACTTTGCCATATTTTCGACCTCCTTTGTAAAAGGCTTTATGTAGGGAATGGCGGTTTGTCGTAAACGCCAAACCCTACACGATTTATTTTCTTATTTCTTCAAATTCTCAACCATTCTCACCGCAATAATAAGTGCCTGTTCTCTTGTTGCATTTGCGTAGCCGTTTGCTTCTTCTTCGGATGTAATATTTTTAGGTGCGAACTTGTTGTCACCAACGCCGTTTATGATGTTGTTCGCCGCCATAAAGTACACGCTGTCTTTTGCCCAATCGGATATATCTTTATCATCGGCAAAAGCTGAAGGCTTATCGTATGTCAATGCAAACTGTGCATCATTCTGAATTGTCCAGCCATTCATTGTTGCTCTCTTGAATGTTCTTGTGAGCATTGTTGCAGCTTGTTCACGGTTTAAGAGTGTGTTTGGTTCAAAGGTGGTTGCCGATACACCTGTTGTAATCCCAAGATTATATGCTTTTAACACTTCAATATCGGATGTATCCGTAAACGGATTTACAGTATTCGGAAGTGCCGCTGTTCCCGAAAGTGCTTCATAAGCCTTTACGGAGATAGCTGCAAACTCTGCTCTTGTGATTGACTGTGTAAGGTCTGCATCTACTAAGCTTTCAGGAATAAGACCAAGTGCATCAGCCTTTGCAAGTTCAGCACTTGCCCAAGCACTTCCGCTTGCAGGCTTTAAGTTTTCGTTTTCAGAGTTTATCCAATAAACACCTACAACGCCTGTTTTCTTATCCTTTGCATAAATCGCAAAACCATCGCTGCCGTCCGTAATCATTGTCACGATACCATTAGCATCAACGGTTGCCGCCTCATTATATGAACTTGACCATTCATAATCGAGAGGATTCTGACTTACACCGTTATCAGCTGTAAGAGTGAGAATATCACCTGCTTTTGCATCTTCTTTACCGTCTTTTTCGGTAATGTAAACCATGTTATATTTTTCGGTTGTTGCCACAACAGATGCCATATCGTAATAAGCATCTACGTCACCGCCGACATACCATATAGCCCACAAAACAACTCTTGCAGTAACCGCACCGGCAGGAATGGTGGCTATGATAACCTGATTATGCCAGTCGGGGTTACGCTGTTCCTGTGAATAGGTCTTAATCTGATTTCCACTTGCATCTAAAAACTGCAATTCAACCTTTCCCATATCGTGCGGAGATTGATCGTAGTTACAAACCATTAAAGAAAATATAATACTTTCGCCTGCGTTTCTTCCGTTAAGAGAAACATCCTGATAAATGTATGTATTTTCCTGATA
>JAZQEC010000032.1:0-2578 GCA_045538755.1 Clostridia bacterium
ATCCTCAAAGACTTAAACTTGCACCGACATATTAAAAACCTTAAGAGTTTGTCAACAAAATCGCACGGCAAGCATTTATTTGGATTCAATTCCAACTTAAAGGAACAAACGCCAATCTTATTTGAATTATGTTTATAACCCAAATAAAAAGAACTTTCATTCGATAGGGTAATATTCAAATTGTTTTTATACTCCCCTACCCCGTACCTGGTGTACGATTTATAGTCCTTCAAATATGTATCAAGCCAAGGCTTTAATTCATCTTTACAAAGCGAATATTCACCAACAAGAAACCAAGACAATTCATTAGAAAAATTTTCAATATGCCGATATTCCAACTCACCCATTACACAAACTTTATCTACAGAATAGATAACATCATTATGCGCATTTTCAAACAAGAAATAATGCACACTATCACCCCTAAAGTGTACGTTTTGCACGGTTTAGCCCCCTATTAGATAGAGGGGCTTACGCCTTCGACGCTCAGGGCGTTGCCCTCGATTCTTTTTTTAAACTTGCAAAGCTACTGTTAAAATCATTACAGCGCTGTGATAAAAGCCGACAAGGAAAGGTTGAGGAATCAGCTGACACCGAGCATAGGTATTTTCTTTAATACCCACATTACGAAATGATAAATCTTAATTCCAACCTCAATAGCTACAACGATACCGAACAATGTAAGCAAATACGACAAAGGAGTATATACAGCAAGAATCTGCAAACCAACCTTTATATAACTTAACGTATTATTCAAATAAGTTGCCACATCAGCAGGCATTGCAGGAATAGAAATAGCCGAGGTCAAAGCAGAAAAAACATTATAGAGAACATTCAATAAACCCTCAATAATCACGTATTATCACCTATAATCTTATTAAATTTATTACGAAGCATCACAAGAAAAGCAAGTGTACAAACAATACCTATAATCATTTTAAGAGTTTTAATAGGAGCCTCAAAACCAGGAGGAACAATATTAACTTTCCAACCGCCAAATTTAAAATAAGTACCCTTTAGATTTATTGAAACACTCGGAAAAGCAATTTCATTTTTTTCGCCTTGATATTTAAAATTTTTTACAAAATCACTTATAAAGGACCCTGCTTCATATAACGCCCCAAAGCGTTCTTGCATAAGTAAATCAAACTTATCCTTTATAGCCGTCATTTCTTCCTCGGTTGGAATGAATAACCCCTTTATACCTTCAAGAATCTTATCGGGCAACTCTGTAATAGCTGTAATCACATTATTAATCCATACACCGATTTTATCGGGCAACTCTTGTATACTCTGCAAAATACTTTTCAGCCATTCTATAATGCCGTCAATCAGTCCTTCATCACTTAAAGAACCGCTTTGAATTATCTTACACGCATCACTTGAAACTGTAACATAATATGTTGCCGAAGAGCCATAAGTATTAAATACTGTACCAATGTTATAAAAAGAATTAAATTCAACGCTTGTTACATCACCTAGGGCTTCATCACAAGAGAATGTAAACGTAAGACCATTACCATCCGATACAAGGTTATATTCTTTGAACAAATCAAAAGTACCATCAGAATAAATAACCTTTACTGTACTTGTTAAACAATCAGCCTTTTCAAAATGTTTTTCATAGACATAAGAAGAACCCTTTGAAACTTCAAGCAATAAATCAACACCCGAAACTGTAATAGAAAATGAATTACCGGAAGGAACAGACAAATTACTTTTGAATATCAAGACGGGATATGTATTAGTACCATTTGCGGAATATGACTTATAAGGGACCGAAAAATAAAAAGAAAAATCATCACCGTTATTTACAGCAGTAGAACCGTAACCGCTTGAAATATATTCGTTCTTTAAATTTGCAGATGTACTATCAATATAGTCATATGAGAAAGAACCGCTAATCGTAGTGCCTTCATCCTCTGCTGCGTAAGACGTAACTGAACAGAGGGCGAACAACAGCACACATACAAGCAACACAGACAACGAAGAACGTAAGCGCCTCATAATTAGCCCCCCTTTCCGTTAATGTGGGATAATTCCCCAATGATGAATATACAAGCATATCAGTTGCATCAAGTGAAAAATAATCCGTAGAATAAGAATCATACGTGTAATAGGTATTATATGAACTTCCCGTGTTGGTATTTATGACATACACTTGACCGCTTGTGTTAAAACTGAATTTTGATGCTGTGCATTCCAAATCTGGACTAGCAACGAGCATATACTCGTACTGACCTGACCGAAAAAACACATATTCATCTGAAAAATTCAAAGGTATTTTTTCCGCAATTTCAATAAGTGACGTGCTTATTGTACCGCCGTAAATTGTTGCCGCGTTTGCTGTTGCTGTCGCTCCGCCGACAAGCAACAAGCAAACCACGGCAATACAAATTATTTTGCGCCAAACCATAATTTACCCCCAAAAGCCGCACGCATAAACGTGCCAACGATTAAGTTACCGATTTCGAATACTATAGCAATGGGAATTGCCATTGTCATAACATCAGTTAGAATATCTACGCCGAGCTGTACCATTATTTGCATTCTCCTTTCTGTTTGCCTTTTTGATTTT
>JAZQEC010000033.1:0-11159 GCA_045538755.1 Clostridia bacterium
ATATCTCGAATTGACATCGCTCTCGACTTTGAGAGGTTCGACTACGGCGACGATCCCGCGAAGTTCTTGAAGCGCTATCTTGAGGACAAATACTCCAAAATCAATCAGGCCAACATAGCAGCGCATGGACGCGACGGCTGGGATGGCCGCTCTTGGAACTCCATCAGCTGGGGCTCGCAAGCGTCACAGATTTCGACTAAGTTCTACAACAAGTCTTTGGAGTTACAGCAAGTGTCAGACAAGCCTTATATAAGGCAGGCATGGCAGGCAGCTGGGCTTATTGACGATTGGGTGAACATGACAAAGACGGCAAGGGATGGAACAACTTACACGCCAACAATATGGCGGGTGGAGTTTGCCATCAAGTCAGGCACGCGCAACTGGTTTGTGATGGAAACGCAAAACGGCCGGAAAGTGCAGAAGCAGTCTGTCCGAAACACGCTTGCCATGTACGACACAAAGCCCAAACTCTTAGACATGTTCTTCTCGCTCGCTGAGCATTACTTCCACTTCAAATACCGCGTATATTTGGAGGATAAAAAGACGCTCACGGCCAACGCGTTAAGTGTTGTCACTATCGACAGAAACCACGGCCTCGCTCAAGGCCAAAAGAAGCCCGAAAAGAAGCTCCAGCGCAAAGACCGATGTCCTGACAAGCTGCTGTTTAATACGTCCGGCATGAGCCATTTCTACAAGTTAGAAAACATAGCATCAGCGAAGCCGCAGTCAAAGACCATCGACAAGCTCTTACACCTACTGATAGAATATCGTGACCTCCATCCTATGCCAGACGTTTACAAGGCCTGCACGCTGCTTATTGACAAGCTTACTACTGCTAAAGCGCATGAGCTGTCTACGGTGAAATGGCCGTCAGATATGGTAACAATGCTCAGACAGGTGATAGCGAAGCGTATCAAAGGCAGTACGGCCACTCTTGGCGAGGATATTGCGTCTACAATGGCCCTACTAAATGTTTCCGAAGATATTTTCGGAGAGATTGACAAACAGACTAAAACGAAAAAATTATGAAACAGAAAAACCCATGCACACATTGCGAAGCACGCTTGAGTGTAAAAGTCGCTGACAGACAAGAATACGTCTGCATGCTTCAGCCTGGCGACATCAGCGACGCACAGCAGAATTGCGTCAAATGGCACAATTACAACCTGCTCAGGCAGGCGGGCGGGTAGCGGAAAAAGGCGGTACAGTAGTACCGCCGTCGGATTTCCAAAGAAATACGACCAAAAGCCCTTTATACAAAGGGGTTTCCGTAGATTCCCCTCACGGGCATGCGCACACGTCCACGCACACATATACGCGCACCTGTACGCAACAGTAACAACAATTCAAAATACATGAAGCAATGAAAGAAACCGATTATTCAATCATCCAGACAGCTGTACAAGTTGTTTTGACACAATATCCCTTTGAAATCAAGGATATTCTGGACACCTCGACGTTGGTGGCCATCGTCACCAACATCTATCTCAATGCTGGTACCAGCAAGGCAGTGACAAACCACGTTGACAATATTTGTACAATCATCGCCACTCAGGACAAAGTATCTGTCATTTGGGAAGAGACATCGTCATACATCAAGACGCCGGGGCCGTATGTTTTGTACAATGACCTAACGGAGGATATAGTCAGCATCCTTGAGTGCATTGACTGTTGTGTAATCAATATTTTAGACCGATAAAACGCTATGAAAGATTATCCCGTTGGTACCATCATAAACGACTGTCACAGACTTTATAAGGTGTCACCTTCGGCCACCTGTAGGCCGTGCGCTTTCTGGATTGACTACGAAGGTGAGTGTATCTGCAATCAAGCTGTTTTCGGCCATTGTTCAGAAACGCTCAGAAAAGACAATACAGCGGTTGTTTTCGTTGACATGGGGGAAGAACCGACACTCCCGGAATCAGCCCCAAATCAGCCCCAAATCAGCCCTGAATCAGCCCTGAATAAGTTACTTTTTACCAACATTAACCCCATTTTATTTTAAAACCTATGGCAAAATTATACGATAAAAGCGCCCCGTGTCCGGGCTGCGGACGGACAGGCGTAGAAGCACCGAGAGTAAGCAAGGATTCGCTTTGCTACGATTGTGCGATGGCACTGAAAATAGGACGCGCTATTGTGAAAGAGAGACAACTTGATAGAAACTTTTACAAAATGGATGATCTAAGAGTAGGACTTATGACGTGGTACACCATACCTATACGCTCCGTTGAAGACGCTCTTGATGAACTACTAAAGACATTCTCGCAGTTCGAAAGGACTAATGTAAGTATAAAGGAAGGATTAGCTGCAAGCCAACTTGCAGGAAATACCAATGCTATCACGTCACACGATAGCTTCATATTACCTGATATAACCTTCAATGCTGCTAAAAAACTCTGTAAAGCACTAAAAGATGTGTGTGAGGAATTAAATCGTGACCACGACAACTATAAGAAGGAACTCGACGCGAAGCTAAATGAAGAACGCAATCGCATCTACAACGAAGGTGTGGCACACGGGCGCAACATACTATTCCAACTGAACAACGGCGAAATCACAGCAGCCGACATCAACAAGGAAATCAAGATATACTAAATTCCTTTCAGCTTAATTTTACCCATGTTTTACCCATGATTCAGGCTTTTTTGTATACTCATGTTAAGTCATTTATTTACACGTTCATTACGGCGGTTTTAATCAATTTTATTATGGCCACTACTATATTTATTATTCCCTTTTTATTTCTAACCGACGATGAACGCGTATGCCTAAGTAGACGGGGTTTGCGCGGCGGTTGCCCCCCTGCCCGCATGCCCGCCCGCCCTCTTAGGTTAGAACCTTTCTTTTCCCCGCCCGGGCGTGCGGGCTGGGGGGCTGGAGAAAAAACGGTCGCTCCGCGGCTTTTGCGGGGGCTCTTGCCGCCCGCGCCCCCCTCTAACCCCCACGCGGTAGCCCCGTTGGGGCAACCGCTTAAAGGGGAGAGCGGTTGTGCGCCGGCGGCAAGAGATGGGGTTTTCCGTCGTTTTTACGGTTGTTCCTGGCTCTTGCCGCCCGCGCACACATTTTTTGTCGGCTACCGCCAGCACCACCGCGCTTTGGCGGTTCGCGGTGGCTCGCGGCGAGGAAATTACCTTGGAGGCGGCTCGCCGCTACCTGCTTTTTACGTCGTTGTTACGTCTCGTCGTTGTGTGGGCTACTCCTGCTTCGGTCTTGCCCCCCCTCTTTCATCGTCTCGTCGTTTATGTCTCGTCACGTCGCTGGGGGGGCATCCCTCAGCAGGCTGGCAGGCCTGTGGGGGGCCTGCTTTTATTAGGCTACCGCCAGCAAAAGCGCTTTTTGGCGGCACTATCCCATTATCGGCGCGGCGTTCGCACAAAAAAACCGATAAACGTCTTAATGTTATCGCAAGCGATAACAACGTTTATCGGTTTTTTGTGGATTAAAATTACCAAATACGCGACGGAGTCCCATCAGTTCGGCGGCTCGTGGCGGCTCGCGGCGGCGGCGCGGGCTGGCCGCTTGCGCGGCCACCGTGCGGGCCGGGCGCGCGCGCTGGGGCGCACGCACTCCGTCCCGCCCGGTTGCGTGCTCGCTTCGTTCCGCGCGCGCCCGCGCTGTTTGGGTAAAACAAGCCTGGCTCGCGGCGGACCACGGCGGCTCGCGGCGGCGGCGCGGGCTGGCCGCTTGCGCGGCCACCGTGCGGGCCGGGCGCGCGCGCTGGTGCGCACGCACTCCGTCCCGCCCGGTTGCGTGCTCGCTACGTTCCGCGCGCGCCCGCGCTGTTTGGATTAAACAAGCCTGGCTCGCGGCGGCGAGATTTATGGGGGGCGCTCCCCCCATGCCCCCCCGGGTGTTTAGGGGGGTGCCCCAGCTCTGCGCTGACAGACGGCAGTGGCCCCGCCTTGCGGCGGGGCTGCTGCTCAGTCCATCGTCGTCTCAAACTCCATCCGCCCGCGTAGGCAGTCGTTGACGGTACGGCCCTTATTGGGTTTTGTGTCCAGCCAGGCGGCGATGTCATTGTCGATGCGGAAGTTCATCATCCGCTGGCTCCGGGTGCCGTTCGCCGAGCGCACCTTCCTGATGCGCTCGGCCTTCTCTTTCTTCTCTTCCATTTGTCAGCTTAATTGGGGTCCGAAAAGTGAGTACTGTGTGGCCACCTGTCGCCCGGCCACTTGGGCGTATATCTCCGTCGTCTTGACGCTCTCATGCCCCAGCAGCGCCTGGATGCTCTTGATGTCAGCACCGTTGCGGAGCATGGCGGTGGCGAACGTGTGCCGGATGGCGTGCGGTGACATTTGCCGTGCCCTTCCAAACTTCGTCAGGGCTTCATATACCGCGTGGCGTACACTCCGCTGGTCGTCGTCGAACAGCTTGCCAGGGCGGCGTCCGACGTACTCATTGAGCAGCTTCTTACTCATCGCGCCGTAGTACACTGTGCGCTCCTTCGCACCCTTGCCGTTGATGTGGATGCTCTGTTCTCGGCCGTTGAAATCCTCGCTTCTTAGGTCGAGCATTTCCTGTAGACGTATGCCGGTCTCTGCTATGAGTGCTATCTGGCAGCGCGTCTTTAGCTCTACCGCTGGGCTCTGGACTGCTTGCGTCAGTATCTCCACGGCGATGTCGTTGGGTATCTTCTTCGTCACCTTCGGCGTCTGGACGTACCGTGCCGGGTTCTTCGCGGTGTACCCCTGCGTCTTGAAGTAGTCGTAGAGCGACCTGATGGCGGCTATATGCCGCCGTATGGTCGTGTTCTCCTTTCCCGCGTCGTGCAGCTCTACCACGTACGCCTGTATCGTCTCATGCGTCATTTTACTCCAGCTGGCACCAGCGTCGATGCTGCGTGCCCAGGCTGCGAACTGTCTCAGGTCTTTCCCGTATGCGACAACCGTGTTGTCGCTGTAGCCCTTGACGCTGCTAATGTACTTCAAAAATTGTTCTATCATGTCTTCTCATGCCCTTCCGGGACTTGGGGTTTAAGTTGGTGGGGCTTGTGCCCCACCTGGTTTTTTAGTCTTTAGATATTAAATCATGTATATTACCGATTATATTGTACAACATATGCAAGTGTCCCCAAACTATACTTCTCTGGTTGAATAGTTTGTCAAATCTCTCTCCGTATGCCGTATCAGAAACGGCGAGACTGTTGTGTATGACATTTCTCATGATGTCTGCCTTTGTTTTCAGCATGTCTATAACTTCATCAAGAGCTTTATTTCTCGCGTCCCTTGCTACCTGATCCACCATTTCTGTGATTTCCTTAGTCACGTTTTCAATTCCTTTTTCGTTGGTTTTCATTTCTTCTCATGCCCTTCCGGGACTTGGGGGTTAGTTTATTGGGTTTGGTACTTCTTGTTCTGTGTTCTCCTACGGCCTCGTAGGTGTCTTTGTCTCAGTCTGTCAATGCTCGCTGTTCCACGTGGAACTCTTTGGTTATCAAGGCGTTATCTCTCACCTTTCATAATGCAAAGATACGAAAAATTTCTGTGATATGCAAGTATGTATGCACTTATTTTGTTAATAAATGTATATACTTACCGTTAATAATTGTTAATACATATCGCCCTTTTTGCCCTTCTGATACACACACCGCGGCGATGGCACCGCCTTGCGGCGGTGCTACGGTTGGTGTCGCCGGGTTACATAGTTTAGCCAGGCTCCGACTATCAAAACTACTACAAAAAGAAGTGCTTCCATGACCATAATACGCTCACACTTCCTTCTTCCCTCCTTAAACTTTCTTAAAAAAGCAAAAAGACTTTCTCCCTGCTCCCGCCCCGATTGTCAAAAAAAAATCAGTTAATCGCCCCTATCGCCCGCCTGACTCCCGCCTAAGTCGCGGTTTGGTCGCTTCAACGTTTTTTTGTACCTTTGCCGACGTTAGAATACGTCTACGCGGATGCTGGCCGATTCCAGCAGCTTTACTAAGGTACATATATTTATGGCTCAATCTCAAACCTATTTCGGTCTGCGTCGGGGCTCGACCAAAACCCAGACGTTCAGCATCCTGAACGGCAAACAAATCACTAAGGACCGCCAGATTGGTGGCCGGAACCCTCGCACTCCTGAGATGATGACGCAGCGCATGGTCATGGCCACCGCGTCCGCTGCCTACGCTCTCATGAAGCAGATAGTTGACCACTCTTTTGAGGGTATCACGTATGGTGCTCACACCATGTCGGAGTTTATCCGCGTCAACGCTGCTGCTTTGCGCGACAACATCAATGCTGGTACGGACAACTTCGCTTACAACCCCTACCGCGACCGTGCTATGTATCCAGGGGCTTACATCATGTCTCGTGGTACGGCTGCACCTATCACCGTAGTATCGGCGCCCGAAGCCGGCAAAGTGTCCATCGCCATTTCAGGTGATGGTGCTACGGGCATCAAGATTGTTTATACTAAGGTTAATGCTGGTGTGGCCCTCAAGATGTATCAAATCCTCAATGCCTTCAACTGTACCGTTGGTGACATGGCCACAGTCTGTTTCATTTACGGCGATCGGTACTCTGAGGGCTACTCTTTTGGGTTCGTTCGCTTCCGTTTTCTCAAGACGGACTCTCTGGCTATTACGACTGAAAACATCCGCGACTACATCAAGGTGGAGTCCAATTTGCCGTTTACGCTGGCTCTTACCGACGCTGGCTTGGAATACACTGTCACGCCTCCTGGCTACGACAACAATGTCGCTGGTGCCTACTGCTGCATCCACTCGCTGAAAGCTGCCAACGGCTGGCTCCGCTCGAACACCGCCTTCGAGTTTGAGGAGGGTATCGACATTTCACCTGTCGCTGAGTCCGCCCTGGCTACCTACCCACTCGGCCCGTCGTACGTCCTGAACGGTGGCGACGTGTAGATCTGCTGATTTTTACCTATATTTTTTCATACAATCTTAATTCTTTATCTTATGGCTACTTCAAAATCTTTTTTCGGTAAGCGCACGGGATCTACAAAATCCTTCACGTTCACCGTTTTCAACAACAAACAGGTTACAAAGGAGAAGGCTGAGCAAGTCAAAAACCCGCGCACCCTTGCCCAGATGCGAAACCGCATGGTCCTCACCACATCGTCTGCTGCCTACGCTGCCATGAAGGAAATTATCGACCATTCGTTCCAGGGCTACACCTATGGCCTCCAGAACATGTCGCGCTTCCAGTCTATCAACAACAAGCTGCTCCGCGCCAACATCGGTGCCGCGACACCGCAGTTCGCCTATTGCAACTACGGCGAAGCTAAGCTGCTTCCCGGTGCCTATCAGGTTTCCGAGGGCAAGCTGAACTCACTCCGCTCTGGCTTGTTCACTGCTCAGCAGAACGCTAACGACGGTCAGTCAATTCTTGTCAATGCCAATATCAATCTTGGCGACAGTGATTTGACCGCTGATAACGTACTTGCGGCTATCGGCATTGCCGTCGGCGATATGGTCACCACTGTTGTGATTTGGCGTGAAGGTGCTGCTGGGCCTTACCACTTTGACTACATTCGTTTGAAGTCTTTGAAGGCTGGTACCACTGTGCTGACTTCTGACAATATAGCGGAATATTTTTCGCTTGAGTCGTCGCGGCCATGCGACTTTAGTACTATCGCCAAAGCCGATATTTCGTTCTACTTCGAGGCGCAGGGCGGTGTTACATCTGCTCCTATTGGTTCTGCCTTCATCGTTTCATCGATGCGAAACGGCAGCTGGGCGCGCTCTACCGAGGTTTTAGCCTGGCCTCAAAACTTCACGTTTGAGCCTTCGGCAGATGCTGCTATCACTACCTATCCCGTTGGAGGTTCCTATATCCTCAACGGTGGTGACGCTGTTAACGGCTACAGCGAAGGTTCGTCGGAGGAGGAAGTGCCTGGTCCTTAATCTGCTATCTTACAAGTTCTACTCTTTTCACGGCAGCAGCACACGCAGGTGCTGCTGCCATATCTTAAACCTTCTTTTATCATGTTCCGACACCGAAAAATCGAATACTGCACCGCTGTTACGTCATTCATTACAGCCATCGTCTTTGCCTTCGTCTCGCTGGCAATCAGCACAAAGCATGAGATTGCAGCTGGCAACTGTACCATCATCGCTCAGTTCCTTCTGCTGACAGCTTCCATTTTCGGTATAGACTATAAGCTCAATAACTTTGGATCGTCTGTCAAGTCCAATTCCCAAAACCCTTCACCCTATGCGGAAAATCAATAAAATCATCATCCACTGCACGGCCAATCGCCCAGGCTGCAAGATGAAGGAGTTAGATTTCCGCAAACTCAGACAGCAGACTAAATGCGGGTACCATTACATCGTGTTTGAGGATGGCCGCTGGTTTAACGATGTCCCAGTCGAGAATATCGCCAACCATTGCCGTTTCCACAACGCTGACTCCATCGGCATCGCCTATGTCGGAGGGCTGGATGCCCACAACGTCACGGCTGACACGCGCACGCCTGAGCAGAAAAAGACCCTTCGCTTTCTTCTGAAACAATTATTGAAACGCTTCCCGGTACCCATCTACGGCCACCGTCACTTCAACAACGGCAAAGTGTGCCCATGCTTCGATGCCGACGCAGAATATAAAAACTTGCTCCATGAAGTTGAGAAATAACTGTCTGACTGTTTGCATCATGCTTTTTGCTTCGATGCTAACTTGCTGCCGCTCCATGGAGCGCCAGCTCTCTGAAACTTTGCAGTTAGACACCCTCAGAATATGCAGAAACCTCGTCAATTCCTTATATCTTGACCTATGTGACACAATCGACATCACTATTACTCCTGGTACCATGACCGACAGCTTGAAACAAGCCGGCACGGTTGTACCACTATCTGGTACACGTATCGTAAGACACATGACAGCAGCTGCCCGTCAGCGTTCAGCTGACACAACAACAACTCAACAAACGCGCTCAACCAAAAATTACACATACCGTTCAAAACAACGTCACGTTTCACACACAGGTTTAAGTTTGTTTTTAGATAGGTTTTTAGTTATTGGAATCTTCTTGTCCCTATCATTTGTATGCGTATCTCTCTTTCTTTTGATAGGGAAAAAAGGGTGGCCACTGTGACAGTGCCCACCTTCTTTCATGTCTCTATGGCTATAATTTTTGATTTTCCACCTTAGATTTTTGATTTTTACTTGCACCTTCCAAATATTCTGTTTACATTTGCAGCCGTGAGAGGATAGCAGGCTCCGCAGAGGTGCGACCTGTGAACGTATCACAGCAGGTCAAGCAGTACTTGGCGGGCGGTGGCGGGCTTCTCTGTTGCCGCCTTTTTTGTTTATCATAACACGCCCTATTCGCGAGTACTATTTTGCTTAATGGCGATTGTGTCAACTGCTGACCTGTTAATGTAAGTCACCTCGGCTACTTTAACAGATTGCGGCATGAAAGCCAAGTACATTTTTATTCATGCGCAGGATGAGATTCGAGTAGACACGGTTATATATACCGTCATGCTCGGTACTTCATCAGAAGACCAAAAAATCCTGCAACGGTGCCAGGCGCTTAGGTTCCTGACGAGTGTTTATTTCCAGCGGTACGACGCTGCTGTTTCGGACTACCTTTGTCGTATAGCAAAGTCGCTCTTCCCAGGTGTTCTACTTCCTGTCCTACGGCTCCAGCGTGCGACGCTTACAGGTAGACAGTTTATCCAGCTTCTTAGATCTAAAGTTTTCCTACCCTCCCCCACGTCGGCCGGCTTTGCGAAAACAATGTGTCAACTTGATACTTCTTTTCTTCACAAACACTCACAGCTATGGAAAAGGAGTTAAATCTACAGCAGGCAGTTATAGCCTTCATCGTGATTGCAATCGTCTTTCTGATTGGTGCGCATATAGAGTTTTTATTCTCTCATAGTTTTTAACCAAAATTCAACAACATGTTTAAAGCATTTATCATCGGAAACCTCGGCGCGGATGCCGAGCTCCACAACGAAAATGGTTCGCAGTTCGTCACATTCAAAGTCGCCCACAATGAGCGCTTCAAAGACCGTGCCGGCAACCAAAACGAGACCTCAGTCTGGGTGTCGTGTGTACTCAACGGTTCGGCCGATGGCCTTATCAAGTATTTAGTGAAGGGCACTACGGTTTCTGTCTTTGGCGACCTTCGTCTCAAGACTTACCACTCGGCCAAAATGCACCGTCTTGTTGCTGGTGCTGATATGTTTGTGCGCTCTATTGACCTCATTGGCCAGCGGCCTGATACTGTGCCGTCGCGCCTCTATGACCATGAAGGTGTGCAGCACAATGTTGCCAAATACTTCTACTGTGACACTGCTAAGGGCCAAAAATTATCTACAATGTCAGGGCTCCAGTTCGATTGCAACAAAGATGGCTGGGTTTCGCCTGTGGATGGCGGGGTTGCCAACAACGCCGACGATGCTGGCTACGATGGCGATACAGGAGTATCTTAACACCTTTGCACGATGGTACCAGAATCAATCATCAATACTCTAAACAGAGCGTCAGCCACCGAGGTGGCTGACCTCTTATCTTCGGGGTATAGGCATGTGTTCCACGTCAGATGCCCGAATGGTGAGACGCTCATTAAGCTACAGCACATAAGAAACGGTAGCTATATGACCCTAAAAACCGCCAAGGAGGGGTATATTCTGCGAAAGAACGGAAAAACAGTTAAAACCGTGACTGCTAACCTGAACACGTAAAAAAACCAAAGGCACATAGACCCCTTCTATTATGATTTCCCGGTGCATCAATATAGACTGGCTTGAAGTGTATTGCTTAGAGTCCAATGAGTTCTTCCCACTCAACGCTGACTTCTACATCCAGCACGGCTTTGACGTGAGGCAGCGCGATTATGGCACGAGGGTTTGGGGCGAAATTTTCACCATCATGGGCACTGACGGGGAGCGGTTGTTAGAAGTAAGACGCGCACCGAAAAGCGCGTCAGGGTTCGTCAATGACGGTATTCTCGACCCTCGGACATGTCACATACGCCTGTGCAACCGTACTTGCTACTACACCGACGCAGTAGACAAGCTTAGAATCTTTCTCTACAGCTGGAAATATGATGTCATGCGTATATCTCGAATTGACATCGCTCTCGACTTTGAGAGGTTCGACTACGGCGACGATCCCGCGAAGTTCTTGAAGCGCTATCTTGAGGACAAATACTCCAAAATCAATCAGGCCAACATAGCAGCGCATGGACGCGACGGCTGG
>JAZQEC010000034.1:0-29361 GCA_045538755.1 Clostridia bacterium
TTTTACCGAAAATTTAGCCTTTGTCATCAGCGCTTGCCTTTATTAAAGTGCGACCTGTTGGTGCGGTGCGAGCGACTTTAGCAATACTGCAAGCAAAGCTTGCAGATTGCGCTTTGGAGCCAGCAAATACGGAGATTACAAAGAGGTGACCTCTTTGTTGCCTTTTCGTACTTTTGGGCAGTCAAAAGTACATATACAAAAAATATTAACATATTTTGTTTTTTGATATAAACTTATACCTTTTGATGCTTTTGGTCAAGCTAACGTACACATATAAAGCATAATAACTTATTTTGCTTTTTCGTATAGAATTTACGCCTTTTGGTACTTTTTGTTTTACCAAAGCACATATCTCGGGCATATCACGCTTTTTTTGTATTAATTCCTAAAACACCGCCAAGCATTCCGGCTGCCAAAACCGAAACGCATCTCAAAACATTTCCCATTTCAAACGCAATACCGCCGCCCGAAAGGCAAGACACTAAAACAAGCACTGCAAAATATATACCGCCGAGCAAAAGTCCGTTTATAAGTCCACGGCTGTCGATGTTTTTAGCAAGCACAACAGCACCTAAAAAGACAGACAGGGCAGATAAAACAAGGACAAGTGTCGATATTGTCCTGTCCGGAATGTCGGCAAAAAAGACAATGACCGCAAGAATTACCATTGCAAGGATACTTAATACAAGAGAAATTAAAACACCCTTTAAAATTTTCTTTAAGTTCTCAGCCAAACAAAAAACCTCCCAAACATACATTTGTAAATGTATATTCGGAAGGCTGTTTTTTTATGCCTGGTCGTCGTGAATAGTCTGCACAGTCTTTATGGCGCTGCGTTCAAACTTGAGAACTGAACGTTCGTTAGGGTTTCCCACAAATCCTGTTTCAATATAAACAACGTCATCTTTAAGTTTGGAAATCTTTCCGCAGATTCCGCCGATTGTTACAACCTTGTCGCCAACCTGAAGTGATGCGAGCATTTGTTTTGTTTTCTTTTCTTGCTTTTTCTGTGGTCTTATAAGCATAAAATAGAAAAGAACAATCATCAGGATAAATGGAAGGAACGCTACGATTCCGCCACCTGCAGGAACTTCTCCTGTGCTTGTGCCTGCCGTCGCTACCGCCTGCTCTGCATAAGCTGTTGCTGTTAATAAATCAAACATAGTATATTTTCTCCTTTTCCATATAATAGTACTATTCTAACATATTGCCCAAAATTTTGCAATAGTTAATTCAACTTTTTTAGCCCTGCCGCCATACCCATAAGTCTGTAACCGCCGGCAAGAAGATTGCCGTATTCGGCGAGAATGCTTTCAGCTATGGGAGATTTGCGATTTTTGAAAGAATATTCATATATCAAAATCGGAATACGTCTTCTTGGAACAGCGAGATAAAACTTGCTGTGATAGGTATAAAGCTTCATATTCAAAAGATATAGCGGCGACACATTTTTAAGCATACCGAGCAGGTTATCGAAGGACAAAAACTCAAAAACGACAGTATCGCCCTTTTTTAAGGAAGGTATTATGCGGCTTTTTTCGGCATTTGATCTTGAAAGCATTAAAACAATCCCGCCGTCTACCTGTGTTGCTTCAACAAGCATCTGCCCGTCTTCTGCCGAAAAGCCCGTCTGCACCTTTACTGCGTCCATAACCTCGCACAAAAATCTGCCAAGCTCAGGTGAGCCAGGCGAGAGCGAAGATAAATCTATTTTCATATTTTTGAGGTCATTTTCGTATAAAACAACCTTTATCCTACCCTGTTCAAGCTTTACGATTTTCATTTATACCACTTCCATTCTATAATTATTATACTATTGTAAATGGTTTTTGGGAATAGAAAATCGGTTTTTTCAAGAAATTAACAAAAAAACACAGCTGCCCAAAAAGCAACTGTGAAATTTTTAGTTAAGTGCATTCTTTGCTGTTTCAACAAGTGATGCAAATGCCTTAGGATCAGCGATAGCGATTTCAGAAAGCATCTTTCTGTTCATTTCGATACCTGATTTCTTAAGACCGTTCATAAATGTTGAATAGTTCATACCATTCATCTTAGCTGCAGCAGAGATTCTTGCAATCCAAAGACGTCTGAAATCTCTCTTTCTATGCTTTCTTCCGATGTAAGCATTCTGCATTGAACGCATAACAGCCTGATTAGCAACTCTATACAGCTTTGACTCACCGCCTCTGAAACCTTTAGCAAGCTTCAGAACCTTTTTGTGATGTTTTCTTGTATTTAAAGCACCTTTTACTCTAGCCATTCTTATACTACCTCTCTTTCAATCTTACTTGTAAGGAATTAACTTCTTGATTACTGCTGCATTAGCTTTAGCGCAGTAAGCCTGCTTACGAAGATGTCTTTTTCTCTTTGTTGTTTTCTTGTTCAGAATGTGTCTTCTGAAAGCTCTGTTCATTTTTACCTTACCTTTTTTAGTAAGATTAAATCTCTTAGCAGCTCCTCTATGTGTCTTAATTTTAGGCATAGTGATTCTCTCCTTCCAATTTTAACTATTACTGCGTTATCGGTGCAAGAAACATTGTCATGTTTCTGCCTTCTAGCTTAGCAGGTCTGTCAACACTGCCAACCTCTTTTACGTTTTCGGCAAATCTTGCGAGCAGAACTTCACCTATTTCAGAATGGCTCACTTCACGACCTCGGAAACGAACTGTTACCTTTACCTTGTCTCCTTTTGACAAAAACTTTGAAGCATTTCTGCACTTTGTATTAAAGTCGTTTGTGTCAATAGACGGCGACAGCTGAACCTCTTTGATGTTTATAACTTTTTGGTTCTTCCTGTTTTCCTTTTCGCGTTTTTGAAGCTCGAATCTGTATTTACCAAAATTCATAATTTTGCATACAGGCGGCTTTGCTGTCGGTGCAATATTAACCAGATCAAGACCTTTAGATTGGGCAATTTTTAATGCCTCGTCAGATGACATTACGCCAAGCTGTTCTCCGTCTTGAGTAACTACACGGACTTCTTTTTCGCGAATTTCCTCGTTTGCTTGCAATTCTTGTTTAGCTATGTGAATCCCTCCCATAAAATTTATGCCCAAAGGCACCCGATTTCACGCAATCTGCATTTTTTCAACAAAAAAGCGGATATAAATATATCCGCAAAAATGAACAACACAAAAATTGTATTTTGAACATTATTTACCGCAAAACCTGCGTCGTACGGTGAGAACGGATATATTCTGCTTGTTTTACCGTATTATTATACTATGTTCATTTTCGTTTGTCAAGCATTTTTTTAAAAATTTTCATTATTAAGGAAATTTTGTATTTCAAGGACAGAATAACAAAACTGCCGCCTAATTCCAACGAAGGAAGGCGGCACTATACGGCACTATATTAAAAGCTTTTTTATATATACATTCCGCCGTTTATCCCAATCACCTGCCCTGTGATATAATCAGCGGCAGAAGATGCTAAAAACAGAACGGTTTTAGCGACTTCCTCAGGAGCGCCTATTCGCATAAGCGGGATATCGTCGCAAAGTGCAGATTTTGTTTCTTCATCAAGAAGGGCGTTCATTTCGGTATCGATTACGCCGGGAGTTATGCAGTTTACGCATATTCCTGACGGGCCGAGTTCTTTTGCAAGTGCTTTTGTAAATCCTATTAATGCGGCTTTTGATGCAGAATAATGAACCTCGCAGGATGCGCCGGTTTCGCCCCATATTGAGGAAATATTTATGATTTTTCCGCTTTTTTTGTTAATCATATCAGGCAGAAATGCTTTTGTCATCAAAAATGCACCACGAACATTGACGTCAAACATTCTGTCCCAGTCTGCGGTCGAGATGTCATTAAACATCTTTATCTGCGCAATTCCTGCGTTGTTTATAAGTACGTCAATTTTGCAGCATTCAGAATGGATTTTCTCTGCCGCCGCGTTAACGTCAGTCTCATTTGAAATATCTGCCTTCACGGCGGTTGCGCCTGTTTTTTCAGCAAGGGCTTTGGCACGAAGGTCATTTTTTTCATATATTATATACACCCTGTCGCCGTTTTGACAAAAAGACTCGGTAATAGCTGCTCCGATTCCGCGAGAGCCGCCTGTTATAACTACATTTCTCATAGCCATCTCCTGTTATATTGAAATTTATTCTTTTTCCTTTTATATTGAAACCTATTCTTTTCCGGCACTAAGCTTTTTCTTTATAAATGATTTTGGTGATACGCCGTACATATTTTTGAATTTTACTGAAAAATAGTTGCTGTCTGCAAACCCACATTCGGCAGCAATTTGCGTAATGGAAGTCTTTGGTGACTGCGAAAGCAGGGATTCTGCTTTTTGCAGGCGAAGAATGGTTAAGTATTCGCAAAAGCCGAAGCCTGTCTCCTTTTTAAACATTCTGGAAAAGTGAACGGGAGTTACCGAAGACATACGCGCAATTTCGGAAAGTGAAATGTCGCTTGTGAAGTTGTTTTGCAGATAGTCTATCGCGCGCTCTATGTAATCATGCCCCGATGAAATTTGCGTACGTGTTTTTAAGTTTCTGGCAAGCAGAAAAAAAAGCATATGCGTAAGGCAACGCAGAATATCCTCATGCATTGAGTCAGAATTTGTGTACTCTTCTTCGATTTTCATAAAAAGGTCTTCTACCTCATCGGATATGTCGGGATTGCGGTAAAGGTACAGCATTTGCCCGAGCATAGGACGGACGGAGGCTGGAATAAACCTGTGTGAGCAGTTTATAAGTATTCGTGAATGTTCAAGCGACCTGTACTCTGTGTTGTGAATTGTTCCTTCAGGAACAAGAATGATATCGCCGGGAACAAGGTCGTATGATTTGTTGTCAATAAAGTAAACACACGTTCCGCTTGTTATGTAATAAATTTCGAATAAGTTGTGATAATGACGGTCTGCGATTGGTTTATTACTATTAGTAACAATATCACGGTGAAAATAAAATTTTTGATTTTCTTCAAATTTATTATACTTCATAGTGCTCACCTCATATAAAATTATAGCATAAGAGGTTAAAATAATCAAGAAATTGAAAGAGAATAGTGTAAAAAACAAAAAAATCGGACAATGTCCGATTTTTTAAATTATGTTTGGTGCCGCTGGTCGGGGTCGAACCGACACGGTATTACTACCACGAGATTTTGAGTCTCGCACGTCTGCCAATTCCATCACAGCGGCTCATTTAAACTGCCTAACTATTATACACTATTTTTTTTTATTTGTCAATCTATTAATTTAAATGATACAGATTTTTTTATAAAAATGTAATATTGTAACAAATTTTAACTGTAAAATTTGAAAATACAAAATTTTTTTCAAAATGCACATTTTTTGTAATATCGAATAAAATCGCATAGCAATGCGGGTTTTGGAGGTCGGATTAAAGAAAAAGCTCAGGCGAAATTGTTACAAAATTATAAAAACTTGTTAAAAATGTTTGACAAAATACATTTTTTGGTGTATAATAATTTTGTAACAATTAAGAAACAATTTTAGGAGGTTTATCATGGGGAACTTAAAACACACGATAGCTGCCATAATTGCAGTATCGTTAGTGGGTTCGCTGGCGGCAAGTCAGGCTATGGATTTTGCAGCAGTTACAGCAACCAAGATTGCTCAGGAAACAGGAATTACAGATAATGGTCCTGCAGTTTTGGCAGGAGACGGAGAAGGCGAAACGGCAGCTGCTCCTGATTATGTATCAGAACAGCGTGCAATGGTAGGAAAAGATGCATATATCTTAACATCAGGCGGAAGCATTAATATGAGAGCTGCAGCCGATGTTGAAAGTACAATTTTAGATGTCCTTGAAGTAGGAACTAAAGTTGCAATCATCGATATTGACGAGGATTGGTTCAAAATTAAAAGCGGTGAATATACAGGCTATGTAAAAACTGAGTTTGTAACGCTTGACTATAATAAGGTAGAGGAAGTGTTGCTTCAAACGGTAATGTATAGAAAAGGAACAGCTTCACAAAGCATAAATGTTCGTGGCATAGCTGATGAAAATTCGCTTATACTCGCACAAATTGGCGAGGGTGCAGCTGTAACAATTCTTAACACCACAGATAACGGTTGGTATGAGGTATATTACGGCGAAAACTACGATGTAGGATTTGTTTCAGCGGAATATATTGCTATTGGCGATATGGTAAAAAGAGCTGACATTAATAAGCAGCGTGATGCTCAAATTGCAAAGATTGCAAGAAATGCAAAAATTAAAACCGAAGCAAAATCTGTATCAGTGAAAATATTGCCAAGCGAGGAAAGCGAAGCAATCGCAACTCTTGAAAACAACGCATCATGCAAGGTTATAAGCGGTGGAACGAACTGGACAAAAATTATAGTTTTGGCAACAAATCGTATAGGATATGTAAAAACATCTGAGGTTATGGTAGTTACCGAAACAAAAGCGCAGGCGAAAACAACTACAAAGGCAAAAAGCAGTACATCTGCAAAAAACTCAAAGACAGCAGCTCCGGCAGCAACAGGAAGCGGCTCAAGTCTGGTTAACGAGGCTGCAAAATATATAGGAACAAGATACGTTTATGGCGGAACATCGCCTTCAGGATTTGACTGTTCAGGACTTGTTCAGTATGCTTGTAAAAAGCTGGGTGTGTCGGTAGGCAGATCGGCAAGCGCACAGTATTCAAATGGTGTGGCTGTTTCAAGAAATAATCTTCAGGCAGGAGATTTGATATTCTTCTCAAGAGGCGGCGGGATTTCACACGTTGCAATTTATGCAGGTGGCGGTCAGGTAATCCACTCACCAAGACCTGGCAAGAGGGTGTGTTATCAGTCACTCAGTACCCTTACACAATCACTTAGATATGTGGGTGCAAGAAGAGTTATGTAAGTTTTAATGGGATATATAAAATATCCAGACTGTTTGTTGGAGAATATAAGAATACTCAATAAAGGGACTTTTAAAGTCCCTTTTTCTGTGGGAAAAACTATTTTTTGTTGAATAATAGCGCATTTAATTGAAGTTTGAAGAATTTTGTGATATAATGGATAATAATATCATAGCAGGAGGGATTTTCAGTGTTTTCCGGATATATGATTATTGCGGTAAGCTATATTTTCGGAGTATGGATAACCTCAAAAGTAGGTATGTCGGCAGCATTGTTTATCTTTTTGGCACTTATAACAGCATTTTTCATACGCAAAATTATTGCAAAAAAGTCCAATGCCATCATAATGATTGTAGCAATATTCTTTTTGGTAGGCGGAATCCGCTATTTTGGAGCATCGGACAATGGGATGTATAGAGAGCTTGGCGAAAAATACGTCACAGCCTCGGGAATAGTTGTTTCGCTGCCGTCTGCTTCAAACGGAAAATACAAATATCGCTATACGGTTGATGCCGAAAAGTTTATATATCTTGATAAAATATATATTACGAAGCAAAAAATCCTACTTCATACCAATGAAACACTTGAGCACGGCGATAAGATAAAATTTTCAGGGTTTTTAGCGGAAATTGAAGGCGCAAAGAACTCAAATGAGTATGATTATGCAAAATATTACAAGAGTCTTGGTGTATATAACAGGATATCGACGAGTGAGATAGAAAAAAGCGGCAAAGCAATTTCTTTTAACCCTATATTTTGGATACAAAAAGGAAAATGTAATGTTTCGGGATTGATTAACAGATTTTTTGAAGGAAACACAGCCGCTCTTTACAAGGCAATAACGGTAGGGGATAAAACGGGATTTTCTCAAGAATATCGTGACCTGCTTGTCCGAACAGGAATGTCGAGAACACTGTATTCAAGCTACGTCCACATTTCGCTAATTCTCTTTCTTGCCGGCATTTTTACAAAGGGTAAAACCGACCGTGACTGGCTGGTAATGCTAATGCTTATCTTTTTTGCGTTACTTAACGGGACTTCAGCAACGGCTATAAAAGCGGCAGCACTTTTGGGAGTTGTATTGTTTCGTAAAGCGATTTTTGGGTTTGCTGACAAAATAGATGTGTTATCTGTTATAGTGCTTGTTATGACTTTAATAGACCCGATGCTTTGTTATAACGGAGCATTTGTCATTTCAGTAGCATCGACTGTTGTGGTTTATACTTCCTATCCTACTGTGAACCGGGTGTTTTCAAAGAGGTTTACAAAAGGAAAAGTTGCAAGCAAGATAAAAAGTATGCTGGCTATGTGGATAGTTCTTCTGTTTGGAACACTTCCGTTTGCTGCCTATTTTTATAATGGCACATCGTTTTACGGAATTCTCATTACATATCTTTTTGTTCCGGTTATATTATTTTTAATGATTACAGCACCGCTCGTAATTGGTATGCATCTTCTTATGGGGACTGCGCCGATTTTGGGAGATGTGGTGGTATTTCTTCTTGAGATAATAGAAAAAGCGCCATACTTCATAGAAAAACTCCCATTTTGCTATCTTACATTTAAAACTCCGTCAATCATTGAGATTATTATATTTTATGTGTTTTGGTGGATAAACATAAAATTTGCGAATGGAGAAAAAAATACAATAAATACGAAAGTTCTTATAACAGTTTTATGCGGAGCTGTGATTGGGAATATATGCGGAAACGGAGTTAATACGTTATCAATCAATTTTGTGAATGTAGGACAGGGCGACGGTGCGGTTTTACACACAAGCCGAGGCGAAGTAATCCTTATTGACGGCGGAGGCGCCAGTCCGCAAGAAACGCGATATAACGTAGGTGAAAGCATCTTTGTGCCATATTTGATTGCGCATGGATTTACCGATATTGATGTGGCGGTTTTGTCGCATTACCATAAAGACCATGCAGAAGGGATAGTTGCTGCTGCAAAACGGCTCAAAATAAAAACCATTGTTATGCCGGGTGCAACGCCAAATAATGAGTATCGTCTGCAAATTGAAAAGATTGCAAAAGAGCGTAATATACGTATTGAGTATTTAAAAGCGGCGGACGAAATCCGCTTTAAATCAGGGCTTTCATTAAAATTTATCGCACCTAACATAGAACAGCTCAAAAGTGATGATGCAAACGATACTTCTCTTGTTGTCGAGGTAAGATATGGTGAATTTTGCGGAATTTTCACAGGTGATTCGACGGATAAGATAAATCAAAGCTATCCTGAAAATGTGGATATTTTAAAGGTTTCACACCATGGCTCAGCGGCGCAAAACGATAAAGAATATATAAAGCACATAAGTCCGGAATTTGCAGTAATAAGTGTCGGCGAGGATAATTCTTATGACCTACCCGACGATGAAACGCTAAAAAGACTCAAAGAGGTCGGTGCAAAAGTGCTTCGTACAGATAAGCTTGGCGATATACAGTTTAAAATCAATAAAAACGGAAAAATGACGTATAGTACATTTTATGGAGGGATATAAATGGCGGCAAAGGAAGATAATTTTTTGAAGCTCAAGCAACAGATAAAAAAGGGCGAGACAGGGAATTTGTACCTGTTTTTCGGCGAGGAGATTTTTGTGAAAAATCTATATCTTGAGCAGCTTAAAAAGCTAATTCCCGACGATGGCCTTGGCGATTTTAATCGCATAATTTTAGACGGCAAAGAGCTTGATTTTGATAAAATAGACGATGCACTAAACTCCTTTCCGATGATGGCAGAAAAGAAATTGGTTGTTATAAAAAACAGCGGAATTTTTAGGTCTGCAAATGAAGATACAAAGGAATTCTGGCAGACAAAGCTTGCAGACGTTCCCGATTATGTCCTGCTTATTTTCGATGAGCAAGAGGTTGATAAGAGAAGCGTTTTATATAAGGCTGTGACAAAAAACGGACTTTGTGTTGAGTTTGCATATATGAAGGATTATGAGGTTTCTGCGTGGGTTGTCCGTGAAGCGCAGAAAGCAGGCAAAAAAATCGGTAAAAGTGAGGCAGAATACCTTGTGGGTATGTGCGATGCCGGCATTTCAAATGTGAAAAATGAGCTTGATAAGCTCATCAACTACTCAGGTGCCGAAATCTACAAATCCGATATTGATAAGGTAGTATCAAAACCGCTTTCGATTGTGATTTTTGAGGTTACAGATGCAATTATGCAAGGAAATGCTGACCGCGCAATGTCTGTGATACTGAAAATGAAGGAAAACAAGGAATCGGCATTTAATATTTTGTACCTTTTATCGTCGGCATTTGATAAAATGCTTTATGCAAAGCTTCTTTTGGAAAATGGAGCAACTTATGATATGATAGCAAGTAAATTAAAGCTTGCGCCGTTTATAACAAGAAAATATATCGATGGAGCAAGAGGATTTTCGGCAGATTTTTTGAAGGAAAGAATTTGTCGTACCGCTGAATGTGACCTGTCCGTAAAACAAGGCGAAAAGGACGAATGGTCGGCACTTTTTGAATATGTTTTTGAGTGCCTTAAAAGATAGAATATTTACGCTAAAAAATTTAAGAAATAGAAAATGCGGAGCGCAAGTCAGCGCTCCGCATTTATTGTATAAAGAAAACCAGCGATAGTCGCGTGGTTTCGGTAGAGGTGTCCCCAGAATAAATATCCACGTGCTATGCACGTGGATATTTATTCTGCAAAAATCTATTTTTTGTAATACTTTATAACAGTATCTGTAAAATCTTTGTTCGTGTCAGTGCTTTTCATAAACTGCAACAGCTTTGCCATAGTGTCATAGCTGTTTTGGGAATTGGTATTTCTGCGAATTGCCCAAGATGCTTCGGTTTCTGTGGCGGTAAGCAGTTCTTCTTCGCGTCTGGTTCCGGATTTTAGTATATCTATTGCCGGGAAAATACGTCTTTCCTGCAAACCACGGTCAAGCTTTAATTCCATATTTCCCGTTCCCTTAAATTCTTCAAAAATAACCTCGTCCATACGTGAGCCTGTTTCGACAAGTGCAGTTGCCAAAATCGTAAGACTTCCGCCTTCTTCGATATTTCGTGCTGCGCCAAAGAATTTTTTTGGCTTAATAAGAGCATCAGGGTCGAGTCCGCCCGACAGTGTTCTGCCAGTCGGTGTAACTGTAAGATTATAAGCGCGTGCAAGACGTGTGATGGAGTCCATAAGAATTACAACGTCTTTTTTCTGCTCAACAAGGCGCATCGCACGCTCTAAAACCATATCAGCACATTTTGTATGATTTTCGGGAGTCTGGTCAAAGGTTGAGTAGATGACCTCGCCGCTGATAGAACGGCGCATATCAGTTACTTCTTCAGGACGTTCGTCAATCAAAAGAACAATCAGCTTAACATCAGGGTGATTTTTTGAAATTGACTGTGCAATTTGTTTTATAAGTGTTGTTTTTCCAGCTTTGGGCGGTGCAACAATCATTCCTCTTTGACCTTTTCCGATTGGTGCGATGATATCGAGAATGCGCGAAGCATATTTATCCTTTTCGCCTGTTTCAAGGTGCAATTTTTCCTTTGGATAAATAGGAGTAAGGCGTTCAAAACTTTTTCGTTTCAATGCAACCTCAAGATTGTCGCCATTTATCTTTTTTACAAATAAAAGCGGAGAGTATTTATCGTCTTCTTGTGAAGGCTTTGCATCGCCCATAATTTCATCGCCTGTTTTCAGGTTAAAACGGCGGATTTGGGTTGGAGAAACGTAGATGTCATTTTCGCCCGAGCGGTAGTTTTCAAACCGCAAAAAGCCGAATCCGTCGGCTAAGACTTCCAAAACCCCGCAAACTTCAATTACGTCGGCAGGGCGTTGATGTTTCTTTGACGAAGGCTTATCCTGCTCTTTTGAGCGGTTTTCTTCACGTTTTTTTAATATATGTTCCACCAGCTCCTCTTTTTTGAGCGCTGAAATTTTTGGTATTTCAAGCCCTTGTGCAAGCTGTTTCAATTCCTCTTTGGTTTTACGTAAAAGTTCTAATTTTTCTTCCAAAATCACACCTCAATTCTATACAAACAATGATAAAAGCAAGTTGTTGTCATAAAAATATTTAACAATATACGTTGAATTAACAGCGTCCTGAACTACTGACAAATTATTGGTAGGTGTTAAAAGGCTTATAAGCCCGCAAATTATGTAAACTGCCAAAAGTGCATTGAAAATGCCAAGGACAGCGCCGAGTGTACGGTTAAGTGCCTTAAGCCCAGGTAGCTCGAAAAGGCTTTCCAAAATTTTAAGTGCAAGGAAGACAAATATCTTTACCACCGCAAAAAGCACGAAAAGTGAAATCAGTCTTAGCATCAGCAGAGTGATGGTGTCGGTGATAACCTCCAAAACATTATTTTTAATCTCCGACATTTCTGTAATAGTTTCTTCGATGCTGTCGGATAAAAATTTCGGAAGAGACAGCGCATCACAAATCGCAAGTGCCTGCTCGGTATCGGAGGTGTCGGTGTCCTCGGGAAGCGATTCCTTTTCGTATGTCTTTGTGATGTTTTGGCTTACCATAGTTTTAATATTGTCGCCCAGCGGTGATTTTTGCATAAAATCAAGCACTATTGGCTGGAATGAAACAAATAGAATTGCCGTTAGCAAAAGAGAAACAATAGTTCGTGATGAACTTATAAATCCCTTTTTTGCTGCAGCTATTACAAAGAATGCAATAACTGCAATTAAAATAATATCCCATATAATTCCCATAATTTATTTTACTCCTTTTGTACAGGTAATTAGGTGGCAGGTGCCATTACAGTTTCACGTTTTTCCTGTTTTGTCAACTTTTTAAATTGAATGCTTGATGAATAGACACAGAATGCATTTTTAGGGCCTATTGCAAGAAGCTGTTGTATATTTGAATCGCAAGACGCGCGCAAGAATTTTTTGCCTTTAAAGTCGGTAATAATTACGTCTCGTCCGCTATTATATGCTATATAATCCGATTTGATGCTTACACAATCAGGGATGGTTTCAGGGGTTAGCGGTGCATAAGCCTTTCCGCCTGCAGATAAAATGATAATTTCGCCTGCACCACCAACTTCAAAAAGCAGGAGCTTTGAACCGTTCTTGGCGATTGCGTAGTTTTTAAGGAGTTTATTTTCAAAACTATAATCCCAGAGTATTTTGCCTCTTTTATTAATTCCGACACAGCGGCTGTCGGCGATTGCATTTAGCCTGTCGCCGCAGTATTCAAGGTCAAAGATGAGGGAATCCTTGAAATTATCCGTTTTGTATTTTGTTTTGCCGTCAACTCCGAAGCAGGTGATAAAGCTATCAGCACCTGAGTCAGTGTTTAGAAGCGACACAGCAACGCTGCGGTCTTTTGAAATGGCAGCATCTAAAATATTATATGAACCGGAATCCCACGCGAAAACAATTTGTCCGCTTTTATTGAAAACAGCTACCTGACCTTTGAAGTACTCCTTTTCTGTTACGGCGACAATATCGCCCTTTTCGGATAAATCCGCCGTTATGATGTTTTCAGGAGTTTTTGATGTAAAGAGCTCTTTTTTGCCTTTGTAAAGGCTGACCTTTTTAGCGCCTGTCTCACTTATAAGAACATACTCACCTCGGACAACTAAAGAAGGAGATTGCATTTGAATGGGAAGTTCCCACAAAAGGTCGCCCTTTTTGCTGTATGCACGGTAGCGTGTTTCGTTTACGGAAAGGATTGAGTCGCCATATTCGGCATACTGTGCGTTTTCGGCTGCGTCCAAAGCTATGGGCCTTGCGTCGCCTGATGCCTGCGCAGTTGTATCCTTTGTTGTAAGCTCTGCAGTGCCTTCTTGCGAAATTATCTGCTCTTGCTCTGTATATCCGAGTGCCTTTTCAAGCTCTTCCTGTTCGGACGCAGGAATCATAGTAGGTTTCGGCTGGGGTATTGATGTATCATCAAGGTAAAGTTGAAGCTCGACAGGAAGCGGTATATGCAGCATATTGCAGATGCCGATGACATTTTGCTTGAAGTTAACTGTATATGTGTGCAAAAAAGGTACATTTATGCCAGATTGAACGATTGCAAACAAAACTGCACCGCAAAGGCATAAAACAGCGATAACAAGTTTTAAAATATTACCTTTTTTCATCAATAATACACCTCCGTTAAAAAAAGTCCCTGCGGCGGCGCTGTGATGCCGGCGCGTTTTCTGTCTCCTGATGAAATTATATCTGCCATTTCATCGGGATTTATTTTGCCGCACCCTGCAAATGCGAGAGTGCCTGCGATTATGCGAACCATATTATATAAAAATCCGTTGCCTGTAACCGTTATCTTGATAAGGTCGCCGTCTTTTGTAACATCAAGCGAATAAATGGTACGGACTGTGGTTTTCACTGTAAAACCGCTTGCCGCAAACCCGATAAAATCATGCTCACCTAAAAAAGCTTCTGCTGCCTTTTGCATTTTTGAAAGGTCGGTTTTATACGGAAAATGCCATGCGTAGTTAGTCTTAAAAACATCGGGAAAACGTGAATTTAGAATATAATAAGTGTAGCATTTCTTCTTTGCTGAATATCTTGAGTTAAAATCTTGGTCAACATCTTCTGCTAAAAGACAGATAATGTCGTTTGGAAGATGTGTATTAAGTGCAAGCGGAAGCTTGTCACAAGGAATTTTTGTTTCTGATTTAAAATTGCAGACAAATTGCTTTGCATGAACGCCGGTATCTGTTCTGCTGCAACCGACAAGCTGCGGTTTTGCGCCTAAAAGTGTAAAAATCGCTTTTTCAAGTGTTTCCTGAACTGTTATAGCATTTTTTTGAGTCTGCCAGCCGTGATAGGCGCTGCCGTCGTATTGAAGTGTAAGCTTTATATTACGCATATTACCACCCTATACAAGATTTTGAATTGAGATAACAAGAACCGCCAATAAAAGCATAAACAAAGCTGCCACACCATCTCTCCATGTAAGTCTCATTTGTTTCATGCGGGTACGGTTCTTGCCGCCGTGATAACAGCGTGAGTCCATAGCGACCGCCAAATCATCTGCTCGCCTGAACGCACTTATAAAAAGCGGAACTAAAAGCGGTATCATAGCCTTTGCTCTTTTTAAAATATTGCCGCTTTCAAAGTCAGCACCTCTTGCCATCTGCGCTTTCATAATCTTTTCTGTTTCTTCTGAAAGTGTAGGAATAAAACGGATTGCAATGGTCATCATCATTGCAATTTCGTGAGCGGGTACTTTGATTACTTCGAACGGCTTTAAAAGTTTTTCAATTCCGTCGGTAAGCATAAGCGGTGATGTTGTAAGTGTTAGGATGGAGGTTCCAATAACAAGATAAACCAAACGCATTACCATTAAAACTGCCACCCTCAAGCCTTCTTGAGTGATTTTTAGAGAAGTCCAGAACGGGCACACCCATAAAGGCTGGGTGTCGCTTGGAGTCATAAACAGGTTAATTAGCGCTGTAAATATAAGAATGTACAGCATAGGCTTGAGCCCACGAAGAATAAATCTTGCAGGGAGCTTTGAAATGAACACCAAAAACAGTGTAAACACAGTAAATACCGCGTACACTATCGGTGATTTAATAATAAATAAAATAATTATATAAAAAAGTGTTAAAAGAAGTTTAATTCTGGCATCCATTCTGTGGATAAAGGAATTTCCTTCAACGTACTGTCCTATTGTAATATCCTTAAACATTCTCCGCCTCCTTAATAAGCTCCGCATAAAGCTCTGCGGCGAACTTGACGGTATAAATGTCAGGACGGATATTTACGCCGTCTTTGATGAGTTTGTGTGTAAGCTCGGTAATCTGCGGCACATTAAGCCCCATACTTTGAAGCTCGTCTACCTTTTCAAAAACCTCGGCAACACTTCCGTGCATACAAAGCTTGCCTTTGTTCATAACAAGGACATTTTTTGCAATTCGTGCCACGTCTTCCATAGAGTGCGAAACGAAAAGTATTGTCATATTTTTATTTTTTTCGTGAAGCGCAACAAGCTGGTCCAAAATTTCGTCTCTGCCTTTTGGGTCAAGTCCTGCTGTTGGCTCATCCAAAATAAGAACTTTTGGCTTCATAGAAAGAACGCCAGCTATTGCAACTCGACGTTTTTGTCCGCCTGAAAGCTCAAAGGGCGATTTTTCGAGCAAGTCTTCTGAAAGTCCGACAAATTTTACAGCCTCTAAAACACGGCTCTTTATCTCACCTTCAGAAAGCCCCATATTCAAAGGCCCGAAGGCAATATCCTTATATACCGTCTCTTCAAAAAGCTGATGCTCGGGATACTGAAAAACAAGTCCGACATTTTTGCGGACAGCCTTTAAATCAGCATCGGGTGCTGTTATGTCAACTCCGTCAATTTCAATCTTGCCGCAAGTCGGCTTAACAAGAGCGTTGAGGTGCTGAATAAGGGTAGATTTCCCCGAGCCTGTATGCCCGATAATCGCGACAAAATCGCCGTCCGGAATTTCAAAGCTCACGCCGTCTAGCGCTGTTTGTGCAAAAGGCATTCCAGGCTGATATGTGTATGTTAAATCAGTTACTTTAATCATTTTTTAGTCCCTTTAATTTGTCAAAAATAGCCTGCCTGCATTCTTCTACGGTGATTATATCCTCAGGCAAATCAATGCCCAGTGCCTTTAACCTGAATACAAGCTCTGTAACCTGCGGTACATCAAGACCGATTGCCTTGATTTTTTCAACTTGCGAAAATACTTTTTTCGGCACATCGTCCATAACTGTTTCGCCTTTTTCCATTACAACGATTCTGTCCGCCATTGCTGCCTCGTCCATATAGTGCGTGATCAAAACTACGGTCATACCTTTGGTTTTGTTAAGTGCTTTAATGGTCTTCATAACCTCGCGCCTGCCTTGTGGGTCAAGCATTGCTGTTGGCTCGTCAAGGATTATACATTCAGGCTCCATCGCAAGCACGCTTGCTATTGCTACACGTTGCTTTTGTCCGCCGGAAAGTCTTGACGGGGAGCTTTTTGCAAACTCAGACATATTAACAAGATTTAGACATTCATCAACCCTTTTTCGGATTTCTGAAGGTGCAACACCGAGATTTTCGGGCGCAAATGCAACTTCGTCTTCGACAACTGCCGCCACAATCTGGTTGTCAGGGTTTTGAAATACCATTCCTGCTGTACTGCGGATTTTGAAGGTATTTTCGTCGTTTGACGTGTCCATTCCGGCGACATAGACCTTGCCGCCTGACGGAAGCAGAATTCCATTTAAATGCTTTGCAAGAGTGGATTTGCCTGAGCCGTTATGCCCAAGCACAGCAACAAAGCTGCCCTTGTCGATGTGCAGGTTGAGTTCTTTTATAACAAGTCTTTTTTTCTGCGACTCATCATCGTCGTATGAAAAAGACAGATTTTCAATGTCTATCATAGTTTATCAGTCCCAACTCCAGCGGCAACTGATTCCGCAGGGAAGAACCATTTTCTTATCCTGCATCATAAGTCCGATTTCATCACAACTTACTGTGCCGCCGTATTTTTTCTTCATTGTCAATGTTAAAACGTTGTCCATTATAGTTTGTGAAAGTCCTGTTGTATATGAGTTTATAAGGAAAAACAACGGTTTATCCGATAAAATTTTCATACAGTCTTCAATCAGCGGATAAAGCTCGTCTTCGATTTTCCAAAGCTCACCGCCAGGGCCTCTGCCATAAGACGGCGGATCCATAATGATTGCGTCATATTTTTTCCCGCGTCTTGCTTCTCTTGCTACAAATTTTTTGACATCATCAACAATGTATCTTACTGGCTTATCCGAAAGCCCTGATGATGCCATATTTTCCTTTGCCCAGCTAACCATTCCTTTAGATGCGTCAACGTGGCAGACCTCGGCGCCTGCCGCGGTTGCTGCAACCGTTGCTCCGCCAGTGTAGGCAAAGAGGTTCAAAACCTTAACAGGCCGCTCGGCATTTTTTATTATATCAGAAAACCAGTCCCAGTTTACAGCCTGTTCCGGGAAAAGGCCGGTATGCTTAAAGCCCATTGGTTTTATGTTAAAGGTAAGGTTTTTATAACGGACAGTCCATCGTTCGGGCATTTTCTTATTAAAAAATTCCCAATGTCCGCCGCCTGATGTACTGCGGTGATAGGTTGCGTCGGTTTTAGTCCACAGGGCGCCGCCGCTGCGCTCGGTCCAGATTGCCTGTGGGTCTGGACGCCTAAGCAGGATATTGCCCCAATATTCAAGCTTTTCGCCGCCTGATGCGTCTATTAAGTTGTAGTCTTTCCAGTCTTTAGAATACCACATATTTTTCTCCGTTTATTTTTGTTTGATATTTAAAAGTCTTACTATAACGGGACTTAAAACAATATTTATACCCATTTCAACTAAAAAGTTTGCACCTACAAGAACAAAAATCATATATTGAGCGACATTTCCGCCAAGCTCTGCTGCCAAAGCCCAGCCTGAAATTGTATCCATAAAGAATACCAGACAGCCTAAAAGGAAAATGCCGGTATTTACTATCGGGCATATAACGGCTGCTGCTGCAACTGCAACAAATTGGTTTTTGCTTGAAAAATATTTCAACATAGGAGCGGTGCAACTGTCGCAAAGGCTGCCGTTTGCGTTAAGTGCCTTGACTTTTGCCGCAGACAATTTGTCCATACAGGAAAGAATGTATCTGTAAAAGACTCCTGCAAAAAAACCGCAGAGAGTGCCCTTTAAAAGCACAGTAATAATTGTGCCGGGAATGTCAACAGCTAAAAAGGCTGCTGCATCGCCGCTCAATAGAACCACTATTCCGAAAACAAAGCCGAGCCAAGCACCAATGCCAATCCCGCAGGTTGCAGCACCGATAACGATTGGAACTAAAACTGCTGACACAGAAAACGGGCCAAGTCTTATAAATGAACCCAAAAACTGCAGAATGATTACAAGTGCAGTTAAAATAGATGCAAGTACTAGTTTTTTTGTTGAAAATTTACTCATTTGTACAACCCCTTTTGGCTATAATACAGCCATTTTATTTTATTCGTATTTTACCACATTTTGCGGAAAAGGTCAATAACTTGTTTAATATTTATACGCATAAAACAAAGAAAAACAGGAGCAGTTTATGCTCCTGTAAAGGTTAGCGCATCTGGCTGTATGAGTTAACTGTAAGGCTGCCAAGTTTTGTTTCGGCAAGTTGGCTTACTGTTACAAGTGAAAAGCCCTCGTCAATTAGCTTCGGAACAAGAATTTCTAAGGCTTCTGCCGTTGAACTGTAAAGGTCGTGCATAAGGATAATGTCGCCGTCTTTTACATTGTCCATAACCGCTTGAACTGTCGCCTGCGCATTTTTGGTTTTCCAGTCAAGCGTGTCTATTGACCACAGGATTGCAGGCATATTATAGGCGGATAATACTTTGTTGTCACGTCTGCCGTACGGCGGACGCATAACCTTTGAGCCTTGTCCTGTTACTGCTATTATGGCATTTTCGGTGTTGTTTTTTTGCTCAAGAATCTGGGAATGCGACAGCTTTGTAAGGTTTGGATGAGTATACGAGTGATTACCGATTTCCATTCCGAGGTTATGTGCTTTTAAAAGAGTGTCGGAATAATTCGCAATTCTGTTTCCGACAACGAAGAAGGTTGCCTTTGCACCGTATTTTTCGAGCGTGTCAAGGATTTTTGGTGTGTAGATGCTCGGACCGTCGTCAAAGGTAAGAGCAACCATCTTTTCGGGAGGCGGTGTTAAAAACCAACCTGCATTTAAGTAGGATTGAACCTCGTCGTTCCCGACAATTAGAGATTTCTGACCATGAGAATAAACAGTTGTCACATTTGGGTTTTCAATAATGGGCGAAAACTCAGCTGTCGGAAGGTCTGGGACAGTCAGTTTTAGTGCACTGTTTGTAGCATCCCAGAAAACATCTCCCAAATGTCCCAAATCGTCAAAATATATCGCTGCGCAGCCGTCAATGTTCATACACGGAACGGGATTTCCGTTAACGGTTGCAGTGATATCGGTATAATAAATCGGCTTATAGTTTCTGCCTGTTCTGTTCTGGTTTTTATATACATTAACCTGCGGAGTTATTTGATTAGAAATATCCCTTGTTATTGATATCGAACGTGTACGCTCGTCCCAATTAGTTGCAAAGCCATAGGGATAAAGGTCTTGTACTAAAACTGCAGTCCAACCGCCAGCAGTGTATGAATTTATTGGATAGTTGTTTATATATGTACCCACTCCCGAAAATACCGTGTGCCCGAGAAGTTGTTCGGGCTCAGCGCTTGTATGGTTTGTTAAGGTTAAAAACAGAGTTAAAATCAAGCTTAAAAGTCTGGTCATAATAACATACCCCCTTTTTTACTATATCAAAAACATAAGAAAAAGTCAACGCATTTCGTTGGAATAAGGCGATTGACGAAACGTAAAATTTTATGTATAATTAAATTGAGGAGGTTGTGTCGATGAAGCGTAAAAAGACAAGCTGTGAAGAATGTGCATACTATATGTATGATGAGGAATATGAGAGTTATTTCTGCGATATGTCGCTGGATGAGGATGAAATGATGAGATTTATGCAAGGTGCGTTTGACAATTGCCCATATTTCCGCCTTGGCGATGAGTATGCAGTTGTAAGAAAACAAAATTAATTGCAAAAAAATACTGTGACAGATAAGTCACAGTATTTTTTGCAGAAATTAATTCAAATGAGAAAGCTTAAGATACTTTTCCTTTGTTGCAAGCCCGCCTCTTATATGACGTTCAGCTTTGTTTTGATTAAGAACACCCTGTACTTCAAGAGCCAGCGCAGGATTTAAATCCTCTAAACGTTCAGTGATATCTTTATGTACTGATAGAGGAACATTGATACTTTTCGTCAAGTCCTATGTCTGCAAGGAGCCTTAGGTATATGTCAATATGCCCGTCTTCCGACACTTCAATTCGGTCTATGACACGCTTTAACATCTCGTTGGTAATCTCTGCAGTACTTAAGATATCGCCTATACTTTTGAATGTATCGGTAAGTCCGTATTCGAGCCTATCTGCCTGTGTTATGCCGAACCTCGCCATCTTGATTTTCTCTTCCAGCTTTTTAATTTCAGCATTGGTGGACTCGGTCTTTTCTTTTAAATCTTCCATTGAGATAACCTCATTGTCATACATATCCACATATCTCTGTCGGCTCTTTTTGAGTTTTTCTATCTCTCGCATTATTTCTTTTTCTGTTTTAAGATTTTGGTGCATCGGCTCGTAATTCTTGTTGAAGTCTTTGATTATCTTCTTAATAACTTTTTGCTTGTCCTCAATTAAGCCTGTAAGATATTTCTTGATGGATTCAAGTAACTCACCTTCGTCTATTACCGTTTTGTTGTCGCAAGAATCTGCTCCGTTGATATTCCGTCCGCAACATACCCATGTGTATTTGTAACCGCTTTTCACCTTTCGTTTTGCTTGCCTGAAGAAGTGTCCGCAGTCAGTGCATTTAAGCAGGGTGCTGAATACATGCTTACAGTCCTTTCTTTGTCCTTGAGAGAATTTTTGTTTGTTTATCTCCAGCTTCTTTTGAGCAAGCTCAAAGGTGTTCATATCTATAATTGCAAGGTCAGGCCTTTCGGTAACTTTCCATTCTTCTTCGGGTTTATAGATTCTGTCACCTGTCAGAAAATCCTTTACTTCTTCTTTGCCATTAATGATAATTCCGCAGTACATTCTGTTAGTGAGGATTCTGCAAATTCCGTTTTGGGTCCACTTGCATCCTCGCTTTGTTTTTATATTTTCTTCGTTAAGGATTTTTGCGATTTTACTTGCACCGAATTCCTCTTTTATGTACATTTGATATATACGGCGTACCACATTTGCTTCGAAGGTATTAATGTTTAGGTTAAAGTAATCGCCGATAGTCTTGTCATAGCCGAATATGATGTTTGGCACTCTGCCTTTTTCTGCATTAAGACTTTTGCTGAACTTGATTCTCTTGGATGTGTTTTCGCTTTCCTGCTGTGCTACCATCGCAAGCATGGTGAGCACCAATTCTCCGTCTTCGGTTGATAAATTAGTGTTTACGAATACAACCGGGATTCCTATTGCTTTCAGTTCTCTTATTGATTGCAGGAAGTCAACCACGTTTCTTGCCATTCTCGATATATCTTTCGTTACCACCATATCAAACTTGCCAAGTCGTGCATCTCTCATAAGCCTCATAAATTCAGGACGCTTTTTCATCTGCGTTCCCGAAATACCCTCGTCTGCATACATATGAGTAATTTCGTGGTTGTTTCTTTCAGCAAATTCGCCGTAGAATTTTTTCTGCATTTCTAAACTGTTCAGCTGATCAGTTTTGTCAGTTGATACTCTGCAATATGGAGCTATTCTCATAAATAATTACCTCTCTTTCTGTGGTTTTGTAACACACAACATACCACACAATTTTCTATAAGTCCACGAAGGTCGTCAAAGAAAATTTCACTTTTTTCAACTTTTCTTAAAAGAAAAGTTTCATCCGTTTCATTTCTTTTCCTCTTTCCCAAAAAGCCACGGCTTTTCGGGAGCCCTGTCTTAATCTTCTTTAAGAAAATACTCCGCCTAAAAATTTCATTCAGGCGGAGTATGTTTGCTATGTATTCCTAATCCAAATCACTACATGATTCAGAGTTATTATTTTCGCTACGCTTTTCCATCTTGTCTAAAATCATTCTGGTCAGAACTCCTGTCGCCGCCTGTGAAATAAATTCACCTGCTATTCTTTCGGAGTCATTCCTCGTATTTGGATTATGGAAGGTTATGTGTAGTTTCGCTTTTTTCATATAACTTAAACCTCCAATTCCAAATTTGATTTATGTTACATCCTATGTAAGCCTGTCCTAAAATATTCAATTTTAATTCAATTAAATTACACCTTTGATGCCATTCACCTCACATTCCCATCATGAAATCAATGTATTCTTCATCTTCAATTTCGTCTTCTATTATTTCATCGATTTCTTCTTGCTCTTGAATAAGTTCTTCATCAAGCTCATCCTTTTGTACAAGGGCCGATATAATTCCGGCACCGATACCTACCAATGCGCCAAGATTTCCGCCTGACAATTTCGCTTCTTGTTCCTTTTTGCGTTCTTCCTCATCATCACTGCCTGAGTGTATCATATCTGATATCGCTGCAACGCCATGAATAGCAGTGCCGACAATCTCACCGAATTCATTCCCATTATGATAATTATTTTCACCATGCGATTCTCCGGTTCTTCTCTCAAATTCACCGACTCTGATATCTTCTAATTCAGCGTCAGGGATATCTCTGTAATAAATTCCTCTTTCTTTTTCCCATCCTGTTGCATCTTCTATAATAGTTTCTCTCTTTGTTTCAGGTTTTGGCTCGTCCCCAAAGATAACCCACCTGTCATCTTTTACAGACTTTTGAGAAGCGGTCTTGTCCATATGCGGTTGATTGGATAATTGCTCCCTAAGTTTAAACTCTTTTTCTAAGTTCTCCTTCAAGTATTTTTCTTCGTGCAATTTCAAGTCTCTGCACTTGCATCCATTGGGACAAATAAATGTGATTGATTTTCTTGTATCTGTCCATGTCATATCGTATCCGCGCCGATTCATTTCTTTAACAAATTCTGCTCGGGTTCCGCTTTTCTTCATCGCTTGGTCAATATTCCGCATCAGTGCAAACTTCCAACTCTTATTGTTTACTGCGGCTCTGTATTCTCCTCGGGGAGTATAGCTTGTATGCTTTTGCGGTTTCGTTATAATCGAGTATCCGTGATTCATACAAATCCTGTCACTGGTTTCCCTGAGACGCATAAGTGTATGTGTGTCTTGTCTTAACTTTCGTCCGTTCTCAAAGTTTACAGAGTTTATAACTATGTGCGAGTGAGGATTTTTTGTATCAAGATGTGTTGCTATTAATATTTCATACTCGGCCAGCACTGTCTCGTATCCTTGTTGATGCTCGACAGTAAATATAGATACACCATCGCAGTATGAGGTCTAAGCCCTAACTCAAAAAATCCTCTGTCAACTTTAAAATATCCATTTCTCTTTTTCATGATAACTAATTCCTCCTGTTATTTATTGAATTTTATACTCGGGTATGGTATCATTATAATATACCTTGAAACACGCTTCCAAATGTATATTTGTGTTCAAGTGTTTTATGCAATCATTACTTAACCACAAGGAGGTGCGCTATGGAATACGATGGTTTATATATCAAGATGAAACCTGATGGGACTATAACTAAAAGAATTATTTTCGGAGGGTCTCAACGCAAACTACCTGCTACTACAATCAAGGATGAGATTATTACATTCTCTGAACAGAATTTCGAACCCTACCTTGAAATGCTTACTGAAATTGATACTGCCGCTGAGGGAGTCGTTGGAAGTGAAGAATATAAATCCGAGGTTAATGTGGACGAGTTTATAAAATTTGCTAACATTGTTTCTGAGGAATGCAAGCGGTTGCAGAAAAAAGATTTTGTTATGGGTACTCTTACCAGCACTTTACTTAAGGATAGTGTTCCTGTGGATGATGGCACCGCGTACTATATTTTCGAAGCCGTACACGAGATGCGTGCTTGTCTGTAGTGATGATAGTATAGAATTTACACTTGTCGGAGCATATTTTTCTACTATATTTTGTTTGTATTCAAGTACAACACTTTTATTCAATTCTGTTTTTTTGCACCACTCCATAAATACTGTTATGTCTCGAATATACTTTTCCAAGGTAGAGGAGGACTTCTCCTCGCCAATTAAATAAGTTTTAAACTTTTGTATTAGTTCGTTTGTAATTATTCTCATTTTGAATCAACTCCTTTGATTTTATTTTACCACCAACGATAAAATATATAAGAGTTGTCAATGATTTGCGTTATTAAGCATATTAAAAAGCGATTGTGATTTCGTTATCCGAAATACAATCGCCTTCATCGTGCATTTTCTTTGCTGCAAGCAGTGCGTGCTTGACATAAATCATATTAAGTTTTTCTCGTATCGTCTTGACATCAACCTTTTGCTCTGTCAACCTGAATACTTCCACAAACACAGCACTTTCTATAGCGTACTTGTCGCCATACATAATCTCTTCTGGTGTGTACTTTGCCATCCGTGTCACCTCCCTTGGCAACACAAACATTATCACGAGAATACACTAAAGTCAACGAAGTAATAATAAGAATGATTAAACTTATTTAACAGAATGGTACCAACGAGTAATTTCATCATAATAATCGTTAATATTCTTAATATTATCCCTTTTTAACTTACTTGCCCAATCATTATTGGAGTTTGAAAAATGCGCATATTTAATTGCATTATCATAATAAAAAGAATGTTTGGCATCGGTATTCATTTTATTTATGTATTCTACTAAATCGTAATTTTGATATTCGGGGGACTCTCTCCAATATCTTGCCCAATCAAGCACCATTGGACTTAAAAACCTTTTCTTGTCCTCTTTAATGTCGTCTAAGTAAGGAATAAAGTAATCATTATATACAGGGTGAGAATTATTGAAACTTTTTCCAAATGATATACCTAATGAATTTCTTGCTGTTTCTCCTCTTGCGGCTTCCACAAGTGGGGAGCCTAAAAATATAGATTTGTAAGGATCCATAACCGCCAACCCAGTAGATATACAACCACGCAAAGGAATACCAGCAACAACGGCTTGACAGAAAAAATCCATGCAAGTCTGCAGAAATGATAAATAAATGTGATGTTTTTCATACATTATGGGATAATAAATAGTACCAGGTTCTCCTAAAAGCAAAGGATATGGTTCATTTTTTTGGTCTGCCAACCAAAATGGTTGCTTTATTAAAAAATAATTTACATAAATAATAAAAGTATCACTAAAATGACAAATATTAATATATCCATTTGCATCAGCAATGAGTGCGTTTGATTTCCAATCGTTTGAGATAGGGTAAGGAACAACATTGCCAGCAAAACTCTCACTTTTATCAAATGATGATTTTTGCTTATTTATTAAGTCAAGCAATTTGTTATATAATTCTAAAATAACCTGATTACCATTTGTTTCTACAAAATTAGAAAAACCCAAAATATCAAAAAGAGCAATGGAATATACCTGTTCTTTACTACTGTTTTCCCTTAAAGCATCTTCTAATCCTTCTTGTGATTTAAGAGGTTGTTTTATTTCATTATATTTTGCCATATTTTTCTCCTGTATGAAATTCACCAGCCAATCTAATACAAATACATCTATTTCTTATATTCAGTTGCTGTAAATTCAAAATTAATCCCATCTATCGCATACAGCGGAAGATTTATAAGTCCAATTTCCTCACTATAATCTGCCATAGATGAGCGTATTGAGATTTCGGGCGTAAATTTTTCTCTGTATGTTTTAAGGCTCTTTGCTTTGAGATTGATTTCTGCTTTTACTTCAAACGGCATGATATTGTCACCATTATCCACTATAAAATCAACTTCGCAAGTATTTCGGTCATTGGTATAATAATAAATTCCCAAGTCTTGATTTACTGCAAGCTGCTGCATCACATATTGTTCGGTTAACGCTCCCTTGAATTCAGTGAATAATTCATTTCCATTTAGGAGTGTGCGCTGATTTAATCCTACCATTGCACCGAGCAAGCCTACATCGACTATGAATAATTTGAATGCCTTCAAATCTTCGTATGCTTTGAGGGGTATATTGGGTGCATTAATTCTGCTGACCTTATGCACAAGTCCGCAATCAGAAAGCCACATAATTGCAGTTTCATATTCTTTAGCTCTTGCACCTTCACGAATAAGGCCGTATATAAACTTTTTGTTTTCTTTTGCAAGCTGCGAGGGTATGCTATTCCATAACATTCTTATTTTCGGCACAATTTCCTTTGGTGCGTGTTTTGAAAAGTCCTGTTCATAGGCAGTCAGTATTCTCTTTTGGATTTTTCTTGCTTCGTTGAAGTCTTTTTCGTCAGCAAAGGATGCCACAACTTCAGGCATACCTCCAACATAGTAATATTGCTTTAAGGCATCTATATAAGTCTGCTTAAAGCTTTTTATCATATCATAATCTTTTTTATCTAAAAGTTCTGCAAATCTTTCAAGTCCAATTGCCATAAGGAATTCCTTGAATGACAGAGGATACAGTTTAAGAAAATCTACCTTTCCGACGGGGAATGATGTTCCTTCGTGCAACGCAATTCCAAGAAGTGAACCGGCACATACAATATGATACTCAGGAGCGTTTTCATAGAAATACTTAAGTGAAGATAATGCTTTCGGCACTTCCTGAACCTCATCGAATATGATAAGCGTATCAGATGGGTTTATTTTATGTCCTGCGTATAGTTCAAGTCCCATAATGATACGTTCCACATTTAAGTCTATGGAGAACAATTCTGCCATTTGTACATTGGAATCAAAATTGATATATACAGTCTTGTTATATGACTTTTTACCGAATTCCTTCATTATCCAGGTTTTACCTACCTGTCTTGCACCCTCGATAATAAGAGGCTTTCGGTTTTTACTATTTTTCCATTTATCAAGATTTTCTATTGCATAACGATACATAGTCCATCCTCCAAATTCTTATTATGGTGTTATTATACCACGCATTTTCATAAAATGCAACGAATATTATAAATTTTATCACATTTTTTACAGGGAATATTTGTTGACACATTACACTTTTCACCTTAAACAAAAACACCCGTAAAAATCAAATCTTACAGGTGTTTGGTAAAATTTTATTGAAAGATGCGAGGCTCAAGCCACTTCGATATAAAAAGTTTCTATGTTGCTCCTACTATATGATACGGGGATGTCGAAACTGAAAGCTTTTTGTCGAATAGCGCAAGTCTGTGCCATTAAAGGGGTTGGGGGATAATGACCACAAAGCCCCAATTGCAAGTTTGTAATTTCAAATGCACGATTTGTATGCAAGACGCAACATCTGATTCATCAAGATACTGCGTATCATTTGATGTGGCGCGTAGTAAAAAGACGTGAGCGACGTGCACAAGGCCTTGATTGTAATAACTTTATTCTTACTCTGATTCTTTAAAAATCTTAACCAATTCCTTTATTGCATCAATGGATATAAAGCAATCTTGATTATCGTATGCATATATGCTTTCTCCTGATGCATATTTGATATCAATCTTTGCACCATACATATCAGGGAGTCCGCTTACTTTGCTGATATATCCATTATATTGGGCAAAATTATATTTTGATACGATTTCCTGAAGGTTTGTCATAAATGATGCGTCAGCTGTAAATTCTCTTGGGACACTACTGCTTTCTCGCCCATAGCAGTCAATTTTGCACTTAACAGTTCTATTATCCTGTTCTGCATCAAGGGTATAAATTCTTCCTGTAAGCTCGCTTTCTTCCTCTAAAACAGCAGCAAGTAGTGAAAACTCACACTTAAAGCTCACAATCTCTGTTGACTCTATGACCTTCGGTGAATCCTCTCCGTTGTTATATGTTTTAACTCCACCGTCTATATCATCTGTTTCACGTGCCGGTAATCCGCATCCGCAAAACCCCATCGTCATAAGCAGGATAATACTTGTTATAATTCGTGACATATTACCACCTCTCATTTACCCGGCATTGATGAAACGATAAAGGAAGGTTACAACCTGTGCTCTTGTGCAGTTGCTATCGGGACTGAAGGTGTTAGCACTTGTTCCGCCTGTTATACCGTTTTCAACTGCCCAAAGCACAGCATCATAATAGTAGCTGTCTGCTTTTACGTCCGTAAACGGGTTACTTTTTCCGTTTGGTTTCGGCTGACCTGCTGTGCGCCAGAGGAAGGTTACAACCTGTGCTCTTGTGCAGTTCTCGTCAGGTGAGAAAGTAGTATTACTTGTACCGCCGGTTATTTTACTGCCGAATGCCCATTTTACAGGTTTGTAGAAATAGTCGCTCGTTTTTACATCCACAAAAGGCATATCAATTGCGGCAGGCGCAGGAGAAGCTATCATTCTGTGGAGGAAGGTAACAACCTGCGCTCTTGTGCAGATGCTATTGGGAGAGAAGGTATTTGCACTTGTACCGCCCGTGATACCATTTTCTGCCGCCCACAAAACAGCATCATAGTAATACTGCCCCTTTATCACATCAACAAAAGGATTGGATTTTGTATCCTGCGGTTTTTCTGCTTCAGTTGGTTTTTCAGCAGGTTTTTCTGTTTCCGCAGGTTTTTCGGTTTGAGTCGGTTTTTCTGTTTCGGTAGGTTTCTCGATTTCTGTTGGTTTTTCAGGTTCCTTTTCCGGTTCTTTTTCGGTTGGTTTTTCGGGTTCGGTTTGTGTTTCTGATTTCTTCTCGCCGAGCATACCAAAGTTGTAGACCAATGTAACTTCATTCTCTTTTACATCGATAATTCTGTCAGGTTCCGTCCCATCCACGTATGCTTTGATTCCGTCCAATTTCATTTTATAATTTGTTGTAACTCTGATATGAGCTTCATACTCATTACCTTCCTCAAAAACAGAGTCCTCAACAGCAAGGTCTTTTCCGGCAGTTACGTTTTTCCAACAAACTCCCCATTTTTCAACTTCTGTAGATGACATCACAGGATAATAGTATTCACTAAACCATACCGTAATATAATCCGGAGTGGCTCCCACTTTGGGTT
>JAZQEC010000035.1:0-5801 GCA_045538755.1 Clostridia bacterium
AAACGGATATGTAGAAATTTTAATATTTATGTGGTATAATAACTTTGATAAGCTGAAAGATATCAAACCCATGCTAAAATTTTACTGTTTTTAAGGATAACTTTATGAAAGACGAATGTTTAATCTGCGGAGCAAAACTTCAATATTTAGAAAACGATACCGAGATGGAATGTGCTCTCTGCCACAAAAAAGAAACAAGCAAAACCGCTTGTGAAAAAGGTCATTACGTGTGTAACGATTGCCACACAAGAGGAATGGATAGTATCATAGGGCTCTGCCTTGCCGAAACGTCAAACAACCCGATAGAAATTATCCGAAAACTAATGGTTCTGCCGTTTTGCCATATGCACGGACCGGAGCATCACGTTATGGTGGGTGCGGCACTGCTGACTGCTTATAAGAACGCCGGCGGTAATATTGATTTACCGAAAGCATTGGTTGAAATGCAATCACGTGGCAAACAAGTCCCCGGCGGTGCTTGCGGTTTTTGGGGCGCTTGCGGTGCAGGAATCAGTGCAGGTATGTTTGTGTCTGTCATCACCGGTTCTACACCCCTTGCTAATGAAGCGTGGGGGCTTTCCAACCAAATGACGTCATCTGCCCTTGAAGCTATTGGCAAAATAGGCGGTCCACGCTGTTGTAAGCGCGATTCCTATCTTGCGATAATCAAAGCGGTGGAGTTTGTAAAAAAGCATTTTGGTATAGAAATGGAGCTTGGTAAAATTAAATGTATTCACTCGGCACATAATAATCAATGTATTAAAGAGAGGTGCCCGTTCAGATGAAGAAAATCGCCTTTCTTTGCGTACATAATTCCTGTCGCAGTCAGATTGCCGAGGCACTGGGCAAACACCTACGTGGCAATGAGTTTGACTTTTATTCAGCGGGAACCGAAACCAAACCGCAGATCAATCAGGACGCTGTGAGATTGATGAAACAGCTCTACGGGATCGATATGGAAAAGACGCAATACAGTAAAACCATCGACAAAATCCCCACGCCCGATATGGTCATTTCTATGGGATGTGACGTGGGCTGCCCCTATATCGGCAAAGCCTTTGACGATAACTGGAACCTGCCCGATCCCACGGGCAAAAGCGACGAGGTGTTTTTTGAGGTTATCAAGAGAATAGAAGAAAATATCAAAGGGCTATAATACTCATATAAAACCGTTATAAAGAGGTGAACAGGATGAAAACCGTTATTATAGGCGGTGTTGCAGGCGGTGCAACGGCGGCGGCGCGGCTACGCAGACTGGATGAAAAAGCAGAGATCATTATTTTAGAGCGCGGCGAATACGTGTCCTTTGCCAACTGCGGTCTGCCGTATTATATCGGCGGTGTCATCACCGACCGCGGGGACTTGACTTTGCAGACTCCCCAAAGCTTTAAGGTGCGTTTTAATATCGACGTCAGGGTACTCAATGAGGCAGTTAAGATAAGCCCCGATACCAAAACCGTCACCGTCAAAGATCTTCGCACGGGCGAAACCTATGAAGAAACCTACGACAACCTCATTTTGTCTATGGGTGCAGAACCTATACGGCCGAACATCGACGGTGCTGACGGCAGCAACGTTTTCACCCTTCGCAACATTCCTGATACCTTGAAGATCAGGAATTATATCGATACCGCAAAGCCGCGCTCGGCTGTGGTGATCGGCGGCGGATATATCGGCGTTGAGATGGCGGAGAATTTAGTCGAAGCGGGGCTAAAGGTTTCCATCATCGAGCTTGCCGACCATCTGATAGCACCCCTCGACTTTGATATGGCGGCGGACGTTCACCGCTATATTAAATCAAAAGGCGTTTACCTGCACCTGAATAACGGTGTAAAGGCGATAAGCGGTAACACCGTCATTTTGCAAAACGGCGAGATCACCGCCGATATGATCATACTGTCTGTCGGTGTCCGTCCCGAGACGGCTATCGCAAAGGACTGCGGAATAGAACTCAATCCGCGCGGAAGCATTGTTGTCAACAACAAAATGCAGACCAACCTTCCGAACATTTACGCCGTTGGTGATGCGGTCGAGGTGGAGGATTTCATCACAAAGAAACCTGCCTTTATTCCGCTTGCGGGGCCTGCTAATAAGCAGGGCAGAATTGCCGCCGATAATATCGCGGGATGCGAGAGCGTTTATACCGGCACGCAAGGTTCGGCGGTTTTAAAACTCTTTGATATGACCGTTGCCACCACGGGACTTAACGAAAAGTCGGCTCAAGCGGCGGGGATTGATTACGATAAGACCTATACCTATTCGGCATCCCACGCCACCTATTATCCCGGTGCGGCGCAGATGTCCATCAAAGCGCTGTGGGATAAGAAAACGCTGAAGATCATCGGCGCGCAGATCGTCGGTTTTGACGGCGTGGACAAGCGTATGGACGTGCTTGCCACCGCCATCCGTTTCGGTGCAAAGATCACCGACCTTACCACCTTGGAGCTCTGCTATGCGCCGCCTTTTGGCAGCGCGAAAGACCCTGTCAATATGCTCGGCTTTGTTGCCGAAAATATCGTCAGCGGAAAACTAAAACAGTTCTTCTGGCACGACGTGGAAAACCTTCCCCGCGACGGCAGTGTGTTCCTGCTCGACACTCGTACACCGTATGAGGTGATGCAAGGCAAGATAAACGGATTTGTGAATATCCCGCTTGATAAACTGCGTGGGCGACTTGACGAAATTCCGAAAGACAGACCTATCTACGTTCATTGCCATTCGGGACTCCGTTCCTACCTCGCCTGCCGAATACTCACAGGCAACGGCTACAACTGCTATAACCTTGCAGGTGGCTGGCGGCTCTATGAATCGGTCATCAACGAGCGCACCGTCCCCGAATACTCCTGCAAAGACTGTAAATAAGTGTGGCTATAAGTTAAGCCGATAAAGAATCGACATTGTGTTGCACTTCCGTTCATAATGCTGACGCGTCACATTCATTGTAATATTTATAATCGCAATATAAAAAAGCCTCTGGAATCGTTTGATTCCAGAGGTTTTTTGGTGCGGATGTTCATACGGGATTTGATATTTATATATGTATGGTTTAGTTTTCAATTTCAGATTTTGTGTAACTTTCTCTGTCAGCAGCAGTAACAAGAAATGTAAACTCTTCTTCTTTGCCTTCAGAATTGGGGATTTTAATAGTAATTTCGACATCCTCGGTCAAATCTTTTATTTCTGTTTCAATATCTATGCGAGCACGTCGCGTTTCTTTTTCTCCCGTTAAGAGCAGAAGATTATTGCCGGGATCTGAATACCATTCTCCACCTTTTTTTGTTTTAAGTTTTTCGTCTACATCCAAATACTGTTCATCGTTATACTGGAAGTAAGCGCCTTCTTCCATATTGCTGTATTTTTTGCCATCGTATTTAACCGTAGCAAAAGATCCGTCATGAAATTCAGAAGATGCTCTGTTAAGATTTTTTACTGTATAGGAAAAAGCAACATAGGTGTGACCTACAGGTGCAACATGCGGATTGTCAGCATCTGCATTAGGGTCATATTCTTTAGGAGTGAAATATGCTTCATCATTTATGTTGCTGAGTGCAACCGTAAATTCTGCAGCATTTAAAGTAAATTCAAAAATATCTGTCGAAACTGTTTCACCCAATTTATGATAATCGCTGTTTGAAGTGTTTCCGCAAGCGTTAAGGGAAATACAAGTTGCGATTGCCAAGAGAACTGCCATAATTTTTTTCATAATTATCATCCTTTTCTGTTTATTGCGGAATATTTTATGAACACCCTACTAATGTGTTTCACTTTTTTATTTTCCGCAAAATAAAAAAGTGCGCCAACCGAAGTTAACGCACCGAAAAACGCAAACTCCGATTGTCGCCAAACAAATTTAAATAGAATTAGAGTATCACTACCATAACCATTTAATGGAATTTGCGATTTTACCAGATTCTAAAAATAGTTATGATAAGAAAAGGGTATAATATTCCCATAAAAAAGAAAACGATACCACTAATTCTACTTATTAAATTTGTTTGGCACAATTAGTATATCATATAAGTTTGCATAATTTCAATATATTTATAAAAAATCCCACCTGACATCTTTGCAGTTTTTAAACTGAAAGTGTCATAGTGGGTAAAATACTTTGATATAAAAATAAAAAAATGAGTATTCACAAGTCAAATCCCTTATGAATACTCAGTATGGTCCGAGTGACAGGGATCGAACCTGCGGCCTGATGGTCCCAAACCACCCGCGCTCCCAGCTGCGCCACACCCGGATATCTGTTCAATTTTTTGTTTCTTGCGTGGAAGTGAAACAAACTGTTGCCAAACTCAAAATCCACGCGGTTTTGCGTTTTTTTAAACTGCCGAAAGTCTGCATAAATAAGGGCTTTTCGGGGCTTCGGTAAAACTACGGCAATTCCTGCCGGGCACGCTCCCAAACCACGTGCGCTACCGGCCGCAACAGTATATATTTTATGATATTTGCGGCGAATTGTCAACCGCAAATATCACATTAATTTGCTGATTTCACGCATTACCCTTGCCACGGGCAGACCGACTATATTAAAATAATCGCCCTCGATTTTTTCAACAAGCACACAGCCTCCGCCCTGAATTCCGTAGGCACCTGCCTTATCCATGGGCTCACCTGTTTCAACGTATGCCTCTATTTCGGCTTGGGTCAGCTCGTAGAATTTAACCTTGCTGACCTGCGCAAAGGTGATCTCCTTATCTCCGCAGACAAGGCACACGCCCGTTATAACCTGATGCTCATCGCCCGAAAGCATTGTAAGCATTGCTACGGCATCCGCCGTATCCTTTGGTTTGCCGAGAATTCTGTCCCCTGCAACAACAATGGTATCCGCGCCGATAACAATGCTGTCCCTGTGGCTCTGTGCAACGGCAATAGCCTTTTTACGCGCCGTCATCTGTGCCGCATCCGCAGGCAGAGTGCCCTCGGGAATGCTTTCGTCAACGTCTGCAACGCAGATTTCAAACTCTGCCCCTGCCGTTTCAAGCAATTCCTTGCGGCGGGGCGATGCGGATGCAAGAATAATCTTTTTCATTATTTTCCTCCGCCGATTGTTCCCCTGCGCTGCATTTCGGCAACACGCATAATAAGAGCCTGTGTTTTGCCGTCGGGAATTTCGCCGTTTATAACCATATCAACAGCCTTATTAAGCGGAATACGCTCAACCTCAAGGAATTCATCCTCATCAGGGTGCATATCCGTTTCCTTAAGCTGCCAGCCCACGTAGAGGTGAATAACCTCGCCCACGTAGCCGGGGGTAGGATAAAACTTGCCGAGATCGGCATATTTCTCTGCTTTTACGCCCGTTTCCTCCTCAAGCTCACGCTTGCCTGCCTCAAAGGGATCCTCGCCCTTTTCAAGCTTGCCTGCAGGCAGCTCAAGAAGAACCTCCATATAGGGATATCTGAACTGACGCACAAAGAGCAGCTCGTTTTTATCCGTCAGCGCTGCAACACATACACCGCCGTTATGCTCAACAACCTCGCGCACGCAGGGCTTGCCCGTGGGAAGCTCCGCATTGTCGCGGCGCACCTTTATGATTTTTCCTTCGTAGATATAAACTTTTTCAGTTGTTTTCTCAAAAAGATTCATAATATGCCTCCTTTTGCTTTATATAATAATTATATCATATGTTCTGCAATAATAACAGATATTTTCCAAAAAAAATAGCCGCCCTTTTGGGCAGCTAAATTAAAAAGTGTCGGCGTCGACCTATCTTCCCGGGCCGCTTCCAGCCAAGTATTTTCGGCACTGTTGAGCTTAACTACCGTGTTCGGGATGGGAACGGGTGGACCCTCAAC
>JAZQEC010000036.1:0-49342 GCA_045538755.1 Clostridia bacterium
GGAACGAGGATAACATACGAAAAAAAATTATGGAAAAATATCGGGGAAAATACCTGCTTATAGAAAGTATGACTCTCAGGGAAATGGCTGAGGCGGGAAAACCCGAAAACTACGAAGAGTTTTATAACAATATTACCGCAATTTATAAAAAAAGAATGGATACGGTAGGAGATTTGATTCCTTGCGACAGTTTTGCTCCGGCTTACGGATATGAACTTTCGATGGGTACAAAGAGAGTTTGTCCTGAGGTTGGCGCACAGACACCATTTGCAAGGTTTCAGATTTGTTATGCCCGTGGCATGACAAGGAAACCGGGCAGAAGCTTTGGTGTTTATTACGAGCCTTGGGGAGGGTCTCCTTTTGGCACATGTACATACTGTGGCGGAAAGAACGAATGGGGTCCTGACCTGGACATGGAGTCGCCGTACAGAGCCTATGGGCCAAACGGTGGCAGTTCCCGTTCTCTCCAGATGAGAGTTTTTATTTATGCATATCTTTCGAACGCGGAGTTTATTTCGGAAGAATGGGGAATGTACAACACATTTACCAATACGGAAAATTTCGAGCTTTCGCCCTACGGTATTGTAAAGAAAGAGTTTCTTGATTTTTGCGACAAGTACGACGATGTGGGAGAAAAGATTGTTCCTGCGGCGGTTGTGCTTCCTGCAGATATGATGATTTTTTCTATTTCCGACGGGGATGACCAAATAATGAAATATGAGTATAAATGCGAAAAAATCAATAAAGCAAGACGAGGAGTGTTTGAAATTTTCAATGCTGCTGCAGATGTACAGTATGAAAGGGCAACCTTTGGCAACTATGTATACCCCGATGGAATTGACATATTAAACCGCGACGACGAAATGCTTGGTAAGTATGATTACCTAGTAGACCCTACGGGAGATGACGATTTTAAGGGAAAATATGATAATCTACTTGATGCCGATGCTCTTAAACAGAAATTGAACGAAGCATTGCCCTGCAGTATCGATGGTGATATTCATTGGATGGTAAATAAGTGTAAATCGGGGGGATACTACCTTACCGTGTTTAACCACAGCGGTGTAACAAGAAGGGTTGAAGAAGGGGAGAAAATTGACCCCGAAAGTACGGTTACGGTTGCCGTAACATTTAAAAATGGAGGGGTGCCCACACTTCTTGAAGGTGATGCAGAGCTTAAACGTGATGGGGATAATTTCCTGCTTTCGGTAAAAGGCGGAAGCTTCGTGTTCATAAGGTTTTAAGTGCGCGTTGGGTACACCGCAGCTAAATTCGCTATCGCGAGCTAAATTGAACAAGTTCAGCTAAATTGCCTATGGCAGCTAAATGTGCTTTGCACGCTAATGGCGAATTTAATTTTGCTAAAACCAAGTGGCATATAAACTTTACAGGATTTATATAGTATTTTAATTTAAAGGAGAATGTTATGGAATTTACAAAATTACCTGTGCTAAAAAAAGAAATGCAGCTCACAACTGAGCATTTCCCGAGCCGTTTTCATGCAGCGGTATTCCGCCTTTGGGAGACTGTATCGGCAGAGAGAATTGCAAAAGCCCTTGATATTTCGGTTGCAGATGTGAAAAAAGCTGCAGAAGATATGGGTCTGAAAGAACAAAAATATACAGATAAATGGCATAAGTACGGTTACATAACAACAATAAGAAATGCATGGCATATTCTTCCGTACGAGCAGCTTTTGCCACTTATGGGCTGGACGGAAGAAAAGCTTGCTGAAATACTAAAAGAAGATGACTTTTTAGGAATAAAGCTCGGCGAATTTAAGCCGTTTTGTGAGCCTGTAAAGCCGGAAGAAATAAATGATGAACAGCGTGAAAAACTTAAAAATATAAAGAAAATTATGCAAACGCATTTTAAAGAGTTTTTTGAAGGCAAAGAACCGTTTAACTTTTTTGAAGACGTTAATATAGAAAATACAGAAAATGATACTGAAAGTTTGCGTATGGTATTTTCATATTGTGGTCTGTATGCAGGGGTTTTAGATAATGAAATATCTATTTCTTTCCCTGACAGTCTGCTGAAAATGTATAAGTCTGTTGGGATAAATGCGGTATGGATTCCTGCTGTACTTTATCAGCTTGTACCTTTCCCGTTTGACGAAAGCTACTCAAGAGGTTGGGAAGAACGAATAAAAAGGCTGGAAGAGCTTGTTAAAAAGACCGCAGAATACGGAATTAAGGTATTTCTGTATCTTAATGAACCACGCTGTATGCCGTTAGCCTTTTTTGACAAATATCCGCATCTTCAAGGGCGTACCGATGATATGTATGCCGCTTTATGCACAACTAATCCTGAAGTTTTAGAGTATTTAAGGAACGGTGTTAAAAGCCTATGTGAAGCAGTACCTAATTTAGGCGGATTTTTTGCAATCACCTGCTCGGAAAATCTTACACACTGTAAGTCGAGAACTGAAGGCACGGAATGCGAAAAGTGCAAAGATGTACCGATAGAAAAAACTGTTGCAGATATTTTGTGTGCAATATACGAAGAATCAAGAAAAGTCAATCCAGATATAAAAACTATTGCCTGGACTTGGGCATGGGACGAATACATGACTAAGCAGCAGATTAAGGACTGTATAGAGCTGTTGCCGAAAGAAATTATAATTCAATCAAACAGTGAGGAACAAAAGGAATTTTCAATCGGAGGCGTTTGTTCAAAGGTTGACGAATACAGTATGTCAATCCCCGGTCCTGCTCCTGCAGCAAAGGAAGTTTGGGATTATGCGAAGAAAACCGGACATGAGATTTGTGCAAAAGTACAGGTAAATGTTACTTGGGAATGCAGTACACTTCCGTTTTTACCTGTGTTTGACTTGATAAGAGAGCATATCAAGGGCTTAGCCGAAACCGATGTTGAGCATCTAATGCTTAGCTGGACTTTAGGTGGATATCCATCATTTAACCTAACGGTTGCACTTGATTGCCTTAAAAATCCTGATGAGAAGAAATATTTTGAGCTTCTTCAAAAAGAATACGGAGAATATGCCGAGGCAGTAAAGGCAGCAGCTAAAAAGTTTTCAGAGGCATTTCGCGAGTTCCCGTTTAATATGGAATGTCTGTATAAAGGTCCTCAAAATGCAGGCCCATCAAATCTTCTTTATGAAAAGCCTACCGGCTTTGATGCAACAATGACTTGTTACAGTTATGATGACTTAGAAGGCTGGTGTTCAATTTATCCTCAAGACGTATATGTAAACCAACTAAAAATGCTGGCAGAAGGATGGAAGCTTGGTCTTGATGAAATTAAGGATATGCCTGATTGCAGCTTTAAACAAGCTGCTTTTGGCGGATATGCACTTTTTTATTCATCATATCTTCAGGCAGAGTTCATATTGAGCAGAGACGGCGGAAATAAAGAACACATATTGGAAATTCTTGAAAAAGAAAAAGAACTTGCACTTTTAATGTATGATCTTATGCAAAAAAACAGCGCAATAGGCTATGAGGCGGCAAATCATTATTTCTTTAACAAGGGTATGCTGGCAGAAAAAATTATAAGTTGCGAGTATTTAGAAAAATCTTTTAAATAATTAGGGAATAATCGGAATTTGCACAACAATATTATTAAAAAGCGACATTCACAATTAAGGAATGTCGCTTTTTATGTTTATTTGAATTACTCGTAAAGTTTGGCAAGTCCGCCCTCACTTGTTTCACGGTAGCTTCGGGACATATCTTTCCCTGTTTCATACATGGTTTTTACAACCAAGTCAAAGGAAATTTTACGACTTCCGCTCAAGAAATTTGCAAGCGATACCGAGTTTATGGCACGCATTGCGGCTACTGCATTTCGCTCTATGCATGGTATTTGAACAAGAGAGTGGATTGGATCGCAGGTAAGTCCTAAATGATGCTCCATTGCAACTTCGGCAGAGTATTCTATCTGTTCAAGGCTTAGACCCAAAAGCTCGGCAAGCCCTGCTGCAGCCATTGAACAAGCACTGCCTATTTCTGCCTGACATCCGCACTCTGCACCGCTTATCGAGGCATTGCTCTTTATAAGGTTTCCGACAAGTCCAGCTGTTGCAAGTGCTTTTACTATTTCATCATCTGAAAAACCTCTACGCTCTTGCTGATAATACATAACGGCAGGTAAAACTCCGGCAGCGCCGCAAGTTGGAGCGGTTACGACAATTCCGCTGTCGGCATTTTGCTCGCTGACAGCAAATGCATACGCACAAACAAGCCTGTTTGCCCGAGTCTCTGCACTTTCGTCTATATGGTGCTGCCTAAATAGGTAACCGGCTTTTTTTTGTACGTCAATACCGCCGGGGAGGCTGCCTGATGCGGCAAGTCCTTCTAAAATACTTTCCTTCATACACACCCAAATTTCATTTAGGTAGTCAAATATTTCTTCGCCTTCACACATTTTTACATATTGCCACAGACGCATTTTGTTTCTTCTGCAAAGAGCAGCAATAGAAGTAAAACTTGAAAGCTCATATACAGGCGCATTTTCGTGCTTTTGCCTGCCTTCAATTATGAATTTTCCACCGCCCACGCTTAAAACACGCCAGAAATCTGACTGAACACCGCCTGTATAAGCATAGCAATCCATTGTGTTAGGGTGTGGGATATTTTTTGTGTCATGGTCAAAAATTATCTCAAAATGACGATTTTTAAAAACTTTATTAATTACATATTCGGTTCTGTGACCTTTGCCCATCTTAGCAAGTGAACCGTATAAAATTATTTTAAAACTGTCTGCATGAAGGTTTTCCTCGCGAAACATAAGGCAGGCTTTTTCCGGTGCCATAGAATGCGAGCTTGAAGGTCCTCTGCCAATTCGGTAAAGCTCACGAAGCGATTCCATTCCGTTCCCTTTTTCCCAGTTTGTTTCTTGTAGAGTTTCGCTGCCAAGTAACGAGTCAAGCGATATGCGAAAAATTTCCGCAAGGTGCTTACAGGTTTCAGTGCTTGGATTTGAACGTCCCTTTTCCCATTTTGAAACAGCACGGTTTGTTACACCCAGCTTTTCACCAAGCTCTTTTTGAGAAAGATTCATACGTATGCGGTTTTTGTATATTCTGTCCGCAATAGTTTCGGTAGTTTGCAAGATGAACACCTCCACTAATTGACTTTGCTCATAAAGGCGATTGCCTTACCGAGAACACGTATATGATTAAGTTCTTCGTTATTAAATATAATCGGTCTGTATGTTGGATTTTCAGGCTGAAGAATTACTTGCTGGCGCTCCGGATAGTAGAAAAAGCGTTTGAGAGTAACTTCGTCATCATTAACAATTACTGCTGCGATTTCGCCATTTTCGACCATTTCCTGCTCACGTATAAATACAACATCGCCATCAAAAATACGTGCATTTATCATGCTGTCGCCTTGGGCTGTAAGGCAGAAATCTGCGTTTATGTCGCTACTTGCTTCTATGTAGGTCTCGTAATCCTGCTCACACATAATCGGCTCGCCGCAAGCAATTTGACCAATCATCGGTATTTGCTTTGTAGAAATAGGCTTTATGCCGAATTTTGAGCGGTCTTCGTCTGATAAAGAACCATAGCCGCCTGAATTAAAGCCAAAAAGATAGTCGACCGTGACACCGAAACAGTCGGAAATTGCTTTTAAAATTTCTTGTTTATGGGGAGTACGCTTGCCTTGTTCATACATCCCAACAGCGCTCTTTGATATGCCGATTGCATCCGCGAGCTGCTCTTGCGACATATTAGCATCTTCTCTTAGTCTTTTTAAAACTTCTCCAAACATTGTAATTTCTCCTTTTTTCTTTATACAATCATTCTAATACACATTATGTGGTCGTGTCAAGATTAAAAAAGCAAACTAATCAAATTTTGTTAAAAATACACAAAATGTGGTAAATATTAAAAATACTCTTGACAAAACCACGATATGTGTATATAATAACAAGAAAAACTACACGTAATGTGGCTGGAAGTGGAGGTGTATATATGAAAAGGCGATAAATAATATATAGAGTAAGTATGTGAAAGGAGATGAAATATGAATTTTTACGACGAAGTGATGAAGATGGAGAGGCAAAGGACACTTAACTATGGTGCGGATTTAGCCGATACTGTTGGAACAGAATGTCCTGTTTGCGGAAGTGTTGAGTGGGATTTTCTTTTGAAGGATTGTCATGGAGACTTTATTGGCTGTCAGGAATGCGTATCAAAAATATATCCATCCGAACTTAATTAAAGAATTTCTAACAGAGGTGATTGTATGACAAAAGAAAATTTAATGAAGGTTTATTACATTGAAAAGGAGATTACCTCCTGGAAAGAAGAACTGAAGCGAATGGAAGATTCAGCATACATATCAGGTATGAGGATGGGGATGATTTGTAAATCAGGCGGGAAAATTGCAGACAAGGTCGCAGATGTTGCCATTAAAAAGGCTGAAACAGAACGGAAAATCAAGCAAAAACTGATTGAACTTGAAAATGCCAAAGATGAGGTAACAAATTATATTTTAAACATAGACGACCCTCAGACCAGACTGATTTTCAAACTGCGCTGCTTAAATCTTTTAAGCTGGAATCAGGTTGCAGATGAGGTCGGCGGTATGAATTCAGAAAATTCTGTTAAAAAGAGATTTTACAGATATCTGGAAAAGTGTAGCTGATAGGCTTTAAAAAGTTGTCCTATATGTCACACCGATATGTGTTAGTATGTTATCGTGGAAAACAAACGGCCGGCAGTTTGTCTTTCTTTATAACATAATTGGAGGTGACAGCTTGAAGGAAAAGCGCACCCTTTGCGAAAGATGCGCAAAGGATTACGGGACGGCAGGATTTCATATTTTTCGGGACGGTTTTCAGGTCATTAAAAGCTCCTGCGACCTGTGCGGCAGACCGGGATATGATTATGTCATTAAAAAAACAGAATTTTTGCGGAAAGGAACGGGATAAATGCAGAAAATCGATTTTTGGCTAACCAAAGAAGGATTAACTCTCATTCAGGCTTGGAGTAGAGACGGTATGACCAGAGGCGAAATAGCAGCTAAAATCGGCGTTTCTGCCGCCACATTCCGCAGGTGGGAAAAACGAAATGTGGGGATTTTGGAGGCGGTCAAAATGGGTAGAGAATTTACCGATATTACCGTTGAAAATGCAATCCTTAAGAAAGCTCTTGGATTCGAAACAGAAGAGGTTAAAACAGTTATTAAAGCTAATGGTGACGAAGAGGTGACGACTGTCAGAAAAAATGTGCCGCCTGATGTATCAGCAGCTTCAGTTTGGCTTAAAAACAGGCGTCCTGATAAATGGCGGGACAAGCCTTGTGAAAACAATGGGAGTGTATATGAAAAGCTGGATGAAATTATAGGAGGCATTGATGCTCAGGCTGACGAATAAGCAAAAGGAGTTTTGGCAAAATGCCTATCACCGCTGGAATATTAAAGAAGGTGCGACGAGAAGCGGAAAAACATATCTTGATTACTTTTTAATACCAAAGCGTATACGTACCTGCAGCGGAAATGGACTCATTGTACTTTTGGGAAACACAAAAGGAACACTTAATCGTAATATTTTAGAGCCAATGCGCTCAATATGGGGTGACGAGCTTGTAGGGAGTATCGGAAGCGACAATACCGTAATGCTTTTTGGGAAAAAGTGCCATGCACTGGGTGCAGACAAGGTTACGCAGGTTTCAAAGCTTCAGGGTGCTGGAATAGAATACTGCTATGGTGATGAAATTACTACCTGGCATGAAGACGTTTTTTCAATGCTTAAATCACGTCTTGATAAGCCTAACTCAATTTTTGACGGAACCTGTAATCCGGATAGTCCTAACCATTGGCTTTTAAAGTTTTTGGAAAGTGATGCAGACATTTTCCGTCAGCACTACACTATTTATGATAATCCAAACTTATCAGCAGAGTTTGTTAAGAATTTAGAGCGTGAATACAGCGGAACTGTTTATTTTGATAGATTTATTCTTGGAAAATGGGCGTTGGCAGAAGGACTTATTTATCCTATGTTCAGTCGAGAAAAGCATATTACCGACCAAATTCCGCATAGCGGAAACTATTTTGTTTCAATCGACTATGGAACTTTAAATCCGTGTAGTATGGGGCTTTGGTGTGCATCAGGCAGTGAAGCTGTACGAATAAAAGAATTTTATCATGACGGGCGGCAAAAACAAAAGCTTTTAACCGATGAAGAATACTATACAGAGCTTGAAAAGCTTACAGACGGGATACCTGTTCAGTATGTTGTGGTGGACCCGTCTGCAGCAAGCTTTATTGAAACTGTAAGGCGGCATGGAAGATTTTCAGTTAAAAAAGCAAGGAATGATGTTTTAGACGGTATAAGGTACACAGCAGGACTTATATCAGCAGATAAAATTAAAATTCATCGTTCCTGTGAAAATACAATACGTGAATTTGGCGCATATTGCTGGGATACAGAGCAAGCAGAGGACAAACCAATAAAGCAAAACGACCATGCTATGGACGATTTACGATATTTTTGCTACACGATTATGAAAAAACTGCTGTAAATCCCACCTGGATACACCTTATCAGCCCGCGATGAGGTTTTGTATTAAATTTGCGGGCAGAAAGGCTATGGAAGTAGTATGAATTTTTTTAAGAAGGTGATTAGCATTTTCAGTTTAAAAAATTCCCTGTCTTCGCTGGGGATTGAAACAAAGCTGTCCGACAGAATGAACGCCGCCTTAAATGTCTGGGAAGGTCTTTATCGGGGCAAAAGCAGTCTTTCGATTGCTTCGGCGATTGCTTCGGAAACGGCAAGGCTGGTAACAATTGAATTTAAATCTGAGATTTCTGGTTCAAAAAGGGCGGAGTATCTGGACAGGCAGTACAAAGACGTGATTTTTAATATCCGCAATATTACAGAGCTTGCTTGTGCCAAGGGCGGAGTGGTTTTAAAGCCGTATGCAGAAGGCGATAAAATCAAGGTCAGCTGTGTTCAGGCAGAGAATTTTGTTCCTATTGACTTTAACTCGTCCGGTGAAATTACGGGTGCAGCATTTTTAGACAGATATTTCTCCGGAGGAAAGGTTTATACACGTATTGAACAGCATGGTTTTGAAAACGGCGTGTATAAAATTAGAAATTCTGCATTTTGCAGCGAAAACGCAATAGGAATAGGAAAGCCGATTAATTTAAAAGAGGTTGATGCATGGAAGGGAATTGAGCCGTGCGTAGGCATAAAGGGCATTACAAAGCCACTATTTTCGTATTTCAAAATGCCAATGGCAAACTTTGTTGATACAGAATCACCCCTTGGTATTTCGGTTTTTGCAAGGGTTGAGTCACTTATAAAGGATGCTGAAAAGCAGTATGAGCGACTTTTGTGGGAATTCGAAAGCGGAGAAAGGGCGCTGTTTGTAGATGAGTCGGCAATGAGAAGGGACGGAAACGGTAATTGCGTTGTTCCTGATAAAAGGCTTTACCGACTTTTAAACAGTGGCGACGATTCTCTGTTTGAGGACTGGACTCCGACGCTTCGTGATGAATCATTAATAAACGGACTCAACGAGATACTAAGAAAAATTGAATTCAATTCGGGTCTTGCCTACGGAACTTTGTCGAATGTATTAAACATTGACAGAACAGCAGAGGAAATAAGAGTGTCAAAACAACGCAGTTATGCGCACGTCTGTGATATTCAGGCAGCTTTAAGGACAGCTCTTATAAATCTTGTTGATGCGATGAATGCTATATGCGACCTATACGCTCTTTCTGAGGACGGAGAATTTGGCATAAGTTTTGAATTCGACGACAGTATTGTAGCAGACAGAAAAGCCGAGTTTGAAGAAAAACTGAAGCTTTGCCAGGCGGGCATTATAAGACCTTGGGAAATGCGAAAATGGTATTTGGGCGAAGATGAGGAAGCGGCAAAGGAAAGAGCATATAGCCCTGTGTATGAACCAAAGAAGAAAATTGCGGATAGGAAAGGTGTGAGAAGATGAAAAAAGAAGACATTTTGAGCATTCTGCCGGATATTTCCGATGAACAGGCAGAAGAAATTTTAAAGCTTTATTCAGAGAGTGTTTCAAAACTTTCAAAAGAGCTTGAAGCTGCAAAAAACAGCTCCGTGTCAGAGGAAGCATTAAGTGAGGCGTATGAAAGAGGCATAAATGATGCAAAACAGGAATTTTCTGCGGCAGAATTTGAGCGATTACTCGCAGAAGGCGTTGAAAATGCAGGCTCTAAAAGTACAGCGGCGCTAAGAGCACTTTTAGACATGGAAAAAATAAAACTTAAGGACGGAAAGCTGGAAGGGTTTATTGAACAGCTTGAAGCACTAAAAAACGAGTGCGGATTCTTGTTTGAAGAGGAATCTGGTAAGCCTAAATTTACATCAGAGTCTTATAAAGGTAATGAAAATGTTGATTTTTCAAAGCTCAGCTACAAAGAAAGATTAAAACTTTACAAGGAAAATCCTGAGCTTTACAAAACTTTTGTAAGATAAAAAATGTGCCAAAGATGCCTGATTTGCCTGCAAAGGCATCGGAGGTAAAGTGATTTTTAGCAGGCGGAAAAGAGGTTTTAAATTATGTCAATGACAAGTATTTCAAATTTAGTAAATCCAAAGGTTATGGCAGATATGATTTCTGCCAAGATTGAAAAGAAAATTGTGGTAGCTCCTTTTGCAAAGGTAGACGATTCTTTGGCAGGTGTTGCCGGTGATACAATCGTTGTCCCAAAATATTCGTACATAGGCGATGCAGACGACGTTGCAGAAGGTGTTGCAGTTGATACAACAACCCTTATTACAACAACAACCGAGGCAACTATTAAAAAGGCAATGAAGGCTGTTGAACTCTCTGATGAGGCAGTTTTATCAGGTTATGGCAATCCTATCGGCGAAACAAATAATCAGCTTGCTGCTTCTATCGCTGCAAAGGTTGATAACGACGCTATGGAAGCATTGCAGACAGCAACTACTTCGTATGAGGCAGATGGAATTATTTCTTATGACGGAATTATTGATGCTATTGATAAGTTCGGCGAGGAATCAAACTGTCAGAAAGTTATCTTCGTGCACCCTTCACAGCTTACACAGCTTCGTCATGATGAAGATTTTATTTCCTGCGAAAAATATACGGGAAATGTTATTTTAAGCGGTGAAATCGGTATGATTGCAAACACTCGTGTTGTACCGTCTAAAAAGGTTGTTTTGAAAGACGGAAAGTACATCTGTCCTATTGTTAAGATTGAAAGCGAAGCAGAAGCTGAAGACGAAACACCGGCACTTACAATCTACTTAAAGCGTGATACAAATGTTGAAGTAGAAAGACAGACACTAAAGCGTGTGACAGATATTTCTGTTGACAAGTTCTATACAGTTGTACTTTCTAACGATAGCAAGGTTGTGCTTGCAAAATTTGCAGAAAAAGCAGGAGATTGAGTTATATGATGATTGACTTGTTTTTTTACGACGGGTTTTGCGGCGGGGATTTAAAAATCCCTGCCTCAGAATTTCCAAGATGGGAAAGGTGCGCAAGAAATGAGCTTGCAAGGATTACGGGCGGAAAAAGCGAAACATCTGAGCTTGAGTGCGTAAAGACTTGTATTTGCGAAATGGCGGAAGCTATGTATGCTAAAGAAAATCTTGGTGGAGTTTTGTCGGAAAATAATGACGGATATTCTGTTTCGTATAAAGATGAGGATGTAAAAAGCATTCTTTATGATGTCGCAAAAAGGAATCTTTTCGGAACGGATTTGTTATATCGGGGTGTTTTAAATGAGAAGTAATGGTGACGTAACCTTATTTCATTTTGATGAAGCAAGCGAGTCTTTTAAAGTTGCGTATTTTCCCAATGTCCATATAAGCTATAAACAGGTTGTTTCAAAAAGCGGTATAAAACAAAAGGGCTTTTATGCAGCAGACAGAGGTATAGTTCGGATTCCAACCGTAGAAAAAATTGAGGTGGCGGTAGGTGACTATGTGCATTTGGGAAGATGCAACAGTGAGATGCCAGATAGGGCAAATGACCTGAAAATTACTCAGGTCAGTGATAATAGAGTTGGCAGCTTGCCGCATTTTAAAATTTCTTGTGGAGGGTAGGCTATGATTGTTGAAAGCATTAAAAATTTTATGAAAAGCTGTCCCTATCTTGAAAATGATAAAATTAACATAAACTGTCTTGGCGGCAAACCTATTTGCTATTCGATTGACACACTTCCGGAAAATCCGATTATAAAAAAATACTGTGATGGCGGTACTTTAAATCAGTATCGGTTTGTGTTTGCTATGCGTGATGCCTATGACGAAAATCCTGAATTTAATAAGGCGGCAGCTGAATTTTTTGAAAAGCTTGAAGGTTGGATTCAAGAACAAAATCGTCTCAAAAATTTGCCGCAGCTTAGAGATAAAAAACTCATTTCAGAAAGCATAGAAGTGGTAAAAAGTGCGCATCTTTTTGATAGCTCAATGGATAGTGCAAGACTTCAGAGTGAAATAAGATTTGTTTACAGACAAGAGTGTTAAAAAATAGGGACATAAAATGAAAGGAAGGCTTTAATATGATTAAAAGAAGTGAAAAGCTTGCATTTATGCAGGTTACAGAAGGAGATACAAAGACATATAAGCGTATGACCGGATTTACCGAGCTTTCTGTATCTAAAAATCCTAAGGAATATTCAAGAAAGTATATTGACGAGGATATGGAAAGAAGCGCTGTTGTGGGATATGCTCCTGCAATATCCTATAAGTTTGACGCTGACCCAGAAAATGCCGTGCATAAGGTGTTTTTTGAGGTCGCAGACAAAGAGCTTTTAGGTAAAGATACCGAGTGCAGTATTGTTATTGCTGATATTTCTGCAATAGAGGAGGACGGTTCTTGTCGAGCTGTTATGAGAAGTTTCTCTATTATTCCTTCGGGTGAAGGCGACGATAAGGATACATATACTTGCAGCGGAAGTCTTAAAGCGGCAGGTGAAAAAATTTTTGGAAAAGCTGCTACTACTGATGCATGGCAGACCTTGACCTTTACACCTGAAAATTAGGGACAATAAAACTGGTTGCACAGGCAGTATAATAGGAGGCGGAGAATTATGAGTATTTTGACTGATGCACTTCCGGATTATGTGATTATTGATGAGATAAAATATCCCATAAGAACGGATTTTCGTGTTTGGCTTGAGTTTGACAGAGTTGTTTCATCTTCCAAAATAAAAGCAGAAGATAAGGCAAAAATATTAATAAGATTATGCTTTGATAAAAAGAAATGCAGGATAGCTCCGCCGTTTTGTCAGGAGACTATATCCTGCCTGTGCGACTTTTATATGTGCAAAAAGTCGCAAAATGTAAGCAAAAAGGCAGAAGATGGAGAAAAAGTGTTTAGCTTTGAGCATGATGCCGATTACATTTATGCGGCTTTTTTTGCACAGTACGGAATTGATTTATTATCTGTCCCTTATATGCATTGGTTCAAATTTTCTGCACTTTTTAAAGGCCTTGATGAAAATTGCAAATTGATGAAAATTTTGTCGATAAGAAGTGTAAATCTTGCGCAAATAACCGATAAGAAAAAGCACAAATACTATAAAAAACTTAAAGAAATTTATGCTTTGCCTGATGAGAGAAGTGAAATTGAGCGCCAGTATGATATAGCCTCTGCACTTTATGAGGCGATGTAAGGGACATATAATAATGACAGGAGGTGAAAAAATGGCAGATTTTCGTGAATTAGTAAAGAAATTTATAAAAGAAACAAATGACGATATTAAAACCGATATCAGGGAAAAGGCTCCAAAACTTGGTGAATACCTTTCGATTAATGTTGCAAAAGGGCTTGAAGAAAGTGATGAACATACTGTAAGAGCTTTTGAAGGCCTTTATGAAAAACTAAGATATCAGCGTGATTTCGATTTAATAAGTGAAGGTGAATATTACCGAGAGCTTGAGTTGCTTAGGAACCAATATCTTAAAAAGGGAACGCAGGAATGGATGAAATATACCCTTGAAATATTCAAGTATCAGAAAAAACAATTTGAGACAGAGCAAGAAAATTTAACCGCACTTTTCGAGACTGAAAAGAAAAGTATAACTAAGCTGTATGACAATATCGTAAAATATGCAAGCGGAAAGCTTGATGAGGTCATAAAAAAGCACAGGGCGACTACTGAAGAAATAAACAGCTTTGGAAATCTTTTTAATGTAAATACTGTTTTAATGAACGGAAAAAAGGACACATTTATAACACTTCATGATATTGAGCACGATATTGGTGTTATAAAAAGGTATGGACAGACTATTGAAGACGTAAAGGCACGTATTTCGACACTTGGGCTTGATGAAGAAAAGAAAGATATCTTGATGACAGCCTTAAACAGCTTAGGTGTTGAGGAGGGGCTTGGACTGGCATCGGCTCTTATGCGTGCTGACGATGAGACTTTTACAAAATATGCGGCTAGTTTACAGGAAAAAAGAATTATTTCTGAAGGGATTTCAGCAAGGCGGTATGAGGAAGAATTTGAAACCGGCTGGAATGATGCATATAGCAATATGAAGAAAGAACTTGAAAAGGCAGGATACGAAATCCCTGATGGCTTTTATACGAGTGGCAGCATTTCAGCAGAAAAGTTTGGGCAAGGATTTGTTGAAGGACTTGATGCCCAACTTGCAACTATACGAACAAAAATTGACGAGTTCAATTTGGGTATCGGTATAGGAAATGCTTTTTCATATTCAGGAGACACATATAATACTACAAATAATTCGTATAATATTCAGTCTCAGGATGGAATTGATACTGTTGAGGCGATAAAACGTATGGAAACGGTCAAGAGACTATCCGGAGTTAGTTAAAGGAGGTACAATGTTTAGCATAAGATTTTATAATGAAACAGGAGAAATTATTTTTGGTGGCGGTAGCTCCCTTTCTCCTTGGAAACTTACTGCTGCAGAAGGACTTTCCTTTAGCGGTAAAAGTTTCACTGTGGCAAAATATGCTGGTCAGGACGGACAGGAAACAACAACTGCTGTTGACAATGCAAGAACTATAACTCTAAGAGGAGACTTGGTGGTAGGAGAGGATTTTGCAAAGCAATACTCTTCTGCAATTTCTGCTCTTGAAAAAAAGGGCTGGCTTGAAATTAAAACAGTTTTGGGTGTGCGCAGAATTGAGGCAAGATGCTGTGATTACCGTCAGGTAGACAGAAAAGGTAAATTTATTATTTACATAGTGCAGTTTATCTGTGACTGCCCGTATTTTGAGGATGCTATAAAGTCGGAGACGCCTATTTTTCAGCAAATTCCGCTGCTGGATGCAAAATTTACATTTCCGGCAAAGTTTTCGGAAAGAGTATCAAAAAACTTATTAAGCTATGAAGGTACTGCAAAAACCGAGCCGACATTTATTATAAACATTAATGAAGGAACCGACGGAGATAACGTTTTGGCTCTTTATAACCATACAAGCGGTGAATCGCTAAAAATTAATTATTCTGCAATTTTGGGTGAATGTGTTACAGTTGATGTAAAAAATCGAAAAATATACAATTCAAAGGGCGATAATCTTATTAAATATCTTGCAGATGATAGTTTTTTTGACGGATTTTTTCTATATCCCGGAATTAACGATATTGAGGTTTTAAACAACAATATGAATACCGGAATTGACGTTATTTGCCGATATTCAACCAGATATTCAGAGGCGGTGATTATATGACGTTGCGATTTTACGATTTTGAATTTAATCTGCTTTTGATAGAGCCTAAAGTAATACGCTCAAACTGGACAATCTACTATAATGATATAGGAAGTTTTGAAGCACATCTGCCGCTTACCTCGGAAGCTGCAAAGATTGTGATGGAAAACAGATACCTTGTCGTTGTTCAAAATGGATTTTCAGGAATAGTAGTGGCGAAAGAACTGCGAAATGAGCTGATTATTTACGCAAGAACCTGTAACTGGCTTTTATCAAAGCGAATAACACCTGAATTTTCAACGCTTACGGGAAATTCGGCAGAGCTTGCGTCCGGCTTGGTCAAGACGGCTTTTTCCGATGTTAAAAATTTTGTCTTGGGTGAGGCGGCAGACGGCAATGAAGTTGATTTTGAAAGTAGCCAAAGACCGACTTTTGATGTTGTAACCGATTGTTTGAAGCTTGGAAACCTCGGTCATAATTTGGTTTACGACATTAAGAGTGAGCAGTGGGTATTTAACATTTTAAAGGGCAGAGAAAATGACTTGATTATTTCAGAAGGTAATAAAAATGCCTATGATACACGTTTGCGTACCGACATTCTTGATCTTGCAACCTGCGGCAGATATGATATGAAAACTGATGAAGGATATGTAAGCACTACTTTAGAAGGCGATGCTGACAAACAGGGGATTTATCGCTGGGAAACTGAACTTTTTGGGAAAAATCAAAATGAAGCAGCTGTGAGTCTTTCTAAATTGAAGGAAAAGAATGAAATAACCTTGAAAGCAAAAGGTGCAAAGTTTGGAAAAGACTACCTGCTTGGAGATGTAGTAAGGGTTCAGATTATAAAAGGTGCTTACCGTACAACAGTAAAAAAACGCATTTGCGGAGTGGAAATAAGGTTTGAGCACGGAGTAAGTGGTGAACAGCCTATTTTTGAAAACGTGTAATGCACGAGGATTGGGAGGACTTATGAGTAATATTAAAACAGCAGTCTGTGCTTTGATTGGCAGCCTCGGTTCGCTTATGGTGCAGCTTTTAGGCGGCTGGGACAGGGATATGACAACATTAGTCATTTTTATGGCGGTCGATTTTTTGATGGGACTGGTTATAGCCTCTGTTTTCAGAAATAGTCCTAAATCAGTAAACGGTGCTATAAACAGTCGATCGTGCTTTGAAGGGCTTTGCAAAAAATGTGTAATTTTAATGTTTGTTCTGGTTGCACACAGACTTGATGTATCGCTTGGTGCAAATTACATAAAAACTGCGACTATTATAGGGTTTATAGTGAATGAGGCAATTTCTGTAATAGAAAATGCGGGGCTTATGGGCATACCGCTGCCTAAAACGCTCATAAAAGCGATTGATGTTTTAAAAGAAGGTGAAGACGATGAGGAATATTTCTGATTTACATCCAAAACTTCAAGAGAAAGTTTTTGAATTAAAAAAGTTGTGTGCCCAAAAAGGACTTATAATAGGAATTTCTGAGTGCTTGCGCACTAAAGAAGAGCAGGACGCACTTTATGCTAAAGGCAGAACGACAAAAGGGAACATTGTGACAAATGCCAGAGGATCTACTTATTCATCAATGCATCAGTGGGGCGTTGCCTTTGATTTTTACAGAAATGATGGAAAAGGCGCTTATGAAGATGGCGATGCTTTCTTCTCAAGGGTAGGAAGGCTTGGAAAAAGTATCGGTCTTGAATGGGGCGGTGATTGGAAAAGCCCTGTCGATAAGCCGCATTTTCAACTTCCGGATTGGGGTTCTACTGCAAGTATTTTAAAAAGTAAGTATAAAACACCCGAAAATTTTATGAAAATATGGGAGGATACGGCTATGACAGCAGAAGAAAAAAGAGAATTCGAAGCATTAAAAAAAGAAGTAGAGAAACTTAAACAAAATGCTGAAAGAGTTTACAATTACACAGTTGACTTGCCTAAGTGGGCGATGCCGACAATTCAAAAGCTTTTGGACAAGGGCATTTATGCCGGAGAAAGCGAGAGCAATTTGGATTTGCCGGAAACGCTTATGCGCATTTTGGTAATTAATGACAGAGCAGGGCTTTATGATTAAAACCCTCGGGCTGATGCAAAAAAATGCGTCACCCATCATTGACAATTGTACAATACTCACATCGGTTTTTGTCGAATACACTTGACAAATTTTGTCGTAGAGAATATAATATCAGCATTGAGGCGTTAAATCTAATTAGAGGAGTTTGCCATACAAAGATATGACGAAAGGGCAGAACAGAGCAGGGTAAATGAGTCAAATACAAGAGGATACAGCAAAACGCGCATAAAGAGGTATTGCAGGCTTAAAAAAGCTTACAGATGTTTTTAGGTAGCATAAATAGGACAATGCGTGACGAATAAAAATGTTATGGAGTTTTGAATGAAAGAAAGTATTTTTGAAGTCGAAGAAAAACTAACCCCGATACCTGAAAAAACCGAAGAAATAGAAAAACGAGATTCTTGGAAAAAGAAGTTTCAGCATACCAGAAAAACTGATTTAAAAAATTGCTGGAATATAATAGGTATGCTTTGCACTATTTTTGCACCGCTATATCTTTATTTTTCAATGGAGTATTTCTATTTTGAATCGTTATGGAATTTTTTGGGTTATTCTTGGAAATTCCCAGGTGCCAGAGTTTTTACTATTTTGATACTCTATGGATTATATATAACGCTATGGCTTTTGGTGAAAAAAGGCTTTATTGCTGCTCTTGTGATGTTTTTGGGTGGATTTCTGCTTGCAACGGCAAACTATTTTAAACATAGCCTGACAGGCGATTTTGTATATCCTTGGGACATTGTGAACCAAAAGGAGAATGTTGGTGAGCTTTTGGGTTTTATAAAAAACGGACTGCCTGCTGCGCATATTTTGCTTATCTTAATGGCAATAATTCTTCTGGTGGTGATATTTCATAGCAGACCACAAATCAAGCTGCGGTTTATAACAAGAACGATGCTGGCTGCGGTTATAGTCACTTTAATCTATATGCCATTTAGAACCTCTGAACAAATTTCAAAAACATTTACTGCCTTTGGTATGAAAAGGGAATCGACTATAACGCAGGAGAATAATCACATTGAGCATGGTTTTACAGGAGGGTTTATTGTTAATGTGTTGTCGATGTCGGTGAACAGCCCTGAAGAATACAGCGAAGAAAAGGTAAAGGGAATATTGTCGCCTTACACAGAAAAAGATGCGGCAGCGGGATTTAACTCACCAGATATAATCGTAATTTTATCTGAAAGTTTCTGGGACCCTAAACTTTTGCCGGGAACTATATTTTCTGAAAACCCTATAAAAAATTTTGAAGAAATTTCAATGCGTAAAAACGCAAGAAGTGGATATATGTATGAAACCGCTATGGGAGGAGGAACGGTCAGGACAGAATTTGAAGTGTTGACCGGACTCACAGTAGAACAGCTTCCGGCAGGTGCTGTGCCATGGCAGTATGTAAGCCGTGATATGCCTACATATGTGTCGCATTATAAAGATAATGGTTATCGAACACTTGCCATGCACACATATATGCCGTCTTTTTACTTCCGTAAAAATACATATCCGTATCTTGGTTTTGATGAAATGTATTTTTCAGATGACCTTATGCTTATTGATGAAGTCGACTGCTATACTAAGGGAGGATACATTTCGGATGACAGTTTTGCGTCTTATGTTAAGTATCTTATGGATATGGATGACAGTAAGCCGTGCTTCCTTTTTGGAATCAGTATGGAAAACCATCAGCCGTACGAGAATAAGTTTGAAAAACTAGAAGTGGAAGTGGAAAATCCTAAACTTTCAAAAGGTGCGCTCAATTCTCTTTTAAATTACACAACAGGTGTACGGGATTCTGATTTGGCGCTTAAGAAAATAGTGGACTATATTGATAATAGAGAAAAAGATACTCTGCTAGTATATTTTGGAGACCACATACCAACTTTGGGTGCAAATAGTGCGGCATATATTGAAAGCGGCTTTATAGCAGACAGCGCAGTTTTGGGTAAGGAGGATGTGCGGAAAACCTTGCGTGTGCCGTTCCTTATCTATGGTAACTTCGATTTGATGGAAATAGATATGGCAGAGCAGGGAAACAAAAATGCAATATCGGCATATAATCTTTTAAATGTGGCAACTGAGCTTGCAGGTGCACCAAAAACTGCATATATGGAGTTTTTGAGTGATTATTATAATGAAACACCATTTTATAATGACAGAATTTTTGTTCCTATGACAGAGCGACTTGAAGGATTTGTTGCTGCGCATAGAATGCTTACTTATGATATTTTGGTAGGAAAAAATTATTCTGCTAATGAATAGGAAAAACTGTAAAAACAAATTTGTTTTTACAGTTTTTTTTATACAAAAAAATCGGAACAAGCATAACTTGTTCCGAGGTGGCGCTAACGGTCAATATTAATACGAACAAATATGCGGTGCAAAATGATGCAGATTATTTTACAGTGAAATAATTTTTTATGTGCCGAATAACAAATAAAGAAGCTGTACTGCTAGTCATTAGGGCTGTGAGGAAAGGGCGTAAGTATTTTCTGCAGAAGCAAGGCTTCTTTTTGTTTGATTTTTATTCGTCCGCTTGAAAAATACACATTTTTGTAGTAAAATAATTCTATAAATAAGAATTTCTAGGAATAAAAATATTATAAGCATTATCGGTACAAGGAGACATTATGACAAAAACGAAGAACTATAAAAAAACACTGATTGCCTGCTATCTCGGTTATATCACGCAAGCGATATCCTCAAATTTTGCACCGCTTTTGTTTTTGACGTTCAAGGATACCTATGGAATTTCACTCGAAATGATTGCGTTTATTCCGATGGTATTTTACTTAACACAATTGCTCGTTGACTTGGTGGCAGTGAAATTCGCTGACATCATTGGATACCGCATTTGTGTGGTGGCTTCGCAGTTGGTTTCTACTGTGGGACTTATCCTGATGTCATTCTTGCCAGAATTACTCCCTAATCCTTTTTTGGGCATTATCATTTCCGTAGTCCTTTATGCAATAGGTAGTGGACTCATTGAGGTTTTACTAAGTCCGATTGTCGAAGCTTGTCCGTTTGAGAACAAAGCAGGTGTGATGAGTCTCCTGCACTCGTTTTACTGCTGGGGCGCTGTTGGTGTGATCTTGGGCTCTGCCATATTTTTTGCAATATTTGGTACGGCGCATTGGCAGTTCCTTGCGCTGATATGGGCGGTAGTGCCGTTATTAAACACCTTTATTTTTCTCTCTTGTCCAATAGAGCGATTGGTAGATGACGTAGAAGGAATGCGTATCGGTCAGTTGTTGAGACTTCCTTTGTTTTTGCTTATGATCATGCTTATGATATGTGCAGGCGCATCTGAGGCAACTATGACTCAATGGGCATCAGCCTTTACAGAATCTGCTCTTGGTGTTTCCAAAACCATAGGTGACCTAGTCGGTCCATGTCAGTTTGCTGTTTTTATGGGATTAGCACGTGTGTTTTACGGAAAGAAAAGCGAGAAACTTGATCTTGCCAAGGTTATGCTGGTCTGCGGATCGCTGTGTGTGATATGCTACCTGTTGGCAGCCCTCTCGCCAATCCCGATTATAGGTCTTATCGGCTGCGCTCTTTGCGGATTGTCGGTAGGAATTATGTGGCCAGGAACGATTAGTATTTCCTCACAAAAGTGTCCCAAGGGCGGAACTGCAATGTTTGCCTTTTTGGCTTTAGCGGGAGATCTGGGTGCGGCGGTTGGCCCCACTATGGTTGGAACAATCGCGGATGCCGTAGGAGGCAATTTGAAAACAGGTTTGCTTTTTGCCACCTTATTTCCAGTCGTCATGATTTTTGGACTTATTTTACTTGTAAAAAACAGGAAATAAAATAATTAGTACATCATTAAAAGAATACAATATTCACATTCATCTTAATAAAACAAATGCATCGCTTTTTGGAATTGGAACGAAAAAGAGGTGCATTTTTTTGAAAGATTAGTTTATAGTGAACTTTTCTTTTTCTATTGACTTTTATATTAAAATGAGGTATGATTATTCATACCAATCATACAAAGGAGAGATAACTATGAACATACCTGAAGGAAAATATGCATGGATGGTTAAAATAGGAGAAAAGGGACAGTTTGTTATTCCCAAAGAAGCAAGGGAATTGTTTGAACTGCATCCTGGAGATGAAATTTTGGTTCTTGGTGATAAAGAGAGAGGAATAGCAATTCTTCCTAAAGCAAAGCAACAAGATTTTGTTAAACAAGTTTTTAGTGATATAGAAGAATGAAATCAGGTGAAGAAATATGAGCAAAATTGTTTTCTTTTGTATTCCTGCACACGGACACACTAACCCCACCTTGGGCGTTGTCAGAGAACTCGTTTCTCGCGGACATCAGGTGTGGTACTATTCATATAACATTATGCGTGAAAAAATCGAGTCGGCAGGAGCAACATTTATACCCTGCGATGATTATGATACGGAGCGAAAACTCGACGTCAAGGATTCTTCACGTATAGGAAAAGACCTTGCTTTTTCTACAAAGATATTGGTAGATGCAACATTGGCACTTGATGATAAGGTTTGTAGCCAAATGGAGGAACTTAAGCCTGATTGCATTGTTGCAGACTCTATGGCACTATGGGGAAAAGCCGTTGCACTAAAGCTTGGTATCCCCTTTGTTTCTTCAACAACAACCTTTGCGTTTAATCAGCATTCAGCAAGGATTATGAAACGAGGCGTCGGAGATTTGTTTAAGATGATTTTTTCTATACCCAAAACCACTAAACAAATTAAACGGTTGCAAAGTAAAGGATATCCGGTCAAAAATATTCTTGATATTATTGGTAATGATGATAACACACATACTATTGTCTATACCTCTCCTGAATTTCAGCCTTGTTCAGAGACTTTTTCGGACAAATATGCATTTGTCGGACCTTCAATTCGTCCTGTAAACGATAAGTTTGAGAAAAAGAGAGATAAACTGATTTATATATCAATGGGAACTGTTAATAATGATATGATGCCTTTTTATAAAACGTGCATATCTACTTTCAAAGATACAGAGTATCAGGTTATTATGTCTGTTGGCAATCTTGTGTATATGGATGATTTTGGAGTTCTCCCTGAAAATGTATCAGTTTTTTCACATCTTGATCAAATTGCGGTTTTGAAAATAGCCGATGTATTCATATCACATTGTGGAATGAATAGCGTCAGCGAAAGTTTATATTTTGAAGTTCCACTTGTTATGTTACCACAAACAACAGAGCAAAAAGGGGTTGCCGCGCGTGTTTTGGGTCTTGGTGCAGGAATAATGCTTGATGGAACAGATGCTGCTTCGATTTTGAGTGCTGTAAATGAAATATCAAGCAACAACGCCTATAAGCAAAAGGCCAAGAGAATTGCTGACGGGTTTAAAAACTCCTCGGGTGCAAAAGGTGCTGCAGATAAAATTATTCAGGTTTGTGAAAGTGATTAGTTCGGTGGATTCCGACTTGGTTAAAGAAGAAAAAATGCACCGCAGGTTTCACTACGAAACTTATTTTGGTGCATTTTTGTTTAGAAAAGTTTTTTAGTAATTGAAATTATATCGAATGTATTAAAATAGATGTTTTAAGCACCATATAATTCACCATAAAACTTTTCTTTTTAGAGAAACCTCCTTAGGTAGTACGTTTTGAGCAAAGAAAAAAGAACCATAATTTTATGTCAAAATTATGGTTCTTTTTTTGGAGGCACCACCCGGATTTGAACCGGGGCATAAAAGTGTTGCAGACTTCTGCCTTACCACTTGGCTATGGTGCCGTTTATAGAAAAAGACGCAAATTTTATTAAATATGCGTCTTTTGTAGATGGAGCGGAAGACGAGATTCGAACTCGCGACGTTCACCTTGGCAAGGTGACGCTCTACCACTGAGCCACTCCCGCATATATAATGGTGCCTCCGGGTGGAATCGAACCGCCGACACAGGGATTTTCAGTCCCTTGCTCTACCGACTGAGCTACAGAGGCGTATGTTGCCGCAAAAAAGAAAATGGCGACCCGGATGGGGCTCGAACCCACGACCTCTAGCGTGACAGGCTAGCGTTCTAACCAACTGAACTACCGGGCCACATAAAAGAAACTGGTGGGAGTAACAGGGCTCGAACCTGTGACATCCTGCTTGTAAGGCAGACGCTCTCCCAGCTGAGCTATACTCCCAAATGTGTCTTTTCCGTGACAACAAAAGTAATTATAACAGCATACAATCAATTTGTCAAGCATTTTTTTAAAAAAAATTAAAAAAATTATTTGCTGGTTTGATTTTACTAAATTGCCTGCACTGAAAACTACGTATTTAGATGCATTTTTTGATAAATATACCCTTATACCAATTTCATAAAATTTGGTGAATATGGCATTTTTTCTTGTAATTAAGAAAAAAGTATAGTATAATGATTGCGTCACAATAATTGATGTAATTGAGAGGCTTAATTGTGTGGCGAAGTGGGATTATTGATATATTTATGCAAATATATTCAGAAATATCCCAAAAATAAAGGTTTTAACAATAGTTAAAATATAAAAGTGTGTCTACTTGGCACTGTGAATTTTAAAATGGGGGCTTTTTTTATGAAGAGAATTAAAGGTTTGGTATGTATGGGTTTGTGTATGTGCGTATTAATGTCAATAGCACCGCTTGCGGTGATGGCATCAGGCGGAAGCTGTGGCGAAAACATAACTTGGGAGTTAGATGAAGCAGGCACTCTTACACTTTCCGGCTCGGGCGATATGGACGATTACACTCTCCAAAATGCTCCGTGGCATTCTGATGTGGAAAAAATTAAAAAGGTAGTTATCGGCGAAGGCATTACTTCGGTTGGCGATTATTCTTTAATGGATTGTAAAAACCTTACTGAAATAGTTTTTCCGAAAACTCTTGAAGAAATTGGAGTGAGAGCATTTTCGAGCTGTGCAATTAAAACTCTTGTGCTTCCTTTGGGGCTTAAAAAGATTGGGGGATTTGCATTTTTAGTATGTGAGTCTTTAGAGAGCGTAACAATTCCTGAGGGTGTAGAAGAAATTGATGATTTTGCCTTTGAATACTGCACTGCTCTTACAACTGTAAAGCTTCCCAAAAGTCTTAAGAAAATGGGTATGTGTGTATTCCGTATATGTGAATCTCTAAAAGATGTATATTATGCAGGCAGTGAAGAAGACTGGAACAATGCAAAGATTGAACATAACTGGGCATTTCGTGCAGGTGAATACACCTTCCATTATAACTCGATAAACAGTGATAAACAGATTATTCTTACGATAGGTCAAAAAACTGCACTTGTTAACGGAGAGGTTGTGGAAAACGATGTTGCACCGCAGATAGTGAATGGAAGAACTATGCTTCCGATAAGATTTTTGGCAGAAACTCTCGGTGCAGATGTTTATTGGGACGGAACAACGGGTGTGGTTTCGATTATTGAATCAATACGTGATAAGATGGTAAAGGTAAAAAAGTCAATAGTTTTGAAGATAGGAAGCGACGAAGCTGTTGTAGATAATGAAATCGTTATGCTTGATGCACCTGCTTTTGTGCAGGACGGAAGAACATTTTTGCCGGTCAGATTTATAACAGAAGAGCTTGGATGCTATGTAGAATGGATTGCCGAAACGCAGCAGGTATTGATTGAAAGATATTAATAAGGCTGCCAAAACAAAATAAACAGAAGAAATATGACAAATTGTTGACAAAAAGAAATTTTGGAATTATAATAAAATCATAATTATGTTAATTTTGGAGGAATATGCTATGAACACAACATTGGTAGTAATGGCGGCAGGAATGGGAAGTCGTTTCGGCGGACTTAAGCAAATGGAGCCTATTGGGCCGAATGGAGAAGTTTTATTGGACTTTTCGGTATATGATGCTAAAAAGTCGGGCTTCAATAAGGTTGTTTTCATTATAAAAGAAGAAATTGAAAAGGATTTCAAGGAAATCGTAGGCAAAAAAGTTGAAAAAGTTATTGATGTTGAATATGTTATGCAGGATATTTCAAATCTTCCTGAAGGAAGAAAGAAGCCTTGGGGTACAACTCATGCAATTCTTTGCTGTAAGGACATTATTAAAGAGCCTTTTGCAGTAATAAATGCAGATGACTACTACGGCTCAAATGCATTTACAGATATCCAGAAGCATTTGCAGAATGCTAAAGGCTTTGACTTTTGTATGGTGAACTATGACCTCGAAAAAACTGTATCTGAAAACGGTACTGTTGCAAGAGGCTGTTGCGTTATTGAGAATGGATACCTTAAAGACATTGTTGAAAGAACAAAAATAAACTCAAAATCACAGTACACAGATGATGACGGCGAAACATGGCATCAACTGCCGACAGATCAGAAGGTATCAATGAACCTTTGGGGCTTTACACCGGATATTTTTCCGGAACTTGAAAAGGAATTCGATGACTTTATGAATACAGCAGACCTTTTAAAGGACGAATGTTTAATTCCAAACACTGTTGATAAGTTGATTAAGAGCGGTAAGGCAACAGTTAAGTCTTACTCAAATAAGGATAAGTGGTACGGAATTACATACCGTGAAGATAAGGAAGAAGTTCAGGCAGCAATTAAGGAGCTTTGCGACAAGGGATTATACGACGGTATTTAATAAGATTTAGGTATTTCCGCAGGGTATTTTAGCCTTGCGGAAATTTTTACGTCTTTTTTTCACAAAACTATTGACAATGGCATAAAAATACTGTATAATGCGACTGTAAAGTTTTTTTGGTTTACACTAAAAGGCGGTGAAAATCTTGGCAAAGGATCTATCGGTCAGTGTTCTTTTGGATTTTTATGGAGAGCTTTTGACCGAAAAGCAAGCAGAGTCACTTGATTTATATTACAATCAGGATTTGTCTTTGGCAGAAATTGCACAGGATATGGAAGTATCACGTCAGGGTGTGCGTGCTTTTATAAAGCAAGGCGAGGCACATCTTTTGGAATTTGAGGAAAAGCTCGGTATGGCGAAAAGATTTGCCGAAATAAGCAAGACTGTTAAAAATGTGCAGGAAATTGTGAATGAGATGCCTCAAAATGAAAAAACAAGGCGTTTGACCGAAAAAATTGAAGAAATTAAAAGTCGTCTGTAAAGGTGGTGCAAAAAGTGGCATTTGAAAATCTTGGCGAAAAGTTGTCAGGAGTCTTTAAAAAGTTAAAAGGCAAAGGAAAAATTACTGAAAAAGATATAAAAGATGCCATGCGTGAGGTAAAACTCGCACTTTTGGAGGCAGACGTAAACTTTAAGGTTGTTAAAGACTTTATAAACAGTGTTTCGGAAAAGGCAATGGGAGCGGAAGTCCTTGAAAGCCTTACTCCGTCGCAAAATATTTTGAAAATTGTTCGTGATGAACTCACAGAATTAATGGGCTCGGAAAATGCAAGACTTGAATTTTCAAAACATCCGCCGACAGTTATTATGATGTGCGGTCTTCAGGGTGCCGGAAAAACAACGGCATCGGCAAAGCTTGCTCTAAACTTAAGAAAGACGATGGACAAACGCCCACTATTGGTTGCGTGTGACGTCTATCGTCCGGCGGCTGTAAAACAGCTTCAGGTTTTGGGCGACCAGATTGGTGTTTCGGTTTTCTCAATGGGAACAGACGAAAATCCGGTTAAAATTGCAGAAGCTGCAGTTGAGCATGCTAAAAAGCATGGCAATGACCCTGTAATTATAGATACAGCAGGTAGACTTCATATAGACGAAGAGTTGATGGCGGAGCTTTCAAATATAAGCTCAAAGACAAATCCTTCCGAAATATTACTTGTTGTTGACGCAATGACAGGTCAGGACGCAGTAAATGTAGCAGAAAGTTTTAACAGCCAGCTTGAAATAACAGGTGTAATTCTGTCAAAGCTTGATGGAGACACAAGAGGTGGTGCGGCACTTTCAGTAAAAGCCGTTACTAAAAAGCCTGTCAAATTCGCATCGGTAGGCGAAAAGCTCTCAGAGCTTGAACCGTTCCATCCTGACCGTATGGCAGGAAGAATTCTCGGTATGGGAGACGTTATGACCTTGATTGACAGAGCGCAGGAGGTTGTTGACGAGGAACAGGCAAAAGAGCTTGAGAAAAAAATGCGTCAGCAAACCTTTGACCTTGAGGATTTCTTGGGACAGCTTCAGCAAATAAAGAAAATGGGTTCTATTTCCCAGATTTTAGGAATGATGCCTGGCGTTGATAAAAGGATGCTTGATAACATAAACGATGCCGATGGCGAAAAGAAAATGAAGCGAACCGAAGCAATTATACAGTCTATGACGCCCAAGGAAAGAGCTAACCCCAAAATTATTGCTGCAAGCCGCAAGGTGAGAATTGCAAAAGGCAGCGGAACACGGGTTCAGGACGTAAATGAGCTATTAAAACAGTTTGACCAGATGAAGCAGATAATGAAGCAGTTTTCGGGAGGCAAACAAGCGAAGCTTTTAAAACGAATGAAAAAGTTTGGTGGAAAGTTTTAAAAGATATTAAATGCCGAAAGGCTTTGATATACAAAAGAAATATTTTCAGGAGGTGAAATAACATGGCAGTAAAGATCAGATTAAGAAGAATGGGTGCTAAGAAGGCTCCTTTTTACAGAGTAGTTGTAGCAGATTCAAGATATCCGAGAGATGGTAGATTTATCGAAGAAATTGGAACATACAATCCGCTGACAGATCCTGCAACAGTAAACATTGACGCAGACTTAGCTAAGAAGTGGATCGGTAACGGTGCACAGCCTACTGATACAGTTAAGGCTCTTCTTAAAAAGCAGGGTATTATGTAAGGAGATTCCCGTTATGAAAGAAGTTTTAGAACTTATTGCAAAAGCATTAGTAGAACACCCAGATGAGGTTTCGGTAACAGAAATTGAGGGTGAAAATTCGGTAACTTTAGAGCTTCGTGTTGCTGACGGCGATATGGGCAAGGTTATCGGAAAACAGGGAAAGATTGCAAAGGCAATCAGAACTGTTGTTAAGGCAGCCGCAAGTATTGAAGACAAGCATGTGACTGTCGATATTGTTCAATAAATATATGTTAAAATGAGTGTCAGATGCGGCACTTATTTTAATATATAAAAAAGGCTGGAATGAGTTTCCGCAAGAATAAACAAAGTCCTGCGGAAATTTCTTTCATACCTGTGCAGATGCACAGAAAGGATAAAAGATGAATTTTTTAGAAGTAGGAAAAATTATAAATACTCACGGACTTCGTGGTGAAGTAAAAATTGTAACTTGGACAGACTATCCGGAGGTTTTTGAGGAAATCGGCGTTGTTTTTGTAAAAAAACGCACAGAACAGGAAAAGCTTACAATTAAAAATGTAAAATATCAGAAAAATAATATCATAGTAAAATTTGCGGAAATTGACTCAATCGAAGAAGCTGAGAAGTATAAAAATGCAGTTTTGGTGGCAGACAGAGAGGCACTTGGTGAACTGCCTGAGGGAGTTTATTATATAGCCGACCTTGTAGACAGCACTGTTTATCAGGAGGACGGCAAGGAAATAGGGTGTCTGGTTGATGTTTTCTCAACTGGCTCAAACGATGTTTATGATATAAGGCGCGAAGGAAAAAAGAATCTTTTGGTACCTATAATTGAAGGCGTTTTAAAATCGGTTGACATAGAAAATAAGAAAATTACGATAAAAATACCTGAAGGATTGGAAGACGAATGATAAAATTTGATGTTTTGACCATATTTCCGGATATGTTTGAAGCTGTGCTTGGAAACAGCATTACAGGAAGAGCAAGGGAAAAAGGTCTTATTGAAATGAATTTTATAAATATCAGGGACTTTTCAAAGGACAAGCACAGAAAGACTGACGATTACCCTTATTCGGGCGGAGGCGGTATGCTTATGACTCCTCAGCCTATTTATGATGCGTATATGAGCGTAGCTAAAGGTTGTGAGGAAAAACCGCATACAATCTTTTTGTCGCCGCAAGGAACAGTTTTTGACCAGAAGAAAGCGATTGAACTGTCTCAAAAAGAGCATATAGTATTTCTTTGCGGTCACTATGAAGGGGTTGACCAGAGAATACTCGATATGATTGTAGATGAGGAGATTTCGATAGGCGATTTTGTGCTAACAGGCGGAGAAATTCCTGCAATGGCAGTCATTGACTCGGTAAGCAGAATGATTCCGGGCGTACTTTCTGCCGAAAGTTCGTATCAGAATGAAAGCCATTTTTCAGGGCTTTTAGAGTATCCTCAATATACACATCCGCAGGAATTTATGGGTATGAAAATCCCTGAAGTTCTAATTTCAGGGCATCATAAGAATATTGAAATCTGGAAACGACAGCAGGCGCTACTGACCACAAAGAAAAAGCGACCGGATATGCTAAAGGCAGCCAAACTTTCGAAAGAGGATATTGCCTTTTTAGAGCAATTTGATGAAAAAAGTTGATTTTATCGTAATAGTTTGATATAATATATTGTTGTAGGAACACAAAATGGCTGTTTTCATATTATACAATATGGAAATTTAAAGCCGGAGGTGTTTCTATGAGCAAGCTGATCATAGACGGCGGCAAAAAAATGGAGGGCGAAATTGACGTTCAAGGGGCGAAAAATTCCGTGCTTCCAATTCTAGCGGCTGCTATTTTGAGCGATGGAAAAAATATAATATATAACTGTCCTAAACTGAGAGATGTCGAAATGACGATTGCAGTTTTGAAAAATCTTGGATGTACAGTAAAATGGGAAAAGAACTGCTTGGAGGTAGATTCCTCAAACATTTCGGGATATACAATTCCTGATGACCTTATGCGCCAGATGCGTTCATCGATAATTTTTCTAGGAGCAATTATTTCGAAATTCGGAAGAGCAGAGGTTTCTATGCCGGGCGGCTGCGAAATCGGCAACAGACCTATTGATCTGCATATTAAAGCACTTAAGCAACTCGGTGTCGAAATAAGCGAATCTCACGGATTTATTCACTGCATAGCGGATAACCTTGAGGGCACAAACATACATCTTGATTTCCCAAGCGTCGGCGCAACTGAAAATACTATGCTCGCGGCGTGTATGGCAAAAGGTGTGACGGTTATAGAAAATGCGGCACGAGAGCCTGAAATTGTTGACCTTGAACGGTTTTTGAACCGAATGGGCGCTAGAATTCGTGGTGCAGGAAGCGACACTGTTGTAATTGAAGGTGTACATAAGCTTTACGGTGTAGAGCATACTATTATTCCGGACAGAATTGTTGCAGCAACGTATCTTGCTTGCGCAGCGGCATCTGAAGGAAGTGTTATTCTTAAAAAGGCAGATAGCGGTCATGCCGGTGCTATGATAAATGTTTTGCAGGATATGGGATGTAAAATTTACACTGAACGAAATAGAATAATTCTGCAACCGGCAAAAAAGCTAAAAAGCGTCGGAACTATTAAAACTATGCCATATCCGGGGTTCCCGACCGATATCCAATCTCCTTTTATGGCGCTTTCTACGCAGTGCAAGGGAACGAGTGTCTTTGTAGAAAACATATTTGAAAACCGTTTTCAGCATATTGAAGAACTTGTGCGGATGGGTGCTGATATTAAAACAGACGGCAGAGTTGCTGTTGTAATCGGAAAAAGTAATTTAAGCGGCGCAAAAGTTGTTGCAAAAGAGCTTCGTGGCGGAGCGGCGCTTGTGGTTGCAGCACTTGCGGCAGACGGTATAACCGAAATTGAAAATGTAAAATTTATTGACAGGGGATATGAGCATATTGAAAAGGCTTTGTCTGCCTGCAATATCAATATAAAACGTGTTGATTGAGTTGATTGATTAAATTTTATGCTGCATTTAGCAGTACGGAGGATTAGTATGGCTAAGAAGAGAGTAGGTGCGCGCAGCACTATACAGGCTCGCCATGACAAACGTCGGCAAAAACGTATTCGTGAGCAACGTATAAGAAGATATACATTCTTTACCGTGCTTGCATTGATTTTTGTGCTTGTCATTATGTTTTTTACACCTCTTTTTAATATTAAAACGGTGACTGTTATCGGGAATAAAAAACTAAATACAGAGGAAATAACTGCACAAGTAGGAAATTTGAGCGGCAGAAATCTGTTTAGTACGCGCAAACGCACTATAAAACGCAATTTATATGATTTATCATATATAAATAAGGTATCAGTAAAGAAAAAGCCGTTCCCTCCAACTGTAATTGTTGAAATTGAGGAATGTCAGCCGACTGTTCAGATTTTGTTCGATGACGCCTTTATTGTGATTGACAATACAGGTAAAATTCTGGAAAAATCCATAGAAAAGATTGAAGGAATACCGGTATGTGAGGGTGTTTCGATAATCTCCGCAAATGAAGGCGAGCTTATTGCCTTTAAAGATGAGGAAATCCAGAAAATCGTAATGTCATGCATAGAAAATATGAAAAAAGCGGATATAATAAATGATATAACTGTTATGTCCTTTGCGGATATTACAAATATTACCTTTAATTATCAGTCGAGACTTGATGCTATTTGTGGTACACATATTGATTTTCACCGAAAACTTGCCCTTTTCAAAGAGGCGGTTCATTCTAATCAGTTGACGCCAAACTCACGCGGAACCATCAATCTCACGACGACAGGTAAGGCAATTTATACACCATAACTGTAAAAATTGCTCAAAAAAATCGAGTTTTTTAAAAAATTTGCGATTACCTATTGAAATAATTTGAAAAACATAGTACAATTAGTATGTATAGTTATAGACAAATAAACTAAGGAGGATATATAAATGGGTAACAATATTGATTTTGTAACCGATGCCGCTGATATGCAGCCGACAGATGGCGCAAGAATTAAAGTAATAGGCGTAGGCGGTGGCGGAAATAATGCAGTGGATCGTATGATAGAAGCTAATGTTGCCAAAGCAGAGTTTATTGCAGTAAATACAGACCTTCAGCAGCTTAAAACTGTAAAGGCTCCTGTTGCTCTTCAAATTGGAACAAGACTTACTCAAGGATTGGGTGCAGGTGCGAAGCCGGAAATCGGTCAAAAGGCAGCAGAAGAAACAGAATCTGCTATTAAAGAACTTTTAGAAAATACAGAAATGGTGTTTATTACAGCAGGTATGGGCGGCGGAACAGGTACAGGTGCTGCTCCGGTAATCGCTAAGCTTGCAAAGGAAATGGGAATACTTACAGTTGCTGTTGTAACAAAGCCGTTCTTCTTTGAAGGACCGCAAAGAGCAAGAAATGCAGAAGCTGGTATTGAACAGTTGTCAGCAAATGTTGATGCAATCGTTACTATTCCTAATGATTTGCTTTTAAAAACTGCAGATAAGAAAATTTCTATAAAAGAGTCCTTTAAGCTTGCAGACGAAGTACTCCGTCAGGGTGTAGAAGGAATTATCGAAGTTATCGCTCAGAACGGTATCATTAGCTGTGACTTTGCTGATGTCAGCACAATTATGCGTGACTCAGGTGTTGCACATATGGGTATCGGTGTTGGTAAGGGCGAGAATGCAGCTCAGGATGCTGTTCGTGCAGCTATCGAGTCTCCGCTACTTGAAACAAGCATTGCAGGTGCTCACAATGTTCTTCTTAACATCACAGGCGGAACAGAGTTCTCACTTGTTGATATGGGCGAAGTTTCATCAATCGTTCGTGAAATGGTTTCACAGGATGCTACTATTATCGTAGGTACTGCTGTTGATGAAAATATGAAGGACGAAATTAAGGTTACACTGATTGCGACAGGTCTTAATGCAAAAAATAAAAGAGGCGTAAAGCCGGAAGGTTTTGGAGGAGCAACTACCAAAACAACGGATTTTGGAACAAGACAGACTCCGTCATTCACATCATCAAATGATGATGATGCAATTTTCTCAAGAACCTTAAAGGCAGGTATGGACAGCGTAAATGTTCCATCATTCTTTAAACCGAAGAACTAAATTATCGGGCGGATTTCCGCCCGATTTTTTCATTAAAACAGAATAATAAGCACTTGTCTTGCAGAAAATATAAGTATATTCTTTTATAATGAGAGGTGTATTTTATGTTTAAGCATGAAAAGATGCTGTTTCAACCTGTGGAAATTGAAAAACCCAATCCGCAGTATGCGGTACTTTTGCAGGAACAGCTTGGAGGCGGAAACGGCGAGCTTAAAGCTGCAATGCAATATATGTCGCAGAGCTTCAGGATTAAGGATCCTGAAATCAAGGATTTATTTCTGGATATTGCGGCAGAGGAGCTTAGCCATATGGAAATGATTTCACAGACAATTAATCTCTTGAACGGGCATGACGTTGATGCAGAAAAAGTTCCATGCGGCGAAATTCAAACACACGTCCTGCTTGGACTTAATCCGGGACTCATAAATGCTTCGGGCTATTCCTGGACAGGCGATTATGTGACAGTTACGGGTGATTTGTGTGCTGACCTTCTTTCAAATATAGCATCAGAACAAAGAGCAAAGGTCGTTTATGAATATCTTTATCGACAAATTAATGATAAGAAAGTAAGAGAGACTATTGATTTTCTGCTAAATCGTGAAGAAGCACATAATGCAATGTTCAGAGAGGCATTTAATAAGGTGCAGAATTCGGGTTCTAATCAAGATTTTGGGACTACCAAAGCAGCAAAAATGTATTTTAGTATGTCCGAACCATCACCCGATTCTTCGCTTTCAGGTATTGAAGGAAAAAAACCAGCCTTTAAATAAAATCAAATATCACATCACAAATACTGATGTGATATTTTTTTGTTGAATATGTTGAAAATGTGTGATAAAATGATAGTATTAACCAATACACAGGAGTAAAATATGAAATCGTTAATGGACTTGCTTGAGAGTGAAAACAGAATACCAATGCATATGCCTGGTCATAAGCGAAATATACTTTTGTCACACTACCTTGAAAGGCTGTCTGCTGACCTTGATATAACCGAAATTGACGGGTTTGATGACCTTCATAGCCCTGATGGGATTTTAAAGGCTTCGATGGAAGTGGCGGCAAGCTTGCGAGGTGTGAAAAAGGCATTTTACCTTGTAAACGGCGCAACCTGCGGGATTTTGGCGGCAATTTTTGCGGTAGCGGAAAATGAGAAAGTGATTTGTGCACGAAACTGCCATAAATCGGTTTACAATGCTTTGGAAATATCAAGGGCAAAGACGGTGTTTATAAATCCGCCGTATTGCAAAAAAACAGGCATTTGCGGCTCTGTAATGCCACTTGATATTGCGGAAAAAATAAATGAAAACCCAGATACTAAGCTTATTATTTTGACAAGTCCAACCTATGAAGGGGTTGTGAGCGACATTGAAGAAATATGCCGCACCGCCCACGAAAAAAATATTCCTGTTTTAGTAGATGCAGCTCACGGAGCACATTTTGGCTTTGGATATGGATTCCCTAAAGCAGCATCGCAGTGCGGCGCGGATATTGTAGTTGAAAGCTTACATAAAACTCTTCCAAGTATTACACAGACCGCTGTCTGTTATGTTTCTGGAAGCTTAATTGATGAAAAAGATATTGCTGAAAAACTATCAGTTTTCGAGACGAGCAGTCCGTCATATCTTTTGCTTGCATCTATTGACGGGTGTGTAAATATGCTATCGGAAAAAGGAGATGTGCTTTTTGCAAACTGGCAAAATATCTTGGATAGATTTTATGAAAGCATAAAAGGTCTTGAAAATATAGAAATTTTGCAAAATGACGGTAGATTTTTTGACCTTGACAGAAGTAAAATTGTTATGTTCACAAAAGATGGGAAAAAGCTTTTGGAGGATTTGCGCTATTTTGGCATTGAATGCGAAATGGCGATGCCGGAGTACGTTATTGCAATGACGGGTATGGGAGATACCGAAGAGAACCTTGTACGTCTTTCGAATGCTTTGCGTGAGCTTGACAAAAAAAGCGAAAAGGCACATAGAAATATTATAGCACCCGACATTCCCAAAATGATTATGTCGTCATCATCAGCGAAAAAGCAACCTTCGGAATATGCAGACTATAAGAAAAGTGTGGGAAGAATTGCGGCAGAATACGTCTGGGCATATCCGCCGGGAGTGCCAATAGTAATTGTTGGAGAAGAAATAACAGCTGAAACTTCGGATATTTTGGAAAAATATGAAAAATACGGCTTTTGTTTAAAAGGAAACAGAAAACGAAAATCAGGTAAAATACTTGTCATTAAATAGCGTATTTGACTTGACAATATAAAAAAAACACTATATAATATACTTAACAGTGAATATTTAAAAGGAGAAATTTGTATGAACAGAATAAATACTCTTAATACAAGAAATTTAACAAACTGTGAAGGTGGATGCGGCGAGTGTCAGACATCTTGCCAGTCAGCATGTAAAACATCATGCGGTGTGGCAAATCAGCCTTGTGAAGCTACTTCAAGAATTGTTACATTAAACACAAGAAATTTAACAAACTGCGAAGGCGGATGCGGAGAATGCCAGACATCTTGCCAGTCAGCATGTAAAACATCATGCGGTGTGGCAAATCAGCCATGTGAAAACAGATAAAATTATTAAGGCTTGCCGGCTGAATTATCAGTCGGCAAATTTATTGTAAAAGGGAATAACTATGATACATCAATATAAACAAAACGGATACAACATAGTAATTGACGTGTGCAGCGGCTCAGTTCACGCTGTGGACGATGTTGCGTATGATATAATTGCTATGTTTGAAAAAGAAGAAAAATCGGAAATTGTAAAGAAAATCTCTGAAAAATATACTGATATCACAAAAGACGAGGTTCTATCGTGTATTGCCGATGTTGAGGCTTTAAAGGAGAGCGGTCAGCTTTTTGCAGAAGATATTTATGCGGATAAGGCTGATATTTTAAAAAATAAGAACAACGTAATTAAGGCGCTTTGCCTGCACGTAGCACATACCTGTAACTTAAACTGTTCTTATTGCTTTGCAAGTCAGGGCAAATATCAGGGTGATAAAGCGCTTATGACATTTGAAGTCGGCAAACAGGCGATTGATTTCCTTATCGCAAATTCAGGAACCAGAAGAAACCTTGAGGTTGACTTTTTCGGCGGTGAGCCGCTTATGAACTGGGAAGTTGTAAAGCAGCTTGTAGCTTATGCAAGAAGCATTGAAAAGGAGCATGGTAAAAACTTCAGATTTACTCTTACTACAAATGGTATGCTTTTAGATGATGAAGTGACAGAGTTCTGTAACAAGGAAATGAATAACGTCGTTTTGAGCCTTGACGGAAGACCCGAAATTCACGACAGATTAAGAAAAGATTATCAGGGCAGAGGCAGTTATGATGTGATTGTGCCTAAATTTCAGGAGTTTGTAAAAAAACGTGGCGATTTAAGCTATTATGTACGTGGTACATATACACATAATAATGTGGATTTCACAAATGATATTTTCCATACAGCGGATTTGGGATTTAAAGAGCTTAGTATGGAGCCTGTTGTGTGTGCGCCCACAGACCCGTATGCACTTACCAAGGAGGACTTGCCCAAACTATTTGAGCAGTATGAAATCCTTGCAAATGAAATGATAAAAAGAGATAAAGAAGGCAAGGGGTTTACGTTCTATCACTATATGATTGACCTTGAAAACGGACCGTGTATTTATAAGCGGATTTCAGGTTGTGGTTCAGGAACTGAGTATCTTGCAGTAACGCCTTGGGGCGAGCTTTTCCCGTGTCATCAGTTTGTCGGTGATGACAAGTACAGTATGGGCAATGTCTGGGACGGTGTGACTAATACCCAGATGCAGGACAAGTTCAGAAAATGTAATGTTTATTCAAGACCTGAGTGTAAAGATTGTTGGGCAAAGCTTTATTGCTCAGGCGGTTGTGCGGCAAATGCATATCACGCAACAGGAGATATTAACGGTATATACGAATACGGCTGCGAGCTTTTCAAAAAGCGAATGGAATGTGCAATTATGATTCAGGTGGATAAGGCACTTTCAAAGTAAGCGTGTAATTAAAAGTTTGTAATAAAAAGGCTGAACGATAACTTCGTTCAGCCTTTTTGCTGCTATATCTTATCTCAACTGTGCATTATTCTTATACTGCAAATCTTTTACTATTTTGTTAAATACTTTATTTACTTCTTCGCTTGTCAAGCTTCTGTTGGCTGCACGGAACGATATTGAGAATGCAAGACTCTTTTTGCCTTCAGGGATTCTGTCACCTTCGTAAACGTCGAACAGCTTGATGCTTTCTAAAAGGTCGCCTGATGCCTTAATCATTGTTGCCTCAAGGTCGCCCACTAAGGCTGTTTTATCAACAAGAATTGCAATGTCACGTTCTGCTGCAGGGAACTTAGGAAGTGCTTTATACTTGATATTATTATCAACGCATTCGAACATTCCTTCAACATCAATTTCCGCAACGTAGCACGGAACATCAATGTCAAAATTTTTAGAAACTGTTGGGTGAACTTCGCCGACAATACCAATTTTTTTATCTCCCACATAAAGTGCAGCAGATCTTCCAGGGTGAAGTGACGGGCAGGTAGTAAGCTGTTTCCACTCGATACCTTTCATATTAAGGCTTTCAAATGCTGCTTCTAAAATTCCCTTTATATCATAAAAATCAATTTCTTTTCCATACATACCCATTGACAGCTTTTCAGGCTCATTTGGAAGTTTGCCAGCCTCTGTCGGGATATAAACCTTGCTTATTTCAAACAGTTTCACATTTTCATTTTTATGACTGTAATTATAAGAAAGGTTTTTAAGCATTGAAGCAAGTGTTGTTGTGCGCATAATTGAAGTGTCTTCACCAAGAGGATTGCGGATTTTGACTGCATTTCTAAAAGAACTGTCCTTTGGAAGATTTAGCTTTTCAAAATCATCTGTACCTGTAAATGTGAAGGTAAATGTTTCATACATTCCCTGAGCTATAAGTGCATTAGAAAGACCAAGTCTAAAGCTCTGCATTGGTGAATACATACCCTTTGTAGCTTCGCCTGATAAAAGTGTTGTCGGGATTTTGTCGTAGCCGTAAAAACGTGCAACTTCTTCCGCAACATCAGCCTCTGCCTCAATGTCAGGACGGAAGGATGGCGGTGTAACTGTCATTTTGTCAAGGTCAACGTCAAATTCGATTGCTCTTAAATATTCTGCCATTTCTTCTTTTGAAATGTCAATACCCAAAAATGCATTTATTTTATCAGGACGGAATTTGAGTGTTACAGGTGCTTTGATATTTCCCTTAACGTCAAGCATTCCGCCTACGATTTCGCCGCAGCCAAGCATCTGTACGAGTTGGCAGGCACGCTCTATGGCAGGAACGGTGTTGTTTGCGTCAAGCCCCTTTTCGTAACGTGATGATGCTTCAGTTCTAAGTCCTGCTTTTTGTGCTGTAAGACGAACGGAAACAGCATCAAAGGTTGCAGATTCGAATATAACAGTTGTTGTATCCTCTTCAATTTCCGAATTAAAACCGCCCATTACACCTGCAATGGCAACAGCCTTCTTGCTATCTGCAATAACCAAATCGTTGCTGTCTAAAGTTCTGTCCTGCTCGTCAAGAGTTTTGATAACTTCGCCGTCTTTAGCATCACGTACAATGATTTTTCCGCCATCTAAATGACGAAGGTCGAATGCGTGCATTGGTTGACCGTATTCTAAAAGAATGTAGTTTGTGATGTCGACAATATTATTGATTGAACGTATGCCGGCAGCCTTTAGGCGGCGAACCATCCATTCAGGCGACGGACCAATCTTTACGTTTTTAACCATTCTTGCACAGTATCTAAGACATTTGTCGGGGTTTTCAACTATGACAGAAATTGTATCTTTAATATTTTCTGAATTTTCGGTAAATACAGGGGTTTCAACCTTAAAAGGTTTCCTGAATGTAGCTGCAGTTTCACGTGCAAGACCAATTACGCTAAAGCAGTCAGGACGGTTTGATGTAATTTCAAACTCGACAACTTCTTCGTTAAGACCGAAAAAGTCTTTAATATCCATTCCTATTTTCGTGTCCTCAGGCAAAATCAAAATTCCGTATTCCGGCTCCCATGAAAGGTCAGCTTCGGTTAATCCTAACTCCTCGTGTGAGCAGAGCATACCAAACGATTCAACACCTCTTAATTTGCCTGTTTTAATATGAACTCCGCCTGGAAGATAAGAGTCGTTTTTCGCAACAGGAACAATCTGTCCAACCTTTACATTAGGTGCACCTGTTACAATTTGAAGAACCTCATCGCCTACATCTACCTTGCAGATTACCATATGGTCAGAATCAGGGTGGTCTGTAATTTCGAGGATTTTTCCTGTAACTACATTCTGTATATCCGTACCCATATTTTCAATAGTTTCAACTTTTGAGCCTGTCATTGTAAGAGCTTCTGCATATTCTTTCGGTAAAATTCCGGTAATGTCTGTATAATCGTTAAACCAACTCATTGGTACTTTCATTTTTTATCAGTCCTTTCCTTATTAAAATTGTTTCAAGAATCTAACGTCATTTTCAAAGAAAAGACGAATATCGTTAATATCATATCTTCCCATTACAAGTCTTTCAAGACCGATGCCGAATGCGAAGCCTGAATAAACCTCGGGGTCAATTCCACAACCTGAGAGAACTTTTGGGTGAACCATGCCGCCGCCCAAAATTTCAATCCAACCTTCGCCCTTACACATACTGCAGCCTTCGCCACCGCAGGCAAAACAGCGGATATCTGTTTCAACTGACGGCTCTGTGAACGGGAAGTGGTGAGGACGGAAACGGCAAACGGCATCCTCGCCGTAGATTGATTTAATAAGAGCTTCAAGTGTGCCCTTTAAATCTGCCATTGTAATGCCTTTGTCAACAACAAGACCTTCAATCTGGTGGAAAATCGGTGAGTGAGTTGCGTCAACTGCGTCACTTCTATAAACTCTGCCCGGTGCAATAATGCGAATCGGCGGCTTTGTATTTTCCATAACACGAATCTGCATTGGTGATGTCTGGGTTCTTAAAACTATGTTGTCTTCAACATAGAATGAATCCTGCGTATCACGTGCAGGGTGATTTTTCGGAATATTTAATGCTTCAAAGTTATAGTAGTCTGTTTCAACATCAGGACCTTCTGCAATCTGAAAACCCATTCCGATTACTGCGTCCTTAAACTCGTTAAGTACCTTTGTAAGTGGGTGAAGATTACCGATTTCAGCCTTTTTGCCAGGCATAGTTATATCGATTACTTCTTCTTTTAATTTTGCTTCCTGAAGTGCTTTGGAAATTTCAGCCTTCTTTTCATCAATTTCGCTTGACAAAAATTCTCTGACTTCATTTGCTAATGCTCCGATAATAGGACGTTCTTCGCTCGATAACTGTCCCATACCTTTTAAGATTGATGTAAGCTCACCTTTTTTGCCGAGATATTTAATTCGTATTTCTTCCAATGCTTCAATGCTTTGAGCCGTTTTAAGCTGCTCTTCTACATTAGTTTTGATTTGCTGAAGTTGCTCCTTCATTTAAAATTCCTCCTTTTTGCAATAAAAAAATACTTCTCCCAGTCGGGACGAAGTATATATTCTCCGCGGTACCACCCGTATTTCCGTTTAATAAAACGAACACTCATTTTTGACTTAACGCGTCACCTGCGGCATAAACTACACACCTTGCGGCTTCACCTATGCAGCTCCGAAAGGAAATTTGGGATATACCTTTACCGCTGCGGCTCACAGCCGACGACCGCAACTCTCTTTTGGAAAGTATATCTTACTTTGTTTCATCATCGCTTTTATTCATATGAAGCAATTATATCACAATTTTTTTATTATTACAAGAGTTTTTGTAAATTTTTTTCTTTATGGGAATATAATGAAATATAGGGGGGATTTCGAATGGATAATATAAACGACAAGCTTTCAAAGATGCTATCGGGTGTGGACAGCCAGAAATTAAAAAGCTCAGTAGATGCGGTTTCAAAACTGCTGTCGACGAAAGAGGGACAAAAGCTTAAAAATTCACTTTCGGAAAGTGATAAAAAGGCAATTATTGATAAGTTTTTAAAAATGGATTCAAACGAGGTGAGCCAAAAGCTTAAAAATGCCGACTTTTCCGAAATTGGAAATATGTCGGCTGAAGATATAATGAAAAAACTCAAGTAAGCCGAGAAAGGAGAGAGAAAATGGCTGATATGATGAGCACCCTTCGTGGGATTTTAGGAGACGGTGCTGATGACAAAATCAAAACTGCGATGAATATGTTGTCGCAAAGCGGAATTTTGCAGCAGTCTGCACCAAAAAGTCAAACCGAGAATCTGGCAGATGCAATAAATAACGATATAGAAGTTAAAGAAACGCCTGTGTCTTCAAACAATACATCGCCGGCGCTAACTCCTGAAGGAATTCAGTTTTTGGGGCAAATTAAAAGTATGGTTGACCAGATGTCAAACACCAACGATTCGCGTTCCGAGCTTTTGCGGTCACTACGCCCGTTTATGCGAAGTGAGCGTCAGCAAAGTATTGATAAGCTTATCAGGATTATGAATATCGGAAGACTTTCGGGACTTTTCGGAAGGCAGGTATAGCAAATGTATAGAAGATATTACAGCTATAACGATATGCCGCAGATTGTGAATAAGTGCGATAAAAAAGAAGATAACGTACATAACAAGGAAGATAAAAAAGAGGACTGTAAAAATGAATGCAGGGAAGTTAAAAAATGCGAAAACGGGAAGCTGTTAGGCAGATTTGAGCTTGATGATGTCATACTGGGAGTTATAATTCTTGCTATACTTCTTGATGACGGCGACGATGGACTGCTCCTGTTGGCACTTGCATTTGTATTCCTTGCAGGGCTTAATTGATAAGAAAATATTATTTCTGAAGTGAAAACTTTGGAAGTAATATTTTTTTGTTAAAAAGTATGGGTGTTGTGAAATTATAATTAAATTGTTTTATGATATAAAATGCTTATTCTGTTGAAAATACTTAAAATGAACTATAAAATATTAAGACTAAAAGAAAACCGCCGGCATAAAAACCGGCGGATTTTCATTTTCTTCTGTTTCCTATAAGGAAAAGACGATACTCGTTAAGTATTATTAGTTGTTGCACATACAAGTAACGATTACGATGATGATTAAAACCCAAAGAATCATATCAAAATCGAAGTTTTTGCAACCGCCGTAGCCTGTGCATCCACATCCGCATTCGCCCATGATTATGCCTCCTTTCGATTGCGGTATTTAAAACCCGCTGATATTATATACTATGTTTTTTCATAAGATTTGGTAGCTTGTATTGAAATTTTTTTATTTTTGTTGTATAATGTAACATGGAGGTATGTAAGATATGGAAGAAAGTAAGATTTTACGGATTAACGAGCTTGCTAAAAAAGCCAAGAATGAAGGGCTTTCTGAAGAAGAAAAGCTTGAGCAGAAGTCGCTTCGTGAAGAATACATTGCGGCTGTAAGAAAAAACTTTAAGGCAACACTTGATAATATAAAAATTGTAGATAAAAATTAATTTAATACAGAGAGGGATTTTAAAATGAAAGCATTGGTAAAAGAAATTTACAGAAATACCGACAAGTTTGGCGGTGAAACCGTAACAGTTTCGGGATGGATAAGAAATATCCGTGCATCGAAAAATTTCGGATTTATTGAAATTAACGACGGTAGTTTTTTCAAAACTATTCAGGTTGTAATTGAGGACAACCTAAATAATTTTGATGAGCTTACCCATCTTAATATTGCAGCGGCAGTTACCGTTACAGGCAAGCTTGTTTTAACACCTGAAGCTAAACAGCCGTTTGAAATTAAGGCAGAGGAAGTTATTATTGACGGTACTTCTACACCTGATTATCCTATCCAAAACAAGCGCCATACTTTTGAATATTTAAGAACGCAGTGTCACCTTCGCGCAAGAACAAATACTTTCAGCGCAGTATTTAGAGTGCGTTCTATGATTGCGTATGCAATTCATCAGTTTTTTCAGGAAAGAGGATTTGTTTACGTGCATACACCAATCATCACAACAAGTGACTGTGAGGGCGCAGGCGAAATGTTTCAGGTTACAACTATGGACTTAAATGACCTGCCTAAAAATGATAAGGGTGATGTTGACTATTCAAAGGATTTCTTCGCAAAACCTGCTAACCTGACAGTTTCAGGTCAGCTTAATGTTGAGACATATTGTATGGCATTCAGAAATGTCTATACCTTCGGACCGACATTCCGTGCTGAAAATTCAAATACAACACGCCATGCGGCAGAGTTTTGGATGATTGAGCCGGAAATCGCTTTTGCAGACCTTTCTGATGATATGGAGCTTGCAGAAGATATGATTAAGTATATTATTAACTACTGTCTACAAAATGCACCGGAGGAAATGGCATTCTTCAATCAGTTCATAGACAAGGGACTTTTAGACAGACTTAACAACGTTGTTTCAAACGAATTTGCACGTGTAACATATACAGAAGCGATTGAGATTTTGAAAAAGAATAAGGACAAGTTTGACTACCCTGTTGAATGGGGTTGCGACTTGCAGACAGAGCACGAGAGATTTTTAACAGAGGAAATATTTAAAAAGCCTGTTTTCGTAACAGATTATCCAAAGGAAATAAAAGCATTCTATATGAAGCTTAATGATGACGGAAAAACCGTTGCGGCTTGCGACCTTTTAGTTCCGGGCATCGGTGAAATCATTGGCGGAAGCCAAAGAGAAGAAAACTACGACGTTCTTGAAAAGAGAATGATTGAATGTGGTCTTAATCCTGAAGATTATGAGTTCTATCTTGATTTAAGAAAGTACGGAACAAATAAGCACGCAGGTTTCGGCCTTGGATTTGAAAGAGCGGTTATGTATATTACAGGTATGCAGAACATTCGTGACGTACTGCCGTTCCCAAGAACAGTGGGCACAGCTGAATTTTAATTGGTGTGGTCTAAAAAATCGGGATTTCATTGACTTTTGATGAGAGCGTTATAGCACCACTTTCTTAAAGAGTGCAAACCACGAAAATTTTAGACTTATTAACACTTACTTCATATCTAAAAGGTGAAAAAATGAATTATATTATTTTAATCGTAATGGCAATTTTAATAATTGCCGGAGTTTATAAGCTTATTCCAGGCATACTTGCGGCTAAAGGAAATGCGGCATATGCTGATGGTGATACAAAAAAAGCGCTTGAATATTATAAAAAGTCAATGAGTTTTTCCGGAAAGAGTGCGGATAAGACATCTTATGCACTTATGCTTATGCGTATAGGAGAGTTTAAAGAGGCAGAACGGATTTTGAATGAGGTTGTCTTATATGGAAGAAAACCGCTTGAGAAAACAAATGCCAAGCTTTTTAGATGTATGGTATATCAGAAAACCGACAGGCTTTCGGAAGCTCTTGAAGATGCCGAGGAGATTTTTGAGAATTTCAAAAACACGACTGTTTACGGAATGATAGGATATCTTCGTCAGCTAAAAGGCGGAGCTGAGCTTGATTTGTGTCTTGAAGCGTATGACTATAATTCTGATGACCGAGACATTTGCGACAATCTTGCGGTTGCATATATCAGAAGTGGCGACCTTGAAAAAGCGGAAGAAATTACTGCAGATTTGCGCGAAAGATTCCCGACATTTCTTGAAGGCTTTTATCACTCGGCAGTTGTTGCAAAAATGCGTGGTAACTATGCATTAGCAAAAGAGTATCTTGAAGATATAGAAAATTGCCGAAGGACGATGATGACAACGGTTTCGGAAGAAGAAATTAATGCTTTGAAGGAAGAAATAAAAAATGCTTGAATTTAAATTTATTTATGGCGAAAATGGATATAAAATTGCAGAAGCTATGCGGAAAAAAGTATTTTCAGATGAGCTCGGGTTTTGTGAAACAACCGATTTGTTAGAGAATAATTCATACCATTTTATAGGCTATGATAAAACTGTTCAAATAGGTATTGCACGTCTTACTAAGCTTGATGAAATGAATTTTACCATTTCTTTTGTTGCCGTAAAGGACGACTATCGCAGACAATATGTTGGTGATTTGATTATGCGTGCTTTGGCGGATAAAGCTGTTGCACTGGGTGGAAGGTACATAACCATCGTAACACCCGTTTCGGAGCAGGGATTTTTCGAATTCGAGGGCTATGAATTAACAGGCGAGGAGTTTTCGGAAAACGGAAAGCTGTTTGTGAAAATGAAAAAAGATTTGATGAAAATTCAACCATGCAGGGGGTGTGTAAAATGAGCCGGCCTCTTGCAGACCGTCTGCGTCCTGAATCTCTTGATGAGGTTGTAGGACAAGCGCATCTAATTGGAAATGGCGGAATACTTAAAAACCTTGTCGATCAGGGCGAAGTCCCTAATATGATTTTTTACGGACCGAGCGGTATCGGCAAAACAACCATTGCCAATATAATCGCGAAAAAGACAGGGAAAGCTTTGCATAGGTTAAATGCAACGTCTGCATCTGTATCAGATATAAAAGACATTATAAATTCACTTGATACATTTTTGACGGCAAACGGTGTTTTGTTGTACTTAGACGAGATTCAGCACTTCAATAAAAAACAGCAGCAATCACTCTTGGAGTTTATGGAAAACGGTAAAATTACCTTGATTGCAAGTACTACGGAAAACCCGTATTTCTATGTTTACAATGCTGTTTTGTCGCGAAGTGTTGTTTTTGAATTTTTGCCGATTGGCGAAAGCGAAATAGTAAAAGCAATAAAACGTGCGGTATCACTTCTTGAAAAGACTGATTACAGTACATATAAAGTAAGTGCTGAAGAGTCTGCACTTATGCATATTGCAAGAACGAGCGGCGGAGATGTGCGAAAAGCGTTAAACGCATTAGAACTGTGTTTTTTGACTACTGCTGCAACTAAAAAAGGTGAAATAATAATAACAGAAAAAACGGCAGAGCAAGCAACGCAGAAAAAAGTCCTGCGTTATGACCGTGATGGTGATAGTCACTATGATGTTTTGAGTGCATTTCAAAAATCAATCAGAGGTTCGGACCCTGATGCAGCTATATATTATCTTGCAAAAATTTTGTCAGCGGGTGATATGATAAGTGCCTGCAGAAGAATGCTTGTAATTGCGTCGGAGGATATCGGACTTGCATATCCGCAGGCAGCAGCGATAACAAAGGCTTGCGTTGATTCGGCGCTTCAACTCGGAATGCCGGAGGCGAGAATACCGCTTGCAGAAGCTGTTATTATGCTTGCGACTGCGCCCAAATCCAATTCTGCAATTAATGCGATTGATGCAGCAATGCAGGATATTGCGTCAAAGGATACGGGTAATATTCCGCAGCATCTTCAGGATTCGCACTATTTAGGTGCGAAAAAAATGAATCACGGAAAGGGTTATATGTATCCTCATGCATTCCCTAACCACTATATAAAACAGCAATATTTGCCGGATAAAATCAAAGATACAGTTTATTACGAATACGGCGATAACAAAATGGAAAAATTAAACAAGGAATACTGGGATAAAGTAAAGGAGAATTCCTGATGAAGTATGGTTTTGTAAAGGTTTGTGCAGCGACTCCGGAGGTTAGAGTTGCGGATTGTCGCTTTAACGGAGCGGAAATTATTGAAAATATTAATAAGGCATATAAGGAAAAGGCAAAAGTGTGCGTTTTTCCTGAGCTCTGCGTAACAGGCTATACCTGCGGAGATTTATTCTTGCAGGAGGCGCTTGTTGGTGCTGCGGAAAAGGTTGTTTTAGAGATTGCCGCTGCGACCGAGGATAAAGATATGCTTACAATAATCGGTGCGCCGATATCCTTTGGACAAAAACTATATAATTGTGCCGTTGTGCTTTATAATGGCACAATTATTGCAATGGTCCCAAAGAAAAATCTTCCAAATTACACAGAGCTTTATGAAGCAAGATATTTTGCGCCGTGGAAAAATGGTGTGGAGACTATTTCGTGGAATGGGCTTGAAATACCGTTTGGTACAGACATTATTATAAAAGATAAAAATATTAAAAACTTTATGCTTGCGGTAGAAATTTGTGAGGACGTCTGGACTGTTAATCCGCCGTCAAACACTCATGCGATTTCAGGTGCTACTATTATTGCAAATTTGTCTGCTAGCAGTGAATATGCCGGAAAAACAAAAATCCGAAAAGACCTTGTAAGCGGACAGTCTGCCAAGCTTATCTGCGGATACATTTATACCAGTGCCGGAAAGGGCGAATCTACTGCCGATATGGTTTACGGCGGTGATAATATGATTTGCGAAAACGGGATAATGCTAAATCGCGGAAAAATGTTTGAAAACGATATGATTTTTGCGGAAATAGATGTAGATATGATTGCGTATGAACGCAAGAAGGTGACAACTTTTGTTGCAGAAAAACAGCACTCATATAATATAGTAGAAATTAAGTTTGTACAGGAAGAAACGTCGCTGTCACGTAATATTCCTCAAATGCCGTTTGTTCCGGATGCAGAAAATGAAAAGGAATACTGTGAGGAAGTTCTGCAAATCCAGTCAAACGGACTTGCAAGACGACTTACTCATATTGGCGCAAAAACGGCAGTATTGGGTATCTCGGGCGGACTGGATTCAACACTTGCACTTCTCGTTACCGCCAGAGCTTTTGATATTGCCGGACTTGAACGCAAAAATATTATTGCAATAACAATGCCGTGCTTCGGAACGACTTCAAGAACATATAATAATGCTGTTGCACTTACAAAGGAAATAGGTGCACAGCTTAGAGAGATAAATATAAAGAAATCTGTTCTTCAGCATTTTTCCGATATAGGCCACGATGAAAATGTTTTTGATGTAACCTTTGAAAATGCGCAGGCAAGAGAGCGTACACAGGTTTTAATGGATGTTGCAAACCAAACAGGCGGAATTGTTATCGGAACAGGCGATATGTCTGAACTCGCACTTGGCTGGGCAACTTATAACGGTGACCATATGTCGATGTACGGCGTTAATTCAGGTGTTTCAAAAACTTTAATAAAATACCTTGTGGGATATGAGGCTGACAATGCTGATAGCGAAATATTGAAAAAAACACTGGCTGATATACTTGATACTCCGGTGAGCCCAGAGCTTCTTCCACCGGAAAACGGTGAAATTGCGCAAAAAACAGAAAATTTCGTGGGACCATATGTATTGCATGATTTCTTCTTATATTATATGTTGCGCTTTGGTTTTTCGCCTGAAAAAATTTATCATCTTGCAAAATATGCGTTTGCTGATGAATTTGAAGATAAAGAAATTCTAAAATGGATGAAGACCTTTTACAGAAGGTTTTTTACACAGCAGTTCAAACGCTCATGTGTTCCTGATGGCCCTAAGGTGGCTTATGTTGCACTCTCGCCGAGAGGTGACTGGAGAATGCCGAGTGATGCCTCTGCAAGTGTTTGGCTTTCAGAAATTGAAAATTTAGTCTGAAATATGTGCAATATTGACATAATTGCATAAAAGCTTTGTAAAAGTACAATAAAAAAAGTGCAAATTGCACATTTTTCAACAAATTTCAAAAAAAAATTAAAAAAGTATTGACAAACAGTACAAATCAAGATATAATAAACAAGCTGTCGCTTTTAGGGCAGAGGACGAAAATATTTCGAAAAAACTTAAAAAAGTTGAAAAAACCTCTTGACAAAGCAGACAGAGTGTGATAATATGAATAAGCTGTCTTTTGAGGCAGCGGCTGAACATTGAAAAATAAACAGTGCAGAGTTCTTGTCAGTGAATATAATTCACTAAAAACAAAAGAGTTTTTTATGACAGAAATTCGGAAACGAAATAAAAGTCAGCGTACTTTAAGTACAAGTTAGTAAAATGA
>JAZQEC010000037.1:0-1545 GCA_045538755.1 Clostridia bacterium
GCGATGATGAAATAAAAGATATAATTATTGACGAAAAGGAAGTTGCACAGTGGGTATTAAAGAATAACCATCAGGCAGGAGCAACAACAGATACTTTTTCGCAGGCGAAGTTCTTATACTATGCAATTCGAATAAATGATAACATATACGGAATTATCGGTATTTATATAAATGACAACCAAATTGATTCCTATGAAAGCAGTATTTTGCTTTCTATCTTGGGAGAGTGTGCAATCTCTCTTGAAAATAAAAAGATTGCCCGTGAAAAAGAAGAATCTGAACTGCTTGCACAAAATGAGAAAATGAGAGCTAACTTACTTCGTGCAATATCTCACGATTTAAGAACACCGCTTACATCTATATCAGGTAATGCAGATAATCTGCTCTCTAATGGAGAAAGCTTTGACGCAGATACAAAAAAGCAGATTTATACAGATATATATAACGACTCTGTGTGGCTTACAAACCTTGTTGAAAACCTGTTATCCGTTACAAGACTTGAAGACGGCAATATGAAATTAAATAAGTCTGCAGAGCTTATTGATGAAATAATTGCAGAAGCGTTAAATCACATCAACAAACGTAGTGTCGAACATAAAATAACGGTATGCGAAAGTGATGATATATTGCTTGTAGATGTGGATGCAAGGCTTATTGTTCAGGTAATAATAAACATTGTTGACAATGCAATTAAATATACACCGAAAGGCTCAGAAATCACGATAAGTACACAGAAAAAGGATAAAATGCTTTCAGTGAGTATTGCCGATAACGGCAACGGCATTACAGATGATATTAAAGACAAGGTGTTTGATATGTTCTATACAGGAGCAAACAAAATTGCCGACAGCAGAAGAAGTCTTGGCTTAGGACTTGCTCTTTGCAAAACAATCATATCGGCACACGGCGGAGAAATTACTGTATCGGACAATAATCCGCATGGTGCGGTGTTTACATTTACCCTGCCCGTAAAGGAGGTTGATATAAATGAATAAGACAATGACGGTTCTGGTTGTTGAAGATGATATGCCTATACGAAACCTAATCTCAACAACACTAAAAACTCACGAATATAAGTTTTTGACTGCAAAAGACGGAAATGACGCTATTATGCAGGCATCCTCGCATAATCCCGATGTTGTTTTGCTTGATTTAGGACTTCCCGATATAGACGGAATTGAAGTAATAAAGAAAATCCGTTCATGGTCTAACATGCCGATTATCGTTATCAGTGCAAGAAGTGAGGACACAGATAAAATAGAGGCATTAGACTGCGGTGCAGATGACTACTTAACAAAGCCATTCTCTGTTGAAGAACTCCTTGCAAGGCTCAGAGTTACACAAAGAAGATTAAGCTATCAAAACCAAGCGGTAGCATCAGAATCAATTTTCACAAACGGAAAGCTTAAAGTTGACTATGCTGCAGGCTGTGCATACCTTGATGATGAGGAAATGCACCTAACACCGACAGAATACAAGCTGCTTTGTGTGTTGTCGCAAAATGTAGGAAAGGTGCTTACACATAAATTTATCGCTGAAAAAATT
>JAZQEC010000038.1:0-118831 GCA_045538755.1 Clostridia bacterium
CAAAGGAACTGGACATTACTATCATACTTGTTCATCACTTAAGAAAGATGCATGACAGCAGTCCTCAGAATATGATTTCGGGTTCAACTGCTCTTGCCGGCGGAGCCGATACAACTTTTGTTTTGTATACTTTCCCAAAGAGAAAAGGATACGGAATCTTATATTGTAAAGGACGCGATACTGACATTCGTGAAATCGAATTGCGATTTGGGTTTGGCACTCATATCTGGGAAAAAATTTCTGATTCTGTTGAAGACAGTGATGGCATGAAAATGGTTGAAATTATAACCAAGTTATTAGATGAGTCAGGACCATTTTCGGGAACGGCAACCGAGCTTTGTAAACTCATAAAAGAGGTGTGCGATGTGGAGTTCACTGCTCCGATTCTCGGTAAAAAGCTGACGGACAACAAAGAATTCTTAAAAGACTTCAAAATCAATTATGAATCCGTGCGTGATATGTATCAAAGGACACAGAAACTTTGGTTCGATCCCGACAGAATTAAAAATGATTCTGCCGAAGAAAATTCAGATACCGAATCAAATTCTGAAACTGAATTTGATGATAAAACTGCGGAAGTTAATGAAGATAATACCGCTGTGAATTTCGAAACAGATGCCGAAGCTGATAAAGAATTTATTCCGTTTAAGATGAAGATACAGATGTGATATGTGCCATATAATCCGTCATAGCTGTCATACTGTCATAGAACTGTTTCAAGAAAGGAGTTGATGACTGTATCCGAATTGTAACAATCTTTTTAGAGGGGGTGAAAATCAAGGTTTTTTAAGTGGCTATACATTTCGGCTGAACGTTCTTCTCTCCGAAGGAGAGGCTAGCAGAGCGCTTGGCTATACGCTGTCGCTAAAGCGACCGTTGCCCCGCGCAATCGCACCGCTGAAGCGGAGCGAAATCGGGCGGAAGCCCGTACCCACTTCGCAAAAATCGATAGCCGAAATCGATAGAATATTTACAAACGAAATTAAAAGAAAGAGGTGAAATGGAATGAGAAAAAAACCGCACTCAATTGCTTTCCGAGTTACATATGAGCAGTATAAAATGATCAAAGAGAAAGCAAAAAATTCAAATCTTTCAATTACCGATTTCATAGTCAAATGTTGTTTTGACAAAGAGATTATCATCGTGAATGATGTGCGGGAACTTATGAAAGAATTGCATGCAGTAGGAAGAAACTTAAATCAGCTGACAACAAGGGCAAATATGAAACAACTGGAGGTCGTAGATTTGAAACCAACCTATCTGGAATTGGTTGAAATCTATACCGTCCTTACCGAATTACTTAAGAGGGTGAAAGGTTAATGGCAACCGTCTGCACACCCAAAATCAAACGAGCTCAGTCGGCAAAATCTATGGGATTTTGTTTGGACTACGTCAAAGACCGTAGGAAGACTGAAATGGCAAACGGTAAGGTATTGGTATCGGGCGTAAGATGTCAGCCTGAACTTGCGTATCAGCAGTTTATGTTGACAAAAGCTTTGGCAGGAAAAACCGAGGGAAGAATGTACTATCATTATGTTCAAAGCTTCAAGCCTGACGAAAATTTAAGCCCTGAGCATGCCCACAAAATTGCTCTTGAGCTGGCTGATTATTTTCAAGGTTTTGAAGTGGTCGTATCAACTCATATGGATAGAGCTCACCTGCACTCTCACCTGATTATTAACAGCGTGAGTCAAGAGACAGGTAAGAAACTCCATCTTGATAATAAATCAATTTTCAGAATCAGAGATTACTCGGACGGACTGTGTTTAAATCACGGACTGTCAGTTCTGAAAAAGAGCGAACCTAACTATAGAATCAAGTCAATGTCTCGCGGAGAATACCGAGCAGGTCTTCGAGGCGAAACAGTCAAGGGTAGCTTGATGCGAACCATCAATGAAGCAATGAGAAATTGCAATTCTAAAGATGAGTTCACGAAATTCATGGAGGACAAAGGCTACGAAGTCAAATGGACTGACAGCCGAAAGAATATAACCTATACATGTCCTGACGGATTAAAAGTCCGTGATGACAACCTTCATGATGAACGGTTTTTGAAAGAAAATATGCAACTCGAATTTGACTACCGACAGACGAAAGTCAAGGAGAAAGATACGGGTTGGGAATTTACACATAGACAAGAAGAGCGTACCATTATTAATATAAGCGAGGCCAATCAGATACTTTTAAATCTCGCAAAAAGCGTTTCCAAGATGACCGAAGACGATGAAGAGGATGAAGACTTACAAGGCTTCATGACTCTGACGGCGGTGGGTATCGTAATCGCAATCGAACTTGCAAAACGCCTTATGGAAATTCCAAAGGATGAGCTGAACGATGACGTGATAGACACAACTGTCGAGGAACATCAGATGATGCAAGAGGAGATGGACGAGGATATGGAAGAAGACCAAGGCTTCGAAGGAATGTCAATGTGGTAATGGAGGTGAATTTGAATTGACATTCAAGGATATGCAGATGATGTTTCCTGAATATCCTGATGCACTTGATGCAAAGCAAGTGTGCGAGATGCTCGGCACATCTACAAAGACTCTTTACAAGATGATAGACGAAGGTCATATCACACCTGTAAAGGTTGGTAGAAAGTATGTATTTGCCAAGGTAAAAATTGTTGAGTTTTTATTAGGCAAATAGCTGGATATATTAAAAGAACTGTGGTATAGTGTGTTGCTGACAAGCGGTACACTATACCACAGAAAGGAGAGATAATGAAGAAAAGCATTCTGTGTGCAGATTTAGAAGTTGATACAGAAGGTTACTATGAATTCAATAATAATATTAGCTTCGAACCGGGAGGATTTGCATACAAGAAAGTTGATGCCAGCCAAAAAGGAGTACGCAGAGATTATAAATCAACGAATGTGTTGGCTATTAACATTTCAAGTTCTAAGATTAATGCAATGTCTGAAAAAGATAAGTTTAAGCTTTCGTTTACATTAAGCGTATTACTTAATGAGACATTTGAGACACTTTTTTCTAATATAAAACAGTATATTTTAGTTAGAAGCGTTGTAAGCGATAACTCATATATGTCCGATTTTGCTGACAATGAATTGATTAATTTATACAGGCCTATTATTGATAGTAATTTAGAAAACGGTATAAACATTTACATCACAGAAGATACGGAACTGGAACGCGGAATTACAGATTCAATTGCAAACAATTTTGATAATATCATAATGAAAGTTTTGTTTGACTATTTGTTCTGGATTCAAGAAAATGATGCTGTTGTATCTGATAAATGGTTTATGTCGTCAAATGGAGATTATATTAATGCGGAGACTATTGATAAATTAAAGTTCTTAAAATATGGCGGTGAAAAATTAAATGATGCTCTCGATTTGAATTTGGCATATGAGTGTTTGAGAAGTTTGATTCTTAATGGCAGCGATACCTTAACATACAGCAGAGGCCAAGTCTTAGGGCATAGATATGAGAAAAATCCTTTTCAAAAATTTATAGATGATTCTAAAAAACAAGCTGATAAAAAAGCGAATAAAGAAAAGGCAAGTGAACCAACCGCCAACGAGAATACGGTAAAAGATGCAACATCAAGTAAAGAGGGATCCAAGGCAGAGGCAAATGCTGGAGAAAAAGTTGAAGAGAAAGCATCAAAGGCCGATGAGAAAAATAATCCAAAGGAAAATGAAAATGGGGAAAAGAAAAGCCTGGGCCAAAAGCTAAAAGGAAAATTCAAGAACAAAGAAGCATCTGCCGGAGATGCAAAAACGCAGGTACAGGCAGAGCCGGAAAAGAAAGATGCAAAAGCTGCTGATAAATAAAATACGAAAGAGGTAATGTTGTTATGGGTAAAGCACCAAATAAATGTCCCATGTGCGGAGAAGTAACCAATTGGAAATTGGTTGATACAACTAAAAAAGGATTCAGTGTGGGAAAAGCTGCTGCGGGAGCAGTGCTTCTTGGTCCTATAGGTTTAGTGGGAGGAGCATTGGGAAAGAAAAAACAGTGTTATTATTGCGGAAAATGTGGATTTAATCATGAATATTAAAAACAAATCATTCTCTATCGTTTTTCTGTTTATATGTATAGTTATTCTGTTTTCATCCTGCACAATGCAGGATGAAAACAGGGCTTTTATAACAGTGAACGAAAATGTGCCACAATTTGAAGAAAATGAAATAACAACCGAATCTTTTGAGACATATAGTGATTTGGATGATCTTGGTAGATGTGGTCCTGCTATAGCGTGCATTGGAAAAGATTTAATGCCAACGGAGGAACGTGGTGCCATTGGTCAAGTCAAACCATCAGGATGGCAAATGGCAAAATATGATATTGTAGATGGAAAATACCTTTATAACAGGTGTCATCTTATCGGATATCAACTCTCGGGCGAAAATGCCAATGAAAAGAATCTGATTACAGGAACTCGATATATGAACATGGAGGGTATGCTTCCGTTTGAAAATATGGTGGCGACCTATATAGAAGAGACTGATAATCATGTAATGTATCGTGTAACGCCTATTTTTACAGAGAATAATCTGTTGGCAGATGGTGTTCAAATGGAAGCCTTTTCTGTTGAAGACAACGGCAAGGGCATATCGTTTAATGTGTTTGTTTATAATATGCAACCCGGGATTGAAATTAATTATTTAGATGGAACAAGTAAATTGGAATCTGACAGTGATTTTGAAGAAACAGTTGAAAAACAAAACATTCAAAGTAATAAGAACGATACAATATATATTTTAAATACAAATACCTTGAAATTTCATAGTAAAGATTGTTCATCTATTAAAGATATTAAACCTAGAAATAAAGAGTCTTATAATGGTACAAAGGCGTGGTTAATAGACAATGGTTATTCCTCCTGTGGAATATGCAATCCATAGGAAACTACTCTTGGAAAATCGTTATATGTGGTATATATAACTGCAAAGGAGAAAGATAATGAAGAAGAGAACTTTACGTGAACGTATTAGCTATTGGATAGACTGTATGATGTCCAAAGGACCAATCGCTATGTCTATCTTGTTATTTGCAATCACAGCAGCAATAGTTATAGTGATTGGCGTTATAGCAACATTTGCGTCTGATGAGGGAGGAATCCTATATCAACTTTGGTTTAGTTTGATGTACACACTAGATCCCGGTAATCTTGCTGGAGTGCCTACAGATAATATTGTATATTTAATGCTGATGTTTCTTGCTACTCTTTGCGGTTTATTTCTTACCAGTGTGCTGATTGGTGTTATTGCCACGGGGGTAGAGGACAAGCTTAGTGATTTGCGAAAAGGTACATCAGTTGTTCAGGAAGATAATCATACCGTCATTATTGGTTTTGATAACAACGTGTATGCTATTCTTCAGGAGCTAATTGAGGCAAATTCCAATAAGAAGAGTGCGTGTATCGTGGTATTAGGCGAACAGCCAAAAGCTGAAATGGAGGATGCTATTTCTTTCCACATTCCGAATGCCTTAACTACGCGAATTATTTGCCGTAGTGGTAATTTGCATGAGGCATATGCATTGGAACGTTGCTCTGTAGAAACCTGTAAATCTGTAATTATCAATGTTCATGATGATGCAGAAACAGTCAAGATTTTATTGGCTCTTTCAACTTATCTCAAAGACAAAACATTGGTAAATCCTGACTTGCGATTCATTGCTTCTTTGCAGGATAATCAATATGTAGAAGCAGCCCACATTGCGGGCGAAGGCCGTGCTGCAATTATATACGCGAAAGATGCCATTGCCAGAATCATTTCTAATACTTGTCGTCAGCATGGTTTGTCGCAAGTTTTGACAGAATTATTTAACTTTACGGGCAATGAGTTGTATTTTGAAAAAGTTCCTGAATTAGTAGGAAAAAGCTTTAAGGAAGCGACAATGAGTTTTTCAAACGCTGTAGTTGTTGGTCTGCAAACAGCGGGTCAGGTTAAGCTCAATCCCCCTATGGATACTGTGATTGGAAAAGATGATGAAGTTGTTCTTCTGGAATTAGACGACGGTGCATATATGTATCATTCTGCAAAAACTGTAGATGAGTCAAAAATCTGCAATAATGCAAGCATTTCTGCAACAGCAAATAACCATTTGATTGTTTTAGGTAGCAATAAAAAATTATCAACTATCCTTTCTGAATATGCTAAATATGTTGAGCCTGATACGCGTGTGGTTATAGTTGATGATGATTTGGATAAAGAAAAATTAGGTGCTTATGATAATTTGGATATCACCATATGCAAAAAACCGATTAAATATAATTTTCAAAGGAGTGTTTTTTTATGAAATTCTGTAGTACATGTGGTGCAGAAATCAATGAGGGGGCTGCAGTATGCACAAAATGCGGATGTGCAGTTCAAAGTTCGGCTGCGCCGGTAGGTCAGCTTAAAACAAACAAGAGTTTAGCAAAATACATATTTTTATCAATTATAACTCTTGGTATTTACGGTCTTGTTGTTATGTCCTCTGTAAGCAATGATATTAATATTGCTGCAAGTAGATATGATGGCAAAAAGACAATGCACTATTGTTTATTGGCATTCTTGGTTGGACCTATAACATTAGGAATAGCTTATATTGTTTGGTTCCATAAGATTTCAAACCGAATCGGTAACGAACTTAAGAGAAGAAACATTGCTTACAGTTTTTCTTGTGCCGATTATTGGCTTTGGAATGTACTTGGTAGCTTTATAATTGTTGGGCCATTTATCTATTACCATAAGTTATTTAAAGCAACAAACCTTATGTGTGCAGATTATAATGCAAAGGGTTAATGCGTAGCAGATGCAAAAGACTATACCTGGTTTTGTTGTTAATTGGATATTTTGCTATTGCATACACTGCAATGCATTATCTTGATATAACATGTGTGTTTTTAAAAATATTTGGGATTCCATGTCCTGGATGTGGAATGACACGTGCATTTTTATCGTTGCTGAAACTGGATTTTTATAGTGCAGCAAAGTACAATATTCTAATCTTTTTTATGCCGTATGTGTTTATGTATATATTTTTTGATTTCAAACATAAGATGCATAATAAAATTATGATTGGAATAGCCTTATTTGCAATTATAAATTGGGTATTAAAGTTGATAACGTATTTTTGAGGAGGAAAAAACATGTATTGTAAAAATTGCGGAGCAGAGATTAACGAAAATGCAGTAGCGTGTATGAGTTGTGGATTCGCTAAAAACAGCGGCGAAAAATTTTGCGATAATTGTGGTAGTGAAATAACCCCGGGAGCAATAATTTGCACAAAGTGTGGCGCTAACGCAAATAGTATAACAGCTGTTAGTGGTTCAGAAAGGAAAACGCAAGCATCAATAATTCTTGGCATAATAGGTATTGTATTTGCTTGGATATTTGCTCTTGTGGGTCACATTACATCTATTATAGGTATTGTATTGGGAGCTAAAGAATACAAGGAAACAAATAAATCAGCAGGCTTGATATTAAGCATCGTCGGTGAAGTTTGTTCAATTATTTCTTCACTCATTGGAATTATTGCTTTTTCAGGCTTGTATTAATAAAATTTAATTGAATATGGAGGAAAATATTATGTATTGCAAAAATTGTGGAGCTGAAATTAACGAGAATGCGGTAGCTTGCATGAGTTGCGGATTTGGAAAAGGTACAGGAGAAAAATTCTGTTCTAACTGCGGTAAAGAAATTAATCCGGGAGCAGTTATATGTACAAACTGTGGAGCTAGTGTAAAGTCTACTACAGTTAATACATATGGTGAACAGAAATCCAAACTTGTAGCTGTTCTTCTAGCATTCTTCTTAGGTGGAATTGGCATTCACGATTTCTATCTTGGATACAATAAATATGGTGTTATAAAAATTATTTTAACATTCTGCACAGGTGTCGGCGGCGGAATCTGGGCATTGGTTGATTTTATCAGACTGTTAACAGGTTCTTTAAACACTGACGCTAACGGCGTTGAATTAAAAAAAGAATTTTAAACTTAAAATGTCTAAAAACTAGAGCGTACTCGCACGAGTACGCTCTCACTCTTTAAAATCGATTTTGAGGCCGTGCTACAAAGGCTGTTAAAGGGGTTGTGAGACCAAACTCTATCGGGTAGGGTAGTTACACCACCCAAGACATTAAATTGCAAATAAGACGGCTGTTACAGGGCGTGTGAGCGAATAAAATAGTACGGATAATAAAACAGAAATATAAAAAAGCGTGATGACATTAAAATCATCACGCTTTTTGGCGGAGATGCAGAGATTTGAACTCTGGCGCCGGTTTGAGCCGACCTACTGCATTTCGAGTGCGGACCCTTCAACCACTTGGGTACATCTCCAAATTAAATACCAAATTATTATACAGGATTTCAAGAAAAAAAGCAAGTATTTTTTACGAATCAATGAAATATTTTCACAAAATTTTAAAAAAAACATAATATATAATATATCACAAGGAAAGAGGTGCTGATATGTGTATATTGAAGTTAGGGTGTAAGTCAGTAGGTCTTGCTGCGTTTTCTTTTTGTATTGGAATAATATGCGGAATGATTTTTCCTATACAGGTGGCAATCGTGATAGAAACACTGCTACTTCTTTTGATAGCATACTGTTGCCTTTTTAAATTTTAATCTATTTCGGAGGTAATTTAATATGAAAATTGTTGTAGTAAAAATGCCGAAGCTTTTATCAGGAATTGTAAAAACTATGCTCAAAATGAACTGACTTACATAAAAATGACGGTAAAGTAAATTTTTTTCACCATGGAGTGTGTTAAAACAGTAAAATATAACAAAAACCGCAAAATAGCGGAAAAATCGCTTGACAATAAAACCCTTCTATGATAATATTTTATTGTAATTATTAATCTGCTGTAACTGACGGATTTGCGGATAACCGCAGGGGAGCAGCAGATGGTTAAAGCCGACCGTCTGGGCGTACCTATCTTGCGGGATGGGTGCGTCTTTTTACATTAAAAAAGGAGAATTTGCTATGAAGAAAGTTGCAATAATTATGGGTTCAGACAGCGATTTACCGATTGTCGAAAAGGCTATCAACACCTTGAAAGAATTTGAAGTACCGTATGAGGTACACGTTTTTTCTGCGCACAGAACACCAGAGGAATCGAAAGAGTTTTCGAACAATGCTGCTAAAAACGGTTTTGGTGTAATAATTGCCGCAGCCGGCATGGCAGCTCATTTAGCAGGTGCGATTGCGGCAAATACTGTTTTGCCTGTTATTGGAATTCCTGTAAAATCTCAAGTTTTAGACGGCATGGATGCTCTTTTATCGACAGTACAAATGCCATCAGGCATACCTGTTGCGACTGTTGCTATCAACGGAGCAGTAAATGCCGCTTTGCTTTCTATACAGATTCTTGCCACAAGCGATGAATCGCTGTATGACAAGCTTTTAAAGCATAGACAGGCAGGCTATGCAAAAGTTATAGAAAAAAATAAAGCAATAGAAGAACAATTTAATAATTAAAACATAGGAGGAACAGAAAGTGGAAAAAAGTTTTAGCGAAACATACAAAGAGGCCGGTGTTGACATTACTGCCGGATACAAAGCGGTAGAGCTAATGAAGCAGCATATTGCAAGAACTATGATAAACGGAAAGGCGTCAGATATAGGTGGATTTGGCGGTCTTTTTGAGCTTGATTTGAAAGGAATCACAAGACCTGTTTTAGTAAGCGGAACTGACGGTGTAGGAACAAAACTTAAAATGGCATTTTTGATGGACAAGCATAACACTGTCGGCATAGACTGTGTTGCAATGTGTGTAAATGACATCATTTGTTGCGGTGCAAAGCCATTATTTTTCCTTGACTATATCGCTTGCGGAAAGAACTATCCCGAAAAAATTGCTGATATAGTATCAGGTATTGCAGAAGGCTGTGTGCAGTCAGGCTGCGAGCTTATCGGCGGTGAAACTGCTGAAATGCCGGGATTTTATCCGATTGATGAATATGACCTTGCTGGCTTTTCTGTGGGTGTGGTAGATAAGGAAAAAGTTTTAGATAATTCAAAAATTGAAGAAGGCGACGTCATAATAGCACTTCCTTCAAGTGGTGTTCATTCAAACGGATTTTCACTTGTAAGAAAGGTATTTGATGTCGAAAATGCTGACATTAAAAAGCCTTGCGAAGAGCTTGGCGGAAAATCTATCGGCGAAACACTTTTAACACCAACAAAGATTTATGTTAAGCCTATGCTTGCACTTTTTGAAGAAGTTACAGTTAAAGCTGTATCTCACATCACAGGCGGTGGATTTTACGAAAACATTCCAAGAAGTATTCCAAAGGGATTTACTGCTGAAATAAATAAGGCTTCTGTTAAAATTCTTCCTATTTTCAAGCTGTTGCAGAAAACAGGGAACATTTCAGAACATGATATGTTTAACACATTTAATATGGGTGTTGGAATGAGTATTGTTGTAAGTGCTGCCGACAGTGAAAAGGCACTTAGTGTATTAAAAGCAAACGGTGAAGATGCTTATGTTATAGGAAAGATAACCAAAGGTGAAGAAAGAGTGGTAATATGCTAAAAACCCGTATTGCTGTTTTCGTTTCAGGTGGCGGAACGAATCTTCAGGCGCTTATAGACGCACAAAAAAACGAAATTATAAAAAGCGGTGAGATTAAAGTTGTTGTTTCAAGCAATCCGGATGCGTATGCTTTAACACGTGCCAAAGACAACGGTATTGATACAGCCGTTGTTTCAAGAAAAGCTGCTAAAAGTCAAGATGAGTTTGAAAAGGGAATAATTGATGTTTTGGAAAAATATCAGATTGACTTAATTGTTCTTGCTGGATTTATGAGCATTTTAAGTGCCGATTTCACAAGACTATACGAAGACAGAATTATAAATGTACATCCATCTTTAATTCCGTCATTTTGCGGCAAAGGTTTTTACGGATTAAAGGTTCATGAAGCGGTACTTGAGTATGGAGTGAAGGTCAGCGGCGCAACTGTTCACTTCGTAAACGAAATCCCAGACGGCGGCAAGATTATACTGCAAAAGGCTGTTGAAATTAAAGAAGGAGATACTCCTGAAATATTACAAAAACGTATAATGGAAAACGCTGAATGGAATATACTTCCCAAAGCTGCGGAAATTATTTCTAAAAAGATAATGGAGGATAAAAATGTTACCTTATAAAACAGACAAAATCGGAGAAATTATAAAAGATAATACTTATGTGGGTAGAGGTATTATTGTCGGTAAAACCGAGGATGGTAAAAAAGCGGCAGTTGCATATTTCATCATGGGCAGATCCGAAAACTCGAGAAATAGAGTTTTTGTTGAAAGCGGTGAGGAGGTTATAATTCATCCTTACGATGTTTCAAAGGTTGAAGACCCAAGTCTTATTATTTATTCACCGATAAGAGTCATCGAAAACAATCTTATTGTTACAAATGGCGATCAAACGGATACAATTTATGATTTTGTAAAGGACGGAAAGACATTTTCACAGGCTTTGGAAACTCGTGAATTTGAGCCTGACGCACCTAACTTTACACCAAGAATAAGTGCAATGCTTACATTTGATGAAAGAAACTTCACTTATGAAATGAGTATTTTAAAAAGTGCTGACAGCGAAGGAACTGCCTGCAATAGATACACTTATTCCTATCCTTCACTTTCAGGACTCGGACATTTTATCCATACATATCAGCATGACGGAAATCCGATTCCAACTTTCTGTGGCGAGCCGGAAAGAGTTATAATTCCTGATAGCATTGACGAATTTACAAAGGATATTTGGGAAAACCTCAACCAGCAGAACAAGATTTCACTTTATGTAAGGTATATAGATTTAGAAACAGGTGAAATCGAAAACAGAATGATAAATAAAAATGTTAAGGAGGACTAATTAAATGAAAGAATTTGAGTTGAAATATGGTTGTAATCCAAACCAAAAGCCGTCAAAAATATATATGCATGACTCAAGTGAGCTGCCTATTGAAATTTTAAACGGCAGACCTGGCTTTATCAATTTTCTTGATGCTTTTAATAGCTGGCAGCTCGTAAAGGAGATAAAGGAAGCACTTGGTATATGTGCAGCAACTTCTTTTAAACACGTTAGTCCGACATCTGCTGCTGTTGGTATTAAAATGAGCAATGACCTAAAAAAAGCGTGCTTTGTTGATGATATTGAAGGTCTTGACGAGTCTCCACTTGCAACAGCCTATGCAAGAGCAAGAGGAACCGACAGAATGAGTTCTTATGGCGACTGGATTGCACTTTCAGATAAATGCGATGTTACAACTGCGAAAATAATTTCACGTGAAGTTTCTGACGGTGTAATTGCACCAGACTATGATGATGAAGCTCTTGAAATTTTAAAAGCAAAAAGAAAAGGGACATATAACGTAATCAAGATTGATGAAAACTATGTTCCGACAGAGCAGGAGAAAAAGCAGGTATTTGGTATCACGTTTGAACAGGGAAGAAATAATTTCAAGATTGATGATGAGCTTTTGACGGACATTGTTACAGATAATAAAAACATTCCTGATGATGCAAAGCGTGACCTTATAATTGCACTTATCACTTTAAAATATACGCAGTCAAACTCTGTCTGCTATGCAAAAGACGGACAGGCAATCGGCGTTGGAGCGGGTCAGCAGTCAAGAATTCACTGCACTCGTTTAGCAGGAAATAAAGCCGATTATTGGCATTTAAGACAAAGCGAAAAGGTCTTAAATCTACCATTTAAGGACAGCGTAAGACGTGCTGACAGAGATAATGCAATTGACGTTTATCTTGGAGAAGATTATGAAGACGTTTTAGCAGACGGCAAGTGGGAAGAATTATTTACAGAGAAACCAAAGCCGTTTACAAGATGTGAACAGAGAGAATACCTGTCAAAAATTACAGGTGTTTCACTTGGTTCTGATGCTTTTTTTCCATTTGGTGACAACATTGAAAGAGCGAAAAGAAGTGGTGTAACATATATTGCACAGCCTGGCGGTTCAATCCGTGACGACAATGTTATTGAAACATGTAATAAATACGGAATGGCAATGGCAATGACAAAAATGAGACTTTTCCATCATTAATTATCAGGAGGGACAGATAAATGCAGAATTTTTTTGAAGAATTAGAAAAGTATGACAGCGAAGTATATGCAGCGTGTGACCTTGAGCTTAAAAGACAGAAACATAATATTGAACTTATTGCATCAGAAAATATAGTTTCAAAGGCGGTTTTATTAGCTGCAGGAACAGTTTTGACAAATAAGTATGCAGAAGGATATCCTGATAAGAGATATTATGGCGGATGTCAGTATGTTGATATTGTTGAAAATATTGCAAGAGAACGTGCTAAAAAGCTGTTTGGAGCAGAACACGCAAATGTTCAGCCGCATAGTGGTGCTAATGCAAACCTTGCAGTATTTTTTGCTCTTTTAAATCCTGGTGATACTGTTATGGGATTAAGTCTTGCTCACGGCGGACATTTGTCACACGGCTCACCTGTAAATATTTCGGGTAAGTATTTTAATGTCGTTCCTTATGGTGTTTCTGATGATTCGGAAACTATTGATTATGATAAAATGCGCGAAATTGCTCTTGAATGTAAACCTAAAATGATTGTTTCAGGTGCAAGTGCATATTCAAGAACTATTGATTTTGAAAAAATCCGTGCTATTTGTGATGAAGTAGGTGCATATATGATGATTGATATGGCACATATTGCAGGTCTTGTTGCAGCAGGCCTTCATCCAAGTCCTGTACCTTATGCAGATATTGTTACTACAACAACTCACAAGACTTTAAGAGGTCCAAGAGGCGGACTCATTCTTTGTAAGGAAGAACTTGCTCAAAAAATAGACAAAGCTGTCTTCCCAGGAACACAGGGAGGCCCGTTAATGCACATTATTGCTGCAAAAGCCGTTGCTTTCGGTGAAGCTTTGACAGACGAATTCAAGGAATATCAAAAGCAGATTATAAAGAATGCAAAAGTTCTTTCAGAAGAACTTTTAAAGAAAGGCTTCAAGGTTGTTTCAAGCGGAACAGACAACCACTTAATGCTTTTAAATCTTACTCCTTTTGATATTACAGGAAAAGAGCTTGAAAAGCGACTTGACGAAGTTCATATCACTGTTAACAAAAATGCAATTCCTAATGATCCACAAAGTCCATTTATAACAAGCGGTATCAGAATCGGTACTCCTGCGGTAACAAGTCGTGGATTCAAGGAAGATGATATGATAAAGATTGCAGGTTGGATTTACGATACCGTTGTGGATTTTGAGAACTCAAAGGAAAGAATTTCGAAAGAAGTTCAGGAACTTTGCGAAAAACATCCGATTTATTGATTTGGAGGTACTAAAGTGAAGGTTTTAGTAGTCGGCGGCGGCGGAAGAGAACACGCTATTATTAAAAAAATCAAAGAAAATAAAAACGTAACCCAAATTTTTGCACTTCCGGGTAATGGCGGAATCGCAATGGATGCGACTTGCGTTAATATAGGTGCAAAAGATATTGAGGGCATAACAAAATTTGCAGTAGAAAATCAGATTGACTTTGCCGTTGTTGCACCTGATGATCCGTTGGTTTTAGGTGCAGTTGACAGTTTAAACAGTGTTGGAATAAAGACTTTTGGCCCGAATAAAGCTGCGGCAATTATTGAGGGAAGTAAGGTTTTTTCAAAAAATCTTATGAAAAAATATAACATCCCAACAGCACAGTATGAAGTGTTCGACAATTTAGAAAAGGCACTTGATTATCTGGAAGATGCACCAATTCCGACAGTAATAAAGGCCGATGGTCTTGCTCTCGGTAAAGGAGTTATCATTGCAACTACACGAGAGGAAGCAAAGGATGCTGTAATTTCAATGATGCAGGATAAGGTTTTCGGAGATAGCGGAAACAATATTGTAATCGAAGAATTTTTAGAAGGTCCTGAAGTTTCGGTTCTCTCTTTTACAGACGGAAAAACTGTTGTGCCTATGATTTCATCTATGGACCATAAACGAGCCCTTGATAACGATATGGGACTTAATACAGGCGGTATGGGCACGATTGCACCAAATCCGTATTATACGAAGGAAATTGCAGACGAGTGTATGGAAACGATTTTCCTGCCTACGATAAATGCAATGAAGAAAGAAGGAAGAACTTTCACGGGCTGTCTGTATTTCGGACTAATGCTTACAAAAAATGGCCCTAAGGTAATTGAATACAACTGCCGTTTCGGAGATCCAGAAACACAGGTTGTTTTGCCGCTTTTGGAAAGTGACCTTTTAGATATTATGATGCATATTTCTGAAGGAACTTTAGATGAAGCAGAAGTGACTTTTTCAGATAAATATGCTTGCTGTGTTGTTATGGCATCAAGCGGATATCCGTCAAAATACGAGACAGGCTTTGAAATTAAAATGCCAACTGACAAGAATATTTATGTTGCGGGTGCGAAACTTGATGACGGAGTTTTAAAAACTGCCGGAGGCAGAGTTTTGGGCGTTACAGAGGTTTCAAATACTCTTGAAAACGCAATCAAAGCATCTTACGAGACAGTGAAAACTGTAAGTTTTGAAAATGCCTTTTACAGAAACGACATTGGTAAAAAAGCGCTTGCAGCGGAGGTGAAATAATGGTATATAGAATTTACGTTGAAAAAAAAGAAGGGCTTGCACACGAGGCAACTGCGTTAAAGAAGGAACTTGTAAGTCTGCTTGGGATTTCAGAACTTAAAGAAATTCGTCTTTTTAACCGATATGATGTTGAAAATATCGAAAAGGAGCTGTTTGATTACTGTACAAACACAGTTTTTTCAGAACCGCAGCTTGATATTGTAACCGATAGCTATGCAAATGATGCTGACTTTGTGTTTGCAGTAGAATATTTACCTGGTCAGTTTGACCAGAGAGCAAATTCTGCATCGGAATGTATCCAGATTATTTCAAAGGGCGAGCGTCCTTTAGTTAAAACGGCAAAGGTTTATGCACTTTACGGAAAACTGACAGAAAAAGATGTCGAAAAGATAAAAAGCTATGTTATAAACCCTGTTGAGGCACGTGAAGCTTCTCTTGAGCCTGTTAAAACGATAAAGGCAGAATATGACATTCCTACAACTGTTAAAACTCTTGATGGTTTTTGCGAGCTTACAGAAGACGGCCTTAAAGACTTTATAAAAGAACAGGGCCTTGCAATGGACCTTGACGATATAAAATTCTGTCAAAAATATTTTGTATCTGAAAAGAGAGATCCAACCATTACTGAAATTAAGATGATTGATACATATTGGTCGGATCATTGCCGTCATACAACATTTTTAACAAATATTGATAATGTTGAATTTGAAGACGCACTGCTTCAGAATGCGTATGATGAATATTTAAATGTGCGTAAGGAACTTGGCAGAACAAAGCCGATAAACCTTATGGATATTGCAACTATTGCAACAAAATATCTAAAGAAAAACGGAAAACTTGAAAAGCTTGATGAGTCGGAAGAAATTAATGCTTGTACAGTTAAAATTGATGTTGATGTCGACGGAAAAACTGAAAAGTGGCTTCTGCTGTTTAAGAACGAAACACATAACCACCCGACAGAAATTGAGCCTTTTGGTGGTGCTGCAACCTGTATTGGAGGCGCAATCCGTGACCCGTTATCTGGAAGAAGCTATGTATATGCGGCTATGCGTGTAACAGGTGCCGCTGATCCATTAAAACCAGTTAACGAAACATTAAAGGGTAAGCTTCCGCAGAGAAAAATTGTTACAACAGCGGCAAATGGTTATAGCTCTTATGGTAACCAGATTGGTCTTGCAACAGGTCAAGTTGACGAAATTTACCATGACGGCTATGTTGCAAAAAGAATGGAAATCGGTGCAGTTATTGCCGCTGCACCTGCAGAAAATGTGCGTCGCGAACGCCCTGAGGCTGGAGATATTGTTATTTTACTTGGCGGCAGAACAGGACGTGATGGTTGTGGCGGTGCGACTGGTTCTTCAAAATCGCACAGCCTTTCATCTCTTGAAACTTGCGGTGCAGAAGTTCAAAAAGGTAATGCACCTGAAGAAAGAAAGCTTCAGAGACTTTTCAGAAATGCAGAAGCCTCAAAACTTATTAAAAGATGTAACGATTTTGGCGCAGGCGGAGTTTCTGTTGCTATTGGCGAACTTGCAGACGGTCTTTTAATAAACCTTGATGCCGTTCCTAAAAAATATGACGGTCTTGACGGAACAGAGCTTGCGATTTCCGAATCTCAGGAAAGAATGGCAGTCGTTGTCGAAGCAAAAGACGTTAATCGTTTCTGCGAGCTTGCAGAAAGTGAAAACTTAGAGGCAACAGTAGTTGCAACAGTTAAAGAAAATCCGTATCTAACAATGACTTGGAACGGAAACGAGATTGTTAATATTTCAAGAGAATTCTTAAATTCAAACGGTGCTCCAAAACATATTGAGATAGCTCCGTCAGCACCTGAGGCATTTGCTAAAAATACAGACGGCGACTTTGAAAAACTTTATAAAGAGCTTGCAGGTGACCTCAATGTTTGCTCAAAACGTGGTCTGTCAGAACGTTTTGACTCAACAATCGGTGCAGGAACAGTGCTGATGCCGTTTGGAGGAAAATATCAGAGAACTCCTATTCAGGCTATGGTAAATAAGATTTCTGTTGAAAAGCAGGATACTGATACCTGTTCTTTAATGGCTTGGGGATACAATCCGTTTATTACCGAAAAGAGTCCGTATCACGGAGCATATCTTGCAGTGGTTGAATCAATTTGTAAGCTTGTAGCAGAAGGCGCTTCATTTGAAGATGTTTACCTTACCTTCCAGGAATACTTTGAAAAGCCGATGCAAGATAAAAAGCGTTGGGGAAAACCGCTTGCTGCACTTTTGGGAGCATTTATGGCACAGAAGGATTTTGAGATTGCCTCAATCGGCGGAAAGGACTCAATGAGCGGAACTTTTGAAAACATAGATGTTCCGCCGACACTTGTATCATTTGCAGTTACAACAGATAAAATTGCAAATATTATTTCACCGGAATTTAAGAATGTGGGAAGTAAGGTTGTAATTTTGAAGCCTGATTATACCGAGGCAGGACTTCCTGACAGTAATTCCTTAAAGGAGCTCTTTAATACTGTATCAGAGCTTATGAGAGACGGTAAGGTTTATGCTGCATATACACCTACTTATGGCGGTGTGGCAGAAGCGATACTTAAAATGTCTATGGGTAATAAGATAGGATTTAAGTATAGCGAGAACGTTACCAATGCTGACATTTTCGGCTATAACTATGGTGCATTTTTGCTTGAAACTGACGGAAGTGTTGACTTAGGCACAGTTTTAGGTGAAACAACCGAAGCGTTTGAAATTTCATATTTGAATACCGTTTTAAGTCTTGACGAGCTTTGCGATATTTATGAAAATAAGCTTGAAAAGATTTATAAATGTAACATCGAGACACAGGCAAAGGAAGTTCCTGAATTCAAGTTTGAAGCAAAAGAATTTAAAGCTCCTGCGATTAAAGCAGCAAAGCCAAATGCATTAATTACTGTATTCCCTGGAACAAACTGTGAATATGATACCGCAAAGGCTCTTGCAGAAGCTGGTGCTAATCCGGAAATATTTGTTATTAACAACCTTTCTGCAAAAAATATTGCAGAGTCGGTTTCTGTCTTTGCAAAAAAGGTTAAGGACTCACAAATCATCTTCATTCCTGGCGGATTTTCAGGCGGTGACGAGCCTGATGGTTCAGGAAAGTTTATTACTGCTTTTTTCCGTAATCCGGAAATTAAAGAAGCAGTTACAGAACTTTTAGAAAACCGCGATGGACTTATGGGCGGTATCTGTAACGGATTTCAGGCACTTGTAAAGCTTGGACTTGTTCCTTTCGGAAAAATCATTGATACTGACGAAACTTGTCCGACACTTACTTATAACACTATTGCAAGACACCAGTCAAAGCAGGTAAGAACAAAGCTTGTGTCAAACAACTCTCCTTGGCTTATGGAAGCTAAGGTTGGCGAAATTTATACTGTACCGATTTCGCATGGCGAAGGAAGATTTTTAGCAGATGATGCGACTATCGCGCGCCTTGCAGCAAACGGACAGATAATAACACAGTATGTTGATCTTGCAGGAAAGCCTACAACAGATGTTCAGTACAATCCAAATAACTCCTGTGCCGCTATTGAAGGTATAATTTCACCTGACGGCAGGGTTATAGGAAAGATGGGACATTCAGAACGTATCGGCAAGGGACTTTATAAAAATGTTCCTGGTAATTATGATCTTGGAATGTTTAAGTCAGCTGTTAAATATTTTAAATAATCAAAAAAGACCGTACTACCAAAATAGTGCGGTCTTTTGCATATAAAGGCTTCTTATGGGAAAAATAAAAGAAAATTTTATTTCTTTAAGGAGAATTTATGCTGAAAAAAATAATTGGGCTTGTGTTTGTACTTTTTGCAGTTCCAAGTAGTGTTTTTGCTTTGAATTTAAGCGCAGAATCTACCGTTTTAATCAGCGCAGATACAAGACAGATTTTATATAATGACAACGCCTTTTTGAAAATGGGAATGGCAAGTACAACAAAAATAATGACAGCATTGGTGGCGCTTGAAAATGCTTCGGTTGATAAAATAATTACAGTTTCCCAAAACGCACAAAATCAAGAGGGTTCTTCAATTTATTTAAGAACAGGCGATGAATTGCCTCTCATAGAGTTGCTTTACGGGCTTATGCTAAACTCAGGAAACGATGCTGCAGTTGCAATAGCTGAAGGAATAGGAGAAAGTTGTGATAATTTTGTTCAAATGATGAACGAAAAAGCATCAGAATTGGGATGCAGAAACACAAATTTTAAAAATCCCAACGGATTGTCAGATCCGGAACATTACTCATGCGCATATGATTTAGCGCTTATTATGGCGTATGCGATGGAAAATGAGACATTTGCTAAAATTGTATCAACAAAGGAATATCAAATACAAAATAAAGATTCAGTAACCTATCTTAGAAATCATAACAAGCTTTTGTGGCAGACGAATACCTGTATTGGCGGAAAAACAGGCTTTACAAAAGCAGATGGAAGATGTCTTGTGTCATGCGCGGAAAAAGATGGTAAAAGAATAGTTGTAGCAACCTTAAATGACAGAAATGACTGGAATGATCACAAATCACTTTTTGATTATGGTTTTGAAAAATTAAAAAATGTTGAAATCATAAAGGAAAATGAGATTTTATGTACAAAGTCAATTCGTTCTGTTAAGGTTAATATTCTGTCAGGCGAAAAAGTAGTTGTTCCGCTCAAAAATGGAAAAAAACGTAATTTGTCATGTAGAATAAATCTTGATGAAACTATAAATGGTGAAATAAATTATGGAACGCATATTGGTTATGCTGACATATTTGTAGGTGATTATAAGATATGTAGTATACCTATAAAAAGCGGACAGGCGGTAAAAAAAGAGCCATCTAAAATTTTTGCTGATAATTTAAAATATTTTTTAAAATTCGTTTTACTAAAAAGAGAACTGTAAACTAGCAGTTCTCTTTGTGCTTTTTATAAATAAGCCATAATCCGCGGAGTAAGAGGTTTTCATCGTAAATTATTTCATGCTTACAATTTTCTATTATACATTTTGACAGACCACCTGTGGCAATTACGGTTGTTTTTTCACCTATTTCGTTTTCGATTTTGTCAATCATTCCGTCCAGCATTGAAGCATATCCTAAAATAGCTCCGCTTTGCATAGCGTCAATGGTGTTTTTACCTATAACACTTTTTGGTGCTTCAAGGCTTATTGAAGGAAGCAGGGAAGTTGCTTTTGAAAGTGCCTGCTGTGAAACCATAAGTCCGGGAATTATTGCGCCGCCGATATAAGTTCCTGTTTTATCAATGGCAAAAATTGTTGTTGCAGTGCCCATGTCGATGTGAATTATAGGAGGCTCAAAGTCATTTAGAACTGTAACGGCACCAACAACTAAGTCATTTCCAAGCTGTGACGGGTCATCGAGGTCAACTTTTAATCCTTCAGCACCTGATACCATTATCGGGTCTTTACCCAGAACAAGACGCACTGCGGTTTTAAGTGCCTGATTTATAGGCGGGACAACCGATGAAATTATTGCTCCTTCAAAAGATTTTATATCAATATCATTTATAGTTAGTATATTTTTGAGCATAACAGCAAATTCCATATCTGTTTTGGAAGAATTTGTAGTAATGCGGCCATTAAAAACGATTTTCCCATCTTCTATGCAGCCAATAACAATATTTGAGTTGCCAACATCTAAAGCTAAAATCATAATTGCATCTCCTTTGTATTATATAAAAAAATTATACACTTTTTATAAAGTCTTGTCAATCCTTAACGCACGAAGTGCATTTAAAACTGCAATAAGGCATACACCGACATCAGCAAATACACCAAGCCACATTGTCGCATTACCCAAAATTCCCAAAAGCATAATTGAAAACTTTATTATAAGGGCAAGAAGAATATTTTCCTTTGCAATTAATAATGATTTGCGTGCAATTTTAACTGCGAGCGGAATTTTAGCCAAGTCATCTGTCATAATAACTACATCACTTGCCTCAATAGCAGCATCTGTGCCTAATCCGCCCATAGAAATTCCCACGTCAGAATGCGAAAGAACAGGAGCGTCGTTTATACCATCGCCTACAAAGGCGGTAGGACCACTCTTGCGTATTTCGTTCATAATTTTAACCTTATCTTGCGGCAAGAGGCTTGCATATAACTCTGTTTCAAGATTTTTGGCAACAACTTCAGCGTTTGTTTTACTGTCTCCTGTTAAAATTGCAGACTTTATTTTTAATAAAGATAGGGAAGTGATAACATCTTTTGCGTTGTGCTTAATCTTATCCTTTACAGTTATGGTTCCAGAAAATACATTATTTACTGCAACAAACAGCGAATTATTGTTTTTTACGGTACAGTTTATTCCGTTTTTTTCTAAAAAGCTTTTAGAGCCCACTAAAACAGATTTGCCGTTAACTTTTGCAGATACTCCATTTCCTGCAATTTCAGAGTAGTCTGAAATATTATCTGTAATAATTTGCTCTTTGTATTCTGCCACAATAGCTTTTGCGATAGGATGTGAAGAATAAAATTCAGCATAAGCGGCATATTTTAAAATTTCATTTCCTTCTTTTGCAGGTAAAATATCTGTAACTTGAATTTTACCTTCGGTAAGAGTACCTGTCTTATCAAAAGTAATGTTTTTAATTTTAGCAAGCTTTTCAAGGGCATAGCCGCCTTTTGCTAAAATTCCGTTTTTTGATAAACAGCCTATTCCGGCAAAAAATGTAAGAGGAACGGAAACTACTATTGCACATGGGCATGAAACAACTAAAAATACCATTGCCGTGTAAAACCACTCTTCAAAATTTTTAGAAAACATAGGTGGTAAGAGTGCAACTAAAAATGCCGCACATACAACTAAAGGCGTGTAAACTTTTGCAAATTTTGTAATAAACTTTTCTGATTTTGATTTATTTTCATTTTGAACAAGGTCAAGGATTTTGGACGCAGTTGATTCTGAAAAAATACGTTTAACTTCAATTTCGACGTTTGAGTTTGTGTTTATCACACCACTTAATACCTCATCGTTTTTGGAAAAAAGGACAGGTTCGGCTTCGCCGGTGAGAGCTGAGGTGTCAAAATAGGCGCTGCCTTTTATAATAGTTCCGTCAAGCGGCACTTTTTCTCCTGATGAAACAAGAATTATGTCTCCGATTTGCACATCTTCGCAGGCAGTTTTAATAAAGCTGCCGCCTTTTAAAACCATTGCTGTATCAGCTCTTAGGTCCATAAGTGAAGAAATTGAAGTTTCGGATTTTTCAACCGCATAATGTGAAAAAACCTCACCAATTTGATAAAAAAGCATTACCGCAACTGCCTCATGATATTCTCCGATAATGATTGCGCCTATTGTTGCAATACTCATCAAAAAATTCTCGTCAAAAATATGTTTTATATCTTTTACAGATTCTAAAAGAACATCATAACCTAAAATTAGGTATGATATGAATAATAATAGATTAATTTTAAATAAAATCCCACTAATAAAAAGTAGCGTGCCAGTGATGAAACGCAAAATTAATTTCTTTTTGATTTCTTTTTTTCCTGTATGGCAGCATAAATGATTGTGTAAATGATTATCTCCGCATGAATGTTCGTGGCAATGGCAACTCATCATAGCACCTCCCAATGAATATATGAACACTTATTCATATATTCATTATATATGCAACAAAATAAAATGTCAATACAATTTAGAAAAATATAAAAAAATAGCGGCAGATAAACTACCGCTATTTTGTCTTTATAGGTTACACTGATTTCTGGTGTTACAGCAACCTCTTGTAAGAAGAGTTACAAGGAAGAGGATAAACAAAATTACTGTCGCAGTTATAAGAATAGGTATAACCTCGATAAAAGTTGTAACAAAGGAAACACCGATAATTATTCCAACGGCAAATAATATTAAAACAGCCAAAAAGCCAAGTGCAAAGTCATAAAGACGGCAACATCTTGTCGTACATCTGCATTCATTTGTTTCAGAATTGTTGATAGGACAATACATACATTCACCTCCTTGTGTGTATGTAAAATGTTGCTTTTAATGTATACTATGAAAAAGAGATGAAAAATGTTAAATTTTAGTCAGAATATTCTAAGAAAACCTTGTTATAAAAAAAGTTTTGTGATATAATATTAGTAATATTTATTAGGAGATGACTCAAATGAAAACTGATATTGAGATTGCACAAAGCGTTAAAATGAAAAAAATAACCGAAATTGCAAAGTCTGCAGGAATAGAAGATAAATACATTGAGCAATACGGAAATTACAAGGCAAAAATAGACCTTTCTATCTTAAAAGAAAACAAAAATACTGACGGAAAATTAATACTTGTTACTGCCATTACTCCAACACCGGCAGGTGAAGGAAAGACCACTACAACCATTGGTCTTGCTGATGGTATGAAGAAAATAGGTAAGAATGTAATGGTAGCGCTTCGTGAGCCTTCTTTAGGCCCTGTTTTTGGTGTAAAAGGCGGAGCTGCCGGCGGAGGATATGCACAAGTTGTGCCTATGGAAGACATTAACCTTCATTTTACAGGCGATTTCCATGCAATCAGTGCTGCGAATAACTTGCTTGCTGCTATGCTTGATAATCATATTCATCAGGGAAATGCTCTTGGAATAGACTCAAGAAAGATTACTTGGAAACGCTGTGTGGATATGAACGACAGACAGTTAAGGTTTGTTGTTGATGGTCTGGGTGGTAAGGTAAACGGTGTTCCGAGAGAGGACGGATACGACATTACTGTTGCTTCAGAAATTATGGCTATTTTGTGTCTTTCAGGCTCAATCTCGGATTTAAAAGACCGACTATCAAAAATCATTGTAGGCTACACATATAACGACGAACCTGTTACCGCAGGTCAGCTAAATGCGGCAGGTGCAATGACAGCACTTTTAAAAGATGCACTAAAGCCAAACCTTGTACAAACACTGGAAGGAACTCCGGCGCTTGTTCACGGCGGACCTTTTGCAAATATTGCACATGGTTGTAACTCGGTAATTGCTACTAAGCTTGCATTAAAGCTTGGTGACTATGCAATCACAGAAGCGGGATTTGGTGCAGACTTGGGAGCTGAAAAATTTCTTGATATTAAGTGTCGTTTTGCTGGACTAAAGCCTTCTGCGGTTGTTTTAGTCGCAACAATCAGAGCTTTAAAAATGCATGGAGGTGTGCCGAAAACGGAGCTTAACAGTGAAAACCTTGAAGCACTTGAAAAGGGAATACCAAACCTTTTAAAGCACCTTTCGAATATTACAGATGTATATAAGCTTCCTTGCGTTGTTGCAGTAAATAAATTTCCAACAGATACAGATAAAGAAGTAGAGCTTATTATAAATAAGTGTAAAGAATTGGGTGTAAATGTTGTTCTTTCCGATGTTTGGGCGAAGGGCGGAGAAGGTGGAACAGAGCTTGCTGAAGAAGTAGTACGCCTTTGTGAAAAAGAGAACAACTTTACTTTCTGCTATGATTCTGATGATACAATTAAGAATAAAATTAATGATATCGTTCAGAAAATTTATGGCGGTGATGGTGCTGTCTTTACGAAAAATGCTGAAACTCAGATCAAAAAACTTGAAGATTTAGGATACGGAAATTTACCTGTATGTATGGCTAAAACACAATACAGTTTTTCCGACGATATGACTAAGCTTGGCGCACCAAGTGGATTTGTTGTAACAGTAAGAAATATAAAAATTTCTGCTGGAGCAGGCTTTATCGTTGCATTAACCGGTGATATTATGACAATGCCTGGGCTTCCGAAATCGCCTGCAGCAGAACGTATTGACGTTGATGAAAACGGTGTAATAACAGGATTATTCTGATTTATTATCCTGAAAATCTACCACCTTTTCAGTAAGACATTTTAAAACATTTGCAGATAAGGCAACTTGCAAAATAAGGTCATCAATTCTTTGCGGGTTGTCTTTTTCTGTTGTCAAAATAGGTACAGCGATTTTATCAGCTTGTTCCCAAATATAGCCAAAAGCCGTTTTTTGATTTTTAACAAATGAATTATAAATATATTTAACTTCTTCTTCTGATATTTCAATAGGGAGAAGTTTTTGTATTGTTGAAATATTAAGCGTTTGTTTTAATGTGCAAATAACAATAATATATGCAAGATGAATACGCCCATATTTTTTCTTAACAGGAGCAGGCATCATTTTTAGTTTTACATAATTATTAATCATCGGACGTGTTATTTCAGATGATTCACTAAATAACTCAAGACCTTGTAAGTATCTGTTAACAAGCTCAATTACCTGATCCATATAAAGATCAATAGTCGGAAGTTCATCCCAGTCAGGAAGAGTGTTTTTTTCGAGTAACTTTTTACATTCCTCAAAGCATTTTAAGGCTGTCAAATTTTCGTAATTCATACTAAAATTCTCCTTTTTTGTTCATATTAATTATTATAACATTGTTTGGGAAATAAATCAATACATTTGGTATTTTAGATTACTACTAAAATACTCAAACAGACTTGACAGAATATAAAATATTTGATAATATAGTATTTAATACTACATATAATAGTTTTTGACATTAAAGAGGTGTTTTTTGTGAAAAAAATAAAGGAAAAGATTTTCAGAAATCAGACAGTTGGTGAGGAGATAGCAAATGCTATTTCGCACGGAGTGGGAACGTTTCTTGCGATTGCAGGAATGGTTATTCTCATTGTAATGGCAGTTAAAAATGATATGGGTGCTATTTCAGTAGTTAGTGCTGTACTGTATGGTTCGGGACTAATTCTTTTATATACCTTTTCATCGCTTTATCATTCGCTTACCAATAAAAAAGCAAAAAAGGTCTTCAGAATTTTTGATCATTGTTCAATTTTTATTTTGATTTTAAGTTCATATATTCCTGTTTTACTCGTAATGACCGGCGGCTGGCTTGGCTGGACTATGTTTGGGATAAGCGTAGCGTGTACTATACTTGGTATAGTTTTAAATTCAATTAACCTTGAACGCTGGGATAAGCTTTCAATGGTTCTTTACCTTGTAATGGGTTGGTCAGCACTTATGATAATAAAGCCGCTTTATGCGACTTTGACAGCTTTTGAATTTGCACTATTGGTACTGGGCGGTATTTCCTACACGGCAGGAATTATTTTTTACAAGAATAAAAAACACAAATATATGCATTTTATATGGCATATTTTTGTACTTGGAGGAAGCGTGCTTCACTATTTTATGTTCTTGAGTTATTATATGAGGTGATTTTGGTATGAAAAAGGTGTTTAAAAATATAGTAAATGAAGGAATTTATGGAAAGGAACCGCTTTTCGAGGTTCGTGAAATATCAACAATACGAGATATGTTTGAGTCAAGCACAAAGATGTTTGCTTCTCGTACTGCATTTATGCAAAAGCCGGATAAAAATTCGCCGTATAAGAAAATAACCTATAACAAATTTCGTGATGATGTATATGGCTTTGCAACCGGACTTATCAATATTGGGCTAAAAGGCAAAAAAATTGCTGTTATCGGTGAAAATCGTTATGAATGGGCTCTTTCATATATGTCGGTGGTAAGCGGAGTCGGAACTGTTGTCCCGATAGACAAAGAGCTTCCTTATGAAGAAGTAAAATATCTGCTTGATTTTGCAGAATGCGATGCGATTATTTGCACAAATAATATTCTTCGAACAAAACCTGAACTCGCCACTTGCGGCATTTTATGTATTTGTATGGACGATAACGAAAACTGTACATCTATGAAAGACATTATCGATAAAGGAAATAAGCTTTTAGAAGGCGGAAACACAGATTTTGCTGACAGTGTTGTTTATCCTGATGACGTAAATGTTTTACTTTTTACATCGGGTACTACCGGTGTTTCAAAAGGGGTAATGTTATCACATAGAAATCTTTGCTCTAATATGATGAATACCTGCGCTGTCTTTAAAATTAATCAGTACGACAGAGTATTTTCATTATTGCCGCTTCATCATACTTATGAATGTACCTGTGGATTTTTGTGCGAAATATATGTGGGAGCATCTATCGCATATTGTCAAGGACTAAAATATATCGTAAAGAATATGCAGGAGAGCAAGCCGACAATGTTTTTTGCTGTTCCGCTTGTACTCGAGTCAATATATAAAATGCTTAATAAAACTCTCGATAAAAAAGGAAAAACCAAAACGGTGAAAAAAGGAATTCGTATTTCAAAAGCACTTTTAAAAGTTGGCATTGATATAAGAAGAAAACTATTTAAAGAAATTATAGACCAGTTTGGCGGCAGACTAAAAATGTTTTTGGTGGGAGCTGCTCATATTGACGCTGAAATCCTTCAATTCTTTACCGATTTAGGTATAACAAGTATTCAAGGCTACGGAATGACCGAATGTTCACCTTTAATCGCAGCAAATAGAGGTTCATATCACAGAAATGAAGCGGTAGGGTTGCCTCTTCCTGAGGTAGCAGTTAAAATTTCAAATCCTGATGCTGATGGCGTTGGAGAGGTTGTTGTAAAAGGCGAAAACGTTATGGTGGGATACTATAAAAATCAGGAAGAAACAGATAATGTTCTAAAAGATGGCTGGCTTTATACAGGCGATATGGGATATTTAGAGGACGGATTTTTGTATCTTACAGGACGTGTTAAAAACGTAATAATTACAGCTAACGGAAAAAATGTTTTTCCGGAAGAAATTGAAGGCTATTTATCACAGTCAAAATATATTGATGAGTCACTTGTATATGAATCGGAACACGATGGAAAGAAAATCATAACGGCACAAATCTATCCGGATTTTGCGGAAGTTGAACTGACTTTAGGAAAAGAATACAGCGACGACGATTTAAAAAATCTACTTTCTGAAGAAATTAAAGCAATAAATAAAACAATTCCTACATATAAAGCAGTAGGCAAGTTTTTAGTACGTAAAGACCAATTTGTTAAAACAACAACGCAAAAAATCAAAAGAGAAGCAAATATCTAACTATTGCAAAAGCCACCAAAATATAGTATAATTTACAGTATAGGGAAGGAAATATAAAAAGGAGATGATTTTTATGCGAAATAACAGTTACTCTACAATTACTCCCGAACTTTATGCCTTAGCTGAAAAATGTATTTCAAACAGTAATATAGATCCCAAGCTATATACGACGCATCAAGTAAAACGTGGCCTTCGTGACATTGACGGAAAAGGTGTACTTACAGGACTTACGGAAATTTCTACAATAAATTCTTCTAAAGAAATTAATGGCGATCTTGTACCATGTGACGGTGAGCTTTATTATCGCGGAATAAATATTAATGATATTGTTAAAGGATTTTACAGCGATGACAGATTTGGTTTTGAAGAAACTGTTTATCTGCTTTTGTTTGGAAAATTGCCTGATTCAGAGGAGCTTGTTGAATTTGAAAAAATACTGGCCAAATACCGCTCGCTTCCTACAAATTTTGTCCGTGACGTTATAATGAAAGCGCCTAATCAGGACATTATGAATTCTCTTGCAAAAAGTGTTTTGACATTGTATTCTTATGATAAAAACGCAAACGACGTAAGCATTCCGAATGTTCTTCGTCAATGTGTACAGCTTATAGCGACATTTCCGCTGCTTTCTGTGTATGCATATCATGCATACAACCATTATGAGAAGAATAAAGGGCTTTATATTCACAGACCTAGTCCTAAAATGTCAACCGCTGAGAATATTTTGAGATTGTTAAGACCTGATAAGGTTTTCACACACCTTGAAGCAAGAATTCTAGATATGGCCCTTGTCTTGCACGCAGAACACGGTGGTGGTAACAATTCCACTTTTACAACGCACGTAGTTACGTCATCGGGTACAGATACCTATTCGTCGGTTGCGGCATCGCTTTGTTCTTTAAAAGGCCCTAAACACGGCGGTGCAAATATTAAAGTTAAATATATGTTTGATGATATGAAAAAGCATCTTACCGACTGGAATGATGAAGAACAAATAAGAGACTACCTTATGAAACTCCTTAACAAAGAAGCTTTCGATAAATCAGGACTTATATACGGTATGGGACACGCAGTTTATTCTATTTCCGATCCGCGTTCTGAAATATTTAAAGACTTTGTAGGTAAATTATCAGAGGAAAAGGGAAGATACGACGAATTTCTTTTGTATAGGAAAGTGGCAGAGCTTGCAACTGAGGTTATTTCCAAAAAGCGTAAGATTTACAAAGGTGTAAGCCCGAATATTGATTTTTACAGCGGGTTTGCATATTCTATGCTTGACCTTCCTGATGAACTTTATACACCTATGTTTGCAACAGCAAGAATTGCGGGCTGGAGTGCTCACAGGATAGAGGAACTTATAAATACAAATAAAATCATTCGTCCGGCATATAAATCAGTTTCTGAAATGAAAGACTATATACCGCTCGGTGAAAGATAAAACAATTTACACTTTACACTTTACACGATAAAATATGGCAGACGCAAAAAACGTATCTGCCATATTTTTTTGTATAAAAAACCGTCTGTCAATTTAAAATTGAACAGACGGCATAAAGATATTCTTTTTATGCACGTAAAGTATTGACTACTTTACGCACAATCTATTTTTTAATTCTTTATCAAATCTTTTATAACCTCTCCGGCGATTATCATACCTGCAACAGGCGGTACAAAGGACATACTTCCTGGAGTTTGTCTTTTGCCTAAAGCCTCAGAACCACCGCTTGACGACTTTAGTGGTTCTTCTTTCGAATAAAGCACCTTTAAAGAAGTAATGCCTCTTGATTTTAATTCACGTCTCATAACACGTGCCAAAGGGCATACAGAGGTTTTATATATATCGGATATTTCGAATTTTGTAGGGTCAAGCTTGTTTCCTGTACCCATACTGCTAATTATAGGAACAGAAAAGCGATTAGCTTCCTCAATAAGAGTAAGCTTTGATGTCACGGTATCAATCGCATCTACAATATAATCATATTCCGAAATATCAATCTCTTTTTCCTTTGTATAAAAGCAGTTAATGGGCAAAACCTCTGCATCGGGATTTATGTCTTTTATCCTTTGCGCCATGACATCGACTTTAGCTTTTCCTATTGTAGAGGTAAGAGCAATAAGCTGTCTGTTTATATTGCTTTTTGAAACAACATCATTGTCAACAAGTGTAATATTTCCAATACCGCTCCTTGCAAGAGCCTCACAAACGAAAGAGCCAACGCCTCCAACACCGAAAACTATAACTCTTGCATTTTTTAATTTGTCAATTGCGTCTTTGCCTATTAAAAACTGTGAACGTAAAAATCTATCCATAATTACATTAAAGTTTTAAGGGTTTCATTAACAGCAAGTAAAAATTCTTCTGTTCCAACCTTTTTGATATTAGGAAGGGTAGAAAGTAGTGCCAAATCACCTGTCATAATACCGCTTTCTATGGTATTTATGGTAGCTTTTTCGAGATTGTCAGCGAACTTACAAAGTTCCGGAATTTCGTCAAGTTCACCACGTTTTCTCAAAGCTCCTGTCCAAGCAAATAATGTGGCAACACTGTTAGTAGATGTAGGCTCGCCCTTTAAATGCTTATAATAATGGCGTTGAACTGTACCGTGCGCTGCTTCGTATTCATAGATTCCGTCAGGAGAAACCAAAACAGAAGTCATCATGGCAAGACTTCCATAAGCGGTAGCAACCATATCGCTCATTACATCGCCATCATAGTTTTTGCAAGCCCAAATATATCCGCCTTCAGAACGTACGACACGAGCAACTGCATCATCAATTAATGTATAGAAATATTCAATACCTAAAGCATCAAATTTTTCTTTATATTCATTTTCAAAAATTTCAGCAAAGATATCCTTGAAGTGATGGTCATACTGCTTAGAAATCGTATCTTTCGTAGCAAACCAAATATCCTGCTTTGTGTCAAGAGCAAAGTTGAAGCAGCATCTTGCAAAGCTTGCAATGGAGTCGTCTTTGTTATGAAGTCCCTGAATAATTCCGTCAGTTCCGTCAAAATCATAGATTAGTTTTCTTGTTTCATTGCCTTCTTTGTCTGTGCAAACAAGTTCACATTTACTTCCTGACTTTACCTGCATTTCTGTATTTTTATAAACATCGCCGTATGCGTGACGAGCGATTGTAATAGGTTTTGTCCAAGTTGGTATGTAAGGAGTGATACCCTTAACAATAATTGGTGTACGGAAAACTGTACCGTCTAAAATTGCACGGATAGTGCCATTTGGAGATTTCCACATTTGTTTTAGATTATATTCTTCAACACGCGCTGCATTCGGAGTGATTGTGGCGCATTTAACAGCGACGCCGTATTTTTTTGTAGCTTCAGCGGAATCTATCGTTACCTGGTCATCTGTTTCGTTTCTGTATTCAAGACCTAAATCATAATATTCGGTTTTTAAATCAATATATGGAATGAGTAAAATATCTTTAATCATCTTCCATATAATTCTTGTCATTTCGTCACCGTCCATTTCAACAAGCGGTGTTTTCATTTTAATCTTTTCAATCATGTACCCATTCTCCTTTAAAAGTAATTTATAAGTATTTTATCATACTTTGCATAATTATTCAATCTTTAATTTACACAAATTTAAGTGCTGTATCGGCTGTTTTTTGTATATAGTTAAATGACAACGGATTGATGGCGCGTTGCGTGGCAGTTTATATTTACCGCAACAGGCAGACCGGCAATATGTGTGGGATAATATTCAATATTAACACCAAGCGCTGTTACAATGCCGCCAAAGCCTTGCGGCCCGATGCCAAGCTTGTTGATTTTGTCAAGAAGCGTTTTTTCTAAATCTGCATAAAAAGCATTGTCATTGTGATTTCTGATATCACGTGTAAGGGCAAGTTTAGAAAGCTGGGCGGCTTTTTCAAAAGTCCCGCCGATTCCTACACCTACAACGATAGGAGGACATGGGTTAGCGCCGGCTTTTTTTACAGTTTCAAGAACAAAATCTATTACTCCATCTACTCCGTCTGACGGATTTAACATTTTAAGAGCAGATTTGTTTTCACTTCCAAAACCTTTTGGCGCGAAAGTAATTTTGAGCTTATCTCCGTCAGTAAATTTGTAGTGAATTACAGGCGGAGTGTTATCGCCAGTATTAATTCTTTTAAGAGGGTCTAAAACAACGGATTTTCTAAGATATCCGTCTTGATAACCTTCTTTTACACCTTTTTCTATTGCTTTTTCAAGATTGTCGCCTTCTACAATAACATTTTGACCGACTTCAACGAAGAAGACTGCCATTCCAGTATCCTGACAAATAGGAACATCTTTTTCATCTGCTATTTTGGCATTTTCAAGCAAATTCTTAATTATATTCTTTCCAATTTCGGACTTTTCAACTTCAAGTGCGTTTTCAAGCGCAGTTAAAATGTCGGGGTTTATGTGACAGTTTGCGTCTATACACATATTTCGAACAATAGCAGTGATTTTTTCAGACTTGATTATTCTCATATTTATTCTCCTTAATTTATTAATTGCCATGACGGAAGCCATTTGAGGAATGTTCTTACATAATATCCGCTTACAGGATAACCAGATATGACCGGATAAAACATCATAAATAAAAGTATTGCAAGCGCAGTAAAAATAATAAATAATGTTTTAATTTTCGTGTTTTTTAAGCTATATTTGCCTGCCAAGTGTGCAATCATTAGAACAACAAACGGAACACTAGGGAAGTAGTGATAAATAAATGTTATTCTTGTTACACCTATCCAAGGAACTAACTGTGCAAGATATGCAATGGTCAGGAAAATCGCATTTTTGTTTTTGTTTTTAACCGCATCATATATCGTATAAATAAAGGCTACAATACCACTCCACCATACAAGTGGATTTCCGAAAGCGCTTATATTTTCTGTTTTAATTCCATTTACTCCGGAATAATACCAAATCGGACGATAATTAATCGGCCACTGATACCAAGAAGACGAAAACGGATGAGTGGAATCAAGGACTGTGTTTCCATGATAAGTAAGCATATCAATTTGATTTTGAATTATTCCTGAAAATCCAGTCCCATTTGCAGTCATAAACGGAATATAAGACATAATATAGATTATGACCGGAATAATACCAAAGGCAAATACGCAAAACAAAACCGTTTTTATTATTTTATCTTTATATAAAGAAGCATTTTCTTTGTACTTATTGTAAAGTGAAATGAAGAAAATTACAGCAAGACCTGCTCCGGCATATACACCTGTCCATTTGCAGGCAATAGCAAGACCCATTGAAATGCCGGAAATCCCTAATGGTATTAACGTTTTTTTGTGTGATTTATCCGGACTGGTTATATAATACTTATACATAAACAAATACATAAGCATTATAAAGAAAGTGACATATACATCAATCGTCGCAATTCTTGTCTGCGTAAAATGCATAAAGTCAAAGCTGAATAGTAATGATGCGCAAGTTGAAAGCCAAGTTATGCCGAACATTTTCTTTAAGAAAATATATATAACAGGTATCATCAAAATGCCAAAAATCGTTCCAACAATTCTCCAGCCGAACGGAGTCATTCCGAAAAGCTTTATCCCAAGCGAAATGAAAAACTTCCCGAGCGGTGGATGAGTCCACTCGTATACCTGCAATGAATTTTCAAATTCATAAGCGGTACGTGCATGATATATTTCGTCGAAATATGTGCTGTTGCGGTAGCTTTCAAATTTTGGGACAGTTTCTTGTTCGTCAAAAAGTTCTTTAGATGCTTGTAATGGCATTATGAGTTCACCGTTATTGTCTTTTATGGCAAGCTCCATAACTGCCACCTTTTTAGAAGCCGAAATTGTAATACTCTTACCTTTTAGGCTATCTTCTAAAAAAGAATTCCAGAAAAACACATTTCCATAGGAAATTTCTTTTTGGTAAGCCGGATTACCGATTTCGTCTGTAACTTCAATAACAAGTGTGTTTTCTTCAGAAAGCTCAGTAGGACCTAAATACATCATTATTTCTGAAATATCTTGAGTTTTCTCAAAATCAACTGTGACAGGAGATACGGGTGTAATATTTTCAAATGTTTGCGGAGCAGTTCGGTCTCCGAGATTATAAAGAGCAACTGCCGAATATATGATAGTGATAACGGACAATGAAATTAAATCAGTACGTGTTATTTTCCTGTTACCATTAAAAGAGATTTCATTTTGATTTTCATTTTGATTTTTAGCTTCGGTTTTTTTTGTATTTTTGAAAGAATAAATCCAAATAAACGTAAGAAGAGCAACAGTAATCAAGCCCAGCAGGATACCTATATTGTTAAACCCCGAAGAATAAAATGTTTCAGGATTATAATAAAACAATACGTGTACCATATTTAAAAATTGCAGAGCTGAAATACTCAAATAAATGAAGAAGTCTTTTATATTAAGCGAAATGCAGCATGCACAAAGCATGAGTGCTATTGAAGGGAAAGCATATCGCTCGTGCATTTTAATTGACATTACAAATATCGAAAAGCATATAAAGGCTGATGTGAAAAAATATTTGTTTTTGGGATTTTTTGAAAAGAATATAAAGGCTGATGCAACAATAGTTACAACTATTGAAAGATACCCAATAAAATTATTAAATACGTTAGGAGTTGCCCAGTTAAGACCAAGAGCTGTCCATAAGTTATAAGCATTTACCGACACATAATTATATGATGCAATAGTAGATTTATATTGATTAATTACACTTTCAATACCAAACGGTAATGAAAGCAGGACAATCGCCAAGATTGCAGATATTCCGCAAAGGAGGTTTTTGAAAAACTTTTCCTTTGAAAAATCATTTAAAAATACATTTTCGATTATACCAAATATAAGTACAGGAGCATAGAAAAGAGCTTGAGGTTTAATAAAAACAGCCACAGCGAAAGAAAAATATGCACTATACATTTTCTTTTCGTTAAGACAATACAGCATTAAAAGGATAAATAGTGTAAATACAGAGTCAACCTGTCCCCAAATTGAAGAGTTAAATATAACTGCCGGATTAAAAAGGAAAAAGGCAGAGAAAATTGTTGCTTTTTTTTGACCGATATTTTTTTTGCATAAAATATATACGATATATCCGCATAATATATCACAAATTACAGCAGGAAGTTTTAAAAGAATATATGAAGCAGCAAGACTACATCCTAAAAGATTTTTTATAAATCCTATAACATACAAAATGTATATATACCCAGGCGGATAGTCAGCAAACATATCGCTTGTATAAAAAGAAGAAAATCCCTGATTATAAATTTGGTCTGACCATGCATTAAAACAATTCATATCGGTATCGTGTCCGGGGTAAAAGAAAAAACACACAAAACGAACCAAAAATGCCGCTCCCAAAAGAATCCAGAGAGCAGAAACAGTCTCGGATTTACTTTTTTGTAGTCTACCGTCTTGGATTTGTGAATAAAATATACAAACAGCAACAAAAGCTGAAATAAATATCAAAAGTAAAGAAATTACCAAATCAAACCACACCTTTCATGACATTTACTATTATAACCCTTTTTTTCCTTTTTTTCAATATAATTTGTTTAATTACCAATAAAATGGGTATATATTTAGTAGAGAGTAAAATCTCACAAAGTACAAAGGGAGATGAGTGTATGAAATTTAACATCATTGGAAGAAAAATTACGGTAAACGAAAAGAACTCGGAGTACATTAACAAAAAAATCGGCAAACTTGACAAGTTTTTTAAAACAGAACCAGATGCACGAATTGTAATTGGAACTGTAAAAGATAAAGAGTATATTGAAGCAACAATTTATTCAGAAGGAATGATTTACAGGGCAGAAGTTACAGATGTTGATGTGTTTACGGCTATTGATAAAGTAACAGACCTAATAGAAAGACAGATAAGAAAGAATAAGACAAAACTCGAAAAAAGAATTAAACGAGATGCACTTGATGATAAAAAGCTTATAAGCGGAGACGATTATAACGATAGTGAAGATGTTTCGGATTTTAAAATAGTTAAAAGAAAACGTTTTCAAGTAAAGCCAATGAGCGCAGAAGAGGCAGTGCTTCAAATGAATCTTTTAGGTCATAATTTCTTCGTATTTAAGAACCAGGACACCGATGAAATGAATGTTGCTTATAAAAGAAAAGACGGAGATTATGCAATTATTGAGTCGACCGATTGATTGCATACCTCAAGGGATGAGGACTCGTAATCCGGCGGGTCCTCTTTGTTTTAAAAAGCAGGATTATTAAAAATTTTGTCGTATATTTATTATGGGAGTGATTAATTATGTATATTTTAGCAATCAATGGAAGCCCTGAAAAGGACGGAAATACGGCATTTCTTTTAAAACAAATACTTTCACATTGCAAGGGCTGTGAAACAGAAATTATTAGTGCGCCTGATGCAGTAAACTCTGCAAAAATACCTTTTTGCGTATCCTGCTCAAGCCCGTGCGAGAAGATATGTTATAAAGGGACTTTGCTTGAGGAGGCTTTTGAAAAAATAAAAAAGGCTGATTTTGTAATTTTTGGTTCGCCTGTTTATTTTGGTTCGATGTCAGCGCAGTTAAAAGCATTTTTTGATAAAACCCGCGCGGTAAGAGGGAGCAAGGAATGGCTTGGAAAACCTATGGCGGCTGTAAGTGTTGGCGCTAGCAAATATGGAGGACAGGAAAGAACTGTTGACCATATTCAATCATGCGCTCTGGTAAATGGAATGAAAGTGTTTGGAAACGGAAGCGAAATCACAATGGGACATTTTGGCGTTTCTGCTCATAGACCTGCGGAAAAGGACGAATTTGCTTTAAAACAGTGCGAAAGCCTAGCTAAAGCCATTATTAGTTACAACTTTTAGTATATTTTAAAATAAAAAGGTAAAATTACATACAAGAAATAAAGGATTTTGCCTACTTAATGTCGAATTATAAATATAGGCAACAATTTAAGATACTTATGAAAGGAGATTTTTATGCCAAGATATTCTGACGAATTAGTGAATGAAATATTCGCACAGAATGATATAGTTGACTATGTTTCACAGTATGTGAGGCTTAAAAAAAACGGTCGTGACTATACAGGTCTTTGCCCGTTTCATAAGGAAAAATCTCCTTCTTTTCACGTAAATCAGGACAAGCAGCTTTTCCATTGTTTTGGATGCGGTGCAGGCGGAAATCTTGTACAGTTTGTAATGCGTTCAGAAGGGCTTGATTTTGTTGAGGCTTTAAAGCTCATGGCGGACAGAGCTGGGATAATACTTCCGGAAGATGACAATATTGTTGATGATAAGCTATATCAGAAAAAGAAGCGAATTTTATCTATGAACAAAACTGCTGCCAGGTTTTATTTTGAAACACTTACTCACGAGGAAGTTGGCAAAGCAGGTCTTGAATATTTTCTTAACAGAAAAATATCTAGAGAGACTATAACAAAATTCGGGCTAGGATTTGCGCCAGACACATTTGATTATCTTAAAAGGTATATGAATAAATCGGGATTTACCGATGAAGAACTTTTAGAAGCAGGACTTTGTGTAGAGAAAAACGGAAAAATTTACGACAAATTTCGCGGAAGAGTTATGTTTCCGATAATAGATTTAAGAGGTAATGTTATTGCTTTTGGCGGAAGAATAGTAGACGCTGTTGAAAAAGACGGATATAAGCCACCTAAATATTTAAACTCAGCGGAAACTCTTGTGTTTAATAAAGGAAAAAATCTTTTTTCTTTAAATCTCGCAAAAAAGAGTGAAAGACATCAATGCATTCTTTGTGAAGGATATATGGATGTTATTTCGGTTTATCAGTCAGGAGTTACAAACATTGTTGCGACTTTAGGTACAGCGCTTACTGAAAATCAAGCAAAGCTACTGATGAAATACACAAGCGAAATTCTGCTTTGCTATGACAGTGATGACGCCGGACAAGCTGCTACAAAGCGAGCTATAAGCATTATAAACAGTGTTGGCGGAAAATGTCGTGTAATGCGTCTTAATGGAGCGAAAGACCCAGATGAATACATAAAAACTAACGGCATTGAACTATTTAAAAGTGCGATGTCGAATGCGTTGCCGTCTACTGAATATCTTCTTAGCAGTATAAAATCAAAGTATGATTTGGACAACCCTGACGGCAAAATTATGTTTGTTGAGGAGTCTGCCGCAGTTTTGTCTGAAATATTAAATGCTATTGAAGTTGATGCGTACGTAAAAAATATTTCCGACGAAACAGAAATAAGCAAAGACGCAATCTATGCAGAACTCAGGAAAATTAAAACAGCCTCAAAACCGCAAAACGATACTGTAAAAATGGTTAAATCGGTTGACAGAGCTAAAAAAACACCTGAAAATACAAAAAGTATCGAAGCTGAAAGACGGCTTTTAGGTCTCGTCATTGACAATAAAAAAATTTATGCAAGGGTTAAGGAGGAATTTCCGCCCGGTGAGTATTCCACCGATTGCTTAAGGCGACTGGCTGAAATTGTATATTCCTGCCACGAGAATGGCGAAATAGTTGAACCTGCGCTCATTATTAATCATTTTGAAGGCGAAGATGCAGATTTCGTATCACAGATTTTCTGTAATCTTGAAACTTATGATGATGAGGTCGAAACAATAACTCAGCTTGTAAATAGTATAAAATTAAATAAATTAGATAAAGCACTTAAAGAGGCACAAAATGAGGGAGACATCGTAAAGATTGGGGAGCTTTTAAATTTACGATTTGAATTGGAAGGGAAAAAATGATGTCAGATTTAGAAAACAAGAAACAAATAGTAAAGGATTTAATTGAAAAAGGCAAGAAAAAAGGTCTTTTAACACACAAGGATATTATTCAATCGTTCTACGACACCGAGTTTACTGCAGAAGAAATGGAAACGGTGTACGATGCGCTTGAAAAAGAGGGAATTGAAGTTGTTGAAGACCTTGATAAGGAACTTGAAGAAATTGAGGTTTCAAAAGAGGAACTTGAAGATTTATCTGTACCTGAAGGTATAAGCATTGACGACCACGTTAAAATGTACCTTAAAGAAATCGGTAAGGTAGACCTTCTTGATGCAGAAGAGGAAACAAATCTTGCAAAGAAAATGACTGAAGGCGATGAAGAAGCTAAAAAGAAGCTTGCAGAAGCAAACCTACGTCTTGTTGTAAGTATTGCAAAGCGTTATGTTGGAAGAGGTATGATGTTCCTTGATCTTATACAGGAAGGAAACCTCGGTCTTATAAAGGCAGTAGATAAGTTTGACTATTCGAAAGGATATAAATTCAGTACCTATGCAACTTGGTGGATAAGGCAAGCTATCACACGTGCTATTGCAGATCAGGCAAGAACAATACGTATTCCTGTGCATATGGTTGAAACAATAAATAAGCTTGTCAGAGTTTCAAGACAGCTTGTACAGGAATTAGGAAGAGAACCTACTCCTGAAGAGCTTGCAAAAGAACTTAATATGCCTGTTGAAAAGGTGCGTGAGATTTCAAAAATTTCTCAAGAACCTGTTTCTTTGGAAACTCCAATCGGTGAGGAAGAAGACAGTCACCTTGGAGACTTTATTCCGGACGATGATGCTCCTGCACCATCGGAGGCGGCAAGTTTTGTTATGCTTAAAGAACAGCTCGTTGATGTTTTAAGAACACTTACTCCAAGAGAAGAGAAGGTTTTAAAGCTGCGTTTCGGTCTTGAAGACGGAAGACAGAGAACTCTTGAAGAGGTTGGCAGGGAGTTTAACGTTACACGTGAACGTATCAGACAAATTGAGGCTAAAGCTTTAAGAAAACTACGTCATCCGTCACGTAGTAAAAAACTCAAGGATTACTTGGATTAAGGAGAAGTTATGGATTGGATACAGGTTAGTATTTATACAACAACAGAAGGTATAGAGCCTGTTTCGGGCAAACTTCTGCAACTGGGATTTACAGGAATAGAAATTGAAGATGAGCAGGATTTTAAAGATTTTCTTGAAAACAACAAAGACTGTTGGGATTATGTTGATGACGATTTACTTCGCGAAAAAGAAAGCGAAACCTGCGTTAAAGTGTATATAAGTGAAGACGAGCCCGAACAGCTCGCAGCAATTAAGGCATCAATGCTTGAACTTAAAGAGTATGACAAAAATGGTGATTTTGGACGTTTGGAAATATCACTTAACACTTTAAAAGAAGAGGACTGGTCAAATAACTGGAAAAAATATTTTCACGCTATGGAAATAGGCGAAAATCTTGTTGTAAAACCATATTGGGAAGATATTTTATCAACAAATAAAACTGTTTTTGAAATAAATCCCGGACTCACATTCGGCACTGGCTCACATCACACCACAAGGCTATGTCTTGAAGATATTGAAAAAACTGTAAAACCGGGTGATGATGTACTCGATTTGGGATGTGGAAGCGGAATTTTATCAATAGTTTCTTTGCTCTTTGGAGCATCTTCAGCAGTGGCTGTTGATATTGATTCAAACTCTTTAGAAACGGCATTTGATAATTTAGAAAGAAATAATATTGAGAAAGAAAAATATAGTGTCTTAATCGGAAATATTCTTTCTGATGAAAATTTGAAAAAAACTGTCCTGAAAAAGCAATATGATGTTGTTTTGGCAAACATAGTTGCAGATGTTATAATTACAATACTTCCGCTTGTGAAAAAGGCACTCAAACCTGATGGAACTTTTATTACCTCGGGAATAATTGATATTAGAATAGAAGATGTAAAAACAGCACTTTCTAAGAATGGATTTGAGATTTTATCCGAAAATAGAAGCGCTGACTGGGCAGAGTTTAAATGCCGGCTTAGATAATTGTTAAATAGGTGTACTTATGTCAAAGTTTTTTATACCAAGAGAAAATATTAAGGAAAATACTATTATAATAAATGGTGAAGATGTAAACCATATTACTAAAGTATTGCGTTTCCAGATAGGAGATGACCTTATCTGCTGTGACGGAATGGGAAATGATTATGTTGCAAAAATAACATCTTTTGACAAAAAAGAAGTAATTTGCCAAGTCATTTCAAAATCAAAAGCCGAAACAGAGCCTGAACTTAAAGTTATTTTAATTCAAGGTGTTCCTAAAGCTGCAAAAATGGACTACATTATACAAAAAACGACAGAGCTCGGAATAACAGAAATTTATCCTTGCGAGATGTCAAGATGTGTTGCAAAAATAGATGGGATAAAAAAGATTGAGCGCTGGCAAAAAATTTCCCGAGAGGCAGCAAAACAATCAGGAAGAGGAATAGTCCCTAAAGTTAATGAGCCGATAAATATTTCCGAGGCTGTAGAAATACTCAAAAGTGTTGATGTTGCATTTGTGCCTTATGAATGTGATGAAGGAAATAAGCTTCGTCCTATATTGAAATCTGTTTCAATCCCTAAAACTGTGGCATACATCATAGGTCCTGAAGGCGGATTTGATAAATCAGAAATTGATGAAATTATCAAAAATGGAATACATACCGTTTCATTAGGAAAGAGAATTCTGCGCACCGAAACAGCAGGCGAGGCAGTGCTTTCAATGGTTATGTATGAAATTGGTGATATAAACTAAACTAATCCTGTATCGCCGATACTTCCGGCGATACTTTTTGTATATTTTATGGAAGGTAAACGTATGGATAAATTTGAACTTGTATCGGATTTTCAAATGTCCGGAGATCAGCCATCAGCTGTTAACAAGCTTGTAGACGGCATTAACTGTGGTATGAAATACCAAACCCTTGTCGGCGTTACAGGCTCCGGAAAAACATTTACTATGGCAAATATCATTGCTAAGGTAAATAAACCAACACTAGTTCTTGCGCATAATAAAACTCTCGCTGCACAACTTTGTAGCGAGTTTAAAGAGTTTTTTCCAAATAATGCAGTAGAATTTTTTGTGTCATACTATGACTATTATCAGCCTGAAGCATATATTCCTTCATCTGATACGTATATAGAAAAGGACTCATCGGTAAATGATGAAATTGACGAGCTTCGTCACAGCGCCACATTTGCACTTTTTGAACGAAAAGACGTTATTATTGTTTCAAGTGTATCCTGTATTTACGGATTGGGTGACCCTGAAGACTATGAAAATTTAATGCTTTCACTCCGTGTAGGGATGGTAAAAGACCGAGAAGAAATTCTTAAAAAGCTCATTGATATGCAATACGAGCGAAATGATATTAACTTTGTTAGAAACAAGTTTAGAGTACATGGGGACGTTGTGGAAATATTCCCGTCAAATAACGGCGAAAATGCAATCAGAGTAGAGTTTTTTGGCGATGAAATCGACAGGATTGCTGAAATAAATGTAACCACAGGAGAAATTGTAGGGATAAGAAACCATGTTGTGATTTCTCCGGCATCACATTACGTGACAACAGGCGATAAGATGCAGATTGCTATTCTGGCAATTCTAGACGAGCTTCGGGAACGTATACAGTTTTTTAAGGATAACAATATGCTTATTGAAGCACAGCGTATTGAACAAAGAACTATGTATGATGTTGAAATGCTTCAGGAAATTGGATTTTGTCAGGGAATAGAAAACTATTCAAGACTCATAAGCGGACGCTCTCCCGGTTCTGCTCCATATACACTGTTGGATTATTTTCCGGAAGATTTTCTTATGTTTATAGATGAATCGCACGTTACAATTTCGCAGGTAAGGGCAATGTATAACGGTGACCGTGCAAGAAAGGAATCTCTTGTAAAATACGGATTCCGTCTGCCGTCTGCTTTTGACAACAGACCGCTTAAATTTGATGAATTTGAAAAGCGTATCAATCAAGTTATATTTACATCTGCAACGCCTGGCGAATATGAGAAAGAGCACTCCGAAGCGTATGCAGAGCAGCTTATAAGACCGACAGGGCTTTTAGACCCTGAGGTTATCATAAGGCCTGTGGAGCACCAAATCGATGATTTGATTTCAGAAATAAATAAGCGTGCTGAGAAAAACGAACGAGTGTTAATCACCACACTTACAAAAAAAATGGCGGAAAATCTTACAGACTACCTGCGGGAAATGGGAATAAAAGTAAAATATATGCATTCGGAAATAAAAACTATCGAGCGTACCGAGATAATCAGGGATTTGCGAATGGGAGAATTTGATGTATTGGTTGGAATTAACTTGTTAAGAGAAGGTCTTGACCTTCCGGAAGTATCGCTTGTAGCTATTTTAGATGCCGACAAGGAAGGCTTCTTAAGAAGTGAAACCTCTTTAATCCAGACAATAGGACGTGCTGCGAGAAACGAAAACGGTCAGGTTATTATGTATGCAAATACAATTACTGGCTCTATGCAGCGTGCGATAGACGAAACTGCACGAAGGAGAACTCTTCAGGACAAATATAATAAAGAGAATGGCATTGTTCCGCGTACTATTAAAAAGAATATTCGAGAAATTATCGAGTCTGTAAAATCAATTACGCCTGAAAAGGCTGAAGAAAGTGCAGTGAATTATGCGGTTATGCTTGAAAATCTTCACGATGAAATGCTTGCAGCTGCAGAAAATCTCGAATTTGAAAAGGCAGCAGAACTGCGTGACAGAATAAAACATTTAAAAAAAGAGTTGGGTGAAAATGAATAATTATATTGAAATTAAAGGGGCGAAGGTCCATAATTTAAAAAATGTATCTTTAAAAATTCCTCGCGAGAAGCTTGTTGTACTTACCGGACTTTCGGGTTCGGGAAAGAGTTCGCTTGCGTTTGACACAATCTATGCAGAAGGGCAAAGGCGATATGTAGAGTCTCTTTCTTCTTATGCAAGACAGTTTTTAGGTCAGATGGAAAAACCTGATGTAGAAAGTATAGAAGGTCTTTCTCCGGCAATTAGTATTGACCAGAAGACAACATCAAAAAATCCACGATCAACAGTAGGAACGGTAACTGAAATTTATGATTACCTGCGTCTTTTGTATGCAAGAATAGGCATTCCGCATTGTCCAAAATGCGGAAAAGAAGTAAAGAAACAAACCATTGACCAGATAGTGGACCATGTTTTAGAGCTTGATGAAGGTACAAAAATACAAATTCTTGCACCTGTTATACGCGGCAAAAAGGGCGAACACAAAAAGATTTTTGAAAACGCAAAAAAATCAGGTTATGTACGAGTAAAAGCAGACGGCATTCAATATGATTTATCGGAAGATATAGTTTTGGAAAAAACTAAAAAACATAACGTAGAAATCATTATAGACAGACTTATAATTCGTGACGGTATTACAAAAAGACTTACCGATTCTCTTGAAAATGCTTTAGAGCTTACAGGCGATGTTGTTATGATAGAAATTATTGACGGGGAAATATTAAACTTCAGTCAAAATTATGCCTGTGATGATTGCGGAATAAGCCTTCAGGAACTTGCTCCAAGAAGCTTTTCCTTCAACAACCCTTATGGTGCTTGCAATTGCTGTGATGGTCTTGGAATACTTTCGAAAATCGACCCTGACCTTTTAATTGTCGATGAAAATCGAACACTTTTTGAAGGTGCGATTAATTGCATGGGGTGGGCTGCTCCGGGAATTGCCGACAGTATGGCACATATGTATTTTAAGGGTATATTGGAACACTTTAATATAGATGCAAATACTCCGTGGAAAGATTTGCCGGAAAACGTAAGACAGACTATTCTGTACGGAACTAATGGCGAAAAATTAGATTTTCACTATACCAGAAATTATGGCAGCGGAACATTTAGGGCTGTTTATGAAGGTGTTGTAAACAATCTTGAAAGACGTTATCGTGAAACAAGCTCAGAATACTCAAAAAGTGAAATTGAAAAGTATATAAACGAAACCACTTGTCATAAATGTCACGGAGCAAGACTTAACGATGAAATACTTGCCGTTACAATAAATGGAGTTAATATCTATGAGTTTACCTGTATGCCTATACGTGAAGAAATGGAATTTATTTCGAATTTAAATCTTACAGAACGAGAGGCATTTATAGGTGCACAAATAATAAAAGAAATAAAAGCAAGACTTCAGTTTTTGCTTGATGTTGGACTTGACTACCTTTCACTTTCACGTTCTTCCGGTACACTTTCGGGCGGCGAGTCGCAAAGAATAAGACTTGCAACGCAGATAGGTTCAGGACTTATGGGAGTTTTGTATATTCTGGACGAACCAAGTATCGGGCTTCACCAGAGGGATAACGAAAGGCTTATAGGAACTTTGAAGCATCTAAGAGATTTGGGAAATACTGTAATTGTAGTTGAACATGACGAGGATACTATGTATGCTGCAGACCATATTGTAGACATTGGTCCTGGAGCAGGAATTAACGGCGGAGAAGTAATTGCTGAGGGAACTGTTGAAGAAATAAAAAAATCCGAAACATCCCTTACAGGACAATACTTGTGTGGTAAAAAGAAAATAAATATTCCTAATAAGCGCAGAAAACCGGCAGATTTTATTGAGGTTATAGGGGCTTGCGAAAATAATCTAAAAAATATTGACGTAAAAATTCCGCTCGGAGTATTTACTTGCGTGACAGGTGTTTCAGGTTCAGGAAAAAGTTCTCTTATTAATGAAATACTTTATAAAGAACTCGCAAGGGACTTAAATCGCGCTACGACGCATCCGGGGAAACATAAAAAGATAAAAGGCGTCGAAAAGCTAGACAAAATAATAAATATTGATCAATCACCAATAGGAAGAACACCACGTTCAAATCCTGCAACATATACCAATGTCTTTAATGATATTCGTGATGTATTTGCATCTACAAATGATGCAAAAGTAAGAGGATATAAACCCGGAAGATTCAGCTTTAATGTCAAAGGCGGGCGATGCGAGGCTTGTTCGGGTGATGGTATTGTTAAAATTGAGATGAACTTCCTTGCGGATATTTTTGTGCCGTGTGAGGTCTGCAAAGGTCAAAGATACAATCGTGAAACGCTGGAGGTAAAATATAAGGGCAAAAATATTTATGATGTTTTAGAAATGACTGTTGATGAAGCGGTTGAATTCTTTAAAAACTTGCCAAAAATAAAAAGAAAGATAGAAACCTTGCAGCAAGTAGGGCTTGGATATATAAAGCTCGGACAAAGTTCAACAACTCTTTCAGGAGGTGAAGCACAACGTGTTAAGCTTGCAACCGAACTTTCAAGAAAGGGAACAGGAAAGACAATATATGTTCTTGATGAACCTACAACAGGACTTCATACTGCTGATGTTCACAGACTGATTGATGTTTTGCAGCAGCTTGTTGATGCAGGTAATACGGTTGTAGTTATTGAGCATAATCTTGATATGATAAAAACTGCGGATTACATTATCGACTTAGGCCCTGAAGGCGGAAATGCAGGCGGAAATATCGTTACTTCAGGAACTCCGGAAGAAGTTGCTGAATGTAAGGCATCATATACAGGAAAATATCTTAAAAAGCATTTGAAAGGGTAAATATGTTTGATTTAATTTTGTTTGATTTAGACGGAACTTTAACAGACCCAAAAGAAGGGATAACAAATTGCGTAAAATATGCACTTGAATACTTTGACATTAAAGAAAACGACGAAGCAACACTCTTAAAATTTATAGGTCCGCCGCTTTACGACTCGTTTCGTGAAATTTACGGATTTTCACACAATGATGCAAATCTTGCGGTAGAAAAGTATCGTGAAAGATTTTCTACAATAGGACTTTTTGAAAACTCCGCTTTAGATGGTGCAACAGAAATGTTAAAGACACTTAAACAAAAAGGCAAAAAGCTTGCTCTTGCAACGTCAAAACCGTTTGTATTTGCTGAAAAAATAATAAAAAAATTCGGTATGTGGGATTATTTTGACTATGTCGTAGGAGCGGAACTTGATGGCACTCGTAATTATAAGGATGAAGTCATAGCAGAAGTTTTAAAGCAAGCAAAGATTTCTGATTTATCAAAGGCAGTAATGATAGGGGACAGAAAACAGGATATTATTGGTGCTAAAAAGTGTAATATTGCTTCGATAGGTGTAAAATGCGGCTATGCAGAGGAAAACGAACTTGAAGATGCAGGTGCCAATTTTGTATTTGAAAATCTCTTTGAACTTCTTGACTTTTTGAAAAAAACTGCTTGACTTTTCTAGCAAAAAGTGTCATAATATAAGATAAAGACGATGAAAAAGACAGTAGTTATCTGCGGATCCAACAAGAGAGGAAATGTCGTGGCTGTAAGTGTTTCTTTGGTGACAGATAATGAAAACCACTTTGGAGTTGCATATCGAAAAGTACAGTAGGTATCGCCGCGTAGCTTTGCGTTATAAGCAGAATGAGTGATGATTTATCATAATTAGGGTGGAACCGTGCATTGTATTTTGCACCCCTAAGAAAGCGTATAGTTTTCTTGGGGTGTTTTTATTTTGAGAAAACTACTATTATTGTAATAAATATTTTGAAAGGGAGTAAAAATAATGGAAATGAACGAACTACAAACTTTAAGACACTCGGCATCGCACGTAATGGCGCAGGCTGTAAAAAGACTGTTCCCAGAAACAAAGCTGGCGATAGGCCCTGCAATCGATACAGGATTCTACTATGATTTTGACTCAGAGCATACATTTACGCCGGAAGATTTAGAAAAAATTGAAGCAGAAATGAAGAATATTGCAAAAGAAAATCTTAAAATTGAAAGATTTGAACTTCCAAAAGCTGAAGCACTTGAGCTTATGAAAGATGAGCCATACAAAATTGAGCTTATAAATGATTTACCTGAAGGCAAAGTGATTTCCTTCTATAAACAGGGTGATTTTACCGACCTTTGCGCAGGCCCACACATAAACTATACCAGCAAGGTAAAAGCATTCAAGCTTTTGAGTGCAACAGGAGCATACTGGAGAGGCGACGAGCATAATAAGATGCTACAAAGAATTTATGGTACAGCTTTCAAAACAAAAGACGAACTTAATGAGTATTTAGAAAAAAGGGAAGAAGCTAAAAAGCGTGACCATAATAAACTCGGACGTGAGCTTGAACTTTTTACAACATCAGATATAATCGGTCAAGGGCTTCCTATAATGCTTCCAAAAGGTGCAAGAGTTATACAGCTACTGCAGAGATTTGTTGAAGACGAAGAACAAAAAAGAGGCTGGCAACTTACTAAAACTCCTCTTATGGCAAAGAGTGACCTTTATAAATTATCCGGTCACTGGGACCATTATCAGGACGGAATGTTTGTTTTAGGTGATGAAGAAAAGGATAAGGAAGTATTTGCTTTAAGACCAATGACCTGTCCGTTCCAATATCAGGCATTTTTAAATAGAGGACGTTCATACAGGGATCTTCCAATGCGTCTTAATGAAACATCTACACTTTTTAGAAACGAAGCTTCAGGCGAAATGCACGGGCTTATACGTGTGCGCCAATTCACTATTTCGGAAGGCCACCTGATGTGTACACCTGAGCAACTTGAAGATGAATTTAAGGGTTGTCTTGAGCTTGCAATTTATATGCTCAAAACACTTGGACTTTATGAAGATGTATCATACCGTTTCTCACAGTGGGATCCTGATGACAGAGAAAAATATATAGGAACCGAGGAGCAGTGGGACGAAGCACAGGGAATTATGGAGAAAATTCTTAATCACCTTGAAATCCCATATAAGGTGGGAGTAGGTGAGGCTGCGTTCTATGGCCCAAAACTTGACATACAGATTAAAAATGTTTATGGAAAAGAAGATACTTTGATTACAATTCAGATAGACCAGATGTTAGCAGAAAAGTTTGGTATGGAATATGTTGATAAAGACGGTGTTAAGAAAAATCCGTATATCATTCACAGAACTTCACTCGGATGCTATGAAAGAACACTGGCGCTTTTAATCGAAAAATATGCAGGAGCATTTCCTGTATGGCTCGCTCCTGTTCAGGTAAAAATTCTGCCTATCGCAGACAGACACCATGAATATGCAAGAGGAATTGCTAAAAAACTTGAAGACGCTGGAATTATACGAATTGAGATTGACGACCGTGCTGAAAAAATTGGTTATAAAATTCGTGAAGCACAGCTTGAAAAAGTACCTTATATGCTTGTTGTTGGTGATAAGGATATTGAAAATAATGCAGTTGCAGTGCGTTCAAGGAAGGAAGGCGATTTAGGCAGCAAGAGTATTGATGAATTTATCGCTGATGTGTTGGAAGAAATTAAAACAAAGAAGATTTAACTGATATACGGGAGTGATATTCACTCCCGTTGTCACAAAATGGAACTGTTTTCATAATATGTTTACAGGGTGATTTGTATGAAAATAGTTTTTAATAAAGGTATTGGAATTTCAAAAAAATTTTTTTGTGTGTCTATTTTTTTGATAACTTTTTTCATTTTAATTTCCTTTTCTTTTGTGGTTTTGGCACAAATTCGCCCTGTTTTTGAACAAAAAGCATCAAATGCTGCAAAAATTAAAGCAATAGATGTGATTAACAAGGCTACTGATGATGTATTTGAAGACATAAGTTCACTTGAATTGGTGAATATAAATACAAAAGAAAGTGGTGAAATTAATTCTGTAAGTGCCAACAGCATCGCAATGAATAAGCTTAAAACTCTGTTATCGCAAAGCTTACAAAAATGTACAGAAAAATCTGAAGACTCCACAATACATATACCAATAGGAAGTCTCACACCATTTTCTGTACTTCAAGGTATGGGATATCGCATACCTATTAAAATTGCAACTGACGGATTTTCAAAAATAGATTTTAAAAGTGAGTTTTCTAATGCAGGACTTAATCAGGTTAAGCATAAAATTTATATGGTTGCAAGTGTCAATATTTCTGTGATTTCATCAGCAATGACAAAAACAGAAACAATCACAACCGAAATTCCTGTAGCAGAAACCGTAATTGTAGGCACAGTCCCCAACTATTACGGAGACAGCCTAAATATTGTAGGGAGATAAATTATGGATAAAATACAAAAACGAATTGAAGAGTTATCAAGTTTACTTGAATACCATTCAAAAAAATATTACGTTGAAGACAATCCTGAAATTTCAGATTACGAGTATGATATGATGCTTCGCGAGCTTGAAAATCTCGAAGAAGAACATCCAGAGTATTTATCACCTTTATCTCCAACGCAGCGTGTAGGCGGCAAACCCCTGGATAAATTTGAACAAGTAACTCATAGTGTTGTAATGGAAAGTCTTCAGGATGCGTTTTCAGAAGAAGAAATTTATGATTTTGACAGACGAGTCAGCGAGAATATTACAGGATATGATTATGTTGTTGAGCACAAAATTGATGGGCTATCAGTTTCTCTTGAATATGTAAACGGAAAATTTGTGCGTGGTTCTACAAGAGGCGACGGAACGGTCGGTGAGGATGTGACACAAAATTTAAAGACGATCAAATCGATACCAATGAAGCTTACAGAGGCTATACCTTTTTTGGAAGTGCGCGGCGAAGTTTATATTTCAAAAGAAAATTTCAGAAAAATAAATGAAGAAAGGGAAGAACAAGAAGAACCAACTTTTGCTAACCCAAGAAATGCTGCAGCAGGGTCACTTCGTCAGCTTGATCCACAAATCGCAGCAAGACGGAAAATGGATATTTTTGTTTTTAATATCCAGCAAGTTGAGGGTGTTGAAATAAAATCTCACATTGAAGGCTTGAGATTTTTGAAAAAGCTTGGTTTTAAAACTATTTTAAACGATACAGTTTTTCCTGATATAAAATCAGCCTTTATACAGGTTAAAAATATCGGAGAAGAGCGTGGAAGTCTTCCGTTTGATATTGACGGAGCAGTTATAAAGGTTAACAGTCTTGATTCAAGAAAAAAACTTGGCTCAACATCTAAATTTCCAAGATGGGCTATTGCCTACAAATATCCGCCCGAACAAAAGGAGACCAAACTTCTTGATATTCTTGTACAGGTGGGACGTACAGGGGCTGTCACGCCGCTTGCGGTGCTTGTACCAGTACATGTTGCAGGAACAACAGTTTCACGTGCAACTCTTCATAATCAAGATTATATTGACGAAAAAGATATAAAAATAGGGGATACTGTTATAATACAAAAGGCAGGAGATATAATACCTGAAATTCTTGAGGTGAAAAAAGAAAAACGTACAGGCGATGAAATCACTTTTAGAATGCCTGAAAAATGCCCTGTTTGCGGCGCGATGGTCGTAAGGGAAGAAGGAGAAGCTGCCTTTAGATGTACAGGTGCAAGCTGTCCTGCACAAATTACACGTAATATAATCCATTTTGTTTCGAGAAATGCTATGGATATAGACGGTTTAGGTCCTGCAATAATAAATCAGCTTTTAGAACGCGGATTAATTAAAAATGCAGCGGATTTATACTATATAAAAGCAGAAGATGTAGAAGACATGGATAAGATGGGAAAAAAATCTGCCGAAAATCTTATCAAAGCAATAAATGCGTCTAAAGAAAATTCTCTTTCTAAGCTTGTAACTGCACTTGGCATACGTTTTGTAGGCGCTAAAGCATCAAAATTAATTGCATCGTATGCAAAAAATATGGACAATCTTATGGTGCTTTCCAAGGAAGATCTTACATCAATAGATGAAATTGGCGAAGTTATGGCAGATAGTATTACAAAATATTTTAAAGAACCACAAAATGTTGAGTTGATAGAAAAACTGCGCTCGGCAGGCGTGAATTTTGAAGAAAATACTACAAACAATTCTGATATGCGATTTGAAAATATGACATTTGTTTTAACCGGTACACTCAGTGAATTCACACGAAACGAAGCGTCGGAAATAATTGAAAATTTTGGTGGAAAAACTTCATCAAGCGTGTCTAAAAAAACAACGTATGTTTTGGCAGGCGAAGAGGCTGGCAGCAAGCTTGATAAGGCAAACAAGCTTGGAGTAAAGGTAATCACTGAAGCGGAATTTAAGGAAATGATTTTATGAACACTATATTAGATTACAGGGCATCGACAAAAACTGTTGATGCCCTTAAAAAATTAGGTCTTAACATAGTTAAGACAACACACCTAAACCACGTCTATACCACGATATGTGGTCACGCAGATATAATGCTACATAAATTAGATGAATGCACAGTGGTAGTTGAGCCAACAACTTATGAGTATTTTAAAAAGATGCTGCCTAATATCAAGGTAATTAAAGGGGATACGATTTTACAAGAAAAATATCCGTTTGATATTGCTTATAATGCTGCGCGAATCGGCAAAAATTTGTTTTGTTATGAAAAATATACAGATAATCAAATTTTAGAATATTGTAACGAAAACAACATTAAAATTATAAATACAAAGCAAGGATATGCAAAATGTTCAATTTGTATTATTTCTGATGATGCTATAATAACTTCAGATAAAAATATTGCATTGCAAGCAGAAAAAAATAATATTGACGTCTTGATGATTGTAAATGACAATAAAATAAAACTAATAGGATTTGATAATGGATTTATTGGCGGTGCAACAGGATTAATTAGAAAAGATGTTTTGGTTGTTAACGGAAACATTAATTTGCATACAGATGCGGAAAAAATACTTTCTTTTTCAAAAAAACATAATGTTGAAATTATTTCTTTAAACGATGAGGATATAACAGATATAGGCTCAATTTTAGTAATATAACAAAAATATCAATCTAAGTTTTATAAAGAGTAATTTATCTAACCTAGATTGATATTTATAATTATTCCCCCCGTAATTGGCTTTTAGAAAATACTATTAATAAGCATCGTGTAAGTTACTTTAATATGTTTTCTATTATTTCACGTTCTGTCAATATATGCTTTATTTCACCGTTCTTATCTTCTTTAAATACTACATAATAGCTTCCCAGCGAAAAATTTCTGGCAAGTTCTCTGTAATTCTGATTTTCTTTTATTAAATATGTTTTTACTTTTTTGATTTTTCTTTTATCTTTCTTAATGTAGAATAAAAGTTCTTTTGTAAAATCCAAGTGATATTTTTCTTTATTTGTAAAAATATTTCCCGTCAAAAAAATTACTGCAAATAAAACGGAAAAATTAAAACTATTTTTGATTAATAAAAATAATTCGAAAATGATAAGTACTGCTATCAAAATAATTGATGTGATTTTCAAAATTTTTTCTGACACTCTATTCCCTACTACCCTTGCGAAAATTTTTTTTAATAAAGTTCCGCCGTCCATAGGCAAAATCGGAAGTATATTAAACAAAAATAAAGAAATGTTATTATAATAGAACAGTTCCCACAAACGGCTGTTTTGTCGTGTAATAATACAAACAAATGCTAGAATTATATTTATAAACGGGCCTGATAAATACAAAATAATTTCATCTGTTATGCTATAAACAAGACTGTTTTTTAATTTCAAATTAACGCCAAACGGAAAGAATATAATATGCGAAGGTTTTAATCCGATGGCAATAGCTGCAAGAAGATGTGCAAGTTCATGCAAAATTATAACCGAGTAGCTAACTGCAATTATATCTAAATTTCTGTTTATATATCCTACTGCAAATAGCAATAAAGTAGTAAAATGAATATACAGAAATCGACTTATCTTTATCACAAAATCACCCGATTTATTTTATGAAAAAAGTGTGCTATTTAGCACACTTTTATTGCGGCATATTATTAATAATTGTAACAGCTTCTGCACGAGTAACACTATCGTTAGGCCTTATCGTATTATCCTCATATCCGTTCACAATTCCCATAGAAACAAGTGTTTTTATGTGTTTTTCCGCCCATTTTGGAATTTCATCGCCATCAGCAAAGTCTATTTCCTTAGCATTTTCTTCAAGTGTTCTCCCAAGAATAGTCATAGCCTCTGCACGCGTCAAATTATCTTTTGGTGCAAAATAAAGCCTATCTCCATTTTGCCTGCCGTTAATTAATTCCTTATCGAACATAGACGCAACATATGGCTTTGCCCAGTCTGAAATTTCATCTAGGTCCTCAAAGGCTGTTAAATCATAATCAAGATAATCCTCAGTATTTATTACTAAAAATCTGCACATTATAGCTGCAAATTCTTCACGAGTTATATTGTTGTCAGGTTTAAACTGCATTCCATGTTCTGTGTTATATCCGCTCACAAAGCCTTTTTGGGAAGCAATTTTAATCATTTCTCTTGCCCAGTGATTTGAAATATCGGTAAAAATGTATTCAAAATCCACATTTATAGGGATTTCCTTCACATATTCTCCCGCTGTAACCTTTAAAACACCGCCTCCGCCGTCGGAAGAAATTATCAGCTCGTTATTTTCTACCGTACCCAGACCGTTTGTTACATCAAGTTCAAAACAAGTTTCAGATGCTTTTAGGTCAATATAGTTATATTGTGCAGTTAATTTAAGCTTGACAGTATCACCCTTTTTTAAAGACAAACTTTTAATTTCTTCATTCGTATCAGCATTATACACATTTATATTTGTTGGTGTATCATAAACCGTATAGCTAGCAGTTCCGGTTATATTTCCATCGGTTATTGAAACGGTAAATCGCCCATTTCCTTTGGCAGTCAAACTTCCATTCTCATCGACGGAGCTTTGCGTGCCTGAAACAGAAAAATTCAAATTTTCAGGAACTTCTGTTTTAAAATACGCAGTATCGGCAGCTGCCCAGCTGAGTGTTTCTGAATATCCTGATAAATAGTGCTGTTCAAAAGGATAGATATATAAACTTCCAAGTTCTCCTGTCGGGACTTGATTATTTTTCAAGAAAATATAGTTTGCACAAGTACGCAGACTTCCCTCTGAAGGTGAATTTAAAACTGCATTTTCATCAGTTCCGGGATAAATACCAGATATTACTGTAGAACCCCCGCCGTCAAGGTTTATAGCTTCAACACATCCAAGCTCTTTCATCCTTTTGGCAAGAGTTTTTATCTGTACTCCGTAACTATACGGTTTTTGTCGTCCGTCGATTACATAAAAAATAACATTGCCTGACTCTGTAATCCCGACAGCAGTCCTCGGCGCCGCACCCGTCTGAAATCCATCCTGTATTTCGCCATTTTTAATCAATGTTTCGCCTACACTGCCAAGTGCTGATTCAGCCCCTTCCCAGAGCTCACTATTTTCTAAAGCTTTACTCGAAATTGTAACTGTATCACCAATATTTAAAGAGTTCAGCGCAGAATATAGTTCCGGCATTCCGGATTCGTTCATGGTAAGTACAATTTTATTTTCAGGAATTTTAATAGAGCTTGTATAATTAAACTTTTCTTCAACGGTAGCAGTTAATTTATCGTTTATTCCAAGATTACCTTCAATATTTCCAAGGATAATATTTAATGAAGGCGATTCGGTATGATTGCTTTCGTCAAAATCAGTTGTATAAAGGTTTACAATGTCCATTATTTCTTGGTTATATTTATTAATATGAGCGATATCAATAATGGTTTCACCACAAGCGAGGGTTGTTTCGATAGCCAAAGGCGATATAAATGCACTTCCCTCTTTTGTAAATCCGATAGATTGATAAGTTAGTGTATCTTTTGAAATTATCTTGCCTTCAGAAATTACATGTCCCATAGGTAGTCCAGTCTTCCAAGAGAAATAAGATGCATTAATACCTATAAGCGGAACCATTCCATTTTCTTTCATATAGTCTTCGGCTTCCTTAATTGTACGCAGTCCCCAAAGGCTTTGTCCGTTTACTACGGTTGGCACAACATTTTCGTTCGGAGTGTATTCAGCAAAATATTCTGCTTGTTTGCCTACACCGCTTTGATTTGAAATAAATGTTGTTTGATAAAAGTCTGTACCGTTTGCAATTTTATGAGACCAGCTTGTTATTACATCACCTAAAACAGATGCATATACTTGCTGCGAAATTAATAGAAAAGCCAATACAGTCGAAATTATTCTTTTTTTCATATATAGTTACCTCTTTTCGTCCTAAATTAATTATACTGTAATTGATAATAAAAGTAAAGTAACAAATTATTCAAAATAAAAAAAGTAACCGTTTTGTTATACAACAGTTACTTTTTAAAATCAATCTGTTTCATTTTTGAAAGTCTTTAACCATTCATTTTTGATAAGTTCATGTCCCATAGGTGTTGGATGAACGCCATCACAAAGCCAATAACTATTTGGCGCAAGCTTTGCCGCTTCATCAAACTTTTCCTGAAGAGTAATGAATGGTAAATCATACTTTTCAGCAATTTCTTTTGCCTTTTTAGCACGTTTCTTTACTTCAATACTAAATGTATCCCAATGCAATTCATTTCCGCTTCCTTTTAGAGTAAATGGCTCTAAAATTATGATTTTGAGATTGGGAAGTTCTGCCCTGATTTCTTCAATCAGCATAGAATAAATCTTGAAAAATTTATCAGCATCTACACCGTTTGGATTTTCATAAAACTCGTGCCAGACGTCATTTACTCCGATTAAAATGCTCATCACATCAGGTTTTACATTAAGTATATCAGATTTTAATCTCGCGTAAAGATCTACCACACGGTTTCCGCTGACACCTCTGTTTACAAACTTATATTTATCTGGATTTTCAAAACCAAGCTTTGCCTGAATTAAATGCGCATATCCGTTTCCGAGATAAGAGTCATTTTCTCTTGCACGACCACAATCAGTTATTGAATCGCCCTGAAACAAAATCTTCATATTCTTTCACCTCTAAAATTACAGATCATACCCTGCCTTGATTGCCATTAAGTTAATATCAATCATATCTGCTTTTCTTGCGGGAATAACCTTTTTAAGGCCAGCTTCTACATTTTCAAAACTAACGGCACCTGTTTCTTTGATGATCTTTCCAAGAAGTACCATATTAGCAAGAGTTGGTGCACCAATTTCTGCTGCCATTTTAGTAGCAGGAACATAATAAGCTTCAACGTCTTCTCTTTCAACCTTTCTGGAAATCAGACTTGAATCCAAAAAGATTTTAGCGCCCGGAACAGCCGCATTTTCATACTTATCAAGAGAAGGCAAATTCATTACAGCCAGTACATCAGGAGTGGATACAATAGGAGAACCTACTGGAGTATCACTTAAAATTACGCTACAGCTTGCTGTACCACCACGCATTTCAGGACCATAAGATGGAAGCCAACTTACTTGTTTTTCTTCAGCAAGTCCCTGATATGCAAGACATTTTCCGGCGAAAAGAATACCCTGACCGCCAAATCCTGCGATTAAAATATTGAATGTACTCATCTTATTTCGCCTCCCCATTACTTCTATCTTTATAAACTCCCAAAGGATAGTAAGGAATCATATTATCATCAACCCATTTTAGAGCCGCACTTGGTGTCATACCCCAGTTTGTAGGACAAGTTGAGACAACCTCAACAAGAGAGAAGCCTTTATTGTTAATCTGGTTTTCAAACGCCTTTTTAATAGCTGCTTTTGCTTTTTTAATGTTTTTAACATTGTTTACAGCAACTCGCTCTAAATACTCAGGTCCTTCAAGCTCGGAAAGCATCTCGCAAACCTTTACAGGGAAACCGCAATGATTTGTGTCTCGTCCGTAAGGAGATGTTTGTGTAACCTGTCCCGGAAGTGAAGTAGGCGCCATTTGTCCGCCGGTCATTCCGTAAATTGCGTTATTTACGAAAATAACTGTTATATTTTCGTTACGTGTTGCCGCGTGCACCGTTTCAGCAGTACCTATTGATGCAAGATCGCCATCACCCTGATATGTGAAAACTATCTTTGAAGGGTCAGCTCTTTTTATACCTGTTGCAACAGCAGGAGCACGGCCGTGAGCGGCTTCAACCATATCGCAGGCAAAATAGTCGTATGCCATAACCGCACAGCCAACCGGTGCAACACCAATTGTCTTACCTTCTATTTCCAATTCATCTATTGCTTCTGCTACTAAACGGTGAATAATTCCGTGAGTACATCCTGGGCAATAATGCAAAGGAGCATCTGTCAGTGATTTTGGTTTATCAAATACGATCATTAGTTATTACCTCCATTTGCTTCTTTAATTTTTGCAAGCACTTCTTCCGGTGAAGGAATCATACCGCCGACTCTGTTGCAAAGTTCAACAGGCTTTTTGCATCTGATTGCAAGCTCAATATCTTCAACCATCTGTCCCATTGAAAGCTCAACAGAAATAAATTTATTTACCTTATCGCTAGCTTCCAAAAGTGGTTTTTTAGGGAATGGCCAAAGAGTGATAGGTCTTATCATACCAACCTTTATTCCCTGTTTTCTTGCTTCAACAATAGCATTCTGTGAAACTCTTGCAGCAATTCCGAATGCGACAACACATATTTCTGCATCGTCCATCATAAATTCTTCATACATTACTTCGTTTTCTTCAATCTGTTTGTACCTTTCGTAACGAAGGAAGTTGTATTTTTCAAGCTCATCAGGCTTTAAGAAAAGTGAGTTTACAATATTGTGCTTACGTTCGCAATTTGTTCCTGTAACTGCCCAATCTTTTTCGTAAGTTGCTATTTCAGCATCATCCTTGATTTCAACAGGTTCCATCATCTGTCCCATTGTGCCGTCTGCTAAAATCATTGAAGTCATTCTGTATTTGTCGGCAAGGTCAAATCCTTTAATTGTCAGGTCAGCCATTTCCTGTACTGAAGAAGGCGCCAGAACAATCATTCTAAAGTCACCATGACCGCCTGCTTTTGTTGCCTGGAAGTAATCAGACTGTGATGGCTGAATTCCGCCAAGGCCTGGGCCTCCACGTTGTACGTTTACAACCAAAGCCGGAAGGTCAGCGCCTGCAAGATATGAAAGACCTTCACTCTTTAGAGCAATTCCAGGACTTGACGATGATGTCATAACTCTCTTTCCGGTCGCTGAAACGCCATAAACCATATTAATAGCAGCGATTTCGCTTTCTGCCTGAAGAAATACGCCATCAATTTTAGGCATTCTCTTTGCCATATATGCAGCAATTTCTGTCTGCGGTGTTATAGGATAACCGAAGTAATGACGGCAGCCTGCCTTTATAGCTGCTTCAGCGATTGCTTCGTTTCCTTTCATTAAAACTTTTTCTGACATTTTGTTTTCCCTACCTTTCTACTGTTATAATACAATCAGGACACATTGTTGCACAGAATGCACATCCGATACATTCATCCTGATTTGTTATTTCAACAGGAGAGTGTCCTTTTTGGTTAATTTTATCTTTTGACAGTGTGAGAATTTTTTTAGGACATACTTCTACACATAGTCCGCAGCCTTTGCAAAGGTCTGTTTTAAATGTTAATTTTGCCATAATTATCGCTCCTTTATTTGATTTTGTAGTATTTATCTTGTAATTCTATTTGAAAAGCGTTTGGGCACTTTTCTTTTATTTCTTCATAAACTTCGCCTGCTGCCGTTGTTATAAAAACAGGCAGTCCGGAAAGCTCTGAAAGCTTATTTATAAAGTCCTGCGAAGCAAGGACACTTTCTGCTGTTGTATCATCACCTAAATTGGAGTTATTTACGATTGCGGTAAACGGAAGATGTGATGCAAGTTCAATTTCTTTCATTATTTCATACGCATCTTCAGGTGTCTTTGTTAGCGGTCTGTAACAATTAGCTACAAAAAGCATATCGAAATTACCTTCATCAATAATATCCTGATTGTATCTGCCAAGTGCAACAGCACCCCTGTCATCTCCGCCGACATCAATAACCAAATGATGCTCCTTATTGCTCACCGCTGTGTAAATTTCTTTAGGAAGAGCAGGTGCATCAAGATTTGTATTGGCATATGCTGAGCAAACAACCTCAATTCCTATTTTTGTAAGTTCTTCTTCACTATCCTTAGTGCGGAAGTATGGATTTACTATATCAAGGTCTATGATTTTGACAGGATATCCCTGCTTTTTAATGTGTTTTGCCCAACTAACTGCAATGTTTGTCTTACCGCTTCCGTAATGCCCTGCAAATAAAGTAATACGTTTCATAAGTTCTCCTTAAAGTTTCGCTCTTATTATCTTACCGCTTGTTGTTTTGGGAAGCTCATCACGGAACACGACGATTCTCGGATATTTATATGGTGCAGTATGTTCTTTTACATATGTCTGAATTTCTTTTTTCAGTTCCTCGCTTGGAGTAGTACCCTTTGTAAGAACAATACTTGCTTTTACCACCTGACCTCTCACTTCATCAGGAGCAGCAGATACTCCACATTCTAAAACGTATGGAAGCTCCATAATTACATTTTCAATTTCAAAAGGTCCAATGCGGTATCCTGAAGACTTAATAACATCGTCAATTCTTCCCACATACCAGAAAAATCCGTCTTCATCACAGGTTGCAACATCGCCTGTGTGATACAGTCCGTCGTGCCATGCTTCGTTTGTCTTTTCTTCGTCGAGATAATATTCTCTGAATAGTCCGCAAGGTACTCTTTCAGAAGTTCTAATAACAATTTCACCGCTCTTACCTACACCAACACTATTTCCTTCAGGATCAACAAGGTCCACTTGATATCCAGGAACCGGCTTACCCATAGAACCAATTTTGTGAGTTCCGCCAAATAGATTACCAATTAAGAGTGTTGTTTCAGATTGACCGAAGCCTTCAATAATCTGAAGCCCTGTAAGACGCTTAAACTGGTTAAATACCTCAGGATTAAGTGCTTCACCTGCGGTTGTTGCGTGTTCTATTGTAGACAAATCGTATTTTGTCAAATCTTCTTTTATAAGCATTCTGTACATTGTAGGTGGCGCACAGAATGTTGTAATATTATATTCTTTAAATAGAGGCAAAATATCTGCCGCATTAAATCTGTCAAAGTCATACACGAATGTTGCCGCTTCGCAAAGCCACTGACCATAAAGCTTACCCCATGACGATTTTGCCCAGCCAGTATCGGAAATTGTAAGGTGAAGTCCGTCAGGGTTAACACAGTGCCAGTAATTTGCCGTCACAAAATGCCCGAGCGGATACTTGTAGCTGTGAGCAGCAATTTTAGGATAACCTGTTGTTCCTGAAGTAAAGAACATAAGCATTAGGTCATTTCCGCACGGTGTATCATCAGTTCTTTCAAAATTATCGCTAAAGAGCATATATTCTGTGTTAAAATCATGCCAGCCGTCACGACTTGCGCCTACTAAAACTTTGGTTTCAAGAGTCGGCGCGTCTTTTGCTGCAAGTTCAACCTGATGTGCAACGTCTCCGTCAGCAGTAGCAATTATCGCCTTCACTCCTGCAGCATTAAATCTGTATGAGTAATCGTGTTCCTGAAGCTGGTTTGTTGCAGGAATTGCTATTGCTCCAATTTTATGAAGTGCCAAAATCGAAAACCAGAACTGATAGTGCCTTTTCAAAACAAGCATTACCCTGTCGCCTTTTTTAATTCCAAGTGAGGTAAAGTAATTTGCAGTTTTGTTCGATTCTCTTCTTATATCGTCAAAAGTAAATCTGCGTTCGGTTTTATTTACATCAAGATGGAGCATTGCAAGCTTTTCAGGACGTTTTTCAGCCAAAGCATCAACAACATCAAATGCAAAATTGAATTTATCTTCATTTTCAAATCTTAAGGATGAGAGTGCACCTCTTTCATCTTCTGTCGGATGAATAAAGTTATGATAAATTCTTCTGTATGGCTGATGAATTTTACTTTCTTTTGGATTTGCAATTTCAGGGGTGTTTTCCTCTGATTTAGCACCTTCGCCTGAAAGTACAAAAGTATAGAACTCGCAGTTCTCTCCGCCAACAGCAATCATTCCATGAGGAGTCGAACTGTCATAATAAATCGAGTCACCCGGATGAAGAATTTCTTTGTGTGAGCCAATCTGAATTTTCAGAGTGCCACTAATTACTATATCACACTCTTGCCCTTTGTGTGTTGTAAGCTCAATATCACGATGTTCCGCTGCTTCGTCGTAAATACAGTTTACATAAAGTGGCTCAGCCACACGTTTTCTAAAATCTGAAGCAAGGTTATAATAAATCATACCGTGTGCTTGTTCAATTTTCTGACCTTGCCCTTTTCTTGTAACCGTATAAGACTTAAGAGTCGGACTTGTTCCTTCAACAATATCAGTTACGTCAACATTGAAAGCAAGTGCACATCTGTAAATAAAGGCAAAGCTTAAGTCATGCTGGCCGTTTTCACAGGCAATGTATTCTTCCTCCGAAACATCGGTAAGTTTTGCCATTGTTATGACAGACATACCTTCAATTTCTCTCAATTCTTTAATACGTGTCGCCATTTCTTTGATTTTTAAATCAAGACCTGTAATTTGATTTTCCATATAAACACCTCTTACTTGATGGGGCATATAAAAAGCTCGCCCCAAAGATATAATAAACCTTTGAGACGAGCAATAATTCAAAGAATTATAACCCGCGGTACCACTCAAATTGCGCAAAAGCGCCACCTTCAGACTCCAACAAGTCCTATGCACTAACGTAGCCTACACGAGAAGGTTCTACTTGCTTTTTAGCTTTCTTCCTTCCGGCTCAGGAGCTACAAACTTCTGTAAAACCTTTTGACTCGCACCAACCGTCAATTCTCTCCAAAGATTTATTACAAATGCCCTCTCCTTCAATGCCTTTATATTTAACTTATGCACCTATTTTATCATATCATTGGGTTTATGTCAAGTATTTTTTGAAGTTTTGTCGCATTAGAGCTTATTTCTTTGAATTTTGCCGCTTATTGTTTTCGGAAGTTCATCACGGAACACTACAATTCTTGGATATTTGTATGGAGCGGTCTTTTCTTTAACATATTCCTGAATTTCTTTTTTTAGTTCATCTGTTCCTTCGGTGCCTTTTGTAAGAACAATACTTGCCTTTACTACCTGACCTCTGATTTCATCAGGTTCAGCAGAGACACCACATTCCAAAACATACGGAAGCTCCATGATTACGTTTTCAATTTCGAAAGGTCCGATGCGGTATCCTGAAGATTTAATTACATCATCAGTTCTTCCCACATACCAGAAGTATCCGTCTTCATCACGCCAAGCGACGTCGCCTGTATGGTAAATTCCGTCATGCATAACTTCATTTGTTTTTTCTTCGTTTAAGTAATATCCCATAAAGAGGCCGCATGCTTTGTTTTTATCGTAACGGATTACAATTTCACCCGATTCGCCAATCTGACAAGATTCGCCGTCAGGATTTATAATATCAATATCATACGGAGAAACTGCTTTACCCATCGAGCCTGGCTTTGGAGTCATACCGACAAGGTTGGCAACAGTAAGAGTGGTTTCAGTCTGTCCGAAGCCTTCCATAAGGGATAATCCTGTCGCTTTTTTAAATTGCTTAAATACTTCAGGATTAAGTGCTTCACCTGCTATTGTAACATGGTGAAGTGAGCTTAGGTCATAGTTAGAAAGATCCTGTTTGATTAACATTCTGTACATTGTAGGTGGTGCACAGAATGTTGTGATGTTATATTTTTTAAACATAGGCAGGATTTCTGAAGCATTAAATCTGTCAAAGTCATATACAAATACTGCACCTTCGCACATCCACTGACCATAGAGTTTACCCCAGAGCGCTTTTCCCCAACCCGTGTCTGAAATTGTGAGGTGAAGTCCGTCACGTTCAACGCAGTGCCAGTATTTTGCAGTAACAAAATGTCCGAGCGCATATTTATAATTATGCTCTGCAATTTTCGGATAACCTGTTGTTCCTGAAGTAAAGAACATAAGCATCGGGTCTTCTCCGCAAGGAGCATTTTCTTCTCTTACAAATTTACGACTAAACAGCGAAAATTCTTTATCCATATTGTGCCAGCCGTCACGGTCGCAACCTGCAACAACCTTGATTTTTAATGTAGGAGAATCTTTTTCGGAAAGCTCTACCTGCTCCATAATATAATCTTCATTTGCACAAACGATTGCCTTAACCCCAGCTGCATTAAATCTGTATGTATAGTCGTGTTCCTTTAGCATATTTGTTGCAGGGATCGCAATGGCACCCAGTTTATGTAGTGCAAGGATTGAATACCAGAACTGATAATTTCGCTTTAAAACAAGCATTACTCTGTCGCCGCGTTCAATTCCCAAGGACTTAAAATAATTGGCAACCTGACTTGATGCATCTTTCATATCCTTAAATGTAAATCTTTTTTCATTCATCTTATTGTCAAGATGGATCATTGCAAGCTTATCAGGATATTTTCTTGCAACTGCATCAACCACATCAAAGGCGAAATTGAACTTATCTTCATTTTCGTAGGAGATTGAAGTCATGCTTCCGTTTTCGTCTTCAGTAGGTTTAACAAACTTGTTTATGAGCAATTTTTCCGACTGTCTTGCAGAAACAATACTTTGTGTTATTTCTTTTTCATCATTTGAAGCATCTCCAGGAAGAACTACCGCGCAAAATGTACAAGACTTTCCGCCCATTGCAATCATTCCGTGAGGCTCAGAACTGTTGTAATAAATACTGTCACCCTCATTGAGAATAACTGTATGTTCACCTACCTGCACTTTAAGGCTTCCTTCAAGAATAAAGTCAAATTCCTGACCTTTGTGTGTTGTGCAATGTATAGGATGATTTTGCTGTTCCTCTGAATACTCATAAGTAACATAATACGGCTCGGCAATTTTTTGTTTGAATTTTGGCGCTAAGTTTGCAATAGCTATACCATCCTCTTTTGCTGTTTCAAGGCCTTTTCCCTTTCTTGTCACGTTAAAAGTTGACAAGTTCGCATTAACACCTTCTAAAATATCATTAATTTCCAAACGAAATGCAAGTGCACATTTATGAATAAACGTGAACGGGAAGTCCACTTTGCCTGATTCAAGCATTTTATACTCGTCAGGTGTGACTTCTGTCTTTTCTGCCATTTCTTCAACAGAAAAGCCCATTATCTCGCGCATCTCGCGAATTCGTTTTGCCACCTCAAATAGTTTTTCGTAAGTTGTTGCCATAAAAGTCACTCCTTTTTAAATAAATTTTAATAAAAAAACCGTCTCAAAGAAAATTCTTTGAGACGGATTAATTAACCAAATCCGCGGTACCACTCAAATTGCGTTTGTGATAACGCCACCTTCAGGCTCCAACAAGCCCTATGCACTAACGTAGCCTGCACGGGAGATCTTACTGTAATTTTCACATCTCCGGCTCAGAAGTGATAAGTCATTGGATAAACTTGCTATTGGCTCGCAGCAACCGCCAACTCTCTCAAAGCTTATAAATCCGACCGTCTTCATCATAGCCTTTAATATTCAATTACTAGTATAATATCACATAATTATATCTTTGTCAAGACTTTTTTTAAACTTTTTAATTATTTGAACAAGCCTTCCCTTTAAATGTTAATCTTTACACCATTTTTATTTTTCGTTTACTCCATTTTTTCTCCATTTTTACAAAAAAACATATTAATTTATAATAATTTATAACAACTTATTTAAAAAATGTGAAATTTTATTAATGAGTTAAAAACCGCATGGTTATCACGACAAATGGCGCTGTTACAATTTTTTTAATGTATTTCTTCAATATCATAAGGTGTAGTTTGATATACAAAATAATTAAGCCAGTTCGAATAAAGAAGATTTGCATGGCTTCTCCACGATACAACCGGAGGATTTTTGTCATTATCATTTTCAAAGTAGTTTTCAGGAACTTTAATTTCAAGACCTGCATTCTTATCACGCAGATATTCTTTTTGTAAAGTATCAGAGTCATACTCAGAATGTCCTGTAACAAAAATTTGCCTTCCTTTGTCAGTTGATATTACATACACTCCTGCTTTTTCAGAGCTTGAAAGAATTTTGAGCTCGGGTACTTTTTCAACATCTTCCCGTAAAATAGTTGTATGACGTGAATGAGGCACCATAAAGGTGTCATCAAACCCTCTAAAAAGAATAGACTTTTTATATTCAACTGTATGCTCAAAAACTCCGAAAAGCTTTTCATCAAGAGGATATTTTTTTATTCCATAATGATAATAAAGCCCCGCCTGTGCTCCCCAGCAAATGTGAAAAGTGCTTGTTACGTGAGTTTTGCTCCATTCCATAATTTCACAAAGTTCCTGCCAGTAGTTTACTTCCTCAAATTCCATTTGTTCAACAGGAGCACCTGTTATTATCATACCATCATATTTTTTATGTTTAATTTCATCAAATGTCTTATAAAAATCGATAAGATGCTGTTGGTCGGTATGTGTTGATTTATGAGTGGCTGTTTGTAAAAATTCAAGCTCTACTTGCAGAGGAGTATTTCCTAAAAGTCTTGAAAACTGTGTTTCCGTCACAATTTTCGTAGGCATAAGGTTTAAAAGCAGAATTTTTAATGGACGAATATCCTGAGTGAGCGCTCTTGTTTCTGTTATTACAAATATATTTTCCTGATGTAATGTCTCAGTTGCAGGAAGGTCATTAGGGATTTTAATTGGCATTATTTCACCTCATTTAATGCTTGTTTAATGTCTTCAATAATATCGTCCGCATTTTCAATACCGACAGACATTCTGATAAGGTCGGCGCTTATTCCTGCATCTACAAGTTGCTCGTCAGTAAGTTGACGGTGAGTAGTTGATGCAGGATGCAAAACACAAGTTCTTGCATCTGCAACGTGTACTACGATTGCGGCAAGCTTCAGGCTATCCATAAATTTAACAGCTGCTTCCCTTCCGCCTTTTATTCCAAAAGAAATTACTCCACACGCACCCTTTGGTAAATATTTTTCAGCAAGGTCAAAATATTTATTTGAAGGAAGTTTTGGATAATTTACCCATGAGATCTTATCATTTGCTTCTAGGAATTTTGCAACCTTTAGTGCATTTTCGCAGTGTCTGTCCATTCTAACATGCAAGGTTTCAAGACCGAGGTTTAATAAAAACGCATTTAAAGCACTCGGTGCAACACCAAGATCACGTACAAGCTGAACACGAAGTTTTGTGCAGAATGCTGCATTTCCAAACTGCTGGGTATACTTAACACCATGATATGATTCGTCCGGTTCTGTAAGTTCAGGGAACTTGCCGTTTGTCCAGTCAAATTTACCGCTGTCAACCACAACTCCGCCTACAACCGTTGCATGACCGTCCATATATTTTGTTGTTGAATGAATTACTATATCTGCACCAAATTCAATAGGTCTGCAAAGAACCGGTGTTGCGAATGTGTTATCAACCATAAGCGGTACACCATGCTTATGCGCAATATTTGCATATCTTTCAATATCCATAACATTAAGTGCAGGATTTGCAATAGTTTCACCGAATACCAGACGAGTATTATCATCAAATAATGCATCTACTTCTTCATCGGTCATTTCAGGAGTCGCAAAGCGAACCTCAATTCCCAATTTTTTTAGTGTTACAGCAAATAAATTAATTGTACCTCCGTAAATTGAAGACAGGCTTACAAAATTCTGTCCTGCAGATGTAATATTTAAAATAGCAAGGAAATTTGCTGCCTGACCTGATGTTGTTAAAACCGCTCCAACACCGCCTTCAAGATCGGAAATTTTTGCTTCAACGCACTCAAGTGTTGGGTTTGAGATTCTTGAATACATATGTCCCGGTGCCTTTAGGTCGAAAAGGTCTCCTAAATGGTCTGCTGAATCATATTTATAAGTTGTACTTTGATAAATCGGCAGAACCCTAGGCTCACCATTTTTAGGTGTATAGCCGCTTTGGATGCATTTTGTTTCTACGCTATAATTACTCATTATTATCATTCCTTTCATAATTAATAAAAAACCTTCGCCAAAAGAAAACTAATTCTTAAGGACGAAGGTTAAATTCTCCGTGTTACCACCTTAATTCACTTATACCTCGCGATATAAGCCTTACTGAGTACAGATTACTCGATACTCGCACGCTGTAATGGGCGTTCCCATCGTAGCCTAATGCCAAAAGCCCTCGGTACGCAGCTCCAAGACCATCTTCACAGCAGCCTTTAGTACCTCTTCCCAGCAACGAGGCTCTCTGAAACCTATCTCTGCAGTTACTCTTCTCTTCATAGCCTTATCTTTTACATAATAACACATTATTTAAAGTATGTCAACAAAATTTTTGCTAATTTGCCTTTGTTTCACAGTAAACACATCTGTAAACACGGGTATCTTTATCCGCTAACTTGAATATGTGCTTGATTTCATTTTCTGTGGAAGTTATACATCTTGGGTTTTTGCAGAAAATGACATTTGTAAGAGTTTCTGGCAATTCAATTTTCGCCTTTTCGCAAACTTTTCCGTCCTTTATAATATTTATGGTTACATCCGGGTCAACATAACCTAAAATGTCCATATCTATCTCAATATCTGCATCAATCTTGATAATATCTTTTTTCCCTGTTTTGGAACTTCCTACATTTTTGATGATTGCAACAGAACAGTTAAGTTCATCAAGATTTAAAAGCTGATATAACTTCATTCCGTTGCCTGCTGTGATGTGGTCAATTACAATTCCGTTTTTTATAGAATCAATATTCATTTATTCCACCTCCAAAAGCTTTAAAATAAGAGCCATTCTGATAAATTTCCCGTTTAACACCTGCTTAAAATAGCAAGCACGTTTATCTTCATCAATAGCCGTTGAAATTTCATTCACTCTCGGAAGCGGATGCATTATAGAAAGGTCTTCTTTTGCATTTATAAGTTTTTCCGGTGTAAGAATATATCTGTCCTTTAAACGAAGGTAATCTTCTTCATTGAAAAAGCGTTCTCTCTGCACTCTTGTCATATATAAAATATCAAGATTTGGAATTGCATCTTCAAGACTTGTTGTTTGTATATATTCAATATTGTTTTTCTGCAAAATATCCTTTTTTACATAACTCGGAAGCTTTAGTTCATCAGGAGAAATCAGATAAATTTTTATATTTTGATATCTTGACAGTGCTGCAATTAAGCTGTGAACTGTTCTTCCAAATTTGAGGTCTCCGCAAAAACCAATAGTTAAGCTATCAAGTCTGCCCTTTTCTCTCGAAATTGTAAGTAAATCAGTAAGAGTTTGTGTTGGGTGGTTGTGTCCGCCATCTCCTGCATTTATAACAGGGATTGACGCATTCATCATTGCAACCATTGGCGCACCCTCTTTTGGGTGACGCATTGCAATTATATCAGCATAGCATGAAACTGTTTTTGCAGTATCTGCGACACTTTCGCCCTTTGCAGCAGATGAGCTTTGAGACTCAGAAAATCCCAAAACATTTCCACCTAGTTCCATCATAGCAGACTCAAAACTGAGTCTTGTTCTTGTAGACGGCTCAAAAAATAAAGTTGCAAGCTTTTTATATTTACACTTCTCTCTGTATTTTTCCGGATTTTCAATTATGTCGTTTGCAACACAAATAAGCTCTTCAATCTCCTGCACCGATAAATCGGTAATATTGATAAGGCTCCTCATTATTTGTTTCCTCCAATCCAGCTTTCGTCGCTTGGATTGTTACGGAATGCAATAAGTCTTTCGATGTCGCTTTCTTTGATATATCCTTCTTCTGCTGCAACCTGGCAAACAGCGTCAAAATTCGAAAGGCTTATGTTTTTAACATTTGCTGCGTCCATGCGGTCAAGGCCTTTTTTCATACCATATGTAAATATGGATGCTATACCTAAAACTTCAGCACCAGCTTCTCTTAAAGCTTCAACAACCTCGATAACACTTCCGCCTGTTGAGATAAGGTCTTCAACCACTACAACCTTCTGCCCCTTTTCAAGCTTACCTTCAATCTGATTTCCTCTGCCGTGGTCTTTAGCACCGCTTCTTACATATCCCATGGGCATATCAAGAATGTGCGCTGTAATTGCAGCGTGTGCAATACCTGCAGTTGATGTTCCCATCAAAACCTCAGCTTTAGGGTATTCTTCCTTGATTATCTTTGCAAGGCCGTTTTCTACGTCATTACGAACAGCAGGCGCTGTAAGTGTAAGTCGATTATCGCAGTAAATAGGACTCTTAATTCCGCTTGCCCATGTAAACGGTTCTTCCGGTCTCAAAAATACTGCACCTATTGATAATAAATCTTTTGCAATTAATTTTTCCATAATTTATTCCTCCGTTTAATCAACAAATTCCATAACACATCTTTCGTAAGCTGCTACCGGGTCTTCTGCCTGAGTAACAGGTCGTCCTACAACTATATAGTCAGAACCAACTTCTTTTGCTTTTTCCGGTGTTGTTATTCTTACCTGGTCACCAACATCGCCGTCTGCAAAACGTACACCCGGAGTAACTGTCATAAAGTCTTTTCCGCAGGTTTCTTTAACCTTGTCTGCTTCAAGTGGCGAGCACACAACACCGTCAAGACCGCATTCTGATGCACATTTTGCATAGTGCATTACAACCTTATCAAGCGGTTCATTAATTAAAAGGTCATTTTTCATACGTTCTTCGCTTGTTGATGTAAGCTGTGTTACCGCAATTAGCAAAGGACGTGAGCCGTCAGGGCGTGTCAATCCTTCGATTGCAGCTTCCATCATAGCTTTTGTTCCTGATGCATGAAGATTACACATATCAACATCAAGATTTGAAAGCACGGCCATTGCCTTTTTAACAGTATTAGGAATATCACAAAGCTTTAAGTCAAGGAATATTTTATGTCCTCTTTCCTTTATTTCCTTTACGATTGATGGTCCTTCTGCATAAAAAAGCTCCATACCGATTTTAACAAACGGCTTTTTACCTTGAAATTTATCAAGGAAATTCATAACCTCCTGCTTGCTTGAAAAATCGCAAGCAATAATAACGTCCTTACCCATTAATGAGCACCCCCTATAATATCTTTTAAACTGCTTATTCCGCATTTCTCCATTACTTTAGGTAGATTTTCAATAATATCCTTGCAGACATACGGGTCAACTAAATTTGCTGCTCCGACCGATACACCTGTTGCACCGGCGAGCATAAGCTCAATTACGTCTTCTGCATTTTGAACACCGCCCATACCAATAATCGGTATTTTAACAGCATCATAAACCTGATAAATCATTCTTACCGCAACTGGTTTTATGGCAGGACCTGAAAATCCTCCCATTTTATTTGCAATAACAGGCTTTTTTGTTTTTAAGTCTATTCTCATACCTAAAAGTGTATTTATCATACTAATTCCATCAGCTCCGGCATCTTCGCAAGCTTTTGCAATAGATACAATGTCGGTTACATTTGGAGAAAGCTTTATAAATACAGGCTTTTTAGTAACTGCCTTAACTGCTTTTGTAACTTCAGCGGCAGATGCTGCGTTGTTTCCAAAATTTTCGCCGCCTGCGTGAAGATTAGGGCAACTTATATTTACTTCAAGTATGCCAACCTGATCTTCATTATCAAATTTTTCAGCGGCATAAGTAAAATCTTCTATTGAAAATCCGCCGATATTTGCAACAAGCTTTTTATTAAAAAATGTTTTTATTTTTGGAAGTTCTTCTGAGATAACCTTATCAACCCCCGGATTTTGTAGTCCTACCGAGTTAATCATACCTGCTGTACATTCAGCAATTCTCGGTGTAGGATTTCCAAATCTTGCTTCTTTAGTAGTTCCTTTAAAAGAGAAAGAGCCGAGAATATTTATGTCATAAAGCTGCGAAAACTCAAGCCCGTAACCAAAGGTGCCGCTTGCAGGAATTATAGGATTGTCAAGCTCTAATCCGCACAAATTGACTTTTGTGTCTACCATATAATTTCCTCCTTTTCAAGCACCGGACCGTCGGCACAAATTCGTTTATTTCCGTATTTTGTTTTGCAGCTGCACCCCATACACACGCCAAATCCGCAGCCCATTCTTTCCTCAAAGCTTAATTGACCGCTTGTAATTGATGTATTATATACAGCTTTTAACATACGTTCAGGGCCGCAGGTATAGAAATATGAATAATTAATATCCTTTAACACATCAGTTACAAAGCCTTTTGTTCCAAGACTTCCGTCAACTGTTGCAACGAAAACATCTGCACCAATAGCTTTAAATTCATCTTCATAAAAGACTTCCTCTTCTTTATTAAAGCCAATTATTACAGAAACTTTTTTACCTTCACTTATCAAATCCTTTGCGAGTTTGAACATAGGCGGAACTCCAACGCCTCCGCCGATTAATACCGGATTTTCACCGCTATCTGACGTATTAAAGCCGTTTCCAAGTCCAACAAGTATGTCAAGCCATGTATTTTCCTGCATAGCTGACATTATACTTGTTCCCTTTCCTACTACTTTGTAAATTAGAGTAAGAGAATTTTCACTATAATCGCATATTGATATAGGTCTTCTTAAAAATTTGCCTTCAATCTTAATGTTGACAAACTGGCCAGGGGCGATAATCGCTGACGTATCGCCCTCAAGCTTCATTTCATAAACATTTTTTGCAATTCGTTTATTAGAAATAACCTTAAAATAAGCCTGTTTCATTTTTTACTCCTTGTCAATAGTCGAAATGGTTATTGTCATTTCCTCAAGTACATCGAGAAGTACTCTTACAGTATCAAGCGATGTAAACATTGTTACGTTATTTTCAACAGCACATCTTCTTATCTGATATCCGTCTGATTCTTCATTCAAAGAATTAAGAGCTCTTGTATTAATTACATAATTTACATAACCCTTACGGATAGCATTTAATATATCGTCATTTCCTTCACTGATTTTTGACATAACGCGTGTTCTGATTCCGTGAGCTTTTAAAAATTCTGCTGTTCCCTTTGTAGCTTCAATATTAAAGCCGAGTTCATAGAATCTCTTAACAAGCGGAAGTGCCTCTTCTTTATCCTTATCGGCAACTGTCACGAAAATTGTTCCATAGTTAACAACATTCATTCCTGAAGCTTTTAATGATTTATAAAGTGCACGTGTAAGCTTGTCATCATAGCCTATCGCTTCTCCTGTCGATTTCATTTCAGGTGAAAGATATGCGTCAAGTCCTCTAATTTTTGAGAATGAGAATGCAGGTGTCTTAACATACCAACGCTTCTTTTCTTCGGGATAAAGTTCTGTATATCCCTGTTCCTTTAATGAGTGTCCGAGCATTACAAGTGTAGCAATATCTGCAATCTGATAGCCTGTTGATTTTGACACAAACGGCACAGTTCTTGAAGATCTTGGGTTTACTTCGATTACATAGACGTCTTCATTTTCGTCAACGATAAACTGAATATTGAAAAGTCCGATTATTCCAATTCCCAAGCCAAGCTTTTTAGAGTAATCAAGAATTGTCTGCTTTGCCTTATCAGATACACTAAATGTAGGATAAACACTTATACTGTCACCTGAGTGAATACCTGTTCTTTCAACGTGCTCCATTATACCTGGAACAAAAACATCAACACCGTCACAAACTGCGTCAACTTCAAGCTCTTTTCCAATGATGTATTTATCAACTAACACAGGCTTGTCTTCGTCAATTTCAACGGCAGTTTTTAAATACTGACGAAGCCCTTCTTCGTTTGCAACAATCTGCATAGCTCTTCCGCCAAGAACATAGCTTGGACGAACTAGTACAGGATAGCCGATTTCAGCAGCAGCCTTTACTCCATCCTCTATCTTTGTAACTGCTTGTCCTTTCGGTTGCGGAATTTCAAGCTTTTCCATAATCTTTTCAAATGCATCACGGTTTTCCGCATTGTCGATTGCCACACAGTCAGTGCCAATCAGCTTTACTCCGTGTTTAGAAAGCGGTTCTGCAAGGTTGATTGCTGTCTGTCCGCCGAGTGATGCGACAACTCCAAGCGGCTTTTCAAGCTCAATGATATTCATAACATCTTCAACTGTAAGCGGCTCAAAATAGAGTTTATCGCTTGTTGTATAGTCCGTTGAAACTGTTTCAGGGTTATTATTTATGATGATAGCTTCATACCCTGCGTTTTTAATAGTTTTCACAGCGTGAACAGTTGAATAGTCAAATTCTACACCCTGACCAATTCTGATAGGGCCGGAACCTAAAACAATAATTTTCTTTTTATCACTTACAACCGACTCATTCTCGTCTTCATAAGTTGAGTAAAGGTATGGGACATAGCTTGTAAATTCACTTGCACAAGTGTCCATCATTTTATATACAGGGAAAATGTTATTGCTCTTGCGAATATTATATACATCTTCTTCAGACATTTTCCAAAGGTCAGCTATATACTTATCGCAGAAGCCGATTTTTTTGGCTTCGTGAAGAATATCAATATTGCCTGAGTTTTCTTCAAGTACCTTTTCAAAATCAACAATCTTCTTTATTTTATCAAGGAAGAACATATCAATTCCTGTAAGGTTGCAAATGGTTGAATGGTCAACACCAAGCCACATAAGCTGTGCGATGGCATAAATTCTGTCATCGGTTCCTTCTTTGATGTAGTCAAGAAGCTCTTCAACCGACATTTTTTCCTTATCAAATTTTGATTTATAGATATGACAAATACCAATTTCAAGAGAACGGATAGCTTTTAAAAGGCTTTCTTCCATCGTTCTTCCGATTGCCATTACTTCGCCGGTTGCTTTCATCTGTGTTGAAAGCTTGTTTGAGGCTGAAGTAAATTTATCAAATGGGAATCTCGGCATCTTTGTTACTACATAGTCAAGTGCCGGTTCAAATGATGCAGGTGTGTTTGCAAGCTTAATTTCATCAAGTGACATACCTACGGCAATTTTTGCAGTAACTCTTGCAATCGGGTATCCACTTGCTTTTGAAGCCAAAGCTGATGAACGTGAAACTCTTGGATTTACCTCAATTACATAATAATCAAATGACTGCGGGTCAAGTGCAAATTGTACGTTACAGCCACCTTCGATTTTTAGTGCCTTAATAATTTTCAACGCACTTTCACGCAACATACTGCATTCTTTACTTGTCAAAGTCTGGCAAGGTGCGACAACTATTGAGTCACCTGTATGAATTCCAACAGGGTCTAAGTTTTCCATATTACAAATTGTAATTGCAGTGTCATTCTTATCACGCATTACTTCATATTCTATTTCTTTATATCCCTTAATACTCTTTTCAACAAGAACTTGTCCGACAGGAGAAAGCTGAAGAGCATTTTTCATAATTTCGCAAAGCTCTTCTTCGTTATCTGCAAAACCGCCGCCTGTTCCGCCAAGAGTAAATGCAGGTCTTAAAACAACAGGATATCCTATTTCAAGTGCTGCTTTTTTACCTTCTTCGATAGAGTGAGTGATAAGCGATGGAAGTACCGGCTCACCCAACTCTTCGCAGAGTTCTTTGAACAGTTCGCGGTCTTCAGCTCTTTCAATACTTTCTACACTTGTACCTAAAAGCTCAACCTGACATTCTTGAAGTATTCCCTTTCTCGCAAGCTGCATTGCGAGGTTAAGTCCTGTTTGTCCGCCTATTCCAGGAACAATCGCATCAGGACGTTCATATCTTAAAATTTTAGCTACATATTCAAGTGTTAAAGGTTCCATATAAACCTTGTCTGCTATCGATGTATCTGTCATAATTGTGGCAGGATTTGAGTTTACAAGTACAACCTCATAACCCTCTTCTTTAAGGGCAAGACATGCCTGCGTTCCTGCATAGTCAAACTCAGCAGCCTGACCAATTACAATTGGGCCGGAACCAATTACCATTACTTTTTTTAAATCTTTTCTCTTAGGCATTTTTCTGTCCCTCCTTAATGTTATCCAAAAATTTGTCAAACAGATAGCTTGTATCATTTGAGCTTGGTGTGCTGTCAGGTCGGTATTGAACTGAGAAAAGCTTGTCTTTTTCGCATTCAATACCTTCAACAGTATTGTCAAGTACATTTATATGCGTAACCTTAAGCTCTGTTTTTTCTACTGAATCAGCATCTACTGCATAGCCGTGATTTTGATTTACAATTTCAATTTTTTCTGTTTTAAGGTTTTTCACAGGATGGTTTGAACCTCTGTGACCGAATTTCATTTTGTAAGTATTTGCACCGTATGCAAGAGAAATAAGCTGATGACCGAGACCTACGCCGAAAATCGGTAGTTCACCCTTTAGCGATTTAATTGTTTCCACAACTTCAGGAACATCCACAGGATTTCCAGGGCCGTTAGAAACGAACAATCCGTCCGGCTTCATAAAACGTATTTCGTCAGCTGTTGTATTATATGGAACAACCGTAATGTTTGCACCTCTCATATTAAGACCTTTTATAGTACTTAATGTGATTCCGCAGTCTATTGCAACAATGTTATATTTATGGTTTGAAGTTCTTGAGTACCATCTTTTCTTGCAGCTCACTCTTGAAACTGCATCCTTTAGAATATCTCTTGATTTTAAAACCTCAATAGCATCGTCAATACCGGTATCAGCATCTGTAATAAGAACCTTGCTCGTTCCGTTGTCACGAATGTGTCTTGCAATCTTTCTTGTGTCCACACCATAAATTCCCGGAATATTGTTTTCCGAAAGGAGTTCATCAAGAGTTTTCGTGTAACGGAAATTGCTTGGCATATCATTGTAATCTCTTACAATGAGTCCTCCTATTGTAGGAGTTTTGCTTTCTGAATCCTCGTCTGTAATTCCATAATTACCAATAAGAGGATATGTCATAACAACCATCTGATATGTATAAGTAGGATCGGTTACAACCTCCTGATACCCTACCATAGAAGTATTAAATACAAGTTCACAAACCTTTTCGTTATTACTTCCAAAACCGTAGCCGTAGTATTCTGTGCCATCTTCCAAAACTAATTTTCTGTCATATTGTCTTTGCATACTATATCCCCCTTGTAAATTGTTAACATACATTTTCCAAAAACCTTTTCATTTTCAAACGGTGAGCTTCTTCCTTTCGAAAGAAAATCATCGGAATCTATTACATATTCGCTATTTAGGTCAAAAACTGTCAGATTTGCTGTTTCGCCTTCAGCAAGCTTGCTTCCTATATTAAATCTGCTGTTTGGATTATCGCTCATCAGTATTATAAGTTTTTCAAGTGGTATTATTCCTGTTTTTACTAAGTGTGTATATAAGACAGGAAACGCAGTTTCAATACCAACTACTCCCATTAAGCTTTTTTCAAGACCTTTTGATTTTTCCTCAAGAGAATGTGGTGCATGGTCTGTTGCAATCATATCAATAGTTCCGTCTTTTATTCCTTCGATAAGTGCCAGTCTGTCTTCCTCACTTCTGATTGGCGGATTCATTTTAAAGCGCCCTTCTTCTTTTAACATAGTATCGTTAAAGACGAGATAATGCGGTCCTGTTTCGCAGGTCACTGAAAGACCTTCTTTTTTTGCTTTTCTTATAAGCTCAACACTTTCTTTTGCGGATATATGGCATACGTGATACTTACAGCCCGTCCTTTTCACAAGTTCAAGATCACGTTTTATCTGTCCCCATTCACTCTCGGAGCAAATTCCTCTGTGGCCGTGTTTTTTTGCATATTCTCCGTCGTGAATATATCCGCCGTAAAGCAAAGAATTGTCTTCGCAATGTGCGGCAATGATTTTATTGAGTTTTTTTGCGTTTTGCATTGCTTTTTCCATTATGTTTTGGCTTTGGACTCCTCGTCCATCGTCAGAAAAAGCTACTGCAGTATCGGAAAGTGCGTCCATATCAACAAGCTTTTCGCCTTGTTCGCCTACTGTTATTGCAGCATAGGGATAAACCGCTATACAGGCGTCTTTTTCGATAATATCAGTCTGCAATTTCATATTTTCAACACTGTCAGGAACAGGATTTAAATTCGGCATTGAACATACTGCTGTATAACCACCTTTTGCGGCTGCCATAGTTCCCGACTTTATTGTTTCTTTATACGAAAAACCCGGCTCACGCAAATGAACATGTACATCTGTAAAACCGGGAAAAATATGATAGCCGGTGCAGTCAAAAATCTTACAGTCTGCATCAGCTTTTCCTATTGATTTAATTTTACCTTTACAAACGGTAATATCAGTACAGATAAATTTTCCGTCCAGAAAAACCTTTGCACCTTTTAAAACGTATTCCATAAACTACTCACCCCGCTATATAAAGATAAAACTGTACAAAAAAACTCTTGCCAAACGACAAGAGCTTGCATACAAACATAGATGTATCCCTAAACGGCATACAAAAACCTATTTAATACACAATCTTGTCGGCATCTCTGTACCAATCTTAAAGATCAAAAATATAATAACACATTTTTCTTTTTTTGTCAAGATTTCTTTTGTAAATTTATGTAGTTTTTAGATTTTAAAAATAAGACCTAAAACCATTAATATTTTATTATAAATTATCAGAAAAGTAAATAACCACGAGTAATATTTAATATTAATATGGATTAAACTTTTTTCATCTTAAAGTCAAAAACTGCTTATTTTTTCAATATTTATTTAGCAGTGCATTACTTTTCAGTTTATAATTATAAAATTTTTTGCTAAATATTTTAATTTTGTTATTGATTTTTGAGTAAATATACGTTAAAATGTAAATAATAAAATTATTAAATTTTAAATTATTTTAAGGAGTGATTTTCAATGGATTACAAGGGAACAAAAACAGAACAAAACTTAATGGCAGCTTTTGCAGGCGAATCTCAGGCAAGAAATAAGTACACATACTTTGCGTCTGTTGCAAAAAAAGAGGGCTATGAGCAAATTGCTGCTATTTTCCAAAAGACCGCAGATAACGAAAAAGAGCACGCAAAACTTTGGTTTAAGGAGCTTAATGGCATTTCTGATACTCTAAACAATTTAAATGCTGCTGCTGACGGCGAAAACTACGAATGGACCGATATGTATGAAGGCTTTGCAAAAGATGCCGAAGAAGAAGGTTTTACTGCACTTGCTGCACGTTTTAGAGCTGTTGCTAAAATCGAAAAAGAACACGAGGAAAGATACAGAAGACTTATCGACAATGTTGAGATGAATAAAGTGTTCGAAAAAGCAGGAGAAACTATGTGGGAATGCCGTAACTGCGGACATATTGTTGTTGGCAAAAAAGCTCCGGAAATTTGCCCTGTATGCAACCATCCAAAGAGTTACTTTGAAGTAAGAGCAGAAAATTATTAATGGTAAAATATAATGGGTTTAAGAGAACCACAAGATTTGAACAAAATCAAATATTAAATTGCTCGTGAATGAGTTCGGTGTTTTATCGGACTCATTTCTTTTTTATTTGTTTTATGAAGTTTTCCTGCTGTAGAAAAAGTGTTCTTTACATAACTATATGGTCTCTTTATAACAAATTCTTTGGTATAAAAATATACCCCACCAAATGTGTCTGATTTTGGTGGGGTATATAAAAATACGCTGTTTTAATACATGATTATTTGTTTAGATTTTCTTCAAGCTTTGCAAGTTCTTCTGAAATTTCTTTTGGTAGTCTATCTCCGAATTGCGCAAAATATTCCTTCTGGTTAGCAACGTCTTCAAGCCAGATATTCTTGTCAACTGTCAAAAGATCCTTTAATGTATCAGCATCAATGTCGAGGTCTGTGATATCGATATCTTCAGGCTTAGGCATATAACCAATTTCGCTGTCAATAGCATCAGCCTTACCGCTGCATCTATCTAAAATCCAGAGAAGAACTCTCATATTGTCGCCAAATCCAGGCCACATGAAGTTTCCTTCATCATCTTGTCTAAACCAGTTAACATGGAAAATCTTCGGAGCTTTTTCAGGGTCCATCTTCTTGCCCATTTCAAGCCAGTGACCGAAATAGTCAGCCATATTGTAGCCAACGAATGGCTTCATAGCCATTGGGTCACGTCTTACAACACCTACTGCACCAGCAGCTGCAGCTGTTGTTTCAGAAGCCATTGTAGCACCAACGAATACACCATGCTGCCAATCTCTTGCCTGATATACAAGCGGAGCACATTTTGCACGTCTGCCGCCAAATACGATTGCATCAATCGGTACTCCCTGTGGATTTTCAAATTCTTTAGAAATACATGGACAATTTACTGCCGGAGCTGTAAATCTTGAGTTTGGATGAGCAAGCTTATTGCCTTCTGCAACAAATTCAGGTCCGTTAACCTCAGTGCCCTTCCACTCTGTTGCATTAACTGGCGGATTTTTATCAAGACCTTCCCACCAAACTGTCATATCATCATTATTGATAGCAACATTTGTAAAGATTGTATTTTTCTTTGTAGCAGCAAGTGCGTTGAAGTTTGTCTTTTCAGATGTTCCAGGTGCAACACCAAAGAAGCCTGCTTCAGGGTTAATAGCATAAAGTCTGCCATCAGGTCCGATTCTAAGCCATGAAATATCATCGCCTACTGTCCAAACCTTATATCCTTTTTCCTTTAAATATTCCGGTGGAATAAGCATTGCAAGGTTAGTCTTACCGCAAGCTGATGGGAATGCGGCACAAATATAACGGACCTCGCCCTGTGGATTTTCAAGACCTAGAATAAGCATATGTTCTGCCATCCAGCCCTCTTTCATACCAAGGTATGATGCAATACGGAGCGCAAAACACTTTTTACCTAAAAGTACATTACCGCCGTAAGCTGAGTTGATTGACCAGATTGTAGAATCCTGCGGGAACTGAACAATGTATCTTTCTTCAGGATTAACATCCTTTTTAGCGTGCAGGCACTTTACAAAATCAGCACTGTCGCCAAGCTGTTTGATAACTTCTTTTCCAACTCTTGTCATAATAGCCATGTTGAGTACAACATAGATACTATCTGTAAGTTCAATACCAATCTTTGAAAATGGTGAACCGACAGGGCCCATTGAATAAGGAATAACATACATTGTTCTTCCTTCCATTGAGCCTTCATAAAGAGCCTTTAGCTTTGCATACATTTTTTCCGGCTCCATCCAGTTATTTATAGGACCAGCCTCTTCCTCTGTAGGAGTACAGATAAAAGTTCTGTCCTCAACACGTGCAACGTCATTTTCGGCGGTTCTGTGATAGTAGCAGCCAGGGAGCTTTTCCTGATTAAGCTTAATCATTTCTCCTGTTGAAACAGCTTCTTCGCGAAGAGCCTCAAGTTGCTCTTCACTACCATCAATCCACACGATTTGAGACGGTCTGCACATAGCAATCATTTCGTCCATCCATGTTTTTACAGCATTATTTGTTGTCATGGTAAATTCCTCCTTCTTAATTTAGAATATGATAACATATCTGTCAAAATTGTAACAAAGTTATTATCCAATATTCTTTGCCATTTTAGACATTATAACACAAAAATGTCAATATGTGAAGAGTTTTTTTCTTTTATTCACAAATTTCTTACAATTTAACAAAAGCACACTCTTTCAAACATAACTTTCTGCCATAATGCATAAAAAGTAATACATGTAAAAATTTCTTTTTAAAATAATCATTGATTTTCCTTCATATATATTTTTTCATAAAATGCTTGACAAAAAGTCTTTTCTTTGTTATAATATTAGAGTTGTATGGCTCGTTGGTCAAGCGGTTAAGACTCCGCCCTCTCACGGCGGCGACAAGGGTTCGATTCCCTTACGAGTCACCAAGCAAAATGGCTTAAAACCTAGGTTTTAGGTCATTTTTTTATTTTTCAAAAACCTTTAAAAATCGATTTTAACCGATTTTTGACTGATTTTTATTTTAGGAAATCATAGGCATTCTGTTCTCTTTTATATACTCATTAAGTTTATCTGCACTAATTATTTTTGCTCCTTTGCTAATATGCGTGTATATATCCCGCGTTTTTAATATCAAAAAAATTTTAATTTCCTATTTTAATATAACATTCTTTATGATATACTATATACATAATTTTACAATTGAGGTATATTATGAAAAAATTACTCAAACATTTAATCAGTTATAAAAAAGAAATTATTTTAGGTCCGCTTTTTAAGCTTTTAGAGGCAGTTTTCGAGCTTTTTGTTCCTTTGGTTATTGCAGCAATAATTGATAAAGGTATTACTCTTGGTGATAAACCTTTTGTACTTAAAATGTGCGCTGTTTTAGCACTTTTAGCAGTTATCGGGCTTGCGAGTGCTTTAACCGCACAATATTTTGCAGCCAAAGCTTCTGTTGGATTTGCGGCAAAAATCAGGCACTCACTATTTTCTCATATTCAATCTCTTTCCTATACAGAACTTGATGAAATTGGAATCTCAACTCTTATCACACGTATGACAAGCGATATTAATCAGGTGCAGACAGGTACAAATCTTACGCTGCGTCTCCTTTTGCGTTCACCTTTTGTTGTGTTCGGAGCAATGATTATGGCTTTTACTGTTGATTTTAAGTCTGCTTTAATTTTTGCGGCGGTTATTCCCTTACTTGCACTTGTTGTTTTCTTTATAATGCTTATTTCCATACCGCTTTATAAAAAAGTACAAATGTACCTTGACGGCATCCTTTGCATCACACGTGAAAATCTTACCGGAAGCCGAGTTATACGTGCCTTTTGTAAAGAGGAAGATGAAATATTAAAATTTACTAAAAAAAACAATAATTTAACAAGCACGCAAAAATTTGTTGGCCGTATTTCTTCCTTAATGAATCCTCTTACTTTTGCAATTATAAATTTTGCCATCATTATTCTGATTTACACAGGCGCAATACGTGTCAATTACGGAATTTTAACTCAAGGAGCGGTTGTTGCACTTTACAATTATATGTCACAAATTTTAATAGAGCTCATTAAGCTTGCAAATCTTATTATTAATATTACGAAATCAATTTCCTGCGGAAATAGAATTCAAGCAGTTTTTGAAATAAACTCTTCAATTTCAAATAAGAATTCAAGTAAGATAGTATCCTCAAATACTTCGGTCGAATTTAAAAATGTAAGCCTTAAATACAAAAATGCAAGTGAGAATTCCCTTACAAACATAAGTTTTTCAGCACAAAAAGGCGAAACGATAGGAATAATTGGCGGTACAGGCTCCGGCAAAACTTCACTTATAAATCTTATTCCAAGATTTTACGACGCAAGTGAAGGCGACGTTTTTGTAAATGGAAAAAATGTAAAGGATATCTCCACAGAAGAGCTGCGAAAAAGCATTGCCATAGTTCCGCAAAAAGCTGTACTTTTTAAAGGGACAATCAGGGATAATATGCTTTGGGGAAATGAGTCGGCAACTGATGAGGAGATTAATGAAGCAATATCACTTGCACAGGCGTCCGACATTATCGCCAAAAAAGAAGCAGGTCTTGATTCACTTATAGAACAAGGCGGCAAAAATCTTTCAGGCGGACAGCGCCAGAGACTGACTATCGCGCGCGCACTGGTCAAAAAAGCAAATATATTGATTTTGGACGACAGTGCTTCAGCTCTTGATTTTGCAACTGATGCAGCGCTTCGCAAGGCTATAAAAAATATCCATTCTTCACCTATTGTCTTTATAGTTTCGCAACGTGCTTCTTCAATAATGCACGCAGATAAAATACTTGTTTTAGATGATGGAATGCTCTGCGGAATCGGCACACACGCCGAGCTTTTAAAGAATTGTGAAGTGTACCGAGAAATATACGACTCACAATTTAAGTCGGAGGAGGGTTAAAATGTTAAATTTGCAAAAAAACACTATTACAGAAGTATTTAAATATATAAAAAAATATTCTGTTCTTCTTTCGATTTCTGTCATCCTTGCAACAATTACTGTTGCAGCTTCGCTTTATATCCCTGTTTTAATAGGCAAAGCAATAGACTTAATTATTGAGAAAAACCAAGTTGATTTTTTTAGAATCTTTCCTATTTTAACAAAAGTGGGAATAATCGCAGCAACCACTGCCTTGCTTCAATGGATAATGCACATTATAAATAATCGCATCACTTACAATGTAGTGCGTGACATTCGAAAAAAAGCATTTGAAAAAATCGAAATTTTGCCGTTTAAATATATTGACTCACACTACTACGGCGAAATAGCCAGCCGTATTATTGCAGATGTCGACCAGTTTTCTGACGGGCTTTTAATGGGATTTACTCAGCTTTTTACAGGTGTTATCACCATTTTAGGTACACTTATATTTATGTTCAGTATCAATCTCGGAATTACATTTGCAGTTGTTTTTCTTACACCAATTTCACTGTTTGTAGCAAAATTTATTGCCGGCAGAACATATTCAATGTTTAAAAAGCAGTCCGAAGCACGAGGTGAACAAACTGCATTTATTGATGAAATGCTTAGTAATCAAAAGATTGTTAAAGCTTTTTCATATGAAGATAAAGCTCTTGAAAATTTTGATTTTATGAATAAAAATCTTGAAAAATATTCTTTGCGGGCAATCTTTTTTTCTTCGATTACAAACCCAACTACAAGATTTATAAACAGTCTTGTATATGCTTCAGTTGCGCTTTTGGGTGCTTTCTCTGTAATATATGGCAATATAACGGTAGGCGGACTTTCTTGTTTTTTAAGTTATGCAAATCAGTACACAAAACCATTTAATGAAATTTCAGGCGTTGTTACTGAACTTCAAAATGCACTTGCCTGCGCAGCTCGCATATTTGAGCTTATAAACGAACCTCCTCAAATTGCTGACAAAGATGCAATTCTTTCTGAAGTAAAAGGAAAAATTAAACTTGAAAATGTTTGCTTTTCATATTCGCCCGAAAAAAAGCTTATAGAAGATTTTAACCTTTCAGTTAAATCAGGTCAGAAAATTGCAATAGTAGGGCCAACTGGTTGTGGAAAAACAACACTTATTAATCTGTTAATGAGATTTTATGATGTAAACAGCGGCTCTATAAAGATAGAAGAAAAAGATATCCGTGACGTATCCCGAAAAAGTCTTAGAAAAAGTTATGGTATGGTACTTCAGGAAACATGGATTCAAAGCGGTACAGTTCGTGAAAACATTTCAATCGGAAAGCCGGATGCAACTTTTGAAGAAATTGTCGAGGCGGCCAAGGCATCCCATGCGCACAGTTTCATAACGCGTCTTCCAAACGGATACGACACGCATATTTCCGAAACAGAAGGCGGGCTTTCTCAGGGGGAAAAACAACTTCTCTGCATTGCTAGAATTATGCTATGTCTTCCGCCGATGCTTATTTTAGACGAGGCGACATCTTCAATAGATACGAGAACGGAAATGAAAATACAAGATGCATTTTCAAAGCTTATGAAAGGCAGAACAAGTTTTATTGTAGCACATAGACTTTCCACTATAAAGGATGCTGATGTGATTTTGGTTATGAATGACGGTAATGTTATTGAACAAGGAAATCACAAAGAACTTCTTTTTAAAAAGGGATTTTATTATATGCTATATAATAGTCAATTTGCTGAATAAATGAATTTTACTGTTGTAATTTGAAAGAAAAAGCTATATAATAAACATAATGAATATATTATTCATATACACAAATAATATAAAAAACAGGAGGTATTATCTTATGAAAAAGTATGTATGCAATGCTTGTGGATGGGTTTACGACGAAGAACTCGGCGCTCCGGAACACGGAATTGCTCCAGGAACAAAATTCGAAGACTTGCCTGATGATTTTGAATGCCCACTTTGTGGCGTAGGCAAAGATATGTTCTCAGAAGAATAATTTAAAATCCCTGTATTAGAAGCAATTCTAATGCAGGGATTTTAAGTTTATCCTAATAGTACGTCAGTAATTAGCATAATACAAAAACCAACTAAAAGTGCATAAGTTGCACCTCTTTCGTTTCCGTGTGCGTGTGTTTCGGGTATCATTTCATCGCTTATAACATAAAGCATCGTTCCGCCAGCAAAGCTTAAAGCAAACGGAAGTATTGCTGATGCCAGGCTTACTGCCGAGTACCCAATTAGTGTTCCAACCACCTCAACAATTCCTGTAAACATAGCAAAAATAAATGTTTTTCGAGGAGATATTCCGGTTGCAAGCATTGGGCCTATGATAACCATACCTTCCGGAATATTCTGAAGTGCAATACCTCCGGCAATTAAAAGTGCCTGCCCTGAATTACCCGAACCAAATCCAACACCAGCGGCAATGCCTTCAGGGAAATTATGAATAGCGATTGCCATAACAAATAATAGCACTTTGCTTAAGTTTGTGTCGTTGTGAGATTCAATATCGGCTCCTGCCAATTTATGAAGATGCGGCACAAGCTTATCAACAACATTTAGGCAGATTGCACCTACAAATATACCTATAACAGTTGTTATGATACCGTACTTTCCTCCATATTCCAGTGAAGGAACAACTAATCCTAAAACCGCCGCTGCCAGCATAACACCTGCCGCAAAAGACAGAACAATATCTGAAAATTTATGGGAAATCTTTTTAAATATAAACCCTATTACAGCGCCAATAACTGTTGCTCCACCAACACCTAATGCTGTAAGCAATACAAGTCTCATGAGGCCTTCTCCTTCCTGCTAAGACTAAGTCCGCATAAATAATGAGGACTTAAGATTTACAAAACAAGTGATGGAGCTGTATATATGCGCGCACCAAGCTCGCTGTTTAACATATACAAGCTTTTAGGATCAGAACCGAATAACTCCATTTTTGAAATGAGGTCATTTGCATTGGTCTCTTCTTCTCCCTGCTCTTTTACGAACCAGTCTAAAAACTGCATTGTACGAAAATCTTTAGCATTATAAGCTTCAGCATATATATCGTTTATAAGTGATGTTACATATACTTCATGTTCAAGGCCAGCTTTTAAAACGCCCATATCGCTGTCAAGTACCTTATCAGGCTTTGCGATAGCTTCTAGTGTCACTTTCTCATTATTATTTTGTAAATAACGATAGAAAAGCATTGCGTGGTCTCTTTCTTCCTGTGCCTGAATGTAGTACCAGTTTGCAAAACCGTCAAGTCCTCTATCCTCAAAATAATTTGAAAAATCAAGATACAGATATGCCGAATATAGCTCTTTATTTATTTGTTGATTTAATAATTCTCTTACTCTTTCATTTAACATAACCTTTACTTCCTTTCTGTTTTAAGCATTTTAAGTTGTGAATTAATAAGCACCTTTTTTTCATTATATCATAATTAAAGTCTTGTGTAAAGTTATTTATATACTATTTAACTTCATAAGTAAAACTTTTTCATATCTAACCTTCCCAATATATGTTTATCTCTTGTACTAAATAAAATGCACTTCTTTAACCTGCAAAAAAAAAATACATTCATATTGACAAAATATCATTTTATGATATAATGTATTTTAATATTACATTTATAGGGAGATGAAATTATGAACATCAAAAATTACATAAAAAACCTTGATGAAAAGCCACTTGATAACATAGTTTCAAACGGCGGATTCTGTGGAATCTTCAGAACAATAGCTTGTATCGGCGACAGCTTGTCGTCAGGAGAGTTTGAGTCTTTTGAAATTGGCACAAGAAAATATCATGACTATTACGATTATTCCTGGGGACAGTTTATTGCAAGAGACACAGGCTCTAAAGTCTACAATTTTTCTGTGGGTGGAATGACTGCAATGGTTTATGACGACTTCGCAAGAGAAAAGGGCTTTTGGAATGATGAATACAAGTCTCAGGCATACATCATTGCAATGGGAGTAAATGATATTTCAAGGGTTGAGTCTGGTGAACTTGAGTTTGGAGATATTTCTGATGTTGATATCAATGATTATGGAAAAAACAAACCCACTTTTGTTGGATACTATGCAAAAATAATTTCTAAATATAAGCTTATTCAGCCTAAAGCAAAGTTTTTCCTTGTCACTGCACCAATAAGTGATGATGATACAAAAGAAAGGTCCGAATTATATGATAGACATCAGGCGGTACTTTATCAGTTAGCCGAATTATTTGATAACTGCTATGTAATTGACTTAAGGAAATATGCTCCTGTTTATGATGAAGAATTTAGAAATAATTTCAAACTCGGTTACCACTTAAATCCTGCAGGATACCGCCTGACTGCCTTAATGATTGAATCATACATAGATTTCATCATAAGAAATAATCCAGAAGAATTTAAACAAGTAGGCTTTATAGGAAAAGTACATTGTTTTTCCCAATAACGTACACACTTGTGCCATAAAATGAGATTTTCTCCACACACAGATCTATTGACATCAAAATTATTCTCCTCACTGACAATAATGATATTTTCATATCTGAGGTTATATACTTGTCGCTAATATTTTTATTGTCATATAGATGCGTGTACATTTTGGTACAAGTTCACTATTGCCAAAGCCAATTTAACTGAGCTTGCTCAATTTAGCTCGGCGAGAGACGAATTTAACATAAAAAAGACAGATTTTAATAAAATCTGTCTTTTTTATGGTCGGGATGACAGGATTTGAACCTGCGGCCCCTACGTCCCGAACGTAGTGCTCTACCAAACTGAGCCACATCCCGAAATTATCCAACGAATGATATTATAGCATACATAGCTTTAAAATTCAAGTATTTTATTGAAAATATTTTCAATTTTTTGCTATTTTTAATCAAGTGCAATATTAAAATATGTTTCATCAACTTCATCGGGATAAATCATTGCAAAGGGCTTTGCATTATGGTCAGGGCATGCATACGAAATAGTACTTACGAGATACTTTTCTGCTAAGAATTTCAGTGTATTTTCTTTTGCATTACTCAAAAGCTCTTTTATATACAGTTCTTTATCTGTTCTTATGCAAAATGCAATCCCAACTTCTTTGCACTTATCCTTAATCAGGACGAAATCCCCTTTATACATATCTTTTGCAAATTCAAGCATTTCTTTATTCCATTCAAAAAACGTCTTTCCTGCAAAAAATTCTCTTCTTTTTTGAAAATATTTATCTGCGTTAATAATTTCTAATGAAAAAGAAGATATCGTTTCACCGCCAATGTAATGATACTTATCTTTATTCACACACGAAAAAGCAGAAAAACCTCTTTTTTTATAGAATTCAAACAAGCTATCACTTTGGGGAACAAGCACTAAAAAGCTTTCAGCATTATCTTTTATATATTGTTTTGAAAATTCAATAAGCGATGTACTGATACCCCTGCCACGAGCCTCTTTTTTTGTCGCTACTGCATACACATATCTTCCCTTTTTATCACTGCAACTAATAGGAAGAAGAGTAAGCATCCCTAAAGCAAGTCCGTTTTCTTCATAAATCACAATATACTTTAAAATATTTTTTATATACTTCAAAATTTCACTTTCAGTGTCACCAAAAGCTTCATTCCATAATTTTACAATTTGTTTTATATGCTCATTTTTTGCAAATAATATCACTTTTCAATTTCCTTTGCACTGAATTTTTCTACAAGCTGTATTGGTCTGTACGAAAGCTTTGCCTTTCTTAAACCCTCATCGCCCGTATCGTCTTCTCTGTTTATGAATTCGTACTCTTGGCAGTTATTCCTTACAAATTCTCTATTTATTATCTGGTAAGCGCCATTTATACTGCTGTATGCCTTTTCGATATGAACTAAAAATGTTTTATCATTAAGTCTGTCACCAATAGAAAATGCAACTACTTCTCCTTTTGCCCTTATCAAGCCGCCTTCAAGCTCTAATTCTTCAAAATAATCAAATGCTCTCTTTACTGCATCGGTTTCTTCTAACAGCCCAGGTCTTCCGTAAACATCGGAAAGTTTATACCAATTTTCATGCATTTTCCTGACTTCGTTTAAATTTTCAGTATTAATTTTTTCATAAATCCAATCAGGATTCTCTAAAATGAATTTGTTTATGTGGTTTCTTTTTGAGCTCAACTTTTTGCCAGTCAAATTCATAAGAGACTCGGCAGTATAAACATAATCCTCAGAATCTCTGTTTTCTTTAAACACAAAGCGATCAGGATAATATTTTTCAAGATATTCAACCTGATTTTTATTCAGACTGTGAAAATTAAGCGGAACATCTTTCAGCTTGTCCAGTGCAGCATCAATATTTCCGAATCCGCACGGGAAAAGATAGGATTTTTGTTTTCTTCCTGACCGCATAAAGAGCATATCATCTTCAATCGCAAATTCGTTTTCATACTGCTCCTGCCAAAGAAAAATTGTAGTAAAATTGTACTCTAATGAATGCCTGCCACTCTGTATCAGCAAACGCTCAATCTCTTTTTTATCTTCAATTTTTGCTTTTCTAAATTCAAGCATAAAATACCTCATAAATAAAAAAACTTCCATTAAATAATATACCACATTTAATGATTAAAGTCAATTTTTGTAAAAAAATTCCCAAATAAAATGGCGATACGCAGTTTTTCTGTCGTACCGCCTTTTTTTATCTCAGCATATCCATTGCATTGTCGATAATGTTTCCGATATTTCGGAACATACCTTCTGTTTTTCTTCTCATTCTATGACGCTGTCTGTCTGAAACAGGATCAACTATCATTGTAGCACAAGCACCCAGTATCACACCTGCTGCCATTCCTTTTACAAATCCTCTGGAATTCATCATAATTATCACTCCTCTCACTCCTCCGTTAAGTATTATGTGCAAAACAAAAAAATTAATAACATCAATCTGCATAAAAAATCAAATAAATTTTGTATTCATTATTATCTTGACGTACATTATAATATAGTATAAAATATTTTATATAGCAAAATTTGTTATATTAAAATATGGGAAGCGACAATGCTTTGCCGCAAATTATGGCACGGCGAGCCGCTTTTCTTTTATAATATCGAGGTGATTGATATGGCTGACATAAAGGCATTTAAAGGTTATATGTTTAACTCCGAAAAGATTGGCGACTTAGGCAATGTAATGTCGCCTCCTTATGATTCAATTTCCCAAGAAGAATTGGATAATATTTATCAAAGGCACGAATACAATGCAATTCGATTGACAAAAGGCGAACACCATAACAATCGCACTGATGATTCAAATCCTGCACTTCAATCACAAAAATACCTCAATGATTGGATAAAAAATGATATTCTCATACAGGATTTACAGCCTGCGATTTATTTATACGAACAGGAAATTGAATTTAACCACACAACCTTTTCAAACAAAGGTTTTGTTGCACTTTTGGCGCTAGAAGAATTCGGGAAACACGTTATTCCTTGCGAAGATACTACTCCTATTAACAAAAAGCATAGATATGAACTTTTATCTCAAACAAAAGCAAACTTCAATATGATTAGCTGTATGTATATAGAAAGCGAAAAGTATCTTTCACGTCTGATGACAGAAATTACAGATACCCCACCTGATATTTCCTTTTCAGTCCCAGACGGTGCAAAAGAGCGTCTTTGGCGCATAACCGAGCAAGAAAAAATTGACTTTATCGTTAATTCATTAAAGCCACATACATTATATATTGCAGATGGTCAAAACAGATATGAAACATCGTTAAAATATCAGGCAGAATGCATTAAGAATAACCCTAACCACACAGGAAAAGAGCCGTACAATTATATAATGACTCTTCTTACCAATGCTTTTGATGACGGTATTGTTCATCTGCCTTTCCACAGGCTAGTTAAGTTTAAAAAAGAGTTTAATGAATCATTTTTCACAGCAGCCTGTCAAGATAATTTTAAAATCGAAAAGATTATTGTTGATACTGACACATCTGACTTTACTGATACTATCAAAAAGCAGATTGTTACAACAAGACACGAAAACAAAATTGCACTTTACTGTGGCGGAGATTATTTTTATCGATTAACCCTTAAAAATACATCATCGGTCAGTGATTTATTACCAGATAAAAGCGAGGCATACTGTTCCCTTGACGTAACTGTGTTAAACAAGCTTATTTTAGAAGATATTTTAAATATATTTGAAGATGATTACGATTCGCGCCTGAGCTACACAAAAAGTGTTTCAGAAGGTATTAAACTTGTCAAAAACGGCGAATATGGTTGTCTCTTGGCAATCAATCCTGTCAAAACGGAACAGGTACGCACAGTTGCAATAGCAAATGACAAAATGCCTCCACATTCAATATGTGTGTTCCCAAAACCTGTGACAGGCATTTTAATAAACCTTTTATAACACAGTTTTTGAATCTATGGTTTTGGCAACGGTTTTGTTTTCCGTTATTGCTAATCTCAATTTCTTGAATAATAACAAAAAGGTAGTTTTATCAGTTAGTGATAAAACTACCTTTTTAGAAAAAATCCTGTCAACAATGCGATGACAGGATTAGTTTTTTATTTTTTCTGCATTTTTGCCTCAAGCTCACTTGTCTTCCAAGCTGCCCAGAACGGACTTGCTACAAAAATTGATGTATAAGCGCCAATAATTACACCGACAATAAGCGGGAACGCAAAGCTTTTAATTGAGTTTACACCAAATATATAAAGCAGAACTATTGTTATAAGTGTTGTGATTGTTGTATTTAAAGTTCTTCCGATAGATTCCTTTATACTCTTGTCAACAACATCTGCCACAACGTGTCCTTTTTTCGCATTAAATCCACGCATATTTTCACGTATTCTGTCAAAAACAACAATAGTATTATTTATTGAATAACCAACCACTGTAAGCATAGCAGCGATAAATGTTGTATTTACCGGCACATAGCTGAGAAGGTAAACTGCAATCATTACTAAAACATTAATTGCAAGAGCAAGAACAGCCATAACTGCACTCTTAACCTCAAATCTTATAGCTATATATGCAAGAATGCAAAGAATTGCAATAAGTGTATAAATTAGAGCTTTTCTTTGAACCTGTATACCAAAACTTGCTGACGCACTGTTTGAAGACATAATTGCCTCTGCGCCATATTTTTCGGTAATAGCTGCTTCAAGCTTTGCCTTTGTTTCGTTATCAAGCTCTGACATCTTAATTGTAGCCTGTGTTCCGTCGCCAATTTTCTGAACGACAGGAGCTGCAACTTCTCCTGCTGTTTCAACAACTAAATCGGCAATTTCCTGATTTTCGAATTCAGAGCCTACATTTATCTGCATTCTAATACCGCCTACAAACTCTGTATCAAAGTTGAATCCACGTACAAAATACATTACCGCACCAATAACGATGATAAGGATAGGCAAAATTAAAAATTTAACTCTATTTTCTGTAATTTTCATATTTTTCATCTTGCTTACCCTCCTTAGTTTGCACAGAACAGCTTGCGGTTTTTAATATTTAAGTTAACAAGCTGCTTGAGCAGGAATTTTGTAATAACAATCGCTGTAAACATACTGATTACAACGCCGAGTCCAAGTGTTACAGCAAAGCCTCTAATCGTTCCGATACCTGAGAGGTAAAGAACCACACAAGAAATTATCGTTGTTACGTTTGAGTCAAAAATTGCTGAAAATGCCTTATTAAAACCTGAATCAACAGATGCCTTAATGGTCTTTCCAAGTCTTAATTCTTCCTTCATTCTTTCAAAAATAATTACGTTTGCATCAACTGCCATACCTAATGATGTGATTATACCTGCAATACCTGAAAGACTTAAGTTTACTCTTAATACCCCAAGAACAAGAGCAATTAAACCTACATAAATTGCCATCGCAATAGATGCAAGAAGTCCGGACATTCTGTAAATAATAAGCATAAACAACATTATAAGAAGTACACCGATACCAGCAGCCATCATAGATGTAGGAAGCGCATCAGCTCCAAGCTCTGCGCCGATTGTTTCTTTCGAAATAGCTGTAAGCTCAAATGGAAGCTGGCCAGACTTAATCTGGTTAGCCAAAATCTGTGCAGTTTCAGGTGTGAAGCTACCGCTAATCACACAAGTTTCAGAATTAATTTCTTCATTAACAGACGGGCTCTGAATAACTTGCTCATCCATTACGATTGAAATGTAATTTCTTCCTTGTGCTTCTGCCGCTGCTTTTCTTGTAGCATTAGCAAATTTAGATACTGCCTCAGGAGTTAAAGTAAGCTCAACATAAGCTTCAGCTGCAGATGCTTCTGACATCTGACCATATTTGTACTCTGCATTCTTAATGTCAGTAGCACCGTCTAAAACAATTTCATTATCCGCATTACGGAATGTAAGCTTTGCAGTTGACCCTAAAAGTGCTGCTGCTTCATCTGTGTTTGTTACAGAAGGAATTTCGATTGTGATCTGACCGCTGTTTCCTCTTGAGATACGAGCTTCAGTATAACCTGCATTTGTCAGTCTTGCGTTAAAAATTGCTTCAACAATGTCCATTTCAGCTTCAGTAGGATTAGCCTTACTTGCTTCAAATGTGATAACTGAACCTCCAGCTAAGTCAATTCCTTTTCTGATACCCTTTTCCTCATCAAACACGCCGCCATACTTAAAACCTGCTACATCAAATCCGATGAAAGCCGCACAGTTCAATACAACCGCAACGATGACCATAAGGATCAGAAGTAAAATACTCTTCTTTTTCATACGTTTTTCTTCCTTTCGTTTTTAAAATTACATACCAATATATTATATAACTTTTTACTAAATTAGTCAATAGGATTTTAATTTTATTTGACGATATTTTATTTTTTTAGACATTTTACTTGATGAATTTATATAAATATTGTAAAATATACTTAAGAGCCATAGGGGGTTATTATGGAACGTAAAGAGAAAGTATTTTCATATATATTATCGAGGGATTATACTCCGCTAACATTTGACGAGATGCGCATTGCACTTGATGTTCCTGAAAGTGATTTGTCGGAACTTTATTCAATTTTAGACGAACTTATAAACGAAGGAAAAATATTTCTTTCAAAAAAGAAGCGCTATGCAGCTTGTGAGAAAAATCTTCTATATCCAGGCATATTAAGATGCAATCCACGCGGAAAATTTGGTTTTGTTACAACCCAAAGTCTTGCTGAGGATATTTTTGTAGCACCGAATAATCTAAGTACCGCAATAGATGGAGACAAAGTGCTTGTAAAAATTACAGGCAAATCACGAGGCAGAAATGAAGGCATTATTGAAAAAGTTTTGGAGCGCACAAATACTACCATAAGTGCAGTTATGACAGACGATTTCTCAGCTACACCTGACAATCAAAGAATTTTAAAAAAAATCAAGCTTAATAATATACAAGATGCAAAAGTCGGCGACAGGGTTTTAGTAGAACTCACCGACTATTCCAAAACAGGAAACATTTTCGGAGATGTTGTTTCTGTTTTAGGAAATAGTATGGATTTAAAAACACTTACCGAATCAATAATTTTTGAGCACAAAATAAAATCCGAGTTTGATGAAGCCACACTTTTGGAAGCGAGTTTTTATCCTGACAAGATTTCAAAGGAAGACCTAGATGGAAGATCTGATTTCAGAGAGGAAATAATTTTTACTATTGACGGCGAAGATGCGCGTGATTTTGATGACGCAGTTTCACTTAAAATAACTGAAAAAGGCAATTACGAGCTTGGTGTGCATATAGCCGACGTTACGCACTATGTACGCCAAAATTCTGCACTTGATAACGAGGCATTAATTCGCGGTACAAGTGTTTACCTTGCTGACAGAGTTATTCCTATGCTCCCCACCAATCTTTCAAACGGGCTTTGCAGTTTAAACCCTCACCTTGACAGACTTACTCTTTCAGTTATTATGGAAATCAATCCATCTGGCGATGTTGTGAGCCACAATATTACAAAAGGTGTTATACGTTCCTGCGAGCGAATGACATATAACAACGTCGCAAAAATCTTAGAAGGTGACAAAGAGCTTTGCAAAAAATATTCACATATTGTTCCAATTTTGAAAAATATGCTCGCTCTTTCAAAAATATTAAATAAGAGACGTGAAGAAAGAGGAAGTATAAATTTTGATTTTCCTGAATCCCGTATTGTTATTGGCGATGACGGAAGACCGCAGGAGATCGTGAAGGTAATAAGAAATGATGCGCATCGTTTAATTGAAGAGTTTATGCTTATTGCAAATGAAACGGTTGCAGAATTTGCATTTTGGGCAGATATTCCTTTCGTTTACCGAGTTCATGAACAACCTGATAGTGACAAAATGGATAGCTTTCGTCGGTTTATAGGAAATTTCGGTCTTTTTATGAAAGGCAAGGAGGTTCACCCAAAAGATTTACAGCAAATTCTTGAACAGATAAGAGATTCAGATTCCGAAACACTAATTGCAACATATATGCTTCGTTCGCTTATGAAAGCAGAATATCAGACAGTATGCGCCGGCCATTTCGGACTCGCTTCGAAATATTACTGTCACTTCACTTCCCCAATCCGTCGTTATCCTGACCTTTTAATTCACAGAATTTTAAAAGACTTTTTAGACGGACACGATACAATGAAGTACAAAGGTTTGATATCAAGCGCAGCTTCTCACTCAAGTGATACAGAGCGTGAAGCAGAGCTTTGTGAGCGTGACGTCGATGATCTTTTCAAAACTGCGTATATTGCCGCCTTTGTCGGTGCTGAATTTCCTGCGCAAATTTCCGGCATCACAAGCTTTGGAATGTTTGCTGAACTTGAGAACAGTGTTGAAGGTTTAATCAGACTTGAAACTATTGAAGGTGATTACTACGAATTTGACGAAAATCAGCGTGCTTTGATTGGCAAACGTCACGGAAAGATTTACCGCATTGGTGACAGTGTAGAAATTGAAGTTGTTGGTGCAGATCTTTGTTCAAGGCGGATAGATTTCATTCTAAAAGGTTCTAAAAAACCCATTTTAACACACCATACACCACAAAAAAAGCACCGTATTTACAAACGAACAAAAAGAAACAGAAGAGGAAAGAGTAATGGATAAATTCGAGATTATTATTCCCTGCATATTTGGACTTGAAGCACTTGTTGCTCGGGAGCTTAAGTGGCTTGGATATGAAACAAGCTCGGTAGAAGATGGAAGGGTTACCTTTATTGGTGACTTTGAAGCAGTATGCCGTGCAAATCTTTGGATAAGGTGCGGTGAACGTGTATTAATAAAAATAGGAGAATTTACAGCTCTTTCTTTCGAAGAATTGTTCGAAAAAACCAAAGCGCTGGACTGGTCCTTATGGCTTGAAAAAAACGCAGCATTTCCCGTTAAAGGATTTTGTCTAAAATCCACACTTGCAAGTATGCGTGACTGTCAGGCTATAATAAAAAAAGCCATTGTGTCATCTCTTTCATCAAAATACAGAATTGATTGGTTTTCCGAAGACGGACCTAGTTATCAGGTACAGTTTTCTGTAATGAAGGACAAGGTTACACTTATGATTGATACTTCGGGCGATGGACTTCATAAACGTGGATACAGACGCATTTCAAATGCTGCACCACTAAAGGAAACGATTGCCGCAGCAATGATTATGTTAAGCTTCTGGAAATATGAATATCCCCTTTGCGATCCTTTTTGCGGAAGCGGAACAATTCCTATCGAGGCAGCAATGTTCAAGCGTAATATTGCTCCCGGACTCACAAGACACTTTTCTTCCGAAAACTTTACACAGATTCCACAAAAACTCTGGACAGATACAAGGAATGAAGCTGAAAGCAAAAAAAGAGATACGCCACTTAATATTTTTGCTTCTGATATTGACGAGAAAACTCTTGAAATCGCAAAGGAAAATGCGCGCATCGCAGGTGTTTCTGACTGCGTCACTTACTCTGTAAAAGATGCAGCCGCTATTGCATTTTCCGAAAAATATGGAAGTATTATATGCAATCCGCCATACGGCGAACGTCTCAGCGATGCCAAAGAATGCGCTAATCTCTATGCTAAAATCGGAAAAGCCTTTTCGCAGCTTCCTGACTGGTCTTATTATATTTTAGCATCAGACGAGCAGTTTGAGCATAACTTTGGCAAAAAGGCAGATAAGCGCCGCAAAATTTATAATGGTATGATTAAATGCAATATTTTTCAATATTACGGGAAACGGCCTCCCAAAATTTAGAACATAAAAATGCTGTAACAGCAAAATCCTGTTACAGCATTTTCTTTATTTATTAATTACAACATGGTTAAATGTAGGCACAATTTTCCGCAGTTCTTCAACAACGCCTTCGGAATTATTTGCATACGCAATATCACGTATTTTTTCAAGACTTCTAACAAATTCTCTTTCGTTAATTTCAATTTGCTTACCTATAAATATTTTTTCATTTCCGGTAGCTCTTAAACCTTCCTCTGACATTAAAAGCTCTTCAAAAAGCTTTTCACCAGGTCTTAATCCCGTAAATTCGATATTTATATCCTTATAAGGTACTTTTCCATGAAGTTTTATAAGATTTTCTGCCAAAGACAAAATCTTAACCGGTTCACCCATATCCAGAACAAAAATCTCACCACCAAGAGCGATTGTTCCTGCTTGTAAAATAAGCGTTACTGCTTCAGGAATTGTCATAAAATATCTGATGATATCAGGATGAGTTACTGTAACAGGACCGCCTGCTGCAATTTGCTTTTCAAACAATGGAATTACAGATCCGTTTGAACCCAAAACATTTCCAAAACGTACGGAAACAAATTCAGTATATGTGCTCTTTTGAGAAAAATATTGCACTATCATTTCACAGCAACGTTTTGTTGCACCCATAACATTTGTAGGATTAACCGCCTTATCCGTTGAAACAAGAACAAACTTCTTTGTTTTGTAAAGTTTAGCAAGCGACGCAACATTATATGTTCCGGCAACATTATTTTTAATCGCCTCTTCAGGACTTGTTTCCATAAGCGGAACATGCTTGTGGGCAGCTGCATGATAAACAAGCTCTGGTTTAAACTTTTCAAACAAGGCTTTCATTTTTTCATAGTCTCGAACTGATGCAATTCTAACATCAAGATCCAGTTCTTCATACTCTGATAAAAGCTCCTGTTGAATTTCATAAGCATTATTTTCATATATATCTACAATTATTAGCTTTTTGGGGTTATATTTTGCAATCTGTCGGCAAAGTTCTGAACCAATCGAACCGCCGCCACCTGTAACCATGCATACTTTATCATTTACAAGACGCTGAACACCTAAATCATTAAAACGAATTACATCTCTTCCCAACAAGTCTTCAATTTCGATATTCTGTGCTTGTCCCAAAAGGTCTGCATTCATAACAAGTTCATGAAGATATGGGACAGTTTTAACTTCACACATTGTTTCCGAGCATATATTAAGAATTCTTTTCTTTTCATCGGCAGTCCAAGACGGAATTGCAATCAAAATAGTTTTTACACGCATCTTGTCAACAATGGCAGGAATATCATCAATCATTCCTAAGACAGTTACGCCATGAATTCTTCTTTTTTGCTTTGAATAATCATCGTCCACAATCGCTACTGGTTTATAATGGCTATCTGCGTTCTTCATTTCAAGAAGCACCTTTTGACATGTATCCCCAGCTCCTACAACAAGTGTTCTTGTTCTTACAGCAACTGTTTGCCGTGCAATTCTGTTACACACGTAGCTATATCCAACACGAATTACAACTACTCCTATAAGAGCAATCAAAGCACTCAAGAAAATAAATATATCAGATGTTGATATATTAAATACAAACCTGAAAACATAATAAATTATTCCACCGACAAAAATGCCACCAATGCACTTGGAAAAGTCTTTTACCGAAGCATATCTCCATATATTGCGATACACTCCACATATCCACATACCCAAAACACAGCATGCGGTTAAAACAACAGAATGTAGTAACGTTAGCTGCGGGTTAAGATTTATTACCAAAAATTCATATTCTATTTCTGAAAGATATGTAATACTAAAATATGCGAGTAAGCACGAAAACACAATTGCTGTTGAATCTGCCATTCCAAGCAGAAGCGTACGTAAGTGTTTGCGTATAATTTTCATAAAAAAATCCTCCGAATTAAATGCGGTTTATCTATTTTCTAAAATATACTTAATTGCGTTATCTGTAGCTTCTTTTGCTGTGCATTCCAATGCAGCTTCATCTTTTCGTAACTTATATTCAACAATGCCTTCGCCACACTTTTTACCAACTACAATCCTCAGTGGTATTCCAATAAGGTCTGCGTCTTTAAATTTTACACCTGCACGTTCTTCACGGTCATCTAAAATGACGTCAATTCCTGCATTTTTAAGATTAGTGTAAATTTCTTCTGCTAAAGCCATTTGATTTTCATCTTTTGCATTAACCGGTACAACTATCACTTCAAATGGTGCGATTGAAACAGGAAGAATAATTCCGTTTTCATCGTTACCCTGTTCTATTGCAGCAGCCAAACATCTTGTTACACCTATTCCGTAACAGCCCATAACAACAGTTTTTGCTTCTCCAGAATCATCAAGATAATTAAGTCCCAATGCATCAGAATATTTTGTACCGAGTTTAAATATATGTCCTACTTCTATACCCTGTGCAGTTTTAATTGGCTGTCCGCATTTAGGACAAACATCACCATCTTCAATAACTCTTATATCAGCAACAGCGGTCGGTTCAAAATCACGGTGAATGTTCACATTTTTAAGGTGGTAATTTGTGTTGTTTGCTCCAACAACAAAGTTTTTCATCTCGGCAACCTCAAGATCTACGTAAACAGGTATATCAAGACCTACCGGACCTGCAAACCCAACTTGTGCATTTGTAATCTCACGTACAACAGAAGGTGCCGCAAGCTCTAAATCATCTATTGAGCCAACAAGATTTTTAAGCTTTACTTCATTTATTTCTCTGTCTCCGCGTACCATTGCGGCTATATATTTATCATCAGCCTTATATATAATTGTTTTTGCAAACATATATGCTTCACAATCAAGAAAATTAACTAATTCCTCAATAGTATGTACATCAGGAGTTTCTATCTTTTCTACATCCAAATTTCCTTCAGGATAATCTTTTTTCTCTGGTATACAAACTGCCTTTTCATAGTTTGCAGCATATCCGCAGGCATCACAGTAAGCAATTCCGTCCTCACCAACAGGAGATTTTACCATAAATTCCTGACTTCCACTACCACCCATAGCGCCTGAGTCTGCATCAACGATTGTAAAGTCAAGTCCTAATCTTTTAAAAATTCTGCAATATGCATCATACATTTTCTTATATGAAACATCAAGCCCTTCGTTATTAAGGTCAAAGCTATATGCGTCCTTCATTATAAACTCTCTTCCACGCATCAATCCAAACCTCGGGCGACCTTCGTCACGGTACTTTGTCTGAATTTGGTAAAGAGTCATTGGATATTCCTTATACGAACGAACCTCATCAATAACTGTTTGCGTAAACAATTCTTCATGTGTAGGTCCGAGACAAAAATCTCTATCATTTCTGTCCTTTAACTTAAACATAGAAGGTCCAAAAACTTCCCAACGTCCCGATGCCTGATATGCCTCTGCCGGCAAAAGTGCTGCCATTAAAAGTTCCTGCGCTCCAGCTCTGTCCATTTCCTCGCGGACAATATTTTCCACCTTTTTAAGGGTTTTAAGTCCAAGCGGCAGATATGAATAAATCCCCGCCGCCAGCTTTCTTATATATGCTGCGCGCAGCATCAGTTTATGACTTGTTATTTCTGCTTCTGCTGGTACCTCACGAAGTGTAGGCATCAGCAAATTTTTCATTCTCATAGTTTTATAATCCTTTCTGTTTATCAATCAGACGATTTCTGCACCGCTTTGGATATCATTAATTGTAGTTAGTGCAGTAAGTCCGTCGCCGAACTCTGCTGACAGTATCATTCCCTGCGATTCAAGTCCCATCATCTTTCTTGGTTTGAAGTTCGCAATGAATATCACGTTTTTACCTATAAGCTCCTCTGGAGTATGATATTTTGCAATTCCCGAAAGAATTTGCCTTGTTTCACTTCCAACCTGCAGGGTAAATCTCAAAAGCTTATCGGATTTTTTCACCTTTTCACATTCTATAACTTTCCCTACCCTAATGTCAAGTTTTTCAAAGTCATCAAACTCACAGTAATCCTTAAACGGTGCAATCTCAATTTTATCCTCTTCCGCATTTTCTGCGACGATTTCTTCCATTTTCTTTTCTGCATCAATTCTGGCAAAAAGTACCTGCGATTCTCCCACCTTTGTTCCAGCCTCGGTTTTTCCAAAGCTTTGGATACTTTCATAAGAAAGTTCCGAAGCGGAAATCTGCTCTGCAATTTTGTCTGCTGTTTCCGGCATAAAGGATTTTAAAAGACTTGCTATTATTCTAATTGATTCTACTAAGTTATATAAAACTGTTCCGAGTCTTGGCTTTGTTTCTTCTGATTTTGCTAAAACCCACGGAGTTGTTTCATCAATGTATTTATTTGTTCTGTCGACAATTTTCCAGATTTCATCAAGGCTGTCTGCAATATGCCATGTTTCCATTTTTTTAACAACATTTTTAACTGCTTCTTCGCATACTGCTTTTAATTCGCCGTCAAATTCACCTGTTATGTCACCACTTTGAATAATACCGTCAAAATATTTATTAATCATAGCAACTGTACGATTTACAAGATTTCCAAGCGTATTGGCAAGGTCAGAATTATATCTTGCTATGAAGGTATCGTAAGTTATGTTTCCATCCTGTGCATACGGCATTTCGTGAAGCGAATAGTATCTTACCGCATCAACCCCGAAATGACGTACCAAATCCTCAGCATAAATAACATTTCCTCTGGATTTTGACATTTTTTCTTCACCAAAAAGCATCCATGGATGACCAAAGACCTGCTTTGGAAGCGGCTCTCCCAATGCCATAAGCATAATTGGCCAATAAATTGTGTGGAATCTCAGTATATCCTTACCTATGATATGAACATCAGCAGGCCAGTATTTGTTATAAAGTTCCCCTTTATCATCAGGCGAATAGCCGAGTGCAGTGATGTAATTTGAAAGTGCATCAATCCATACATAAATAACATGCTTTGGATCAAATTCAACAGGAACTCCCCATGTAAAGCTTGTTCTTGATACGCAAAGGTCTTGAAGTCCCGGCTTTAAGAAGTTATTTACCATTTCCTTCTTTCGTGATTCCGGTTGAATAAAGTCAGGGTTTTCTTCAATATATTGCATCAGCTTATCCTGATACTTGCTCATCTTAAAGAAATATGCTTCTTCCTTTGTTTTTTTAACTTCTCTGCCACAATCCGGACACTTCCCATCAACAAGCTGTGTTTCTGTCCAGAAAGATTCACACGGCGTACAGTAAAGCCCTTCGTATTCAGATTTATATATATCACCCTGATCATAAAGCTTTTTAAATATCTTCTTTACTGCATCTTCGTGGTACTTATCAGTAGTTCTTATAAAATGGTCATAGCTGACATTTAACATATCGGCGATATCTTTAATCTGCTGTGCAATAACGTCAACATATGCCTGCGGTGCAACTCCCTCTTTTTCGGCAATTTCCTGAATTTTCTGACCATGTTCATCGGTTCCTGTCAAGAAAAACACATCATCGCCTAAAAACCTGCGAAAACGTGCAATCGCATCCGTCAAAATTATTTCATAAGTATTTCCGATATGTGGCTTACGCGATGTATATGCAATCGCCGTAGTAACATAAAACTTTTTCCCCATTACTGTTCTCCTTAATCTTCAAATGAAATATATATCTTTTTTATTTCCCCTACAATTTTCCGGGAAATATTTTTTGCTGTTTTTATCAGCCTATCAAATACGCCGACTCTATAAAGACTTACAGTTAAAACTAAAATCATCGGGCCTAAAATCATACCGCCTATCGAAAGCGTACGATATCCTATATACATCGCCATTAACGTCAAAAGCGGATGCATTCCGATATTTTTGCCAACAATTTTTGGCTCTACTAATTGACGCATCAATATAACTGTTAAATAAATAATTAAAAGCCCTATACCTCTCGAAAAATTTCCTGTTATAAAAGACACTAATGACCACGGGATAAGTACCGCACCGCTACCAAAAAACGGAAGTGCGTCAAAAATTGCTGTTGCAATAGCAATTATTAATGCATATTTTATTTGCAAAATAAGTAATCCGATAAGAATAATTGCAAACGAAATACACATAATTGTAAGCTGTGCTTTTATATATCCGCCGATATAGTTTTTGATTTCATATTTTAGCTCTGAAAATCTTGTCAAAAATGATTCAGAAAATGGTTTTTTTATCACATTTGCAACTTTTTTTGAATCCGAAACCATAAAATAAAGCGAAATCAAAAATACAATACTACTTATAAAAATATTGGGTAGTTTTTTAGCTGCATTTCCTGCTGTTTGTATAACCTCCAATTCATTGGCAAGGTTTGCAAACCAGTTAAGGGATTGTTCCCAAAAATTATCAATCACCGTTTGTACGGCTTTAGGCAACATTCCCACAAAATCAGAAAAAGCATCCTTTAAACTGTACCAAGTACTAGCAATATTTTGATAAATTATCGGGAAATCTTCATAAATATTACGTATTTCTTCTATAACTTTCCAAAGTATGCCAACAACTATTCCGCCAAGAACACCAACAGTAAGCACCATTACCAATATTGCCGAAACACTGCGTGGCAGACGGAATCGTTTTTGAATGCCATTTGCCATAGGATTTACGATTAAAGATATGAAATACGATAAAATAAACGGTGTAAAAAGCCAAATGATATATCCTGCAAAATCCACAATATACGGCAGCCCCATTATAAGTCCTACAATCAACAATACCATTAAAATTGATATTACAATAATTTTTGCGGAATTTCTTTTCTTATCCAAAGAATCACCTTCTGTTTTCAATAAAATGTTTCATTAAATTATGACCTTTGTCAATGTAAATACCTGTTTTTGCTGCATTTTCTTCATTATATGTAAAACCTGAACCATTTTCATTTTTTGAGCTATAAATAATGTACGGGACAGGATCACTCACATGAGTTTTTAGCTTAATAGGTGTCGGATGATCAGGAAGTATCAGCATTTTGTACTCAATTCCTGCCTCATCAAGCTTATTTCTTAAAAACCCTACAACCTTTTCATCTATAAGCTCTACTGATAATTTCTTCTTTTCAGCATTTCCTTGGTGCCCACATTCATCAGGAGCTTCCATATGAATATAAACAAGGTCTGCTTCGTCTTTAGTAATGACCTCAAGCGCTGCCTGAGCTTTTCCGTCAAAATTGGTGTCCCAGTTTCCTGTTGCACCCTCGACATCTATAGAATTCATATCAGCACATTTTGCAATTCCTTTAATGAGGTCTACTGCAGAAATAACGCTTGCCCTTAAGCCGTATTTGTCATAAAAATTTTCAAGCTGAGGTTTTGAGCCTTCACCCCACACCCATATTGAAGTTGCAGGATTTTTTCCTGCGGCAATTCTCTTTTGATTTACAGGGTGATTTTTCAAAATTTGCTCCGACTTTTTCATCATTTCAAGCAACTTGTCAGCATTTTCGCCTTTTGGTAGATAATCAGTAATTTTTCTGTCCGAAATGTCATGCGGAGGAGTTAATTGTACATTAAGACTACCTCCGTCCCAAACAAGAAGGTGACGATAGCTTACACCGCTATAAAAATGAATTAAATCTGTGTGCAGTTCCTTTTCAACTGCATCAATAAGCTCTGAAGCTTCTTCGGTAGAAATTTCACCTGCTGAATAATCAAGCATAGTCTTATTTTCATAGTCTTCTTCATCTGACAAAGTCACAAGATTTGCTCTAAAGGTAACATCACTGTCGTTAAGGCTTACGCCAATACTTGCCGCTTCAAGTGGGGATCTTCCGGAATAACATTTTGTTGTATCATATCCCATAACAGATAAATTTGCAACGTCGCTGCCTGGCTTCATTCCATCAAGAACAGTTTTGACCATACCAAGCTCACCATGCGCTGACATATAGTCGATATTCGGTTTTTTAGCCACGTCAAGAATGGTTTTTCCGTCAAATTCATCAACGGCATAATCCGCCATTCCATCACCTAAAATTACTATATACTTCATTTCTTATTCCCCTTTAATCTTGAATAACACCGCCACTGCGCCGTTTCCTGTGTGAGTTCCCACTATTGGCCCAAACTCATATCTTCTCTTTATGTTATCAATTTCAAACTCTTCCTTTATGACCTCTTCAAGTTTGTCCCCATATTCTGTGCAGGAATCAATTACATAAAACTCTTTTGCATCCTCATCAAATCCTGGAGTTTCACGGACAATATCAAGGAGCTTATTGTAAATTTTCTTTTTACCTCTTATTTTTTCATAAGACTCAACCAGTCCATCCTGAATTGTGAGCACAGGTTTAATATCCAAAAGGCTTCCTACAACAGCAGTCGTTTTATTTATGCGTCCACCTTTTTCAAGGAATTTAAGTGTATCCACAATTATATATGCCCTGTGGTTTTTGATAAATTCCATACTCTTATCAATCGCCACATCAAGTTCCATACCATCAGCTAAATATTTACGCAACAGTACAGCAACTTCTGCAATGTAAATTGAAAATGACATTGTATCGACTACCTTAATAGTTACCTCAGGATTTTCTTCCATAACAGCCTCTGCATTCATACGGGCGTTGTTGTACTGTCCGCTGGCTTTTGAGGAAAGTGTTAAATAAACAATCTTATCATATTCTTTTGCAGCTTTGGAAAATGCGTCATAAATGACAGCAGGCGAAGTCTGCGAAGTTGTTGGAAGCTTATCGCTCGCAATCAGTTTTTCATAAAATTGCTCATTTGTTAGTTCATCCCCTGCTACATAAGACGTATCTCCAAAAACTACATTGTAGGGAATTACATCAATGTCATATTCCTTTCTTAATTCTTGGGGCATATCTGCGCCTGTATCAACAAAAATTTTTACTTTGCTCATAAATTGTCTCCTTACCATTCAAACTGTGTCAGTTCTCCTGCCTTTTTAAGCTGCCCGAAATTTGTTTGTTTTAATGCTTCATAAGCAATTATCGCAACGGAATTTGACAGGTTTAGGCTTCTTGCCTCGTTTATCATTGGAATCCTTATGCACCATTCTTTATTTTGGTGTAAAAGGTTTTCAGGCAGTCCCTTAGTTTCTTTTCCAAAGAGTATGAAGTCTCCATCCATATATTTCACATCTGAATATGTATTAATACCTTTTGTAGTAGAATAGAAAAATCTGCCGCCGTTATTTTTTTCAAAAAATTCTTCAAGATTTTCATAGTACTGAACACCTAAAAGATGCCAGTAGTCAAGCCCTGCTCTTTTTAATTTTTTATCGTCAATAGTGAAACCCATCGGCTTTACAATATGCAGCCTGCAACCTGTTGCGGCACAGGTTCTTGCTATATTCCCTGTATTTTGAGGAATCTCGGGTTCAACCAACACTATATTAAACAAATTAATCACCACTATTTACAATTATACCATTATATTATACTACAAAAACTTTAAAAGTACAAGTCTTTTACAGATTTTTTTGAAATTGACTTCCTTTTTTTAATGTGTTATAATTTATTTGACTAAAAGTTAATACGACCGTTACATAAAATTGTTTTTATAAGTAAAAAATACCTGCATAAACGAGGTTTTTAATATGAAAATATATAAGAAAATCGAAAGATTTATAAAAATAATAGACGCAGATAATATTTTTGTTTATTCAGCACAGGCATCTTTTTATATTATTATTTCATCAATACCTTTCATAATGCTTCTTTTGTCACTGTCACAATATCTTCTACCATTAAACGAGCAGGATATTTCCGAAATTATTCTTCCGCTTGTGCCTGCTGTTATAAAGGAGCCTGTAAAAAGCATCATCAGCGAGCTTTTTTACAAAAGCTCCGGCTCGGTAATTTCTATTACAGCAATTTCAACTCTATGGTCGTCATCACGCGGCATAGCAGCTATTGAACGCGGAATTCGAAATGTATATCACACTCCAGTACGCGACACTTTTCTCCTAAACATTGCTGCCAGTATTTTTTATACTGTTACATTCATCGCTATAATGATAATTTTGCTTGCTACCACTGTTTTTGGCACATCAATAATAAGATTTTTTGAATTAAAATCAGTAATCCTGCACTGGATTTTTTATAAAACATCATGGATGAGATGGGTAATTACCTTTTGTGTTTTAACTACTTTCTTTGCGGTAATATATATGGCTTTTTCAGGACGAAAAATCCCACTAAAAAGACATATTCCCGGCTCTGTATTTACAACTTCAGCGTGGATGATATTTTCTGTTTTATTTTCTTTTTACATCGAAAATTTTGCTAACTATTCATATTTATACGGAAGCCTTACTGCGATTGTTCTATTGATGCTATGGGTATATTTCTGTATGATTATATTTTTACTTGGCGGAGAAATTAATATGATGGTTTTGATTTCTAAATTAAAAAAACGAAATATATCTAAAACCACAACAGAAGACTAAAAAAAGACTGCATACATTTATGCACAGACAAGCTCACCAACGAAGCTTGTATCTGCATAAATATTTATTCGCAGTCTTTTTTTGTTTTCTCCAGAATTAACCAATCTGGAGAAAATCACTTACAACCTGAATCATTTGTTCTTTTTCACACACAGTATTAAAGAGTCTCGGCTTATTTTTAAGCTCTGCTAAAGATTTTGGAATATCCATTCCACTCTTCTCGGCTAAATCATCTAAAAGCGCAAACTCGTCTTTTCCTGCAACTGCACCATGTCCTGAAAGAGCAATCAAAACACTTTGATTAAACTTAAACGGACTTGCAGTTGATGCAATAACAGTCTTTGTCATATCACCTGTTTGGCTTACATAATTGTCGTAAACCGCCTTTGCAACAGCTGTATGCGTATCAATGACATATCCAAAGTCATCACGGCATTTTTTAATTGCTGCCATAGTTTCCTCATCGTCGGCACAGCCTCCGCTGAATATATCCTTGATTTTGGACTTAATGGCATCATCAACCTCATAACTTCCCTCACTTGAAAGCTTTTGCATCAAGTCGGAAATTACAGCATCGTCGTCATTTGACAAATTGTATAAAAATCTCTCAAGATTGCTTGAAATCAATATGTCCATAGAAGGCGAGATTGTAGTATGGAAATCTCTGTTTTTATTATAAACACCTGTGTTAATGAAATCAGTAAGTACATTGTTCTTGTTTGATGCACAGATGAATCTGTTTACAGGCAAACCCATTTTATAGGCATAATAAGCTGCAAGAATATTACCGAAGTTTCCTGTCGGAACGACAATATTAATCTTTTCGCCCATTGTGATTTCATTAGCCTGCAGCATATCAGCATATGCAGAGAAATAATAAACAATTTGCGGAACAAGACGTCCCCAGTTAATTGAATTTGCACTCGAAAGTTTAAAGTTGTTATTAGCTAAAAGCTCTTTGTAATTCTCGTCGGTAAAAATCTTTTTAACACCATTTTGTGCGTCGTCAAAGTTACCGAAGACAGCAGCAACACCAACATTGTCACCCTCTTGGGTAACCATCTGAAGTTTTTGAATTTCAGAAACTCCGCTTTCCGGATAGAAAACGACAATTCTTGTACCGTTTACATCACGGAATCCTTCCAAAGCAGCCTTTCCGGTGTCACCTGAAGTTGCAACCAAGATTACTACTTCATCTTTTTCACCGGTTTTTTTCATAGAAGTTGTCAAAAGATGCGGCAAAATCTGAAGCGCCATATCCTTAAAAGCACAGGTAGGGCCATGCCATAATTCAAGAATATACTGGCTGTCATTCAGTTTGTAGACAGGGGCAATATTGTCAGTTCCGAACTTTTCTTTTGTATATGCACTGTTGATACAATCGTCAAGTTCGGCATCTGTGAAATCTGTCAGGTATTTCGACAGAATGACCTTTGCTCTCTGTCTGTAGTTCATACCGATAAGCTCCGAAATTTCGCTGTCGCTCATTTGCGGAATCGTTTCCGGCACAAACAGTCCGCCTTCTTCTGATAATCCTTGTTTGATTGCCTCGGCAGATGTTATTGATATACTGCTGTTTCGTGTACTTTTGAACTGCATTTTAGGGTTTATCCTTTCGAGAATTTATTTTGTGTATTTCTTAATGTATTCAGGAGCAGTTTCTTTATCAACTGAAACTGAAAGCTCAAAATTTATATCAAACTTTTTGCTTGTTTCATCAAGTTTTGCAAGAAATTCCTCAAAACCATCCAGCGTTTTTACGATTTTAAGTGTTCCGTCAACAAAAATATTTGTAATATCGAAATTGCCGCTGATTATTCCGCATATAAAGCCTAAAAATTCATCCCATGAGGATATATCAAAATCAGATGTATCAGCCATTCTTGCCTTTGAACTGATATCATACATATTCTGTGAAGTATTATTGCTTATAAATACAACATTACCGTCTGCATTAGAAGCAGCGTGATTTACGTTATCAAGCAACACCTTTGTTTTACCTGTACCCTTTGTTCCGATTAGAAGTTCTACCATATCGACTTCCTCCTTTTTAAAATTATTTTTTCTTTAGCCTAATCTTTTTTCCAGTTCTTCCTTTTCACTTTCATATCCAGGCTTTCCTAAAAGTGCAAACATATTCTTTTTATATGCCTCCACACCCGGCTGATTGAACGGGTTAACACCCAACAGGTATCCGGAAATACCACAGGCTTTTTCAAAGAAATAAACCAGCATACCAAAGTTGTAAGCATCCAGTTTTGAAACTGTTACAGAAAGATTTGGTACACCGCCGTCGGTATGAGCAAGACAAACACCGTCAGATGCCTTTTTATTAACAAAGTCCATTGTCTTGCCTGTCAGGAAGTTGAGTCCGTCAATGTTTTCTGCATCTTCTTCAATTACAATATCTTTAGTCGGTTCATCGACCAGTATTGCAGTTTCAAACAGCATTCTCTGACCTTCCTGTATATATTGACCCATTGAGTGCAAATCTGTTGAAAAATCTGCAGCCGCCGGGAAAATACCTTTTCCGTCCTTACCTTCCGATTCGCCGTAAAGCTGTTTCCACCATTCAGCAAAATAATGAAGGCTTGGTTCAAAGTTTATCATCATTTCTATATTTTTGCCTTTTCTTAAAAGTGCATTTCTGCATACAGCATACTGATAGCATTCATTTTCTGCAAGGTCAGGATTAGAATACAATTCCTGTGCATCCTTTGCACCCTGCATAATTGCATCAATATCAATTCCTGCTGCAGCAATCGGCAAAAGACCTACCGCAGTTAATACTGAATATCTTCCGCCAACATCATCACTTATTACAAAGCTTTCATAACCTTCTTTATCTGCAAGGCTTTTTAATGCTCCACGTTTTGCATCAGTTGTAGCATAAATTCTCTTTCTAGCTTCATCCTTTCCATACTTTTTCTCCAAAAGTTCACGGAAAATTCTGAAGGCAATGGCAGGTTCTGTTGTTGTGCCTGACTTAGAAATAATATTAACTGAAAAATCTTTGCCATCAACAGCCTCAATCAAATCTGCCATATAAGATGAACTAATACTGTTGCCTGCATATAGAATTACAGGTCCGTTTCTTTTTTCTTTATCTATTACGTTATAAAATGAGTGGCTGAGCATTTCAATAGCAGCTCGTGCACCCAGATATGAGCCGCCAATTCCTATTACAATAAGTATATCGGAATCATTTCTGATTTTTTCTGCGGCACTTTTAATTCTTGCGAATTCTTCTTTGTCGTAGTCCGTCGGCAAATTCACCCAGCCAAGGAAATCATTTCCTGCACCTGTTTTTTCGTGCAACATCTTATGTGCAACAGCTACATATTCCTTCATACCGTCTATTTCGTGTTGCGAAAGAAACGGAGTAGCCTTCTTGTAATCAAAAGTTAATTTGCTCACTCTTTAATACCTCCGGATGAATAATATTTCTATTTATTCTATTTTAATACAATTCTTAATATAAATCAAGGCTTTTTTAATATTTATTTTTAAATTGTCATAAATTCCCTTGCATTTACTTATTTTTACTTTTATTTCAAATAAATTTATAAAAATATTTGCAAAGGGAAAAATATATGTTATAATATTTACAATATATTCAAAATTAAGGAGATTTTGGTATGGAAAACACCAAAACTCTTGCCCAGAACAAAAAGGCAAGACATAACTATTTTATAATCGAAACCATTGAATGCGGTATTGAACTTTTTGGCACTGAAGTTAAATCTATTAGGCAAGGAAAAGTGAATATTGCTGACGCTTATGCATCAGTAGATAACGGCGAAGTATTTATAAAAGGAATGAATATAAGCCCTTATGAACAAGGTAATATATTTAACCGTGATCCGCTGCGTCATAAAAAGCTCCTATTACACAAAAGCGAAATTAGAAAGCTTATCGGTCAGGTTCAGCAGGACGGTTTTGCTCTCATTCCACTTTCTGTATATTTAAAAGGTTCAAAAGTCAAGATTGCACTAGGAGTATGCAAAGGTAAAAAGCTCTATGACAAGCGTGCAGACCTTCAGGCAAAAGCTGCAAAACGTAATATGGACAGAGCATTTAAAGAACACAATAGTAAATATCAATAGACAAAAAAAGCGGCAATGCCGCTTTTTTAATGTCTTTCCGGTGGAGTTTTGTCTTTAAACAGCAGTCCTATTGCCCACAGACCTGCAAGACCTACCAGAGTAAAAATTATTCTTGACATAACAGAACCTTGTCCTCCGAAAAGTGCACCTACTATGTCGAATTTGAATATTCCTATACTTCCCCAGTTTATAGCTCCGATAATTACTAAAGTTAATGCAATATTATCAATAGTGTTCATTTTAATCCTCCTTTTAAAATTTTATATCATTATTTTACCCCAAACTTTCATATTTATAATTATAAATATTTTTTTGTGAGGTGAAAAATGAAAAAAATGTATTTTTTAACACTTTTTCTTATTATAACCATAACTATTGGTTTTTTACTTTATTCAACAGATGCAGACACCGTAAACAGAAAATTTTTGTCCTCATATGAAATCAAGACCGATTCTAAGCCGATAGAAATTTCGGAATTTGAAATTCCGAAAAAATTTGATAAAATTTATGAAGAATATAATCTTCTTCAGATAGAATCAGGTCTGGACCTTGCACCTTACAAAGGAAGGAAGGCCATTCGCTATACCTATGCTGTAACAAATTTTACAGAGGATATGCCTTGTGATGTCCGTGCAACCGTTATTTGCGTTGGCCGTCGACCAGTTGCAGGCGATATCATTTGTCCTGCGCTTGCAGGTTTCATTAAGCCGCTGAATTTTATGATGCAGTATTAAAAAAATGAAGCAATCCAGTACCAGAGTCCGGCAACAAATGCACTTACAACACCATAAACAATCACTGGGCCTGCTATCGTAAAAATCTTAGCTCCAACGCCCATTACAAGTCCTTCCGTCTTTGCCTCGATTGCCGGCGAGGCAACAGAGTTCGCAAATCCGGTTATCGGGACTATCGTGCCGGCTCCTGCGTGCTTTGCAAGCTTTGGATATATATTAAGTCCTGTAAGAAGAACCCCTATAAAAATCAGCGTAACAGACACTGCACTTCCTGTCAATTCTTCACCAAGATTAAGCGGCTCATAGAGTGCAAACAAGAGCTGACCTATCGTACATATTGAGCCTCCGAACAAAAATGCTTTTATGCAGTTTGTAAACAATTTTGATGACGGCGTTTTTTTATCAACAAGTTTTTTATATTCTTTTTTATCCAAAATGAATCAATCCTTTCAAATTTAATTCATTCTTAATATTTCCTTTTTAAGTCTTTTTATTATTCTTTTTTCAAGACGGGATATATATGACTGAGAAATCCCCATCATATCAGCAACTTCCTTCTGTGTTTTTTCTCTGCTTCCTGAGAGGCCGAATCTCAATTTCATTATTTCCTGTTCACGTTTTGACAGCTTTTCCATTGCAAGCGACAAAAGCTTTATGTCTACTTCTTTTTCGATGCTTTGATATGTTACATCATTATCAGTCCCTAAAATGTCAGAAAGTAAGAGTTCATTTCCGTCCCAGTCAACATTTAATGGTTCATCTATCGACACCTCGGTCTTCGAATTCTGGTTTTTCCTAAGATACATAAGAATTTCATTTTCTATACACCTTGATGCATACGTTGCAAGCTTTATATTTTTATCAGGCTTAAAAGTATTTATAGCTTTTATTAAGCCGATTGTTCCGATGGAGATTAAATCTTCAACGTTTATTCCTGTATTTTCAAATTTTCGTGCTATATAAACTACAAGACGGAGATTATGCTCAATAAGACTTGCACGGACAGTTTCATCATCGCAAATATGCTCTAAAAGTTCTTCTTCTTCCTGTTTGGAAAGAGGCGGCGGCAAAACGTCCTGTCCTCCTATATACAGTATTTCGTTTGCATCACCGCATAATCTTGCAAATTTTTCTGTAAGTCCGTCAATTAAAGTAAACATAGCAAAATTTTCCTTTCTAAGTCATAACAGAATTTAAAATCAAATGGTCTGAAAAATTATCTTCACAATATCCTAAAACAACACCGTCATAGCGTTTTCCCGATACAATCGCAAAATCAAGCTTTATTCCGAATATAGCGCCCGTTTTTCCAAGAGCTGTATATGGTATAAAACAGAAATCCTTTATATCAATCCATTCCATAGCAGCGCTTATCTTAAATCCGCTCCCGAACAGTTTTTCAAAAACATCAGCTTTTGCCAAAATGACAGGTCTGTCATTATAATGCAGCATATTTCCGCTGTCTAAAAAACCTTCCTGACTAATTCTTTTATCCTGATAAACCAAAATCACACTTTTCTTTCTTTTTTTTATACCTCGCTTTATTGCCAAAATAGATACATAAATCGGCACTAAAAGCAAAAGCCCATACACTGCTTTTAAATTAAAAAAATTAATTGCGCCCGAAAAGACAAATGAGATTGTCAAAAAAGATATCCATGCACTCATAAGTTCTTTCACCTTGCATGGCAAAAATACCGCTGATACCATCAAAAGCGGAATCAAAAACCTCGCAGGAGGTGTACAGAGCATTCTGAAATAAGGGATAAAAACAAAAACACCCTGCAACCCTCCTATGCAAGTGGATAACAAAAATCGCACATATGGTATTTTTTTAGAATACAATTTGAGGAGTATTAAAAGTATTTCTGCATCAAAAGCAAAATTAATTAAAAAAACAATATCGGCATATACTGTCATACCGTCTGTCTCCCCTTTTGTAAGCTTATGAACTCATTATAACAAAGCTATACATTATTTCTTGTCAAATACTGCTGTAATATTTTGGCAAGTGTTCGACAAAATATATTGAATTTGCTATTGAAAAAAAGTCATTTTGGAAGTATAATATAATTGAGGTGATTTTTAAATGGCAAAAGAACAACATATAACCTCTATCGGAGGTCAGGCAATTATAGAAGGTGTTATGATGAGAGGCCCGTACAAAACTGCCATGGCAGTACGCAAGCCTGATAAAGAGATAGAATGTAAGATTGAAGATAATGGAACAAAAAAGCATAATTGTTTTTTTAAGCTTCCTATCGTAAGAGGTTGCGTTAATTTTATTGCAAGCCTTGTAATCGGAATGAAAGCTCTTATGTTTTCGGCCGAATTTATGGATATTGAAGACGAAGAAGAAACTCAGAGTAAATTCGATAAATGGCTTGAGGACAAGCTTGGAGACAAAATTAAAGACATTGTGATATATTTTGCAATCGCTCTTTCTCTCGTGCTTAGTATAGCTCTTTTCATTCTTCTACCTACTGCTATAACTCAAGCACTCGGTTGGATTTTTGAAAAGTTCAGATGGGGTGATTTTGCAACCACTGCTTCATTTATAAGCATTACCGAAGGTGTTGTTAAAATGGTAATTTTTCTTACCTATATGTATCTTGTTTCAAAAATGGAAGATATAAAAAGAGTATTTGAATACCACGGTGCAGAGCATAAAACTATTGCGTGCTATGAAGCAGGCGAAGATCTTACTGTCGAAAATGTAAAAAAACACACACGCTTTCATCCAAGATGCGGAACAAGTTTTCTGCTTATCGTAATGGTTGTAAGTATTGCACTCTATGCACTACTTCCTAAATTCGATGAATATACAAAATTTATTCAGCTTCTTTTAAGAATGGGCACTCGGCTTTTACTTCTGCCGATAGTTGCAGGAATATCTTATGAGTTTATAAAGCTTGCCGGACGCAGTCAGAAAAAGTGTATAAAAATCTTGACAAAACCGGGATTATGGCTGCAACGGCTTACCACACGTGAACCGGACGATTCTCAAATAGAAGTTGCGATTGCTTCTATGAAAGCAGTTATTCCGGAAAATAAGGAATCAGATAAATGGTAATAAAAGAACTTTTAAAATCCACAACTGAAGCATTAAGAAAAAGCGGAAATGATAACCCCGTTTTTGAAGCACATCTTCTGGTAAGGCATATAACAGGCCTATCGGCAACAGACCTTGTTCTTTCTCACGATAAAACAATTCAGAAAGAATACATAGACAATCTTGATATGCTTATAAAGCGCAGAGTTTCAGGCGAGCCGCTTCAATATATTCTTGGAACACAAGAATTTATGTCGCTGGAATTTAAAGTCACACCGTCTGTACTTATCCCTCGTGCTGATACCGAAACTTTGGTTGAATATGTTATTGAAAAAACAAAAAATAAAGGCATTTCGCTTCTTGATATCGGTACAGGTACAGGCTGTATTCCTCTATCCATCGCTTTCTACAACAAGCGTGCATTTGTCCGTGGCCTTGATATAAGCGAAAAAGCTGTTGAAGTTGCAAAAGGCAATGCCGAAAACCTTGGGTTAAAAGACCGAGCAGCTTTTGAATTATGTGACATTTTAACAGAAATTCCTAAAGGAAAATATGATGTGATTACATCCAATCCACCATATATAGAAAGCGACGTTATTCCCACTTTGCAAACCAGTGTTAAAAATTTTGAACCACATCTTGCACTTGACGGCGGCGTTGACGGACTTATATTTTACCGCAGAATATGCAGTATAGCACCGTCAATTTTGTCAAAAGGCGGACTTTTAGCTTTTGAAATAGGCTATAATCAAGGACAGGCTGTTTTTGATTTGATGAAAAATGACTTTGAGAATGTCGAAATAATTAAGGATTTGTGTGGTAATGACAGAGTTGTCGCAGGAGTTTTTACACAATAAAAAATCAGAGCAAACTATATCAGCTTGCCCTGATGTGAAAAAGCCGAACGGTGTAGATGACATAAAAAATAAGCTTTGCGTAAGCAAAGCAACCTTAACTTCTTCCCTTTTCACTATTACTTATTACTTCCCAAAAATCCGTACACCAATGAATTTTAAGGAATAGCGAAGAGTGAATAGGTAATAAGTAAAAATCCCCATACTTTCGTATGAGGATTTTTTGGAAGAGCCGAATGGTTTAGCTGCATTTTCTATCTACCCAATTGCCTCTGGACTGTTTTCTACTTGTTTAACATTCTGCCTTTTACGTAGATTTATTTTTATTATAAATATCAAAAATGCAAAAAGTGAAATGACAATAATATCCACAAATGCATTGTGAACAACCAGTAGCACTGTTTGTTCAATACCGTCAACTGTTTTTATGTATACTGTTGCAACACCTACTTTTTTTGCCTCTATTTTTTCTCCGTTAATCTTTGCCACCTTTTCATCACTAGACCAAGCAATATACGATTTGTTAGAAGTATTCAGAGGTAAAATTTGAATGTTTAACGGTTTTTGAGAGTTATTTAATGCCGTAAAAAAAAGTGGTGTTTTAATTTCTTTTGATTTCACATAATACACAGACACAGATTCTTCTTTTTTGACACCATCACACTCAATTACCAGTTTACACTCCCCTTCCTTTTTTGCAATAATTTCTCCATTATCATCTATAGACACAATATCGGGATTACTTGAAGAATAAGACATGTCCTTGCATGTTGCATTCTCTGGAAACGCTTTACACCGTAAAGTATAGGTTTCATTTATATAAAAATCACTTTTAGCATTTTCAATAATAATTTTTTCTACTGACGTTTTTACCACATTTAAAGTATAACTATATTTTACATTGTTTGGAGTGGATGCTGTAATTACAGTTTTTCCTACTGATTTGGCAAAAACCAGTCCGCTCTCTATGGTCGCCACCTCAGGATTACTACTTGTAAATGTTATGGTATCATCTATTGCCCCATTTGGCCAATATGTCCATCGAAACCCTGACGAATCTCCCACACGCATATTTTGCGGTGGAGAATCCAAACGCAATTTATATATTATTCTATCATAAGTCGGAGGGTAACATACTCGACAAGGTCTATAACCACTTGATAACGCATCTTGCACAGTAGGGAATGTGATATAATTCGAACTAGATATACGATATGCCCATTCACAATTGTTGTAATGATAAATGTTTGAATTGGCGGATCCAACATAGTATGCATATGTAGTTAAAAACATAGAAGTAATAATTATAATTAATAAAATTAATGCTAATAAAAATCTTGATAACTTTTTCAAAATACTCAACTCCTTAAAATTTCCCATAATTAGATACTCACTATGCTTGGCGCTTATACAATTACTAACAACACAAGGAAAAATACTAACATCTAAATCGTCTTCCAAATTAAAAAAGTGCGCAGCCGAAGCTACGCACGAAAAACGCATAACTCCGCTTACTGCGACATAAGTTTTCGACCAATTATAAGGATGTGAAAAAAGAGTATGCATTTTTACCAAAAGATAAAAATACACCCTTTATAATTGGATATTATTAACTTATGTCGCAAATATAGTATAACATATAAAGATATAAAATGCAAGGAAAATAACAAACTCGAAAAGTTGTCCTTTATGTTGGTGGATCTTCAGACGAGGGCGTAGAAAACCAATGCGGTGAATTGTTTTGCAGCCCCACAGTCCCTGCGAGTTGAAAACGAGCCACACCTTGCGAAGTTTGAAGCCGTTTTTGCAGCAGCAAAAAATCTCGCCAAATAAAAATGACACCTGAAGGGTGAAGTCGGA
>JAZQEC010000039.1:0-2639 GCA_045538755.1 Clostridia bacterium
CACTCAAAATGGATGTCCTGTCTGCTTTATCAATTTTTATTCCTGCGCCAAGCTGATTAACTCGCTCGGCAACACCTTTTTGTTCTGATGTTTGTGGTAGCATAACGAGAGGAACTTCAAAATATAAACTTTCACTAACACTATTCATTCCGCAGTGTGATACAAAGACATCTGCTTTTTTCAAAACAGCAATCTGGTCAACATGTGAATAAATTGATATGTTTTTCGGCAACTCCCCAAAATTCTCGATAGCTACCAAATTACCAACAGACATAATTACTTGATAATCTGTATCTCTTAATGCAGATATACAAGCTTTGTAAAATGGCATCATATCATTATTTACAGTTCCCATAGAGATATAAATAAGTTTATCTTTTATTTTCTCAACCTTTTCGCTTGCAGGGCGAATTGAAGGTCCGACAAATGCGTACTTTTCCGAAAAAGTCTCCGAACAAGGTTGAAAATCAGCAGAGGTATAGACAACAGTATGCGTGTTATCGTCATTGCCGATAATATCAAGAATATTTTTTATGGGATACCCCTTTTCCTTTAGTCTTTTGACTTGTTTGGATGTTTTTGGCATTGCAAAGAACATCTTAAACAAATCTCCGATACCTTGTTTCATAATTTTAGCCGAGTGTTGATTAAAGGCAAAAGTTGTTGTTGAAGAAACAAAAGGAATGCCAAGTTTCAGTGCAACCGCTTTTCCCCATAGTGCCATGGAATCTGCCACAATACAATCAGGCTTAAGTTCTGTCATTTCCCTGCAAACCTTGTCATCAAGAGCCAATGTGGTGTCTACCAGTATCTTTGTAGAGAATGCCAGGTCTTTTCCTACACGGGTAGAGTCTTTGGCACTAAGTTTCTGCTCCATATCATAATCGTCACAGGATATAAATGTTGCACCTGCCGACTCGATTTTTTCACGCATAATGTTATATGAGTAGTACCACACCTGATGTCCGCGAGAAACTAATTCCTTAACAACGCCCAAGGTGGGGTTCGTGTGTCCGTGTGCAGGAATACAAAAGAAAACAATTTTGCTCATATTACTTCATCTTCTTTCTTGTACACCAGGATTTTTCGTTACATTCGGGGCATTTAAGATGTCTTGTAGTTAGTGTATGCGCACCCCAAACATATGCCCTAAAGGTCGGTTTGAATGTGTGTCCGCACTTTCTGCATTTATAAACGCCTGTTTCGTAATCAACCTTTGCGGCGTAGGAAATCGCAATCCAAACCAAAACCACCGAAACCGCTATAAGAACAACTGCAGTCGCAGTATTTATAATTTTTTCTTCCGCAAGAATTGTGCTTACAACAAGCAAAGCGATGCTTAAAACTACTCCGATAACAGATAATATTATGTTACCTTTATTTTTCATTTACATATTCTCCTTCATTTATAACTTCTATGTAAAAACTGACCGGTCTGAATCCGTCATTACAGGAAATCATAGCTGATTTTTTGTTTTTCATCCAGCCATCATAGAAATTTCCGCCACCATTTGAAAGCTCTTTCACAAAGTATTCCATACTTTCCCAAGCAGAATCACACATATTTTCAGGCTTTTCGCCACCAACGGAAATAAACTCCTGTCCGAGCCTCATATCGCAGGTGTGCTCAATTGGGTTTTCATATTTTTCTATCAAATCATCATACCGTGCCATTTTCATGACGGTAATTCTACAATTTTGCATTATCCTCACCGCCCCCGCAATTCTAATATTTTCTCTTTTATCTTATTCGCTGTTTTGATAAATTCTTCATCACCTTTGCCTGTGGGATCATCAAGGCCCCAGTCTGCACGCTCTTTGCATGAAATATTGGGACAATGAACATTGCATCCCATAGTGATAACAATATCAGGTTCAGGAATGTCTGAAATCAGCTTTGAATACTGCCCAGACATATCAATGCCGAAATGCTCTTTCATAATCCGCACGGCATCCTGATTTATATGCGGTTTTGTTTCTGTTCCTGCAGAATAGCAGTCATATTTTTCTGAAAGGTACACTTTTCCAAATGCTTCTGCCATCTGACTTCGGCAGGAATTATGAACGCAAATAAATGCTATTTTAGTTTTTGACATGGAAAGGACACCTTTCTTCTATACATTGATTATTTTGCTTTGAGCGTGAACATTCAATTTTGTCAAGCTCCATATGTATGCCAAGGTTTTCAGCAGTAAACTTGACCGCCTCGCGAATTGCAAGATACGAATCTCTTTTACAGCAACGAGGTCCGCCGTTTTTACCGATTGCAGTAAGTGCTTGCCCCGTCATTTGATTGGAAAGTCCCCAAGTTTTGCTTGCAAGCGGTGTTGACTTTGTTATAATCGACATATACATTCCTGTGCTGATACCTGCACCGCATGCACCCCAAAATCCGCATGCTCCGCCTGGAACTTGCTTTCCCCTTGCATACATTTCGGATAGAGCAGTCGGCAAATCAATCTCTCCGCCTGCGTTTTTATATGCAGTAATAAGTGATGCTCCCACCATAACATGATGCTCGGGACCGTGCATATGACAAAAGTCCATTGACATCATCTTTTCTAAAATCTCAATTGGATTTTTGGACTTTTCATTTAAAGCTAACGCTATGATTTCGTCCATTCCGTTTGTGTGGCACT
>JAZQEC010000040.1:0-4977 GCA_045538755.1 Clostridia bacterium
ATTTCACCAACAAGCGAGATAAATTGCAAATGAATTTTTGTGTTTGTGTTCACATTTGCCTTGCTTGCCAATTTAGTGTTGCAAATAAAAAAGAGCCGGAACCCGTTGATTTATTTCGGGATTCGGCTCATATATTTATTTCCGTTCTGCTTAAGCCATTGACGGCAACGGTTATAATCCGGAAAAACTTTTTCAATTTCTGTATAGAATTTCGCGGAATGATTCATCTGTTTTCTGTGGCAGAGTTCGTGAACAACAACGCTGTCAATGATTTCATCGGGCAACAAAACAAGCAGACAGTTAAAATTCAGATTGCCTTTTGACGAGCAGCTTCCCCAACGGGTTCGTTGGCAACGGATAGTAATTTTATTATAAGTCACACCGATTTTCTCGGCATAAAATTCAACTTTCTTTGGAATTATTTCTTTCGCTTGTTTCACAAAACTTCTGATTTCTTCATCAGAATACGGCTCGATATTTTCAAAAAGTTTCTGCTTTTCCGAAAGCGATTGCAGATGTTTTTCAATCCAGTTTCTTTTTGATTCAACGAATTTTTCAATTTCTTTTTCTTTCATTTTTATCGGCGCACGGATGATAACTTCATTCGGTTTCACCTGAATTGAAATTGTTTTCCGTTTGCTTTTAATAACAGAAACTTCTGCGTTTTCAAATTTCATCTGCATCACATCCTTTCAAAAAATCCTACATTTAGAATAACACGGATTCAAAAAATAATCAAACTGTCCTAAACAAAGTTTCTGTGGAATAACCAAAAAGAATGTGATATAATCTTTTCAACAAATAAGAATTTGTGGAGGTAATTATGAGATTTAAAAAACAAATTTCATTGCTTCTTTGTGTTGTAATGGTATTTTTATCCGCTACACTCTCATCTTATGCTTCTGACGGAACAAACGCAGGCACACCTGCAATAATAAACACAGCGGAAGAAATCACAGGCTTAGTTATCAATTATTTTGCAAAATTGATCAACAACATCAAAGGCACAGATGAAACTGCTATACCCCCTGCAGCGGTAAATCCTCACTCGTGGATTGAATATAACGGCGAACTGATTGAGAATCCCGAACAGAGATTGAACGCAGAAACATGGGTTGCAAATGAAATTGCTTTTGAAAGCGAAAAATCATATACCAACCCGTTCAATGACGTTGATGTGGAACTTCACCTTTGGGGCAACGGCAGACTTTATAAAATCCCTGCTTTCTGGGACGGTGGTAATGTCTGGAAAGTCCGGTTCGTTTGTCCCTCCGAAGGTAATTGGCATTTCAAGACCGTCTGCACGGATGCCGAAAACACTTCGCTTGACGGTAGAACAGGTGCTGTTATCTGCACCGGATACAGCGGTGAGCACGATATTTATAAGCACGGTTTTATCACAACAAACGCAGGTGAAAAGTATTTCACTTATGACGACGGAACACCGTTTTTCTGGCTCGGTGATACTCATTGGAGCCTTGGCGACGAAACAGTTGATATGGTTGAAACAATATGCGAAAAGCGTGTTTCACAGGGTTTTACCGTGTATCAGAGTGAACCCATCGGAGCAAAGTTTGATTTTACAAACGGCATAACCGAAGAGGATATGGCAGGTCTTGCGGACTATGATGAAAAGTTCCGCATTATTGCAGAAAACGGGTTCGTTCACGCAAATGCACAGTTTTTTTTCTCCTATTTTATTGAGCCCCTGATTTCAAACAACGGCGGATTTGTCGGTAACGAGCCGTCTGATTCGGCAAAGGCTTACCTTGAAAAAGTCAGCCGTTACTGGGTTGCAAGATACGGCGCATACCCCGTTGTCTGGACACTCGGTCAGGAAGTTGACAATGATTTCTATTGGAGCGAAACAAACCATCCCGAATGGGGATTGGATAACAACCCTTACAAGCTTGTTGCGGAGTATTTAGCAAAACACGATGCATATGACCATCCGCTTTCTGCTCATATGGAAAACGTCGGTTCAACGTCGGTTTACGGCAACGGTGAGGGAGCAACGGATAATTGCAAGGTTTATTTCAAAGATGCAATGCCGTCCTGTTTCAGAGATATAAAAGCACACAATTTCTATGCCGTTCAATGGCACACCGACAAAACAGAGCAAAGCGATTTCCGAATTGAAAAAGACTGCTGGTATAACTCACAAGGCAAACCCGCAATCAATTATGAAGGCCAGTATTGCTATCTCTGGACAAAGAACTTCGGTTCAAGAATGCAGGGCTGGACAGCGTATCTTAACGGCATGTACGGCTACGGTTGGGGCGGTCACGATACCTGGAGCTACCTCAATGTTTATGATGAAGAAAACGACAGCTCCGACGGCGTTGACACAATAACGAGCGAAGAAAAAATCAATGCAACCTGGCAGGATGCGCTCGAATACGAGAGCTCATATCAGGTCGGATATATGCGAGATTTCCTTGAAAACACAGAATGGTATAATCTTATTCCCAGATTTGACAACAAGGCATATTTCGTTCCCGCAAACAATGTTTATTATGTTTATGCAGGCAACGAAGATAACACCGAAATCGTTATTTATTTCTATTCGTTCACCGATGAAACCGTTGCGCAGAATGTAAACACCAAGTTTTACGGCGGAATAAAAACGGGTACAATCGGAAGCCTCGTTCCGAACGGAAGATATACCTATCAATGGTTCAACCCCATCAGCGGTGAATTTTCCGAAGAATATGAATTTACCGCTACAAGATTCGGCACATATTATATCGGCGACAGACCGCAGGCAACCGATATGGCTCTGCGCATAAGAGCTGCCGATAAATTCTGAACGAGTAATCGTATCTGCTAAATTCCAATTTGTCAAAAAGTTCGGAAAATAAGAATTTGCGGAGGTTCCAATGGAAATATTAAAATTTGATTTGAATAGCCCGGGCAACAAATTTAAAATTCTTAATGCGACTAACGGCGGACCTTGGCACAGAAGGCACGCAAATGACCAATTCCGCAGTAATTTTGAGGATTATAAGTCAGCGCGGATTCCATACAGCAGAAATCACGATTCTGCTGTTTGCGGCATTTACGGCGGTCCGTACAGCCATGATATTACATGCATTTTTCCTGACTTCGATGCTGACCCTTATGACCCTGCAGCCTATGATTTTGCGTGTACGGATGAAAGTATTTTAGTTTGTCTTGATGCAGGCACCGAAACATTTTTCAGATTAGGTCAGACAATTGAGCATCAGATAAAAAAGCATGGCACTGTTCCGCCTGAGGATTTCAAAAAGTGGGCTGTTATCTGCGAACATATTATCCGACATTACAATGAGGGTTGGGCAGATGGCTACAAACTCAACATTAAATACTGGGAAATCTGGAATGAAGCTGATCTTGACCCTGACGATTCATTGAACAAGCGCACCTGGGGCGGAACAAAAGCAGAATTTTTTGATTTGTTCGAAATTACCGCAAAGCATCTTAAAGAACGTTTTCCTGATTTGAAAACAGGCGGTCCTGCACTTGCACATAACGAAGAATGGGCAGAGGATTTTCTTCAGGAAATGCAAAAAAGAAACGTACCGCTTGATTTCATTTCCTGGCATATTTATTGCACAGAGCCTGTGCATATGGCTCAAAAAGCAGAAAGAATAAAAACACTCTTAAACAAATACGGTTATGAAAATTCAGAAAGCATACTCAACGAATGGAACTATGTAAAAGGGTGGGAAGAAGAGTTTGTTTACACTCTTAAAGCAATTCACGGCATCAAGGGTGCATCATTCACATTGGCTTGTATGTGTACCTCTCAGTGTTCTTCCATTGATATGCTTATGTATTATGACACCCGTCCCTCGGTTTTTAACGGTGTTTTTGATTTTTACACTTATGAAAAGTTAAAGGGATATTATGCTTTTTATTGGTACGGTTTCCTTTATGATTGCGAAAAAGAAATCGCTTCCCAAAATGAGGTTGAAAATATCTATTCTCTTTGCGGTGTGGATAAAAACGGAAAAGCAACAATTATACTTACTTATTACAGCGATAATGACTCTTTGCCCAATAAAGAGATTTCGTTGGATTCAGGTAAAAATGCGACGTATGAGATATATAAGGTTGATAACAGGCACAACGGAGAGCTTGTCGCAGTTACTGATAATCTTTCCTTTGAACTGGAGCTTTACAGCATGGTGCTTATTAAAGAAAAATAAAAATCATTTTCATATTTTGGTATGAGTGGTATAATCAATTCTATAAATTCCAATTTATCGGACTCCTTCGGTGATTTTTATCGATGGTGTCTTGTGCAATCCTATCGTCTGCAATATGACAAAGCATAGGCAATAATAAGAGTTCATAATTAAATTTATACACAAGAAAAAAGACAGCAGTTGGGAAAATCCCTTCTGCTGTCTGGAGTTTCGGGCGTTTTTAACCTACAAAAAAGGGGCACATAGTCCTCGAAAAACGGCGATATTTTGCGGTAATGATGCTAATTTAGAAAAATAACGATTTTTGAAAAAAGCAAAAGAAAAATCCTGAAACCCTTATATATCAACGGTTTCAGGACTTATTCGTGGCAGGGGCAGAAGGACTTGACTCGCACGCCTGCGGGCGCTTGGTCGCTCGCGGTCACAACAGTCCACCGGACTGTTGCTCTGTACCGCTCGTCCTTCAAGTCCTTCTCTTATAAAAAAGAAAGCAGCTAAAAAATAAAACAGCCACAAAAGTGACTGTTTTTGTGGCAGGGGCAGAAGGACTTGACTCGCGCGCCTGCGGGCGCTTGGTCGCTCGCGGTCACAACAGTCCACCGGACTGTTGCTCTGTACCGCTCGTCCTTCAAGTCCTTCTCTTATAAAAAAAGAAAGCAGCTAAAAAATAAAACAGCCACAAAAGTGACTGTTTTCGTGGCAGGGGCAGAAGGACTTGAACCCTCGGCACGCGGTTTTGGAGAGAAGAAACAAAGTGCTCACAAACCGCTATAAACAAGGAAAAATC
>JAZQEC010000041.1:0-250864 GCA_045538755.1 Clostridia bacterium
CGCCTGGGAAAGTAGATAGCTGCCGGAACCAAGAATCCGAAGTAATTCGGATTCTTGGCGTATATTCCTCGTTAGCTCAGTTGGCAGAGCACGCGGCTGTTAACCGCGTTGTCGCTGGTTCGAGCCCAGCACGGGGAGCCAAGATAAGTTGACAAACCTGTTTCAAAAAAGAAGCAGGTTTGTTGCTTTTTATACAAATAAGTTAATAGATATTCATTAAACCATAGTAATTGTAAAAATTATTATGGTTTTTTTCATAAATAAATATAAATAAAAAATAAGATTGGAGACTGTAAAATATGAAAAATAACGAACAAATTAAAAAAGCTTTAAGAAATCAATTTAAAGAAGGTACATCCAAAATGGCAAAAAGAATTTGCTATGGATATGTACAGAATGAAAATGGGAATTTAATAATAGACAAAGAAAAGGCAGAAATCATTAAAATGGTATTTGAAAGTTATTTATCGGGTTATAGCTTAGGACAAATATCTGATAAATTATATCAATTAGACATAAAGTCGCCGACAGGAAAAGATAAATGGAATAGAGAGGCAATAGATAAACTTCTTTCTAATGAAAAATATATTGGTGTTGTAATTTTGCAGAAAACGGTTTCTGGATGCGGTGTTCAATATGTTAATACAGGGTTTGAAGATAAGTATTTGACAATAAATTCTCATCCTGCTATCATTTCTTTGGAAATCTTTAAAAATGTTCAGGAGGAAAAGCTTAGAAGAACAAGAAAAACAAAGCACGAATACAATCTGGTAAATGATATTTTGTCGGATATAAGCTTAATATGTACTAATGGAAATAATTGAAATATTAACAAAGGCTGAATATAAGAGAAAACGTGTTGCTGCTTATTGCAGAGTAAGTACAAAACATGAAGAACAGGAAGCTTCTTTGGATACACAGATAAAGTATTATGATCAATATATCAAAAGTAATTGTATGTGGGACTATGCAGGAGTGTTTTTTGACAGAAAAAGCGGTCTTAGAGTTGATAAACTAACTGGACTGCAAGAATTGCTATCAGAATGCGATGCTGGAAAAGTAGATATCATTCTTGTGAAATCGATAACGAGATTTGGAAGGAATTTATATGATGGTATTCTTATTTTACGACACTTAAAAGCTATAGGCGTAGATGTGTGGTTTGAACAAGAAGGAATGAAACTATTACAATTGACATCCAGTGTAAATTATGAACTTCTATTAATTTTTGCTGAGGCGGAAAGTGAGGGGAAAAGTCAAAATATCAAATTTGGTATTAAGCATAGTTTTAAGACTGGAAAATCAAAACTATATAACAGAATATGCTATGGATATGATAATGATGAGTTTGGTAATCTCGTGGTAAATGATTATGAAGCAGAGATAGTTCGTAATATATTTTCATGGTATTTGAATGGTTTTAGTCTATTAGCAATATCAAAGGAATTGTCAAAACAAAATGTAAAATCTCCTACAGGCAAAGAAAAATGGAGTAGTGCAACAATATCAAAGTTGTTGTCAAACGAGAAACTGACAGGCAGCGTTATAGGACAGAAAACATATGTAAAGGATTTTCATACGGGAATGCAAGTGAAAAATAATGGTGAGTTAGATAGATATTTTATTAAGGCACATCATACGCCGATTATTTCAGATAATTGTTTTCAAAAAGTTCAAGCAGAAAAAGAACGAAGAACAAATGTCTTCGTTGATTCAGAAGGGTTTATGAAAAGAAAAACAACGAGATATAGTAATGATGTTCTGGCTGGGAAAATTGTCTGTGGCAAATGTGGAGCAAATTATAGAAGAATCACAAGAAGAAATTCAAAAGTTGTTTGGAGATGCGCAAATAGAGTCGAACATGGTAGCCGAATATGCAAAGAATCAATTACAATATCTGATAGTGCAATCAAACACAAGTTGGCCGAAATGTTTTTCCTATATGAATTTGATGAGAATGTATGTAGGCAATACTTAAGGGAAATAACAATTTCAAACGATATTTTTGTTAACATTGAAGAGTTTAATAAAAATGAGATTCTCAAACTTAGGGAGTTACAATTGAAGGAAGCAGCGTTGCTTGGAGATAGGAAAGCGTTAAATATGTTGTATGAAGAAACTTATGAAAAGATAAGGTATATCATATTAGATCGGATAAAAAGAAGTGGATTATCAACATATGACAGGTTGATGAGAGAATACGAAGATTTGTGCCAAGATATAATTTTGAAATCGTTTATTATACTTGATAAATATCACGGACAGTGTAGATTTTCGAGTTGGGTTGCACGAGTTTCATTCTTTGAAATAAGCCATAAATTACGAAGTTTTAGATATAAGGAAGAAGTACTTATAAATATAGATGACGTCGATTGGGTGATGAATAAATTTTATGATGTTAATTAATATAGAATTTGCACTGAAACAGAAAAATTTATAAACTTGCAAAATATGTATTTAATAATGTTATGCATTGTTGAAATTTGTCAGAAAAAATGTTATAATTAAAATAGTAATTTTCTGAGTGGGAGGATTTACATATGAAAAAAATAGTATATAAATTTATCAATTTTTTATTTGAGTGTATTCTTAGTCTTTATAGAAAATTTATTAATTTTAAATCGAAAATGGTAGATGAGATTTCTTCAACATATATGCCGTTGATGCCAAGAGAAGATGTTAATATATCTGATTATGAAAACGCAATTAATTTTGCACTTGCATCTAAACACAAGATAAAAAACATTGCATTAATGGGTTCTTATGGCTCTGGTAAAAGTAGCATAATGAATAGTTATGCAAAAAAACATTTAGAGCACAAATACATACATATTTCTTTAGCACACTTTGCTGATAATATCGAAATTTTAAATGGACAAATTAAGGAACTTAAAGAGCAGATTAAGGAATTTGAAAAACAATCAAAGGAGCGAGCAGAGAATAAAAATGGAAGAAATTTCGATGAAAAAAATATTGTCGATGAAAAGAAAATAGCAAATTTTTTAGAAGGTAAAATAATAAATCAGTTGATCTATCAAATAAAATCTTCAAGCATATCAGAATCAAATTTTAGTATCAAACAGCCAGTTTCAAAAATCAAGAAAGTAATATATATGATAGGTGCATTTATTCTATCTGTATCTATATTGTATTTTGTGTTTTATTCTAATTGGTTTAGTTTGATTAACCAAACAGAATATAAGATTTTAAAAATGACTTTGGAAACACCATTTAAACTTTTTTTGATTTTTACCAGTTTGGTTGAAATATTTTTTGCGATAAGATCTTTTTTTGTTAAAGGTGGGTATTTTAATAAATTTAGAAAAATAGGAATAAAAGACATTGTTGATATAGAGGTCTTTGATGAGGAATCCGATTCAGCATTTGATAAGCACCTAGATGAGGTAATATATTTATTTGAAAATTGCAATGCGGATGTTATAATTTTTGAAGATTTAGACAGATATGATTCTACTCTTATTTTTGAAAAACTGAGAGAAATCAATTACCTAATTAACGAAAAAAATAAAGATACTATTATTAAATTTGTATATCTAATAAAAGACGATATATTTACTTGTGTAGAACGCAATAAATTTTTTGACTTTATAATACCAGTAATTCCTGTTGTCGATATTTCTAATTCATCAGATAAATTTATGAAAATGTTGAATGAAGCACGGTGTTCAAAGGGAATAGACAAACAATTTTTGAAAGATTTATCATTTTATCTTAATGATATGAGATTGCTTTGTAACATAGTAAATGAATATCAAGTATATAAAAATACCATGGAGAAGATTAATGGCTGCGAGAATGCAAATTATCAATTAGCACTAGTTATATACAAAAATTTATTTCCTGAAGATTTCCATGCTTTGCAATCTGGTAGAGGATATGTCTACAGTGCCTTTAAAATCAAAGAAACTGTTTATAAATCTATGTTAAATCAATTGCAAATTCAGAAAGATAATATTTTAAAAAAGATTAGTGAATTTGAAGAACAGATTATAAAAAATATCGATGAGTTAAATGCAATATATTTCCCATTTAACGGAACAGTATATTCGATTAATAATAAGGTTATAGGGGATAGTATCGGTCGAGTCGAACTGATAAAAGAAATATTAGATAATAAAGATTCAGTTCAAATTTATAAAAATGGCACATATACCAAATTGGATGTTGCAGAATATATTAAAAATATGGAGAGCAATGTAGAATATATAACAAGACGCAAGATATTACCATGGCTTTTGAAAAATTATGCTATTCTAGGTAATGAGACAAAAAAGGCTTTACTTAATTATAGTTTGCAGAACCACGCAAGAATTTTAACTATAGTCGATACAATAAACATATTGCCTTCAGACATATATGCAATATTAATTAATAAACAATTTTGCGATAATGCAAAGTTGACTAAATATAGAAGTATATTGGCAGATACACGTTACGAGGCGGCATGTTTAGAAAACAAGAGTCCATCGTTTCCTGACACGGAATATAATAGAATTATTTTGGAATATTTTAAAGAACAGGGATGGATTTCTAGCTACAAAGATTCAAAAGGTAAATTGAGGTGTTATCCTAAGAGAAAAGTTTCTTAATTTAATATTGTTTTGTAAATAAAAAAAGTAGAACAAAAAAATATCGTGACATCTAAACCATTCGGCTCTTCCATGAAAAAGACATCCATTGGATGTCTTTTTTCAGTTATATTTGCCTGGGGCAAGTTATATTGCTACGCAGTTATATTCTGCTTACGCCGAGTGATATTGTGCTTTGCACAGTTTAAAGGCAAATATAATATCACTGAAACCAAAGTTTTCAATACCACTTTTGATTTATCAAAAATACCACTCCATCGAAGAAGGAATATCACTAAAATATTTGCATCTATATTGTTCTGCTTTTTCAGAAAAAAAGACAGATTTCGACAAAGAAATCTGTCTTTTTTCAGCGATATAAATTCCTGACGGAATTTTCGATATACCTTCGGTGCGATATATCCTGACGGATGCGATATGTTGCCTCAATAGTTGCATCTATATTGTTCTTCCTTGCCAAAAGAAGCGAATAGTTTAGATACCATCTAAATTGTTCGCTTTTTCCAATGGTTTGAGGGCTTTTTACAAAATCAGTTTTGAAACAAAAGGGTAGATACCAAGCGGTTTTGAACTAGACTTGAACTACAGATAATCTAATAGCACCTGATTTATTAAAATAATCAGGTGCTATTTTTGGTTGTTAAACAATTCTTCAATTGGGACACCAAGAATTTTGGCTATAACATAAATTTCCTTATCTGTTGCACTTCGTATCTGTCCTTCAAGTTTTGAATAACTAGTAGGATTCATATCACAACCCATGACTTGAATTTGAGCAATAAAGTCTTTTTGCTTTATACCTTTTTCTTTTCTCAATCGTTCTATATTTTTACCAACTAAATTTTTGTTTCCATATATTTGTTTTCGTATTTTCATAAAATTATAATTCCTTTTTAGAATATTTTTATTTATTATATTCCTGAAAAGTATTGACATAATTCTAAAATAGAATTATAATGTAATTAAATTCCGATTTGGAATTAAAAAAAGGAGGGGAAAGAATGATTTTCAAAAAATGGTGGTTTTGGGTTTTGGTGGTTGTTGCTTTAGGTATAATAGGAGGAATTGGTGGTTCTATAGAAGAAAAATCGATTTCGAGTCCTATGACAAGTTACACAAACGAGGACAAAGTTGTTTCTAACTATTCTGATGAGTATACGAATAGTATTGATCAAAATTTGGTGGGTACATGGATTAATCAAAAGTCAACATACATTTTAGAAAAGTTAGTTTTATTGCAGGACGGTACAGGATTTTGGGATTCTAGTTCGATATATTGGGAAGTAAATGATAACATAATCATTTTTAAGTTTCCAAATAAAATAATTGACTATGGATATAGAATAGAAAATTCAAAATTATATATGGATAATGGATGCCAGTTAATAAAGATTGATAATAAACAACCAATTAAACTTTCTTCCTTGGTGAATACAAGATGGGTGCCAGATTTTTTGCATTATCCCAACAACTATCATGTTGATAACCCAGTTTTGAAACTCATATATGTCTCCACTGACAAAAAAACTGTAACATTTGAAGATGATTTTGGTGTAAACTATACAGCCACATCAACTGATGCTTGTCGATTCGTATTTACAAACGACAAAATGTTTTATGCTTTCAGGATACGCGGACTTAATCCGGAAGAAGGGTATGATGTTCCAACTATGTTTGTTGATGTTACGGATGGAGGCTGGTATACTGTTATATATAAACCAGAGGAATGATTGATTTCTGGTTAAGAAAGGAGAGGAAAACAGTGAAAAAAATAGTGGTTCTTGTATTAAGCGTGATGCTGTTGTTGGCGTTAACTGGTTGTGGCAAAAAATGTTACGAATGCGGTAAAAGCACAGGTAAAGGATATACTGCTTTCGGAAATTTTTATTGTGAAGACTGTTTTTGGTAAAAGTAATTATGCTTGTTGTTTTAATTGCTTTGTTTTTTATCTCATTATTAGAAAAACACTACAAATCAAAGAAGAGCAATTTATAACCACCGGCATCTAAACCGTTCGGCTCTTCCAAAAATCGACAAGGTTCGTCAGAATCTTGTCGATTTTACTTATTACCTATTCACTCTTCACTATTCCTTAAAAAGACCTGTCGATTTTTGGAAAGTAATAAGTAATAGTGAATAAGGGAAGAAGTTAAGTTTGCTTTGCTTTTGCAAAGCTTATTTTATATGCATCTAAACCGTTCGGTTTTTTATATTGCAAAAAATAATTTATCTTAAACTATTGAAAAGTTTCTTAAAAAGTGATATAATACTTCTAAACTTAATAAACGGGAGCTTGTATTACAGGCTGAGAGGAAGGTGCGACCTTCGACCGAGAACCTGATTTGGATAATGCCAACGTAGGGATGCCTGATACACAGTGTTAGGAGGAACAAAGAACTTTTAGGAAGTTACCAAGTCGGTAGCTTCCTTTTTTGTTTGGCAAGGTTTGTTATTAAGTTAATAAACAGCCGATTATTACGGCAGAAAGAGGTAAATATGTTAGGAAAATGTCTTGAAAACGTAAAGGAAAAAACGCCGCTTATTCACAACATCACAAACTATGTTACGGTTAATGATGTTGCAAATACTCTGCTTGCATCAGGCGGAAGCCCCATTATGTCAGATGAGCCGGATGATGTTTCGGATATTACATCTATCTGCGGAGGACTTAATATCAACATCGGAACACTGAATAAAAGTAGCATAGAGGCTATGTTTATTTCCGGTAAGAAGTCAAAGGAGCTTGGTCATATTGTCCTTCTTGATCCCGTCGGTGCAGGCGCAAGTAAACTAAGAACAGAAACTGCATTAAAAATTATGGATGAAATTAAACCCGATGTCATAAGAGGCAATATATCGGAGATTAAAACGCTTGCACTCGGAAGCGGAACAACCAAGGGTGTAGATGCAGATGCTGCAGATATTGTGACTGAAGAAAATCTTGACTCAATGGTCAAGTTCGCAAAAGCATTTTCAGAAAAGTCAGGAGCAGTTATTGCCATAACCGGTGTGATAGATTTGGTGGCTGACAGCAAAAAATGCTATGTAATTCGAAATGGCACACCTATGATGAGCCGTATTACAGGAACAGGCTGTATGCTTTCGGGACTTACCGCTGCCTATGCAGTTGCAAATCCTGAAAATATAACCGAGGCTGTTGCAGCATCTGTGTGCCTGATGGGACTTGCAGGTGAGATTGGTGTATCAAATATGAAAGATGGCGAAGGAAATTCAAGCCTTCGCAATCACATTATAGATGCAATATACAATATGGATGCAGACAAATTGAATAAAGGAGCAAAATATGAAGTGCGATAAAAAATCATTACTTTTATATGCGGTAACCGACCGCACATGGCTTGACGGCGAAACCTTATATGAACAAGTTGAGAAAGCAATAAAAGGCGGCGTTACATTTGTTCAGCTTCGTGAGAAAAACCTTGATGAAGAGAGTTTTCTAAATGAAGCGTTAGAAATACAGAAGCTGTGCAAAAAGTACAACATCCCTTTTATAATAAATGACAATGTTGAAATTGCAAGAAAAATAAATGCTCACGGTGTTCATGTGGGACAAAGAGATATGAAAGCCGGAAATGTAAGAGAAATTCTCGGTGAAGATAAGATACTTGGTGTATCGGCTCAAACGATAGAACAAGCTCTGCTTGCTGAAAAAGAAGGTGCAGATTATCTTGGTGTGGGTGCTGTGTTTTCAACAGGCTCAAAGCCCGATGCAGAAGATGTAAGCTTTGACACCTTAAAAGAAATATGTAGTGCGGTAAGCATTCCTGTGGTTGCAATAGGCGGAATTGGTGCAGGCAATGTATCAAAACTTGAAAATAGCGGTATTTCAGGAATAGCAGTAATCAGCGCAATCTTTGCGGCAGATGATATTGAATCTGCAACAAAAAACTTAAAAGAGCTGACCGAAAAGGTGGTATCATAATGATAAAAGGTGCGATATTTGATTTGGACGGAACAATTTTAGACTCTATGTTTATATGGGATACAATAGGAGAAGAATATCTTCGTTCTCTTGGCATGGTACCAAAAGAAAATCTTGCAGAGGTTTTTAAGACTTTTACACTCAAACAAGCCGCTGAATATTACCGCAGTCATTATGGTATTGAGCTTTCTGCCAATGAAATTGTAGAAGGTATAAATAATATGGTGGCTGAAATATATCGGACGAAAGTTGTTCTTAAACCGGGCGTAAGTGATTTCTTAAAAAGATTACAGAGTTCAGGCGTGAAAATGTGTGTTGCAACTGTGACGGACAGAACTATTGTGGAAGATGTTTTGAAACGGTTGAAGATCTATGAATACTTTTCTGGAATATTCACTTGTGCCGAAGTTGGATTTGGCAAAGAAACACCGGAAATTTACAGACAAGCCCTACACCATCTTGGAACGGAAAAGATTGAAACAGTAGTGTTTGAAGATGCCCTGCATGCTTTAAAAACTGCTAAATATGATGGCTTTCAGGTTGCGGCAGTTTATGATGCACACGAACCAAGGCAAGAAGAAATGAGAGAGATTTCTGATTATTACATAATAGACTTTGATTGTTTTTGTTATAAAACAAAAATGAAAACTGCACTTACGATTGCCGGCAGTGATTCAAGCGGTGGGGCAGGTATTCAGGCAGATATTAAAACTATGACAATGAACGGTGTTTATGCAATGAGCGCAATTACGGCACTTACTGCTCAAAATACTCTTGGTGTAAGAGCAATTTTAGATTCGACACCGGACTTTCTAAAAGAACAACTTGATGCAATATTTGAAGATATATTCCCTGATAGCGTAAAAATAGGAATGGTATCATCAAGTGAGTTGATAGATGTAATTGCAGATCGGCTAAAATTTTATAATGCAAAAAACATTGTTGTAGATCCCGTAATGGTAGCAACAAGCGGTTCGGCTCTTATAAAAAGTGATGCAATAAAAACATTGACAGCAAAGCTGTTATCCATTGCAACTCTTGTCACTCCCAATATTTCTGAGGCAGAAGTTTTGTCGGATATGAAAATCAGTAACAAAGAGGATATGATAAAAGCAGCAGCATTCATAGAGAAAAAATATGGGTGTAGTGTTTTGCTAAAAGGCGGTCATAGTATAAATGATGCAAATGACCTTTTGTGTGAAAACGGCAATCTTTTATGGCTTGATGGCAAGAGAATTGACAATCCTAATACTCACGGAACAGGTTGTACTTTATCAAGTGCTATTGCATCAAATCTAGCAAAAGGACTGAGTCTTATGGATGCAGTAAAGAAGGCAAAAGATTACATATCTGATGCACTTGCAGAGGGACTTGATTTGGGAAGGGGTTCGGGGCCGTTGAAACATAATTTTATGATAAGTGGTGTCATCTAAAACTGTTTGCATTTGACGTAAAAAAGACAGCAATCAGATTACTGTCTTTTTTAAATGATATAAACACTCATGACAGAATTTGAACTATACCTTGTGGATAAATATATTACTGCTCAATGTGATATATTTTTAAATATCCTCACCTAAGAAGATATATCACGAAAACAAAAATATATTATATCAAAACCAAGTAGTGTGAGGTTATATCGAATTAGGGAAGAAAATATATCGCACAATAGGCGGTGTATCATAAAAATGCCTTAATCTATTTCGAATATGAAAGACAAATCTAAACAAGTTATACTTGCTTAGATTTTTTACTGCAAAAGCCTACTGAAAAATCATTCACAGAAAATAAAGTTATAGGATATGAGTGAGATTGTTGACTTATTCATAAAATTGGGATATAATTACTATATATAAAAGTGTTGACGTTTACTGGAGGAAAATATGAGTAAGTTATTGTCTATTGTTATTCCGTCTTTTAATGAAGAAGGCAACATAAAAAATACAGCTGAAGTTGTATTAAAAATTATGGATGGAGCAAATATAAACTGTGAGCTTATTTTTGTGAGTGACGGTTCAAAGGACAAGACTTTTGATACAGTTTTAAAATTAGCAAAAGAGAATTCGAAAATAAAAGGAATTGAATTTAGCAGGAATTTTGGAAAAGAGGCTGCCATTTTAGCAGGTCTTGAAAAAGGAAACGGAGACTGTTTTGTAGTAATGGACTGTGATTTGCAACATCCGCCTGAAACCATTATTGAAATGTACAAAAAATGGGAAGAAGGCTATGAAGTGGTTGAAGGCATAAAAAATGAAAGAGGAAAAGAATCTGTATTTTATAAAGCTTTTTCCAATCTTTTCTATGGGATTATTTCAAAAATGACAGGATATCCGATGAAAAACACAAGCGACTTTAAGCTGATAGACAAAAAGGTTGCAGATATTTTAGTTTCACTTCCTGAACGAAAATCATTTTTCAGAGCACTTTCTTTCTGGGCGGGTTTTAACAGCTGTAAAGTTTATTATGATGTAGGTATGCGAAATATCGGTAGTTCAAAATGGTCAACTATATCCTTAATAAAATATGCAGTTTCAAACATTATATCTTTCAGCACAATGCCACTTAATCTGGTGAGTTACATTGGTGGATTTTCGGTGTTGCTTGGATTAGTTTTAGGGATTCAAACTGTCGTACGTTGGGCGACCGGAAATGCATTAGAAGGCTTTTCTACGGTAATTTTGCTTATTCTGCTTTTATGCGGTATGATTTTAATGGGTCTTGGGCTTATTGGAAAATATATTGCAGCAATTTACGAAGAGGTTAAGCAGCGTCCTAAATATTTAATAAGACTTGATACTGATAAGATGATTGACACTGATAGAAAGTAAAAATAATGGTTAAAGATTACGAAGTAGGTGTGCAACGGCGATAGCAATGCCTGCTATGGTTTTTTCAAGTGATACCCTGTCTTTTGAGGCAGGGTTTTCTTCTCCTAAAAATTTCTGAAAAATGTTCATAATTCCAACAGTGGCATATTGTCTTGATGAAGCCTTTAGCTCCATTAGTTGCTGCGAAACTGATTCAATATATGAAGAAAGCATGCCTTGATTTGTTTGCGGCCTTAATGTTCCGTTCTTTTCTAAAATAGCATCTATAAAGTGAATGCCGTAAAGCGGCTTAAAGTAATAAATATTATCTTTTGGAATGAGTCGGCTTCCGAGTACGCTGACGTAGTCGTTATCTGTTGAAAAACTCATAATACGATTACGTCTTTTTTCATAATTTTTGCCGAGTTTATTTTTAAAACAGGAAATTGCTTCGGGAGAAAATCCCTGTCCTGAAAAGCTATAACAATTATCTGCCAAATCAGAATTAATAGCTATAAACTGTGCCTTATTACCGCCTTTAGAATGTCCTGAAACAGTTATTTGTTGACTGAAATTATTTTGCATATAAACCTTATTAAACCAATTCAAAGCTTCTACTTGCTGCTCTGTGGCATAATCTTTTTCGCAGATTGTACGATATAGCTCGGTACCACCGCTATCGTAAGTTATATATATCTGTTTTTCGGGAATCCCCGATAAGCCCTCACCATTATCAATCCATTCTCCGCTGCCTGTACCTTTGAAAGCAACAGAAATATCGCCGCTTTCCTTTGTGAAAAAGCAAGCAGTCAGTCCGCCACTTTTATGTATCAAATTACTTATTTTTGAATTTAGAAGTGAGGGATTATTTTTTATAGCATTTTTTATAATATGCAGGCGATAAAGGTCACGGTTATTCATAGTATGTGAAATTGATTCTAAATCTTTAATAATTGACTGTAATGCCTGACCATCTTCGGGAATTTTGTGATGCAGTAGGTACAGATAGGTATTGTAAATTGCTTCTTCATTAGCCTTTTGAAGAATATCTTTATCTATGTACTTCATAGCATCACGCCTTTCATTGTTTTATATTTATAATATATGCTCATCATTTTGCTATGTGAAAACAGGGTATTTGTTGAAGGTATTCCAGCAATTACATTTGTATTATAAAGCTATAAATGCTATAATTAAAGGGCGTCATGTTATGGCGACATATTTTTTTGGAGGTAGGAATAATGTACAAAAGATTTATAATACCTGCAGTGGCGGCTGTGCAAGCAGTTTTTCTGTGTGCAGGAGCATCTGCTGCATCAAAAGAGCATACTGTTGTATCAGGCGATACTATGTGGAAAATTGCAGTTAAATATCAAATAGGATTAAGTGAAATCATAGCTACCAATCCTCAAATTGTAAATCCTGAATTGATCTATCCCGGACAGATTATCAAAATTCCTGAATTAAGTGCTGAGGTTTCTCATTTTGAAAGCGAAGTTGTAAGACTTGTTAATGATATAAGAGTAAAAAATGGACTTAATAAATTAACAGAAGATTGGGAATTGAGCCGTGTGGCGAGGTATAAATCACAGGATATGAAGGACAATAAGTACTTTTCGCATACAAGCCCTGTATATGGTTCACCGTTTGAAATGATAAAAAATTTTGGAATATCTTATAAGAGTGCTGGCGAAAACATAGCTAAAGGGCAAAAAACACCTGAGTCTGTTGTTAATGCTTGGATGAATTCTTCTGGGCACCGTGCCAATATACTAAATGCTTCATATACAAAAATCGGTGTGGGGTACGTAAAAGACGGAAATTATTGGACACAGATGTTTATAAGGAAATAGTTGTAAAAAATGCACCACTAAAGGTGCATTTTTATATGTGACAAGATATACTAAATTATTGACTTTTTCTGGGATTTAATATATAATATAAAAAGTAAAAATATTATATTTGGTGAAAGGATATTTTATATGCAAAACGAAAAAAGAAGTAATTTTACAGGAAAGCTTGGATTTGTACTTGCAGCAGCAGGCTCAGCCGTAGGGCTTGGGAACATCTGGAGATTTCCTTATTTAGCGGCAAAATACGGCGGCGGAATATTTTTGCTCGTGTATTTGATTTTGGCAGTAACGTTCGGGTTTGCTCTTATGACAGCTGAAATTGCTATTGGGCGAAAGACAGGGCTTAGTGCCATCGGTGCGTTTAATAAGCTAAATAAAAAATATTCATTTATTGGATATCTTGCATCTATTGTGCCGGTTATAATTTTACCATACTATTCTGTTATAGGCGGCTGGGTTATTAAGTACCTCTTTGCATTTTTAAAAGGGAATGTTAAAGAGACTGCTGTTGACACATATTTTGAGACGTTTATCGCAAATCCGACAGAGCCTATTTTGTGGTTTTTAATATTTGTCGGAATAACAGCACTTATTGTCTTTTTTGGAGTAGAAAAAGGGGTTGAAAAGGTAAGTAAGGTTATGATGCCGGTATTGGTCGTTCTGTCGGTATTTATCGCAGGATACTCAGTTTGTATGCCGGGAGCCTGGGAAGGCGTGCTTTATTACATAACTCCTGACTTTTCTAAATTCTCTGCAACAACAGTTCTTGCAGCTATGGGACAGCTTTTCTATTCAATGTCTCTTGCGATGGGAATTATGATAACTTACGGTTCGTATATGAAGAAGGACGTAAACCTTGAGTCATCTGTAACACAAATTGAATTATTTGACACAGGCATAGCATTTTTAGCAGGTCTTATGATTATTCCGGCTGTGTTCACTTTCTCAGGCGGAACTCCTGAAGCTCTTGGAAAAGGCCCAAGCCTTATGTTTGTAACACTACCAAAGGTATTTGATACAATGTTTGGCGGAAATATAATTGGAGTGCTTTTCTTCTTGCTTGTTTTGCTTGCGGCGTTAACATCTTCAATTTCGCTTATGGAAACTGTCGTTTCAATAGTTTGCGATAAGTTTAAAATGTCAAGAACTCCTGCTTGCATACTTGTGTTTATTATTTCAGTTTTGGTTGGACTACCGTCTTGCTTGGGATACGGTCCTTGGTCAGCTATTACAATTATAGGTATGCCATTCCTTGATTTCTTTGACTTTATCAGCAACAGCGTATTAATGCCGATAGTTGCATTCTTTACCTGTATATTTATAGGATATGTTCTTAAGACAAAAGTTGTTGTTGATGAAGTCGAATTATCTGCAAAATTTAAGCGTAAAAAGCTGTTTGAAGTTGTTATTAAATATATTGCACCAATCTTTATTGTACTTATTCTCATTTCATCAGTACTTGATGCTTTTGGAATATTTAAAATATGATGAAAAAAGCGTACCGTAAAATCGGCACGCTTTTCTCTGTTATGATTTTTAGGAGGCTACAAAATGAATTTATTAAAGAAAACTCTACTTTTGACATCACTCGTATTTTCTATTTCTGTAATTTCTGCATCTGCGGCAGTTATCGAATTTGCAATAGGCGATACAGGATATATGTGTGAAAAAGACGAAGTAATAACAAAAGGTGTGTCTGAAGCCGCTCCATTTATAAATGCAAGCGGAAGAACTATGGTGCCGGTGCGTGTAATTGCAGACGCATTCGGTGCTAAAACAGGTTGGGATGGAGATAGCCGTAAAGTCACAATTTCTTCAGGTGATAAAAATGTTGTGCTCACAATAGACAGCCCTGTTGCACTTGTTGGCAGCGCAGAAGAAATTCTCGACTGTGCACCGGTTATTGTAAATGACAGAACATTTGTTCCGCTAAGGTTTGTGAGCGAAGCGCTTTCATATAATGTAAATTATGTTAATGCAACAAAGCAGATTGTAATTGATGATACTCCTACGGTTATAAAATGCGGAGATGTAAGCATTTCACTTGCGGAGTTTAAGACGTTGTATAATATTTTCTATCAGTCTACATATCAAGAGTTAGAACAAGGTCAAGTAACGGAAGATGAATTGTCTGACTATTTGATGGCGGAAACAATTAATTTACTTAGCAATGTTGCAATCATATACAATGAGTTTCCAGGTATGACACTTTCTGCTGCGGACTGTGAAGAAATAAGGCGTGGAATAGAAAATGATAGTAACTACTATGAAGCACCATTAAAAGGAATTGATGCACTTGTACATGAAAAGCACTATTATGGATTTCAAATGTCAGATAGTATTATTCAAAATATTCTAAATAATAATGATATAGAACAAATTTATGCATCAGAATATATTAGGGCAAAGCATATTTTGGTAGGTACAGAAGCTCTTGCTGATGATACATACAAAGCGGTTTTAGAAGGCGAAGATTTTGATACATATAGAATGCTAATTAATACAGATTCAGGACAACCTTCTGACGGATATGTCTTTACTAAGGGATATATGGTTCAGGAATTTGAAGAGGCAGCGTTTAGCTTGGAAGTAGGAGCAATTTCGAATCCTGTTAAAACAGATTATGGATATCACATTATAAAGAGAGAGGAACTACCTGAACTAACAGAGGATATGAAAGTTAGTATAGCCACGGATATTGTAAGAAAAAAAATAGGAGAAGCAGGACGTCCCGAACTTCTAATACCGGTTGAAGAATTAAAAGGATTATTAAAATAATAATTGTATACGACATTAGCGTAGAAAAAAATAGCGGTGATTTTAAATCACCGTTATTTTTGTGAACCTACGGAAACTCTATTGCATTTTCACCTATTTTAACATTGTGACGACTTTTCAAAATTTTGTGCGGTCAAAGATGTCGGGAAATTGTGATTTTATTCCGTTCATATTACAAAAGCGGTACAGCAATAGCTGTACCGCCAGTAATTGTAATTTATGCATTTAAAATACCGAGAACAACAGTTGTAATCAGGAAAAGAATAGCTAAAACAGTTGTCATTTTAGAAAACATAGAAGCCTTTGTTCTTCCTGCGTTCTTGCTGAAAAATGAATCGCCGGCATCAGGTGTTGAACCTGTAATGCCTTTCATACCCGGATCCTTACCTTCTTGCAACAGTACGACAGCTACCAAAGCAACAGTTACAATGATATGCAAAACTAAAAATACTGTACTCATCTGCAGTAACCTCCTAAAATTAATAATATAACGGATATATTATACCACCTTATTAAATATTTTACAAGGCTTTTTTTTAGTTTTTTAGTATAATTTTGAAAAAAGTAAGAAATGTTACGAAATTGTAAGGAAAAATATGTAGAAACGTGTAGAAAAGTATGATAAAATAAAAAAGTATTATAATAGGAAAGGTGTTTGTACGAATGAAAAAGGTTTTTGCGCTGGCTTTAGCGGCAATAATATCGCTTTCAACTGTTGCTGAGGCAAATACAGAAATAAGTGTAGTATATAACGGGAATGAAGTTGCTTTTAGCGAATCGCCAGTAATTGTAAATGATAAAACTCTTGTTCAGCTAAGGCCAATAGCCGAGGCAATGGACCTTCAAATAAGCTTTGAAAACGGTCAGGTATTTTTGTCAGATAATGAAAATGTTGTAGTATTTACGCAAAATTCTAAAACTGTAAAAATAAATGACGAAGAATATTTTATGGATGTACCGATGGTGATTAAAAACGACTATACCTTTGTCCCGGTAAGAGATCTGGCAGAGCCATTTGGAAGTGTGGTTACCTATGACGGAGTAACCAAAACTGTCACAATAGAAAGAGCTGTAAAACAGGAAATTGCTACCGGATGCGGAAGCTATAATTCAGTGTACTTTTATCAGTCACAGCCGGATTTGGGGTTTGAAAACAACGGTCGTGGATACTGCTGGGTATGCTCGTATGCAATGCTATTTTCAAATGCTACAAAAGAAGTAATAACTCCGCTTGATATTGCACAGTATAATATAGATGCAGGATATAATGGAAACTATATGGCAGGGCATAGTGCTCTTGCAGATGATTTTGGATTAAAGCTTGTTCCTGCTCTTTCGGAAGATTCTATATATTACGGAGGCTTTAATACAAAAAATAAAGGTGAAACGACTCTTAATAATATTGCTACTGATGATGACGCTAAAGCGGCAATATGCGAAGCACTCGACAATTTTCCATGCGGTGTAATTGTCCGTTATGAGGGATATCCTCATTCGATGATGGCTGTATCGTATGATGATAGTAATATATATTTTAACGATCCTGGTTTAAAGGACGGCGAGCATATCACATTTGAAAATACTTGCCTGAAAAAGTTTAATCTGTCGAATATCTCATATATTCAGGCTGTTGAGGTTAAATAATGAATGTTTATGATTTTGACAACACTATCTATGACGGAGAAAGTGTTGTCGACTTTTATCTGTTTCTTCTGAAAAAAAATCCACGTCTAATTAGAATTTTGCCTAAAGTCATACAGATGCTTTTAAAATATAAGGCATGCCGCATTTCAGAAGAAGAACTTTTAGCTACTGCACAGAACTATGCTACAAAACTTTTTCGATATGCACAAGACAAAGACCTTGTATCTGAGTTTTGGAGTAAAAATCAAAAGAAAATTAAAAAGTTCTACCTTGAAAATAAAAAGGAAGACGATGTTATAATTTCTGCGAGTTCTGGTTTTTTAATTGGTAGTATATGTAGAAAGATTGGTATAAAAAAAGTTATTGCATCTGAGATTGATATTCGTACCGGTGAAATTTTGCAAATTTGTTATCGCAAAAATAAACCCGAAATTTTTAAGAAACACTTTCCGGATGCTGTGATTGATGAATTTTATACCGATTCTATGAATGACAGCCCTATGTTCAAGCTTGCAAAGAAGGTTTATTTAGTAAAAGGGAATAAAGTAAAGGAATGGATACGATGAAATATGAAAAATCCTGCGGAGCTGTGATTTTCCGCAATATATCAGGAATTAGAGAATACCTTTTAATTATGAATAAGAAAGGGAATGCAAGAGGACATTGGGGCTTTCCGAAAGGACACATTGAGCAAGGCGAAAACGAGTTTCAAACTGCAGCAAGGGAAATTTTTGAAGAAACAGGGCTTAGCGTCGTGTTCTGTGGCGGAGCCAGAGAAATTTCATCTTATAGCCCGAGACAAGGCGTTGAAAAGGATGTTGTATATTTTCTTGCAACACCGAAAAATGATGCAAAGGTAAGGCTTCAGGCAGAGGAAGTCGCAGAATATAAGTGGTGCAGTGTAAAAGAGGCTCGTACACTTCTTACTTATGATATCGTTATTTTAGAAAAGATGGAAAGAGCATTTTTATAAAATAATGTGGACAAATTTTCTTTTTTGGTATATAATATCATATAAAAGTAGTGAACTTGTAATGAAAAAAATTAGTATAGAAAGGAACTACATAAAATGAAAGAAAATGTATATGTAATGAATCATCCGCTTATTCAGCATAAGCTGTCAATTATGCGCGACAAAAATACATCTGTAAAGGATTTTCGTGAATGTGCACATGAAATAGGATTGCTTTTAGGATATGAAGCTACAAAGGACTTGGAGCTTGAAGACTTTGAAATAGAAACTCCTATTACAAAGATGACTGCAAAAAGAACCAAAAGAAAAGTAGCACTTGTTCCGATTTTAAGAGCGGGACTTGGAATGGTTGATGCACTTATGGATCTTATTCCGGCTGCAAAGATAGGTCATATAGGACTTTACAGAAATGAAGAAACACTGGAGCCTGTTGAATATTATTGCAAGATGCCGACCGATCTCGATAAGCGTCAGGTTTTGGTGTTAGACCCTATGCTTGCAACAGGCGGAAGTGCTATTGATGCGATTACAATGATAAAAAAACGTGGTGCAAAAAAAATAAAGTTCGTATGTATCATTGCTGCACCTCAAGGTGTTGAGGCGCTTCAAAAGATACATCCTGATGTTGATATATACTGCGGAGCAGTTGATGAAAAACTTAACGAAAACGGATATATTGTTCCAGGATTAGGCGACGCAGGCGACAGATTGTTTGGAACACTTTAATATTTTATGCGGGGCGGTGAATGCATCGTCCCACAAATTTTGTACGGCATATTTTGCTTTAGACGGAGGAATAGTTTTATGCGGATGCGTAAAAAGAAAAATTGTGAAATAAGGCTTGAAAAAAGCGGAGATTTGTGGATTCGTGAGCCGGAAAACTTAAAAGGCAAGTGGTATGAGGAATTTGGTAATGAAAATCCTATACATATTGAGATTGGCTGCGGAAAGGGTAAATTCATTTCCGAAATGGCGCAAAAATATCCGGATATCAATTTTGTTGCAATCGAGGTTGTAAGGGATGTAATGGTACTTGCTATGGAAAAGGCACAGCCTTTAGAGCTTAAAAACCTGCGGTTTATAATAGCTGATGCCGCAAAGCTTTCAGAGTACTTCAAAAAGGGTGAAGCAAGAAGAATATATCTTAATTTTTCCGACCCGTGGAAAAAGAACAAGCAGGCAAAACGCAGACTTACGCATAAAAACTTCCTTGATGTTTATAAAAAGGTGCTTTTAGATGGCGACTTTGTATGCTTTAAAACAGATAACCAAAAACTATTTGAATTTTCCTTAAACTCTTTTGCTGAAGAAAATTTTAAGATGTCAGATATTACGTTTGACCTTCATAATTCGGGATTTGAAGATAATGTAATGACGGAATACGAGACAAGATTTTCAGAGCAAGGAATGCCTATTTATAGGGTTTGTGCAAAATTTATTGAAAAGTAATGAAATAAAAAATGATGGATTGCATTTTATGCGTTCCATCATTTTGTTTTAAAGGGTAATTAACTCGATGCCTTTTAGCTTTGATACTTCAAAGTATTTTTGAAATTCAAAGCAGAGAGTATCTTTTGAATGCGAGTCACTTGACAAAATAAACTTTCCACCCTTTTCTTTTATGTAGTCAAGAATTTTCGGAGAGGGATAGGCGGTGGTTTTATAACCTCTTGAGATTGCTCCTGTGTTAATTTCAAATGGGATATTATATTTTACCAGTTTGTCAATAGCCTTTTTGTATGCCGAAACATATCTTTGGTTATCCTCATCAAACAAATTATGTTTTTCGTTAAACTTACACACTATATCAAAGTGCCCAATTATATCGGCATTTAACTTTTCGGGGATTTTTGAAACGGTATCAAAATAATCCTCGCAAAGAGCATAGAAGTCGCCGCCATAATATTTTTCTGAAGCATCTCTTAATGTTTGAACGTCATTATCTATCGGAAAATATCCATTTCCTACTTTAATGTAGTGGACGGAGCCTATAACGTAATCAAAACAGTCTGTACTCATTTTGGAGTAAAAATCCTGTTCAATGCCGCACAGAATTTCAATTTTGCCTGCATATTTTTCTTTCAAGGCTAAAATTTCTGCTTTATATTTTGCTACATCCTCCTTTTTCATACAGTATTCTTCATCAAAAAATGTATATGAATGTCCGGAAAATCCTATTTTATCCATTCCCCGGGAAATAGCTGAAATAACTATTTCATCGGGAGTATTTTTTCCATCGCAAAAAGTTGTATGAACATGAAAATCGCTTATCATTGTGTCATCTTCTCCTGCTTGATTTTATGGTCAATAACGTGACGTGATGCAAGCTCTTTGTGTATGTCTTCAAGAGAAATGCCCATCTCAATCATAAGTACCATTATATGGTATAGAAGGTCGGCAATTTCATAAATCGTTTCTTTTTTGTCATTGGATTTTGCACCGATAATGACTTCGGTAGATTCCTCACCGACTTTTTTCAAGATTTTATCAATTCCCTTTTCAAAGAGGTAAGTGGTGTATGAACCTTCCTTTTTATCAGTTTTTCTGCCGCGAATAAGCTCCATAAGACTTTCGTAAGAAAATTCTGAAAGCTCATCGCTTTCCCATACGGGACTTTCAAAGCATGAATCAGTCCCTAAATGACACGCAGGACCGTCTTTTTCAACGACAACGACGAGTGCATCCTTGTCGCAATCAGCTGTGATGGAAACGATATGCTGATAGTTTCCGCTTGTTTCGCCTTTTAACCAAAGCTCGTCTCTTGAGCGGCTGTAAAAACAGGTAAGACCTTTGTCCATAGAAATTTTAAGACTTTCCTTGTTCATATAAGCGAGGGTTAAGACCTTCTTCGTCACCGAGTCGACAACAATCGCCGGAATTAAACCTTTTTCGTCAAATTTAAGTTCGTCAATATTTATCATTTTTTTCTCCTTTATAACCTAACAGGGATATTTTCTTTTAAAAGTTCCTTTTTTAAATCTGGGATTGAAACCTCGCCGAAGTGGAATATAGATGCGGCAAGTCCGGCATCAACCTTTGGCAAGGTTTTAAACAGTGTGGTAAAGTCTGAAACTTTACCTGCGCCTCCTGAGGCTATTACAGGAACATTTACAGCATTTGAAACAGCATCTAACATTTCAAGGTCAAATCCGCCCTTAACGCCATCTGTGTCAATAGAGTTTAACACAACCTCGCCTGCGCCCATATCGACGCATCTTTTAATCCATGAAATAGCTTCCATGCCTGTGTTTTCTCTGCCGCCTTTTGCGAAAACTTTGAAAACCCCGTCAACACGCTTAACATCGGCTGAAATAACAACACATTGGTTACCGTAAAGCTTTGCCGCCTCGTAAATCAAGTTGGGATTTTTTATTGCACCCGAGTTAACACTTACTTTATCTGCGCCGCATTTTAAAACACGGTCAAAATCGGCAACTGTGTTTATGCCTCCTCCGACGGTTAGTGGAATGAAGATTGTTCTTGCAACTTCGCACAGAATGTCGGTAAATAACGACCTTCCTTCGCTTGATGCCGTTATATCATAGAAAACAAGCTCATCAGCACCATTGTCGGAATAATACTTTGCAAGACTGATAGGCGATGAAACGTCAGAAAGCCCTGAAAAATTAACACCTTTTACAACTCTGCCGTCTTTAACGTCGAGGCAGGGGATAATACGTTTTGTAATCATTTTGCCACCTCGATTGCTTCTTTTATAGAGATTGCTCCTGTGTAGTATGCCTTTCCGATGATTGCGCCGTAAATGCCGAGATTTGCGAGTTTTTTCACATCATCAAGAGAGGAAACCCCACCTGAAGCAGTAATAGCTACATTGAATTTTTGGGAAAGTTCACGGTAAAGTTCGTGATTTGTACCCTGCATCGCACCGTCTTTGGAAATGTCGGTACAAATTATGGTTTTAACACCTAAATCCTGGATCTTTTTGCAGAAATCAAAGCAGGAGTACTCAGATTTTTCGGTCCAGCCTTTTATGGCAACAAATCCGTCCTTTATATCAACACCAACGGCAATCTTGTCTCCGTAGGCAGAAAGAGCAGTTTTTAAAAACTCCTCGTCATTAACAGCTGCAGTTCCCAAAATTACACGGTCGACACCAGCGCTTATATATTCGCTTATCACTTCCATACTGCGAATACCTCCGCCTACTTCAACGAAAAGGTCAGCGCTGTCGATTATTTTTTTTATTGTATCAAGATTAGGCGTAGTACCGCTTTTTGCACCTTCCAAGTCTACTATGTGCAAAAATTTCGCACCCTGCTTTTCGAAATCCTGCGCAAATTCTGCAGGGTTGTCGCTGTAAACAGTCATTTTTTCGTATTCGCCCTTTAAAAGACGTACAGCTTTTCCTTCATATAAGTCTATTGCCGGAAATATATTCATTTTATTACCTCCATTTCGCAGAATGCACGAAGAATATTAAGCCCTACTGTTCCGCTTTTTTCAGGATGAAACTGACATCCGAAGACATTACCTGAAGCAACTGCTGCAGTAAGATTAGCACCATATTCGGAGGTTGCTATTACACTTTCTTCGCAGTTAGCGCCATAGAAGGAATGAACAAAGTACACAAAATCCCCGTCTTTAATATACTTAAAAAGCGGTGATTTTTCACCTTTTATAGAGAGCGCATTCCAACCGATATGCGGGATTTTAAGGTTTTTGTCAATGACATCTTTAATAGGGCGTATTTCTCCTTTAATAAGCCCCAGACCTTTATGCTCGCCATATTCAAAGCTTTTTTCGAAAAGTAACTGCATACCAAGACAAATGCCGAGAATTGGTTTGCCTTTTGCTGCTTCGCTTTTTAAAATGTCGGCAAGCCCGCTTTTTTGAAGCTTTTCTGCAGCGTCGCCGAATGCGCCAACGCCGGGAAGAATTATTTTATCAGCAGCCTCAATTTCTGATTTGTCGCTTGTGACCGTGACGTCAAAACCGATTGCCGCAAAGGAGCTTTTTAAGGAGAAAAGATTTCCCACACCATAATCTACAATAGCAATCATCTAAAGCACTCCTTTTGTTGAAGGTATTTCGTCAGAAAAATCCTTGTCAATAGAAACGGCATCCTTAACGCTTCGACCACAGGATTTGAATGCGCCTTCTATGATGTGGTGAGCATTTAATCCTGCAAGCTGCTTTATGTGAAGTGTGCACTTTGCGTTTCTTACAAATCCAAACCAGAACTCTAAAACCAGCTCGGTATCAAAAGTACCCACCTTAGAAACAGGAATTTGAAGGTCATACTCTAAATGACCACGTCCTGAGAGGTCAACAGCTGATAGGATTAAGGCTTCGTCCATAGGGAGGATTGTACTTCCGTAGCGGATAATTCCGCGCTTTTCACCAAGAGCATTCGAAAATGCTTCGCCGAGTGCAATGCCAATATCTTCAACTGTGTGGTGGTCATCAACATAGGTGTCGCCGACACATTTTAAGTTAATATCAAATCTTCCGTGCTTTGCAAAAAGGGTCAGCATATGGTCTAAAAATCCGCAACCTGTATCAATATCGCTCTTTCCTGTGCCGTCAAGGTTGAGTGAAAGGCAAATATCGGTTTCGGCAGTTTTTCTTTTAATTTCTGCTGTTCTCATTTTTCTTCCTCCAATATGAATTTTATCGTTTCGATAAGTTTTTTCATTTGATTTTCTGTACCTATCGTTATTCGGTTGTAGTCCGAAATAATCGGCTTATCAAAGTGACGCACTAAAATTCCGTTTTCTTTAAGCTTTTGATAAAGCAATTTTCCATCAAATTGAGGATGCTTTGCAAAAATAAAGTTACTGCTTGAATCTGTCATTATAAAGCCAAGCTTTTTAAGAGCGGCTGCTGTATATTCACGGTTTTTTATAATTGTGCGGCAGTTTTCTTTGGTGCACCAGTCATCTTCTAATATTCCAAGCCCTGCCGCCATTGTAAGACGGTTTATATTATATGGGTTAGTGGAATACTTGATTGTGTTAAGGTCTTGAATTAATGCCTTGTTGGCAATACCAAACCCAAGCCTTGCACCAGCCATTGAACGGGATTTTGAAAAGGTTTGCGTAACTAAAAGGTTATCGTACTTATTTATAAGCGAAACGCAGGATTCGTTTCCAAAATCCACATAAGCCTCGTCAATCACAACAATGTTGTCGGGATTTGATTTTAATATTTCCTCAACTTGAATTGTTTTTAAAGCAATGCCTGTCGGTGCGTTAGGGTTTGCAATAAAGATCGTTTTATTTATGCCCTTGTAATCATTTATATCTATCGTAAAATCATCTTTGAGCGGTATTTCCTCATACGGAACATTGTTGATTTCAGCAAAAACTGAATAAAAACCGTAGGTTATATCAGGAAAAACAGCAGGATGTTCTTTGTCGCAGTATGCCATAAATGCAAAGTTCAAAATTTCGTCAGAGCCGTTTGTCAAGATAACCTCATCAGGGTTTACGCCGAGATTTTTTGCCAAGGCTTCGGTAAGGCTCTTACATTCTGGGTCCGGATAAAGCTGAAGATTTTTTGCTGCATTTGCAGCAAATGCTATTGCATTTTCGGATGGTGGAAAAGGCGATTCATTTGTATTTAATTTAATATATTCCGTGACACCTTTTGGCTGTTCACCGGGCGTGTAGGGAATAAGGTTTTCGTATTTGCTGCTGAAAAATCTGCTCACTTGTCTCACTCCTCGATACGGATTACAGCACTTTTTGCGTGTGCAGTAAGTCCTTCTTTTTGTGCAAAATATTCAACGTCACGCGCAACTCGCAAAAGTGCTTCCTTTGTATAGTAGGTGTACTGTGTTTTCTTCACAAAATCGTCTACCGACAAAGGACTTGAGAATTTTGCCGTTCCGCTGGTAGGTAGGGTGTGGTTAGGGCCTGCAAGGTAGTCGCCAAGAGCTTCAGGACAGTTTTTGCCCATAAAGATTGAGCCTGCATGGCGAATCTTGTCAAGATAGTCAAAAGGATTATCAACGCAAAGCTCCAAATGCTCCGGCGCAATTTCGTTTGAAATATCAATCGCTACCATAATATTTGATGCAACGATTATTTTTCCGTTATTGTCAATCGATGCCCTTGCAATTTCAGACCTTTGCAAAAGTGGAATTTGAATTTCAAGCTCTTTTGAAACATTTAAAGCAAGTTCATCGGAATCAGTAACCAAAACCGCACTTGCAAGTTTGTCATGTTCTGCCTGCGACAAAAGGTCTGCCGCAACATATTTCGGGTTGGCAGTTTTGTCTGCAACAATCAGGATTTCACTTGGTCCTGCAATCATATCAATGGATACTGTGCCGAAAACCTGTTTTTTTGCTTCTGCAACAAATGCATTTCCGGGACCTACAATTTTATCAACCTTAGGAACACTTTCTGTTCCGTATGCAAGTGCTGCAATCGCCTGAGCACCGCCTAATTTGAAAATTTTATCTACACCTGCGATTTTTGCAGCGGCCAAAATTACCGGATTGATTTTGCCGTCAGCCGATGGTGGCGAAACCATAACAACTTCGGGACATCCTGCAATTTTTGCAGGGATTGAGTCCATTAATACTGTTGATGGATAAGCCGCTGTCCCGCCTGGAACATAAAGTCCTGCGCGGTCAACAGGGATTACCTTTTGACCTGTGACAATACCATCTTCGTCATTTATTATAAAGCTTGTGCGCACCTGTTTTTCGTGGAATTTGCGAATGTTAGCGGCGGCCTTTTTCAAAACTTCAATAAACTTTTCGTCAATTAATGAAAAAGCTTCATCAATTTCTTCTTCTGTGACCTTTAGGGAAGAAAGTTTTGCTTTGTCGAACTTTTCGCAGTATTTATAAAGCGCTTCATCACCGTTTTCGCGGACATCCTTTATGATGCCTGAAACTATATCTTCAACGTCAACTTCTGGAACTACACGGGCAAATATATCCTTGTTTTCAACTTCGCCGTATTTTAAAATCTTAATCATTTTTTTCCTCCACCTGTTTTGCAAGTTCTTTTGTAATGTCTTCAATTTGTTCGTTTTTGAACTTAAAGCTTGCCTTGTTTGAAATCAGTCTTGCGCTTATTGGAATAATTGTTTCTGTAACAACAAGGTTATTTTCCTTTAAAGTTGTACCTGTTTCAACAATGTCGACAATTACGTCTGAAAGACCTAAAATAGGAGCAAGCTCGATTGAACCATTTAAATGAATTATATCAATATCCCGTCCTATTTTGGAGTAGTAATTTTTGGTTATATTCGTAAACTTTGTTGCAACTCTTAAGGTTTTCTGTGGGTTATCACGAAAATCCTGTTTTGCCGCAACAGCCATTCTGCATTTTCCTGTATCGAGGTCTAAAAGCTCATAAATGTCAGGAGAGTATTCTAAAAGAATATCTTTTCCGGCAATACCTATGTCTGCTGCACCGTGCTCTACATAGATTGCAACATCGGACGGCTTTACCCAGAAATAACGTATGCCCTTTTCAGGGTTTTCAAAGATAAGCTTTCTGTTGTTTTCCTTTATTGAGGGACATTCATAGCCGGCTTTTTCAAGCATAGCATAAACCTTTTCGCCAAGTCTGCCTTTTGGCAGAGCAACATTAAGCATTGTTTTCAATGATTTCAACCCCTCTTTCTAAAAGCCGTACAAGCTGCTTGTATTTTAATTTTTCAGGCACTTCCTTTTGAGCCATAACGCTTTTTCCGTTTGAAGTTAAAAGATTTACTGCATTATTTAAAGCCGAAATATCCGAATTTTCATCGTATAAAATGATTGTGTCAATATCATAAGATTCCGTACTTTCTTTAAGTCTTTCGAGTAAATCAAGATATACGGCAAATCCTATTGCACTTGAATTTTTGCCCATTTTCTGCATAAGTCTGTCGTACTGGCCGCCTGAAAGGATGCAGGAAGATATACCGTTTATAAATCCGTTAAAAACAAAACCGTTATAATATCCCATATGGTTAATTACGGAAAAATCTATACGGATTTTGTCTTTGTAGCCATTTTCTTCAAGCAGTGATGTGATTTTAATTAGCTGTGTGAGTGATTCTGAGTTTTTAAGGCGGTCGTTATCTTTTAAAAGGGAAATAACCTTATCAGGAGAACCATAAGCAGAAATAAGAGTAGCAAGAGGCGCAGAATCAATGTTTTCCCTTTTGCATATCACTGAAATTTCGTGAACATTCTTTTCGCCTATACAGGTTAATAGCTCTCGCTCTGCTTCTTTTGAAATATTCAAAGAGTCGATTATTTCTGACACAATTCCAAGATGAGAAATGTCGAGAACATAATCGTCTGAAATACTTGCAAGACTTTCTAAAGCAAGCATAATAACTTCATAGATGTTGTAATTGTCAATATTCCCGATACATTCAAGACCTGTCTGCATAATTTCTTTAAAGGAGTTTGTGCCTTTTGAAACTCGGTAAACATTTTCATTATAATAAACCTTTTTTACCGAACGTCCTGTGTCGTTTGTATTCTTAATTATCGAAAGTGTAACGTCAGGCTTTAGTGCCATAAGCTTTCCGTCGGTATCGGTGAAGGTAATAATGTGGTCGGAAACAAGAAAGTTTTTATTTCTGACGTATAAGTCATACTCTTCAAATTTACTCATTTTGTATTGCATATATCCATATTTTGAATATAGCTGACGAAGTGTAAAAACAGCACGTTCGTCATTTTTTAGATTAACTGTATTCATTTATTCTGCCTCCGTACTATCAAGCCTGTCAAGAATTATTTTATATCCGCCGCTGCCATAAACAAGGCATCTGTTCACACGGCTGATAGTTGCCGTACTTGCTCCGGTTTCTTTTGAAACAATCTGGTAGCTTTTTCCTTTTGAAAGCATTTTTGCAACCTCAAGACGTTGAGAAATATCCTGAAGCTCCTTTACTGTACATATATCTTCAAAAAAATTGCTGCACTCGTCTTCGGACTTTAGTAGAAGAAGAGCTTTAAAAAATTCCTTTGTGGAATCTGTCTGAAAGTTTTTCATAATCACATCACCTTTCACTTTATTACTTTATCATACTAACACAATGTAGTGTGAAAGTCAATAACTAAAAAGAAATTTATATAATATATGTAATATTTACATAAAATTTTTTAAAAATAACGTACTTTGTTGTCACTTTTTTTCTTGACGAAATAGCTAAGCTTTGTTATAATATATTTAGAAGAAAAGAGGGCAAAGACCTCATCTTTATCAAAATACTTATGTTTAAAGGCCCAAAGGGTTGAATATGATATTGACGAAATAAAAAGCAGCAGTATAACTGACGGATTATGCGGGTTACCGCAGGGGAATACAGCTGTTAAAATGCCGACCGTCTGGGCAATTCAGTTATTTTACTGATTTGCCTTTTTCTTTTCTATAACCATAAAACAAAGGAGGAAAGCTATATGGAACACAGAAACTGGAATGGATTTAAACAAGGAAAGTGGCAGGACGAAATCAACGTACGTGATTTCATTCAGACAAATTATAAGGAATACACAGGCGATGACAGCTTTTTGGCAGAAGCAACTGAAAGAACAAAAAAATTGATGGATAAGGTTCAGGCACTTTTTGCACAGGAACGCAAAAATGGCGGAGTTTTAGACGTTGGAGTAGACAGAGTTTCTTCGCTTGTTACATACGAACCGGGATATATTGACAAAGAAAATGAAATAATTGTTGGTATGCAAACAGATAAGCCTCTAAAAAGAGGAGTAAACCCATTTGGCGGAATGAGAATGGCAAAGCAGGCTTGTGAGGCTTATGGATATAAGCTTGATAAGAGTGTTGAGGAAGGATTTAGATTCCGTACAACCCATAATGACGGCGTTTTCAGAGCATATACCGATGAAATGAGAAAAGCTCGTAAATGCCACGTTATTACAGGACTTCCGGATGCTTACGGAAGAGGAAGAATTATTGGTGATTACAGACGTGTTGCGCTTTACGGTATTGACAAGCTGATAGAAGAAAAGAAAAAAGATAAAGTAATGCTTGGTAATGACAATTTTAATACTGATGATGTAAGACTCAGTGAAGAGCTTTTCCAGCAGATAACATTTCTTGGATATTTGAAGGAAATGGCAAAAATGCATGGTTTTGATATAGGCGAGCCGGCGCAAAATGCAAAGGAAGCAATTCAGTGGACATATTTTGCATATCTTGGAGCGATAAAAGAGCAGAACGGTGCGGCTATGTCTTTGGGAAGAGTAAGCACATTTTTTGATATTTATATTGAACGTGATATTGAAAAAGGAATTCTTACAGAGAGTCAGGCTCAGGAATTAATAGATGATTTCGTTATAAAACTGCGTATTGCAAGACATTTAAGAACTCCTGAATATAACGAGCTTTTCGGCGGCGACCCGATGTGGATTACAGAAGCGGTCGGCGGAATGGGTGAAGACGGAAGAACTTTGGTTACAAAGAGTAGTTTCCGTATGCTAAATACTCTTTACACATTAGGTTCATCTCCTGAGCCAAACCTTACAATTTTGTGGTCAACAGCTTTACCGGAAGCTTTCAAAAAGTTCTGTGCAAAAGTTTCTGCTGATACCGATTCTATTCAATATGAAAATGACGATGTAATGCGTCCTGTTTATGGTGACGATTATGCGATTGCGTGCTGTGTTTCAGCAATGAAGGTGGGTAAGCAGATGCAATTTTTCGGTGCAAGATGTAACCTTGCGAAGCTTTTGCTTATTGCAATCAATGGCGGATACGATACTTCAAGCGGTATGCATATCGGACCGCAGATGTCTGTTCTTGCACAGGACAAGCTTGATTACGATACAGTCATGAAACGGTTTGATGTCTATATCAGCTGGCTTTCAAGACTGTATGTAAATACAATGAACGTAATTCACTATATGCATGATAAATATGCGTATGAAAAGACACAGATGGCGCTTCATGATACATCTGTTGACAGATTTATGGCATTTGGTATTGCAGGTCTTTCTGTTGTAGCAGACTCGCTAAGCGCAATTAAGTTTGCAAATGTTCATCCTGTAATGAATGAAGAAGGATATATCACTGATTTTGAAACAATAGGAAAGTTCCCTAAATTTGGTAATGATGATGACAGAGTCGATTTGATTGCCAAGGAGATGTCACACAAAGTAATTACAGAGTTAAGAAAAACTCCTACATACAGAAATGCAACTCATACACTTTCTGTACTCACGATTACTTCAAATGTTATGTACGGAAAAAATACAGCAGCTACACCTGACGGAAGAAAGAACGGCGAACCGTTTGCACCGGGTGCAAATCCGATGCATAACCGTGAAGAAAACGGTGCACTTGCATCGCTTAATTCAGTTGCAAAAATCAGCTATGACGATTGCCGTGACGGAATTTCAAATACATTCTCAATTACTCCTGAAGCACTAGGTAGAACAGAAGAGGAACGTATTTCAAATCTTGTTTCAATCCTTGACGGATATTTTGCAAAAAATGCACATCACATTAATGTAAACGTATTAAACCGTGAAACACTTATGAAGGCTTATGAGGAACCGGAAGCATATCCAAACCTTACAATCCGTGTTTCAGGATATGCAGTTAACTTCAATAAGCTTTCTCGTGAACAACAGCGAGAGGTTATAAGCCGTACTTTCCACCAAACAGTATGATAAGGGAAGTTTTAGGAAGAGTTCATTCAATACAGAGTCTAGGAACGGTAGACGGGCCGGGAGTCAGGTTTGTGGTATTTCTTCAGGGCTGTAATTTGCGGTGTAAATGCTGTCATAATCCGGACACGTGGGAAATCAATGCGGGTAATGAATATATCCCTTCAGACATTGTCAAACAGGCCATGCATTATAAGGAATATTTTGGTACAGAAGGCGGTATTACGCTGTCAGGCGGCGAGCCGCTTTTGCAACCAGAATTTGCGTATGAGGTTTTTCGGCTGTGCCATAAAGCTGGTATAAATACCTGCCTTGATACATCAGGGAGTGTCCTGACTGACGCAGTAAAAAAACTGCTTACCGAAACGGACCGAGTTCTGCTGGATATAAAATATACCAATGGCAAGCTTTATCGTGAAAATGTTGGGTGTGAACTAAAGAAACCACTTGAGTTTTTGGAACATCTTGACAGTGCGAATATCCCTGTTACACTAAGGCAGGTTATAATTCCGACAATGAATGATAATGCAGAAAATGTTAGTATTCTGAAGGAAATTGCAGAAAAGCACAGATGTGTTGATAAAATTGAGCTTTTGCCGTTTCGAAAAATTTGCCGCGCAAAATATGAAAATATGGGGATTGAATTCCCATTTGAGTCTTTGCCGGAGCCGACAAATGATAAAATGAATGAACTTAAAGAAATACTCAAAAAATAGTATCATAAAAAATCACCTGTTTGGTATAACCAAGCAGGTGATTTTAATTTATTTTTCATATACAGACCGTTTTAAAACACCAATGTACGGTAAGTTGCGGTACTGTTCGTTGTAGTCAAGCCCGTAGCCTACGGCGAATTCGTCCGGAATTTCCTTGCCGACATAGTCAACCGTAACGTCAACAACTCTGCGTGACGGCTTATCAAGCATAGTACAAATTCTGACCGATTTTGCATTTCTTGACTGGAAAAGTGTTTTGATTTTAAAAAGTGTATTTCCGCTGTCGATAATGTCTTCAACGATAAGAATATTTTTGCCTGTAACGTCTTGTTCCAAATCCTTTTTTACGTTTATAAAGCCGCTTGATGAGGTAGACTTTCCGTAGCTTGAAACCTGCATAAAATCTATTTCTACCGGCATATCAAGCTTCCTTATCAAATCCATCGCAAAGGGTGTTGAACCTTTCAGGATTATAACAACTAAAAGAGGTTCGCCGTTTAAATCTTTATTTAAATTTTCCGCAATTTTTGAAACTGCGTTTTTGATTTCTTCTTCACTGACAAGTATTTGTTCTACGTCTTTATGCATGAGTTTTACTCCTGAATTTAAATTTCTGTGGTAGGTGAATAATCTTCGCTCTGTCTAGTGCGCTTAAAATAGGTGCACATATTGCAGCATCTATGAGATGGTGAACAAAAGTTCCCGCAAATGCAATTCCTGCGGCAGAAAGAGCAGCAGTGTTTTGGTCAGGAAGGATGACAGGTGTCATAAAATATACAGCAAGACCTTCTGTAATTGAATGAAGCAGTGCGGTAACAAATATAATTATAAATGGATTAATTTTTCCATTTTTTATCATTGAAATCCCTGCAAATGCAAAGATAAGATGAGTTGCAGCTCTTGTTACGACGATTATGGAGTTGGGCGCCGGAATTACCATAAAGAAACCGATGCAGCTTCCGATTATCGTCATAAGAGTTACCCAAGGACTGATAAACATTGCAAGCATTGTAGGAACGTGTGCGCCAACTGTCAGTGTAAAAAACAGCAAGTCCAGTTTAACCGGTGAATATGTAATTAAAATTGCAAGTGCTGTAAGGATTGCTGCCATAACCATTTCTCTTGTTTTTTTATTCATTTGTACATTACCTCTTATAGATTAATAAAATTTTTAACGATTTTTTCGGCATCCGGAGTAAGACCGGAGGCAATATAATAATTAAGACCATAAATTTTTCCGTGTTTTTGGGGAGCGATAAGATTACATACAGCTATAATTTCACCTTCGCCGGAGCGTGAAATACAGTCAAGTTCTTGCGGCATTACGGTTTCTAAAACACCGTACGGTTTTCCGCGGCAAATTCTTATTGATGTTTCAAGTTCGCTGTAAATAGGAACTGAAGTGTCGATAACAGCCCATTCCTGCTTGCCTTCAGCGCATTCAATTTCCTCACATCTTCCGTCAAATGCCTTAATCACACTTCTGAATCCGTCCAAAATTCCAAGAACGGGGACATTAACCAAAAGTGCTTCACGAATAAGACGTACCGCTTGGTCGGAAAATTCGGTTATTATGAGTTTTTCGGCATTTGAAAGGCTGTTTGAAAAAATCACAGGAATATCAAGTTGTACAAGATAATCGAATATACCGCGTTCGCCCATGTAATGTATCATAGGAGCTCCTCTCCTTTAAAAAAGTTAGTCTTGAAAAATATCGTAAGATGTGGTATAATTATAACATACTTTTTGATTGATTTCAAGGGGGTAAAAATGAAAGTACTAATTATTTCGGTAAAAGCGGGATACGGTCACCATTCTACTGCCCGTGCAATAATAGATTATTTAGTAAAAAAAGGTGTAACCTGCCAGATGCTGGATACATTCGAATACATCAATCCTATTCTTGCAGATTCTATTGATAACGGATATTTATTTTCTACAAAATATGTTCCGGAACTATACGGAAAGGTATATGACAGGCTTGATAAAAGAGAGGAAAAGTATGATAAGCTTTCAATGATTTCTGTTTTATCAAAGATTGTTTCGCATAAGCTTAAAGATTTTATTACTGAATATAACCCTGATGTCATTATAGGAACACATTCATATGCCTGTATGCTTATGACATATTTGAAGGATAAAAAAATAGTAACCTGTCCGCTAATTGGTATAGTGACGGATTTTACAGTACACCCTTTTTGGGAGAGTACCGAGCTTGACTATTATGTTACGGCAGATGCATTGCTTGAAAATCAAATGAGAAAAAAGGGAATACCTAAGGAAAAAATCCTTCCTTACGGAATCCCTATAAGAAACAGTTTTTCTGAAAAGATTTCTAAAGAAGATGCAAGAAAAGAACTCGGAATCGAAAATAAAACAACCATTTTGCTCATGATGGGTTCTATGGGTTTTGGAAATATTGCAAAGGATATGAAAACCATAGATGACGTTGATGCTGACTTTCAGGTGCTTTGTGTATGCGGAAACAATGAAAAAACAAAGCATGAGATTGAGGGAAAAAGCTGGAAGAAAAATGTCATTGCATACGGATTTGTCGATAATGTAGATATTATGATGGACGCAGCGGATTTTATTATAACAAAGCCTGGCGGACTTACAACATCTGAATTTTTGGCAAAGGGACTCCCTGCCGTTATTATGAACCCTATAAGAGGTCAGGAAGACAGAAATACTGAGTTTCTGTTAAATAACGGAGCGGCGATTATGGTAACGGACACTTTTGGACTTGATGAAGCTTTGTTTGAAATTTTAAAAAGTCCGTGGAGGCTTGAGCTTTTAAGAAAAAGTGTACAATATCTTGGGAAGCCTGATTCAACACGTGATTTGTGTGAATTTATCTTAAAGCCTATAAAAGGTGATAAAGAATGACTTTGCCAGTAGAGTTTGAGGATAGAATGAAAAGAATGCTTGAGGGAGAGTATAATGATTTTCTTTCAGCATTGCAAAAAGAAGATGCATATCAGGGAATGCGGATAAATACATTAAAGAACGATGCGAAACCTGCAGTTTTTTCAATAACCGGCGCACTTGAAAATATAAAATGGTGTAAAAACGGGTATTATTCTGATAAAACTATAATTTCAGGAAAGCATCCGTATCACGTGGGTGGGCTTGTGTATTTTCAGGAGCCGTCAGCGATGTCGACCGTCGAAGCGCTTGAGATTAAGGCAGGCGATTTTGTTTTGGACCTCTGTGCAGCACCTGGCGGAAAAGCAACTCAGGCGGCAGAGAAGCTTGAAGGTAAAGGACTTTTGGTGGCAAACGAGATTGTACCTAAAAGGGCTTTAATTCTGGCTGAAAATATACAACGTATGGGTATAAAAAATGCCATAGTTACGAATGAGTCACCTGACAGACTTTCTGAAAAATATGAAGAATTTTTTGATAAAATTATAGTAGACGCACCGTGTTCTGGAGAGGGAATGTTCAAAAAAGAACCACAAGCAGTTGATGAATGGAGCATTGAACATACGCAATCCTGCGCTATGCGTCAGAAAAAAATATTGGAGTCTGCATTTAAAATGCTAAAGGGCGGAGGATATCTTGTATATTCAACCTGTACCTTTGCACCTTGTGAAAATGAAGGTGTTGCAGACTGGGTTTTGAAAACATATCCCGATGTTGAGCTTGTGCCGATAAAAGCAGATGGTATGACTGATGCTTGTAGCAAGTGGGCAGATAGTGAGTTTGACTTATCGGGAGCAAAGCGAATTTTCCCGCATAAAAACAAAGGCGAAGGACATTTTGTTGCACTTTTTCATAAAACAGAAGGCGGAGCAAAAGAATATTTTAAAAACTATAAATCTAAAAATGCAGAGATATTTAAAAGTTTTGAAAAAGAAAATCTTAATACAAAACTTGACGGAAGCGTTGTAGATTTTGGTGATAAACTCTTTATGATGCCGTATGCAGTAGATATAGATAAAATAAAAACGATAGCTGCAGGACTTTTTTTAGGAGTTTGTAAAAAAGGCAGATTTGAACCATCGCACGCGCTTTGTCTTGCTTTGTCTGCAAAGAATTTTAAAAATACGATTAAAATATCAGAACCTGAAAAATTTTTCAGAGGAGAAACGATACCTTGTGATAAACGAGGCTGGACAGCTGTTTTATATAATGGATTTCCGATTGGCTGGGGAAAGGCGTCGGATGGTATTTTAAAAAATCACTTTCCCAAATATTTAAGATTTTAAGGAGACAAAAAATGGACGGTATAGTACAGGCAATAGTTGATAACTTCGGAGGAAAAGTTGCAAAAGAGCTAATAGTGTTTGTGATCTCTATGATTCCTATTTTAGAGCTTCGCGGAAGTCTGTTGGCGGCAGGACTTTTAAAAATGGAATTTCTGTCAACTTTTATAATTGCAGTAATAGGAAATATGCTCCCAATTCCATTTATACTGATTTTTATAGACAAAATATTCGGCTGGCTCAAAAAAACAGCTTTAAAGAATATGGTGGAAAAGCTTGAAAATAAGGCACTTTCCAAATCTGACCAGATTCGCAAATACGGAAAATTCGGACTCTTTTTGTTTGTTGCAATCCCGCTTCCGGGAACTGGTGCCTGGACAGGAGCACTTGCGGCAACGCTGCTGCGAATGAAGTTTAAAGATTCTATTTTTCCGATTTTTATGGGTGTAGTTGTAGCCGGACTTATTATGTCGCTGATTTCCTTTGGAATTTTAAAACAAATTATTTAAGATTATCCTTTGGGATAGTCTTTTTTTTGTTAAAATGTTGTCAAACAATATCTCGAAAATGCATTGAATTTATGCGCATTTTGTGATATAATCAAACATATATGTATTTTTGAAAATTCAAAGTAATTTATATATTGAAAATGGGAGGTGGGATTTTGTTTAAGACATTCAAGGGTGGTCTGCACGTGCCGGACCATAAGGAAGAAACAAACAAAAAACCAATAAAAATTGCAGAAGGAGCACCTGTGCATATTTATCCATTGCAGCAGCATATCGGAGCGTTGCTTGATGTTAAGGTTAATATAGGTGACTATGTAAAAGTTGGCGAGGTTATTGCGGATAGCGAAGCATTTATGTCGGTTCCGATTCATGCTTCAGTATCAGGGACAGTTATCGACATAAAGCCATATCTTCACCCATCAGGAACAGAAGTTACTTCGATTTTTGTTGAAAACGATTTCAAATACGAGGTTTTCGAAGGCATTGAGCCCAAAAACGTCGATAAAATGTCAAAAAATGAAATCGTAAAAGTTATTAGAGATGCCGGAATTGTAGGTATGGGCGGAGCGGGTTTTCCGACCCATGTAAAGCTGTCACTACCTGAAGGAAAAGAGGTAAAATACCTTATTATGAATGCGGCAGAATGCGAGCCGTACCTAACTTCAGACCATAGAAGACTTTTGGAACAGGCAGAAGACGTCATTTTTGGCTTCAGAATTTGTATGAAGCTATTTGACCTTCCTAAAGGCTATATAGGAATTGAGGCTAATAAGCCTGATGCGGTACAGAACTTGCGTGACCTTAAGGATGAAAAAATCGAGGTTGTGGAGCTAAAAACAAAATATCCGCAAGGCTCGGAAAAGCATCTTATTAAGGCTATTACAGGTAAAAAAGTTCCGGCAGGCGGACTCCCTGTTGATGTGGGTGCGATTGTTATAAATGTTGATACAGCTTATGAGATTGCACAAGCATTTAAAACGGGAATGCCGCTCACAAAGAGGATTATAACAGTTGCAGGTGACTGCATAAAAGAGCCGTCTAATTTTGAGGTAAGACTTGGAACCCCGTTTGGATTTGTTATAAATCAGGCGGGAGGCCTTTTGGGCGAGGCTAAGAAAATCATAATGGGCGGACCTATGATGGGTATTTCGCAGTACTCACTTGATGTACCGACAATTAAAACTACTTCTGGAATTTTGGCACTTTCAGAGTCAGCTACAATCTTTGATGAAAACTCACCGTGCATCAAATGCGGAAAATGCGTAAAGTACTGTCCAATGAATTTGATGCCGCTGCACCTTTCTAAATTTGCAGAAGCGGGCGACCTTGAAATGTGTGAAAAATATCACATTATGAACTGTATAGAATGCGGTCTTTGCTCATATCTGTGTCCAGGCAGAAGAAGTCCTGTGCAGAATATCCGTGTTGCAAAGCAAAAAATTAACGAAAAAAGGAGGAGCAAGAAATAATGGAACAGAAATTTATAGTTTCTTCATCTCCGCATATAAAGTCAGATGACAGCGTATCGTCGGTTATGCTGGACGTAATTATTGCACTTATTCCGGCAGCTGCGGCAGGAGTTTACTTTTTTGGATTACGTGCACTGGCAGTAATTCTCACAACTGTCGGAGCTTGTATTCTTTCTGAATACATATACCAAAAGGTGACAAAAAAGCCATCTACTGTGGGAGATTTGTCAGCGGTTGTAACAGGTCTTTTGCTTGCGCTTAATCTTCCTGTTACGATACCGCTTTGGATGGCATTTATCGGAAGTGCTTTTGCGATTATAATAGTAAAACAGCTTTATGGTGGGCTCGGCAAAAACTTTATGAATCCGGCACTTGCGGCACGCTGTTTTATGGTTGTTGCATGGGCAGGTGCTATGTCAACCTATGTTACACCGTTTATGGGCTATGGCGCAGATGCTGTTTCTTCTGCAACACCGCTTGCGGTTTTAAAGGGAATGCAGGAAGGTACACTTCCGACGGTGCTTACAGCATTTTTAGGCGGAAAAGCGGGATGTATTGGTGAAACCTCAGGACTAATGCTTTTAATAGGATTTTTATATCTTTTAATTAAGCGTGTTGTTGATTGGAAAATCCCGGTATGCTATATAGCGTCTTTTGCACTTTTAATATTCCTGTTTGGCAAAAACGCAACAGGCGAAACACAAATGCAATTTACTTTAATGCATATATTATCAGGAGGACTCCTGCTTGGTGCGTTCTTTATGGCAACAGATTACGTAACAACACCGACTACCTCGGTAGGTTGTGTGATTTTTGGTATAGGTTGCGGATTCTTGACGTTTGCAATCCGTACATTCGGAAGCTATCCTGAAGGAGCATCGTTTGCAATCCTTCTTATGAACGTATTAACACCGTTGATTGAACGGTTTACCATTCCAAAATCCTTTGGGGAGGTAAAGAAAAATGCATGATAAAAAAGTTGGAATTGAAATTGTAAAAGTCGGAATCATATTGTTTTTAATAACAGCAGTAGCTGCTGCAATACTTGCCGGAGTAAACGGATTTACCGCACCTGTTATTGCTGAAAATAACAGAGTATCGCAAGAAAAAGCAATGAAGGCAGTTCTTCCTGATGCGACCGAGTTTGTGAAAGCAGAATATGCAGAACTTACCGATTCGATTGTCAGCGAAATTTATGAAGGTACTGGTGCTGGCTATGTAGTTAAGGTTAATCCTAATGGCTATGGTGGTGTAATATCAATGGTTGTCGGTATAGATAATGACTATAAAGTGACAGGCGTTGAAATTATATCCCAAAGCGAAACAGCAGGTCTTGGTTCTAACTGTACAAAAAAAGAATTTACAGAACAGTTTATAGGTAAAACCCAAAATATTGTGGTTTCCAAAAACGGTGCAGAGGGTAATCAGATTGATGCAATTTCATCTGCTACTATAACATCAAAAGCAGTTACATCAGGTGTTAATACGGCAATTTTAGCAGTAAAAGGAGGCGAGTGATTTGGAAAAGAAAACTTCGATTTTAAAGAACGGAATTTTATTTGAAAATCCTACCTTTGTTCAGCTTTTGGGAATGTGTCCGACACTCGCTGTAACTACGACTCTTCAAAATGGACTTGGTATGGGGCTTTCGGCAACTGTGGTTTTAATGATGTCAAATATTCTCGTATCTCTGCTACGAAAAATTATTCCTGATAAGGTTCGAATTGCTGCATATGTAGTAATCATCGCTACATTTGTTACGATAGTTCAGATGGTGCTTGAGGCATTTGTGCCGTCGCTTTATAAATCACTTGGAATATTCATTCCGTTGATAGTTGTTAACTGTATAATCCTTGCACGTGCAGAATCTTTTGCATCAAAAAATTCTGTGGGCAAATCTGCACTTGACGGAATAGGAATGGGACTGGGCTTTACTGCAGCGCTTTGCATTATATCAGCAGTGCGTGAAGTTTTAGGACAGGGAACGATTTGGGGACTGGAAATACTTTCAGGCCCTGCAAAGCCTGCGGCTATAATAGGGATGCCACCGGGAGGATTTATAGTTCTTGGAATTTTAATAGCAGTAATTAACTTTATTACATCGAAGAAAAAGGAAGGAGGTAAAGAGTAATGCAACCTTCAATAATTTCACTTTTAATAGCAGCACTTTTTACCGAAAACTTTGTTTTATGTAAATTTTTGGGCTGCTGTCCGTTTTTGGGAGTTTCAAAAAAGCTTGATACGGCACTTGGAATGGGTATGGCGGTTACCTTTGTTATGGCGATTGCATCGGCATTTACATGGTGCGTAAACGAGTGGTTTTTGATTCCTTTGGAGCTTGAGTATCTTCAGACGATTGCGTTTATTCTGATAATTGCAGGACTTGTTCAGTTTGTTGAAATGGTAATAAAAAAGGTTATGCCGGCCCTTTATAATGCGCTTGGTATCTACCTGCCGCTTATAACTACAAACTGTGCAGTTTTAGGTGTTGCGCTTTTAAACGTACAAAACAGCTACGACTTTATTCATTCAATTTTGTACGGTACATTTGCGGCTTTAGGATTCACATTAGCCATTGTCCTTTTTGCCGGAATTCGTGAGGTTATAAGCGAAAAGGACATACCTGAATGTTTCAGGGGCTTTCCTATTGCACTTATAACGGCGGGGCTTATGGCGATTGCATTTCTCGGATTTTCGGGATTTTCGATTTAACGGAGGTTAAATATGAACAGTATAATTACAGCAGTTTTGGTTGTTGGAATAATTGGACTTATATTTGGACTGTTACTTGCTTTTGCGGCAGTAATTTTCAAAGTGGAAGTCGATGAAAGAATTGAAAAAATAGAAGCAGTTTTGCCGGGTGCAAATTGCGGTGCTTGCGGCTTTGCAGGTTGTAGTGCGTACGCACACGCCATTGTTGAAAAGGGTGCAGCGGTTGATTGCTGCAGTGTCGGAAAAGGAAACACAGCTCAGCAAATAGGTGGAATAATGGGAAAAGCAGTTGCTGAAACAAAACCTAAAGTTGCACGTGTTCTTTGTGGCGGCGATTGCGAAAAGGCGACAAATAAATACGAATATTACGGAACACTTGACTGTAATGCAGCAAACAAGCTTGCAGGCGGACAAAAGGCTTGTCCTACGGGTTGTCTTGGATTTGGTACTTGTAAAGACGTATGTAAGTTCGGTGCAATCAGTATTGTGAACGGCATTGCAGTGATTGATGAAGAAAAATGTACGGCGTGCGGTATGTGTGTAAAGGCTTGCCCTAAACACATTATTGAACTGATGCCAAAGGATAAAACTGTTACAGTTTTGTGTAAAAACAGACAGACTGGCAAAGAAGTAAACAGCGTATGTAAAGCAGGCTGTATTGCTTGCAAGATTTGCGAAAAAAACTGTCCTTTTGAAGCTATTGCAGTAAATAATAATCTTGCCGAAATCGATTACGAAAAATGTAAATCGTGTGGAATTTGTGCAAATAAATGTCCTAAAAATGTCATTGTGAACAAGAGGTAAATATGAAAAAAGGTATAAAAATTTTTGCGGGTGTTTTGACTTTTGTGATGCTTCAAAACACGTCTTATGCGGACTTTGAATGGGCAAAGCCGGCGGTGGAATATTGTGTAGTAAACAATATTTTGTCGGGTATGGAAGACGGAAATCTTGCACTTGGAGATAATTTAACTCGTGAGCAGATGGCAAGAATTATGGTTGATTCTTTTGAGTTGGCGGCGAGCGAAGAAGTTGAGTTTTCTGATATTGAACCTGAAAGATGGTCATATCCGTATATTCAGGCATTTGCAAAGTGTATGAAAAAAAGCGGTGCAAAATTTAAACCTACCGAAATGGTGACAAGGGAGGAATTTGCAGCATCTTTGGTTCTGTCATCAGGGCTTAAAGAGGGAAACATAAGAAATCCTGCTATTTTAGACCAAGAATTTGAAGACTATAAAGACGTTGACAAGGACTATAAGAAGCTTCTTTCTATCGCAGTTGAACGTGGTTACTATGTAGGAACTAACCAACGTTTAAACCCGAAAAATCTATTAACAAGAGCAGAGGCTTGCTCACTTTTATATCGTGTTTTAGGCTCAAAAGAAGGACTTGTAACACTTGATTTAGGTGTGCGTCCGTCTGAGACGCCGATTGTTGGACAGCCAGAGGTAACACTTGAGGAAGCAAAAGAATGGGCAAAAACGTTAGGAGCTGCAGAAATTTTTATAAATATTGCTGATATATATTGGCAATACGGTGAATTGACAGGAATAAGACCTGATATTCTTTATGCTCAGGCAGCAAAGGAAACGGGCTATGGTAAATACGGCGGTGCAGTTCTTCCTGAGCAAAATAACTGGGCAGGAATTAAGAAAAAGGGCGCAACTGGAGATGCAACTGAAGATCATGAGAGCTTTGAAACGCCGGAAGACGGCGTAAGAGGCCACTTTAACCATATATCTGCATATATCGGACTTGAACCTGTGGGCGAGCCGCATGACAGATATTATAGTGTAAAATCACTTGCTTGGGCAGGAACAGTAAAAAGCCTTGAAGAGCTTGGCGGCAAATGGTGTCCGGACCTTTATTACGGTTATAGTATTTTGCATAATTTTATTGAAAAAATGTAGTTTACGGAGTACACAATGCTGATAAATGTTAGTAAGCTTAAAAAGTCGTTCGGAGAAGATGTTTTATTCTCCGATGTATCTTTTTCTATTGATGACAAAGACAAAATAGGATTTATAGGAATAAATGGTGCAGGAAAATCTACGCTCATAAAAATACTGATGGGCAGTATGAGCTATGACGACGGAGAACTTTTTAGAAATAAAATGGTCAAAATCGGATATTTAGAGCAATATGCCTGCACAGGCTCGGAAAAAACAGTTTTTAATGAGGTAAAAACTGTTTTTTCTGAAGTTGAGGGTATTGAACAAGAGCTTGAAATGATACGCTGGGAGCTTGAAAACGGCTCTAATGAGGCCGAGACATTAGTTCTTCGTCAGCAACGATTGCAAGAGCACTTTTCCGAACTTAACGGCTATCATTATAAAGGAATAATACGCGCGTGTCTCATTGGACTCGGCTTTTCGGAAAATGAACTGGATAAAAAGGTTGATAGTCTTTCTGGTGGTCAGAAGACACGTGTTTCTCTTGCGAAAATTCTACTTTCGGACTGTAACCTGATGTTTTTAGACGAACCTACAAACCATCTTGACATCTCATCAGTTGAATGGCTTGAAGAATTTCTAAAAAACTACAAGGGTGCGTTTGTTGTAATTTCGCATGATAGATATTTCCTTGACAGAGTCACATCAAAGACAATGTCACTTGAGAGTGGGAAGCTTTATACAGGTAATGGGAATTATTCTGCATTTATGAAGCAGAGAGAAATAGAAAAACTTACAGAAAAAAGAAATTTTGATAACACACAGCGGGAAATTGAACGACTTGAGGGAATAATTAAGCAGCAGAGAAGATGGAACCGTGAAAAAAATATTAAGACTGCAGAAAGTAAGCAAAAAGTTGTGGATAGACTCACCGAAAGTCTTGTAAAACCGCAGGAAACTTTGAAGGAAATTGAGTTTTCTTTTAAAGCTTTGCCGGGAGGCGGAACGGAAGTCTTAAAGTGCCGCTCTGTTAGTATGGCATACGATGATGTACTTTTAAAAGATGCAGACTTTGACGTTATGAAAGGTGAAAGTGTATTTCTTTTAGGCAAAAACGGATGCGGGAAAACTACACTTTTAAAGCTGATATGCGGTCTTGAAGCTCCAAATGATGGGGAAATAATAGAAGGCGCAAATATAAAAATCGGTTATTATGACCAGATACAGGAAAGCCTTAATACCGATAAAACAGTAATTGATGAGGTGTGGGACGCATATCCCAAAATGACAGAAACGCAAATTAGGAATGCGCTTGCGGCATTTTTATTTCGAGGCGAAGATGTTTACAGGGAGATAAATAAGCTTTCGGGTGGCGAAAGAGCACGAGTTCAGCTTGTAAAACTGATTTTAAAGCCGGTGAATTTCCTTATACTGGACGAGCCCACGAACCATTTAGACATAGAGTCCCGTGAAGCTTTAGAAAAAGCGCTTATAGGCTATGACGGCACTATCTTGGCTGTATCGCATGACCGTTATTTTATAAATCGGCTTGCGACAAGGATTGTAAATTTTGAGGATAAAAGATTGATAAGTTATGGAGGAGATTATGATTATTTCCTTGAAAAGCATAATATGTCAAAAGTCAAGATAAAAGAAGAAAAACCTAAAAATATAGACTATAACGAACAAAAAAGGCTGGCATCAGAAAAAAGAAAAAAAGAGACAAAACTGAAAAGAACAGAGGAGAGTATTGCAAAGCTTGAGCAGGAAATCGAGAAGCTGAATGAAGAGCTTATGAAGGTCGGTGCTGACTATGGAAAGGCGAATGAACTTGCGAAGGAAGTCGATGTAAAAAATGCCGAGCTTTCAGAACTATATTCTATCTGGGAGGGACTAATGTGAGAAGTGTAATACAAAGAGTGAAATCAGCACAGGTTTCGGTTGACGGTAAGGTTATAGGAAAGATAGAAAAGGGACTTTTGGTTCTTCTGGGAGTTTGTGATGATGATACTGAAAAGGATATGAAGTGGCTTGCTGACAAAATTGCAGGACTTCGTATTTTTACTGATGAAAACGATAAAATGAATCTTTCGCTTGAAGATGTAGGCGGAGGCGTTCTTGTAGTAAGCCAGTTTACCCTTTACGGTGACTGCAGGAAGGGAAGACGCCCTAACTTTACTTCTGCCGGAAAACCTGATTTCGCAAAAGAAATGTATATTAAATTTACCGAATATATGAAAGGCCTTTTAGGCAGCGTTGAAACGGGCGAGTTCGGTGCAGATATGCTTGTTTCTCTTGAAAATGATGGACCTGTAACTTTGATAATAGATAGTAAGGAATAATTTTGCATTTTTCCTTGCTATTTTTTGCATTTTAGAGTATAATTAAATATAAGGAGTGTGAAGAAATGAACATATTAATGTCTTTAATGAAACTTGATATAGGCGGTGCAGAAACTCACGTCGTAGAGCTTGCAAAGGAGCTCAAGAAAAGAGGACATAAAGTTGTAATTACATCAAATGGCGGCACTTACGTAGACGAGCTTAATAAGCTGGGCATCGTGCACTATACTATTCCTCTTCAGAATAAAAAACCGCAGAACGTTGTAAAAGCTTTTTCTATGCTAAAAAAGGTTATTACTGACGAGAAGATTGATGTTGTTCATTCTCATGCAAGAATTCCATCTTTTATTTTAGGAAAAATACAAAAGAAGATGAAATTTCCGTTTGTTACAACAGCGCATGGAGTATTCACGACTAAATATGGTCTTAAGTACATAACAGACTGGGGACAGAAGACTCTTGCCGTGAGCGAGGATATAAAAAAATATCTGATGGATAATTATAATATACCAGAAAATGATATAACAGTTACTGTAAACGGAATAGATGATGAGAGATTTTCTCCGGATATTGATAAAACCGAAATTCAAAAGGAATTTTCGTTATCAGCAGACGATAACACAGTCGTTTATGTAAGCCGCCTTGATGAAAGCTGTGACCATATAGCATACCAGCTTATTGAAGCATTGGAAAGGCTTTCAGATATTGTTGAAAATCTAAAATGTCTTATCGTCGGCGACGGTGATGATTTTGAAAAGGTCAAAAGTCAGGCAGACGAAGTTAATAAAAAGCTCGGACGTGATGCTGTAATATTAACAGGTTCAAGAACAGATGTTAATAAAGTAATTGCACCCTCAAAGCTTTTTGTCGGAGTATCAAGAGCAGCACTTGAGGCTATGGCGTGCGCCAAGCCTGTGATACTTGCAGGAACAATGGGATATATTGGACTTTTTGGAGAAGATAAGCTTGAAACAAGCCTTTATACAAATTTCTGTTGCAGAGGCTGTGAGCCGTCAACGACAGATTTGATTGCACAAGATATAGGATACTTCTTTGGACTTTGGGAAGAAGAACAGAAAAAAATGGGCGAATACGCGCGGCAAACTGTTTTATTGCATTATTCAGTAAAACGTATGGCAGACGATGCAGAAAAAATCTATAAGGAAGTAGTGCTATAATACTTCTTTAAAGAAAGGAGTGATTACTGATATGAAAATAGTTATTTCCGGCTATTATGGTTTTAATAACAGCGGTGATGACGCACTTTTGATGTCAATTATACAAGATATAAAATCAATAGATGAAAAAGCAGTAATAACCGTTCTTTCTAATTCGCCTGAACAAACGAGAAAGAATTACGGAGTCAATGCGGTAAATAGATATAACATTATAAAGGTTATATCTAAAATTGCACAGTGCGACCTGCTTGTGTCAGGAGGCGGAACCTTGATACAGGATGCAACGAGTACAAAATCATTGATTTATTATCTTTCAATAATAAAACTGGCAAAAATGTTTAAAAGAAAGGTAATGCTCTATGCGAACGGAATAGGGCCGCTTAAATCCTTTAAAAATATAGAAAAAACTAAAAATATTTTAAATGAAGTTGATTTAATTACGCTTCGTGATGAAAACTCTCAGAAAGAGCTTGAAGCAATAGGTGTAAATAAACCTGAAATTCATATTACAGCAGATCCTGCATTTCTATTAGAACCCGACTTTTCGGGAAAGGAAATTCTGTCCACTTATGGTATTCCAGAGGACATGCCTCTGTTATGCGTTTCAGTAAGAAAATGGAAGAACAATCCTCATAATTTTGAAAATATAATGGCAGATTTTTGTGATTACGCATACGAAAAATACGGTATGTTTACAGTATTTGTGCCAATGCAGGCAAAAGCCGACTATTCTATTGCGGCGGCAATTAAAAACAAAATGAAAAGCCGTGGTGTAGTAGTTGGAGCGAGGTATAAGGTTTCATCAATTTTATCACTTATACAGGAAATGAGCCTTTGCGTGGGAATGAGACTGCATACTTTGATTTACTCAGCAAACTGTCATGTTCCGGTAATGGGAATAGTATATGATCCTAAAGTTAATGGGTTTATGGAATATATGGGAGAAGATAAATTCGTATCAGTTGAAGATATTTCTCTTGAAAAAATGTGTTCAATGCTGGATGAAATATTTACCGACTACGATAAAGTCAAATCTCATTTAAAATTCAATATGCGTGTTCTTCGCGGAAAAGCGAGGGAAAATGCCGAACTTATGAAAAAGCTGTTAGACGGAGGGACACTTTAATGGAAAGCTCTAAAAAGATGCTTAAAACTGCTGGATTTATAGCGATAGCAACATTTCTTGCCAAAGTTTTAGGACTTGTTCGTGATATGCTGATTGCAGCATTTTTCGGAACAGGAATAGAGGCAGATGCATATATGACAGCAACCAGACTTCCGACTACACTTTTTGACTTAGTTATCGGAGGCGTAATATCAGCAGTGTTTATTCCTGTATTCAATTCTTCGCTTGAAAAGGAATCAAAAGAGGAAGCTTTGAAGTTTGCAAACCGTTTTATCGGAATGGTTTTGATGATTACAGGAGCAATAGCTATTTTGGGAATAGTATTTTCAGATAATCTTATCACATTTATGGCGCCTGATTTTAATGCCGAAACGCATAATTTGGCAATGAGACTTTCGAGCATAATGTTCCCGATGATTATTTTTACTGGGCTTGCCTTTTCTTTCGTAGGAATACTGCAATCCTTTGGAGAGTACAACATTCCTGCTGTAATGAGCCTTGTGTCAAACCTTGCTGTGATACTTTATTTTGCAATTTTTGGAAAAAAATTCGGAGTATACGGGTTGGCGATTACAATGCTTGCAGCATGGGGATTGCAGGTTGTGATACAAATTCCGTCTCTTATAAAGTTCAAATTCAAATTTAAGCCGGAATTAAAGTTTAATGATAAAAATATTAAGAGTGCAATGAAACTTGCACTTCCGATGCTTATCAGTACATGGGTTCAGCCGCTTTATACGATTGTTAATACACGTTTAGCATCAAGCATATATAAAGGTGTTTCATCGCTGGAATATGCAAATAGGCTCTATTTGGTTATAACAGGTGTTTTTTCGTTTGTTGTAACAAATTTAATGTTCCCTAAAATGTCGCGTGCGAATGTTTCAGGAGCGGAAGATGAAGCAAAAAATATGCTTGTGATGTCTTTAAAGCTTATAACATTTATAATTTTGCCTGTAATGGCGATGTTCATTATTTTAGCAAAGCCGGTTATTGCAGTATTATATCAGCATGGCGGCTTTACTCTTGAAGACACATTGCGTACGGGAACGGCACTCTCCTGTTATGCTACGGGTATGATAGGTATGGCATATAATGAAATACTGTCAAAAACGTTTTTTTCGATGCAAAATTCAAAAACCCCAATGATAACTGCGTTAATTTCAATGTTTGTAAACGTTTTGGCGGCATATACTTTATCCGGAAAATTTGGAATTGCGGGACTGGCTGTTGCGACAGCGTGTGGTTCTACGGTAAATGCAATTCTTAATTATATATATATCAAGAAGCATTATAAATCATTATTAGTAAAGTCTGACTGCATAGATGTGTTAAAAATTACAGTATCAGCGATAATAATGGCTATTGTAATGTATCTGTTATGCGTGCTGCTTAAAACAAGATTTGAGCTTGGACTGACCGGTGGTATAATCATTGGCGGAGTAAGTGCAGCGGTAGGATTAATAGTTTATTTAGTAATTTGCTTGGTTTTCAAGATTGACATTTTGATGCAACTTTTTAAAGGAGGTAAAAAATGAACAGTTTGATTATAGCAAAAATATCGGTATTTTTAACGGTTTTTGCGTCAGCTTTCAAAAAAAGTAAGACATATCGACTGTTTTTGGGTGTCTACACAGCGTTTTCTCTTGCGTGGAAGAATAGTTCTATAATTACCTTCTTGAAAAAGGAAAGATACACTGGTCTTTCAGAAGGGAGCATCCTTCATAAAATAGTATATATCCCTTTTGCAATATGTAGCGGTTTAATAACAAGACTATCTGCTTTGATTACGAATGTGATTGAAGGAAGTGCGTTTGTAAGAATTTCAAAATGCTGCTATAATAATGTATTGGCTTTAAATACACGATTTTTGGGATGTGCAGCCATATCGATGTCTGTTATGCGCACAGTTATAACAAGAAATCTTGATTTAATTTCAGCAGCATGGGGCATTGCAGGGTGTATATTTATAGTGATAAATTGTAATATAACTGCATTTATAAAAGAAAGTATGTTAGTGCGATTTTTTATGAATGCGACAGGATTTTCTGACGTGTCCTGGAAATTTTACGATGTTAAAATAGGTAAAAGAGCTGATTCTTTTATAGGTGCTATAATATTAGGAATTGTAATAGGTGTGCTGTCGTTACAATCAATTTCTTTAGCAATATTGCTTCCTGTGTTTTATGTAGCAATTTGCATTATTTTAGCTTGCCCATTGGCTGGTGTATTTTTTGCAGTTATTCTCGCACCATTTACTGAAACAATGATTCTTGCAGGAATATGCTCACTGACTTTCTTTTCTTTGGTTTTAAAAACCAGAAATGAAGAGGATTTTAAATGGAAGCTGGATGGGGTTGGTACAAGTCTTGCCTTCTTTCTTTTGTTTATGCTGGCATCCTGCATATTTTCCTTTAATGTTTTAAAGAGTATGATGGTGTGGGGAATGTATTTGATTTTTGTGGGATTTTACATTGTAATTATAAATACAGTAAAATCTAAAGAGCAAGTATATTCTCTGCTTAAAATGTTTATTATATCCGGTGCTATTGTAGCGGCATACGGAGTATGCCAGTACATTTTCGGCTGGAATACGACGAATGCCTGGATAGATGAAACAATGTTTAAAGAGGCGACTATGAGAGCATATTCGACTATGGAAAACCCTAATGTGCTTGGTGAATATCTGCTGTTAGTAATACCTCTTGCTGCAGCATTTATGTTAAAGGCAAAAAATAAGCCGCTTGAACAGTTATTTAGCTTTTTAATTCTTTGTATAAGCCTTTTATGTATGGTATTTACACAGTCACGAGGTTGCTGGCTTGGACTTATGCTTGCCGCAGCTGTTTTCATCACTTTTTATAACGGAAAAATATGGGGATTGCTGCCTTTTGCCTTACTGCTTTTACCGTATTTCATTCCTGAGACAATGGTTGACAGATTTATGAGTATAGGAAACCTTGAAGATACATCAACATCATACAGAGTATTTATATGGCTTGGAACTCTTGAAATGTTAAAGGATTTTTGGCTTGGCGGAATAGGAATGGGCGAAGGTGCGTTTGGACGAGTTTATCCGGCGTATGCGTATGATGCTATTGAAGCTCCGCATTCTCATAATACCTTCCTTCAGCTGTGGGTGGAAGGTGGAATTGCAGCACTCATACTATTCATCGTGACAGTATATGTTTTTGTTAAAAAGATGTCCGGAGTATATATAAAAAAGGGCAAAGAAAGTATGGACGGTATTTTCGCTCTTGCTATAAACAGCGGAATTATTGGATTTTTGTTACAAAGTATGTTTGACTATACATTTTATAATTATCGTATGATGGCAATGTTCTTTATGATAATTGCACTTGGAATGTCACTTACACATATAAAGGAGGAAAACCAAAGTGAAGATAATTGAAGTATCCAGCGACACTAATATTGGAGGCGCAGGCAAGGTACTGCTGATATTACTTAAAGAGTTCGACAGAAGTAAATTTGATGTCGTAACCGTTGTGCCAAAAAATAGTCTTCTTACACCTTTAATAGAAGAATTGGGTGTTAAGGTTATTGAAGTTGAAGGAATTGCCGATAAATCGCTTGATTTTAAGGCTGTAAATAAGCTTAAAAAGATATTTCGTGAAGAAAAAGCTGACCTTGTGCATACGCACGCAAGTATGTCTGCGAGAATTGCAGCAAAACTTGCAGGTTGCAAGGTGGTTTATACAAGGCACTCAGTATTTCCGCCGCCTGAAAAAATTTCAAAAGGTGTTGGAAAATGGATTAACGGCATGGTAAACAACTATTTTTCGGATAGAATTATTGCCGTCGCAGATGCAGCAAAGGATAATCTTACACAAACCGGGGTTAGCGAAAAAAAGATTGATGTTATCTTAAACGGTGTTTATCCTTTAGTGCCGATTGAGGATAAGACAGAGATAAAAAAACGCTTTGGAGTTTTCGGAGATGAAAAAATAATTTCAATTATTGCTCGCCTTGAAGATATAAAAGGACACGATTACTTCATTGAAGCAGCGGATATGCTTCTTAAAAAAGGTTATAATGCAAAATTCATAATTGCAGGAACCGGTTCATATGAGGAGCATTTAAAGAAAAAGGTAAAAGAGCTTAATAGAGAAGAAAGTATTATATTTACAGGATTTATAACAGATGTAGATAAATTAATGAACATAACGGATATTCAGGCAAATGCCTCCTATGGCACTGAGGCTACAAGCATATCCTTGCTTGAGGGAATGAGTCTTGGAATCCCTGCTGTTGTATCCGATTTTGGAGGAAATCCCGGAGTAATAAAATCGGGCATAAACGGATTTGTAGTTCAAAAACAAAATGCTGCTGCTTTAGCTGAAGGAATAGAAAAGCTTTTAGAAGATGAACAGCTTTATAAAAATCTTTCCGATGGAAGCAAGAAAATATTTTCTGAAACATTTACTGCACAGACAATGACTCGTAATACAGAAAAAATTTATTTGAAGGTTATTGGGGGATAAAGTTATGGATAAGTTAAAATTTACATTTATAGATGCGCTTATTGTACTTGTTGTTATAGTAGGTGTAGTCGTGGGAGTTATTAGTTTAAAGCCTGAAGAGAAGACTGAAGTTAATGGTAAGGCAGAGATTACAGTTTTGGTACAAGATACAGAGCGAGGCACAGATAAGCTTATCAACGTCAATGATAAAATTCAGATTGGTAATGGAGAAAAGGTTGTTGATGCTACCGTAGAACTTGTTGAAGAAACCGCCAAAAGGGAATATAAGTTCAATAGATATATAGAAAAGTTTGTGCTCAAGGAAGATGAAAGCAAGGCTGATGTCAAGGTTAAGGTTAGTTGCGAAGCCCAAATAACTGATACAAAGATTACTTGCGGAGATTTTGATGTTAGAGTAGGTAATGAAATGACGCTGCAGGGAAAAGGGTTTAACATTAAAGGCTATGTAGTTGAACTTGAAGATATACAGGAGGAAGACTGATGATACTTGATAAAAAAGGCAAAGTTTTTGGCAAAATAAATATCATTGATTTCTGTGTAATCCTTGCGGTAGTTATAGCTGTTGTAGGAATATTCGGAAGGTTTATAATGCCGATAGGAACACAAGAAAAAGAATCTGTAAAGAATGAGGTAAAGCTTTCTTATGTTATTCAGGTAGATGCTGTAAGAATTTTTTCGGTAAACGCATTTAAGAAAGCAGGACCTGTTATGGATAGGGAAAGCGGTATGAAAATTGGAGACATAACTCATGTAGAAGAGCTGCCGTATAAGAGCAATTATATGACAAAAGACGGAAATGTTGTTCAAATGGAAATGCCGGAGAATTATTCTGCATTAATTACGGTAGAATCAACAGGGTATGAAACCGAATCTGGTTATTTTGTAAGTGATGGTACAGAACTTGTGCTTGGAAATACAGTTTCAATGGTAACTAAATATGTGAATTTGGGTGGAGTCATCAAATCAATAGAAAAAATAAATTAAATATGTAAAACAGGATTGAAAATCCGAAAAAATCTTACTTGGATTTGGGATTTTCAATCCTGTTTTTTATTTTGAAGGAGAAATAATTATTTACATAAATTATTTGCGATATCAACTACATTTCCTGCGCCCATAGTAAAAACGAGGTCGTTTTTTGATAGCTCTGATTTTAAAATTTGCTCAATTTCATTAAAATCTTCTACATATCTGACTTTTACACCACGCTTTGCAATATCGGCTGCAAGGTTTTCAGGTTTAGTAATGCCGTCAGGAAGCTCACGAGCAGCATATATATGCGTAATAATAAGCTCATCTACATTGTCAAAGCTCACGCAAAATTCATTCCATAATGCTCTTGTTCTTGAATATGTGTGAGGCTGGAAGATGCACCAAAGCTTATTGTGTTCAAATTCCTTCGCTGATTTTAAAGTTGCGCAGATTTCGGTTGGATGGTGTGCATAGTCATCAATTATGGTAGCACCCATAAATTCACCTTTTTTCTCAAAACGTCTGTGCGCGCCTGAAAAGCTTTCAATGCCAGCTTTTGCAAGAGATATGTCGGCATTCCAAAGGTCGCAAACAGCGACAACTGCAAGTGCATTAAGGAGATTATGTTCGCCAGGCACATTAAGTTTTAACTCACACACAAAAGTGTCATTGTGCCAAACCTCGAATGTTGGGAAACCGCCAATATAGCTAACCTTTTCTGCGTGATATTCATATCCTGAGCCTATTCCGTAGTATTTTATGTTAAGTCCTGTGTTATCAAGTGCCTTTTTAATGTTCTTATCTATTCCTGAAGCAACAACATAGCCTTTGCCACGTGTAAGCTCGGCAAATTTTTTAAAGCTTTCAATTATTTCATCAATACCTGAGAAGAAATCAAGATGGTCTTCATCAATATTTGTGATTACTGCTAAAGTAGGGAAAAAGCTCAAAAAGCTGTTAGTATATTCGCAAGCTTCTGTGATAAAATAATCCGAATTTGTAGCTTTTATATTTCCACCTATTATATCAAGTTCTCCGCCAACGCTCACTGTTGGGTCAAGCTCTGCAGAGATAAGAGCATGGGCAAGCATAGAGGTAGTTGTCGTTTTGCCGTGAGTTCCTGCAATTCCTGCAGCATGAGGGTACAGCTTCATAATAGCACCTAAAAATTCCGCCCTAGTTACAAGGCGAATTCCTGCGTTGGTTGCTGCCTGCATCTCAGGATTATCAGTGTGAACGGCAGCTGTGTGAACCACCAAGTCTGCACCATTGATGTTTTTTGCATCATGTCCTTCATAAACTATTGCACCAAGCTTTTCAAGTTTATCTGTGATGTGCGATTTTGCTCTGTCAGAACCTGTAACAGTATATCCGTTTTTTAGCATAATTTGGGCAAGACCGCTCATACTTATGCCGCCAATTCCAATAAAGTGAATGTGTGCATTTTTATCTATTTGTGTAAAATCAAAATATGACATTTTACTTTCTCCTAATATTTACTAAGAATAATTATATACCTTTTTGGAAAAAAATAAAACTGATTTCTGTGATTTGTAAAATAAACGAAATATATAAATTGTCGAAATATAAAAAATACACAATTCATTTGTGTAAAAGTGACAAAAAAAAACATAATTTAAATTAATATATTGACATTTGTTATATATAAAAGGTATAATAATTTAGAATGGTTAAACATCTTAGATATAACACCAATACGGCTTTATATTAGCTTTGGAAGGTGGTGAGTTCTGTGGAAATTACAGACATCAGAGTGAAAAAGGTTGCGAGCGAAGGAAAAATGAAAGCAGTTGTTTCTGTTACTTTCGACAATGCATTCGTCGTTCATGACATTAAGGTTATTGAAGGACAGGAGAAATTGTTTACGGCTATGCCGTCAAGAAGAACTCCCGAGAATGAATTTAAGGATATTGCACATCCGATAAATTCAGAGATGAGGGAGATGCTTGAAACTGCGATTATTTCCAAATATAACGAAGCAATACTTGAAGAAGAATAATTAATAGAAACACCGATGCTTTAGTGTCGGTGATTTTTATTGGTTGAAATTTTAGTTAAATGGTATATTTATTGTTAAAAGGTACAGGCAGATTGTTAAAAACTTGAAAACAGGTATTGAATTTTACGTTAAAGTATTATATAATAATTATATCTTCGGGGCAGGGTGCAAATCCCTACCGGTGGTAAAAGTCCACGAGCGTTTGCAGATTCGGTGAAATTCCGAAACCGACGGTACAGTCCGGATAGGAGAAGATGTGTTTTTTCTTGTGTTCCTGAAGAAATTATTTTTTGGGGGCTTTTTTTATGAATAAAAGAAGGGTTAATATGATTGTAAATGTGGGAGTTTTTGCGGCAATCGCATTTTTGCTGCAAATTTTAGGCGGTGCAATACCCAAAGTTGGAGGATTTTTGGAACTGGAAATTTCCGACTTACCGGCTATTATTATTGCATTTGCAATGGGACCTTGGGCAGGTGTGGCAGTAGAACTTGTTAAAAATCTGCTCCATACATTTATAACAACAACAGGATTTGTGGGAGAATTTGCTAATTTTATAATTAACGGTTGTTTTGTATTTGTGTGCGGTTCGATATATATGAAAAATAAGACAAAAAATAATGCAATAATGTCTCTTATTTTTGCAACATTAGTACTTGTAATAGTTGGGATATTTGTAAATCTTTACATTATGATTCCTCTTTTTATGCCTAATGAAAGTTTTGCGACAAAGCTTGAGCTTGTGCTTTTGACTATTGCACCATTCAACCTTATTAGGGGCAGTATTCTGTCTGCAATTACTATTTTAATTTACAAGAGAATTTCGGGGCTGATAAAATAATGTTTTTTGAAAAGCGTTGCTTTTGTGTGCTGTGCAAGCGATTTAAAAGCATGAGCAAAGTAAATTTTAAATATGAGAATATATCAATATGCAAAAAATGCTATGAAAAAATAAAAACTACAAAGGATAAGACCTTTGAAGGACGAGGCAATATTTCAGTTGTGTTGTCGCCTTTTCTTTATGAAGGGAAGGTTCGGCAGGCGATTAAACAGTTTAAGTTCTCGGGGCAGAGGCTATTTGGCAAGCTTTTTGGTGAAATGCTATATGAAGAACTAAAAGTACATAGCTGGATTTGTGATTATGACTTCATAATTCCTGTTCCGCTTCATCCTGAACGTCTTTTAGAACGTGGATACAATCAATCGGAAATTATTGCAGAAGTTATTTCTGAAAGATTTGGAATTCCTATTGTTAATGATGCTTTGTTTAGAATTAGAAATACCGAACGGCAAAGCGTATTAAACGGAAGAGCGCGTATTGAAAACGTAAAAGGTGCGTTTTTAGCATTTGAAAAAACGGTGCGAAATAAAAGGATATTATTAATTGATGATATTTATACAATGGGCGCAACAGCAGGGGCGTGTGCAGATTCCTTAAAAGATGCAGGTGCGTCGGAAGTGGCTGTAATAACACTTTCCATAACTTGTCATTAAAAAAGAACTAACAAAATAAAGCTGTTAGTTCTTTTTCTGTTTTATCTTATTTGTTCTTTTAGTTTTGGAAGAAGTGCAGCACCGATTGCACCTGATTTTCCTTGAAGTATAGAAATTTGAATTGGAATATCAGATTTAATTTTTTCTTTAATCGGATTTAGAAGTCTGTCGCCTTCTTTAGAAATTCCACCGCCAATTACAACAGTATCAGGATCAAATGTCATAATAATGTTTTTAATTCCTATTGCAAGATATGAAATATATTGTTCAAATACTTTTTGAGCAACAGGACATCCTTGGTCCATAGCATCAAAAACGGTTTTTCCTGAAACTTTGCCTTTTTCTGCGATGATTTTGCTTAAAATACTGTTTGGATTTTCGTTAGCGGCAGCTTTTGTTTGTGAGATAAGTGCAGTAACTGATGCATAAGCTTCCCAGCAGCCTTTATCTCCACAAGAGCACTCAAGTCCATCAAGATCAATACAGATATGTCCGATTTCGCCGGCATTACCCATAGAACCGCTATAAATTTTACTGTCAATAACAATTCCGCCACCAATTCCTGTGCCTAAGGTTACCATAAACATATTTTTAGCACGAACACCTTCATAAGCTTCGCCGATAGCAGCACAGCAAGCATCGTTTTCAAGGTAAATAGGTAAATCAATATCTTCTTTAAGATAATCAATAATCGGTGAGTTATCAAATGGTAGATTTGTAGCAGTTACAGTACCTGCTTTGTAACTGATTTCACCTGGTGTGCCGACACCTATTCCAGCGATAGGATATTCAGCTATAATCGCTTGGCATTTATTTGAAATTGCCTTCATTATGCTTCTATCATCAGTATTTTTAGGAGTATGTATTGTTTCGCTGTACATCAGCTCGTTTTTGTAGTTGATAACACCGAATTTTACATCAGTTCCGCCTATATCAACACCAAGGTACATTCCAGGATATGCATCACGGTCACATATTAAAGTCACATCGTTATGAACTTTAAGCATAGTTGCCGGAATATTTGTGTCAATATCACTATTTAAAAGTGCAGATACAACAGCGCGTTTTGATTTGCCATTTGCAAGAAGAATAATCTTTTTTGCTTGCATAATTGAAGCTATGCCCATTGTAAGCGCATGAGTAGGAACATCTTCTTCCTTTTCAAAGAAACGTGAATTTGCCTCTATTGTACTTTTTGTAAGCCCTGTCAAATGTGTATAAGCATCTAAAGCCTGTGCAGGTTCATTAAATGCAATATGACCATTTTGACCAATTCCAAGGATTTGGAGGTCAATTCCGCCATACTCCTGAATTTTCTTGTCATACTCTGAGCATTCAGATGCAGCATCAGTAGCCTCACCATTTGGAACAAAAGTATTTTCAGGCTTTATATTAATCTTTGAAAAAAGATTCTTGTTCATAAAATAGCGGTAACTTTGGTCGTTACTTGGCGAAATTGGATAATATTCGTCAAGGTTAAATGATGTAACCTGTTCGAAATCAAGCTCACCGCTTGAGTACATTTGGCAAAGGTTTTCATAAAGTCCAATAGGGGTTGAACCGGTTGCGAGACCTAATATACAGTTCGGTTTTTCTTTAACTTGTGTAGCAACGATTTCTGCTGCCTTTTTTGAAAGTTCTTCATAGTTGTTACAAACAATAATATTCATAGTTATCCCTCACTTTGCATTAGATATTAAGACTATTATATAGGTAAATAGGAAAAAAATATTTACACGATTGTACAGAAAATTTGCATTATTGTATTTACATTTTTGACAAGATTCGATATAATATATTTGAGGTGAAAAATATGGAATTTAATTCGCTTAAAATTAAAGATGATTTAATTGTAAAGGATATTGTTTCGATACATTATTTTGAGTTTTCAAAATACTATAAATTTCAGGGAGAAAGCCATGATTTCTGGGAACTTGTATATGTTGACAGGGGAAGTATAAATGCATATTATGATAAGCAGGAAGTAAAGCTTAAGTCTGGAGACATTATTTTTCATAAGCCGAACGAATGGCATAATCTGCTTGCTGACGGAACACACGTTTCAAATGTCGTTGTTGTTACTTTTATTTCGAATTCTAAATGTATGAAGCATTTTAATAATCGAATTCAGAAGGCAAAAGCTTCGCAGAGGGAGCTCTTGTCCAAAATAATTGCGGAAAGCAGAAAGTTTTTAAAAACACCTCTTGATGATCCGTTTATGGTAGAGTTTGAAAAAAATGAAGTATATCCATTTGCATCGGGTCAGCTTATAAGAATGTATCTTGTTGAACTTCTTATAAGCATTATAAGGGATGATTCAAGAAATCTTCAGACTGCATTTATACAAAATACATCGAGCACCCTTGTAAATCAAATTACCGAATTTTTAGATGAACATATTTCAGAAAAAATAACTGTCGCCGATGTTGAAAAATTTGCAAATGTTAGTAGAACAACACTTGAGAGTGCATTCAAATCGACTGTTGGCATGGGAGTTATAGAGTATTTTATAAAAATGAAAATTGAATATTCAAAAACATACATAAGGGAGGATAGTTATAATATAACTCAAATTTCCGAACTTTTAGGGTACGACAGCATACATTATTTTTCACGGCAGTTTAAAAAAGTGACGAATATGTCGCCAAAAGAATACTCAAATTCAATTAAGGCAATGGGAATAAAATAAAAAACAGGGACGGATAAAATATCCGTCCCTGTTTTTGAAATTATAATCTGTAAACATCCTTTGCTTCAGCTGTGCTGATGCCTGCTTTGTCTAAAGCTGCGGCTGCAAGTTCTGCGTCTGACACTTTAACAACCATTAAAGCTTTGTTGGTAACAGAACCGACAAATGCGTACATATAGTCAACATTAATGTCACTTTTTACAAAAATTTCAAGAATTTTTGAAAGTCCACCCGGTGTATCGTCCATAGCAACAGCAAGTACATCTGTAAGTTTTACAACCACGCCTGTCTCACGAAGAACCGATACTGCAAGGTCTGGTTTGTTTACAATAAGGCGGAGTATGCCATATTCTGAAGTATCTGCCAAGGATAATGCACTTATATCAATATTATTTTTTCCGAGAACTTCAATAATCGGTGCAAGCCCCCCCGGCTTGTTTTCAATAAAAACTGAAAGCTGTTTAATTAACATAAAATCACTCCTTTTTAAGAAAGTTTACGATTATCTATAACTCTTTTTGCTTTACCTTCGCTACGCTGAATTGATTTTGGGTTAACAAGGTGAACTTTTGCACCGATTCCCAAAACATCACGAAGCTTGCCTGTGATTGATTTTTCGAGGTTTTCAATAGACCTAACATCATCTGCAAAAAGGTGTTCACTCATTTCAACATTTACGTCGAAAGTATCGTTATTATTAACTCTGTCTACAATGATTTGGTAGTTTGGAGTAATATCGCCACCAATGCTCATAAGAACTTCTTCAATCTGTGACGGGAATACGTTTACACCACGAATGATAAGCATATCGTCGCTTCTGCCGCATGGTTTCTTCATACGGATATGAGTTCTGCCACACTTGCACGGCTCTGGAATAAGCTGACAGATATCACGTGTTCTGTAACGGATAAGCGGGAAACCTTCCTTTGTAATTGTTGTAAATACAAGCTCACCTTGTTCTCCATAAGGAAGAACCTCGCCGGTATCAGGGTCAATGATTTCAGGAATAAACATATCTTCCCAAACGTGCATACCTTCCTGATATTCGCATTCGCAAGCAACACCTGGTCCCATTATTTCAGAGAGTCCGTAAATATCATAAGCTTTTAGTCCTAACTTATCTTCGATTGCATGTCGCATATCCTCTGTCCAAGGCTCTGCACCAAAGATGCCGGCTTTTAATTGAAGTTTGTCTTTGACACCAAGCTCTTCAGCTGATTCACCAAGATATAGAGCATAAGACGGAGTGCAGCAGAGTGCTGTTGAGCCAAAGTCAACCATTGTCTGAATTTGATTGTGCGTATTTCCGGAAGAAATAGGAATTGTTGTTGCACCGATTTTTTGTGAACCGCCATGTGCACCCAGTCCGCCTGTAAATAGCCCGTAGCCATAAGAAACCTGAATAAAGTCGTCTTTTCCGAGACCGATAGCTGTCATCATTCTTGCAACGCAGTCGTCCCAGTCTTTAATATCCTTTTCTGTGTAACCAACAACGATTTTCTTGCCGGTTGTACCGCTTGATGCGTGAACACGCACAATATCGTGTGTAGGTACTGCAAAGAGACCATATGGATAATAGTCCCTTAGGTCCTGTTTATATGAAAATGGAAGCTTTGATAAATCGTCGACTGACTTAATATCAGACGGCTTTAAGCCTTTTTCATCCATACGCTTTCTGAAAAGCTCTACATTTTCGTACATTCTGTTTACTTGCCAAATAAGTCTTTCGCTCTGGAGTTTTTTCAATTCCTCACGAGGCATTGTTTCAATTTCTTTTTGCCACATTGCCATTTTTTTCGCCTCCCTAAAGATTATATCCTAATTCAAACGCCTTTAAATTCACATTAAGGAATTTAGGCGGAACGGTGGTCTTAATTGTTTCAACCCACTTTTCATAAGGTATATCTGTGCTTTTTGCCATAACACCTATCAAAACAACGTTTACAGCCTTAAAGTTTCCTGCTTGTTCTGCAAGGGAAAGTGCGTCAACTAAGGTTACGTCTGCTTTTTCTTTTAATTTGTCTCCGATATTTTCAGGATATTGCATTGCGCCAGTAATAACAGGCATTGGGTCAATTTCCTGTGTATTTACAATCAGCTTACCGCCTTTTTTTAAGTAGGGAAGTGCGCGATATGCTTCAAGCATTTCAAATGCTAAAATTATGTCTGCTTCGCCTCTGTCAATGATTGGCGAATAAACAGCTTCGCCATACTTAACATAAGTAACAACGCTTCCGCCTCTTTGACTCATTCCGTGAACCTCGGAAACCTTGACATCATATCCTTCGTTTATAACGGTATTGCCGAGTATACGGCTTGCAAGGAGTGTTCCCTGACCGCCTACACCGACTATCATAATTTTTTTGGTCATAGTCTTAATCCTCCTTTACGATTGCGTCAAACGGGCATACGTTTATGCATAAGCCACAGCCGTTACATTGTGTAAGGTCAATTTTAACTCCGCCATTTGCATCTTCTGAAATGGCAGGACAACCGAGCTTCATGCACATTTTACACTTTTTACATTTGTCGGTGATTTTACAATGACCTGTGTATTTAACAGTTTTTAAGAGTGCACAAGGACGCTGTGCTATAATAACAGACGGTTCATTACGGTTAACTTCTTCTTTTACAACTTTTTCAAAGTTTTTAATATCAAAAGGATCAGCGATAACAATATGCTCAACTCCAACAGCCTTGCAAAGAGTCATGAGGTTAACCTGCTTTGTTTCTTCGCCACGGATAGTGAACCCTGTTGTCGGGTTATCCTGATGACCTGTCATACCGGTAATTGAGTTATCAAGGATAATAACTGTATTGTTGCCTTTGTTATATACGATGTCAATGAGTCCTGTAATTCCTGAATGCATAAAGGTGGAATCACCTATAACAGAAACGAGCTTTTTATTAAACTCATCGCCTCTTGCTTTTGCCATACCGAGTGCTGCAGATACAGATGCACCCATACAGATTGTTGTATCAACACTTGCAAGAGGTGGGATTGCGCCCAAAGTGTAGCAGCCAATATCTCCTGACACTACAAGACCGAGCTTTTTAAGAACGTAGAATACACCTCTGTGCGGACAGCCGGGACAAAGTACAGGCGGACGAACTGGAATTGCTTCGCCGATTTCAGCCTGCTCAGGAGCAGATGCGCCTAAAATTGCCTGTTTAATCATTGTAGGAGTGTATTCGCCTAAAAGTGTGAAAATATCTTTTCCTGAAACTTCGATGCCAAGCGCCTTACAATGTTCTTCAATTATCGGGTCAAGTTCTTCAATTACATACAGCTTATCAACCTTTTCTGCGAAATCACGGATAAGCTTTTCGGGCATAGGGTATACCATACCAAGCTTTAAGTAGCTTGCGTTTTCGCCGAGAGCTTCCTTTGCATACATATATGATATACCTGATGTAATAATACCGATTTTTGTATCATTGATTTCAACTTTGTTAAAGTCGCTTGTTTCTGCAAACTCTTTGAGACTTGCAATTCTGTCTTCAACGACAACGTGACGTTTAACTGCATTTGCCGGCATCATAACGTATTTGCCAATATTCTTTTCGTAAGGTTTTAATTCAATATCCTCACGGCTTCCGATTTCAACGAGACTTTGTGAATGAGAAACACGTGTTGAAAGGCGGATAAATACAGGAGTATCAAATTTTTCTGAAAGCTCAAATGCACGTCTGGTAAATTCTTTACATTCCTGTGAATCAGAAGGCTCAAGCATTGCAATTTTCGATGCCTTTGCATAGTGACGTGAATCCTGTTCGTTTTGTGATGAATGCATACCAGGGTCATCTGCAACACAGAATACTAAACCACCGTTTACGCCTGTGTAGCTGACTGTGAAAACAGGGTCTGCCATTACGTTTAAGCCAACGTGCTTCATACATGACATACTTCTCGCGCCGCCAATAGAAGCACCGATTGCAACTTCTGCCGCAACCTTTTCGTTTGGTGACCACTCAGCGTAAATTTCTTCGTATTTTACTATATTTTCAGTTATTTCGGTGCTTGGTGTACCAGGATATGAGGCTACAACTTTTACGCCTGCCTCATAAGCACCCTGTGCAACTGCTGCGTTGCCTAATAATAGTTTCTTCATAGTTATACCCTTTCTGATTATTGTTTAATTTCGTTTTCGTGTGCAACAACCGATTTAACGCCGTACATTTCACGTAGCTTCGGTTTTTCGATTTTTCCTGTCGGATTTCTTGGAACATCTGCAAAGATAATTTTTCTTGGTCTTTTGTATCTAGGCAGGTCATAGCAGAAATCTTCAAGTTCTTCTTCGGTAAGAGTCATATCCGGTTTAACTTCAATAACTGCTGCTGCGATTTCGCCAAGACGTGTATCGGGAAGACCGATAACGGCAACGTCCTTAATTTTATCATTTTTACGTAGGAAGTCCTCAATTTGAACAGGGTAGAGGTTTTCGCCGCCTGAAATAATAACGTCTTTCTTACGGTCGACAAGGAAAATGAAACCGTCTTCGTCTTCCTGCGCCATATCACCTGTAAAGAGCCAACCTTCTGATAAAACTTCAGCTGTTGCTTTTTCGTCCTTATAGTAACAATTCATAACACCAGGGCCTTTAACTGCAAGTTCTCCTACTTCACCTTTTTTAACAGTGTTTTTCTGCTCGTCAACAATTTTTACTTCCCAACCATATCCTGCTTTTCCGATTGCGCCAACCTTGTGAATATTTTCAACACCAAGATGAACGCATCCAGGTCCGATTGATTCAGAAAGTCCGTAGTTAGTGTCATATTGGTGATTAGGGAAAATGGCTTTCCATCTGTTGATAAGACTTGGCGGAACAGGCTGTGCACCTATGTGCATAAGTCGCCACTGTGAAAGCTCATAATCATCAAGATTAATTTTCTTGCTGTCTATTGCATCCAAAATTTCCTGCGCCCAAGGAACTAAAAGCCACACGATGGTACATTTTTCCTCAGAAATAGCCTTTAAAATCCATTCCGGCTCAACGCCCTTTAAAAGTACAGCCTTTCCGCCGACTAAAAAGCTTCCGAACCAGTGCATTTTTGCACCTGTATGATAAAGCGGTGGAATACAGAGGAAAACGTCATCCTTTGTTTGCGAGTGGTGGTTTTGCTCTGTCATAGCTGCGTGCATCAGGCTTTCGTGATTATGGATAATAGCTTTTGGAAAGCCTGTTGTACCTGATGAGAAGTAAATTGCAGCCTCATCGTTGTCTGTAAGCTTAATATCAGGAGCTTTTGATGAGCAGTATGTAACGAGTCTGTCATAGCTTTCTGCAAAGGTAGGACAGTCTTCGCCTGCATATAGCCACATTTTAACCTTTGGTATTCTTGCGCAGATTTCCTCAACACGTCCTGTGAATTCAGGACCAAAAATAATCACATCAGAATCGGAAAGATTTAAACAATACTTGATTTCATCTGCTGTATAGCGATAGTTTAAAGGTACAGCAAGAGCGCCTGTTTTCAAAATACCGAAATAAATAGGAAGCCATTCAAGGCAGTTCATTAATAAAATTGCAACCTTGTCGCCTTTCTTGATTCCACGTGAAAGAAGTAGGTTAGCAAATCGGTTAGCCTTTTTGTTAAAATCACTCCAGGTAATTTCCTTTCTGTAATCTTCATTAGGCTTTGCCTCAATAAGCGAATATTCTCTCCAGGTTGTACGTATTTGATTTTCAAGCTTGGGATTGATTTCTACCAAAGCCACATCGTTTGGATAAAAATCCGAATTTTTCTTTAAAATTTCGGTAATAGGCATAATATGTATCTCCTCTAAAAATTATTACTTTTTATTTAAAAACAAAAAAATCCTCTGCATATACAGAGGGCGAAAACTTCGCGGTACCACCTCATTTTATCTGCGCCTCACAGCAAACAGACCTCATCGGGTAAAAATACTCCTGCACTTATAACGGGGTGCAACCGGTGTTTTTGGCACAGCTCACGAAAACGTAATTCACAAATATCCTTTCCATTGGCTTGCAGCAACCGCCAACTCTCTTGAAGGCTCCGGATACAGCTACTTCAAATTCGGTCATAGCTTTTAAAAATATTTACTTATTTAAATAGTATATCATAAATTATGAAAAAGTCAATATTTTTGTCGAAAATAAAATACAAGAAATTGTAAACCTAGAACTAAAGCTTATAAAATTTAAAAAAAAAGCTATTGACATTATGATTTTAATATGTTATAATGAATAGCAAATTAAAAAACAAGACATTAATTTAGGAGTAATTGATATGTTAAAATCTAATATTTTCAATCTAATAAACCTCCTAAGCGCTATTCTATGCCTACTATCACTAAACGGTAAAAATAGCGCTATTTGTCGTGTTTGATTGAAAATATTTATAAACCTAAAAAGGATATTAAAATTTTCAGGAATTTGCGACCGTAGCGGTAGTGAATTCCTGTTTTTTTAATCAATTTGCAAAAAGGAGAGATATTATGCAAAAAGTAATGATTTCAGATGTTACATTAAGAGAAAGTGAAAAGGGTAATGTGCTAAGCTTTAAGGAGAAAATAGACATTGCAAAAAAGCTTGACAGGCTAAATGTTGATGTTATTGAAACAGCACAAATAAAGAATACAAAAACAGATATTCTTTTCCTGCATACAATTTCACCGCTTATTAAAAATAGCATAATTTCATGTCCTGTTGATTATTCGGAAGAAGGAATTGAAATAGCAGCGTCAGCACTTTTGGGTGCTGCGAAAAAGCGTCTGCACCTTATGGTTCCTACATCTGCTGTTCAAATGGAGTATCACTGTGGTAAAAAACCGGCAGCCGTACTTGAAATGATAGATGTACTTATCAAAAAGTGTGTGTCAGTTTGCAGCGATGTTGAATTTTCAGCACTTGATGCTTCAAGAAGCGAGCCTGAATTTTTATATGAGGCAATAAAAACTGCCATAGCATCGGGAGCAAAAACCATAACTGTGTGTGACAGTGCAGGTGAAATGTTCCCTGACGAATTTAATACATTTATAAAGGATTTGTATTCAAATGTTCCTGAACTTAAAAATGTAACACTCTCTGCCGAATGCAGTAATAAATTTGATATGGCAACAGCGTGTATGATATCTTCAATGAATGCGGGAGTACGACAGTTGAAGGCTGCTGTTTCAGAAGGAGATTATCCATCACTTACATCTGCTGCAAGAATTATGCAGATAAGAGGCGACTCGATAGGTGTAAAGTCATCAGTGAATTATACTGACCTTGAGCATACTGTTGAAAGAATGGGATTTTTAAATGGTAATAAAGCTGGTGGATATTCTATTGCTGAAGAAGACGAAAAAATCATTTTGAGTGATAAAGACGATATAAAAACGATTTCTGCAGTTATTGCGAAAATGGGCTATGACATTTCTGATGAAGATATTAAAAATGTTTATGAAGAATTTATAAAGGTTGCAAAGAAGAAAAAAGTGGGTAAAAAAGAGCTTGATGCGATTGTCGCAAGTACAGCACTTCAGGTTGCACCTACATATAAACTTAAGAATTATGTTATAAACAGCGGAAATGTTATTAATGCATCCTGCGTAATGTCACTGGAAAAAGACGGAGCGGAGCTTCAGGGAATGAATGTTGGAGACGGCCCGATTGATGCAGCATTCCAGTGTATAGAAAAAATTGCCGGCAGACATTTCGAGCTTGACGATTTCCAGATTCAGTCGGTAACAGAAGGAAGAGAGGCAGTTGGTGCAACTGTTGTAAAACTCCGTTATGAAGGTAAGCTTTATTCAGGACGTGGAGTTTCTACCGATATTGTTGAATCAAGTATTAACGCATATATAAATGCACTCAATAAAATTTGCTTCGAGGAGGTGTAACAGATGAATTTGTCATTTTCAACTAACCGCTGGAGCGGTGTGGAGTTGGACGGATTTATTGACATCGCAAAGGAATATAAATTCAGGGGAATTGAAATTCATAATGTAAAGGAAATAAAGAATAATCCAACAGATGTTTATCATAAGTTAATTGAAAACCGCATTAAGATATCTTGTATTGATATGATATGCGATATTTCAGCAGAAAATATGGACGATGCGTTTGCGGAATTTTCTGAATGTGTTGAGGTCGCAAAAGCACTGCATACTTCATACATAAGAATAAAGGCATCAGAAAATGAAGACAATGTAATAGATTTTATAAAAAAGGCATTGCCTGTTGCAGAAAAAAATGGTATCATAATGCTTGTTGAGACTGTTGGCATCTATGCTGATACAAAAAAACTGGCAGAACTTTTAAATACATTCGCCTGTGATAACCTTGCGGCACTATGGGATTTGCATTATCCGTACCGTGAGTATGGTGAAAAACCGGAAGAAACAATCAAAAATCTGGGTGCATATATTCGTCATATTCATATAAAAGACTCGGATGGCGAAAATTCATATAGCTTAGTTGGTGAAGGTTCACTTCCTATTGCGGATGTTATGAATGCACTTCGCTCGGTAAACTATAATGAGTTCATATCTATCGAATGGGACCCGAACTGGGATAGCGATATTTCAGATATGGACATAATTTTTCCGCACTTTGTAAGCTATATGGCACGTTTTGAAAACTTATCAAGAGCAAAGCAGACGTTATATGAAAACAAGAGTGGGACGGGTAAATTTGTTTGGAAGAAGGACGCACTTATCGAAAAGACCTTTTCTCAGGTTTTAGATACAATGGTTGAGCAGTTTCCTGACCAGCTTGCGTTTAAGTACACGACACTTGACTATACAAGAACGTATTCGCAGTTCCGTGATGATGTTGACGATTTCTGTCGTGCGCTGATTTCACTCGGCGTTAAAGCAGGAAGTCACGTTGCAGTATGGGCAACAAACGTGCCGGAATGGTATATTGCGTTCTGGGCAGCAACAAAAATTGGTGCGGTTTTGGTTACTGTTAATACGGCATATAAAATTGCAGAGGCTGAATACCTTTTAAAGCAGTCTGACACACATACACTTATCCTTATTGACAGCTATCGTGACTCTAAGTACAGCAAAATTATTGCAGAGCTTTGTCCTGAACTTGAAACTACAAAAAAGGGCGAACCTCTTCATGCAAAAAGACTTCCGTTTTTGAGAAATGTAATTACAGTTGGATATGAGCAAAAAGGCTGTCTTACATGGGAAGAAGCGCTTGCAAGAGCATCACGTGTTCCTATTGAAGAAGTTCATCGTATGGCGGCGGCTGTTGATATTCATGATGTCTGCAATATGCAGTACACATCAGGAACAACAGGCTTCCCAAAAGGTGTTATGCTTACTCACTATAATGTAGTAAATAACGGAAAATGTATTGGTGACCGTATGGATTTATCAACGGCTGACCGTATGATGGTGCAAGTGCCGATGTTCCATTGTTTTGGAATGGTGCTTGCGATGACGGCAACAATGACACATGGCGGAACACTTCTGCCGCTGCCGTATTTTACACCAAAGCCGGCACTTGCCTGTATAAATCAGGAGAGAATTACAGCTTTTCACGGTGTGCCGACAATGTTTATTGCGATGCTTTCGCATCCTGATTTTGAAAAGACTGATTTTTCATATATGAGAACGGGAATTATGGCAGGTTCTCCTTGTCCTATTTCAGCGATGAACGATGTTGTGAATAAAATGAATATGAAGGAAATCACTATTGTTTACGGTCAGACAGAAGCATCGCCGGGCTGTACAATGAGCAGTACCGATGACTCGATTGAAGTGCGTGTGGCAACTGTCGGAAGGGCCCTGCCTGAAATTGAATGTAAAATCATTGACCCTGAAACGGGCGAGGATTTGCCGGACAACGTAACAGGTGAGTTTGTGGCAAGAGGATATAATATAATGAAGGGCTACTACAAAATGCCTGTTGAAACTGAAAATACTATTGACAAAGACGGATGGCTCCATACAGGAGACCTTGCCCTTAGAACGCCCGAAGGCAACTACTGTATTACAGGAAGACTTAAAGATATGATTATCCGAGGCGGTGAAAATATTTATCCAAAAGAAATTGAGGAGTTTATTTATACTCACCAAAAGGTTAAAGATGTTCAGGTTATCGGTGTTCCTGATGAACAGTATGGCGAGGAAATAATGGCGTGCATCATTTTAAAAGACGGTGAAGATATGACCGTAGATGAAATGAAGCAGTATATTAGAGACCATATGGCAAAACACAAAGTTCCGAAATATATCGACTTTGTTGACGCTTTCCCTATGAATGCCGCAGGAAAAATTTTGAAGTTCAAAATGCGTGAAGATGCTGTTAAAAAGCTTGGAATTAAGAAAATTGACGGTATCGTAACAAAAGACTAATAAAATATTTTATATAAAAGGAGAAAATAAAATGGATATCAAGATTACTAAAACACAAAGCCCGAAGGCAAAGCCACAGGGAAAACTGGGATTTGGAAAAGTTTTTACTGACCATATGTTCATTATGAACTACACAGAAGGTAAGGGCTGGCATGATGCAAGAATTGAGCCATATCATCCAATTACCCTTGATCCTTCTGCAATGGTTTTCCATTACGGTCAGGAGATGTTTGAAGGCTTAAAAGCATATAAAGGCAAAGATGGCAAGGCAAGACTTTTCCGTCCTGATATGAATGCAAAGAGAACAAATGCAACTAATAAGAGACTTTGTATACCTGAGCTTCCTGAAGAAGATTTTGTTGAAGCTGTAAGAGCTATTGTAGAGGTTGATCAGGACTGGATTCCTGAAGAAGACGGAACATCGCTTTACATCAGACCTTTCATTATTGCAACGGACGAATTTTTGGGTGTTGCACCAAGTAAAACATATCTTTTCATTATCATTTTGTCGCCAAGCGGTGCCTACTATGAAAGTGGACTTGCTCCTGTTGGAATTTGGATTGAGGATGACTACGTAAGAGCTGTTCGTGGCGGTATGGGATTCGCAAAAACAGGCGGAAACTATGCAGCAAGTCTTGCTGCACAAGTAAAAGCTCATGATGACGGATATTCACAGGTTCTCTGGCTTGACGGTGTTGAAAGAAAGTACATCGAAGAAGTTGGTGCTATGAACATTTTCTTTAAAATTGACGGAAAGATTGTTACACCAATGCTTAACGGAAGTATTCTTCCTGGTATTACAAGAAACTCTGTAATTGAAGTTTGTAAGTCTTGGGGATATGAAGTTGAGGAAAGAAAAATCAGTGTTGACGAGCTTATTGCAGCACAAAAAGAGGGAAGACTAGAAGAATGCTTCGGTACAGGTACGGCTGCCGTTATTTCTCCTGTAGGGAAATTAAGATATAAAGATGACGTTATGATGATTAACGGCAATGAAATTGGAGAAGTAAGCCAGAAGCTCTATGATACAATTACAGGAATTCAGTGGGGCAGGGTTGAAGATACATTCGGATGGACAATGAATGTAGAAAAGTAAAGGACTTGATAAAATGTATAAGATAATTGACGCACACTGTCATATTTATCCTGATAAAATCGCACTTAAAGCGTCGGAGGCTACCGGAAAATTCTATGATATTGAAATGAGTATGGACGGGACAGTTTCCAAGCTTTTGTCTGAGGGTGAAAAGGCGGGCGTCACACATTTTCTGGTTCAATCAGTGGCAACAACACCGCATCAAGTTTCAAGCATTAACCGATTTATTGCCGACAGTGTTTTAAAAAGTGGCGGCAAAATGACAGGTTTTGGAACAATGCACCCTGAAAGTGAAGACAAAGAGGGCGATTTTGAAGAACTTTTGTCGCTGGGATTAAAGGGCATAAAGCTGCATCCTGATATTCAGGGCTTCAAAATTGACGATTACCGAATGCTCAAAATCTATGAACTTTGCGAAAAGCATAAAATTCCTGTTTTGATGCATTGCGGTGACTTGCGCTATGACAATTCAAACCCGAACAGAATTGTACCGATTTTAGATATATATTCAGAGCTTACATTGATTGGCGCACATTTCGGCGGATATTCAGTGTGGGAAGATGCTGTTGAAAAGCTTTCAAAGTATAAAAATTTTTATGTTGATACGTCATCATCACTTTTTGAGATTGATGCAAAAACAGCACGAAAATATATTGATGCATATGGAGTCGACAGGGTTATGTTCGGTACGGATTATCCTATGTGGACACCTAAAGAGGAACTTGCACGATTTATGCAGATTGAACTTTCAGATAGTGAGAGACAGAAGATTTTGTATGACAATGCAGCAAAACTATTAGGTATTATATAAATTTAAAAGGAGAGTGAAATTCACTCTCCTTTTTGTCAGCCTTCCATATGCTTTCCTAAAAAATTTGCGGCAGCTTCTGCAAGCTTAACTTCTGTATCAGTAGGGTCCGAATCTTTCATAATAAAGATTACCGAGCCGATTGTATCGCCTTCGGAGACGATAGGTACAACAACGCCTGCGTTGTATTCTTCGTTACCTTCAGCAACTGTTAGCCCTGAATCGAAACCTTGTGACTTAAAAGATTCCTTTTCGCACATAAGGTTTTCTATGTCCGAACTGACACGTTTTTCTAAAAGCTCCTTTTTAGAAATTCCTGAAACGGCTATAATATTATCACGGTCGGTAATAAGTGTAGGGATTCCCACAGTTTTGTTAAGTGATTCTGCATAGGTGATTGCAAAATCGCCAAGTTCACCGATAGGGGAGTATTTTTTAAATATTACTTCGCCGTCCTTTTCGGTAAATATTTCCAAAGGATCTCCTTCACGAATTCGCATAGTTCTTCTTATTTCCTTGGGAATAACTACTCTTCCCAAATCATCTATTCTTCGTACAATTCCTGTTGCTTTCATAATAAATTCCATTGCCTTTCTGCTCACGGAGTTTTCGAAAAAATTTCCGCCTTATCCGTGAGCCGATAAGGCGTTAGTAGTAATGTCTGAAGCGTATGCATCAGTTAAATAATTTGTCTAAAAATTTGTTATGTAGTCATATTATTTGTTATCAGATGAAAATTATTCTACTTTTTTAGCAATTTTCTGAAGAAAAATTGTAATAATCTCCCGTAAATTAAAAAGCAAATCTTTATGAATTAAACAGGCTGTTTTAACAAAATTTCTTAATTTTTCATACTATAAAATATATAAAAAAGCGATAAAATAAAATTGCTGAAAGGGAGGATAGTATGAAAAAATCAGAGAAAAAAATTGAGAAAAAAATTGAAGGCTTCAAGCTGGATATAATTGACAAATACAATAATGTTGCGTCAAGTACAGAATGTACAGGACTCATACAAATACCGCCTACAAGCGAAGAAGAATCAGAATTTTATGGAGAAATATATACAATTCCAGAACAAGTAAATGATTTTTCGAATGTAAAAAAAGCAAAGGGACGGCATATAAAGTCTTCACCTGATGCGAAATGAAATAATGCCGAGTTACCGGCAAAATCTATTTACTATTAAAAAAAGGCTGTTGCATATCATAGTACAACAGCCTTTTGACTTTTAGTTTTCTTTGTTTTTAAGTAAATCTCTTATTTCGGTAAGAAGCGTGGCTTCGTCGGAAAGCTTTGGTTCTTCCGGCTGCGGTTCAGAGTCTTCTTCTGTTTTTGAAAATCTGTCTTTTAGATTGTTCATAACTTTTACCATACAGAATACAGAGAAGGCAATTAGTAAAAAGTCAATTACAGCCTGAAGGAACTGACCGTAAGGTATAACAAGTGTTTCAGATACAGTGACTGCAAGATCTGCAACATTTACCTTTCCAGTGATAACGCTAATTACAGGTGTAATAATGTTTGTAACAAGTGAATTAACAATTTTTGTAAAAGCAGTACCCATTACAACACCGACAGCCATATCAATTACGTTGCCGCGTGCAATAAACTTTTTAAATTCATCAAAAAATTTCATTTGTACAATCTCCTTTTCTTAATTAGAACTTCTTAAGTTAGAATGAAAGCTTTTCGTTTAAGAATGCTTCTAAATCACAAATTTTAATTCTCTGCTGTTCCATAGTATCTCTGTCACGAACGGTAACCGACTGATCTTCTTCTGAATCAAAGTCATAAGTGATACAGAACGGAGTACCGATTTCGTCCTGTCTGCGGTAACGCTTACCGATTGAGCCGGCGTCGTCATATTCCATATTAAACTTCTTTGAAAGATCTTCAAATACTTTTTCGGCGCCTTCGTTGAGTTTTTTAGAAAGTGGAAGTACAGCAGCCTTCACAGGAGCTAAAGCAGGGTGGAAGTGGAGTACAACTCGAGAATCTCCGTCACCTAAATCTTCTTCGTCATAAGCTTCAACCAAGAATGCAAGTGTAACACGGTCAGCACCGAGTGATGGCTCTACACAGTAAGGAACATATCTTTCGCCTGTAATCTGGTCAATGTATTCCATACTTTCGCCTGAATGATTTTGATGCTGAAGCAAATCATAGTCAGTTCTGTCTGCAATACCCCAAAGCTCACCCCAACCGAAAGGGAAAACGAATTCGATATCTGAAGTTCCTTTTGAATAGAAAGCAAGTTCTTCAGGTGAATGATCACGGAAACGAAGGTTTTCTTCTCTGATACCGAGAGTTTTGAGCCAGTTCATACAGAAATCTTTCCAGTAGTAGAACCATTCCATATCCTCGCCAGGTTTGCAGAAAAATTCAAGCTCCATCTGTTCAAATTCACGTGTTCTGAATGTGAAGTTACCAGGTGTAATTTCGTTACGGAATGATTTACCTATCTGACCTATACCAAAAGGCATTTTCTTTCTTGAAGTACGCTGAACATTTTTAAAGTTTACAAATATACCCTGTGCAGTTTCAGGACGAAGGTAAACTGTTGCAGAAGAGTCTTCAGTAACGCCCTGGAATGTCTTGAACATCAGGTTGAATTGTCTTATATCAGTAAAGTTTTGCTTACCGCATTCAGGACATACAATACCGTGCTCGGTTATGTATTCAACCATCTTTTCGTTGCTCCAGCCGTCAACGGTAACGTCTTCGCCTTGTTTATGAGCATAGTCCTCGATAAGCTTGTCAGCTCTGTGACGGGCGTGGCATTCCTTACAGTCCATCAAAGGATCAGAAAATCCGCCTAAGTGACCTGATGCTACCCAGGTTTCAGGATTCATAAGGATTGCACAGTCAACACCGACATTGTATTTAGATTCGGAAATAAACTTTTTCCACCAAGCCTTTTTGATATTGTTTTTAAATTCAACACCTAAAGGGCCGTAGTCCCAAGTGTTGGCAAGACCGCCGTAAATTTCGCTACCTGCATAAATAAAGCCTCTGCCTTTACACAGGGCAACGATTTTTTCCATTGTCTTTTCTGAATTTTTCACGTCAAACACCCATTTCTAAAATTTTTTTAAACATATATTATATAGTTTACTTAAAAATGCCGATTTTGTCAATAGAGAAGATGATTTTTTTGGCAATAGAAGTCAAAAAAATGTTTTTTTTAAATGCATTATGTAAACTTATTGTATGTGGATAAAAGTATTCACATCAAGGCGAATATATGTGGATAACTCGTATGCAAAGCGAATTTTAGGCAAAAAATGATGGATAACTGCGGGGATAAAGTGGATTGTAACCTAGGCGTAACTTGTTTGTAATATGATTTATCGTAAACCCGACACAATTTGACAATATTTTGATAAGGCATTATAATGTAAATATAAACAAATGCGGTGGTGTGTAATGAAGTACAAAGTTTTAGATTTACTCCAGAGAAGTAATGAATGCGTTTCGGGAGAAAGTTTATCAAAAATACTTGGAATATCAAGAAATGCAGTCTGGAAAAATATTAATAGCTTAAAAAAAGAAGGATATGAGATACATTCCGTATCAGGAAAAGGATATATTTTGACTTTTTCACCTGATAGAATAAATCCTGAGCGTCTTAAAAGTCACGTACCGGGAAGGATATATTACTATAACTCAACCGAATCTACTAATACTGAAGCGAAGCTTATGGAAAATGTACCTGATAAAAGTCTGTTTATTGCAGAAACCCAAACCGCCGGAAGAGGCAGGCTGGGAAGGAAATGGTCATCTCCGTTTGGTGCTGGACTTTTAATGAGTCTTTATCTTGAGCCGGAAATTTGCGCATATAATGTGTCACAGCTTACCTTAATTGCAGGACTTGCTGTTTGCAGGGTTATTAAGGGTTCAAAAATAAAATGGCCTAACGATGTGCTTTTAGGCGATAAAAAGGTCTGTGGCGTGCTTACCGAAATGACGGCTGAAACCGACAGAGTAAATAAAGTTGTTATAGGAATAGGAATAAATGTCAACAATGAGGTTTTTGGTATTGACCTTATTGAAAAGGCAACATCTCTTTATCGTGAAACTGAGAAAAAGCATAGTCGCGAAAAGATTGCAGCAGACATTTTAGACGAGTTTTTTGCAATTTATGAAAGATTTTTAGAAGACGGATTTGCGCCAATGAAACAAGAATATGTTAAAAATTGTATCACATTAAATCGTGAAGTTGTGATAATAAAAAAAGGTGAAAAACAGCTTGCACGTGCCGTAGGTATTACTGACAGCGGTGAGCTTTTAGTGGAAATTAACGGAAAAGAGGAAATTGTTAATTCGGGGGAAGTATCGGTTCGTGGACTTTTGGGATATAATTAGTCGAAATTACTTGAAAAAGAACGAGAAATTTGGTATAATGTTTTTTATTGTTATACAGGGGGTGTTAAGTTGCTGTTTACAGAGTATGAACTCTGGCCGCAAAGTGAACTTGATTTGTTCACTTTAAAAGATGTTCCTGAAATTTTGTATAAAGAGGCGGTCGATGAGGGAAAAAAGTATTTGAATAATGACTGGGGAATACTTACGGCATCAATGTACACCGATGTGCAGAATGATGTTTTTGAAGATTTATATAAAAAGCGAAGAGTTGCACTTTCCGCACTTTGCCTTGCTGAATATATGGAAAAGAGCGGAAGATTTATGCGTGATATAATTGATGGAATATGGTGTATATGCGAGGAAAGTACGTGGATTTTGCCGGACAGTACAGGAAATTTGCGAGATGTTGAAGCACCGAGGTTTGATATAAATTCAACACGTACAGCATCGCTGTTAGTACTTGCTGTGCATCTTTTCAAAAAAGAGTTGCCGCTTGGCGTTAAAAAAAGAATGATATACGAAGTAAGAAGACGAGTTTTGAAGCCGTTTTCTGATGCAAAACAGCTTACGCCTGAAAATGTGGCACATACTTTGGTTACGTGTATGTTTGCAGAGCCTGATGAGGAAAAACGCAGAAATGTTGTTGATAAAACACTTGCTGTAATGGATATTTTTCTTGGTGAATATACCAAAGACGGAATAAAAGCGAAGTCAGAGCAGAGCCTTTATTGCTGGTCTGCGTATATATTTGACATACTTGAAATTTTATATAATGTGACCGACCAAAAATTCAGTGTATATAGTGATGAAAAAGTCAAGTTTGTTGCAGACAGTATTTATAAATCGCATATTGGAAGCGACGGATTTTCCGAGAGCGTGACCGAATCAGATGGTGTGAGAGCATATCTTTTCGGTAAACGTATGGACTATAAAAAGCTGATGGATTTCGGAGCAAGTGAGTTTTTGAAAACTGAAGATAAAACACTTACCGATAGTACAAATCTTTTTCATAAGCTTTATTCAATTAAATTCGCTTCAGAAGTTATAAAGTACGGCGATAATTTTGATGAGCAGGAATGCGGCTATATCGAAAATATGGATTTATTTGTTAAAAAGACTAAAGATTTTTCGGTGGCAATAAAGGGCGGAAGCTCTGCTGCAGGTAATTTTATGGCATATCTTGAAAATGAGCCGTATGTAGTGGATTTGGAAAAATCGCACAATCTTCCTGTAATAAATGGGTTTACGCAATTTTCAAATACAAAAAATGCTGTAATAGATAAGATGGAAAACGGTCTTACGGTTGACCTTACGAGGACTTATCCTAAAGATGCCGGAATTATAAGCTGGATAAGGCGTGTTGAAGCGGAAGAGAAATATGTAATTATAACTGATGACTATAAGCTTATGAAAAACGATGACCTACGTATAATAATGCTTATGAAAAACAAACCCATATTGTCTGGCGACAGAATTTTGATTGGAGAAGGGTCGATTGTCTGGGACGGAAATCTGGCACTTCGTGTTGAACTTGTAAAATCAAAAAGCTACGATTACGTATATAGACTTATATTCCATATTAAAGACACTGAACCTTCGGGTAGAGTAAGAATTGCACTTAAAAAAGGATAAAAGTAACTGATTTAAAAAAATGATATGCACCACGAAAGCAGACACTTTTGTGGTGCATATTTATATATCACCGTTTGAAAAGAATAACTATATTTTTTAAATCATATCGCCAAAAATCTATCTTTAAATAAAAAACAGAAATGTAAAGCTATTATTTTACGCATATTTATTAATTTATACTCAAGCTGATAAATACTAAATTGTTAATGAAATATTTACCACTTAAATTATTGCTAAAAAATCAATGTATAAATTGACTATTTGAATTTAATGTGCTATAATTAAAATATAGTTATTTCCTAATTTTTAGGAGTACTGATGATATTGTTGAATAAAGCAAATATACGCAGAAATTTCAAGTACATAAAAGGAGAAGAATATGAAAAGAAATTTAATAATTTTTGCCCTGCTTGTGTCTATGCTGGCTTTTTCAGGGTGTAAGTCGAAAAAAACAGAAGTAACTGAAGGCGACTCTACTGCGGCTACACAAACCGCTCCTGAGGCAACGATGGATCCTGTTGCGGCAGAAATTGATAATTATTTAAAGAGCTACATAACAACTAATGAAAGACCGATAGCTGTTATGGTTGACAATGATGATAAGAATGCAAGACCTCAGGCGGGACTCGATGAAGCATATTTAATTTACGAGATTCCTGTTGAGGGCGGTGCTACAAGATTTATGGCACTTTTCCGCAATACCCAGACTGAAAAAATCGGACCTGTTCGTTCATCAAGACATTATTTCCTTGACTATGTAATGGAAAATAATGCTATTTATACACATTTCGGCTGGAGCCCGAAGGCGAGTCAGGATATATCAAAATTTGGAGTTAATAACATAAACGGTGTTCTTGGTGTGGATTCAGGCACATTCTGGAGAGAAAAGAAGTATAAAGGCGATTGGCATAGTGCATTTACCAGTATTCAAAAAATAAAAGAAAAAGCCGGCGAGAAAGGCTATAAAACGGAAACAGATACACAAAATGGCATTAAATATTCAACCGAATATATCAATTTGCCGGCAGAAAATTTAGCAAGTGAAGTAATTCTTCCGTATGCGGGATTCTATAAGACAAGCTATAAATATAATTCTGAGACAGGTCTTTACGAAAAGCAAATCAATAATGAGCCGCATAAAATGCAAAATGGAAATGTATTGTCCTTTAAAAACGTAATTGTGGAGCTTATTGTTGACAAATCTTTAGGCGATGGTACAGCACGACGTGATATTAACACAGCAGGAAACGGAAGGGGTTACTACTTCACAAACGGTGCGTATGAAGAAATCACATGGTCAAAAGCTTCAAGAAAAGATGCTACTGTCTATAAAAAGGCAGATGGAACAGAACTTTTAATTAATCCGGGCGATACGATTGTAAATATTATAAATCCGTCAATAGGCGTTAAAATTGGAGCTACAATTCAATAAAAATGCAAAAAAGGCAGGTAAAGCTTACCTGTCTTTTTGGTATAAAGATTGAAATTTAAAGGATATGTAATACAGCAAACAAAATCCACAGGTATATTACCTTGTATAAAATTACATAAAAAAGATGATTACATCGCCTATGCACAGGCAATGTATGATGGTGGTGCAAGGTTGCTGGAAGTTACAATGACAACCCCAGGTGTTTTAGAAGCAATAGAAGCAATTTCACAGCATTTTGGCGATGAAATGCTTGTTGCAGCAGGAACAGTGCTTGATCCAGCCTCTGCAAGAGAGGTTATTTTGCATGGCAGAAGTATCATTGTAAACCCTTGTGTTATAGATGATGTAATTGATGTTGCAAATAGATATAATGTTCCGATATTCAGCGGTGCATTTTCAGCGACTGAAGTGTTTGATGCAATGCGTAAGGGTGCAACAATGGTAAAGGTTTTTCCAGGTGCACTTGGTGGACCTAAATATATGAGTAATTTAAAAATGGTATTTCCTGAGGTTAACCTTATACCATCGGGAGGAATAACACCTGAGAATGCAGCTGACTTTATAAAATACGGAGCATGCGCTGTTTCAGGAGCTCGTACATTTATGGATTTTGAGAAAATAGAAAAAGAGGGCTTAGTATCAGTGACAAATCAAGTTAGAAAATTTATTGATATTATCGCTGAGGCTAAAAAAGATATTCCAATTATTCCATAAAAAGTTTGATATCAAATGAATAGCTGTTGTAGAGGAATAAATCATAGTTCCTATCTGCAACAGCTATTTTTTGCACCAATAGAGAAGGCCTGTAAGCTTTCAGACAAGTCGTAAGTTTACCATGTCGAATAAGAAATACTTTTGTTAAAATGATATTATTTAAGTTGTTATAAAATGTATTATAAAGAGATTTATTTCATATCTTTATGATGTTAAAATTGCAGAGTATAAATGGAGTTTTGTGAATACATTTAAGGCTTTGCGCGATGAGCAATATGCCAAAGTTTCAATCATAAAATTGACTATTTTCAAAATTTATGTTATAATTTCAGCGTTAATGACGCTTTGTACACAACGCTGAAATTATAATTTTTAGCCCGATTTGATATGAACTTGATACAAAAAAGTTTGCATCTAAACCTTATGCATCGCAACTGCTGAAAAAGACTGGCATCTAAATCATACAGTCTTTATACAATTAATCTATTCAGATGAATTCATCAAATAAATATTATAGGCTATTTTGAGAGAACATATATAAGAAACAAGATGGAGGAGAAATAAATGACAAAACTTTCCGGAATTAAACCTGAACGGGTATTCAAATATTTTGAAGAAATAACAAAAATCCCGCACGGCTCGGAGGATATGGACAAAATCAGCAGTTACTGTATGGATTTTGCCGAAAAAAATTCTTTAAGAGCCGTCCGTGACGAAGCGAATAATGTAATTATTTTCAAGTCGGCAACAAAAGGCTATGAAGAAAGTGAGCCTGTAATTTTGCAGGGACACCTTGATATGGTATGCCAAAAAGAGCCTGGGAATTTAATAGATTTTAAAAAGGATGGGCTTAGAATATATGTGGACGGCAATTTTGTAAAGGCAGACGGTACGACGCTTGGAGCTGATAATGGAATCGCTGTTGCGATGATTCTTGCGATACTTGAAAGTGACGAATATAATCATCCTGCGATTGAAGCGGTGTTTACGACTGATGAAGAAATCGGAATGATTGGCGCTGGAAAACTGGACACAAGCTTATTAAGCGGAAGGAAAATGATAAACCTTGATGCAGAGGAACCGGACACGCTTACGGTTTCATGTGCCGGAGGAAGTGACTTTAAACTGACAATTCCTACAAAACGCAAAAAAGCAGCAGGCAAGATGGTAGAAATCAATATAAAAGGCTTAAAAGGCGGACATTCAGGCATTGAAATCAACAGCGGAAGAATCAATGCAAACATACTTGCAGGAAGAATTCTTGATTTTGCAAAAACCGTGTGTGATTTTGAAATGATAGATATTTGTGGCGGTGATAAAGGCAATGCAATACCACTTGCCTGCAAAATTCGGCTTGTAGTTCCAGAATCAGAAGCTTTTGCCGAAAGACTTCAAAGCTATTTTGAAGTGATAAAACAAGAATATGCAGACGGCGAAGAAAAAGGTATTAAAATGACAGCCGAGGTACTTGATGATGGAGAATATGACGTAATAGATTCTGCTATCAGCGAAAAACTAATTTATATACTTTTGACAACTCCAAACGGTGTGCAGAAAATGAGCGAAAAAATAGAAGGTTTGGTTGAAACATCGCTAAATCTTGGAATTTTGAATACAGAAGCTGATGAAATTACAATGCTATTTACACTAAGAAGTAATAAGAAATCTGCGCTTGAATTTCTTGAGAAGAAAATGAAAACCTTTGTTTCGGTTATTGAAGGCGAGGTTGAAACATCAGGACATTATCCTCCTTGGGAGTTTAATGCAGATTCAAAAATGCAAGGACTTTACAAGAAAGTGTTTTCAGAAAAGTTTGGATATGAGCCGACTGTCGTCGCAATACACGCAGGACTGGAATGCGGAATTTTTTCATCTATGATAAAAAATCTTGACTGTATTGCAATAGGACCTCAGCTTCACGATGTTCATACAGTAAAAGAAAGACTTTCTATTTCATCAACACAGGAAATATTTGATTTGGTTTTAAAAATGCTTGAAAGTTGCAGATAAACGACTTAATCTATTGATTTTTTGATTTATTTGTGTTATAATATTTATTGATTTTTTACAAGTCGCTTTTGCGGCGGAATGGAGAAGTATATGAATAACGAAAATCAATTTAAGCCGTATATTCCGGCAGAAAAGGTTACGCCAGAGTTTACCGTAACTTCAATAATTATGGGCGTACTTTTGGCAGTAATATTCGGTGCTGCAAATGCATATCTGGGGTTAAGAGTTGGTATGACAGTGTCGGCGTCAATTCCGGCGGCAGTTATAGCAATGGGTGTTATCCGTGTGATAATGCGCAAAAACTCTATTTTGGAAAGCAATATTGTGCAGACGGTAGGCTCAGCAGGTGAATCACTGGCAGCGGGTGCTATTTTTACTCTTCCAGCTCTGTTTTTGTGGGCGGCAGAAGGTAAGATGGACAAGCCTGATATGGTTGAAATCACACTTATTGCGCTTTTAGGCGGACTTTTGGGTGTATTCTTTATGGTACCGCTTCGTAATGCTCTTATTGTAAAAGAGCACGGAATTTTACCGTATCCTGAAGGAACAGCTTGTGCAGAGGTGCTTTTGGCTGGCGAAGAAGGCGGCGCAAACGCATCAACAGTTTTTGCAGGTATGGGCTTTGCAGCATTATTTAAATTTATAATTGACGGATTAAAGCTTGTTGCAGGAGAAATTTCTTTAAGCTTTAAAGGCTTTGCAGGACAAATAGGAACACAGATTTATCCGGCTGTAATGAGTGTCGGATATATATGCGGTGCAAGAATTTCATCTTATATGTTTGCAGGTGGAGTCTTGAGCTGGATGGTCATTATTCCATTAATCGTTTTGTTCGGCTCGGAAGCAACTATTTATCCGGGAACTGCAACTATCGGTAAAATTTTTGCTGAAGGCGGCGCAGGTGCAATATGGAGCTCCTACATAAGATATATAGGAGCAGGCGCATTGGCAGCAGGCGGTATCATTAGTCTTATTAAATCTTTGCCGCTTATTGTTAAAACTTTTGGTGGCGCATTAAAGAGTATGTCCTCTACAAAAGCACTTGGCAACGAACGTACAGCACGGGACATAAACCTTAAAATCGTTCTTATTGCGATTGCAGTATTAACAATCCTTGTATGGCTTATTCCGGCAATTCCGGTTACATTCTTGGGAGCAGTAATTGTTGTGGTATTCGGATTTTTCTTTGCAACAGTTTCTTCAAGAATGGTTGGTCTTGTAGGAAGTAGTAATAACCCTGTTTCAGGTATGGCTATTGCAACACTTTTGATTGCGACATTAATTTTAAAGCTTACGGGCAGCACGGGCGTTGTAGGAATGTGCAGTGCTATTTCAATCGGTTCTATTATCTGTATTGTATCAGCTATTGCAGGAGACACATCACAAGATTTAAAGACGGGCTATCTTTTAGGCGCTACACCTAAAAAACAGCAGATTGGTGAAGTTATCGGTGTAATCGCGGCAGCGCTTGCTATCGGCGGAACACTCTATCTTTTAGACAGTGCATGGGGATTTGGCTCTGACCAGCTTGGTGCACCTCAGGCAACACTTATGAAGCTGATTGTAGAAGGTGTTATGGACGGAAATCTTCCTTGGGGACTTGTGTTTGTAGGTGTGTGCATTGCCATAGTTGTTGAACTTATCGGCATTCCTGTACTTCCGTTTGCAATCGGAACTTATTTGCCGGTGCAACTCAATGCCTGCATTATGGTCGGCGGACTTGTTCGTTTGGCGCTTGACAAGATGAAACGCAAGGAAGAAGAAAAGAAGGCTATTGTAAATGACGGTATCCTTTTCTGCTCAGGAATGATTGCTGGAGAAGGTCTTGTCGGAATTCTTTTGGCACTTTTGGCGGTATTCGGAGTTGATTCTGTGATTGATTTGTCAGGAAGACTTGGTATTCCGACTGCTATCTCAAATATTGGAGGACTTATACTTTTTGGAATAATAATTCTTACAGTATTAAAATTCTCACTTTGGAGAAAACGTAAGTAAGCCATGAAGAAGGAAACAGGTAATTATTTGGAGAAAGTTCCGTGTCGCAAGGAAGGTATCAACTGGACTTGTGATGAAAACGGAATTGTAACACTTGAGATTGAAAATAAAGGAATAATAAACAGTATTTGTCAAAAGCTTTTTAAAAAGCCTAAGATAACTTATATCCATCTTGATGAGACAGGTAGCTTTGTCTGGCCGATTATGGACGGTGAGAAGAATATAATTGAGCTTGGAAAAGCGGTCAGCGAAAAGTTTGGCGAAAAGGCAAATCCTCTTTATGAAAGACTCTCTAAATATTTTCAAATTTTAGACAGTTATGGGTTTATAACATGGAATAATTAAAACCGGAGCATTCGCTTCGGTTTTTACTTGCGGTAAAAGGAAATATAATTAACCAATAAACTATCATTATTTACTATGGTCACTTGCCAAAATGCATAAACAGGAGAAAATATTGCATTTTTTGTTGAATTAATCGGAAAAAGTTGATAAAATAAGCAAGTAAACAAGATTAAGGGGTGCATATTTTTGAGTAAGAATTATTTAAAACCGAAGCTGTTTTCAGTTATGAAGGACTATTCAAAACAGCAGCTTGTAAAGGACATAATTGCAGGAATAATTGTAGCGATTATAGCTCTTCCGCTTTCCATTGCATTAGCACTTGCATCAGGTGTTGAACCTGCGTGTGGTGTATATACTGCGATTGCAGCAGGCTTTATCGTTTCATTTTTAGGTGGAAGCAGGATACAGATTGCAGGTCCGACGGCGGCATTTGCAACTATCGTTGCTGGGATAGTTGCCAAGCAAGGCATGGATGGACTTTTTCTTGCGACAATAATGGCAGGAATTATCCTGATTCTTATGGGTATTTTCAAGTTTGGCGGACTTATAAAGTTTATTCCGTACACCATAACTACTGGTTTTACAGCAGGTATTGCAGTTACAATTTTCATAGGGCAGATTAAGGACTTTTTAGGAATTACATATGCTGACGGCGTAAAACCGGTTGAGGCGATAGAAAAACTAATGGCTAATATCGAATCAATAGGTACATTCAGTGCGCAAGCTCTTTTAGTAGGTGCAGTTTGCCTTTCTATTTTGATAATTTATCCAAGGTTTGAAAAGAAAATACCACCATCGCTTATCGCAGTAATTGCTGGTGTTTTGATGGTAAAATTTATTCCTGGACTGGATAGCGGTGTATATACAATAGGTGAACTTTACACAATCCCTGCAGGACTCCCAAGTGTGGATTTTGGCGGAATGGATTTTAGCTTTGCAAAAATTTCGGCTGTTTTTCCGGATGCGGTGACAATAGCCATTTTAGCGGCTATTGAATCATTGCTTTCCTGTGTTGTAGCAGACAGTATGGTAAATTCAAAGCATAACTCAAATATGGAGCTTGTCGCACAGGGTGCAGGAAATATTGCGTCTGTTTTATTTGGCGGAATTCCTGCAACCGGAGCTATTGCAAGAACAGCTGCGAACGCAAAAAATGGTGGCAGAACACCAATTTCAGGAATGGTGCATTCAGTAGTTTTGCTTTTAGTTCTCTTGTTTTTAATGCCTTACGCGGGACTCATTCCAATGCCTGTTATTGCTGCAATACTCTTTATGGTTGCATACAATATGAGTGAGTGGCAAAAATTTGTTCAGGTTATAAAGTCTGCACCAAAAAGTGATATAATTGTCATGGTTGTTACTTTTGTTTTGACAGTTGTGTTTGACCTTGTAGTTGCGATAGAGGTTGGAATGATACTTGCCGCAATGCTGTTTATGAAGCGAATGAGCGAAGAAACGGAGGTTACAGGCTGGAGATATCAGGAAGATGGAAATGATGCTGACAGTCTTGAACTTAAAAATGTACCTAAACAGGTGCGAGTGTATGAAATAACAGGGCCGCTGTTTTTTGGAGCGGCAGATAAAATTCTTGATATAACATTTAAGGATTATACAAAATGCCTTGTGCTTCGAATGAGAGGTGTTAATGCACTTGATGCAACAGCACTTAATTCTTTGGAAACTCTATATAAAAAATGCCTTGAAAAAGATGTGACCCTAATTTTTTCACACGTAAATGCACAGCCACTTTCGGTAATGCAAAAGAGTGGATTTTACGATACAGTCGGCAAAGAACGTTTTTGTAAGCATATTGATGAAGCACTTATGCTGGCTGAAAAAGTTTAAAATAAAAACAGCAGATTTAAAATCTGCTGTTTTTGTGTAGAAAATTATACTTAAAAAATATTACAAGAAGCTGTCAAAATCTTATGCTCGCAATCGGGACATATTATAATGCAATATGTTTTGGAATACCATTTTTTGTATCAATTCTTGGTTCGCCTAAAATAAGCGGTCGACAGTAAGTGATAAAATCAGGTGTAACGTCATTTGCATCTTTTGAAATGTACTTATCAGGTACTGTTTTTTCAAGATTTGCAACATCACTAACTTTGTTTTCGATGATTTTGATGCTGTACTCCTTCGTTCTTTCAAATCCCATAACGATACCGGTTTTTCCTTTAGAAGCGGCCAATGCCCCGAACTTTCCAATTTTTATTGATTCATCAAGGTCAGTAAGGGAAGCAAAATGTGAGCCACAACGTTGGAGAACATTAAGCTCGACAGAACGTGTCTTGATTTTGAATTCATTTTTCAAAATATTCTCAACCACCTTTGCAGAACCCGAAAGTTGTGCGTGACCAAATTCATCATGACCTGCAAGGCAATCCATATTACTGAAATATTCGCCGTTTTCGTCCTTAATTCCTTCAGAAACAGCTATGACCATATTGCGTGCAGGACAATTTTTAACATCTTGTATAAGCTTTTCCTTTGAAAGCGGCTTTTCAGGAAGATATATAAGATGCGGAGCATCAGATGTTCTGCTTCTTGCAAGAACTGATGCAGCTGTTAGCCAACCTGCATTTCTGCCCATAATTTCAACTACCGTTATAGAGCGGTCGGCATAAACTGCACAGTCACGTGCGATTTCACTAATTGTTGTTGCGACAAACTTTGCGGCAGAACCAAATCCGGGAGTATGGTCAGTACCCATAAGGTCATTATCAACAGTTTTTGGAACTCCAACAATTGAAACGGGTTTTTGATGCATTTCTGCATAGAGCGACAATTTTCTTACCGTATCCATTGAGTCGTTGCCGCCGATGTAAATAAACATAGTGATGTTCTTTTTTTTGAAGTTTTCAAATATTTTCTCATAAACCTCGCTTGCTGCAGAAATTTCGGGTAATTTGTATCTGCAAGAACCGAGATATGCTGAAGGAGTTGTTTTTAAAAGCTGAATTCTGTCCATATTTGCAAAAGTTTTGTTGAGGTCGGTGAAGTTATTATTGATTACACCCAGAATTCCATTTATACCACCGTAAATCTTTCGTCCTTGCGAAAAAGCACCTTCGATAACTCCGCATAGTGTGGCGTTAATTGCAGCTGTCGGGCCGCCTGATTGAGCGACAGCAAAGTTTCCGTTGTTCATTTAGTAATAGCCTCCGATTTTTTTTGTAGCTATAATAATTATAACTAATAAAGAAAAAAAAGTCAATCAAATAAAGGTTGATATTGTAAAAAAAGTGTGGTATAATTTATATATGTGGAATTTTGTTTTACAAAATCCCTAAAAGTATAAATATTTTTACCTTTGTGCAACACTATTATAATTAATGGTATTGAAAATGAGTTCATTTATTTAATCAGCTATTAAGTATTGTTAAGTAATAAATTTTTGGAGGAATTTTTTTGAAAAATAAAGATAGAAAAGTACCTGAGGTGGTAATTAGAAGATTGCCAAGATATTACAGGTATTTATGTGAACTTGATAAAAATGGAAAAACAAGGATTTCTTCTACTCTCCTTAGCGAAAAAATGGGTGTTACCGCAAGCCAGATAAGACAGGATTTTAATTATTTCGGCGGATTTGGTCAACAAGGCTACGGATATAATGTAAAACACCTCTTGGCTGAAATTGAAGAACTTTTCGGTATTTCAAACGGATATAAGACAATTATTGTAGGTGCCGGTCATTTAGGTCATGCTCTTGCAAATTATTCCGGTATAAAAAAGCGTGGGTTTGATATTATCGGGATGTTTGATATAGATAAAGAAAAAATAGGTAAGGACTGTAATGGCATAAAGATTATGGATATGAAGGAGCTTCGTAGTTTCGTTATAGAAAATGATGTGGATATTGCGATGCTGACGCTTCCTAAAGATGCTATATATGAAGTTGCTGACAATTTGGTTGAATACGGAATAAAAGGACTTTGGAACTTTGCGTATGTAGAGCTTGAAACTAAAAAGCCTATTCCGATTGAAAATGTACACCTTACCGATTCGCTTATGACATTGTCATTTAAAATCAACCAGCATATTGAAGATTAATAAAGTGGTGTGCTATGAGTAATAAGATACTTTCCTTTGGCGAGATTATATGGGACATATATGAAAAAGAGAGCTTCATAGGCGGTGCAGGTTTGAATTTTGCTGCTCACTGCTCTAAATGCGGAGTGAGTAGCTTTTTGTTTTCTGCAGTTGGTGATGATATCTTAGGAGATGCAGCAGAAGAACGAATTTTAGGTTTTGATATCAAAGCAAATTTTATAAAACGCTGTGATAAAAAAACAGGTCAATGCATAGTCACTCTTGATGAAAAAGGTACTCCTGATTATAATGTTCTTGAAGATGTGGCATACGATAATATTATGGTATCGGATAATGATGTCCTGCAAATAAATGAAATAGGGTTTAATGCTCTTTATTTTGGGACTTTAATTCAAAGAAACAGTGTGTCGCGCAGGTCTCTGCATAAAATTTGCAGTGAATGTCATTTTGATGAAATTGTATGTGACATAAATTTAAGGAAAAACTGCTATGATAGAGCAAGTGTAGAATTTTGTTTTGAAAATGCTACAATACTTAAAATCAGTGAGGAGGAAGAACCGCTTTTAAAAGAGTTTGGAATCTATGCTTCAAATTCTCTGGAGGCTATATGCGAGGAGATTTGTGAAAAATATCAAAATATAAAGAACATTATTTTTACTTTGGGTGACAAAGGTGCATTGGTATACTCATCAAAATCCAAAACTTTTTTAAAAGAGAAAGCCAAAAAAGTATCCGTTAAATCAACCGTTGGTGCGGGCGACAGCTTTTTGGCAGCGTGGATTACGTCATTTTTGTCAGGAAAAAGCATAGAAGATGCAACAAAACGTGCAACAATGCTCAGTGGCTTTGTCGTTGCAAATACAGATGCCATACCTGAATATACATTTATTTCAGATACTATTATTCCAAAAACATAAAAAATACAGAAAAAGCCGGGCATTGAAATGCACAAAATGGTGCAGTTCAAATGCTCGGCTTTTAAAGTTATGTGTTTTATCCAAGTCTTGCTTCAATGATAGTTGCAAGATATTTTGCTTTTTGAGTAATAATATCCTGGTTTTCGCCTTCAATCATAACACGAACACACGGCTCTGTCCCAGATGCACGGACCAAAATTCTGCCTTTTCCGTCAAATTCTTCTTCAAGGCTTTGGATTTCCTCAAGAATAACATTATCTTTTGAATATTCGTATTTTTTGCTGTTTGAAACTTTTGCATTTATAATACATTGCGGCATTGTTTCATAAATTTTGGCAAGCTCCGACATTTTTTTGCCTGACTGTTTTAATATTTTAAGAATATTAAGAGCAGAAACAAGACCGTCACCTGTGGTATTGTGGTTCAGGAATATGATGTGTCCTGAAGCTTCGCCTCCCAGACAATATCCTGATTTTAGCATTTCCTCAAGAACATATCTGTCACCGACAGAAGTTTGTACGGTGTTAATCCCAAGCTCTTTTGCCTTTAGAATGAGACCGAGGTTTGACATTACTGTAATAACAAGGGTATTTTTTCTTAAAAGCCCATGATTGTTTAAGTACTCGGCGCAGATAAGCATAATCTTGTCGCCGTCGATAACGTTGCCTTCTTCATCAATTACCATAAGACGGTCAGCGTCGCCGTCAAAGGCAAGGCCCACGTCAACACCTGCGTTTTTGACATAACTGCAGATATCTTTAAGATGGGTAGAACCGCAGTTCAAATTTATATTAGTGCCGTTAGGATTATTGTGAATAACAAACGGCTCGCCGCCAAGACCTGCAATAACTTTTGCAGCAGTTTTGTAGCTTGCACCGTTCGCACAGTCAATGGCAATGCGCATACCTTTTAAATCACAGTCAATGATACTGCTCGCAAATTCGCTGTAATCTTCAATAGCGGTTTCGCATTTTTTGACAGTACCAACATCGTCACCTGTTGGCAAGTCAATTTTTTCGGCATTATCTAAAACTATTCCTTCTATTCTTTCTTCAATAGCGTCGCTTAATTTATAGCCATTTGAATTGAAAATTTTAATTCCGTTGTATTCGGCAGAGTTATGAGATGCAGAAATCATTATACCTGCTTCAGCGTCGTATTTGCGTGTGAGGTAGGCAACTGCAGGTGTAGGGAGTATGCCTAAAGTAACCACCTGTGCACCTACGGAGCATAGCCCTGCAGCAAGTGCTGATTCTAACATATCACATGAAATCCTTGTGTCTTTGCCAATTAAGATTTTAGGCTTTCTATGACATTCCTCCGTCAAAACAAAAGCTGCTGCCTGACCTATTTTAAAAGCAATTTCGCAGGTAAGCTCCTGATTTGCAACACCTCTTGCACCATCTGTTCCAAATAATCTTCCCATTTTATATCCTCCTATCTTATTCAACAGTAACTGATTTTGCTAAATTTCGTGGTTTATCAACGTCAAAGCCTTTTGCTGTACATACATAATATGCTAAAAGCTGAAGTGGTATGATTGCCGTAAGCGGAGCTAAAAGCGGATCAACTTTTGGCAATTTTACTATATCACTGTAAGCTGAAGTATCTGAAAGGCATGAAGTAAATCCAATGGTAACAGCACCTCTGGCAGTAACTTCCTTTACATTGCTGTTAAGTTTGTTGCTTATTTCAGGGTTCGTACAAATTGCAATAACAACAGTGCCATCTTCAATAAGGGCTATTGGACCATGTTTTAGCTCTCCACTTGCGTAAGCATCTGAATGTATATATGAAATCTCTTTAAGTTTAAGAGATGCTTCAAGTGCCACAAAGTAGTCAAGCCCTCTTCCTAGGAAATAGATATCAGTTTCTTTTGCGATTTTTTCAGCAAGCTTTTTTATTGTTTTGGTATCTTTAAGTGTTTCGCTTACTGTTTTATCAAGACTTAACAAATCATTTTTAATATCGTCAAGCTCTTGCTTCAAAACTGTATTTTTTTTCTCAGCAAGATGAATTGCGAATAAATAGAAAGCCACAAGCTGAGTTGTATATGCCTTTGTTGATGCGACGGCGATTTCAGGACCTGCATAGGTGTAGAAAACATAGTCAGCTTCACGCGATACCGATGAACCTACGACGTTTGTTATTGCATATACAATATTTCCTGATTTTTTTGTCATACGAAGCACCGCGAGCGTGTCTGCAGTTTCGCCTGACTGGCTTACGACAAGTACGGCGGTATTTTTATTAAGAAGTGGGTCTGCGTATCTAAATTCCGATGCAAGCCATACTTCGCAAGGTACTTTTGCAAGTGTTTCAATCGCTTTTTTTCCGACAAGACCTGCATGATATGCTGTTCCGCAAGCAACAATGTATAGCTTTTCTATGTTATCAGGGAATTTCAAATTATCGAGATTTAACTTTAAGTCCTTATCAAGCCTTGAGCGAAGAGTATTCCTGATAGCCTGAGGCTGTTCATAGATTTCTTTAAGCATAAAATGCTCATAGCCTTCTTTTTGCGATGCCTGCGCAGAAAACTGTACTTTAAAAATTTCTTTAGTAACGGGTTTTGCATCTATATCTGTTATAGTAACACTGTCCTTTGTAAGCGTTACAAATTCGTTGTCATTTAAAAGATATACATCTTTTGTTTCTGATAAAATAGCAGGAATATCAGAGGCTATAAAGTTCCCGTCAGGCGTGAGACCGACAATAAGTGGACTATCCTTTCGTACAGCTACAATTTTATCAGGTTCGTTTTCTGAAATAACACCGATTGCATAGCTGCCGTCTAACTTTTCTGTGGCTCTTTTTACTGCCGCTAATAGATCACCATCATAATAATAGTCAATAAGATGGGGAATAACCTCTGTATCCGTTTCCGATTTAAAGCTATATCCTTTGCCTTTAAGATATGCTTTTAAAGCCTCGTGGTTTTCAATAATACCGTTGTGAACAACTGCAATACTCCCACTTGAATTAGTATGTGGATGCGAATTCTTGACCGACGGTACACCGTGCGTTGCCCATCTGGTATGCCCAATCCCGATATTTCCGTCAATAGGTGACTCATCAAGCATTTCTGAAAGAAATGAAAGCCTGCCTTTTTCCTTTGCTACTGAAATTTTACCATTTGAAAAAACGGCAATCCCTGCTGAATCATAGCCTCTATACTCAAGGCATTTTAAGCCATTCAAAAGAAGACCTGTTGCAGCTTTTTTGCCAACATATCCAACTATTCCGCACATATTAAATTTTACTCCTTATAAAAGGCACAAAAAGGTCCTTTTCCGACAAAAATAATTTCTTATTTCATAGTATTTGCCTTTTGTTTACAGATTGCTCTGTTGATTTGTGCAAATACTTTCGACATGACTGCCGTGGGGAAACCCGCCGAAATTTCGATAAACCCCAACCTCGTCAACCGATGCCGTTTGTCGGTTCAGGCGCTTTTTTAACACATATATTGTTCGACTATCTATATTTAACGGCAAAACAATACTAATATATTATACACTAAATGTTAAATAGTGTCAAGTAAGACTAAAAAAGCAGCCACGAGGACTGCTTTTAGTTTGCCAATATTTATGCAAATTATTTCTTATTATTAGAATTCTTTGTAATAACCTTATGAAGAGCAAAAAGTGCAATAACGTTTGGAATTACCATAAGATAGTTAAAGAAGTCTGTAAGCTCCCAAACAAGGTCATTTGAAAGGAGTGTGCCAAGGAATATAAATGCAATAGCAATTACCGAGTAAACAACTACTGAAATTTTGGTGTTTTTAAAAAGATACTGAACGTTTAATTTACCAAAGAAGTTCCAGCTGATAATAGTTGAATATGCGAAGAACAATAGGCAAATTGCAACAAATACATTACCAAAGTTACCTAAAGGAATAGTATTTTGGAATGCTGTCTGCATTGCATTTGTCTTCGAAATAACTGCATTTGCGCCTGATGTTGCTGCGATATAAGCATCGCCTGTTAATCCTGAAAGCTGACCATTACCTGCATATAAGCAAGAAATTACAACAAGTGCTGTCATTGTAAGAACTACGAATGTGTCGATAAACACACCAATCATAGCAACTACGCCCTGGTCATGTGGCTTTTCAACATTAGCCATAGCGTGAGCATGAGGAGTAGAACCCATACCTGCTTCGTTTGAGAAAAGTCCTCTTTTTGCACCCTGACTGATTGCTGTTTTAAGAGCATAGCCGATACCACCGCCGATTAGTGCAGAAGGAGTAAAGGCAAACTTAAAAATCATAGCAAATGTTTCCGGTAAATACTGAATTCTTATTATTAAAATAGTAAGACCGCCCAAAAGGAACAGTGCTGCCATAATAGGAACAAGCTTTTCAGTTACAGATGCGATTCTCTGGATACCGCCAAGGAAAATAAATGCAGAAATTGCTGCAATGATAAGTCCTACAGCCCAACCCGGAATACCGAATGCAGTGTTGCAAGATTCAGCGATTGAGTTTGACTGCACCATTGAACCCATAAATCCAAGTGCAAGTATACTTGCAACAGAGAAGAAAATTGCAAGGAATGTTCCAAATCCGTTAGGGAAAGCTTTTTTTATGTAGTAAACAGGACCGCCATGGATTTCGCCGTCAGCATCTACAATTCTTGTTTCCTGAGCAAGAACTGCTTCTGCATAGATTGTAGCCATACCAAGGAATGCAATAACCCACATCCAGAAGATAGCACCCGGACCACCGATTAAGATAGCGCCTGATGCACCCACGATGTTACCTGTACCAACCTGAGCGGCGATAGCTGTTGCTAAAGCCTGAAAAGATGAAAGTCCGCCTTCGTTTTTTCCACCGCGAAGTGAAAGGTTGCCGAAAACTTTTTTCATACCTTCGCCAAAGCAGCGAACCTGAACGAATCTGGTCTTTATTGAATAGAAAAGACCTACTGCAACCAATAGGACTATAAGGATATAATCCGCCAAGTATGAGTTTGCAGTTTGAACGAGTTTTAAAATTGTTTCTTGCATTTTAAAATACCTCCAAAACTTAAATTTCAAATCCGACCCTGCAAGAGCAATCAAGGATTGCGGTCAGATTACTAAAACCTTGCGGTTTTAAATAAAAAAACTATTGATAAAAAATCAATAGCTCCGGAAAAAACAACATACAAAATAATCTTGTAGTGTGTTAATATCCTCCGTTCTTTTGCCTGAGAGATTTAGCTATAAGCCTTGCACCTTCGGCACTCACTTAAGAGGTTCTCCGGAGACACCTCCGCCTTCGGTTTTGCAAGTAAGCAATCCTGAAGGGTTCAAAGGGAAATATTTAATTGCTTATAATATTAACACATTACAGTCGAAAAATCAATAGTTTTGTCAAAAAAAGGTGAAAATGTTGAATATGGAATGTTTTAAATGAAGAAAATGGGTAGAAATAAACAAAAAAACAGGCAAGTTATAAAAGAAACTTGCCCGCTGTGGTACACCCGACTGGATTTGAACCAGCGGCACATAGCGTCGGAGGCTATTGCTCTATCCAACTGAGCTACGGGTGCGTTTTGACAGCAGTGGTATTATATCAAATAAAATTAGTAATGTCAAACATAATCTTCCGATTTGCTGGCAATAGATTTGTAGGGATATGCTTTGTAAAACAAATGTATTAAAAATGAAACAGAAGTTATGTTGATTTTTGATGAAGTTGTTATATAATAGGGATATAATGGCGTAAGTAGCCGAAAAAATATGTTTTAAGAAAGGGCGATAAATGATGGAATTACTTTCACCGGCAGGGTCATTTTCCGCACTTTGTGCAGCTGTACAAAGTGGTGCTGATGCGGTATATATAGGTGGCAGCAGTTTTTCGGCAAGGCGCAGTGCTGCAAATTTTTCGTCCGAAGAAATTAAAAAAGCAGCTGATTATTGTCATCTTCGCGGAGTAAAGCTTCATGTTGCGGCTAATATTTTAATTAAGGAAAAGGAAAAAGAAGATTTTTTGAAATATATCGGAGAACTTAACGATATAGGCGTTGATGCAGTTATAATTCAGGACATCGGTATGGCAAGCATTGTTAGAAAGATGTATCCTGACCTACCTCTTCACGCGAGCACACAAATGACAGTTTCCAGCAGTAAGGCTGCAGAATATTTAAAAGAAATGGGGTTTTCCCGAATTGTTCTTGCACGAGAGCTGTCTTGTGAAGCAATTAAAAAAATATGCAAAAAAGTTGATATCGAAATAGAAGTTTTTGCACATGGCGCTATTTGTATGAGTTATTCAGGACAATGCCTTATGAGCAGTATAATAGGCGGAAGAAGCGGTAATCGGGGAATGTGTGCACAGCCATGCAGACTGCCATATAAAATTGATGAAAAGGCAGGACATCTTTTGAGCCCTAAAGACTTATGTATGGTAAAAAGGCTTGAAGAACTTAAAAAAATTGGTGTCGCTTCACTTAAAATTGAGGGACGTTTAAAACGTAGTGAGTACGTTTCAGCTGTCACAGGAGTTTACCGAAAATATATTGATACTCCTAAAGCGGTGACTACTGATGATATGAAAATTCTCTACGATGCTTTTTCAAGGAGCGGTTTTACCGATGGATATTTTGATGAAAAACTCGGCAGAGATATGATGTGCTATGACAACCCTGCAAATTCAGCGGAAAATATTTTTTCTGAAGACGTTAAAAAAAGATGTGCAGAAAATGCAAATTTTAAGAAGACAGAAATTTTTATGTCTGCATCAATGAAAAAAAATAAGGCGCTTGCAATCTCTGTCTGGGATATGAATGGAAATTTTGCAGAAGCAAAAAGTGATACTGCTTGTGAGCTTGCAAATAATAAACCTATTGATAAAGAGCGACTTGAAAAACAGCTTTTAAAGTTAGGAAATACACCTTTTTATGTTGGAAATGTAGAAATAGATTTAGATGAGGGTATAACCATGCCTATATCCGAAATCAATGCGGCAAGAAGGTCAGCAATCGAAAAACTGTCGCAAATAATATGCGATGTACCTAAAAGACGAAAAATTGAATATATCCCTGAAAAAAATGATGATATTTCTGCTGCGGGGCCTGCCCTTGTTGCAGAGGTATCGACTTATGAACAGGCAGAGGCGTGCATAAAGGCAGGAATAAGAGAGATTTATGCAGATACCGCTCTTGCCAATCGCCTTTTTAAAGAATTTAAAGATGTTCATATAATCGCCAAGCTTCCACCAGTGTTTAGGGAAGACAGAAGTTACGAAACACCGATAACAGACAGCATTTTGATTTCAAATATTGGTCAGTTCGATAATAAAAAACAGTGTTACGGCGATTTTAGGCTCAATATCTTTAACAGAGAAAGTGTTCGTTTTTATAAAGGTTTAAAACGAATTACAGTATCTCCCGAGCTGAATTTAAAAGAGCTTTTAGATGTGGCAAAAGGTTGTGAAGTTATTGGCTACGGCAGGATACCGCTTATGGTGATGGAGAATTGCCCTTTAAAATCGCTTGGAAAATGTCAGAAAAACCGAATGAAACACGCCCTTTTAGATCGCAAAAACGAGAAATTTCCTGTAAAATGTAATGAAAACTGTACTTGTGAGCTTCTAAATTCGAAACCTATTTTTATGGCAGATAAGCTTGAAAATATGAACAAATTGAAAATTAGTGCAATAAGATTGATATTTACAGTTGAAAATTCTGCAGAATGTGGTAAAATAATAGAAGAGTATAAAATGGCAATGTTGGGTGAAAAAGTAAAATCGCCTGATGAAAACACATTTACACGCGGTCATTTTTTCCGTGGCGTAGAGTAATTTTTGATAAACAGTATATAATAAAAAGGAAATTTTATGAAAAATATAATTTTAGCATCGGGATCTCCGAGAAGAAGGGAAATTCTTGAAAATATCGGACTGGAATTCGATATTTTAATATCGGATGCAGACGAAAGCTCTGTAAATGCAGAAAATTTGCCTGTTTCTGTTTACGTTCAGGAACTGGCACTTTTAAAGGCGACATCTGCGGCAAAAGCAGCAAAGGCTAAAAATTCACTGATAATTTCTGCTGATACAGTTGTTGCTTTAGAGGAAAAGGTATTAGGAAAACCGAAGGACACCGAAGACGCTTTTTCTATGCTGAAGTTACTTTCCGGAAAATGCCACAGTGTATTTACCGGCATTTGTGTAATGAGCACTGATAATGCGTTTGCAGTATGTGCGTCGGAAGAAACAAAAGTGTATTTTAAAGAGTTGTCTGATGAGGAAATAACCAGATATGTAGACAGTAATGAACCGATGGATAAAGCAGGTGCGTACGGGATTCAGGGACTTGGCTCGCTTTTAGTTGAAAAAATAGAAGGAGACTATTTTAATGTTGTAGGGCTTCCTGTTTCGAGACTTTCAGAAATATTGAAAAAAGAGTTTGATTTTGATGTGTTAAAAGGAGAATAAGAATGAAGTTCAAATTTTTCGATTTTGGCAGTGATGTATGTATAGACCTCGGCACTGTCAATACTTTAATATATATAAAAGGAAAGGGAATTGTTATCCGTGAGCCGTCTGTTGTGGCTATCGACAAGTACAGCCAGAAAGTGCTTGCTGTTGGTAATGATGCAGATGAAATGCTTGGCAGAACACCTGAAAATATCGTTGCAATTCGCCCTGTAAGAGACGGTGTCATTGCAGATTTTGAAATTACAGAAGCGATGATGAGAAGACTTTTGGGACTTGCCCTTGGTAAAATGGGTGGACTTTTCAAACCAAAGGTTACAGTATGTGTGCCATCAGGCGTCACAAATGTAGAAAAAAGAGCGGTAATTCAGTCTCTTTTACTTGCCGGAGCAAAAGCTGTTACTTTAATTGAAGAGCCGATGGCTGCAGCTTTAGGTGCAGGAATTGATGCCTTAAAGCCGGCAGGGAATATGATTGTGGATATTGGCGGAGGAACTTGTGAGGTTGCAGTAGTTGCACTCGGAGGAGTAGTGTCATCTCATTCGATGAGAAGCGCGGGTTGTGCTTTTGATAGTTCTATTATTAACTATGTGAAGAAAAAGTACAATCTAACAATAGGCGACAAAACAGCAGAGGAAATAAAGCTTGAGCTTGGCTCTGCACTGCCTTATGCCGATGAAGGCGTTTATGAGGTGCGTGGAAGAGACGTTGTAACAGGCCTTCCAAAGAATATCCGCATATCAGCATCAGAGGTGCGTGAGGCTATGTCGGAAAATATTTTTGCAATTATTGAAGAAATTCGTGAAACTTTAGAAATGACACCGCCGGAGCTTATTGCAGATATACTGAAAAATGGCATAACAATTACAGGCGGAGGCGCATTGATAAGAAATATTGATAAGGCCATTGAAGCGGCTATTTGTGTTCCTGTACGTATTGCGGACGAGCCGCTTGATTGCGTTGTTATCGGGACTGGAATGGCGCTGGAAAATAGTGATATTATAATGCGCTCTGCGGTGGCTCGTAAATAAAAATTTTACAGTGGGGATAAAATAATGTCTTTTTTTAAAAAGAAAGTTTTAAAAATCTTAATAACTATAATCTCCGTTATATTGGTGTTGTCATTGGTTGCACATTTTGGAGATAATCCGTTGCAACGCGCGGCAAATACAGTAATGTCACCTGTTTTTAGTGTGTTATATAGAGTTGTAACACCTATAAGAGAATTTTCGGGATATGTAAAAAAAGCACCGAAATATGAACAGGAAATAGAGGATTTAAAAACACAGCTCAATACTCTTAAGATTGAAAACAAGAGCAGAGAATCTTATATAACCGAAAACAGAAGATTAAAAGAACTTCTTGACTTAAGAGACGGTACAATGTCAGGATATGAAACGGTAACTGCAAGAGTAGTCTCTTATGAACCGAATAGCTGGTATGACACTGTAATGCTGAATAAAGGAACTAATTCAGGGATTGAGAAAGATGATATAGTTGTCACGGCATTGGGCGTTGTAGGAAGAATTACAGAGCTTGGCACAAACTGGGCAAAGGTTTCAACAGTTATCAATACTTCAAATTCGGTAGGAATTAAGCTTTCGCGTACGGGTGACGTGGGTGTTGTAAGCGGAGATGCAAACTTTGCAGAAGATAAAAATTGTAAGCTTGAATATCTTTCAAATGATAAAAATCTTATCAAGGGTGACATTTTAGTAACATCAGGACTGGGTGGAATTTATCCTGCAGATTTAATAATTGGGAAGGTTAAGGAAATAAAATCTGACAGTGCAGGAAACCTTGAGTATGCAGTAGTTGAACCCAGTGTGGATTTTTCATCGCTTTATGAAGTTTTGATAATTACAGAGATACGAGAGCAACCGACATCGATAGTGGTTGAAAATGAGGTTGTTGTGACGGATACACCGGAAGTTGCAGATGGACAAGGAGCTACGATAGAATGAAGAGTGTAAAAATTGCAAAATATGCGCTAATCTGCTTTATTGTGCTTGTTTTTGAAATGACTTTCGGGAAATATCTTGCAATTAGCGGAGCAGTGCCGATGCTTACCTTTTGCTTTTGCATAACATTTGCATTGTTTGAAAGTGATATGAATTATATCGCATTTGTTTCTGCGACTGCGGGAGCTTTGTTTGACATACTTTCAGGACACGGATTTGGTACATATACTTTGCTTTTTTCACTTTCGGCAATGGCTACATTTTTTGTGCGTGATAATTTATTTTCTTCGAAAATTCTGCTTCTTATATGTGATGTTTTTGTGCTTTCGATTTTTGTGGAGACTATATATTTTCTTATTCATATTACAGATATTAGCGGTAATTTTTTCACATCTTTTATATCAGTTATACTTCCGGTTGCTGTATATAATATTATAATTTCTTTAGTCTTTTATCCTATATTAAAGCGTATTTTGGTAAAAAGGAGGTAGGTGTCAGTGTCAAAAGGAAGATTACTTTTTATTAAAATAATTCTTGTCCTGATGATTGGTGCGATTATTTGGCGGCTTTATGATATGCAGATTATAAATGGCAGAGGATATAAAAATTTGTCTGACCAGAGAGTGTCTGCGAATATAACGCAGAATGCACCCAGAGGAGAAATAACTGACAGGAACGGAAAAGTCCTCGTTACCAACAGAAAAGGATATTCCATAAAGCTTCAAAAAACAGGCATTTCTGATGAGGAGTTTAATGCAATGCTTTTGAAGCTTTTTAAAATTTTTGACGAAGACGGATATATATTAACTGATACTTTGCCTGTATCAACAGAAGAACCATTTAGCTATACGTTTGATAGTGAGGAAGAAAAGAAAAAATGGTTTGAAGGTGCAAAGTCTATTGATATAAATATGACGGCTGACAGTTTAATTGAATATTATCAAAATGCGTATAAAATTTCACCTGAACTTGACCGAAAAGCAATTCGTCGCCTGGCAGGTCTTAGGTATGATATAAAAAAGTCAGGATTTTCAATAAATACGCAATATGTTCTTGCGGACGATGTTTCGGCAACTGTTGTTTCAAAAATAAAGGAGAGACAGAACGAATTTAGCGGAGTTGAGGTGACGCAGGATTATTACAGGCAATATACACAAGGAAGAATAGCGGCTCATATCTTAGGTAGAATTGGCAAGATATATAAAGAGGAGTACGAAGACCTTAAAGATAAGGGTTACGGAATGAATGATCTTGTTGGAAAGCAAGGTATTGAAAAGGTATGTGAGGAATATTTAAAGGGAACAGACGGAAGTAAAAATATTTATTATGGAGAAGATACGGAACTTTTAGGCGATGAAACTGAAAGCCCGGCTGTGCCTGGAAATTATGTGGTTCTGACAATAGATTCAAATCTTCAAAGGGTTGCAGAGGAGTCTTTGGAACGAAATATAAAACAGATTGCCGAGGCGGGTAAGGATAAAGAAAAAAAAGGTGGTGACGCTGATTCTGGAGCTGTTGTTGTGCTTGATGTAAATACGGGAGATGTCCTTGCGCTTGCGACTTATCCGACGTATGATCCACAATATTTCAGCGAGAGCTATAATGAGCTTGTAGAAGATCCAGCAAAACCGCTTTGGAATAGAGCAATAAGCGGAACATATACCCCTGGCTCAACCTTCAAGCCGCTAACTGCTATTGCTGCACTGTCAACGGGTGCAATTTCTACAAAAGAAAATATCCAATGTGACGGAGTTTACCGTTTTTATGAAGACTATCAGCCGAAGTGCTGGATTTGGTCGGAACAAAAAGAAACACACGGCCCTTTGGATGTGACACACGCAATCGAATATTCATGTAACTGCTTCTTTTATGAGACAGGAAGACGTGTGGGAATAAATGCAATTAATGAATATGCTGCAAAGATGGGCTTGGGAGAAAAAACGGGAATAGAGCTTTCAGAAGAAGTGAGTGGAAATGTTTCAAGTCCTCAATATAAGGAAACACTCTATGAAAACAAAACAGAGAAAAGTTGGGTGGGCGGAGACACTATTCAGACAGCCATAGGTCAGTCATACTCTGCATTCACACCTATCGGTCTTGCAAACTATGTAGCCACTATTGCAAATGGTGGAACACGATACAAGACAAATATAATAAAAAGTATAAACTCGTCGGTAGATGGCACAATTATTAAGGAGAATAAGCCGATTGTTGCAAGTACGGTTGAAATCTCTGAGGATAATTTAAATGCAGTAAGACAGGGTATGCTGGGTGTTGCTGATGAAGGTTCTGCAAAACAAATTTTTAGCGGATATCCGATTAGTGTCGGCGGAAAGACGGGTACTGCACAGATTAGCAATAAAGTATCAAATAATGCGCTTTTTGTGTCCTTTGCACCGTTCGACAAACCCGAAATTGCCGTTGCTGTTGTTATTGAACACGGATATAGAGGAGCGAATGCAGCATACGTAGCAAGAGACATTTATGATGAATATTTCAACTTAAATGCGGCTGCTTCTACGGAAGCTCCTGTCGAAAATGACAAAACGGAAACTAATTTTAGTGAATTATTGCCATAAATGTTGTAAATATTATTTACAAAACTGCATTTTTTTGATATAATGGTTCTATATTTTGGTATTGGAGGTAATGAATTTGAACATTGCATGTATAGCACACGATAAGAAAAAAGAACTAATGATCCAGTTTTGCATCGCATATAAAGGGATTCTTGAAAAGCATTCTCTTTTTGCAACTGACAATACAGGCAAAATGATAACTGAAAATACCGATATGAATGTATACAGGTTTTTGTCAGGTTCACAGGGCGGCGACCAGCAAATCGGTGCAAGAGTTGCATATAACGAAATTGACCTGGTTTTATTTTTCCGTGACCCGATTACTCCTGAAACTTATGAGCCAGATATATCAAATTTGTTAAAGCTTTGTGATATGCATAATATTCCGATTGCGACCAATCTTGCAACAGCTGAAGTGCTTATTCATGGTCTTGAAAGAGGAGATATGGATTGGCGTGATATTGTCAACCCAAAAAATTGAGTGCTAAAGCTCGCTTCTTAGTAAGTTAAGAATCGAGCTTATTTTTTATTCAAAATGCGGCTGATATATACAGCCGCATTTTGAATACAATTATTGAACTGAAACAGCATTTATTCCAATGTTAGTGTTTGGAACTGTGTATTTGGAGTTATGAATTGCATCAGCAATGTTTAAGTTAATGTATGGTCTTATAAGACGAATTGCGTCAAATGTACCAGAAATTGTTAGCCCGAATTTGTCAGGGTTATATGTAAGTTGCCCGTTTTCATCTTCGATTGGCTCTGCACAGCCGCGGATAACAATACGGTCAGCTGTAACGTTTTCTACAGTAATTCCATTTGGCGAAATATTATCACCAATATATATATCTCCGTCTATTTTAGTATCTTTAAGTATTACACCATCACATCTTACCATGGTTTTTCCTGTAAAGGTTTCATTGTATGTACCTGGCTCATCAATGTAGTTTTTGATAAGGTTGTCCATAACAGTAGCAAACTGTGCACGTGTTATGTAAGCTGTCGGTGTAATTTTGCCGTTTATGCCGTTCCAACCACCGTGAGCAACAACACCTGCAACATAAGGGATTGCCCAGCTTGCAATTTCATTTTTGTCGCCAAACTGATTAATAACGCTTACATCATAAAGACGTCTTCCTGAAAGAAGATGATTTTCAGGAATTGCATCAGGCATCTGGGAAAGGAACTGATATGGTGGAAGCAAATCAAATACCTGTGAAAGTACTGTGAAGCATTCCTGGAAGGTAATGTTATCATTCGGCTTCATATTATAGCCATCGCCTGCGAATGCTCCCATTTCATAAGCCTTTGCCATTGCTAAGCGAACCCAATCAGGTTCGTTTACCACATCAGCGAATTGTGAGATATCGCCTTCTTTTTCAACCTTGCACGCCCGTGTAATAATAACAGCCATTTCGCTACGTCTTATATTATTGTCAGGACGCACTGTATTATCTTCATATCCCGAAAGAAGTCCATTTTTAACCGCATTGTCTATTGCAGCAGCAGTTGCCGGATCTGTCGGCATATCTGTAAAGCTTGCAGCGCTTGCATAGCTACCAAACGTAAGAATGGCAGACATCATCAGTGCTGAAAATTTAATTTTATTCATTATGTATTCTCCTTTCATTTTAAACAAATATATTTACATTATAGCATATAAGTGTTTTAAAGTCCAGTGATTTTCAATAATTTCTTATATTAATGTTGACAATTAAATGGCAGTTTTGTATAATATGGGTATAAATATTTGGTTTTAGTTTGATTTACTTTGAATTATTAGAAATGGAGAGAAAATAATGGGAAAAACTTATAAATTTTTAGCATTTGACTTTGGTGCATCAAGCGGACGTGCGATGCTTGCCACTTATGACGGTGAAAAAATCACTCTTGAAGAAAAGCATCGTTTTTCTAATGATCCGGTAATTTTAAACGGCGGAATGTATTGGGATGTGTTAAGACTTTTCCACGAAATAAAGCAGGGAATTTTAAAGTGTGTAAATTCAGGTGACCGTGATATAGATTCTATTGGTATTGATACCTGGGGTGTTGACTACGGACTAATCGATAAAAACGGAAAGCTTTTAGGAAATCCTTATCATTATCGTGACACTCGTACTGAAGGTATGTATGATGAGGCATTTAAGCTTGTGCCTAAGGAAAAAATTTTTGAGGAAACAGGTATATCTTTTAACTGGTTTAATACTCTTTTTCAAGTGCTTGCTGCAAAGCTTTCAAAAGATGTAACGCTTGATGTGGCAGATAAGCTTTTGTTTATGCCTGACCTTTTCAACTATTTTCTAACAGGCGAAGTAAAGTGCGAATATACGATAGCTTCAACATCTCAAATGTTTAATTCTGAAAAACAAGAATGGGCAGTGGAACTTCTTAATAAACTTGGACTTCCGACAAATATTTTCCCTAAAATGGTTTACCCAGGTGATAGGATTGGTCTTTTGAAGGAAGAGATTGCAGAAGAACTTGGTGTTGACCGAATTCCTGTTGTTGCAGTTGCATCACACGATACGGGTTCTGCGGTTGCATCTGTTCCTGTTACAGACGGTGAGGAATTTATTTATATTTCAAGCGGAACTTGGTCACTGATGGGTGTTGAAATCGACAAGCCGATGATAACAGAAGATGCCTTAAACTACAACTTCACAAATGAGGGCGGAGTTAATAAGACAATAAGATTTTTGAAGAATATAATGGGATTATGGCTTATTCAGGAATCACGCCGTCAATGGGACAGAGAAGGTACACTTTTATCATTTGACGAGCTTGAAAAGCAGGCAAGAGAAGCGACACCGTTTGCAAGCCTCATTGATCCTGACTACCATAAATTCCAGACACCGGGAAATATGCCAAAGAGAATTCGTGAGTACTGTGAAATGACAGGACAAAAGGTCCCTGAAACAAAGGGCGAAATTGTTCGCTGTATTGCGGAAAGCCTTGCTTTTAAGTACCGTCAGGTTATTGAAGGAATGGAAGATACAACCGGTAAAAAATATAATGTTATAAATATTGTAGGCGGCGGAATTAAGGACAAGATGATTTGTCAGTTTACTGCAAATGCTACAAATAGAACAGTTTCAACAGGCCCTGTTGAAGCAACAAGTATCGGTAATGTAATTGTTCAGGGAATGGCGATGGGTGCAATTAAAGACCTTTCTGAAGGAAGAAAAATTGTTAAAAATTCATTCCCGATTAATGTTTATAATCCGCAGGATTTCGATAAGTGGGACGAAGCTTATAAAAACTGGAAGAAAATTTGTAATTTAAAATAAGAATATTAAAAAGGATAATCTCATAGTATCTACTATGGGATTATTTTTTTAGGAGGATATTAAGGATGCAGGTAAAAAAACAGAACATAAATATTGGAAAAGCTATTTATGAGGGGGACATAAAAACAAGTGCCGAGGGAAGCATAATAGTCCCTGATGTAAAGCCGGACATTTTAAAGGTTTTGCAGGTAGATGCAGAGACATTTTTGTGTGAAAAGCAGATAGAGGACGGAAAAATCACTGTAAAAGGGAAGGTTAATGTAACAGTTTTATATGTCCCTGAAAGTGATGAAAAATGCATTAGTTGCTTAAAAGGCTGTTTTGAATTTTGTGAAACACTTAAAAAACAGGAATTTGCAGAGGATATGGATTTAATAGCTGTTTGCGACGCACAAAAGGTTTCATATAAGCTGATAAATTCCCGTAAAATCGGAATTGAAGCTCAAATACTAATTGGCATACAGGTTTTGGCAAATAAAGAATGCAGATTTGTTTGTGATGTTGAGTCAGAAAACGCAGAAGTAAAAAAAGGAAGTATACGCCTTTTAGGCATAAATAAATACAAAGAATTTTCTTTTTCACTTGAAGAAACTTTTGATTTTGCTTCAGGCAAATCTCCTGCAGAAGAAATTTTGAAAAGTAATGTAATTATACTTGAGAAAGAGTATAGAGCGCTACCAGAAAAACTTGTCATAAAAGGCAGAGCCTTGGCATCGGTTTTATATCTTGATGAAAATGCACGGTGTGAGCATATTGATTTTGAGATACCGTTTACAGAAGTGTTTGATATGGAAGACCTTTGTGAAGATATGGAGTGTGAAGTTACATATCAGATTTGTGATACAAAGTTTTCCTTGTCGGAAGGACTTGGCGGTGAAGGAAAATGCATTTCTATGACAGCGGAAGTGCTTGTATGCGTAAAGTGTGAAACAGAAGAGGAAGCGCCTATTCTTTGTGATTGCTACTTTACTGATAGAGACTGCGCTTTAGAATGTGAAGATATGGAAAATGAAGAAATAACAGACAGACCTAAGTTTTCGGCAATTATAAAGGAGCTTTTGCAAAAGGGTGAGAATGCACCTGAAATAGAAGGTGTATATACAGCGGTTGCAAAGCCTTATATAACATCTTCGCAAATTCAAAATGGACGAATTGCTGTTTCAGGCAAAACTGTTGTGTATGTTTTGTATACAACGAATAACCCGCAAATTCCTGTTTGCAGCATAAGTGAAGAAATTCCTTTTAGCTATATGATTGACTGCGAAGATAAATCAAGAGATTTGGATGTTCTTTTGAGTATTGATTGCGAGCATTTAAGCTATACTATAAGCTCGGCAAGTTCTGTTGAGGTAAGATGTGGCATTGCGATAAAGGGAAAAGTAGTAAAAAAATCTTCAGTAAGAGTAATAAAAAACATTGAAGAATGTGAACAGTTAAAACAGGAAAGCGGTATGATTATCTATTTTGTAAAAGATGGTGATAAAATCTGGGATATTGCTAAACATTACCACGTAAAATGCGAAAGTATTTTATCCTGTAACGGACTTGATGAATATTCAGAACTTGTAAAAGGTGAAAAGCTGATTATCCCTGTAACAAAGTAAAATAAAGTTTAATATCATAGAGTATGGATATTCCATACTCTTTTTTTTGTTTTGTAAAAGAAATGTTAGAAATAATCTTGTAATTTTTTTGTATTTATAGTATAATAGTTATATATGGTAATTAAGGTGGTGTATTATGCTCTTTAAAAATATTTCTTATGATGTTAAGGCAGTGCTTGAACGAGATCCGGCGGCTAGATCAAAAATAGAAGTATTTTTGCTTTATCCGGGAATTCAGGCAGTTATGTGGCATAGAGTAGCACACTTTTTCTATAAACATAACAGAAAATTTATCGCCAGATGGATTTCACAGTGTACAAGATTCTGGACGGGAATAGAAATTCATCCGGGAGCAACTATCGGCAGAGGTCTTTTTATAGACCATGGTATGGGCGTTGTAATCGGTGAAACCACGATAATTGGTGATGACTGTACAATCTATCAAGGGGTAACTCTTGGAGGTACAGGTAAGGAAAAAGGGAAAAGGCATCCAACTCTTGGAAATAATGTAATGGTAGGCAGCGGCGCAAAGGTTTTAGGACCGTTTACTGTTGGTGATAACTCAAAAATTGCAGCAGGAGCTGTTGTTCTTTCGGAAGTGCCGCCGAATTCGACCTGTGTAGGTGTACCTGCAAGAATTGTAAAACGTGAAGGAATACGTGTAGATATTGACCTTGACCAGATTACAATTCCTGATCCGGTTTCGTCGCAGATGTGTACGCTTTCTGTGCATATGGCTGCGCTTGAAAAGAAAATGAAGGAAATGGAAAATAAAACCTCGGAAGGAAAAGAAAATGAAAATTTATAATACAATGACACGAGAAAAACAGGAGTTTGTCCCAATTAAGCCGGGCGAAGTTAAGATGTACTCCTGCGGACCTACGGTGTATGATTATTTCCATATCGGAAATGCAAGACCGTTTATTATCTTTGATACAATGCGTAGATACCTTGAATATTTGGGTTATAAGGTTACATTTGTTCAGAATTTCACAGATATTGATGACAAAATGATAAACCGCGCAAATAAAGAAGGAATTACTGTTAAAGAGCTCGGTGAAAGATTTATTGCTGAATACTTTAAAGATGCCGAGGCTCTTGGAATAAAAAAAGCAACAATTCACCCAAAAGCTACTGAAAACATTGATGCAATAATTGATGTAGTCAAAAATCTTGAGGAAAAGGGATATGCATATAACGTAGATGGAAATGTATATTTCAGAACAAAGAAGTTTGACGAATATGGCAAGCTTTCGCATCAGCCTCTTGAGGAGCTTGAATCGGGAGCAAGAATCGATGTTACCGATGATAAAGAAGACCCGATGGATTTTGCTCTTTGGAAAGCTCAAAAGCCGGGTGAACCTGCTTGGGAAAGCCCTTGGGGAATGGGAAGACCGGGCTGGCATATTGAATGTTCTGCTATGGTTAATAAGTTTTTGGGTGCAAGCATTGATATTCATTCAGGCGGAAAAGATTTAATTTTTCCACATCACGAGAATGAAATTGCACAGTCTGAATGTGCAAATGGATGCAGTTTTGCAAATTACTGGATGCACAACGGATATATCAATATAAATAACCAGAAAATGAGTAAGTCTTTGGGCAATTTCTTTACAATTCGTGATATTACAGAGAAGTATAAGCCAGAGGTTGTAAGATTTTTTATGCTTTCTGCGCATTACAGAAGTCCTGTTAATTTCAGTGATGAACTTATGCAGCAAGCACAGTCTGCAATGGAAAGAGTTTATACCTGCATTGAAAATCTTAACTTCCTTTTGGGAGCAGCAGTAGAAAGAGAGCTAAATGATGCAGAAAAAGAACTTTCATCAGCACTTGAAAAGGCAAAAAAGCGTTTCTGCGACGCAATGGATGATGACTTAAATACTGCAGATAGTATTTCTGCAATATTTGATATAGTTTCTGTTGCAAATAAAAATCTGTCTCAAGAGGGCGATAATGCAAAATCTGTAATAGAGGCCACTCTTTCTATGATACATGAAATCGGCGACGTTTTAGGACTTTTTGAGAAAAAAGAAGAGCTTTTGGTTGATAGCGAAATTGAAGAATTAATCGAAAAAAGAAATGAAGCAAGAAAGAATAAAGATTGGGCTGAAGCTGACAGAATAAGAGACGAATTAAAAGCAAGAAATATTATATTAAAGGATACGCCAATGGGCGTAAAATGGTCTTACGCAGAATGATAAAAGAAGAAAATCCGTCGGTTTATCCGGCACTTGTGCTTGCTTATATAGGCGATGCAGTTTATGAGGTGTTTACGAGAAAGAAACTACTTTCCATACACCCAGATATGCCGGCACATAAGCTGCACGTTCAAAACGTTGGATATGTAAAAGCAAAGGCGCAAAGTAATGCAATGGCTTTCATAGAGCCAATGCTTTCAGAAAAAGAACTCGCAATATATAAAAGGGGCAGAAATGCAAAATCTGCAACTGTCCCTAAAAATGCTGACCTCGCCGATTACAGACGTGCAACAGGCTTTGAAGCATTAGTTGGATATCTTCACTTATCGGGAGAAGATGATAGGCTTTCTGAGTTAATGGAAGTAGCATTTTTAAATGCAAAATAAATTTTAGGAGGACGAAAATGGAGAAAAAAAGAGCTACCGAACTTGCAATTATAGCAAATAAGGTAAGGAAAAATGCACTAACAGCAGTTTACAGTGCGGCATCAGGACATCCGGGAGGTTCACTTTCAGTTGCAGATTTGCTTACTTATTTGTACTGTGAGGTTATGAATGTTGATGTAAAGAATCCTAAAATGGCTGACCGCGATAGATTTGTGCTTTCAAAAGGACATACCTGTCCTGCGCTTTACGGCATTTTAGCTTATAAAGGATTTATACCTGAGGAGGATATGGCAACATTTAGAAAGGCAGACAGTTATCTTCAGGGACATCCTGATATGAATAAGGTTTCAGGGGTTGATATGTCAACAGGCTCTTTAGGACAAGGTATATCTGCCGCAGGCGGAATGGCACTGGCAGCTAAAATTGACAAAAAAGATTACAGAGTTTATGCGGTATTAGGCGACGGCGAGCTTGAAGAAGGACAAGTCTGGGAACAAGCGATGTTTGCAAGCCACTACAAGCTTGATAATTTTGCTATTTTTGTTGATTTTAATGGTCTTCAGATTGACGGCGATATAACCAAGGTTATGAATCCAACTCCTATTGATAAAAAATTCGAAAGCTTTGGCTGGCACGTTGTTATGGCTGATGCTCATGATTTTAATTCTTTGGAAGCTGCTGTGAACGAAGCTAAGGCTACTAAGGGCAAGCCTACCGCTATAATTATGAAGTCAGTTAAGGGAAGGGGTGTTTCCTTTATGGAAAATCAGGCTGGCTGGCACGGTGCTGCACCAAATGAAGAGCAGTACAATCAGGCGATGGCAGAACTTGATGCAAAAATAGCAGAACTGGAGGCGAGTTTATAATGGCAAAGAGAGCAACGAGAGAATCTTACGGAAGTGCGTTGGTTGAGTACGGCAAGGACGAAAGAATAGTAGTTTTAGATGCCGACCTTTCAAAATCAACAAAGACTGAAATGTTTAAAAAGGCATACCCGGACAGATTTTTCAATATGGGTATTGCAGAAGCTAATATGATGTGTGTTGCTGCGGGACTTGCAGCCAGCGGAAAGATTGCGTTTGCGTCAACATTTGCAATGTTTGCAGCAGGCAGAGCTTTTGAGCAGGTAAGAAACTCAATCGGATATACAAATCTTAATGTTAAAATCGGTGCAACACACGCAGGAATTTCTGTTGGTGAAGACGGAGCATCGCATCAGTGCCTTGAGGATATTGCACTTATGCGCAGCATTCCTAATATGGTAGTAATTAATCCGGCTGACGATATTGAAGCACAGCTTGCAGTTAAGGCTGCAATAGAACATAACGGTCCTGTTTATATGCGATTCGGACGTCTGGCTGTTGAAGATGTAAATCCGGCAGATTATAAATTTGAAATAGGTAAGGGTGTAGAACTTGCTGACGGAAAAGATGTTACAATTATTGCAACAGGTTTGATGGTTGAAATGGCACTCAAAGCAAGAGAAATGCTTCAAGCAGAAGGCATTTCGGCAAGAGTTATTAACATTCACACAATTAAGCCTATTGACAGAGATATTATCATAAAAGCTTCAAAGGAAACAGGAGCTATTGTAACTGCTGAAGAACATTCTATATATGGCGGTCTTGGAAGTGCAGTTTGCGAGGTTACAGGTGATAGCGCACCGTGTCCTGTGAAGGTTATTGGTACAGACAGATTTGGTTGTAGCGGAAAGCCGGCAGAGCTATTTAAAATGTATGGATTAACTCCTGAAAATATCTGCGAAAAAGCAAAACAGGCAATTTCTTTAAAGAAATAAATAGTTAAAGCTGTATAGCAAATGCTATACAGCTTTTTGAATGAAGTCATATTTTTTTGAAAATCTTAACCGACCGCTCCGGCATATTTATAAAATAAATTCCATCTTCCGATGAATATTCCTCTTGTTGGAATACACCCTGCATTGTGTGTATTTTATATCTTGCAACATCAAGGCGGATGTTTGTGTTTTCGCCAGAATTTACTAAAACAATGAATTTGTCCTTTTCATCAAAACGTATAAATCCGTAGCCGTGTTCGAACTTATATACAGTTTCAAATTCGCCGCTTTTAAAGACATTATTTTCGTTACGAAGACGGATATTTTGCTTGTAACATTCCATAATTTCGTCATTTTCATATCCCCAAGGATAGCATTTTCTGCAAAATGGGTCAGAGTAGCCCTCAATTCCGGCTTCATCACCGTAGAAAATAGTAGGAACGCCTGGAAGAAGTGTTTGCATAGAAATAATACATTTGAGTTTGGAAATTGCAAGTTCTTTTTCAAAACCCCACAGTTTTTCCTGCGCCTGCAAATCCTTGTTAGTTTCTGATTTTTGACCCATTACTGTTAAAATTCGTTCCGTATCATGACTTGAGAGGAAATTAAGAGTTGCATAAAAAGCAGGTTTGGGGTAATTTTCTTTAAGGCTCATAATACGCTTATCAAACATTTCGGCATCAATACGTTGATTTATAAAGTCAATCAAAGCATTTCTTAAAGGATAGTTCATTACCGAGTCAAGCTCTTCTCCCATAAAATACTGTCTTTGTTCATCATAAGCAATTTTGTTTGAAGCATCTTCCCAAACTTCTCCGATGATAACCGCATCGGGACTTTGTTTTTTAACTTCATCACGCAGTATTTTCACAAAAAAGTCAGGAAGCTCGTCCACAACATCAAGTCTCCAACCCGAAGCACCGGATTTTAACCATTTTTTTATGACAGAATCTTTGTCTTTTAAGATATAATTCTGAAAATTTTCCGAGCTTTCCTCTGTCTGCGGAAGCGTATCAATACCCCACCATGACTCATATTTTTCAGGAAAATCGAAAAAACGGAACCAGTCATAATAGAGCGAGTCTTTTGACTGATATGCGCCCACAGAATTATAATTACCTTTTTTATTAAAATATAGGCTGTCGCTTCCTGTATGATTGAATACGCCGTCTAAAATAATTTTTATTCCATTTTTTTCAAAACGTTCGCATAGACGTTTAAAATCTTCCTCAGTACCTAGCATTGGGTCGATTGTTTTGTAGTCACCTGTATCGTATCTGTGATTTGAGTAGGCCTTAAAAATAGGATTTAAGTAAATTGCTGAAATTCCTAATTCCTTAAGGTAGGGAAGCTTCTTTTCAATACCTAAAAGATTTCCGCCAAAAAAGTCGTTGCAGAGGTATTTGCCGCCAAACTGCTCAGCTTTATAAAACGGATCATCGCCCCAATTTCTTTTTATTATGTCATTTCTGTCGCTTAAGAAACTGCCGTCTTCATTTCCGTTTGAAAAACGGTCAGGAAAAATTTGATAACAGACACTTTCTTTCCACCAGTCAGGCGTTTTATAGCATTGGTCATAAACTGTAATCTGGAATTTTTTCTGAGGAACTTCATTATATATTTTGCCGAGCCCACCGAGATTTTCTTCATTATTTCCGTAATAAACCTGCGTATCTTTTGAAGCAACATCAAAATAGTAGTGCATAAGCCCAGTATTATCAGGAGCATTAATAACTGCCTCGTAAACATAAGTTCCTGCAATCTCGAAAACATAATGCATATTTTGTTCTTTAGTCGTTTCTTTAAAATCATAAACGACTTTTATGTGCATTGGTATTCCAAAATCAGAAAGAGCTATTCTTAAAGTAATAGGTGTATTTTTTGTTACCGATCCAAATGGTGTGCGGTAGAGTGAAGCTCTTGAGTTGTGTTCGATTTTCATTTATACGAACCTCCGATTAGTAGTATATCATTAAGGGACTGCTTATGCAGTCCCTTGCGTTTTATTTAATAGGTTTTAGGTTCCAAATGTCTTTGTTGTAATCAGCGATTGTACGGTCTGATGAGAAGAATCCGCTGGAAGCTGTATTCATAATTGCTTTGTGCCACCAGGTGGCCTTATCATTGTAGTCTTTTGAAATTCTGTCGTGAGTCTGGCAATATGCTTCAAAATCACGAAGAACCATATATGTGTCAGGATAACCATAGTCACCAAAGAGAAGTGTCTGATAAAGGTCACGGAAAATCTGTGTGTTTTCCGGCTCAATTTCGCCTGAAATAAGCTGGTCAAGAGCCTTTCTTAAAACACTGTTTGTTGAGTAGATTGTCTTAACCTCGTCAGAGTTATTGAATTTTAGACGTGCTGCAACCTCATCAGCCTTTAAACCGAAGATATAAATGTTATCTTCGCCAACCTGCTCAAGCATTTCAACATTAGCACCGTCGAGTGTTCCTATTGTAACAGCACCGTTTAGCATAAACTTCATATTACCTGTACCTGAAGCTTCTTTTCCTGCAGTTGAAATCTGTTCTGAAACATCAGCTGCAACAACAAGCTTCTCAGCAATGGAAACACCGTAGTTTTCAAGGAATACAACCTTTATTTTGCCATTAATTCTCGGATCGTTGTTAATTTTTTCACCAACAGAGTTAATCAGCTTGATTATAAGCTTTGCTCTTTTATAACCCGGAGCTGCTTTTGCGCCGAAGATATATGTTTTCGGTGTGTATTCTGTGTTAGGGTTTTCGATAAGCATATTGTAGTCAGCAAGAATGTGAAGAATATTTAAAAGCTGACGCTTATATTCATGCAGACGCTTTGCCTGAACATCAAAGATTGAATCAGGGTTAATGTCAATACCATTATGCTCCTTGATATATTTTGCAAGCTTAACTTTGTTATCGTGCTTAATTTTAGCAAAAGCTGTCTGGAATTCCTTATCATCAGCATACTTTTTGAGCTTTTCAAGCTGTTTGTAGTCTTTAATCCATCCTTTGCCAATTTTTGATGAAATAAGTTCAGTTAAAGCAGGATTAGCATTTGCAATCCAGCGACGGAATGTGATACCGTTCGTAATTGCGTGGAAACGCTTTGTATCAAGACGGTAGTAATCTGCAAAAATATCGCTTGTGAGTATTTTTGTATGAAGTCCAGAAACACCATTAACTGCAAAGCAGGTAGCAAGACAGAGGTTAGCCATAAATACCTGATTGTCAGAAATAATTGACATCCATTTTTGCTTACCCCAGTCATCAGGATAAACTTCCTGAAGGTTTATCATAAGTCTGCGGTTGATTTCTTCTACAATCATAGAAATTCTTGGCAGAATACGCTTAAACATATCAAGCGGCCATTTTTCAAGAGCTTCGCTCATAACAGTGTGGTTTGTGTATGCAAAGGTACGTCTTGTAATGTCCCATGCTTCGTCCCAGCCGAGTCCCTTGTCATCAATTAAAAGACGCATAAGTTCAGGGATTGCAAGGGTAGGGTGGGTGTCGTTGATGTGAATAACAGCCTTTTCTGGAAGATTGTGCCAGTCATAACCGTAGCGATTTTCATATTCCTTTAAAATCCACTGAAGAGTTGCAGATACAAGGAAATACTGCTGCTTTAAGCGGAGTTCTTTACCTTCTGTATGATTATCTTCAGGATATAAAACCTTTGAAATAAGCTCTGCAAGCTGTCTTTCTTCTGTTGAACGGATATAGTTACCGCTATTGAATTCCTGCATATTCATAACATCAGGTGCCTTTGCTGACCAAAGACGAAGCTTATTTACGATTTTGGAATCATATCCTACAAGAGGAACATCGTAAGGCATAGCGATAATTGTATGTTCATTTTCATAACGGAAAGAAAAGTGCCCGTCAGTCCAGTCTGTATGAACTTGACCGCCGAATTTTACGGTCACAGATTCTTCAGGACGTGCGATTTCCCAGGCATTACCATTTTCAAGCCATGTGTCCGGAAGCTCTGTCTGGTATCCGTCAACAATCTTTTGACGGAAAAGTCCATATTCGTAACGGATTGTACAGCCGTAAGCTGGCAAATCCATAGTTGTTAAAGAGTCCATAAAGCAGGCAGCAAGACGGCCTAAACCACCGTTACCAAGACCGGCATCGTTTTCAATCTCAACAATGTCAGAAAGTTCGTATCCGAGAGCCTTTAATGCGTTAACATAAGTTTCTGTCTGCATAAGGTTCAAGACGTTTGAAGCCAAAAGTCTTCCCATTAAAAATTCGAATGAGAGGTAATAAAGCTTCTTTGAACCTTCTTTTTTTACCTGCTTGTGCGAACTTGCCCAGCGAGCCATAATCTGGTCACGTGCAGTTAAAGCACAGGCTGTGTACACCATTTTAGGAGTTGCATCTTCTAAAGTTTTTCCGAAATGTCTTGAAAGTTTTCCTTCAATTTCGTTTTTGAGTTCTGTTTCGCTTGCATTGAGTTTGATTTTTTCCATTTTATGATAGATTCCTTTCAATAATTGGATTACATGCCGGATATTCCGGGAATTACGTTAAGACTAAGCCTTTTTGGAAGTAGTCTTTTTTGTAGTTTTTTTAGCTTCTGTCTTTTTGGCAGTAGTTTTTTCGGTTTTAGCTTCTGCCTTTTTGGCAGTAGTTTTTGTTGATTTTTTTGCTGTTTCAGATTTTTTTGCAGGTGCTTTTTTAGAAGCTTCCGCTTTTTTCTGTTTTGGAACAGTCTTTTCGATTTCAGCGGTGATTTCTGCAACATTTTTTGTTTTGTCACTGTCGGTCATTGTCTTTAAAACTTCTTTGTCTTTTTTGACAGTCTCTGCTGCCCAGCTTGCTTCTGCCGCATCAACATCTGCCTTTATATTTGCTTCAAATGAAGATTCTTTTTTCGCAGGCTTTTTAGCTGCTTTTTTTGGAGTAGGTTCCTTTTCCAAAATAGATGTCTCTTTTGCAGAAATTCCTGTGATGCCTTCATATAAAGCAATATATTTATCAGCTGAGACTTCCCAAGAGAAGTCTTCGTTCATTGCATTTTTAACAATTTTGTTCCACGCAGTTGGGTTGTCATAATATGTGCGCATTGCATAGTTTATAACGTGCATCATATCGTCTGCATTGTATGAACCAAATGAGAACCCTGTACCTTCGCCTGTATATTCATTGTACGGCTTTACCGTATCTGCAAGGCCGCCTGTTTCACGGACGATAGGAAGTGTGCCATAGCGCATCGAAATAAGCTGCGAAAGTCCGCAAGGCTCGAACTGTGACGGCATTAAAAACGCATCACAGGCAGCATAAATCTTGTGTGACATTTCGTTTGAGAAATAAATGTTCGCTGAAACTCTATCAGGATATTTCCATGCAAAGTGGCGGAACATATTTTCATAATTCTCATCGCCTGTTCCAAGTACAACAATCTGGTAAGCACCTTCGCACAACTGTTCCATGGCATAAGCGATTAGGTCAAAGCCTTTTTGGTCGGTAAGTCTGGATACGATACCAACCATAAACTTATTTTCATCAACAGGTAAGTTGAGTTCCTTTTGAAGTTCAGTTTTGTTTATTTTTTTGTTTTTTAGACTTCTTGCTGTGTAGTTTTTATAAATAAAAGTGTCAGTTTTCGGGTCCCAGTCATCGGATATTCCGTTGACGATTCCTAAAAGGTCACCACGTCTTGCAGATAAAAGTCCGTCCAAACCTTCGCCGTATGCTTGAGAAGTAATTTCGTTTGCATACGTTTCGGAAACTGTGGTAATCTTGTTTGCATAAACAAGACCGCCCTTTAAAAGGTTTGCGTCCTTATAGTATTCGAGCTTATCGCCAGTGAAATAATAATCGCTGATACCCATTGCGTCTTTGATTTTGTCAAAATCCCATCTTCCTTGGAAGCGGAGATTGTGAATTGTCATAACAGTCTTGATACCTCTGTAAAACGGATTATCATAAAAGGTATCTAAAAAGACAGGAATAGCCGCTGTCTGCCAGTCGTTACAGTTTATAACGTCAGGGCGAAAACCCAGTGTTGGCAGAAGTGATAGCACTGCCTTTGAGAAAAAAATGAATTTTTCGCAATCTAAATGAATGTAGTCGTACGGTTTATCACCGTTAAAGTAATATTCATTATCTACAAAATAGTATGTAGTGCCTTTCCAATCCATTTCAAAAACACCGCAATACTGTTTTCGCCAACCCATATCAATGTAAATATGGTCAATGTATTTCATCATATCCTTGTATTTTTGTTCTATACACCTGTATAGAGGTAAAATTACTCTTGAGTCTACGCCTTTTTGTTTTAACGTAACAGGAAGAGAGCCTGCCACGTCACCAAGACCGCCTGTTTTTACAAAAGGAGCGGCTTCTGATGCTGCATATAAGAGATTCACATTCATTCCACCTTTCTATATATAATATCATACAACAAAAAGAACTGTTTGTCAAACAAGTAGCGCATTTTTATCATTTCGCTTTTTAACAAAAATTAAACATTTTATGCGTTATTTTTTATTAGAATTTACATTGACAACCATTAAATGAAATGTTAAAGTATAATATAGTAAAGGAATGGTGAGAAATGAGATTATCTGAAGGAACAAAAGGAAATCACTATGAAGTAAAAGAAATCAGACTTGATGCAGCGGTAGTTCGTAGACTGCAGACTCTCGGAATGACGCATGGCTCGAAAGTGAAAGTTTTAAATCTTAAAAGATCAGGGCCGATGATTGTAAATATAAGAGGAACCCGATTTGCCCTTGGTAGAAACTTTTGTGAGGAGATTTTTGTTGAGGAGGAAGACTTATGAGTGACTTAAATATTGCATTTATAGGAAATCCGAATTGCGGAAAAACCACTCTTTTTAACGCATATACCGGTGCGAATTTAAAAGTGGCAAACTGGCCGGGTGTTACTGTTGAAAAAATTGAGGGTAAATTAAAGTATCGGAGCAATGTGTATAAATTGGTAGACCTTCCGGGAATTTACTCTTTATCATCATACACAATGGAAGAAAAGCTATCACGTGAATACATATTGGGAAGTGATGTTGATGTTATTATTGATGTTGCTGATGCATCAAGCCTGGAGAGAAATCTTTATCTTACACTTCAGCTTATAGAGCTTGGCAAGCCTGTTGTTTTGGCTCTTAATATGATGGACATCGTGGAAGAACGTGGAATGGAAATTGATATGCACAGACTTCCTGAAATGTTGGGAATTCCTGTTGTTCCAGTATCTGCAAGAAAGAGGACAGGACTTGACATTTTGATGCACGCAGTTGAACATCACGCAGGAAGACCGCACGATATCACAGAACATCATCATCACGAATTGCCGGTGAGAGAGCATTTTGACGATGCGGATGCTGTGGAAAGAAAGTTTAATTCAAATGTAACTTTAACCTCAAAACATCACCGTTATGCAATGGTTTATTCTGACGAAATTGAAGAAAAGATTGACCTGATTATTGCAATGCTCAGGCGCAAATACCCTGAAATGAAAAATTACAGGTGGCACGCAATAAAGCATTTAGAGTATGATGAAGCTGTAACGGAGGCATATCCGCTTGATTTAAGAGGAATTGTGGACGAAAGCTATGAATCAAGGATAATCAATGAAAAATACGATTTTATAGAGGAAATAATTAAAGAAGTACTTGTGAATAAGGACAAAAAAAGTGCTGTTACAGATAAGGCGGATGCGGTCTTGACGCATAGTATATGGGGTGTGCCTGTTTTTCTTCTTATAATGGCACTGGTGTTTTTCCTGACATTTACAGTTGGAGACTGGCTTAAAGGATTTTTTGAAAGTTGGCTTGAAAGCTTTTCATACGGAGTTTCGGGACTTTTAGGCTCGCTTGGAGCAAGTGATGTCCTTAAATCACTTGTGGTTGATGGAGTAATTGCGGGTGTTGGCGGAATACTTACATTTCTTCCCAATATTTTTATACTGTTTCTTGCACTTGCATTTTTAGAGGATAGTGGCTATATGTCCCGTGTTGCTTATGTTATGGACGGAATAATGGGCAAGCTCGGACTTTCGGGGCGTGCGTTTATACCAATGCTTTTGGGATTTGGCTGCACGGTTCCTGCTGTAATGGCATCGAGAACCCTTGAAGACACACATGACCGAAACCGTACAATACTGATTACACCGTTTATGTCGTGCAGTGCAAAGCTTCCTGTTTACGTGATGCTTTCTAATATATTTTTCGGAAAATTTGCTATGCTTGCTGCATATTCAATGTACCTTATAGGTTTTGTTATTGCACTTTTAACAGCATTTATAATTTCACGATGTGATAAACAAAAAAGCTCAAACGGATTAATGATTGAGCTTCCTGAATATAAAACACCGAATGCAAGAACTATTGCAATTTATGTTTGGGAAAAGGTCAAGGATTATTTATCAAAAGCAGGAACAACGATATTTTTGGCGTCGGTTGCTCTGTGGGTTATATTGAATTTCGGAGTCGGCGGAATGGTTGATGATATGTCAGAAAGCTTTGGCGCAATTATAGGGAAATGGCTTGTGCCAATAATGGGCTGTGCAGGTTTGGGTCAATGGCAGCTTGTGGTTTCGCTGATTTCCGGTATTGCGGCAAAAGAAGTTGTAGTTTCGAGTATGGCTGTACTTTACGGAATAGGTAATATATCATCTGGTGAAGGTATGTTAAAACTTTCAAAGCTTTTGACGGCAAGTGGATTCACAGCACTCAATGCATATTCAATGATGCTCTTTTGCTTGCTTTATATTCCTTGTATAGCCAGTATAATCACAATAAAAAAAGAAACAAATTCATGGAAAATGACAGTGCTTGCACTTGCTATGCAACTTGGGCTTGCTTGGGGAATATCAACACTGTTTTATCAGGTTGGAAGGATGATTTTTTGATTAGCAAGATACATTTAGCGCCTATGGCAGGCGTTACAGATTTGCCGTTTCGTCTTATATGTAAAAGTTATGGTGCAGACGGTCTTACAACAGAGATGGTAAGCGCAAAAGGGATTTATTATAAAGATAAAAAAACAGCATCGCTTATGAGACTTGATGAACGTGAAAAACCTGCTTCGATACAAATTTTTGGCTCAGAACCGGAAATTATGGCGGAAATTGCGCCGATTGTTGAGTCTTTCGGAGCGGCATGTATAGATATAAATATGGGTTGTCCTATGCCTAAAATTGTAAATAACGGCGATGGAAGTGCACTTATGAAAAATCCTGCTTTAGCAGGAAAAATTGTAAGAGCTGTTTGTGATGTTGTGAAAATCCCTGTAACTGTTAAAATCCGAAAGGGTTGGGATACAGATACAGCAGCGGAATTTGCTAAGGTTTTGGAAGCAAACGGTGCAGCAGCAGTCGCCGTGCACGGACGATTAAGAGAACAGTTTTATCAGGGTACTGCTGACTGGAACACAATAAAGGAAGTAAAAGAAGCTGTTAGGATACCTGTTATCGGAAACGGTGATATTTTCAGCGGTGAAGATGCAAAACGAATGCTGGAATATACAGGCTGTGACGGAGTTATGGTAGGCAGAGGTGCAGAAGGAAATCCGTTTATATTCAGACAGATAAAAGAATATATGGAAAGCGGAAAAGTTACGTATTATCCAACTTATGAAGAAAGAATAAAACAGGCAATTTCTCATACAAAAATGCTTTGTGAGGAAAAAGGCGAAAAACGAGGGACTGTTGAAGCACGTAAGCATATCGCGTGGTATATAAAAGGTATTCCACATTCAGCAGAGCTTAAAACAAAGGTTTTCACGACAGCATACTTGCCTGAAATTGTCGAATTATTGGAAAATGCAATAAAAATGATTGACAGAAAATGAAAAACTAAAAAATGTCTATTGATTATTTTTTGAAATGATGATATAATGCTTTATACGATATTTGAAACAAACCTAATGATATCTAAAAGAAAAATTTGATATATTACTATGTTAAGACAGCTTGGTAAGACAGAAATGAAAATATTGAAGTTCCTTTTCTTTTACCAAGATTATAATTGCGTCTGTTTTAGGCGGGGCATCTAAAGTAAAAATCAGTACTGGATAATAATTTTGGTCTCCCAATTCAGACTAAAAGCTGTCAGTGTTATCTAAGGGATAGGTATGGTAATAATAACAGAAGCTTTGTTTATGCAAAGATCCCTACCTTTTGTTATTGACCCCGATGCCAAGGCCTATTATTGAATTTTACACAAGATGTTTCGCCCAAAGCGGACGCAGTTTATTATAAAAATAATAAAGAACGTCAGCACATTTTAAATTAAAATGTTGCAGGCGTTTTTTATTCAAACAGAATAAAGCTTTGCACGTTAAAAAAGGACGAACATCAATGTTCGTCCTTTTAAAGTACAAATTTTTCAAGTCTTGAAATTATTATTTTACTTACAATTCCTGTTATAAAGCCAAAGACAAGCCCTGACAATAAAAGTACAGGAAAATAATAAATTACAGAAACGGTTTTTAGAACAATGCCTGCAACTAAAAGCTGACCTATGTTATGAGAAATTCCGCCAATCATACTTATCCCGACAATACTGAAATTTAATTTTCGGCAGCAAATCATCGCGGATATGCTGAAAACACCGCCACAAAAAGAATATAGAAGTACATTCATACCGGAAAACAAAAGGGAGGTTGCCAAAACCTTGATGATCATTATAAAGTATGCAGTCATTTTATCTGTCTGGTACAGAGCTAAAAGAATTACTATATTTGAAATACCCAATTTTATTCCGGGAATTGCCGCAAATGCCGGAAAAAGCCCTTCGATATAGCCAAAGACTATGGCAAGAGCAGACAAAAGCGAAATATATGCAATTTTTTTGTTCTTCATTATTTCACCACCGCATCAATTTCGGATTTTTTAGTTACCTCAATAACAATTTTGTTAGGTAGGCATATTATTTTTTCGGAACTGTCAGAAATTTTTCCGTGACGTATGCAAAGCTTGTCGGGACACGTTGCGGAAGTCATATAAATTTCTCCGTTTTCTATTACTGCTGCATTTGTACCATTTATGTCTATTTTAGAATTTTCCGAAAGTTTCTTTTCACAATAAATTTCGCCGTTTACGGTAATTATTGCAGTATCACCGCTTTTGGAAAACAGTGATATAATTAAGTAAAGAACAATGCTTATAAATACCACAAAAAAGATAAGCAGACAGTCGTTTTTTTTCATCATAAATATTACCCTCATTGTTTACAATAATTTCATAATTAGTTCATATCAGTGACATAATACCGTGTTATTATGAATGTGTAAGTTGAAAAACTTACAAAATACCTTCCCCTTAATATTTTTATGTAAAAAGTCGCGTCCGCACAGCGTGACTTTTTCTTTGCAAGAAAAATTGTTTATTGTAATTATAATATTTTTTTTCGGAAAATGCAATAGAATAATATGGTTAATTATTGACATAATTTTTTATTTGTTATATAATAAGTTAGATTATTTTATAATGTAGGAAAGACGAGGGAACTATACTTGAAATATAGAAGAAGAAGAGCGAAAAAAAAGTTTTTTACAAAAAAAAGACTTACAATATTCGGGATATCTGCGCTTGTTATTTTAGTGACATTTATGTCGTCGATTATACTGGGCGGGTTATTTGATTTTTCAAGTGACGAGGAGGTTATTTTAGCACCTGTTGATAAAGAATCAGGGAAAATAAACGTTCTAATTGCGGGACTTGATAAATCAGAGGCACGTACAGATACTATAATGGTAGCGACTTATGACCTTGATAGAAATATTATAGATATTCTTTCAATTCCGAGAGACACAAGAATGTATATAGGGAATAGATATCAAAAGATTAATGCAGCGCATTCAATAACCAAAAACGGAAAGAAAAACGGCATCAACGGAACTGTTGAGGCTGTTACTCGAATTACAGGAATACCTATAAACTATTATGTGGAATTTACATTCAGTACGTTCAAAGAAACTATTGATGCACTTGGCGGAGTAGAATTTAATGTGCCTCAGGATATGAACTATGACGATCCGGAACAAGACTTGCACATTCATCTTAAAAAAGGACAGCAGCTTTTGGATGGAGACAAGGCAGAGCAGTTTGTGCGCTTTAGGAGATATCCACTGGGAGATATTGATAGGTTAGCGGCGCAGCAGAACTTTATTAAAGCGCTTGCAGAACAAAAGCTTCATGCCGGAATAATACTGCGCTTGCCTGAACTTTTCAAAACTCTTCGTGAAAATCTAAAAACAAACATAACGCTTGCAGATGTTACAAAATATGCAGCAAATCTTATGGACTTATCAAGTGATGAAATACGTATGCATGCTCTTCCTGGCGTTTCAAACGGAACTGATTATGGCGCATCATATTGGATTGCCGATATGGACGAGCTGAAAGAATTAATACAAAACACTTTCGGTTATGATGCATCTAAAATTACGATACATTCTGCAAATGGAAGCAGTAAAGAAAAAGATGTAAAAATAGAATTAGAGGCTCCGACAAAATCGCCTGAAGAAACTAAAGCACCTCAGGCAACAGCATCACCAAAGGCAACAATAACACCGAAGGCAACAAAAACTCCTCAGGCTACCAATACACCAAAAGTGACAAAAACGCCTAAACCATCGTCAAATCCTACCAAAACACCTGAGGTTGAAAAAACAAAAGAGCCTGAAGAAAGTGAAGAGCCTGTAAAGTCCACGAAACCGATTGCTTCGCCAACATCAAAAGCAACGGCAACACCTAAACCGTCAGCAAAACCGACAAAAACGGCTAAACCAATATCTACTGAAACCCCTGTGCAAGCAGATGGACAGGATAGAGAAGATTAATAAATCACTAAAAATAAAGAGAGGTTTAAACTGTGAAAAGAGCAAGACCAAAAAATAGAAGGGCTGCGAAAAATCGCAGAGAAATACGTAAACGGCTCCAAAATACGAATACTCTTTCTGGCAATGTGTCCGGAGAAAATAGGGATTTGTCAGAATTTTCTGGAAGAAATGCGAATTCTGGGTCAAAAAAAGCAAAAAAGAGCAAGAAGATCTGGAAAATCATAATTATTTTGATTGCAATACTCGTTTTTGTTGTAATGGGATTTGGTCTTTTTGATGATTCAGAAATTTTAGCGCCGATTGAAGATGGAAAAATCAATGTTCTTTTGATGGGTGTAGACGAAGAGGGCTTGCGAACAGACGCAATAATGCTCATATCGTATGACGTAAATGAAGCAAAGGTTAATATGCTTTCAATACCAAGAGACACTAAACTCTATGTTTCAAACCGTAAGATGACACGCAAAATAAATGAAATTCACGGAATGGGCAGCAAGGTAAAAAGCGGTGAGATTGTCGGAGCGACTGCAACTGCAGAGGCCGTAACACAACTTACCGGATTGCCTGTAAACTATTATGTTGAATTTTCTTTTTCTGCGATAGACCGCGTATTTGATATATTAGGGCCAGTAAAATTTGATGTTCCGGATGTTGAAGGCGGAGGCAGAGGAATGAATTACGATGATCCTACTCAGAATCTTCATATTCATTTAAAACCGGGACTTCAAAAACTTTCTGGAAATCAAGTTCAGCAATTTTTGCGATACAGAAAAAGCAATTCTGGAAGAGGAGATGGTTCTGACACAAGTCGTGTTGAACGTCAGCAGGCATTTTTAAAGGCAGTAGTTGATCAAAAGGTTAATGCTGGTATATTAGTGAAAGTTCCAAGTCTTTTTGCACAGCTTTCAAAGGAAATTGAAACAAATATTACAGCAGGAGATATAACTAAGTATATACGTTATCTAACCAAACTCAGCAGTGAAAACATTAATTCTTACAGCCTTCCGGGCGCTTCTAAAACTATAAGCGGTGGCTCTTACTATATATGTGATCTAGAGGCAACGGCAGTTTTGATGCGAGATGTCTTTGGAAGTGATAATGAAATAACCGATAAAGTAACAATTTCTGATGAACACTCACAAAAGGTTTTAAAAGCAGGAAATAAAAACAAAACAGCACCGACAAAAACTCCCGATGCAGAAACAGAAGCGTCGGTAAAAGGGACGGAAAAACCTGCGAATGAGGAAACAGTGACTCCGACTAACGAACCTGCTGTTACGAAAGCACCTACAAAAGCTCCTGTTGTAACCAAAGAACCAACCAATTCTCCGGCACCGACTAAAACGCCGAGTGCAAAACCTACAAAAACACCAGAAGCAAATTCATCTCAGTCGCCGGCGCCTGAAAAGACAAAGACGCCTCTTGAGGATTTAGATGAAAACTACGAGGTTATAGAGTGAGAATTGTATTGGTGAAAAAGAACTATACTAATTTTAAAAAAATGCTTGCATTTTTTTCTAAAATGTGATATACTAACTTTAGTGAATAGATTTTCTTCTAAAGAGTGGGTTGAAAAACCCACTCTTTAGTTTTAAATGTAAGTTTAAAGAGGTGATTGTTTTTGGCAAATAAAACCGAAATTTTAGCTCTTGAAATCGGCGACAAGGTTGCAGAAAAATTAGGAATGACAGTCGTTGATGCTGAGTTTAAAAAAGAGAACGGGAAACAGTTTTTGAGAATGTATATTGATAAGGACGGCGGAGTCGGAATTGATGATTGCGAGACCTTTTCAAGAGCATTTGGCGATGAACTTGACGTTCTCGATCCGATAGAAAAGGAATATACCCTTGAGGTATCTTCACCGGGTGTGGAAAGAAAGCTTAAAACAGAACGTGAATTTCTGCATTATATAGGAAGAGAAGTGGACGTAAAACTGTTTAAGGCATCAAATGGAAAAAAAGAATTTAACGGTATATTAAAAGCCTTTTCAGAAGGTATGGCTACTGTTGACTGCGGCGGAGAACCGCTTTTAATAAATGTAAAAGACGCAGCATTTATTAAGCTGCATTTTGAATTTTAGAAAGGTTGGATAGAAAAATGAATGAAGAACTAATAACAGCCCTTGCAGATTTGTGCAAGGAAAAAGGAATAGACAAGGATGTTATTTTAGACGCACTTGAAGCAGCACTTATTGCTGCATATAAAAGAAATTTCCTTTCAGCGCAAAATGTGTGTGTAGATCTTGACAGAGAAACAGGAAAAATTGCAGTTTATGCACAGAAGACAGTTGTAGAGGAAGTAAATGATGCACAGCAGGAGATTTCTCTTGAAGATGCTAAAAAGATTAGCGGTACTTACGAACTTGAAGACGTGGTAAATATTGAGGTAACACCTGCAAACTTTGGAAGAATTGCAGCAATGACTGCAAAGCAGGTTGTAACACAAAGAATTCGTGAAGCAGAAAGAGGTATACTTTACAGCGAATACACAAGGAAGGAAAACGAAATTGTTTCAGGTAAGATTGAAAGAATTGAACGCGGAAATGTGTATGTAGATATCGGTAAAGTTGAAGCTGTGATGCCGGCAAACGAACAGGTTCAGGATGAGTACTACGAAGTTGGAAGAATGATAAAATGCTATGTAAGCGAAGTCAGAAACGGAAGTAAGGGGACACAGATTATTCTGTCTCGCTCACATCCGGGGCTTGTTAAAAAACTTTTCTTTCAGGAAGTTCCTGAAATTCAGGATGGCTTGGTTGAAGTAATGTCAATTTCGCGTGAAGCGGGTTCAAGAACAAAGATTGCGGTTTACTCACAAGATCCTGATGTAGATGCTCAGGGAGCTTGCATCGGCCCTAAGGGCGTACGAGTTCAGGCAATCGGCGATGAACTTAACTATGAGAAAATTGACATTGTAAAATGGAGTGAAGACCCTGTTGAATATATTTCAGCAGCACTAAGCCCTTCAAAAGTACTTACGGTTGATATAAATGAAGAGGAAAAGAGCGCAAAGGTAACAGTTCCTGAACATCAGCTTTCACTTGCTATTGGTAAATCAGGGCAAAATGTTCGCCTGGCAGCAAGACTTACGGGCTGGAAAATAGATATTTCTGCAGGTCAGGAATAATTTGAGGAGATTTTTGATGCATACACCACTTAGAATGTGTGTTGCCTGTCGGCAGATGATGCCAAAGGGTGAGCTTATAAAGGTTGTTAAAACTGAAAATGGAGCAGCGATTGACGAAAACCAGAAAAAGTTTGGCAGGGGAGCATATATATGTAAAAATGCCAAATGCATTGAAAATGCAAGAAAACGTCGGGCGATTGCTAAACATTTTAAAATGGCGGTCGATGAAAAAATATATGATGAAATTTCGGAGGCGGCTAAAAATGAATAAAGCTTTGGGTATGCTTGGTCTTGCAAAACGTGCAGGTAAGGTCGTAACAGGCGAATTTCTGTGCGAAAAGGCTATAAAAAGCGGACAATCTTGTTTGATAATAATTGCGGCAGACATTTCCGAAAACAGCAGAAAAGCTATATGTGACGCTTGTAATTATTACGGTGTAGAATATATCGAATACGCATCAGCAGATGAGCTTGGAAAAATTACAGGTTCAGAGCGCAGAGTTGTTGTTTCGGTAAATGATGAAAATTTTAAAAATGCAATTTTATCCAAAATAGAAAGGATTGATTAATAATATGGCAGAAAACGGAATGAAAGTAAGTCAAATTGCAAAAGATTTGAAACTAACAAGTAAAGATATAGTAGAAAAGTTGGCAGCCTGTGGTATTGAAGTAAAAAGCACTACCGTTTTGGATGAAAACCAGCTTGGTTTAGTTTTTGATATTTATACGGCACTATATGATGTAGGAGATGCTCCTATTGAAAAACCACCTGTTGAAGAAGAAAAAGTACAGGAGCCGGAAGTGGTTGAAGAAAAGAAGCCGGAAATCGCAGAAGAACCTAAAAAAGAAACAAAAACGGCTGAAAAAGCTACCGAAAAGCCGGTAGAACAGCCTAAAAAGAAGCAGAAAACAGCAGCTAAAAGCAGAAAAGCAGAAGAAACTGTTGTTGAGATACCGCAGGATAATGAAAAAGAATATGTTATTTCAGCAGACGATGCAAAAAAAGTTCGTTATGTAGATACAAGAACATCGACAGTTGAGCTTGACAAGGTTGAGGAAAGAGAACGTCTTTCAAATCTTGTCACCGATGATGACGTTTCAAAGCTTGAAAGCGGAAGAAATAAAAAACACGGTAAAAAGCAGCAGTCTGTAAAGGAAAAGGAAATAAAGCAGAAGGAAGCTCCTAAAAAGAAGGAAAAGGAAATTCCAACTGAAATTGAAATACCTGAATTTATTACAGTAGGAGACCTTGCATCAAAACTCGGAAAGGGTGCAGCAGAAGTTGTTAAAAAACTTATGATGCTGGGTGTAATGGCTACGATTACACAGTCTATCGACTTTGAAACAGCTGCACTTATAGCAGCAGATTTTGGTGTTGAGGCAAAGCAGGAAATAGTTTTGACAAAAGAGGATATACTATTTGCTGAGGAAGAGGATAAGCCTGAAGATTTAGTTCCACGTCCTCCTGTTGTAGTTGTAATGGGACACGTAGACCATGGTAAAACATCTCTTTTGGATGCAATCAGAGACACATCGGTTACTGACACAGAAGCTGGTGGTATTACACAGCATATCGGTGCTTATAGTGTAACCTTAAACGACAGAGTAATAACATTCCTTGATACTCCGGGACACGAAGCGTTTACAACAATGCGTGCTCGTGGTGCACAGGTTACAGACGTTGCAATTTTAGTTGTAGCCGCAGATGACGGTATTATGCCGCAGACTATTGAAGCTATTAACCACGCAAAGGCAGCTGGAGTTACAATCGTTGTTGCAATAAACAAAATTGATAAAGAAGGTGCAAACCCTGAACGTGTTAAGCAGATGCTTGTTGAACACGAGCTTGTTCCGGAAGAATGGGGCGGCGACACTGTTTGCGTTGAGATTTCTGCTAAAAAGAGAATTAATATAGATGGCCTTTTGGAAATGGTACTTTTAATTGCTGATATGAAGGAACTTAAAGCTAATCCAAATAAGGCTGCAAAGGGAACAGTTATTGAATCTCGTGTAGATAAAGGCAGGGGCCCTGTTGCAACTGTTTTAGTTCATGAAGGTACTTTAAATGTCGGAGATATAGTTATTGCCGGTACAGCTGTCGGTCACGTTAGAGCGATGGTTAACGATAAGGGTAGACGAATGAAAACTGCAGGTCCTTCAACTCCTGTTGAAATTCAGGGACTTTCAGAAGCTCCTATGGGCGGCGAACACCTGATGGCAGTAAAAGATGAAAAGCTGGCAAAAGACGTTGCAGAATCAAGAAAACAGGCTGAAAAAGAAAATAGATTTAACCAGACTGTTAAAGTTTCTCTTGATAATCTGTTTGACCAGATTGACGAGGGAAATATGAAAGAACTAAATATTATTATTAAGGCAGACGTTCAGGGTTCTGTTGAAGCTGTTCGTCAGTCACTTGAAAAACTGTCAAATGAAGAAGTGCGTGTTCGTGCAATTCACGGCGGTGTAGGTGCAATCAACGAATCAGACGTAATGCTTGCAAATGCTTCAAATGCAATAATTGTCGGATTTAACGTACGCCCAGACTCAGGTGCTCTTGCAGCTGCTAAAACACAGGAAGTAGATATCCGTCTTTACCGTGTAATCTATCAGGCTATTGAAGAGATTGAAGCTGCTATGAAGGGCATGCTTGATCCTAAATTCAAAGAGGTTGTTACAGGACACGTTGAAATTCGTCAAACATTCAAGGTTTCAGGTGTCGGAACAATCGCAGGTGCTTATGTTACAGACGGTAAGGTTTCGCGTAGTGCAGAAATCAGGCTTGTACGTGACGGCATCGTTCTTCATGAAGGAAAAATCGGAAGCCTTAAAAGATTTAAAGATGATGCAAAGGAAGTTTCGGAAGGTTTTGAGTGCGGTATAAGCATTGAAAATTATAACGATATTAAAGAAGGCGACATTATGGAATGCTTCGTTATGGAGGAAATTGAAAGATAATGTCAAAAACCCTTGAAAGGAAGGGATATAATGGCAAATAACAGAATAAATAAAATAAATGAAGAAGTATTAAGAGAGCTTGCATCGGTGATACGAGAGCTTAAAGATTCACGTATCCCGATGATGACAAGTGTAGTAGCAGTTCACGTTACGAACGATTTAAGCTATGCTAAATGCTATATAAGTGTTATGGGCGATGAAGAAACGCAGAAGAATGCAATTTTAGGATTAAAGTCTGCTGCCGGATTTATAAGACGTGAAATGGGCAGAAGAATAGACCTGCGCCACACGCCTGAATTTCAATTTGAACTTGACCACTCTATTGAGCACGGTGCATATATAAATCAGATGCTCAGCGATTTAGGAAAAGGTAAAAGTGATGAATAGCGTTATTGATTTGATAAAAAAAGCTGATACTATTGCAATTTTGGGGCATGACAGTGAAGATGCAGATGCTGTGGGTAGCTGTTATGCTGCAAAGCTTGCATTTCTTGATATGGGAAAAAAGGCAGAATGCTATTTTTCTGATATTCCTGAAATGCGTTTGGATTTTTTGGGAAAAAGCTTTTTGCTGTACGATGAAAATAGTATTCCGAAGGTAGACCTGTGTCTTTGTCTTGATACAGCAGATTTAACGAGAATTGGAAAGCGAAAAGCTATTTTTGATTTAGCAAAAATGACAGCCTGTATTGACCACCACCAAACAAATGTTGGCTTTGCAGATGCTAATTATATTGATGCCAAAGCTCCTGCAACCGGTGAAATAGTGTATGAGCTGCTTTGCAAAATGGGAGTTTTGGTTACAAAGGAAATTGCAAGAAATCTCTATGCGGCAATAAGCTCTGATACAGGCAGCTTTAAATATTCCAATGTACGTCCGAAAACGATGGAAATAGTATCCGAGCTTTTAAAACTCCAAATAAATCATGCAGAAATTGCAAGAAACCTCTTTGATAAAGAGCCTTTGTCTTTAATCAAATTCAAAGGCGAGATAATGAACAATATTGAGCAGCATTTATGCGGCAAACTTAATGTTGTTATAGCATCAAAGGAACTCTTTTCTAAGTATGATGTAAAAGAAAAAGACTCGGGCGACATAGTAAATATCGCACGAGGTGTAGATGGCTGTGAAGTAGCTGTTTCTGTGCGTGAAACTGATGAAAAAATAAAAATCAGCTTCCGTTCTAACGGAAAGTACAACGTTGCTGAAATTGCAGCACGTTTTGGCGGTGGCGGACACGCAATGGCGGCAGGTGCAAGTCAAAGAGGAAAATCGCTTTTGGAAGTAAAAAATGAAGTCATCAAAGTATGTGAGGAATTTATTAATGGTTGAATATGATAAGGATGCTATCGTTTATCCGTATATAACGTCATACATACGTGGCGAAATACCCGAACGAGTCGGAATTCTCAAAGAGCTTGAAGAATATGCCGAAAAAAATTCCGTTCCGATAGTTCAGCCTGAAACGGCAAAACTTTTAGAGACACTTATGTGTTTAAAAAGACCTGTAAGGATTTTAGAAGTTGGCTGTGCAATAGGGTATTCGGCCATATTAATGGCACAGTACCTCAATGAAGACGGAAGTATTACAACTCTTGAATGGGATGCAGATATGGCGGAAGTTGCCCGAAACAATATCGAAAGAGCAGGACTGTCTGAAAAAATCACAGTAATATGTAATGACGCAAAGGAAGTATTACCAACCCTTACAGGTGAGTATGATGTTATTTTCTTAGACGGGCCTAAGGCACATTATATTTATATGCTAAATGACTGTATCAGGCTTTTGAAAAAGGGCGGTATGCTTATATCCGACAATATTCTTTATAAAGGTATGATTGCGGATGACGAGCACGTTATAAGAAGAAAAATAACTATTGTGAAGCGGTTAAGACGCTTCATTTCAGCACAAATGCAGCGCAAGGAACTTGAAACGGTAATTTTACCGCTCGGCGACGGCGTTACAGTGGCTATAAAAAAATAATAAGAAAGGAAGATGCACATGAACAGACCTGAACTTTTAGCACCGGGCGGAAGCCTTGAAAAATTGAAGGTTGCAATACTTTACGGTGCAGATGCAGTTTATGTAGGCGGTGAAGCATTCAGTCTTCGTGTTGCCGCAGAAAATTTTTCCTTTGAAGAAATGAAAGAGGGACTCCAGTTTGCTCACGAAAGAGGCAAAAAAGTCTATCTTACGGCGAATATTTTGCCGCACAATAAGGATATCAAAGAATTTGAAGAATATATAAAGAAAATAGCTCCGCTGGGATTTGATGCAGTGTTGGTTGCAGATCCGGGAATGGTTGAGATTATAAAGGAAAATGCACCTGATTTGCCAATACATATCAGCACGCAGGCGAATAATGTTAATTATAAAAGTGCAGAGTTTTGGTATAGACAAGGTGCAAAAAGAGTAGTTTTAGCACGTGAAATGAGTATGGCAGAGATTCGTGAAATCCGTGAAAACACACCCAAAGAGCTTGAGCTTGAAGCATTTGTCCATGGTGCTATGTGCGTTTCTTATTCAGGAAGGTGCCTTCTGTCGAATTATCTTACATCACGTGATGCTAATCAAGGCGCCTGTGCGCATCCTTGCAGATGGAACTACACTCTTATGGAAGAAACACGTCCGGGAGAATATATGCCGGTTTTTGAAAATGAACGTGGTACATTTATCTTTAATTCTAAGGATTTGTGTATGATTGAGCATATTCCGGAAATTGTGGAAAGCGGAATAACAAGCCTTAAACTTGAAGGAAGAGTTAAAACCTCATATTATGTTGCGACGGTGGTTAAAGCATACCGTGAGGAAATTGACAGATACTTAGAAGATCCTGAAAATTATAAATTTGATAGGTCGCAGCTTGATGAACTTCGAAAAGTAAGTCACAGACCGTATTCTACGGGATTTTATTTTGGAAAGCCTGACGAAAACAGTCAGGTTTATACATCGAGCTCATATATACGTGATTATGACTTAATAGGAATTGTTACAGATTACGATGAAGAAACAAAAATAGCTACCGTTTCGCAGCGAAATAGATTTTTTGTGGGCGACGAAATCGAAGTAATGCAGCCGCAAAAGCCGTTTTTTAAGCAGAAAATCACTTATATGGAAAATGAAAAGGGTGAATCTATTGATGTTGCACCCCATGCTGCGATGACTCTTAAAATACCACTTGACGAACCGGTGGTAAAAGATGCGATACTAAGGAAAATGCGTGAAGGAGAAAGGAAAAATGGCTGAAAAGATTGATTTCGGAACAAATATAAAAAGAGTAAGATTAAAACATAAGCTTACACAGGCACAGTTTGGAGAAATTATTGGAAAATCACCAAGTACTATTCATGGCTATGAAAATAACACGGTAGTGCCGCCATTTAATGTATTGCTTACGATTTCCGAACTTTTCGACGTTTCAGTAGGAACATTGATGGGATTCAGAGATTTAAAAGAACCAAAAGCGGGCGTAGAGACTATACGGGTTATCTATGATGAATATATAAAGCTTATGGGAGAAATAGATGATGAGTAAGCATAATAAAAAACTGACAGTCCTTTTAGGTATTGCGGCATTAGAAGCATATAGATATTATAAAGGTAAAGGAATATTTAATAAGATAAGATTTAAGGAGCAGCACGAAGCTGTATCCAATTATCTTGAAACTCATTATCCTAATGCCTTTTATTCGGATATTACTGCTACTGATGAAGGCTGGTCATGCGTGGTAAATGACGGCGGCGAAAGAACTGTTCTTTATATGACAAAAACACCTGAAAATGTCTTTGTTTTTTGGGAAAATAAAATCTGAAGAAGCACAAAATCTCACTTTCAGCATATTGTGTAGTATAAAGCTGAAAGGAGGAATTTAATATGGGTTTGTTCGGATGCGGAAATAACTGTAACGACGGTTCTAGCAGCTGGATTTGGATTTTAATAATCATTGTATTTGTTTTATGTTTTTGCGGTGACGGAAACTTTTTAGGTGGTTCTAATAACTGCTGCGATCCTTGCTGTGACAACAATAACAACTGCTGCTAATTGGTAAAAGCTTAAAAGAGCACGTATATCGTGCTCTTTTTATGTATATTAATATTGTGTTAATCTTCCTGCTATTTTGTTGAAATATACATTATTTTGTGGTATAATTGACACAAACAGAATTTTATTGCATAAAATTCTTAAGAGCTATCGCTCTTGGTGCTCTTTCGAGCACTGTGTCAATTGACGGCGTCGCAAAAATCTCCTTGCGAGCAAAGATTTTTGCTCCTGGTAAAATGATTTTGCGGCATAAAAATTATGCATCAATTTTATAATGATGATAAAATGTATATAATTTTAACAAACTGCACAGATTTGGTGTTTTGAGTGAATAAAAAGATATTAGGAAGTGTTATAATGGAATTTAAATCAAAATTTTTTGATGAATTATCAACGGCTCAGCTATACGAAATTTTGAAGTCGAGATCGGAAATTTTTTTGCTTGAGCAAAACATTATCTGTCAGGATATGGATGATGAAGACTATAACAGTTTGCATTGCTTTATAACTGACGGAAAAAGAGTTGTTGCATATTTACGAGCCTTTGCCGATAAAAATGATAATGACAGTGTAATAGTTGGAAGAGTATTAACACTTGTTCGTAAAAAGGGAATGGGAAGAGAGCTTATGAAAAAAAGCATAGAGGAAGTAAGAAAACAATTTGCTTGCACTAAAATATGTGTGCATGCGCAAAAACAAGCAGTTGGGTTTTATGAAAAGATTGGCTTTGAAACAGTTTCCGATGAGTTTTTAGAAGAAGGTGTTGTCCATGTTACGATGGAATTTAAACTATAATAAACTTTTATATGTGTAATTTTGTGATTGAATTTTGATAGAGTATATGCTATAATGATTTCAAGCAAAGCTTGAAATCGTCGATATAAATCTCTTGCGAGATTTTCGATATGTGCTAATGCACTCGATATGCCTTACGGCTCGATATGTTGCTGACGCAACGAGATTTATATCATATCGAGTTTTGCTGTAGGGTTCGGCGGTTTCCGACGAGCCGCAAAAGATATCGATTTTACGATAGTAAAAATATCGAGCAAACGAAGTTTGCATATCGACAAAAACGATGGCATCTAAATCGTTCACTAGTTCTATAATATAAAGGCATAGTTTTTTTATGTGAGGAAATAAAATGAAGGTTTTAATTACGATAATTTATTTTATATTTATAGGTCAAGGTTGCTTTTTCTTTGGCCTTGCTTTGCCACGAAATATTTTTAATGAAGCTGGTTTTCCGTATAAAATATACAGATGGGAATTGGGCGGGAAAATTTATAATAAATTTTATGTAAAGAAATGGAAATCAAAAGTTCCTGATATGAGTATGGTTACAAACTTAATTTTCCCAAAACGTGTTCGTGCCAATGTGACATCAGAAGATATTGATCGTTTGATAAAGGAATCATGTGTAGCTGAATTTATACACTATATTTTGTGTGTCTTATCAATAGGGTTTTATAATATCTGGAAAGGAAAAACGGGTATAATTTTATCTCTTTTGTTTTTTATCGGAAATGTGCCGTATATTATAATACAACGGTACAACCGACCTAATTTTATTTCATTAAGAGACCGACTGATTTTAAGGGAGGGAAAACGAGTAAATGCAAATGGTTGATTATCGCTCTTTTCGGCTTTCAAAGCTGAATACGACTGAGTTTAAGCATATAAAACTGCTTTTGTTCTGGCCGATTTTCGGACTTGCCTTTATGATGCTTGAACGTGCATTTAGTTTAGATTATCACACAGTCTACTGTGCACTTGATGACAAAATTCCGTTTTGCGAATATTTTGTTATACCGTATTATTTTTGGTTTGTGTTTTTGATAGGCTTTCAAATTTATGCATTCTTTTTCGATATTCCTGCATTCGAAAACTATATAAAATATACGATTTATACATATTTTGTTACTCTGATAATTTACATTATTTATCCGACAGCGCAGGAACTTAGGCCTGTAACCTTCGAAAGACAGAATATATTTACAGATATAGTTTCAATGCTTTATGGCTTTGATACAAATACAAATGTGTGCCCGTCGATTCATGTAATAGGCTCTTTTGCAGTCTACTTTGCAGCAAGAAAAAGCAAACTGTTTTCGACCTTTCTATGGCGTACAGTATTCTTCGTTATGACTGTATTAATAAGTGTATCAACAGTATTTTTAAAACAGCATTCTGTTCTTGATATATTTTATGCATTGATTTTGTGCGCTGTATGCTATCCGTTTGTTTATATGACAGATAAGCTTAAAAGATTGAAAAAAATTTCCAAATTGGAAAAGAAGGAACAATATGTGTAAAAGCATTAAAAACGAAGGCTTTATAAATTTAAACACAGGAGAAGTTATGAAAGAGCATAATAGTTTTTCTAAAGGAATTACTGACGGACTCCCAATTTGTCTTGGCTATCTTTCGGTAGCTTTTGCATTTGGTATTTTTGCTACTGAAAACGGACTTAGCCTTTTTGAAGCACTTTTGATTTCAATGACAAATGTGACTTCTGCAGGTCAGCTTGCTGCAGTACCGATTATCGTATCGGGCGGAACATTAATTGAGCTTTTGATATCACAGGTGGTTATAAATTTAAGGTATGCACTGATGTCTGTATCTCTGTCGCAAAAATTTGGTAAGAGTATAAATATATTCGACAGATTTATAGTTTCATTTGTAAATACGGACGAGGTTTTTGCCGTAGCATCCGGAAAATACGGAACAGTAGGTAAAAGATATATGTATGGCCTTATATTAATGCCATATCTTGGTTGGAGCTTGGGAACCTTTATAGGTGCAGGCGCAGGGAACGTGCTTCCGCATCAGGTGATTTCGGCACTCGGAATTGCCATTTACGGAATGTTTGTTGCTATTGTAGTTCCTGTGGTCAAAAAGAACAAAATGACCGCTTTATGTGTTTTGGTGGCAATAATATTAAGTTGTTTATTTGAACTTTTGCCATTTTTAAAACAGATTCCGGAGGGCTTTGTGATAATAATTTGTGCTGTTTTAGCAAGTTCAATATTTGCATGGATTGCACCAATCAAAAATGAGGAGGTGCAAATTGATGCCTGAGGTTAAATTTTGGGTATATCTTATTGTAATGGCTGGAATAACCTATCTCATAAGGATGATACCGCTGGTACTAATTAAAGAAAAAATAAAGAACAAATTTATACTTTCATTTTTGTACTATATTCCATATACAGTTTTGTCGGTAATGACAATTCCGGCTATTTTTCACTCTACCGGCAGTGTGGTTAGTGCAATATTTGGATTTTTCGTTGCAATCATTCTTGCATATTTTGAAAAAAGCCTGTTGGTGGTTGCGGCAACTTCTTGTGCCTTTGTGTTTGTTGCAGAATGGCTTATGAAAGTTATATAAAATATATTCTAAATAATAGGTGTAAACTATGGTGAAAAAGTATTCTATTGGTGTTGATTACGGAAGCTTATCAGCAAGGGCAGTTTTAATTGATTTAACTAACGGAAAAGAATTAGCAGTTTCGGAATTTCCATATACTCATGCAGTGCTGCCTGTCGACTATTTTGATGGAATTAAGCTGGAAAATACAGCAGCTCTCCAGCATCCTCAGGATTATCTTGACGCATTGAAATATGTTGTAACAGGAGTTTTAAAAGAGGCAAATGTTTTGCCGGAAGAAGTTTCGGGAATTGGATTTGACTTTACTGCCTGTACAGTTTTACCTGTAACAGAAGACGGGACACCACTTTGCTTTTTAGATAAGTATAAAAACAATCCTCATGCTTATGTAAAGATCTGGAAACATCATTCAGCACAGGCGGAAGCAGATGAAATAACTGCCCTTGCTGAATCAGAAGGTGCTGGCTGGCTTAACAGATACGGCGGGAAGGTTTCATCTGAATGGCTTTTCCCTAAAATGCTTGAGACACTTCATAAAGCACCAGAAGTTTTTAATGATGCTGCAAGATTCATAGAAGCAGGAGACTGGCTTGTATGGTTGCTTACCGGCAATGAGGTGCATAGCAGTTGTATGGCAGGCTATAAAGGTCTTTGGAATAAGAAAAGCGGATATCCTGAAAATGAGTTTTGGGGAAACCTTCATAAGGATTTTGGAAATATAATTGGAACAAAGGTTTCAGAAAAAGTTGTTCCGACAGGAAGTTGTGCCGGAGAAGTGTGCGAAAACGGTAAAGTACTTTCGGGACTTGCTTGCGGAACATCGGTTGCTGTGGCTATAATTGACGCCCATGCGGCACTTCCTTCTGCTGGAATTGTTTCAGAAGGCAAAATGATGATGATAATTGGAACATCAACCTGCCACATCCTTATGAGTAAAGAGGATAAAGAGGTTGGTGGAATATGCGGAAGCGTTGAAGATGGTGTTGTTCCGGGATATATTGCTTATGAGGCAGGACAATCTTGCGTTGGCGACAGCTTTGCATGGTTTATGAAAAATTGTATTCCTGAAGCATATGAGAAGGAAGCAAGAGAAAAAGGAAAAAACATTTTTGCACTTTTAGATGAAAAGGCGTCGGCGCTCGAAATTGGAGAAAGCGGTATTGTAGCTCTTGATTGGTGGAATGGAAATCGTTCACCACTTGCTAACTATGATCTCAAAGGCATGATTTTGGGTCTTAATTTGCAGACAAAGCCGGAAGAAATCTATCGTGGCATTTTAGAATCCACAGCTTTTGGAACTAAAGTAATAATTGATTTATATGAAAAGAATGGAATAGAAATTGACGAACTTTACGCAGCTGGTGGAATTTCACAGAAAAATCCTTTCTTGATGCAAATGTATGCCGACATTTTAGGTAAGAAAATCAAGATTGCCGGAAGTATACAGGCAGGCGCGAAAGGAAGTGCTATTTTTGCAGCAGTTGCAGGCGGATATTTTGATTCTATTGAAAAGGCTGTAGAGGTAATTGCGGATAAGTGTGAAATTGAGTATTTGCCAGATAATAAAAATACTGTAAAATATGAGAAAATATACAACAAATATGTTGAATTATCAGACTATTTCAGTAAAAACACTCATTTGATGAAAAACTAGTAAACTTCAGCTTAAACGGAGGTAATTAATGAAAACAGGGCTAATTATGGAAGGCGGTGCTATGCGCGGACTGTTTACCGCAGGCATCACAGACATAATGATGGAAAATGATATAAGTTTTGATGGTGCAATAGGCGTTTCGGCAGGTGCGGCATTCGGCTGTAACTTTAAGTCAGGGCAGATTGGAAGAGCGGCAAGATATAACATTAAATACTGCCGTGATAAGCGCTATTGCAGTATGTGGTCGCTGCTTACAACCGGAAATCTTTTCGGTACAGAATTTTGTTATCACGAAATACCCGAAAAACTTGACCTTTTTGACAATGATGCATTCAGCAGAAATCCTATGCCTTTTTATATAGTTTGTGCTGATGTGCTAACTGGCGAGCCGGTATATAAAAAATATGATAAAGCCGATAAAGATTTTGCAGAATGGGTTAGAGCATCTGCGTCATTGCCTCTTGTTTCAAAGATTGTTGAAGTCGGCGGATATAAGCTACTTGATGGCGGAATAGTAGACTCTATTCCTCTTAAATATTTTGAAAGCATTGGCTATGGAAGAAATGTCGTTATACTAACTCAGCCAAAAGGATATGTTAAGGAAAAGACAAGCTCGATGTGGCTTATAAAGAAGGCACTTAAAAATTATCCTAAAATGATTGATGCTGTTCAAAATAGACATATAATGTATAATGATACCGTAAGATATATTGAGGAAAAAGAGAAAAACGGAGAAGTTTTGGTTTTAAGACCTGACAGTGCGTTGCCGGTAAAACGTACCACTCATAACCCTGAAAAACTTAAAGAGGTATATGAAGAAGGTCGGCGCATTGGAATGGAAAATTTAGAAAAAATCAAAGAATTTTTAAAAAAATAGGCAGGAAACTGCCTATTTTTCATATTTGATATTTTGTTTACGATTTAGCGGGTATTCATAAAGTGACGATGCATCAAGATTTTTACAGTGCATATCTACTGCAGTGATAGAACTATTTTCGTAGGTAGTATAGTAATAAATACCGTGTTCAATATTACAGCATGAAGAATAAACTGTTATTTGATATTTCTCGCCTACTTTTACAGAACCGCTCGTATGTGATACAGACGAAAGAATATGAAAAAATTGCGTAATATTATCTTCTTCTGTCGAATATAGCGGAGAATTTAATTTAGTGAATGCAGCTCTTACAAAACGTGAAGAAGACGACAAATCTCCAGGAAGCCCCAAAGCACCCATACCTCTTGAGTATATATCAAGCTTCAAGCTGTCAGAAAAAGTGTTTTGAGGCTCTTTGCTTGAAAGATGCATATAGTTGTTTAAGTTAAAAAACTGAATGTCGAACGTCGGGTTATTTGTAAGAACACCAACAGGGTTCTCAAAAATTTTTATTCCGCCTGCAAGCGGCTCTGCTACGATTGAAGTGTTTTTGTCCGAAATCATAAAATGAAGAGGTGTTGGCGGAAGCTTGCTTGAAAAAGCAATATCGGAAAGGTTTGTGTTTTCTATAAGCTTTTTTGCTTCACTCACCGTTTCACATGATGAAAGTATCCAGGGAATAAATTCAAAAGGAGCAATATTGTCCTTTGTTTCATCAAGCGGCAAATATTTGCAATTTCCTGGGAAATTAAGTCCTGAAACAGCAAGTCCTTTTTCATTTACAGCATCGTAATAAAGCGGATAATTTTGTTCGATTGTAGCAATACCGATAATTGCATAATGGTGGTAGATTGTTTCCTTTTCTCTGAAATAAAATGGAAAATTTCTTGGTGTTATGGTAACTGCTTCGTTATATGAGTAATCAAGGTCAAGATTTCTGCCGAAATATCGGTTGTTATAGGTTATAGCTGTACACATTGTCATCCCTCCAGATTTATTATGTGCAAAAAACAGTAAATAAATTTCATTGACAAGAATGTTTGTATTGTGATATGATTATAAAAAGGAAAATTAAAGGAGGAAGACGTTATGTCTGAATTAGTTACTATATCAAACGGTATTTTGACAGCCCAAATTTCTACTTTGGGTGCAGAAATCCAAAGTGTAAAGAAAGATGTACAAGAGCTTATCTGGCAAGGCGACCCTGCTTTCTGGACAGGCAGAGCTCCTGTTCTTTATCCTATTTGCGGTGGGTTAAAGGATGATAAATTTGTTTATGAAGGCGAAGAGTATATTCTCAAAAAGCATGGTTATGCACGATGTAAAGAATTTGCAGTTGAAAAGGCAGAAAAGGAAAAAGTAACATTTCTTCTTCCTTCTAACAGCGAAACACTAAAGTGCTATCCATTTGAAAATGAGCTAAGAATTACATATACTCTTATTGATAATATGATTGATGTAAAGTATGAAATCACAAATAAGGGCGATAAAAAAATGTACTTCTCAATAGGTGCACATGAGGCTTATTCCTGCCCTGAAGGGATTGAGGAATACAGCCTGATTTTTGAGCAAAAGGAAGATATAAGGCACACTCATTGCGAAGGAAATTTTTTAATATATGAAGATGAGCTTATTGCAGAAAACACAAATGAAATTCCAATTAAGACAGAATATTTTGAAATTGATGCACTTATTCTTTTGAGCTTAAAATCGAGAGTTGTTTCTTTGATGAATAGAAAGACTGGAAGAAAGGTTACACTTGACTTTAACGGATTTGATTATTTCCTTGTATGGACAAAGCCTGGTGCAAAATATCTTTGCCTTGAGCCTTGGGCAGGTCTTCCTGATTATGCTAACAGTGATTATGATATAACCAAAAAACCTGGAATTTTAAAAGCTGAATCAGGCGAAACAGTAGTTAAAACACATATAATTAAATTTGAGTAATTACAAAGCCGCATTTTTGCGGCTTTGTGTTTAATATGGGAGAATATATAGATATAACCTCTGAGATACGAAATATGCTTTTTGACTTAGCTGACCGTGAGTATAAAAGGTTTTATTCAAAACTTATGCCAACTGCGTGTTAGGATACGGTAATCGGAGTTAGGACTCCTAATCTTCGTTCGCTTTCCAAAAAGATCAAAAAGAAATGATGCCTCTGCCATATGTAGAGAATAAAGGATTGTATTTTCTAAAACTTATATGATAGAAGCTTTGTTCTTTGGAAGTTAAAAAGTTTGTTTTTATAAAGTCGCTTCCTGTCTTTTCTGCATTTTCAGCCAGATTATAAAGCCATAGATGTCATTTATAAGAAACACTATAAAGCAAATTGTCACAGATAGGTAGGAAATATCCAAAATACTTGCCATTATCCATAAAACGATAAGAATAATATCATTTGCAGCATACGCAAGAGCAAAATACGGACTTCTTCTTGCAGTCAAATAAACAGCTACAAAACTTGTTGTAACAGAAATTGTACTTGGAATTATGTTGGCAGTTTTAAAATAAGCTAAAATAAAATAAAAAATGAAAGTGACAATAGTGGTGAGCATTAACAGGAAAGCTACTTCTTTTGATTTTAAACGGTTAACTGCAACTTCTGACCTTTTTCCTTTATAAGGGTTTTTAAGCCAAGAAACAAGAGCAAAAACTGACATAGGAGCTGTCATCCCTAGATAAGTTATCATTTCGCCGTAATAAGTAAACTTGTATGAAATAATTCCGTATAAAACACTGAATAGTATCATTAAAACTTGGCTTATAGGATTGCCTTTTGCGCCTAGGATAAGTGAAGTGACACCTATTAAAGATGCGGCAAGAGTCATATAGCTTGTGCGGTCAAAGATGAAGAAAAACACTGTAATTAGAATTACAGAGGACGACCACAAAAGTAGTTCTATAAACGAAAAATATGAGAAAATTTTTTTTGCGACATTCATTTTGACCTCCAAAAAAATAAGCATCTGCCTGGCACAACTTCAAAGACCTAACGCTGTGCGTGCAAATGCAAATGCATTCAGCTACCCGGTGGCAGCAATATTTATTTTTTATATTATACCATATAAAAGTAAAAATTTCAATACAATAAAATTACATTTTCATCAAAATATTTACATTCCACAAAATCTATGCTATAATTTTTATATAAGTGCAAAATATTGTGGATTACTACGTGTTTGAGTTTTGATGCACAAATATTAAAGAACTGACGGTATAATGGACTGAAAATATTGGATATAAAATGAGTTTATGAGGGACTATTACAAAGGAAAAGAAAGGAATGTCGAGGCGTAAGGTTATGAATTTAGCGAACGTAATTACAAGTATAAGAATATTGGGTACGATATTGCTGATACCTATGGCAACGCTTTCAAAAGAATTTCTGTTTCTTTATACTTTAACAGGTATAACAGATGTTTTTGATGGTTTTGTCGCAAGGAAAACACATACAGAGACAGAGCTTGGTGCAAAGCTTGATAGTGTTGCAGACCTGCTGTTTTACGGAACTATGCTTTATAAGGTATTTCCGGTATTGCTCGATATTTTGCCGAAGATAATTATATGTACCATATTTCTGATTATGTTTTTGAGGCTTGCTTTATACATTTTTGTGGCAATTAAAAATCATCACTTTATGTCTAACCATACATATTTAAACAAATTAACAGGATTTTGTGTCTTTTTGACTCCGTATATGATGAAAAATCCATCTATTCTTACGGGTTATGGAATAATTGCTTGCATTGTTGCCGCAAGTGGTATGATTAAGGACTTTACCTTTGTAGTTAAACGGAAATAAAAAAATTGTATAAGTGAAAAACTGGTCAATAGCAATTTAGAAAAAAATCTAAATTGTTGTTGACTTTTTATTTTGTATATGTTACAATCTATTTAGAAATATTTCTAAATAACTTATGGAGGTGTCTTTATGGGAATGAACGAAACTTTAAAAGCGATTTCCGACCCTGTAAGGCGGGACATACTGCAAATGCTAAAAAAGGGAAAAAAGTCGGCGGGCGAAATTGCAGAGCATTTTAATTTAACTGGTGCAACCGTTTCGTATCATCTTTCAAAGCTTAAATCAGCTGATTTAATTGCAGAAGAAAGGTATAAAAATTTTATATATTACGAGCTTAATGCTTCTGTTTTTGAAGAGCTGCTCGCATGGATTTATTCGTTTGGAGGGAATAAGTGATGAAATTTGTAAAGTGGAAAATTTTAATTATAACAAATGCTGTTTGCCTTTTGCCGGTTCTTTTAGGGATTATGCTTTGGGATAGTTTGCCAGATAACATGGCTATTCATTTTGATTTTAATAACAATCCTGATAATTACGCATCAAAAGGCTTTGCGGTTTTCGGACTACCGTTAATGATGGTTTTTTTGCAGTCATTTTGTTGTTTCATAAATGATATAAATGCTTCAAAAAAAGGCGAAAGAAAGAAATTTGAAATGGCAACAAAATGGATTATACCTGTTATGACTATGATTTTACAGGTTTTAATATTTGGATATAGTCTTGGCTGGAATTTGGATATGAGAAAAAGTGCGGCAGTTATTGTAGGCGCAGTCCTTCTTCTGATTGGTAATTATATGCCGAAGTTCGATTATATTAAAAATTATGATATTGAAACAGAAAAAGCAAGAAAGATAAATAGATTTATCGGATTTGAAACTGTGATTATGGGAATTTTATTTATTTTAAGTATATTTTTGCCGCCAATTGCGACAGTTTTATGCCTATTTTTTATGATACCATATGTTGTTATAGGTGTCATATATGGAATAAAAGTTTGTAGAGGTAAAAAGGAATTTTGAAGTTTCATAAAAATCTTATTTATGCACTCTTAGATTGCGTGGAGTATGTGTTTTTGTCAAAATTCGCACAATTTCTTTAGATAAAGGATATGAATAAATTTATACTCAGCTCAAGATGTATAACCCGACAGGATAAAAAGCAGACGTAAACCAAAGAAAATATGTATTCGATAAAGGAGAAAAGATTATGAAAAAGTGCAAAATCACCGTTATGAAAAAGGCAAGATATGATGATTTAATTAAAAAGTTTGAAAATCCAATAGAGCATACTTGTGATTTAAAAGAGGGTCAGGTATTTATTGCAAATGGCTGGCAAAAGCCTGACGGTATGTGTGATAGCGCATGGGAAAGTATGTCTGCATTTGTTATGACTCTCTCACACGGAGGCGAAAACTTATATAGCGGTTGGATGAAAAACAAAAAATCTGCTATGATTTCCTGTAATGACGGCTTTAGGCCGGTGAGCTTTTATATAGAGGCGCTTGACGAGGATGCGGAGTAAGATTAAAATGTGCAGACATAAAGTGCCATCTATGTTTTATTTAAAAGCTAAAATGTGAAAATGTTTTTGGAATTATAGGATTTGCACTTATAAGAATACGTAAATATTAAAATGTTCCTGCTATGAAATTGCATATTTGTTTTAATATTAATTAAAAATCTACCGAACACTGATATCGGTAGATTTTATATTTCCAAATTATTGAATTTTACTATCATCCGTTCTTAAAACATCAAGATTTTGCATAACTTCACGCCGCTTCTGGCTGCTGTACTGTGCATAGTAGCGATGCGTTACTTCGATGTTTTTGTGTCCCATAAGTTCGGCGACCATCTTTATGTCAACGCCGTCTTCTAAAAGGCGACAGGCAAATGTTCGCCGCAGAGCATGAGGACGTGTTTTGTCAGGGTGAGTGATACCGACTGTATAGCAATAATTTTTGAGCATTTTTTCAACAGCGGCAACGGTTAAAGCTTTGCCTGAACGCCCTAAAAATAGTGGCCCTGTCTCACGTGCATCCTCAGAGTCTGGCTCTAAGTATTCCCAAAGAGCGTTATTTACTTGAACAGGCATAAAAATTTCTTGTTGGTCACCGCCTTTTCGGGTAACTATAAAAGACTGTGTGTTAAAATCCACATCCGTAATCTGCATATTGACAAGCTCGCTTACACGCACACCGGTGCCTAGATATGTTGTAAAAATCGCAATATCACGAAGTTTTTTGTTCTTGTATTCGGTAAGAGTGCGTCCCTCGAAGTACTTTTCGCCGTTATAGATAACGTCAATTAATTTTACCGTTTCCTGTGAAGTAAGCGGCTTTTTTATTTTTTGGTGAAGTTTTACAAAATCCACCTTGTCGGTTACGTTTTGTGAAATTTGCTCGGTTTTGTAAAGGTAAATAAAAAGACCTCGCACCGATGAAAGCTTGCGGTTTATGCCAAAAGCTGAATTTTTGCAAATTCGCTTGACTTTTCTGCCGGAAGGTGATATAAATTCCGTTTCGTATTCACGAAGATATGCTTTAAATCTTATAAGGTCGCTTGGTGTAACTTTGTTTATGTGGTCGAGTGTAAAGTCTTCATTTTTTTCTACATCTTTAAATTTGTAAAGGCGCAGATAATTTAAAAACACTTTTACATCAAGGCTGTATCCAAGCTGCGTATTTATGCTTTCACCATTATAGTATTCTTCAATATATGTAAAAACAAAATCGGGGAGTTCACTTAAATAATTTCGCAGATAATGTTGTTTTATCACGATAATTCCTCCTTCCATACAAACAGTATAAAGATTTTTTTGGTATTTTTCAATAAAATTTAATAAAATGTAATATTATTTTCATATTAAGTATGGACTAATTGGGCAAAATATAGTAAAATATACTTGGTGCAATATAAATTAGCACAGAAAGGATTGATAACTTATGGCAATTTTGATAAACAGCGAACTGGGTGAAATATCGGTTGATAATAGCGTAGTTGCGTCTATTGCCGGAGCAGTAGCTACAAAGTGCTATGGCGTTGTCGGCATGGCATCTAAAAGCAAAAAAGACGGTGTTATTAAGCTTTTGAAAATGGAAAATATGTCACGTGGTATAACGGTTGACGTTGAAGGAAACGGCATAGTGGTTGACCTTCATATTATCGTGGAGTACGGCGTTAATATAAATGCTATTTGTGATAGTATTGTAAATAACGTAAGATATAAGCTTGAGCATAATACAGGACTTAAAGTAACAAAGGTAAATGTTTTAGTTGAGTCTGTCAGAGTTAAGGAGTAACGAAAAATGATTAATGGAAAATTGCTTGCACAGATGTTTATATCTGGTGCAAATAATTTATATAACAACAGATATGCTGTTGATGAATTAAACGTTTTTCCGGTGCCTGACGGTGATACCGGAACAAATATGTCAATGACAGCATCTGCAATGGCAAAGGCACTTTCAGAAATACAAACAGATTCTGTGACCAAGGTTGCAGATACAATGTCATTTGCAACGCTTCGTGGCGCAAGAGGTAACTCTGGTGTTATCCTGTCACAGTTTTTTAGAGGTATGTCAAAGAGTTTAAAGGGAAAAGAAAGCTGTACTCCGCATGAAATTGCTCTTTCCTTAAAGGCAGGTTCAGATACTGCATATAATGCTGTTATGAACCCGACTGAGGGTACAATTTTGACGGTTGCAAGAGAAGCAGCAGAAGCTGCTAAAAAGGCTGATGGAGATATTAAGGCTGTTTTTGAAAATGCAGTAAAAAAGGGTGAAGAAACTCTTTTAAAAACCCCTGAAATGCTTCCTGCTCTTAAAAAAGCGGGTGTTGTCGATGCCGGCGGAAAAGGCTGGCTGTGCGTTTTAGAAGGTGCGCTTTATTTCTTAAAAACAGGCAAAATTATTGAAAAAGAACAGGCAGAAACGGCAGAGAATGAACAGAATACATCAGCACAGCAGAAAATTGATGTTGAAAATATAAAATATATTTACTGTACCGAATTTATTGTTGAGAAAAAGGACAGCAGTATAAATGTTCTGTCATTTAAGCAGGCTATTGAAAAAATTGGTGATAGTATGCTTGTTATAGATGATGACGAAATTATCAAAGTTCATATTCATACAAACAATCCTGGATATGTTTTGGAATGTGCAGTTAAGCTGGGTTCGATGATTAACATTAAAATTGATAATATGAAGCATCAGCATCAGTCGATTATTTCGCAGGACGCTCCTCTTGAAAAAAAGGAAGATGCAAAGCCTGAGGTGCCGCATAAAGAAAACGGATTTGTTTCAATTTGTGCAGGTGACGGAATTGCCGGAATTTTCAAGGATTTGGGTGTTGACGTTGTAATTGAAGGCGGTCAGACAATGAATCCAAGTACCGACGATATTTTAAAGGCGGTAAATGAAATTAACGCAGATAATATTTTTGTGTTCCCGAATAATAAAAATATTATTTTGGCTGCAAATCAAGCGAAGGAAATTTCTAAGAAGAATGTAATAGTTATTCCTACACGCAGTATTCCTGAGTGTATTACAGCAATGCTCAAATTCAATGAAAACAAAGACGCTGCGGCGAATGAGACTGCTATGAATAAGGCTGTTACAAAGGTTAAAACAGGGCAGATTACATTTGCTGTTCGTGATACCGAGATTGACGATAAGAAGATTCAAAAAGACGATATTTTAGGTCTGTCAGGAAGCAAAATAAAGGTTGTAGGCAAAAATCCTGATGATGTGTTGATAGAGCTTGTAGAGGATATTGCTGATGAAGACAGCGAATTTGTAACACTTTACTACGGCGAAGGCATTTCGCAGGAAGAAGCTGAAAAGGTAGGCAAGACGCTTGAAGAGAAGCTTGACGATGTTGAGGTTTCAGTAAAATATGGTGGTCAGCCACTGTACTATTATATCATTTCGGTTGAATAATCGGAGCCAAAAATGGAGAGCATTAATTCATTAAACGGTGTTGGAGAGCAGAGAGCAAAGCTTTTTGCGAAAAAGGGCATTAAAACAGTTGAAGACTTATTATACTATTTCCCGAGAGGACACGAGGACAGAACAAAATTTTCGGAAGTTGCCGACTGTCCTGTCGGGGAATTTGTGTGTGTAAAAGGAAAAGTTTATTCTCCTGTAAAAGAAGCTCGTATCAGGAAAAATTTTACGGTGTATTCAATGGTAATTTTTGATGATTCGGGTGCTATGACTGTTGTGTGGTACAATAATCGTTTTGTGAAGAATGCTTTTTTGACGGGCGACGAAGTGCTTTTCTATGGGAAAGTCGGACTGGCCGGCAGAAAAAAAGAGCTGCAAAATCCTGTTTATGAAAAGGTGGGAAAGGAACGCTTTATTGGAAAAATTGTTCCTATTTATCCGCTTTCGGGAAATCTTACTCAAAAATTTATTCAGTCTATGATGGAACAAGCTCTTAAAACTTGTGGGGAGTTAGAGGAGTATATACCGACAGAAATTCGAAAAAAATATAACATAGCTGAAATTAACTTTGCAATGCAAAATATTCACTTCCCGCAAAGCTTTGAAAGCTATGAAATTGCAAGACGCAGATTTATTTTTGAAGAGTTGCTTATCCTTCAGCTTGCACTTTTTTCGAGGCGAGCTAATATCGAAAAAACAGTAAGAACACCTTTTAAAAATACTGAGTGTGTCAGGGAATTTGTTGATGGACTTCCGTATCAACTTACAAGTGCACAAAAGCGAGTAATAGCTGAAATGTGTGAAGATTTTAAAACAGAAACTCCGATGAACAGACTTGTTCAGGGTGATGTCGGTTCGGGAAAGACTGTTATTGCTGCAGCCGGAATGTACATTGCGGTCCAAAACGGATATCAGTCTGCGATAATGGCGCCTACCGAAATATTAGCAAATCAGCATTTTGAGACTTTTTCGCAGTTTTTTGAAGGTACGGATATAAAAATTGTGTTGCTTACAAAGAGTACTAAAAATAAAAAAACTATTTATGAAAAAATTGCAAACGGCGAGTATGATATCGTTGTCGGCACTAATGCGATAATTCAAAAAGATGTAAGCTACAAAAATCTTGGTTTTGTCGTAGCAGATGAACAGCACCGATTTGGTGTTTCTCAAAGGGCTGAGCTTGTCTTAAAAGGCGAAAATCCAAATACTCTTATAATGACGGCTACGCCTATTCCACGTACGCTTTCACTAATTTTGTATGGTGATCTTGACGTTTCTGTAATAGACGAGCTGCCGCCGGGCAGAAAGCCTGTTTCCACTTATGCTGTGGGCGAGGATATGCGAAAAAGAATTTATGCATTTTTAGACAAGCATATAAAGAACGGTTCGCAAGCGTATGTTGTATGTCCGCTTATTGAGGAAAGCGAAAAAACTGATTTGGCAAATGCTGAAGGTATTTATAAAAAGCTTATGGCCATTTTCCCACAGTACAAAATTGGTCTTATGCACGGAAAAATGAAGCCTCAAGACAAGGAAAATATTATGCATGATTTTGCAGAGAATAGAATCAATATTTTGGTTTCTACAACTGTAATAGAAGTCGGTGTTAATGTTCCGAACAGTAATATAATGGTTATTGAAAATGCCGAGCGATTTGGACTTTCTACGCTTCATCAGCTAAGAGGGCGAGTGGGAAGAGGTCAGGAACAGGCGTATTGCATAATGTTTGCTAATTCAGGAAGTGAAATAACAAAAAATAGAATGAAAACTCTGTGTGAGTCAAATGACGGATTTTACATATCCGAGCAGGACTTAAAGCTTAGAGGTCCGGGTGATTTTTTCGGTACACGTCAGCATGGCTTGCCGGATTTAAAGGTCGCAAATTTGTTTACCGACGTAAAAATACTTGAATATGCACAAAAAGCTGCAAAAGAAATTTCTGACGGAAAATATAAAATGACTGCAACAGAATTTTTCAAATTACAGAAAAAAACGGAAAAAGTTTTGTCAGACAGCATAGTTTTGAACTAAATTTTATGTATATTTGTAAAAAAATCGATAAAAATTTTAAAATTTTGACAAAAAATGTTGACCTTTTTGCTATTATAAGATACAATATATAAATGTAATGTGGGGGATTATAATGAGAATTATTGCAGGAAGCAAAAAAGGACACAAATTATTTGAGTTTGAAGGGCAAAAAATTCGACCTACCACAGACCGTGTGAAGGAATCAATATTTAACCTTATTCAAGAGTTCATCTTGGATAGTACAGTCCTTGACCTGTTTGGCGGAAGCGGAGCACTTTCTTTTGAAGCTGTCAGCAGAGGCGCAAATAGCGCTGTTTGTGTTGATATTGATTCAGATTCTATTGCGGTAATAAAGAAAAATGCCGATGCATTGGGATTTTCAAACATTGAGATTGTAAATAACGATGCTATACATTATCTTGAAACAACAAAACGGCAATTTTCTGTCATATTTTTAGACCCACCGTACAATAAGGGGTTTATAGCGCCTGTAATCCGTAAAATTGTGGATTTAGAGCTACTTTCGGAAGATGGAATTATCGTACTCGAAAGTGATTTTTCTGATGAACACAGCAATTTTTCTGGGCTTGAGATACTAAAACAGCGCAAATATGGCAGAAGCTATGTTACTATTTACCAAAGAGGTGGAAAAAATTGAGGATTGCAGTATATCCGGGAAGTTTTGACCCGATTACCAACGGTCACCTTGACATTATAAAAAGAGCAGCAAAGCTTTATGATAAGGTTATTGTTGGTGTACTGAATAATTCGAGTAAAAAGCCTTGGTTTTCAGCAGAAAAAAGAAAAGAACTGATTGACGAGGTTACAAAGGATATTCCTAATGTCAGTTGTGACACTTTCAGCGGTCTTTTAGTTGATTTTGCTAAAAATAACGGTGCGACTGTTATTATAAAAGGGCTTAGAACAGTTGCAGATTTTGAGTATGAATTTCAAATGGCACTTCTTAATAAGGCACTTAATCCGGAATATGAGACCATGTTTATGATGACGGATTCTAAATATTCGTATATAAGTTCAAGCATGGTTAAAGATGTTGCCAGATATAATGGTGAACTAAACGGTTTAGTACCTGGAAATGTCATTTTAGAAATAAAAGAGAAATTACAGAGGGAGTTTTGAAGATGGAAATTATGGAAATCATCGACATGATGGAAGAAACTATTGACAAGGCAACGGTGGTTCCTTTAAGCGGCAAGATTGTCGTTGACAAAGAGGATCTTCTTGACTATATTCAGGAAATGCGTCTTGTTTTTCCAGATGAGGTTAAGGAAGCAAAATGGGTGAAGGAAGAAAGAGAAAGAATCCTTGCCGAAGCACAGTCAAGAAGTGAAGCAATGATTAAGAATGCCGAAGAAAAGGTTGTTCAAATGATTGATGAACACGAAGTTACAAAGCAGGCTGTTGAGCAGGCTAACCAGATGGTTAACGAAGCCCAGACCAAGGCTATGGAAATTAAAACTGATTGTGACCAGTATGCTGATGATATTTTAAACGACCTTGAAAAGCGCCTTGATATGCTTCTTAAAAAGGTGCACGACGATAAAGCTTATTTTGACAATAAGTAAAATCGTCTACATATATAGAATTTTGGCTATGCCGGATTTGGTATAGCCTTGTTTTACTGATATGAACTTTTAATAGGTGGAATAAATGATTTATAAATCAAACAGTGAAAAGGAAACAAAAAATATAGCAAAGGCTTTTGCAAAAGAGCTGTTGCCGGGTAGTGTAATATGCCTGTATGGAGATCTCGGTGTCGGAAAAACAGCATTTGTGCAAGGTGTTGCAAATGCTTTGGGAGTCACAGACTATGTTTCAAGTCCGACGTTCACCATAGTAAACTGCTATGACGGTACTTTGCCTCTTTATCATTTTGATGTGTACAGAATTTCCGATTCTGATGAAATGTATGAAATTGGATATGAGGAATATGTTTATGGAGATGGGATTTCGCTAATAGAATGGCCACAGCTTATTTTGGATATTCTTCCTGAAAAGCGGTATGATATTACTATAACAAAAGATTTATCCATACATGAAAATTATAGAGAAATACTTGTTGAAAAAAGAGGATTTTAATGAAAATTTTTGCGGTTGATACATCATCTCAGGTAGCGACTGCTGCCATTGTTGATGGCGATAAACTTGTCTGTGAATGTGTGCTTAACAATAAACTTACGCATTCTCAAACATTAATGCCAATGATTGATGATGTTTTTAAAAAAAGTGAACTCAAACCTTCAGATATTGATATTTTTGCAGTTTCAAACGGCCCAGGCTCATTTACAGGATTGCGAATAGGAGTTACAACGGTAAAAGGGCTTGCCCATGCAACAGGAAAGCAGACTGTTGCTGTCAACACACTTGAAGCTCTTGCATACAATCTGCCGTTTTGCCCATATTTAATTTCTCCGATAATGGATGCAAGACGTGAACAGGTTTATAATGCTTTTTATCGTCTTGACGGGAATGCTGTAAAGGAGATAGTTACTCCAAGAGCGATTGCGCTTTCAGATTGCCTTTTAGAGCTTAAAGAACTTGGTGAAAAGGTTGTGTTTTTGGGTGACGGAGTTCCTGTATTTAAAGAAAAAATAATAGAGGTTTTAGGTGAAAATGCTCTTTTTGCACCTCAAACTGCAAATGCTCAAAGGGCATCAGCAGTCGCAGAGGCAGCAAAAAATAAAACACCTGTTAATTATTCAGAGTTAGTGCCCGTGTACTTAAGAGTGTCGCAGGCTGAAAGAGAATTAGAAGAAAGAGGTAAAAAATGATGTTAGCTATTGGTTGTGATCACGGCGGTTTTGAACTTAAATGCCATATAATCACGCACCTTAAACAGCAGGGTGTTGAAGTAAAAGATTTCGGTACTCACGATGAAAATAGTGTTGACTATCCTGATATTGCTGAAGTTGTATGCAATGCAGTTATAGACGGTGAATGTGAAAACGGAATATTGGTTTGCGGCACAGGAATTGGAATGTCTATGGCTGCAAATAAGGTTAAAGGAATACGTGCAGCACTTTGTACCGATGTATATTCTGCAAAAATGACAAAGCAGCATAATAATGCGAATGTGATTTGTCTTGGCGGTAGAGTGACAGGAAGAGAGCTTGCTATTATGATTGTAGATGAATGGCTTTCTCAAGAATTTTTAGGCGGCAGACACGCAAACAGAGTCGAAAAAATACATAAGCTTGAGAAATAAGATTGAAAGTCAAAAAGTACGGAATTTTCCGTACTTTTTATTTTAAATCAATTGATAAATTCATATTTATATGAAAATGTATTCTGTCTAAAAATATTTTCGAGACTTTTTGAAAAATAAACTGTATCATCGGTTATTAAAATGCCGCGAGCATTGTATTTTTTCAAAAGTTCTTTACCTTTTTCAACACCTGCTACAAAAATGGCAGTAGAAAGCGCATCAGCAAGCGCTGCATTTTCTGAAATTATCGTAACAGAGCGAAGTCCGCTTTTGGACGGATACCCTGTTTTCGGGTCTAAAATATGGTGATATCTTATTCCGTCTTTTTCAAAGTAACGCTGGTAGTCACCTGATGTTACAACAGCAAGGTTTTCAGCGGTTAAAACGCCGATTAATTCATTCTCATTTTTGGGGTCCTGAATGCCTATTTTCCAGTTTTCACCTGTAGTTTTTTTGCCTATTGCATAGGTATTGCCACCGAGATTTATAAGAGCTGAAGTAATTCCATTTTTTCTCAAAATATCTACCAGACGGTCTGTGATATAACCTTTAGCAACAGCACCTAAATTTATGGATTTTTGCAATTTTACTTCTTCCATTAAAGGTTTTATGTCAGGTATTGCACCTGCATTGTTTTTTATGTCCCACGCTTTAATTAATGGCTCTAAATATATTGAAAAAAGCTCAGGATTTTCTTCTCCAAACTGCTTCCCAAATTCTATTACAGCTAAAGCATCTTCAGAAAATGTAATATCTTCACCGCTATTAAAGCGATATAAACTGCTGTTTTCGTCATTTGCTGAAAGTTCGGCGTCCATTTGCCGAATATAATTTACACAATCATCGTATAAAACTGATTTTTTGTTTGAATGAATTGTTATTTCCGAAACAGTATCAAGACAGTCGGTAATTGTTACTTTATGCTCTTTTGGGTTTAAGTATTGAATTAAAAACAGCACCAAAACAGTGAGTAGTATAATTGCATAGAGAAAAAATCTATGTTTTTTAGTCATTTGTTATATCCTCCGGCTTTTCTAGTGTAATTTTTCCTATTTTACAGCCACGAAGTTCATCAAGCAGGATATTTGCAGCACGTTCGGTATTTATTTCGCCACCTGAAATGACACAGCCTCTTTTCTTGCCGATGTATTCAAGAATTTCATAGCCTTGCATATTAGAAATGTCATCAAGCTTGTACCTTGCGCATAAAAGGTCTTTATAGTTGTCACGAAGATATTCAAGCAGGGAGTGGCACAGAAGCTCGACCTCCATAATTTCATCACGGATTGCTCCTGTGTATGCAAGATTTACAGCAACCTTCTGGTCATCAAATTTAGGCGGAAGAATACCCGGTGTATCTAAAAGCTCAAGTCCGTCTTTTAGTCGAATCCATTGCTTGGCACGGGTAACACCCGGTCTGTCTCCAGTCTGAGCAGAAACCTTGCCGGCAAGCTTGTTAATAAGTGTTGATTTACCTACATTTGGAATGCCGACCATCATTATTTTTATACTTCTGTTCATACCCTTTTCTTTTGCCTTTTCAAGCTTATCTTTTATAAGCTCACGGCAGGCAGGAGCGATTTTATTTATTCCAAGACCTGTTGCACAGCTAATGGGGATAATCTTGATGCCTGATTTTGCATACCAGACTGTCCATTTGTCCGTAATCGAGTTGTCAGCCAAATCATATTTATTCATAACTACAAGCCTTGGCTTATTTATAATGATATCATCAAAATTCGGGTTACGGCCGGAAAAGGGAATACGTGCATCGAGAATTTCTACAACCACGTCAATATTTTTAAGATTTTCTTCAATCATACGGCGTGTTTTAGCCATATGTCCAGGATACCATTGTAAGTTCTGCATAATTCACCTCGTATAAAACAGGCAGGTCGAAAACCTGCCATAAATTTTATTCTGTTTTGCCTATTGCCGAAAAAGGGAAAATTCTAAACTGTGACTTTCCAGAAATAGCCTCAATAGGAACCTGCCCAAGTCTAGAGGAACGCGAGTCAGTGCTGTTTGCACGGTTATCTCCCATTACAAACACATGGCCTTCTTCGACAACTGCAGGATAGTCAACTAAAGCATCTGTTATATTTGTTATACCTTCATAATATGGCTCATCGAGAATTTCGCCATTTATAAGAACTTTACCGTTTTTAATATCAACTATATCACCAGGCATACCAATTATGCGCTTAACGTAATAACGGTGTTTTAAATTATCAGGAAGGGTAAAGTATTTAATAAATTTTTCTAAAGAATTCAATTCGTCGCCGGTAGCTTCTTCAAAGTTTTCAAAATATTCAGCTCTGTCCTTATAGGAAGAATCAAGAATTATTATGTCACCTGCTTCTGGTTTGTATCCCAATTTTGTAATGATAAGCCTGTCGTTGTGAATAAGTGTAGGATTCATAGAAGGACCATCAACTCGCACAATGTCAAAAATAAAACTTTTTATAAAGAAGACAACAACTAGAGCAATAATAATGGTGTAAAACCATTCCCATACTTCACGCCAGATATTAAAGGTATTTTCTGTTTCCTTTACATGCTTTTTCATGTGTTCTGAATTTTCAAAATTTTCTGTATTATCTGTCATAATAAACACCTCATATATGTAAAATCGATATCAATAATAATTATATCACAATTAAGGATAAAATCAACAAACAAGCAAAAAGGGACATATAAACTGTCCCCTTAAACTTAATGTTTGAAAAGAAAAGTTAGATTCTTTCCTTAACCTTAGCGGATTTACCAACTCTGTCACGAAGATAGAAGAGTCTTGCACGTCTAACACGGCCTTTTCTTGAAACTTCAATCTTTTCGATGATAGGAGAGTTAACCGGCCAAGTCTTTTCTACACCTACGCCGTAAGAAAGACGTCTTACAGTAAATGTAGCGCCGATTCCGCTGCCCTGTTTTTTGATAATAGTACCTTCGAACATCTGAGTTCTAGTACGGTTACCTTCGACTACCTTCTGATAAACTTTTACGTTGTTGCCAACTACAAGTTCAGGTAAGTCAGTTCTAATTTGGTCTTTTGTTAAAGCACTAATGATTTCGTTTGCATTCATCATCGTTGCCCTCCTTTATTTTCTTAGACGTTCGTGCCGACCAAGGCAGAGGACCATCCGTAATACAACTAAAACATTATACCACTCTTTTCCTAAAAAATCAAGTCTTTTTTGTAAAAAAAATATTTTGTCCAAAAAAAGTCATAAAGTTAAGTAAACTTAAGTATTATTTATAAACAGCAAAAAGGAGATGCAGAGCTTGATAAAAGGGACAAGAATGATTGTAATAACGAAAAATAAAATCATTGCAGCAGCAAGTCTTTTTTTGCTGCTTTTAGTGTGCATAGTTTCAATTACGCTTGTTTCAAAAAGTAAGAATATTACTGCGTTTTCAAGTTATAAGAATATAATAGACAGCGAGATAGTACCAGCAAATGAAGAGAAAAATAAAAAAGAAGAAAAAAATGTTTCAAATGAAATTTTGCGGCATTTTTTTGGTTTAAAAGAAGGAAAAGCTGTTTCGACACCTGAGCCAACACAAATTCCTTTTAAAACTCCTATACCTACTGAGGAACCTACAATAAAAGCAGAAAGTGTGACAATAGATAAGGGACTTAAGATTTCAAATGCTACGCCGTATCAGGTAAATCCGCAGGATTTTTTAGGACTTCCACTTTCTTTTTCTATTGATAATAGCGGTCCGCAAGTGCTGATTATGCATACTCATACAACAGAGAGCTTCTGTGAAGAAACTTATGTAAAGGGTGCTCCTGACAGAAATCTTGATGAAACAAAAAATATTACTGTAGTAGGTGCAGCTATGGCGGCTGTATTTGAGAAAAATGGGATTGGAGTAATTCATGATAAGACTGTTCATGATTATCCGTCGTATAATGGTGCATATCAGAAAGCCGCTGCAACAATAAATAAAAATCTTGCGAATAATAAGAGTATAAAGGTAGTTTTAGACGTCCATCGTGACGGAATTACACGAAGCGACGGGACAAAGGTAAAGCTTGTTACCGATATAAACGGACAAAAAACTGCACAGATAATGCTTGTTGTGGGGAGTGATGTAAATTTGCCGCATGATAATTGGAAGGAAAATTTTAAGCTTGCGTCAAAAATTCAGGCAAAGGCTGTGGAGGTTTTTCCATCGCTTATGAGACCGATTGACCTGCGTCAAGAAAGATTTAATGAGCAGCTTACCAAAGGCTCGCTTATAGTTGAGGTCGGCTCAAACGGAAATACAATGGAAGAAGCAATCCGTGGAGGTGAGGCTGTTGCTGAGGTGCTGTGTAAGGTTTTGACGGGGGAGTAAATAGGTTTGTAAAAAAGTCAAAATATCAAAATGCCTGAAAGCTTTTTTAGAAATCTCGTTATACGCCTTTCGCCTGACTACATTTATCCGGGTGTTTATTCGCCCAAATTCTTGTTTAAGTTTGATTATTTAGAATATGTAGCGTAAAAGCTGTAATGGATAGCGAGTTTTTTCGCATTTTATTTTTAACGCTGATATTTGTATGTTTATATAAATTCTTGGATCAATAATCATAATATTACCTACTTTTTTGAATACTGAGAATGAAAAAGGGCACGAATGCCCTTTTTACTTAAATCTTTGACCATTTGGTTTAAAGAAGTCTTGTCCGCCGAATATGTTAGATTGCGAAAAACTAGTCCTTTGACCATTTGGTTTAAAGAAGTCTTGTCCGCCAAATATATTAGGTTGAGAAGAACCGATTTTTTGACCATTTGACTTAAAGAAATCTTGTCCTCCAAAAATATTAGGCTTGCTAAACATTAAATCATCTCCTTCCATAGTATATTTATAATTTGAATATCTGTTTGGAAGATATAAACTATACTGAGTGTATTTAATTCCAAAAATCCATTGCAGCTAATTTAGACGGTAAATTTTTAAAATATCCAGACAGCCAAGGTTCATCAAACCGACATGAAAATTTATCTGTATCATCTATACATTCAAGCATATCAGATTTTGATAACTCTATTTTCTGATAAAACTTTTTGCACGAAACGTTGAAAGATGGAGTTCTTGTTGATAGGGGAGTAGATATGTACTGGTTCAAGTTTCGAGTATTATTTAATGATATTTCTCCATAATATTGTGTTGAAGAATTCCATTGCTCTGCAAAATGAATGAGTTTTTTTTCCATATCAATGATTGTTTTTTTTAGAATTTGGAATTTTGGATTTGACTTTACCTGAGTATTAAGATACGGATATATTATGCTTATAACATAAGTTTCTGAGAAACGACGTTTTTCTTTTTTTAAACCATGATGCTTTGAGTTTCTTAATGACTCAAATGCTTCAGGATTTATTTCATGCAATTTATTTTTATTAAATTTTTCTCTAAAATTATCTTCTACTGATGCTTCGAGCGTATTGATAAGGTCTGATAGGAGTTCAAGGTTGTCATAATACTTAATTAATAAATGGTCTGAATTAAGAATGATAACGTTTTCTAAAGTTTTTAAACATTTATCACAAAGTGCAAAGCGGTGATAATAGTATCCATTAGTTTCTGCATCATAATTTGACATTAATTGTTTTGATAATTCCTTTTGGTGCATAACTTCAAAATCGCCTATTTGTGTGGAACGTTTTCCGCCTATATATTTTATTTTGTGCTTTGCTCCACATTTTTCACAATAAATTATTTCACCACGAATATCTAAAAATGACATATAAATTCGGCTCCTTTAAATAATTTTTATAATAATTTCAATAACTGCTTGTACTCTTTTTTTGTTAAGTAATTATTATCTTTTATATATTTTAGCACACCATTGGATTTTCTAAAATATTTAGAAAATCCTTGCGGAAAGCTATTGATGTAATTAATAGCTATGCGCATATTAATAATTTCTTTTCTTTTAAGCTTATGGCAGATAACATTGTTTATGATAATATCGTGCAATTCTATTATAAGGTCATTAAAATCACTTCTAATATCATCTAATTCACTTGTAAGTTCTTTGATAGGCATTCTTGCACAGGTTAATGTATCATTTAAAAGTGACTCATAGGATGATATTTTATCCTGTCTTGTACCTGATGTAAATGTGTCAACGACCGATTCACAGCTTTCGCCTAATAATGTTCCAAAATCAAGCCAGTCACCAACATTGTCAGATATTGAAGCAGAAAGATAGCCTCCCAAAGCACCTCCGACAATCTGCGAAATTGTGCGCAATATAGGGTTCCCTCGCTTAGCAGAACGATAGGTTGGGAAATACTGTGTTAACAAATCGCAAAGTTTCCTTATGTCAGCGACATCATTTATGTCGGAAATGCATTCTTCAATTAAAGTGTTATATCTTTTATGTAAGGTTTCGCGATTGTTTTTAAATTCAGATATATTTTCTAATGATGTCATATGATTTCCTTCTATGAAAAAAAGCAAATAATCTATGGGATATAACAAATATATTGAATTTTGAATATAAGTGTTTAAGTCATATTTGAATTGATCCCATAATTTAATAATATTTTGAGGAATATCATGAATAATACTGCAGCATAGATCTACATCATTGCTTTGATTGTAAATATCAAGCGAGTGTTCAATCTCTATTTGAATATTATTGCTTTCTGATGAAAGGAATACATAACTGAAATAGTTATAACAATAATCGCGCATAATACTTAATGTGGCACTTAGTTTATTTAATTCCTTCTTACGTATATAGTTCAACATAATTTGTCTCTCCAACTTAAATCTTAGTTATTGCACTTGGTTCTATTTTTCGTTTCTTAAAAAATCCTTTTCTATCCGCCTGACAAATGGCAATTACGTGATCAACAAAAAGAGAAAGTTCATTGTCAGGACAAGGAATTTCACCTTTTTCATTAAATAAGATGCCATAATTCTTATGCAAAGCATTATCATCATAATAGGGCTGGGTTATTTCTGCAATAAATATTGCTCGGTGCGCATAATATGGTAGATGAGAAAAGAGTATTGCATGCGTATAGTCGGTTTCTGCAAGAAAATATCTTACCTCATCTCTTTTTCTTGAACCAAAAGAAACAACAAAATATATTGCAAGGTTGCCGGACGTTGGTTTTTGTAAGTTCGGCATAGAGATAATCATATAATATCTTTTTTTATCTTTTTCGTCATTTATTATATGAGTATTTATTTCCATCGGATAATTTTCCGGATTTTTTTCTTCATCGAAAATCATGTCTTTCCATAACTGATTAATGTAATCTGTTTCTGTTCCTTGATTTATATGATAGAATAAATAATCAATGTGGTTAAGAAATAAATCGGGTAATATATAGCGCTGAAAAATGGATCTAAAGTCTTCCATTGACATCTTTTTAATTTCTCTATCATAGAAAAAATCATTAAATGATATTTGATCGCCTCCAAATTCTTGTGCTTTTCTTATATACGCCTCGAATTTTATTTTATCTTCTTCATATATTAAAGACATTATAAAATAGGCTTCAGGCACATTTAAATCAAGTGCTTGTTTTAATGCATTAGTAGATTCTTCTTCATCAATAAACTTGGCATTTTCTCGTGCAAATTCCATGTGTACAAGAGCTAATGCTTTTGGGTAATGGTGTTTGTATGATTTTTTTAACCAATCCATCGCAGCTCGAATTTTACCTTTTTGTATATTAACCTTATACATTAAAAATTCTGCCTGGGGATTTTTATTGCTTGCTTCAGTTTTTATTATATGCATCCCGACGCGTAAATCTATCTCAGTATTGTCATAACCGAATACGAGTTTTTCTGCAAAATCAAGTTTCGCTTCTACACTGTTTAATGATTCCATTATATTTTTATTTCCTGAACTCATTCTATCACCTTTTCTTTAGTTTAATATTTTTTGGTACTTTCGAATATTTTATTAAGAAGTCCGCAAAAGATTTGATATTTTTATTACTTTTCTTTGGTATTCGCATAAGCAAGCTCCCATCTGTATTTTTCTATATAAATTATACACCATATCTAGTGTAATGTCAATACATCATATTTGATGTATGATAAAATTTTTTAGAGGTGATGAGATGAAAAGTTTTATTGAAAGAATACGGGACTTGAGGGAAGATAATGACCTGAAGCAAAAAGATGTTGCAGATGTTTTAAAGACAACCCAGCAGGTATATTCAAGATATGAAAATGGGAAAAATGAAATCCCCATTCATCATCTTATAACTCTTGCAAATTTTTATAAAGTAAGTACGGATTATATTTTAGGTATAACAGATAAAAAAGAGCGGCATTGATTTAATTCAATACCGCTTTAAATTATTTAGCCCTCCAGCTTTTCTTTTATGTACTCACCAACTTGAGCACCGTTTAAATTAAGAACGAATGCAAATTCATTTTCGATAAGAGCTTTTGCTTGAGTTAAGGCTGATTCATCGGTAGCTGAAAGCTTTTTTCCTGCCTGCGACAATTCCTTCTTTTTTATATGAATACAGCCTACTAACTCCAAAAGCTCTTGTAGCTCACAGCTTTTTAGAATTTTTTTAAAATTTTCATTTCGCTGTTTTCTATCCTCAATCCAGTCGGTTTGAGTGTTTTTCAAATTTGCAATGATTTCATTTATTTCATCTTTATTTAAAATATAGCGCATTTTGGAAGTCAGGGCTTCATTTGAAGTAGGAACATAAATTGTTGAGGTTGCAGCTCCTACCGGTTTTAAAACATAAAACTCCTGTTTGTTTTTTGTGTGCATATAATCTATTTTTTTAATATCTGCAATAAGACAAACTCCGGAGGAAGAATATCTGATGTAGTCGCCCTTTTTGTATGCCATTATGTTAAACCCCTTTCAATTCATTTTTTGATAAAAATAAGAAGCCCGACAGAAAAATATTCCTGTGAGCTACTTGCCATTAACTATATTTTATCAAATAACAAAATTTATTTCAAAGGACATTTTGACTAAAAAAAGATATAAAATATTTAGTGGTTTTGCAAAGAAAACTATATTTGATTGATCGTTATTTTAGTTTTCTAAAAGCAACATTTTGCGACCGCATAAGCTATAGTAAAAAAACTAGACATAATATAAAAAAATACTTGCTAACAAAAAAATATTAAAAGTATTTTTATGAAAGCCCTTGAAAGAGTGAAGAAACTGTGCTATACTATTTAGGTTAAATTAACATATTTAAAACAATATGCCCTCGTAGTTAAATGGATATAATAAACCCCTCCTAAGGGTTAGTTATCAGTTCGATTCTGGTCGGGGGTGCCAGAAAAAAGACATTATTCGACAAAGAATAATGTCTTTTTTAGCTAAATTCGCTAACGCGAGCTAAATTGAGCAAGCTCAGGTAAATTGCCTGCGGCAGCTAAATGTGCTACGCACGCTTAAAGCGAATTTAATTTAGCTACTCCAAAGGAGTTATTTAGCTATCGAACGAAGTGAAATAATTTAGCTTTGCAACTTGTTGCAAAATTTGGCTAAATATGTTGGCATCTAAATCGTTCGGCTCCTCTGCGCTAAAGCAAAGTTTTTTGCAAAATAAATGCCATTTTTGATAGATGTGCATTTTTTTTGGGTTAGAGAGTTAAAAATTACGTGGAATGCCAATAAAAAAATCCTGCCTGAGCAGGAATTTTTTTGCAATGTTATTCGCTTTTAATCTTTTTTGAAAATAGTAGAATAATTAGCATTATAATCGGGAATATAGCCGTAGCACCAATTCCGATTTTGAGTCCTAATTGTTCAGGTGTTATATCAAGTCTTGCGGCGCAATCTGCAACGGCGGTAAGTTTAATTGAAAAGTCCGAAATTGTTCCGCACAGCCATGAACCGAACGAGCATCCCACATCGCCAAAAAGTGCAAGAATACTAAACATTGCAGTTCCACCGCCTTTGATTACCTTAGCAGAGTATGAGTAAACTCCTGGCCACATTATGCTTACTGAAAAACCAGTCACCGCACAGCCTAAAAGTGCCAAATACGGGTTTTGTGAAATAGACGCTGTCATATAGCATATTGTGCAAAGCACGCTTGAAAAAATTAAAGATTTTCTAAGATTGAGTTTTTTTCCGAAAAATCCGTATAAAATTCTTCCAAAGCCCATTAAAAGTGCTAAAAGACAAGGACCCATGAGGTCTCCTGCAAATTTATCAACGCCGAGTCCTTTTTGTGCAAAAAGCGATGCCCATTGAGACATTGTTATTTCCGCCGCACCCGAGCATAGCATTAAAAAACACATATTTATAAAGAGTGAAGATTTAAGTAGAGACAGTGGTGTTTTTTGTTCTGTTTCGGCATCAATTTCAGGTATTGGAACAACAGAAAATAAAAGTGCATTTGCAAACGGAAAAAGTGACCACCCAAGCGGTAAAAGCCACCATATATTGCTCGAGAATGCCTTCAGGACTGCAGTTGTAATAAGGATAACTACGAGCTGTCCCCAACAGTAAAAGGAATGTAGCATACTCATTTTTGACGAACTATGGTCAATGTCAAGTGAATCCACGATAGGACTGACCATTACTTCCAAAAGTCCGCCACCGAATGCACAGAATATTACAGATGCCAAAAGGCTTATGTAAATCGGCAGAAAATGCGGCATTATCCCTAGACATAAAAGCCCCAAAACTGCAGAAAGCTGTGCTAGAATACCGGATTTTCTATAACCGAGCCTTGAAATTACTTTTATCGAAAGTCCGTCGGTGAAAAGCTGAATTATAAAGTTAATCAGCATAAGATTTGCAATATCTGTATAAGAAACACCGAAATTATCCTTAAATATTACGAATAAAAGCGGTGTAAGATTATTAACAAGTGCCTGCGTAGTTATTCCAAGTTCGCAGGCAAGCATAGTTGATTTGTATGTCATAGGGTTACCTCCAAACCCTGCTATTATAGCAAAAATTAAATTTTATGTCAACAGCAGGAAGATAGTTAATACCATATTATGCAGATAAAAAATAATTGGGATTGTTTTCTTTATATATCTTGAAAAAACAGAATCTTGCTGTTATAATGTAAAATAAGAAAATATAGGTAAAAAATGTAAAGGTAGTGACTGTGTATGAATGAAGTTTTAAGTGCAATAAAAACAAGAAGAAGTATCAAAAAATATAAACCTGAACAGATAAAAGATAAAGACCTTGATGCAATTTTAGAAGCAGGAACGTATGCACCGACGGGACGAAATCTCCAATCTCCGATTATAATTGCAGTTCAGGATAAAGAGATAATTTCTATGCTTTCTAAAATGAATGCGGAAGTTATGGGAACAGACACTGACCCTTTCTACGGTGCGCCGACTGTCTTGGTGGTTTTGGCGGATAAAACAGTTAATACATACAAAGAAGACGGAAGCTTAGTTATGCAGAACCTAATGCTGGCTGCACATTCTTTAGGACTTGGCTCGTGTTGGATTCACCGTGCAAAAGAAGTGTTTAATTCGGATGAAGGAAAAAAGCTTCTTAAAAAATGGGGAATATCCGAAAATTATGAAGGTATAGGGAACTGTATAGTTGGATATGCAGACATAAAGCCGCAGTTAAAACCGAGAAAAGAAGGATATATTATAAAAGTGAGATAAGAAATGATAAAAGAAATAACCTCTACCAAAAACCCGACATATAAACACATAAAATCATTAAAAACTAAAAAAGCAAGGCACGAGAACCGACAGTATACTGTTGAGGGCATAAAGTCGGTCAAGGACGCAATTTTTGCAGGAGCAGATATTGCGTATATTGCTATGTCTGATAAGATTACGGAAAATATTGAATGTGAAAATATTTATGTTATTCCGGACGAGCTTTTTGCCGGACTTTGTGATACCGAAACTCCTCAGGGAGTGATTGCCGTCATAAATATGCCGGAGGATACGGATAAAACGTATGATAAAAACCTGTATCTTTACTGTGACAGGGTCACAGATCCCGGAAATATGGGCACTATTATCAGAATTTGCGACGCAGTTAATTGTGGACTTTTACTTTCAGTAGGTACTGTTGATATTTATAATCCAAAAACTGTTCGTGCAAGTATGGGTTCATTTTTTCATACCGATATAAAGGAAGGCATCTCAGTAACCAAACTTGAAAAATTGAAAAATGACGGATTTAAAATCATAAGCGGTTCGTTAGGTAAAGATACCATTGATTACCGAAATGCTAATTATGACGGAAAAACTGTTATTGTGGCAGGGAATGAAGCAAACGGAATTTGTGAAGAAATTTTAAATATTTCGGATTTGCGTGTAAAAATACCAATTTGGGGAAATGCAGAGTCGCTAAATGTAGGTGTAGCCTCGGCGTTGCTTTTGTATGAAGCAAGAAAAAATGATGAATAAAATACTATTTTAGAAAAAAATCTACCTATTAAAATAAAAAATCTTTGACAATTATATAATTTTGTAGTATGGTATTAAGTAGAGCATTTTTAAGATAGGGGTGAAGTTGTGGAAAAACATATATTATACTGGCTGTGGCTCACTACTGCACGTGGAGTTTCAAATTCAGATATAACTGCACTTTTTGAGCAGTTTAACAACATTGAAGAGATATATGAAAGAACAGACTTTGCCGAAATTCAAGGTATAAAACCTTTTGCGAAAAAGATATTAAAGGATAAAAGCTTAAAAACGGCGGAAGCGGTTTTAAGGGCTGCTGAAAAGTCAGACACACAGATTTTGACTTTTGATGATATCAGATATCCTGATATACTTCGCACTATACAGAGTCCACCATATGTACTTTATGTACGAGGCGAAATAATGAATTGGGATAGACTGTTGTCAATAGGTGTTGTTGGAACAAGGCATTGTACCGAATACGGAATTGTAGCAACGCAAAACATTGTTACGCCTTTAGCCGAAAGAGGAATTACAGTGGTGTCGGGAATGGCAGAAGGAATTGATTCTGTTGCGGCACGTTCTGCACTTTCGGCAGGAAATAAAACTGTTGCAGTGTTAGGCTGTGGAACGGATATTGTGTATCCTGCTTCAAATCGTGAACTTATGAGTAGGATAATTCAAAATGGAGCGGTTATATCCGAGTATCCGCCGGGAACTATGCCAAAACCCAGAAACTTTCCGGCAAGAAACAGAATAATTAGCGGACTTTCAAGAGGTATTTTAGTGACAGAAGCACCCGAAAAAAGCGGTGCTTTGATAACAGCAAACTATGCACTGGAGCAAGGCAGAGATATTTTTTCTGTTCCCGGAAGTATTAATAAGGCATCCTGCAGAGGAACGAATGCACTTTTGAAAAACTGTGCAAAAGCAGTTTTATCAGCAGAAGATATTTTGGAAGAATATGTATATGAAATAAACAGACTTAAAATTGAGAAGCCGGCTGGGATTAAGGGCATATTTGGAGGTAAAAAGAAAGAGCCGATTAATAATGAAATTAAATTATCTATTGACGAAAAACGGTATGCGGGTCTTTCTGATGATGAAAGAGTAATCATTTCGTTATTACTTGAGAAGAATATGCATATTGATGATATAACAAGAAGGTGCGGATTTGAAGCATCCAAGCTTACGCCGATGCTTTCAATGCTTGAATTTGGCGGATTCATTCAAAAAATTCCTGGTAATAACTATAAACTTAATATACAATAATTAACGGAGGATTTTATGGCAAAAAAGCTTTTGATTGTGGAGTCACCTGCAAAAGCGGGTACAATTAAAAAATATCTCGGCAAGGACTATGAAGTTTCTGCGTCTATGGGACATATAATTGACCTTCCAAAAAGTCAGTTAGGTGTTGATGTAGAGAACGGGTTTGTGCCGAAATATATAACTATTCGCGGAAAAGGTGAGCTTCTTACAAAGTTGAAAAAACAGGCAAAAGCAGCAGATACAGTATATCTTGCAACTGACCCTGACCGTGAAGGAGAAGCTATAAGTTGGCATTTAGCACAGGCTTTGGGAATTGACCCTGAAAAAAATTGCCGTGTAACATTTAATGAAATTACAAAAACTGCCGTAAAGGCTTCAATTAAAGAGCCGAGAGCTATTGATATGGATCTTGTTGATGCACAGCAGGCACGAAGAGTTTTAGATAGAATTGTAGGATATAAAATAAGCCCTATCTTATGGGAAAAGGTTAAAAAGGGACTGAGTGCAGGACGAGTTCAGTCGGTAGCGACAAGAATGATATGCGACCGTGAGGAAGAAATTGAAAACTTTGTTCCAAAGGAATACTGGTCTGTTGAAGCAATTTGTAGCGACACTAAAAGCAAAAAGAGCTTTCCGGCAAAATATTTTGGCGAAAACGGTAAAGAAGTTGAACTTACTTGCCGTGAAGAAGCCGATAAAATTATAGAAGAAACAACTGCGCTTACAGTTACTTGCGTAAAGGAAAGCGAGGTCGGTAAAAATCCGCCTCCACCATTTACTACAAGTACACTCCAGCAGGATGCATCAAGAAAAATTGGATTTTCGACATATAAGACAATGCAAACTGCTCAAACTCTTTATGAGGGTGTTAACATTGGCGGAAAAACAGGAACTGTCGGCCTTATCACATATATGAGAACCGACTCGCTGCGTATTTCAGCTGATGCTCAAAAAGAAGCGATAGCATTCCTTACAAGTGAATACGGAAAAGAGTATGTTCGTCCTCGCCAGTATAAGTCAGGCAAAAATTCACAGGACGCACATGAAGCAATCCGTCCTACAAGTATAAATATTACACCGGCGTCGGTAAAAGACAAACTTACAAATGACCAGTTCAAGCTCTATAAGCTTATTTGGGAAAGGTTTGCAGCAAGTCAAATGGCGGCGGCTGTTTATAAGCTTGTAAATGTGACTTTGACATCAGGAACTCATACATTCAAAGCAAACGGCTCAGAAATAGTTTTCAAAGGCTTTATGAAGGTTTATGTTGAGGGAAGCGATGTAAAAGAGGAAAAGGATAGAACACTTCCTGTTTTAGAAGAAAAACAACCGGTGGAAATCAAGGAAATTGATTCAATGCAGCATTTCACAAAACCACCGGCAAGATATTCTGAAGCGTCTTTGGTTCATGCACTTGAGGAAAATGGAATAGGCAGACCAAGTACTTATGCACCTACTATAACAACTATTGTGTCACGTGGCTATGTACGACGCATTAAAAAACAGCTTGTACCGACAGAGCTTGGAATGATTACAACCGATATAATGAAAAACAACTTCCAAGATATTGTGGACATTGAATTTACAGCTGGTATGGAAAGACAGCTTGATGAAGTGGAAGACGGAAAGCTTGACTGGGAAGAGGTTCTTGAAAAGTTCTATCCGAAATTTAAGGAAAATCTTGAAAAGGCTACAATTGCCGTCCAAAAGGTTAAAATTAAAGATGAAGAATCCGACGTGGTATGTGAAAAATGCGGTCGGAAGATGGTTTACAAAATCAGTAAGTTCGGAAAGTTTTTGGCGTGTCCAGGATATCCTGAATGTAAAAACACAAAAACAATCCGTGATGAAACAGGTGTAAAATGCCCGAAATGCGGTGGAGAAATACTTGCAAGAAAAACAAAAAGAGGTAAAACATTTTACGGTTGTGAGAACTATCCAAAATGCGAATTTGTTGCATGGGATGCACCAGTTAAAAAGGAAAAATGTCCGGAATGTGGTGGAGTTCTTTTAAAGAAAAAAGGAAAGAATGCCAAAACTTACTGTTCAAACGATAACTGTAAATATGAGAAAAAGGCGGAAAGGAAATCCGAAAAATGACAGTAAATGTAATCGGAGCGGGACTGGCCGGCTGTGAAGCGGCATATCAGCTTGCAAAGCACGGAATCCCTGTTACGCTTTACGAAATGAAGCCGAAAAAATATTCACCTGCACATTCGAGTGATAAGTTTTGTGAGCTTGTGTGCTCAAATTCCTTAAAGGCAGACAGAATTGAGAATGCCTGTGGTCTTTTGAAGGAAGAAATGCGTATGTTCGACTCGGTTATTATGCGTGCGGCAGATGTTGCGAAAGTTCCGGCAGGCGGGGCTTTGGCTGTTGATAGGGAAATATTTGCAGAGTATGCAACAAATATTATAAGGAATAATCCGCTGATAACGGTAAAATGTGAAGAAATAACAGAGATTAATCCTGATAACTATACAATAATTGCAACAGGCCCTCTTACATCAGACGGTCTTGCCAAGGCAATTTGTGAACTTACGGGAAGTGATGGACTTTACTTTTACGATGCAGCTGCACCTGTTGTTACAAAAGAAAGCATCGATATGGACAAAGTTTTCTACGCTGCAAGATACGATAGAGGAACGGCAGACTATATTAATTGTCCTATGACAAAGGAAGAATATACGTCATTTTATGAAGCACTGATAAGTGCGGAAACAGCACCACTTAAAGAGTTTGAGAACCAAACTGTTTTCGAAGGGTGTATGCCTGTTGAGGTTATGGCAAAAAGAGGCGAAAAAACATTACTCTTTGGACCGTTAAAGCCTGTTGGACTTGTAAATCCAAAAACAGGAAAAGACGATGCTTATGCAGTTGTTCAGCTTCGCCAAGACGATAAAGAAGCTTCGCTTTATAACCTTGTCGGTTTTCAGACAAACTTGAAATTCGGTGAGCAAAAACGGGTGTTTTCAATGATTCCGGGTCTTTTTAATGCAGAATTTGTGCGCTATGGCGTGATGCACAGGAATACCTATATTGATGCGCCGAGAATACTAAATAGATTTTATCAGATGAAAAAATATCCAAAACTATTCTTTGCAGGGCAGATTACAGGTGTTGAGGGATATGTTGAATCAGCGTCATCAGGAATCCTTGCAGGATTTAATATGGCAATGCTGATTAAGGGAAAAGAGATGTTCAAGCCAAATTCAAAAACAGCAATCGGTTCACTTCCTCTTTATATTTCTAATGAAGCAATCGACAAACTTCAACCTATGAATGCAAACTTTGGGATTATAGATTCACTTGACAGACGTGTTAAAAACAAAGTCGAAAGATATAATGCCATAGCAAATCGGGCTTTAGAAATACTCAGAAAGCAGGTGGATGAATATGAATAAGAATAAAATTTCTATACTTGCTGGTGCAGTTGTTGTCTCGCTGCTTGTTATTGCAACAGTTATCGCTCCGATAATAAATAAAAAGACGACTTTGGCAACGAAAGAAACTGAAATTAAAGTAGAAGAAAACGGTAATATGCCAAGATTTATGTACTTTGTGACAAACAGTGATTTGGAAAATAAAGAAATAAATGCAGTTTTGGAAAAACTTGAAAATGAGTTTTCTAAGCAGGTTATTTTTGAAATTAAGAATATAGATGAAGACAAATCTTTAAAGGAAAGGTTTGATGAGGTGGTTGGTAATACACCTGCTTTAATTATGCTGGACGCTTCAGCAGATATTGTAACATTTTTGTTTAAAACAACCGATTATGAAAAATTAGAGGAAGCTGTTAGAGCAGCTCTTAAAAACTAAAAAAGGGGTATAATATGGACTTTAGAGAATATACGATTGACAAGATTACAGAAATATCAGGACTCGACCGAGAGATAGTTTCAGGTGCAGTTGAAACTCCGCCTGAACAAAAGTTGGGAGACCTTGCGTTTCCTTGTTTTGTACTTGCAAAGACGTTAAAAAAAGCACCGCCTGTTATTGCAAGCGAGCTTGCTGAAAAATTTTCGCAGGATAAAAATATTGAAAAAGCTCAAGCTGTCGGCGGATACCTTAACTTCTTCTATAACCGCAGTGAATTTACAAAAAATGTAGTTACAGAGGTTATGGAAAAGGGCGAAAACTACGGAAAGTCAGATTTAGGAAGCGGAAAAACCGTTCTTGTAGAGTATTCATCGCCCAATATTGCAAAGCCTTTCCATATCGGACACTTGTTTTCGACCGCTGTGGGAAATTCGCTTGAGAGAATTTATAAAAAGCTCGGATATAATACTGTAAAACTCAATCACCTTGGTGACTGGGGAACACAGTTTGGTAAACTTATATGTGCATATAAGATGTGGGGTGATGATGCAGTAATCGAAAAAGACCCAATAAACGAGCTTTTAAAGATTTATGTAAAATTTCACGAAGAAGCAGAAAAGAAGCCTGAACTTGAAGAAGAGGCAAGAGAATATTTTAAACGCTTAGAAGAAGGAGACGAAGAAGCTACTGCACTTTGGCAGCATTTCAGGGATTTAAGCCTTGTAGAGTTTAAACGTGTTTATGATATGCTTGGTGTAAGCTTTGATTCTTACGCAGGAGAGAGTTTTTATTCGGATAAGATGCCGGAGGTTGTTGAAATCTTAAAGGAGAAAAACCTTCTTGAAGAAAGTAATGGCGCACAGGTAGTAGATTTGTCCGAGCTAAATGTTCCGCCGTGTATAATTTTGAAATCAGACGGTGCAACAATTTATGCAACCCGTGATATTGCAGCTGCACTTTACCGTCATCGTACTTATGATTTCCATAAAAACATCTATGTTGTTGGAACACCACAGGCGCTCCACTTTAAACAAATTTTTGCTGTTATGAAAAAAGCCGGCTGGGATTGGGCAGACGATTGCGTTCACGTTGGATTCGGTCTTGTTAAATTCCCTGACAAAAAGCTTTCTACACGTCATGGTGACGTTGTATTTTTGGAAGATGTGCTTAATGAGTCGATTCAAAAGACGCTTGATATAATCACAGAAAACAGTCCTGAAATGGAAAATAAGGAAGACGTCGCAAATAAAATTGGTATCGGTGCAATTCTATATGCATTCCTAAAAAACTCACGCGAAAAGGACATTGTCTTTAGTTGGGATAGTATGCTTGACTTTGAAGGCGAATCTGCACCTTATGTTCAATATAGTTACGCAAGAGGAAAGAGTATTTTAAGAAGAAGTAATGAAAATGTTTCAGACATTGACTTCTCTCTTGTTACATCTGATGAGGAGTATGCGCTCGTAAGCCAGATTAATGCATTTTCTGATGCCGTTCGTGATGCCGCTGAAAAGAATGAGCCTTTCTATGTGAATAGATATGTAACTAATCTTGCGCGTCAGTTCAACAAATTCTATAACAGCTGTCCTATTTTAAAGGACGATGTTGCACCTGATGTAAGAAAAGCACGTTTAGCACTTGTAAGTGCAAGCTGTGAAGTGATAAAATCTGCTCTTTGGCTTTTAGGTATAGAAACTGTTGAAAGTATGTAAGGAGAAAAATGATGGATAGCAGAGTTGCTTTGATAGGAATTGTTGTGGAAAACTTTGACTCGGTAGAGAGTCTTAACAGCCTTTTACACGAATATTCTGATTATATTATAGGCAGAATGGGTATACCGTATAAGAAACGAAATGTTTCGGTAATAAGTGTTGCGATTGATGCTGAAAATGATATTATAAGTGCATTGTCGGGAAAAATTGGAAGACTTCCGGGCATTTCTTCAAAAACGGTTTATGCAAAACTGTCGGAAGAAGGTCAGGTATGAAAGAGCAAATTTACACAATTCCAATAAATGAAGCTTTTGAAGAAGCGTGTGAATGTCCGTTTTGTCTGATTGAAAAAAGACTTGAAGCAGAGGCGGTTGAATATTCTTTAGGGCCTGCAATGATGGAGCCTGACCATAGGGAACTTTCTAATGAAAAGGGATATTGCAATAAGCATTTTGAGATGCTTTTTAAAAGCGGAAATAAACTTCCTCTGGCGCTTGTGCTTGATACGCACCTTGAAGAACTGCGTAAAAAGATTTCTAAAATGAGTAATGCGCCTAAAAAACGTCTTTTCAAAAAATCGGGAGAAAAATCTTCTATAAATGACAGCATTTCGTCATGCATGGTGTGCGAAAAGGTTGAAAAGACAATGGACAGGTATTTTAAGGTGATGCTTGATATGTGGAAAACTGAAGAAGAATTTCGCCGCAAGTTTGATGCATCGAAAGGATTTTGCCTTCCGCATTTCGAAAAACTTTATTCGATGTCGGACGATGAGGGTTTTTTAAAAGAACTTGTCAAAAAGGAAGAGGCGGAGCTTGAAGCTCTTCAGGCAGATATTCATAAATTTATATTGAAGTTTGACTATCGAAACAAGGATATGGAGTGGGGAACTGCAAAGGACGCACCAATCCGTACAGTTGAAAAAATTGCGGGATATATCTTAAATAAAGATGAATAGTAAAAAAGTGAGGTAAATCCTCACTTTTTTAGGTTTAAAGTTTTTTCATAAGCAGTTTTTACTGCATCTATAACAGTTCCACGAAAAGCACCCGATTCAAGAGCATGGACGCCTGCTATTGTAGTACCGCCGGGACTGGTGACTTCGTCTTTTAAAAGCCCCGGATGCTTTTTCGATTCATTAACTAGTGACGCAGAGCCTATAAGTGCATCACAGGCATAACGGATAGCTTTTTCGCGTGGAAGACCACACTCAACACCGCCATCAGAAAGAGCTTCAATAAACATATAAATCCATGCAGGTGAGCAACCTGTTAAACAGCTCGCAGCATCAATAAGATTTTCAGGAATTTCGTCAAGAGTACCTCCAAACTTCATAATTTCGCAGAATTCCGAGGTGTCCGAAACCTTATCATTTGAGCAGTACAAAATTATACCTTTACCAATAGAAACAGGAGTATTAGGCATAATTCGTATAATCGGATATGCTTCTTTTGAAAGACTTTCAATTTCAGCCATTGAAGTTCCTGCTGCCATAGTAACTAAAACAAAATCATCATTTCTTGCTTTTAAAAGCGGAGCAATTTCCTCAAAAAGTGCAGATAACATTTGTGGCTTTACACCTAAAAATATATATTTTGCATTTTCTATAATATTCTTATTGTCAGTACTTGCAGCCCCAAGTCTGTTTGCGACTTGCTCTGCTTTTTCTGTATCATGGTCGGAAAGAGCTATCTTTTCGCCACCGATACTTTTTGCAGCAGCTGTTGCTAATGCGCAACCCATATTTCCTGAGCCAATAAATCCTGCTAAATATTTCATTATATCATCTCCTAACGAATCTGACCGTTTCCGTAGATTTTATATTTGTATGTAGTAAGCTCGCAAAGCCCCATTGGACCTCTTGCGTGAAGCTTTTGAGTAGAAATTCCCATTTCACAGCCAAGACCAAACTCTCCGCCATCTGTAAATCGAGTAGATGCATTCCAGTAAACACTACTTGAGTCTACACTATTTAAAAACTTTTCGGCATTTTCAGAATTTTCAGTTATAATAGCCTCGCTGTGGCTTGTTGAATGCTCTGCTATGTGCGAAATTGCATCTTCAAGACTGTCGACAATTTTAACACCTAAAATATAATCCAAAAATTCTGTATCAAAATCATCGTTTTCTGCAGGCGTTCCAGAAATTATTTGTTGCGCATATTCGTCAAGGCGAAGCTCGACTCTGTCTGTGAGCTTGGATTTTAGCATTGGTAAGAACTTCTCTGCAACAGCTTTATGAACGACACAAACCTCGCAAGCATTACAAACCGAAGGACGACTTGTTTTTGCATTGTTAATGATATTAGCAGCCATTGTAAGGTTAGCAAATTCATCAACATAAATATGACAAATTCCGGTTCCAGTTTCAATGCAAGGGACAGTTGCGTTTTGCACACAGGCACTTATAAGACCTTTTCCACCTCTTGGGATTAAAATATCAACCAGACCGTTTGCGGTCATTATTTCTTTTGCACTTTGGCGGGTTGTATCTTCAATAAGGCTGATTACCTCTTTTGGAAAACCGTGCTTTAAAAGTGCCTTTTGCATTGCATTTACTATTGCGCGGGCTGAATTATACGCTTCTTTTCCGCCGCGAAGCACGCAAACGTTGCCGCTTTTAAAGGAAAGTGCTGCCGCATCTGAGGTTACATTAGGACGGCTTTCGTAAATGATTGCGACAACGCCGACTGGTACAGAGACTTTTTTTATCAGCAAACCGTTTGGGTGTGAATGCTCATCTAAAACGCGTCCGACTGGATCATCAAGCTCACTTACTGCAATAATTCCGTCCGCCATCGCTTTTATGCGCTCTTTTGTTAAGGTAAGCCTGTCAATCATAACTTCGCTTATTATTCCTCTGCTTTTTTCAACATCAATAGCATTTGCAGAAAGTATTTGGGGCGTGCTGTTTACAAGTTCTGCTGCCATATCTTTTAAAACGGCATTTTTTGTAAGAGTATCAATGGCAGAAAGCGACCGCCATGCTTTTTTTGCACCGATTAAAATTTCCTGTGTAGTCATATTTTTCACTTCCTGTCTGCCAAAAATCTTGTTCCGACTTTTTTTCCTTCAACGATGTCGTATAGAATGTCTGGATTTTTACCATTTGCAATCACCATATCAATTCCGTGAGCATTTGCTGTTTTTGCAGCTTTTATTTTTGTAGACATTCCACCTGTACCGAGTGTAGAGCCCTTTCCACCGGCTAAAGCAAAAATTTCGGGAGTAATGTTTTCTACTACTTCAATTAAAGTTGCATCTTTGTTTTTGTGAGGGTCTTTTGTATAAAGACCGTCAATATCAGATAAAAGCACAAGCAAATCTGCCTTAACGTTTGATGCAACAATCGCAGATAGTGTATCATTATCACCAATTTCTATTTCAGCAGTTGATACAGTATCATTTTCATTTACAATCGGCAGAACACCGAGCTCTAAAAGACGAAAAAGTGTATTTTTAAAGTTACGGTTACGTTCTTTATTTTCAATGTCAAGGCCAACAATGAGTATTTGTGCAACAGTGTGGTTGTATTCTGAAAACAACTTGTCGTATGTATACATAAGCTCGCATTGACCTACTGCAGCCGCCGCCTGTTTTGTCGGAATATCGTCAGGACGTTCGGGAAGTGACAATTTTCCTGTACCCATTCCAATAGCCCCTGATGAAACTAAAATTACTTCATTACCGCTGTTTTTTAAGTCGCTCAAGACCTTGCAAAGCTGTTCTACACGCCTAATATTGAGGTTTCCTGTTTTGTGTGCAAGCGTCGTTGTCCCGACCTTTACTACAATTCGCATTAGTATATCTCCTGTTTCTTTAAAAAATTTATTTTCGTTAGTTATATCTTGTTTTTGCCTTTTGAAAAATTGGTGAAGAAATATGTAACATTTAATTATTACGGCAAAAATTGTGTCTAAATCCGTTTGTTTACGAAGTCTATTTTTACGATGCACATATTTCTGCGTGTCAAAAAATCAAATATCTTATTAATTTTACCATAACTTTTAAAGTTTTTCAATACCTATACACTATAATCAGGCTTAAAAATTTCACGCATATCAAGAAAACCTAAAAAGTCCTTTTCTGTTTTTTTGTTTATTGTAAAACGCACAAATTTAATTTGCGGTACAGAAGTAAGTGAGTTTGCTATCTAATAGATAACAAGCTTCTCTGTTTCGGAATTTTTTGGGATATATTGTGTTAGTTCTTCTGATAAATTGACATATGCTGTGTCCTTTTTTACCTTAACAGTTATAGAATTTTCAATGTTTGGGATAATTCTTAAAATTTGATTGTTGTAATCTTTGCCAATCAAAATACTGTTTATGATTTCCTGCGCAATTTTTTCTGGTGACTTTTTCGATGTTTCAAATTCCGTTGGAATAAGCCTGTGCATTTGCCTGTCAACGAAATAAATTTTGCACGAACGAAGCTGAGAAATCGAGGCTTGTCCTGTTATAAAAAAGACACAAGCCGACAGGCAAATACAAAATAAAATAAAAATTTTTTTCATAATAAAAACACCTCTCGTATTATATATATGAAAGGTGTTTTTTTATTATTACATTTCTTCAAGGGCAAGTTCTAAGGCACGCGCCAACTGGTCAGGGCAACTTGTGCCTCTGCCGCTGCAGTTAACGCCTTTTAACCGTTTTATAACATCGGTTACATTCATTCCTTCTGCGAGCTTTGCAATTCCTTGTGTGTTACCACTGCAGCCACGTGTAAACTGTATATTTTTTACGATGTCTCCATCAATTTCAAAATCAATCTGTGCGGAACAAACACCATGCGGTGTATATGAAAATCTACCCATAAAATCCCTACCTCCGTATTTTCTTTTATTAAGTATAGCATAAAAATATTAATATTGCAATTCATTTTATTGACTTTAGCTGAGATTTGATATAAAATTATCTCAAATACTAACGATGGAGAATACAATGGATTTTGTTGCAATAGATTTTGAAACAGCAACCTCAAAATGGACGAGTGTGTGCAGTATGGGGATTTGCGTTGTGGAGAATAATAGGGTAAAGGAAGTTAAAGAGATTTTAATTAAGCCTGTACCATTTGAATTTAATGAATATAATATAGCCATTCATGGAATTACACCCGAAATGGTTTATACAAAGCCTACTTTTGATAAATATTGGGCAGAGGTCAAGCCGTATCTTCAAAATAAGCTGGTGATTGCTCATAATGCATCGTTTGATATTGGAGCGCTCACAAAAACGCTTAATAGCTTTGAAATAACTCTTCCGGAATTTGAGTATCTGTGTACAGTAAAGCTATCTCAAAAAGCATATCCTGAGCTTGCAAGTCATAAGCTGAACTTTTTGGGCGATGCACTTGGGATTGACTTTTCACATCATACTGCCTGTGATGATGCATATGCGTGTGCGATGGTGCTTGTGCATATTTTAGAGGATTTTGGTATAAACTCTAAAGAGGAGCTTGTTGAAAAATTTGAAATAGGAATAGGCAGAGTTTTTCCAGGATATGTAGAACCGTGCCGAAAGAATAAACGGAAAAATAATGTAATTAAAAAATCTGTTTGATTTTTAATATAAATTGTGCTACAATAAAAACACAATATGGGGATGCAACGGCTTCGACGGGGATGTTGAAGCTTCGGAAGCGAGTAGTGCCGGATAACACTAAAACTGTCCAAATTTTTAAAAATAAACGCTAACAAAAATTTAGCTTACGCTGCCTAATTTCGGCGGCCGTCTTACCCTGATTACCACGACGGGGAGCAAGGCGTCGACAAGTGGTGAACATGAACCGTCTTTTGTTTTGGAGACGGTCAGGAACTAAAAACTACCGTAGCATATAACTTGATTGTGAGGGATATGTGAGGGGAATCTAATAACACAATCTACACTCGTAGATGCCGAGGTGAATATGTTTTCGGACACGGGTTCAACTCCCGTCATCTCCACCAACGACATTCACGTCCATTTAGGACGTGATTTTTGTTATTTTATCGGCTTGGAATTATTTGTTCTGCCGACAATATAATCAACAGATGTGTTATAAAAATCTGCAAGTTTAATCAGCATGGAGACAGGAATTTCACGAAGTCCACGTTCATATCGTGCATATACCTGGCGGTTGCATGTGAGATAATCTGCAATTTGCTGTTGAGTGGAATCGTTATCTATTCTCAAATCATATAGTCTTTTAAAAAACATCAAAATCACCTCTTGACTTTAATGTTACCATATGGTAGTATAATATCAGCAAAAGGGTACTAATTGGTACCATAAAATAGGGGGTGTTTAAAGTGAAAGTAAAAATAGAATTGTTAAGAACTTGTATATCAGATATTGTAAATGAACGAATTAAGGATTTTGAAATTGATGCAGACAAAATTGCAAATACTATTGCAATAAAAATGTTGGCAGAAATTCAAGATATAATAATGAATGATAATTATTCAGATTTTGAAATTGTAGAAGAAATAGTTTATGTGTTTAAAAAATATAAAATTGATTTTGGAAGTTGTCATGACTTTTAAAGTAAATGGACGTGAAACTCTAAAAGTCCGTATCATCTCCACCACGTAGCAGCAAATTTCGCTGCAATCATAATGACCACTTACAAAGTGGTCATTTTTTATATGCTCCGTTATTGCTCCTTTTCGTAAAAGGTCGCGCTCGCGTCAGCTATTCACTTGTAAACGAGTTCATAACGCCTTTGTTTCACTACCAAACTTTTGCGATAGATTGCCTTTGGCACTGTTGTATCAAAGGCGGTTTCAATTACCGCCTGGTCCGTCTCTGCGTTCCCTTGTGTCAGGAACATCAATTTTTCCCTTTATTTCACTTGGGTTGACCAGCTTTTTTGAATTGGTGTTTTGATTTTCTTTTATATTTTTTTCATCAGCCATTTTTTTCACTCCCTTCTTTGTTAGTATGCACAGACGTGAAAGAAATATGAGATTTCATTGTAGTTATGCTGTGTTTCAAATAATAAAAAAAATATTTCTGGGAATACTTGATTTATAGAATGTGAAAGGAGATTAGGTATGGTAGAACAAGACACAATAAAATTGCTTCGTGAAAGCGATGCGGGAATAAAGATGGGAATATCATCAATAAACGAAGTTCTTGAGTACACGAAGGATGAGGAATTAAAAGAGCTTTTATCGGATTGCAAAAACGAGCACGACAAATTAAACGAAGAGATCAAGGAGCTTTTGGATGAGTACAGCGATGAAGGGAAAGAACCAAACCCTATTGCAAAGGGAATGTCGTGGATGAAGACAAATATGAAGCTTAGTATGGAGGAGTCGGACCGAACTGTTGCTGACCTTATAACTGACGGATGCAATATGGGTGTTAAATCACTCAACAAATATCTCAATCAGTACGAAGCCGCTGACGAAAAATCAAAGGATATTACAAAAAGACTGATTAATCTCGAAGAAAAGCTTGCAATAGATATACGAAAGTTTTTATAAAACTGTGTTTTATTAGTTTTTATATTGCGAGACAAACTATATGGACAGAGCATATAATTTGCTCTGTCCTTCGACATTTTCTGGTATTTTAACGGCGTTACATTATGTGCTTTTAAATTTGCAAATAAAGCCTGAATAATCGGAAAAACTGCATTTTCCTGCAATCTCATTTTCCCTAAAATGTCCCGATAAAAGCTTTGCTGCTTTTGCAAGACATATTTTTTTGTACATACTTACAGCGATAGAAAATTAGATGAGGATATTTGTGAATATTTTCTAAGTCTTTTTTAACTCAAATCTCCTATTTATTTGGTGATTTTACCATATTTTTTGGTGAAAAGCTAATATAAATCCGATAAATTATGTGATATACTATCTTTGAAGGAGGAAGGATTGTGGGAGATTATTTATTACTTATCATTGCAGATTTGTTGCTTGCTTGCAATTTTGCAATAAATAAGATTTATCAAAATAAAGCAGGAATATCGTTAAAGGCAGGATTTGGGTTTAATTCCTTATTAGGACTTTTTACAGCCGGTATATTCTTTGCCATAAATGGTTTTAAGTGTGGTATAACTACATATTCAATCCTGATGATTTTTTTAAGAAATGCATTCTACATTGCCTATATTATAGTTGGATTTCGCATACTCAAGGTACAGGGTATGTCAATATATACACTCTTTTTGATGACAGGCGGGATGATTGTTCCGTACATATGGGGTGTGGAATTCTTAAATGAATCCATTTCAATTTTTAAGGTACTTGGTTTGCTTTTTATAATTGGCGGAGTTATTGCCTCTACCTTTTCCGGTGAAAAAATTAAACCGCAAAATCTGATTCTGTGTATGGTACTTTTTCTTTTAAATGGCGGCGTCAGCGTGGTTTCAAAACTCCACAGCGTTGAAAGTGCATATAAGACGGTATCGGTAAATGAATTTATAATACTCGGCGGAGTAATTAGTTTTATTCTTTCAGGGGTTGGGTATTTAGTTGCAAAACCTGTAGAGAAAAGAAATGTAGAGAAAAGAAATGTAGATGCATTGAGCCTTAGCGTTATTACGGCGATGTCAGCGCTTTTAGGCGGAATGTCATATATGATACAGCTAATCGGCGCGAGGTCACTGCCGGCGACGGTGCTATACCCGTTTGTAACCGGTGGCAGTATGATTTTCTCGGCGATAGCAGGTAGACTATTCTTCAAGGAAAAACTGACAAAAAATATTATTGTGAGTCTTATTTTGTGCTTTGTAGGTACATTATTATTTTTATAAAAAGGAGCGAAAAAATGGAATTTTTAAAAAACAGTGAAAGAATATCATTTCTCTATGGAGGAGAAGACGTTTTTTTAAACAAATTTGAAAAAAGAATAGAGGAAAAAGGGAATGAGCTTGTTACCGAATATCTCTTTGAGGACGGCTTAAAGGTGACCAATATAGCAAAAAAGCACCCTGAATATGATGCATACGAATGGGTAAACTATTTCGAAAATACCGGCGACAAAAATACAAAGCTTATCTCTGAGCTTTGGGATTCTGACTGCGATGTAAAAATTGGTCCTGCTGATAAATACGAATGGGTAGCAGACATAAAAGATATTGATTACCTTACAAAGATATATAACCCAAGAGGCTCAGATAATTCTGCAGAGGATTTTTCGACAGACATAAGATATATGTTTGAAAATGAGTATCAGAATGCAATCCACCTTGACTTGAAAAAGTGTTTTGCTACAGAGGACGGACGTTCAAGTTCCGGAAAATCAGCGCCATTTTTCAATATCCACAATAAAGGTCAGGGAGTTATTATTTCAATAGGCTGGACGGGACAATGGAAATGTGAATTTTTGCGAAAAGAGGATGCAATAAATATCAAGACCGGAATTAAGAATACAGAATTTGTGCTTTATCCGGGTGAAAAATTTCGTACATCCTCAGTTGCTGTTATGACATATAAGGGAGATTTCTATGATTCACAAAACAAGTGGAGACGATTTTTAAGAAATGAAATCATACCAATTAAGAGATGTAAGGATGTTCCGTTTTGTTCAAGTGTATGGGGCGGAATGGAATCGAAACTTGTACTTGAAAAAATTGACAGTATAAACAAATTTGAAATTCCTGTTGAATATATCTGGATGGACGCAGGCTGGTATGGAGCAAAGACAAAGCCTACTCCTGATGCATTTGAAGGGGATTGGCCTGAGTATACAGGCGACTGGAGAATAAGCTCTATAATTCACCCGAATGGTATGACAGATATCGCTCAAAAAATAAAAGAGAGTAATAAAAAGTTCCTTTTGTGGTTTGAGCCGGAGCGTGTGAAAAAGCAGATGCCAATCGCAAAAGAACATCCTGAATATTTTATGAAAACTGAAGATGACGGAAGTCTTCTTTTGAATCTGGCTATTCCTGAGGCTTTTGATTATTGCCTTAAAACGATTTCAGATATGATAGAAAAACTTGATATTAAATGCTACCGTCAAGATTTTAACTTCGACCCTCAGGAAATTTGGCGCAATGAGGATACGGAAAACAGATGCGGAATTAGTGAAATAAAGCATATTAACGGATTGTATAAGTTCTGGGACACACTTTTAGAAAAGTTCCCTGGGCTTATAATTGATAACTGTGCCGGCGGCGGAAGACGTATCGACTTTGAGACTATTAAAAGGACTGTACCACTGTGGAGAAGCGATGCAGTGTGCCCCAATAATTATGCTCCTGAAATTGCGCAGATGCATAATATGAATTGCTCTCTTTGGATACCATATTCAGGTTCAAACACGGGAACAATAAATGAAAATTATAACTTTAGAAGCTCATATGCACCGGGCCTTACAAGCGGATGCACTGCAAGAGAAAACTTGGATGATAAAGTGATGGCTTGGCAGAAGGAACGTGCTGATGAGTACTTAAAGGTTCGCAGCTACTTTGATGGAGACATCTATCATTTGACCAGACCGTCAAGAGATTTGACAGTATGGACAGGAGTTCAATGGAACAGACCTGAGGAAAATGATGGTATGGTACAGGTATTTAAGCACAAGGAAAGCCCGTACAGTACTGCAAACTTTAAGCTAAAGGGAATTGATGCCGATAAATCTTACTTATTTACTGATGTTGACGGCGGTGAATGTGAAGTAAGCGGAAAAGATATTATCGAAAAGGGATTTTCAGTGGTAATAGCGGAAAATCAGGCAGCAAAAATATATTTCTATAAGCAGTTATAATGAATATCCACGTGCTATGCACGTGGATATTTGTTTATATATAATCTGTAAAAAGTTTAAACAATTTTACAAAATTGCTTGACAAACTATGGCAAAGTGTGCTATAATATTTGATGTTGTTAATTGATATGCGCCGGTAGCTCAGTTGGATAGAGTGTTTGGCTACGAACCAAAAGGTCGGGGGTTCGAATCCCTTCCGGCGTACCATAAAAATAACACCTGCTTTTTTGCAGGTGTTATTTTTATTTTATACTTTGAATGGGATGAGAACCCCCGAAGGGGGTTACGTCGGAGCAGCCGCAAAGGCGCGACAGCCTTTGCGGACTGTGGAGTCTCGAGCACTGCCGAAATGCCGTTAACCGCCCGGGGCGGTCGGCAGGACGGTGGGCGCAGAGTATCCCTTCCGGCGTACCAAAAAATAGACTTGCTTTTGCAAGTCTATTTTTTATCCATTGCGAAAGCAATGGTATATCATCAACAATGGCAATTCGCTATTGTTGTATCTCATCAGTCCGTTAGGACTGCATATCATCACGTGAAGCGTGTATAAAAAGAACTTTCGCAATGATGTGTGGTTTCTTCAAAATTGACGATATACATATGCTGAATTGACGCTCCTATGCGCATACTTGCAAATTCAGATATAATATGTTATACTTTGTTCATAAAATATTAATTATTTTTAAACAATTACAAAACCATATTATTCAGGAGGAACTTAGTGTGAAGAATTTTAATTCTATTTCCGAGCAAAATTTCCCCGAGTTTGAGCAAAAATTTATTCTTTTAGAAAGAAAAGCAAAAAGAAACAAATTAATCTACAGCATTTTCATCCCCATACAGCATATATTAGCAGCTCTTACGGTTTTCTTTTTTGGATATTCTTTGTTATATGAGTTGTATATTGCGGATTATGCAGCGCTTTATAACGAAACCAAAATACTTGCAATGATTTCCGGTTTTTATCATAAAGCGTTAGAATTTTTCCTACAATATAAAATCCCTAACATTCTATCAATTCTTTTGTTTGTGGTTGCAGGCTTCCTGCTAATTTTAATTGCAAAGGCGATTATATCTATAATTGCAAGCTTTATTTACATCAAAAAAGCAGAACCTTTAAAAGAATCAAGCACTGAGAAAAAATGTAGAGATATTTTGAATCGATGTGATAAAATTCACATTCATCCTACTATAAATTCTGTAATTAACTTTATGTCCGCCTTGGGCTTCATTATCGGTGGGCTTTTTGCAGTCTTTACAATTTGGGTAGGATTTCACACACCGAAGGAAGAGGTTGTTATTCAAACCATTTTTGGTGTAATTATTGTCGCAATACTTTGCGTTGTAATTTTAGCATATTTATTCCACATTTTATTGGCCATTTCCCATTTTACTGACTCTACCACTTCTAAAAAAATAGAAGCTGAAAAGCTACTTCAAAATTACATAAACAAGTGTGAAGAAGAAAGAAAAGCTGAAGAAGAGCGTAAAAAAGAAGAGGAAAGAAAACGCAGGGAGGCAGAAGCGAAAAAAGAAAGAGAAGCCAAAAAGCGCCAGCAGCTAAAGGAAAATCTTAAAAAGGCTGATGAAATGTTTAAAGATTTGCAAGAGGATGACAAGGCTGATATCCAAAAATTAACCGAAATTGCTGCTTTAGGTCACCAAGAGGCAACACTTTTATTATCTTCCCTTTGCTTTAACGAATCTAACTCTGACCTTAGAACCGAAAAAGAGCAAAAAGGCTTCTTAGAAACAATGCACTCTTCTCTTACTATTTTAGATTATTATGATAATCACTCTCCCGAAACCAAGCTGCTTTATATCATTTCTTCCATACGCTTATGTAAGTTTGAAGAATTTGCAACAGTTAGAAAAGCACTTGACGATTTAAGAAAAATTAAAGGTAAACTTCCTGAGGAATACTGTGAAGTATGCGATATGACAATAAAGGTTTTAGTGGATCTTGTTAATGAATTTGAAAAACCAAAAACTAAGTATAAGTCAAAGCCCACATCTACTTGGACCCCAAAAACAGAAGAACCCCTAGACTTAGAGCCTGTTATTTGGTATGATTTTAGAACAGGTGAAAAATTATATAGAAACAAAAAAACTGGTCAAATTGTTAATGCTAAAGGCGAAGAAGTTTCAAGCGCTTGGTGGGAATAAATTAAGATAGATTGTCTTATTTTTATCCAAGCCGAAGGCTTGGTATGTAATCCGCGTTAGCGGAATGTAATCAGTTTGCTTTACAAACTGTATGTCATCAAGGCGTTAGCCTTGTATATTCTTTCTTCGGCTTGATTACATACGCAACTATCGTTGCGATTACATACAATGCTTCGCATTGATTACATTCACACCTGCGGTGTGATTTAATCTGTAACCGTCCAATCCCATAGACCAGGTATTCAAACAATTTTAAATTTGGACTAAATAATAATTATAGCCCCCGGCTTGTGCTGAACACAGTCGGGGGCTGTTTTTTACTATATTACTTCCAAAGCTCGTTAGGGTCTATGCCATAAACCTGCACCAGCTCTAATTCCGGCGAGTTTGCAATATCCTTAGGCCATACAAATGCGCCGCCATTTGAATCTAAATCTATTCCAAATTGCTTGTAAGCATACCACACCAGGTGACTGCACTGAGTGGTTTTGATTTCCTCGCCACCGGACACACCTGCCAAAAGGGAATATTTAAGACCGGTTAAATTATCTTTGGTATACTCGGCGACCTTGCTCCTTGTATCTCTTTCGGCCCTTGGCCTAAGCACCATAAAGCCGGGGCGGCAGGAAAGCTCTGTAGTATCCTCAAGGCCGCTTTCACTTCCGTACCCGCTAGCGTTTATTATTCTTCCATTATCGGCATCTACCACCAGCGCTGCATGTCCCGACCGGAAATATGAAATATGGGAGTTGGGACTTATAATAATGTCTCCGTCTTCCAGGCCTGCAAGGGGTATGGATACATCAAGCCTGTCACTGCAGGTAAAGGGGGCAAAGGGCTCGTTTATCCAGCCGTGTACAGTGAAAAATTCCTCTTGAATTTTAAGAATTCTTTCTTCCTTGCTCTCAGCCAGAAGCCCGTCTATACCCACCTTTGTAAGCCCGGTCTGGGCATATAAAACCCGGTAATCATCACTGCTTAAAGTATCCTTTTTAAGTATTTTAGAAATATCTACCTTTGGATAATTGGGAGTCCAGGCGCCTGACTTGTGGTTGGCGTAAACACCGCTTTGAAGCACCAGCGACAGTATTAAAAGCACAGCCAGGGAGATGAAAAATATTTGTTTTTTTCTTTTGCCTTTGCCACTGATTTTATCTTTTCTTCCCCATAGCTTCATATTATTTCACCGCCTAACAAGTGATATTTTAACATAAACAAAAAGCATTTACAACCTTTGCGCAGGTCGTTTAAAATTTGTTTAAAAAATAAACTTTATCTATATTCTGTTTTACATTAAATTAACAATAATTTAACCTATTTTTTTCTTGATAAATAGCTGTATATAGTGTATAATGTACGTTGATGTAGTATTCGGCTATTATCCGGTAATAAAAACGGAATAAACCGTAAAAATAAAAAGGGGATATTTTATGAAGCTCGACCCCACAGTTAAAAAAGAAACAGTTTATATTGCCTTTTGGGTGGTTGTTTTCAGTGTTTTTACCCAGGCGGTTTTTCTGGTTATAGGAAAATGGGATTATACTGTTTTGCTGGGTAATCTGCTAAGCGGGATTGCCGCAATATCCAACTTTTTGCTAATGGGAATAACGGTGCAAAAGGCAGTTTTAAAGGAAGAAAAGGAGGCTAAAAGCCTTATAAAGCTTTCTCAGACCCTTCGCTCCTTTTTTCTGCTGGCAGTAGCAGTTATAGGTCTTACAATACCGGTTTTCAGCATATGGACTGTGCTTATTCCTTTGCTTTTTCCCCGCATTGCCATAGCCTTAAGACCGATATTTATGAAAAACAGATAATTAAAGGGAGGAATTTAAAATGGAAGAAAAACGCCGTAGCGGTGGCGTGTTTCTGGATGTATTGCTTTTGGCGCTTATAATGCTCCCTATTGCATTTTGTATCGTTCTGCAAATCCTTACCAAACCGGAAACGGCAGGAATTACGGTTGAGGGGGCGCGGATTTATTTCACAATAAATATGCCCATTCAACCGCTTCATATTACAGAATCCCAGGTAAATTCCTGGGCGGTGCTGCTTTCAATATTCTTCCTTTGCCTTTACCTTACAAGGAATTTGAAGGTTAGAAACCCCTCTAAGCGCCAGCACCTTGCAGAATGGATAGTTGAAAAAACCGAAAATCTTGTAAAAGGAAATATGGACCCTTATTTTAAAAGCTTTGGCCCCTTTATTACCGCAATTTTGGGTCTTTCGGCCTTTTCCAGTTTGCTTTCTTTGTTTGGACTTTATCCCCCCACCTCTGACATTAATATTGTTGGCGGCTGGGCCATTCTGGTATTTATTCTTATTCTTAACTATAAGCTTAAATGCGGACCCCTGCATTATATAAAAAGCCTAAGCAGTCCGGTTCTTCTTACCCCGCTTAATATTATAAGTGAGGTTGCAACCCCGGTTTCAATGGCTTTCCGACACTACGGCAACATTCTGTCCGGCACTGTTATTTCGGTGCTGGTAGCCGCCGGCTTGCAGGGTCTTTCTTCAATAGTTTTGGGCTGGTTGCCCGGCTTTTTAGGGGAAATTCCTCTGCTTAGAATAGGTCTTCCTGCTGTGCTTTCCATCTATTTTGATGTGTTCAGCGGTTGTTTGCAGGCCTTTATTTTTGCAATGCTTACAATGATGTATATTTCAGACGGTTTCCCGGCGGAGGATTTTGCTGCCCGCCGGGCGAAAATAAAAAAACAAAAAAATTAACCTGGAGGTAAAAAACATGTTAGAAATTGCTATTGGTATTATTCTTGGTTGCTGTGCTTTAGGCGCCGGCGCTGCTATGATAGCCGGTATAGGCCCCGGTATTGGTGAAGGTAACGCTGTTGCCAAGGCCTGCGAGGCTATAGGCCGCCAGCCGGAATGTAAGGGTGACGTAACCAGCACAATGCTTATGGGCTGCGCTATTGCCGAAACAACCGGTCTTTATGCCCTTGTTATTGCTATTCTTCTTATTTTTGTTGCGCCCAATACCTTTGTTAATATTCTTTTGAAAACAATTGGTAAATAATCTAATAGAGTGAGTTTTTAGTATGCAATCATTAGATATTATATCGATAAATATCTGGCACATTCTGATTTCTCTTTCCAACCTTGTTCTGCTTTATCTTCTTTTGAAAAAGTTCCTTTACAAGCCGGTCAAAAAAACTCTTGCCCAAAGGCAGGCAGAGATTGACGGGCAGTATGAGTCTGCCCAAAAAGCTGAAAAGGCCGCTCTTGAAAGCAAGACAGAATGGGAGAAAAGGATGTCTGATGCCGAAATTACAGCCGACAGTATGATTAAAAATGCCGCTGAAACTGCAGAGCTTAGAGGCGAGAAAATTATATCCGATGCCAAGGAAAGGGCGGAGGGTATTGTTCGCCAGGCAGAGCAGCAAGCCGAGTTGGAGCTGAAAAATGCCGAGGCAGAAATAAAACATCAGATTACCCAAATTTCAACTGCTATTGCCGAAAAGGTGATTGAAAGAGAAGTAAATGAGAATGACCACCGTCAGCTTATAGACTCCTTCATTGATAAAATAGGTGAAGAAAATGACTGATGTAGGTAAGGAATACGGCTCTGCCCTTTTTCTTCTTGCAAAGGAAGAGAATAAAGCAAAGGAGTTTGAGGACTCCCTTAACCTTATAGACAGGGCTTTTTTAGATAATCCAGAATATACGGAGCTTCTTTCAACCCCAAACATTTCCAAAAAGGAGCTTGCCGGCCTTATTGACAAGGCTTTTTCGGGGGCAGTTGATGATAACATTTTGTCCTTCTTAAAGCTCCTTTGCGAGCAGGGACATATCCCTAGCTTTTTTAAGTGCAAGGAGGAGTTTGACAAGCTGTTGGAGGACGACCGCAAAATAGCCACAGCAATTGTTACAAGCGCCACCGGACTTACTGATAAAGAAAAGCAAAAGCTTATCCAAAAGCTTGAAAAATTAAGTGGGCGCACCGTTAACCCCATTTATAAAACCGACAAAGCTCTGCTGGGTGGCCTTGTTGTAGAAATGGACGGCAAGGTAATAGACAGCAGTCTTAAACGTCAAATTCAAAATATTAAGGAAGTGATGGAAAGATGAGCACAAAGCCGGAAGAAATAAGCAATATTATAAAGGAACAAATTAAAAACTACCGCTCCCGTACTCAGATGCAGGAGACCGGAACTGTTATTCTTGTAGGCGACGGCATTGCAAGGGTTTACGGTCTTAAAAACTGTATGTCCAGTGAGCTTCTTGAATTTGAAGACGGCAGCTTTGGTATGGCACAGAATTTGGAGGAGGAAACCGTTTCTGTAGCGGTTCTTTCCGACCGTAACGACATTAGAGAAGGCTCTACTGTTCGCCGCACCGGTAAGGTTTTATCGGTGCCTGTTGGCGAGGGACTTCTTGGCAGGGTGGTTAACGCCCTGGGCGAGCCTATTGATGGCAAAGGCCCTGTTGAATATTCCGGAACAAGACCTATTGAGTCTGAAGCCCCCGGAATTATTGAAAGAGAAGGGGTTTCGGTACCCTTGCAGACCGGTATTAAGGCTATTGACAGTATGATTCCCATTGGCCGTGGCCAGCGTGAGCTTATTATAGGCGACCGCCAGACCGGTAAAACCGAAATTGCTATTGATACTATTATAAACCAGAAAAACACAGGGGTTATTTGTATTTATGTTGCCATTGGACAGAAAAACACTTCGGTAGTTCAGCTGGCAAACGAGCTTACAAGGGCCGGGGCCATGGAATATACCATTATTGTTTCGGCCTCTGCCTCTGAAAGCGCACCCCTGCAATATATATCTCCCTACTCCGGCTGTGCAATGGCAGAGTATTTTAGAGAGCAGGGCAAGGATGTTCTTATAGTTTACGACGATTTAAGCAAGCACGCAGTGGCTTACCGCGCTTTATCTCTTCTTATTCGCCGTCCTCCGGGAAGAGAAGCCTATCCCGGCGATGTTTTCTATCTCCATTCACGCCTTTTGGAGCGCGCGGCCTGCGTAGCTAAAGAATACGGTGGCGGCTCTATTACCGCTTTGCCTATTATTGAAACCCAGGCAGGCGATGTTTCAGCATATATCCCCACAAACGTTATCTCCATTACCGACGGACAGATTTTCCTTGAAACCGAGCTTTTCCATTCCGGAATTATGCCGGCAATAAATCCAGGTATTTCGGTTAGCCGTGTAGGTGGCTCGGCCCAGCTTAAGGCAATGAAAAAGGTGTCCGGTGAGCTTAAGCTTCTTTATTCACAGTATCGTGAGCTTCAGTCCTTTGCGCAGTTTGGCAGTGATTTGGATGCGGATACTAAGGCGCGACTGGCGCTTGGAGAAAGAATTGTTGAGGTTTTAAAGCAAAATCGCAATTCTCCCATCCGTGTTGGTTGCCAGGTTGCTATAGTCTATGCCGTAATACACGGATTTTTAGACAGTGTTCCGGTAAACAAGGTACACGAATATGAGCAGCTGCTTTTTGCTAACCTTGAAAATACTGAGGAAGAGCTTTTGAAACGCTTTGAAACCGGATATTTTGAGGAAGAGGATATAGAGCGCCTTGAAAAAGTATTAAAGGCAATGCAGAGGTGAAACTATGGGCGCAAACACAAAGCTGCTGAGAAGCAGAATTAAAAGCGTCAATTCCACCCTTCACCTTACAAAGGCTATGGGGCTTGTAGCCTCTTCTAAAATACGGCGCGCTAACGAGAATATGTTAAAAAGCCAACAGTATGCCGAGGCCATTGAAACTGCAATAGGTATGCTTACTGCAAGCAGTGAATGTATGAAAAGCCCCTACCTTGCAAAAAGGGAGGGTGATAGGGTTCGACTTATTGTAATTGCTGGGGACAGAGGTCTTGCAGGTGGCTATAATGCAAATATATTCCGACTTCTTTCAACCCTGCCAAAAGCTGAATATATCCCTATTGGCAAACGCGCCTGCGAGCGTTTTAAAAAGCCTGTTATTTCCTCTGAGGATTTTAGTAGCAAGGATGCCTTGTCCCTTTCCAAAACCCTTTGCGAGGATTTTGCAAAAGGTGAATTTGACCGTCTTGGAATTGTCTGCACCAAATATCAATCTATGATGACCCAAACAGCTATTGTTAAATGGGTTTTGCCCCTTGAAAAAAGAGAAATTCAAAATAAACAAGCTGGAATAATTTTTGAGCCTGATGAACAACAGATACTGCCGGTTGCAGTTTTGGAATATGTTTCCGGCACCCTTATGGCGGCGGTAAAAGAAAGCTTTTTAAGCGAGGTTGCGGCCAGAAGAATGGCTATGGATTCTGCCGGCAAAAATGCCACACAGATGATAGACGAGCTGCAGCTGGAATATAACCGCGCAAGACAGGGCGCAATAACCCAAGAAATTACTGAAATAGTAGCCGGTGCAGGCGAATAGCCGTACCGAATCAGCGTGGCAGATTTGATTCTGCCGCAATAAAGGAGAGATATCATTGAATAATTCTCATATAGGAAGCGTATCCCAGGTAATGGGCCCTGTTGTTGACGTGCGCTTTGATGAGGGAGAGCTTCCACCTATTTTAAACGCACTTACAATGCCTATTGACCAGCGTACCCTGACAGTTGAGGTTGCTCAGCACATTGGAAACAATACCGCACGCTGTATTGCTATGGATTCTACCGACGGACTGAAAAGAGGCACAGAGGTAACCGATACAGGTAAGGCTATCAGCGTACCCGTAGGTAGGGAAACTCTGGGCAGAATTTTCAACGTTTTAGGCGAGCCGGTTGATAACAAACCCGCACCGGAAAACTCCCAGCGTTGGAATATTCACCGCCCCGCCCCGAATTATGACCAGCTGGCCACCTCAAGAGAAATTCTTGAAACCGGAATTAAGGTTGTTGACCTAATCTGCCCCTATTCCAAGGGCGGCAAAATCGGTCTTTTCGGCGGTGCCGGTGTTGGTAAAACAGTTCTTATTATGGAGCTTATTAACAACATTGCAAAACAGCACGGCGGTCTTTCGGTTTTCACCGGTGTTGGTGAGCGTACCCGTGAGGGTAACGACCTTTATAACGAAATGAAGCAGTCGGGTGTTCTTAGCAACACTTCACTGGTTTACGGACAAATGAACGAGCCGCCGGGAGCCAGAATGAGGGTTGCCCTTTCTGGACTTACTATGGCGGAATACTTCCGTGATGAAGAGGGGCAGGATGTTCTGCTCTTTATAGATAATATTTTCCGTTTCACCCAGGCAGGAAGTGAGGTTTCGGCCCTTCTTGGCAGAATGCCCTCTGCCGTTGGTTATCAGCCTACTCTTGCTAATGAAATGGGCGCTCTGCAGGAGCGTATTACATCCACCAAAAAAGGCTCTATTACTTCTATTCAGGCAGTTTATGTTCCGGCAGACGACCTTACAGACCCGGCTCCGGCTACTACCTTTGCCCATTTGGATGCAACCACAGTTCTTTCCCGTAACATTGCCTCCCAGGGTATTTATCCCGCTGTTGACCCGCTGGAGTCTACCAGCCGTATTCTCTCCCCTGAGGTTTTGGGCGAGGAGCATTACAGCGTGGCAAAAGAGGTTCAGCGCATTCTCCAGCGCTATCAGGAGCTTATGGATATCATTGCAATTATGGGTATGGATGAGCTTTCCGACGAGGATAAGCTGCTGGTACAAAGGGCAAGAAAAATCCAGCGTTTTCTCTCTCAGCCCTTCTTTGTTTCAGAAAAATTCACAGGAATACCCGGTACCTATGTTCCCCTTAGCGAGACTATTCGTGGCTTTAAGGAGATTATTGAGGGCAAGCACGACGACCTGCCCGAATCTGCTTTCCTTTTTGTAGGCACCATTGATGAGGCTGTAGAAAAGGCCAAGAGGTTATAATTATGAACACCTTTCCTTTAACTGTTTCCTCCCCCGACGGTGACCTTTTTAAGGGAGATGTGATTTTTCTATCCCTTAGAGGAAGCGAGGGTGATTTGGCTATACTTGCCGGACATACCCCCTTTATAACCGCGGTAAACGAGGGCGAATGTAAAATAATTCTCCCGGACGACAGCGAGAAGCTTGCGCTGTGCGAGGGTGGTCTGCTCACCGTTTCTGCGGAAGCTGTGACCCTGCTTTCCTCCGGCTTTAAGTGGAAATAATAAATTAAAAGCACCCTACAGCGGCGGTTTGCTGCTGTAGGGTGCATAATTTATATCTACTTAATGCTCTTTTCTGTAATTTGCCGGGGAAATATTAAGGTATTTTTTAAAACAATGAGAAAAATATGTAAGGTCGTTAAACCCGCACTGATAGGCAATTTCGCTTATTTGCTTATCGGTGTTTTTTAGAAGCTCCTGGGCCTTTTCCAGCCTTAAAATATTTATGTAATTTGTAATTGTAAGCCCCGTACATTCCTTAAATTTTTGGCAAAGATAGGATTCGTTATAACCAAAGGTGCGGCTAAGCTGTGATAGGGTAATTTCCTCACTGAAATGCTTATTCAAATATTCTGTAACCTGGTAAAATTTCCGGTTGTTGGGGGTCTTTTCCGCCTGCTTGAAATATTTTTCGCTGAAAAATCGTCCTAAAAGCATATACACCTGGGCAGTGGCCAGCAAAGCATCTGATTTCGCAAGCTCTATAAGGCTGTCAACCTCTTTTAAAATTTTTCTATCATCAACATAGTTGTTCAGCAAAATATTCTGCTCAAAAAGCGGCTTTAAATACTTGTTTGTAGCCTTGGCTGAATTAAAAAATTTATCCACATCGAACATCACAACAAAATACTTTACCCCGTTTGCGCCCGAAACAGCGGTGTGCGGCTGGCAGGGATTAAAAATAACCAATGTGTCTTTTTCTGCAGTAATGGTGTTTCCGCTTATATTTACATAAAGCTTCCCGGAAATTATTCTCAGAATTTCCAGGCGGTCATGCCAATGTGTTTTAAACATAAGGCTATCCGCCTCATGGCTTTCCATTCTCAAAATTTTAACTGAGCTTTCTCCATACACAATAGGTGTAAGCTCCTTTTGATAATCGGGGTTTTTAATTTGAACCACCACCAAAACCTAAAAATAAAACAAATTTATATTAAAATAAATCATTAATTTCCGTATTCGTATTATATAATAAAAACAAATCTAAGTCAACAATTTTTATATGAGGTGTTGTTTATGAAAATAGGTACTTGCATTGTTTTTAAGGAACCGGAAACTCTGGAGAAGCAGTTTAAAACATTACACGATAATGGTTTTACTACCTGCCAGTTTATTTCCTGGAATCCAAAAACCTGGACCGATGAAAATGCCGAGCTTATTAAAAAATACGTAAAAGATTATGGCATTGAAATTACCGCTTTCTGGTGCGGCTGGACCGGTCCTTGCTATTGGTCCTTCTATGAGGGACAGCTTTCTCTTGGTCTTGTTCCTCCGGAATACAGGACCCAGCGTGTTAAAGAACTTTGCGACGGCGCAGACTTTGCTAAAAAGCTCGGTGTTACCGATGTTGCTACCCATATGGGATACATTCCGGAAAACCCCTATGATGTCAACTTCAACCCCTTCTGCTTGGCTGTAAAGTCGGTAGCCCAGCATCTTGAAAACAATGGCCAGTATTTGCTTTTTGAAACCGGACAGGAAACACCTACCACTATGCTTCGTTGCATTGAAACTGTTGGTATGGATAACCTGGGTATAAACCTTGATACCGGCAACCTTGTTCTCTACGGAAAAGGAAACCCCGTTGACGCACTGGATGTTTTTGGAAAATATGTGCGAAATATCCACGCTAAGGATGGATTTTTCCCCACTGATGGCCGTTTTCTTGGTAAAGAGGCCCGCGTCGGTGACGGTAGGGTTGATTTTAGGCTCTTCTTCGAAAGACTTAAAGAGCTGGGTTATGATTCACACGTTACCATTGAGCGTGAGATTTCCGGTGAAGAGCAGCTTAGAGATGTTCTTTATGCCAGAGATTATCTTGAAAATTTAATTTCTGAAATTTACGGAGGCTAAAGCCATGTTAAAGGTAGGACTTTTGGGTGTTGGTTGTATAAGTGGTGCTCATATAAACGGTTGGGCTGCGATTCCAGAGGCCGAGATTGTTGCAATGTGTGATATCCGACCTGAGCAAATGGATAGCTATGATAATGTTAGAAAGTACACCGATTTTGATGAAATGCTTGAAAAAGAAGAGCTTGATATTGTCGATATCTGTCTTCCTACATATCTCCACGCCGATTATTCAATTAAGGCTATGGAAAAGGGCCTCAACGTACTTTGTGAGAAGCCTATTTCCCTTAATGTTGAGGATATTGACCGTGTTTACGACACAGCCAAGCGTATGAATGTTAAATTTATGATTGCCCAGGTACTTCGTTTCTGGCCGGAGTTTGAGTATATTAAGAAGTTATATGAAACCGAAAAATACGGCAAGCTTCTGTCCGGTCGTATGTCCCGTATTTCCTCTATGCCCAGAAGAAGCTGGGAAGGTTGGATGACCGACGAGAAGAGAAGCGGTTTGACTCCCTACGACCTGCACATTCACGATTTGGACTTTATGGTTTATGCCTTTGGTAAACCGGATACCGTACATTCTAACCGCACTAAGCTCCCCAACCAGGATTATTTCTCTGTAACCTATACCTTTGGTGATGTTTTTGTTTCTGCAGAGGCTGCCTGGTATTATGCCCTGCTCCCCTTTGAAGCCAGCTTCCGCTTCCAATTTGAACAGGCTCTTGCTGTATTCAAGGACGGCAAGCTTACAATTCACACCCACGATGAGATAACTGAATTTAACGGCCAGGATGCAGACGGTAGCGAGGGCGACGGTTATGCTCCTAAAACCAGTGCCTACGGTAACGAAATCCGCTACTTTGCAGACTGTGTATTGAATGACCAATTCCCCGACAAGGTAAAACCAAAAGAGCTTAAAACTGTTATAAATGTTTTAAACAGCCTTTAATCTATTATAAACATAAAAACGGTGTGCGTTTTAAAAAGACGCACACCGTTTTTTGTGTTTAATTACTTTCCCAGGATTTTTGGTATAAGTGCCATAAGGCTTTCGTTTTCCTTTTTATCATAAAGGAAAGGAAGCATGCCGCTTTGTCCCAAATTTCCACCGGCAATACCCAGCGCCGCATAACCTGCAAGACGAATAGACATAACGCCAGCGGCAGAATCCTCAATACCAACAATACGGCTTTTGTCATTTACACCCAGGCCCATTGCGGTTTCGGCATACAGCCAGGGGTGGGGTTTGGCCTCAATTTCGCCAAGAGTTCCTGCCTGACCCTTGCGTATGCTGCTTCCGGCAGTAATAATTGCATCGTAAAAATCCACCGGGTCCCCCATTTCAAGTGTGGTAAAGGCATTGAGTATTTCCGGCCAGGCCTTTTGGTAAAGGCCAGAGGTAACAAGGCCTATCTTAACACCGTTATCCTTAAGGGTGTATAAAAATTCCTTTAAATCAGGCGCAGGGGTGAAGGCGCCGGGGCGACCTCTGCCCTTCATAATTTCGTCCATTTCATACTCGGTTATTTCAAAATACTTGTTAACCGCCTCTGCAAGGGGAAAATCAGGGGCATATTTCTTTATGCAGTAAGAAAGATGCTCGGTTACCGAATATCCCGAAACGTGGGGCAGGTCTTCCTCTTCAAATCGGAAGTTTTTATCCCCCAGCATATGGGCGGTAACCTGCTCTATTATCCAAATCCAGAAGCTTTCGCTTCTGACACTTGTACCGTCAAGATCCATAAGAACAGCCTTCGCCGGAGCCACAAACTCCGGTTTTTTAAGCTCATAAATAGCAGGATGCCCCGCTGAGGACTTAACATAGGTAAGCGTCTTATCCGAAAATTCAATAAGCTGAAGCTTACTGTCAAGTGTGGAATAAATCCCCTGGACCCCTTCTTTGCCCTTTACAAACAGCCCACTTTCAGACCGGTCTAAAGCTATAAAACATTTTTCCTCCTGAGCGGACAACTCACCAATACCGTTAATTTTCATTTAAACTTCCCCCATTTATCTCTCCCATTCATCCAGCCAGGTTTTAACAGCAATGTCTGCTGTATCAAAGGCTTTATCGGCCTTAACCTCTATAATACGGGTTTCTCCCTTTTCCATATCAAAGAAGTTATCCGAAATGGTAGTGCCGGAAAGCTCAGGCACCAGAATATTTACCATTCTTGCAAAGGCAGACTTTGCGGTTATCTTAATCTTGGCACATCTATCGAAAGGTCTGTCAATTTCAACCTCCAGCTCCGGATTTTTCCACTGAATATCCTTCCACAAATCGGGATAGAAGAAGGTCTTAACCTTTTCGCCCTTCATATCAAGCTCGGCAACTAAAATCTTTTGAGTACCCTCTTGAATTACCTCATCAACAGCGCTTATAAAGGTAGAACAGCCCGCCTTGGCGTTAATATCCTCAATCCTTTCAAAAGAAACATTGCCCTCAACGTCGGTATAACGGAGGGTAAGGTTACCCCTTACATCACGAAGAGTATCGTTAACCACATAAAGCCCGGTGGTTTCCTTGATTTTTGTGATTATCGGAGTAATCGGTGCAAAAGCGCGCTTTGAAGCATAGTATGCAGCCTTGGGAATAAGGTAGTAATCAACAATTGCCCAAGTGCCGCTGGGCCAAATGTCCGAGAACATCCAAAACATTGCACCACCACAGCGCCCACGTCTTGCACGATGGAATTCCGAATCGGCCTTAACAAATTCAGAATGAAGAGCCATTGACTTTTTAACAAACTCGTTAAGACCCTCGAACTCGCCGAAGAGAATACCTGCGGCTTCTATCTGCTGTTCAACAAAGGTGGTGCCGGTCCCGTCGTATGGGTTGCGGGTAAAATGTAAATCATAAATATCGTTTACAGGCCAAAGCTTATCCTGGGGTATATACTTTTTAAGTGTCTCTACCCTACAAGCGCCCTGAACTGCTATTTCAGAAGAAAGAGATGCGTCTAAATCCTTCAAAATTTCCCTAAACTCGTGCATTCTGCCCGAAGCACGCGCACTCTGGTAGCTATTTACATGACTGTCACCACTGGTATAATCGTTACCGCTATCACGGAAGGAATAGGGTGAAGAAGGCATATAGGGTCGGGTTCCATCAATAGCATCACAAAGTCCGCGCAGGGTATAATAAACCAATCTGTCACCACGGCTTTTAGCCTTACCAAAAGCACCGGTTTTTTCATTTCCGCCGGTAATAACAAAGAAAGAGGGGTGCGGCTGTAAGCGTGCAAGCTGATATTCAGCTTCTTCGATCATACGGTCAGAAAATCCCGGAAAATCATCCGGCACATCGGCACAGGCAAGCTGGAAATCCTGCCAAACAAGGATACCCTTTTCATCACAAATGTCAAAGAATATATCCTTTTCGTAAATGCCGCCGCCCCAAACTCTAAGACAGTTATAGTTGGCGTCCAAGGCCATATCAATAGCCTTGTGATATTTCTCGTCGGTAATGCATCCGGTCATAATATCAAGCGGTACCCAGTTAGCTCCTTTAAGGAAAACCTCTTTACCGTTGATTTTGAAACGGCAGGCAAACTTTTCTTCGTCAATGGGTGACTGGTCAAGCTCTACAGTGCGGAAACCAAATTTGCCTGATTTATTATATGTTTCCTTACCGTGTTCAGTAAGAATTACCTCATAGTTATAAAGATTAGCCTCTCCCATACCTACAGGCCACCAAAGCTTGGGGCCTTCTACATAAAGAGTATAGGCATTTTTAAGGCCGTCAACCGAGAAGGTTCTTGTAACAGCCTGGCTTTCATTCCAAACCTTTATGGTAAGAAATTTATCCTCAACATTTTCGTTGTCAAAATCCTTAGTCATATGAACAAAGAAGGAAACTCTTCCGTCAAGATAAGGATGAATAATTACCTTTTCAATCTCCGAGCCGGGTAAAACCTCCAAAGCTACATCCTGCCAGATACCCATTGCAGGAAAATTAGGAGCCCAGTCCCAGGAAAAATGGCACTGCGCCTTGCGGATAAAAATGCGTTGTACGTTAAAGCAACCGAAATATCCCTCTTCAGGAAACTGCTTTGCAGCTTCTTTAATAGATTTAAGCCTTACGGTCAAGGTGTTTTTCCCTTTAACTATAAGGTCATTAACCTCAAAACTATACCGAATAAACATATTTTCGGTGTTTCCTACGGGTTTACCGTTTACCAGGATTTCGGAATATGTATCAATCCCGTTAAAAACAATACAAATCTTGTTTTTAAGCATATTCTCTGTAACGTTAAATTCCTTCTCGTATATCCAGTCCTGCTCTGCAACCCACGAACATACATTAGCGTTATCTGAATAATAAGGGTCCGGTATAACCCCCGCCTTTACAAGGTCACTATGTATGTCCCCCGGAACGGTAGCGACATACTCAGCGCCAGTTACTGGATTTTTTAACTTCCATTCTCCGTTTAAAAGTGTTTTTTTCATGTTTTTCTCCCTTTTTTAAAAAAATACAACCTGCCCCTATCCGGGACGGGTTCCCCCTAAAGCAGCCAAAATCCCAAATTTTAACTACTATTTAAAACATTATATCATACATAATATTAAGTTGCAAGCAAAAACCGTATATATTTGCCTCAAAATGTACTTTTTCTTTTTTTCGCTAAAACCCACTTTTTCAACATACGCCGCACTAATGGAAATGTGCTAAAAAGCCAGCCCCGGCAAAAATTCTGCCGGGCTGGCTGCACCCTGGTATGGCTCATAATAGGTATATACAGTGTCCCAAGAGGTTGAACCTACAGTAGCCGTCTGCCTTGTATACTGATTGAATGTCTGCGACCGGTTGCATCATACTCAAACCAACACCATCCACCGTTACCACCACTGCTGCAGCTTCCCAGTATGCGGTCACCCTCCAGGAAATATGCGACTCCTACACCTTTCAATATTTTGTCTGATGTTTTTATTGCAACGCACTTTCTGTAGGTGAACGAAATCAATCTTGTATATATGCAGTAATATAATTTTACTCTATTCTAAACAATTCTTTTTCATTAACCCTTAATGAATAATTGTCATATATATCATTTGTAAAACCATAAAAAACAGCCAAATTGTTGTTTGTATCACCGTTTTGATAAACAATACTTTTCATTAAAAGGTTGTTACTGTCGCGGATTTCAATTTCATCTTCTTGGAGAAAGATTGTTCCCAATAAATAATAATCATTAGTTCCTCTGGCTTTATATATTGTTATATGACCATTTGAAACAAAGGAATTGTATACTTTTTTATACCCTAGGTAGTTAGGAATTTTATATCCCTTTGTAGACTTTTTTCCAATAAAATGACTGGTCGTATTACTTCCAGTTGAATAAATAACCATATACGAAGAATTACCATAAACGCTGTCTATATAGTTTCCTGAGGCATAATATTGCTGTATACTTTCAGCAGAATTAAAATTAATGAAACAATTTTCTATTGGAAATGCAGATAATAATACGCAGATGCTCAAACTAAATATAACAATAAACTTATGAGTTTTTTTGCAAACTTTATTTTTGAACAATTTAAATGCAATTATTACAATTGCAATTAAAATCACAATACGAACTAATATATAAAACATAATTTATCTCCTATTAAAACACGCACATTATCCTACTGGGCATGGTTGCATCATAAGAATAGCTGACACTATGACAGTATGTTCAAAATTCTTGACAATTTCATCCAGCGGAAAAAAGGCATTAGAAAAAACTGTGACTTGAGTTTCAGCAAGAGAAGTAACTAAACGAAACTTTTCAATAATTTTAGGATAGGTGAGTTGAAAATATCTGAAATCATTTTCTATATTTCATATTGACACCTCACCTATCATTGAAAATTTTGAAGTGTATATCTATCGGTATAGTTGAGTTCAAATATTTATTCGCTATGGATGCAAATTCTTCGATTTTTATGTCGAAACTTAAAAAATCAGAATATTCTAATCCACTATCTCCAATAAATAAATTAAATTCATCTACTTTATCTAATATAACCTTTATAATACACTCTAATGTCTTTAACCTTTCGGAAAAAGGTATCAAATTTATTTTATTATTATATAAGCAATTATCTGGCAATAAAAACATTTCACAATTATTATGCAAATAATTGTCTGATATACTAAACACTAGCTTATCTTCTTTATCTAAAAAAGGTTCAACATACGACAACTTATAACAAACTGTGAGATTATTCTCCTTAGACATCGCTTCTATTAGATTTGTAAGTTCATTTTTTTCAAATCACTACATACTTTTATTGTTCCAATACATACTTTACTCATAAATCTCTCCTAACTCAATCAATACACAAATTCAGCTAATACACCTGCTATAAAGCAAAAAATCAAAAAAACAATTCCGAATTTAGCAGCTTTTTTATATCCTTTTTTGATTTTATTGTCCTTGCTTATTAAATATAAAAGTAAACATGTTGGCAAGATAAATGCGAGCATTGCCAAGCCTTGAATAGCCGGTGGTAAAGAATTAATTTTTGCACCAAAACTACTTGAAAATACAGCAATAACGGCCATAATTATAAAAATTAATATACAATAATATTTTTTCACTCTACGACCTCCATTAATAGAAACCCTCATACCTTGTATGATATATGTCAATTATCTCATCGAAAAAGGCATTGACATTAACACCCAATGAAGCCTCAAAACCGATTCCAACATATAAACTTGCGGATACTCCTATCGTGCAATTCTTTTCTATAAATTCTTTGTTCGCATAGCATTCAGCTTGTTTTACAAAAGGGGTATCTATAAAATCACAAGTGCAATTTTCATCAAAAAACGAGTGTTCCTTTCCGTTAGATTTTCCAACAGAAAATTTTCCTACAGAAACACCTATCTCCTGTGAATTAGTGCTTTTCACATCAATTTTTCCGTTTTTAAGTTGCAAAGAATCTGTATAAGATTTTTTTGCAGCCGCAGATACAGTTACCCCCTTTACTTCTGCTGAAACTTCTCCGCCTATCCCAACACCAACTCCTGCTTTTGCCTCAATTGCTTTTAAGGGAGAGGTGAAAACTCTAACAGTCATAGTAACTGCATATTTTACTCGATTAACAATTTCTTTCACCCATTTCGGCCACTGTCCCGTTGAGTCATCCATATTAACAGGGTTGTTAAAGCAATATGAGAACATATTATATCCTCTAATGTCTCCGCCAACACCCGCAAGCTGCCCATCCGCATTAAGGAATCTACCGGTTTCGGGGTCGTAGTAACGGCTGTTGAGGTAATATAATCCTGTCTCTTCATCATAGAAATAGCCACGGTAACGGAAAGGATTGTATTGGTTGATGAAACCAGCCATTGTTCCGGTGGTGCTTAGTAATTTGCCCCAGCTGTCGTAGGTATACTGCACAACAGACTGGCCGGAGGTGTTTCTAAGTCCCATTACATCGCCCTGAGCATTGTAGTAATAGTAAAATACCATACCGCCTATACTTATTGAATGTCTTCGGCCGGTTGCATCATACTCAAACCAACACCATCCACCGTTACCACCACTGCTGTAGCTTCCCAGTATGCGGTCACCCTCCAAATTAACAACAAAGAGGATAGGAAAAAATGCTTTATAAGCTTTTGCATTTATATACATTCACCTATCCCCCTTATCTCTCTATGGCGGCTTTTCATTTTGAATTATTGAAATCGAGTTTTATAGTAAATATTTCTCCTATAAATTCATTAACCGCTTTAGAATCTTTTGCTGATGAATAAACGGTGTATGCATTTTTACCATTTATAACAATTTTTCTATAACGGCCGCTTCCAGATATACTTGAAAAATTTGTACTCAGTTCATCATTTTTGCCGGTTACCTGTGTAAAATAATCTTTTGCTGTTTCACTGTCAACAAACTCATAAGCAAAAATTTCAAATTTTATTTCGCGTGAAATATAAAAACATCCAAAAAAACTATTATATCCAAGGTCTTTTAAATATAAATCCTTTGAAGGATTTTGATATATTTCTACCTGAACTTCTGCTGAGGTTTTCGTTCTAACGGTACTACATTCTGTAATATCGTTAAAAATATACACTTCCGGGATTGTATATGCACATGACATCAAAATATTGATAATCAACACCAAAACTATGCTACACACACCTCTTGAGACATATTTCTGCATGTAAAAGCCTCCTTTGCCCTACTTGAGAAAAATAGGTATAAAACTCGTCGCAGCAATCCCAGCTCCCCAATAAGCAATTTCTTTGTCCTCTTTTTCTGCTACAACCAAATCATCTGTTTCCATAAGAAAATTTTCAAATGAACATGCTGTTAATGAAAAGATACGGTATATAAGCATAAATATAGCGTAAATTTTCTTCATGAGCTTCCTACTATCTTTGTTTTTTATTTGCTCCTTTTTTGGGATTTTTTGCCATTCATTTGTTTTATTATACTATATGTTTTACAATTCTGTCAATTATTTTATGCATTTTGCTTTATGATTCCGCCATATGAACATATTTCTTCCGACTAAACCTGAACCAGGTTTTGAATACTTTGGCTAGTCTCAAAATCTGCTTTGTCGAAAACAAGTCTTTACTGCGATAATATTAAATATTTTATCTGATTTATTTTTTATAAAAAGGCAATAATTTTTATGAAAAATAAAAAAGGGGAAGATGTTGTGCAATACGGCAAGGTAATGATATGCGGAGTTGATACCTCAAAGCTTCCGGTGCTGAGCGAAAAGGAAAAGGATGCCCTGCTTAAAAAGGTAAAGCAGGGAGATAAAAATGCAAGAGAACAGCTTATTAACGGAAATCTGCGCCTTGTTTTGAGTGTTATAAAACGGTTTGTAGGCAGAGGCGAAAATCCGGACGATTTGTTTCAGATAGGCTGTATAGGTCTTATAAAATCCATTGACAATTTTGACATTACCCAGAATGTAAGGTTTTCCACCTATGCGGTGCCAATGATTATAGGTGAAATTCGCCGCTTTTTAAGGGATAACAACCCTATAAGGGTAAGCCGCTCTATAAAGGACCTTGCCTACCGTGCTATGCAGTCTAAGGAAAAGCTTACCGCAAAGCTGGGCAGGGAGCCAACCGTTACCGAAATATCCGAAGACCTTGAAACTCCCAGAGCCGATATTGTAGTTGCCCTTGAAAGCATTGTGGAGCCTATGTCCCTTTATGAGCCGGTTTTTTCTGACGGGGGTGACACCCTTTACGTTCTGGACCAGGTGGGGGACAAAACCGAGGAAAGCGGTTGGGTGGATGAAATATTTTTTAAGGAAACTATGCGGAATTTAAGTGATCGGGAAAAGAAAATTATGACCCTGAGATTTTTATACGGCAAGACCCAGACCGAGGTTTCTAAAGAAATTGGTATTTCTCAGGCACAGGTAAGCCGCCTTGAAAAAGGTGTTATAGATAAAATAAAGAAATAAATACTGACGAAAAATAAATGCCCTTAACCTTCTGTTTTTGAGCCTATTAATGTTGACTTTATGTAAAAAAGGCTGTATAATACTATATTATCGATTTATTATGCGAAAGGAGAAGGGCAACAGTGAAAAAAACCTATATACCCGAAAATTATCATCCCCAGCTGGACAGGTACGATATGCAGCGTGCTATTTCCTGCATTAAGCAAACCTTCCAGAGCGAGCTTGCATCGGCACTGAATTTAAAGCGTGTTTCTGCACCGCTTTTTGTAACGGAGGCATCCGGTCTTAATGATAATTTAAGCGGTGTTGAGCGCCCGGTCTCCTTTGATATTCCGGCCGTTGGCGCAGATGCGCAGATTGTTCATTCCTTGGCAAAGTGGAAGCGCCTTGCCCTTAAGAGGTACAACTTTAAAATCGGCGAGGGTCTTTATACCGATATGAATGCTATTCGCCGTGATGAGGAATTAGATAATCTCCACTCTATTTATGTTGACCAGTGGGACTGGGAGAAGATTATTACAAAAGAAACCCGCAATGAGGGCTACTTGAAGCTTGTGGTTAAGGCAATTGTAAAGGCTATTTGCAATACCAACGACCACCTTAGAATACGCTTTCCTCAGCTTAGCACCGACATTAAGGAAGAGGTTGCTTTTGTAACTACGCAGGAGCTGGAGGACCTTTACCCCAATCTCACCCCCAGCGAGAGGGAAAATGCCTTTGTTAAGGAGCATAAAACTGCCTTTATTATGCAGATAGGCGGAAAGCTGCGCTCCGGCAAGCCCCACGACGGCCGCGCCCCCGACTATGACGATTGGAGTCTTAACGGCGATATTTTCTTCTGGAATGAAACTCTTGGCAGAGGAATTGAAATCTCCTCTATGGGTATTCGTGTTGATGCTGAGTCTTTAGACAGACAGCTTAAAATTTCCGGCTGTGAGGAAAGACGGGAGCTTATGTTCCACAAAATGCTGTTAAATAACCAGCTTCCCCTTACCATTGGCGGAGGAATAGGCCAGTCCAGACTTTGTATGCTTATTCTGGGTGCCGCCCATATAGGCGAGGTTCAATCCAGTATTTGGGACGAACACACAATAAAAACCTGCGAGGCCGCAGGCGTTACACTGCTGTAACTGGAGGATTTTAATATGAAAACTACTGTAAGAGAGATATTTAAAGCACCGGAAAGCTTTGCAGATAAAGATATTTCTGTTTCCGGTTGGATTCGCACAATCCGTTCTTCAAACGTATTCGGATTTATTGAACTGAACGACGGTACCTTCTTCAAAAACATTCAGGTGGTTTTTGAAAACGAAATCCTTGATAATTATAAGGAGATTGCCGGGCAAAACGGCGGCGCCGCACTGAACATAGAGGGAAAGCTGGTTCTTACCCCCGAAGCAAAACAGCCCTTTGAAATAAAGGCTTCTAAAATTGAGGTCGAGGGTACCTCTACCCCCGATTATCCGCTACAGAAAAAGCGCCATTCTTTGGAATATCTCCGCACAATTGCCCACTTGCGTCCCCGCACCAACACATTCTCTGCTGTTTTCAGGGTTCGCAGTCTTGCCGCTTATGCTATCCATAAGTTTTTTAACGAGAGAAATTTTGTATACGCCCACACACCCATTATCACCGCAAGCGACTGTGAGGGCGCCGGAGAAATGTTCCGTGTTACTACCTTGGATTTAAAGGATATTCCTACAGAAAATGGCGAGGTTGATTTTTCTAAGGACTTTTTTGGAAAGTCTGCAAACCTTACCGTAAGCGGACAGCTTAGCGCCGAAACCTATGCAATGGCCTTCCGCAATGTTTATACCTTTGGTCCTACCTTCCGTGCAGAAAATTCCAACACCACTCGCCATGCCGCAGAGTTTTGGATGATTGAGCCGGAAATTGCCTTTGCCGATTTGGAAGACGATATGCGCCTTGCAGAGGATATGCTTAAGTTTGTTATAAGCTATGTTCTGGAGAATGCTCCGGAAGAGATAGAGTTCTTTAATAAGTTTGTAGATAATGGACTTATAGAAAGACTTAAAGGCATTGTAGAGTCGGATTTTGGCAGAGTAACATATACCGAGGCTATTGAGCTTCTTAAGAAAAACAACGACAATTTCGATTACCCCGTAGAGTGGGGCTGTGATTTACAGACCGAGCATGAGCGCTATCTTACCGAGGAAATCTTTAAGCGCCCGGTATTTGTAACCGATTATCCTAAGGAGATTAAGGCTTTTTATATGCGCCTTAATGATGACGGAAAAACCGTTGCCGCTATGGACTGCTTGGTTCCCGGAATTGGAGAGATTATTGGCGGAAGTCAAAGAGAAGAGCGCCTGGATGTTCTTTCTGCCCGTATGAAGGAATTAGGTCTTAAGGAAGAGGATTATTGGTGGTATTTAGACCTTCGTAAATACGGCGGAACAAAGCACGCCGGCTACGGACTTGGCTTTGAACGTGCCATTATGTACCTTACCGGTATGTCCAATATCCGTGATGTTTTATCCTACCCCAGAACAGTAGGAAATGCGGAGTTTTAAGTATTTGTATGATAAAAAATCACCCCAAAGGTTTAATACCTTTGGGGTGATTTTTTATGCTAAACTTTTTTATTTTCCGGCTAATTTAAGGGTCTTTTCATAAGCGGCTTTAACTGCATTCATAGCCGTTGCGCGGAAGGAACCCTCCTCCAGAGCGTGAACACCCTCAATAGTAGTGCCTCCGGGGCTGCAAACTGCATTTTTTAAGGCTTCGGGGTGTTTTTCGGTTTCAAGCACGGTTTTTGCTGAGCCTAAAACGGTCCGGGCAGCATATTTAAGAGCCTTATCATATGGAAGACCACATTCAACTCCGCCATCTGCCAGCGCCTCTATAAACATATAGACAAAGGCAGGTCCACAACCCGAAACAGCACTTCCGGCATCTATAAGCTTTTCTGGAATTTCATCCAGACCGCCCACAGCCGACATGGCCTTTAAAAAGCCATCTATGTGTTCACTACTGCAGTTTTTATGGGTATAAAGCACCATTCCCTCGCCTACCGCCGCCGGGGTGTTGGGCATAATTCTTATAACCGGCATTTCGGTGCCGATTATCTCTTCAATAGCGTTTATGGACACACCGGCCGCCATACTTACAATAACCGGCTGGTCCTTGCGCTTTTTTAAAATATCCGTCAAATCGCCCAAAACACAGGGCAAAACCTGGGGCTTTACGCCTAAGAATATATAGTCGCATTCCTCGGTTATTTTGGCATTATCCACAGCCACAGCGCCTAAGTTCTCTGCAAAGGCGGTTGCCTTTTGGCTGTCTGCGTCTGAAATATAAACATCTTTTGCATTTATAGATTTTGTTACAGCGGCGGCAAGGGTTCCCCCCATATTACCGGCGCCAATAAAACCAAATTTCTTATCGGCCATAAAATCAACCTCTTATTTGTCCGTTTCCGGTGATAATGTATTTGTAAGTTGTAAGCTCCTCCAGTCCCATAGGACCCCTTGCGTGGAGCTTTTGGGTGGATATGCCCATTTCGCACCCCAGCCCAAACTCTCCGCCGTCGGTAAACCGGGTGGAGGCGTTTACATAAACTGCGGCGCTGTCCACGGCGGCAGTAAATATCTGCTGTACTTCTTTGTCCTCGGAAATAACCGACTCGCTGTGGTGTGTGGAGTGCTTTTCAATATGCGCTATTGCTTCGCTTAGGCTGTCCACCACCTTAACTGCCAGAATGTAGTCCAGAAATTCTGTGTCGAAATCCTCTTCGTCGGCAGGTGTTCCAGAGATAATTTTAGCGGCTTTTTTATCCAGACGAAGCTGGGCAGTATGCTCTCTATCGGGGTTAGTAAGAAGCGCGCTCAGCCTTGGTAAAAACTCCTCTGCAATACCTTTATGCACCAGGCACACCTCAGCCGCATTGCAGACCGAGGGGCGGCTCATTTTAGCATTTTCAACTATTTTCAGCGCCTTTTCTATATCGGCGGCGCTATCCACATAAATATGGCAAATTCCGGTGCCGGTTTCAATGCAGGGTACCTTTGCGTTTTCCACACAGGCATTTATAAGACCCTTTCCGCCACGGGGAATAAGCAGGTCTACCTTGCCAACCGCCGTCATAAGCTGGTTAGCGCTGGCACGGGTAGTATCGTCGATTATATTTATAATGTCGCTGTTAAGTCCGCATTTTTCAAGACCCGATTTAAGGGCGTTAACCACAGCCTTAGAGGTATTATAAGCCTCTTTACCGCCACGAAGCACACAAACATTGCCGGATTTTAAGGCAAGGGCGGCGGCATCGGAGGTGACGTTGGGGCGGCTTTCGTAAATAATGGCTACCACACCCATTGGAACAGAAATCCTTTTTACTTCAAGACCGTTTGGACAGGTATGCTCCTTTAAAACCTTACCTACAGGGTCGGGCAGGGCGGCAACCTCTTTAATCCCCTTTGCCATAGCCTCTATGCGCCCTTTATCGAGGCGGAGTCTGTCTATCATAACATCGGAAATTTTGCCTCTTGCGGCCGAAACATCTTTTTTGTTTTGCTCTAATATTATATCACTTTGCAGCACAAGTGCCTCTGCCATTGCAAAAAGCGCATCGTTTTTCTGCTGACTAGTTATGCACTGCATTGCCGACTTTGCGGCAACAGCTCTTTCTAAAATTTCAAAAGTAGTCATATTAGCTTTTCATCCCAGCCTTAAATCTTGTGCCTACCTCTTGGCCATTTACAATTTTATAAAGGTCTAAGGGGCGGCTTCCGTTGGAAATTATCATTTCAACCCCTGCGCCGGTAGCAATTTTTGCCGCATGGAGCTTGGTCTGCATACCGCCGGTGCCTTGCTTTGTTCCGGCCCCGCAGGCGACCTTTTCCAGTTCGGGGGTTATTTTTTCTACTACAGATATAAGCTGTGCATCCTTGTTCTGCCTTGGGTCGGCGGTGTAAAGCCCGTCAATATCCGAAAGAAGCACCAGCAAATCGGCTCCTGCGGTTTTGGCTACTATAGCCGCCAGTGTATCGTTATCACCTATAACGATTTCCTCTGTTGCTATGGTGTCATTCTCGTTAATAACCGGCAGAGTTCCCAGTTCCAAAAGTTTGAAAAGGGTGTTATGGAAATTTTCGGAACGCTCAGGATTTTCTATATCTGCCTTTGTAATAAGAATCTGTGCTACCGTGTGGTTATATTCCGAAAAAAGCTTGTCGTATATGTACATAAGCTCACACTGGCCAACTGCGGCGGCAGCCTGCTTGCCCGGAATGTCAGAGGGCCTTTCTTTAAGCCCCAATTTGCCAACCCCCATACCAATAGCGCCGGAGGAAACTAAAACAATCTCATGCCCGGCATTTTTAAGGTCACTCATAACACTGCAAAGCTCTTCAACTCTGCGGATATTAAGCAGTCCGGAGGGGTGGGCCAGGGTGGATGTGCCCAGCTTTATAACAACTCTCATTGAAAACTTCCTTTCACCCAAATACATATATAATAGAGTAACACAAATCTAAATCAAATTCAATTATTTTTTAAAATTTATTCTGCTAACTGCCCCTGTCTTGATTTTTATGCCCTTTTCTGCTAAAATCATTATAATTAAGCGGGGTGGTATTTTGCCAAATAAAGAAAACTCCTCAAAACTTAATATAGTTATTTCAATGCTTATCTTCGGCACGGTTGGGGTTTTCAGAAACTATATACCCCTGCCCTCTGCCCTGATTGCCCTTGCAAGGGGGCTTATAGGCGCCGTATTTTTGCTTTTGCTTAGGCTGGCAACCGGTAAAAAACCGGATTTTTCAGCAGTAAGAAAAAACCTTTGGTTTCTGCTTTTATCCGGTGCGGCACTGGGTATAAACTGGGTACTATTGTTTGAGGCGTATAATTACACCTCTGTTGCTTCTGCAACCCTTTACTATTATCTTGCACCTACTATCGTCACCCTTCTCGCTCCCTTATTTTTCAAGGAAAAGCTTACCCTTAAGGGTGTAGTTTGTGCGGCAGTCGCCCTTGTAGGTATGGTTCCGGTTTCGGGCATTTTTGCCGACGGCCTTGGAAATAACGGCAGTATTAAGGGTCTTGCTTTTGGTCTTGGCACAGCCTTTTTCTATGCGGCTGTAGTCCTTTTAAACAAGAAGATTTTTGGAATTTCGGCAATGGACAAAACAATAGCACAGCTTTTGGTTTCTGCGGTGGTGCTACTTCCTTATGTGCTTTTAAACACCGGGAAGGTAGGTGTAATAACACCTAAAAGCATAGCGCTTCTTATAACTATGGGCATTATTCATACCGGTGTGGCCTATGCCCTATACTTTGGCTCTATTAAAAACCTTAAAGCCTCTACTTCGGCTATGCTAAGCTATATAGACCCGGTTTTTGCAATAATTCTTTCCTCTTCTTTAGCATTAGAATTTCCTGATATCCCGGTTATTATAGGCGCCGCCTTGATACTGGGCGCCGCGCTTGTAAGCCAGCTTCCCTCTAAAAAAAATTAAAGCTTGATATTCTGTAAATCGGTTGGGCAGCAGCCCAACCCCCCTAACAACAGAAAGAGAAGATTCGTATGTTAACGAGTCTTCTCTTTCTTTTTGTTTAATAAGTGGTATGCTGACATTCGTCAGCGTGATATTCTATTTGCCTAAAACAAGCGAAGCAAATAACACTCGGTTGAAAACCAAATATCACAGCGAAGCAATATCACTCGCCGCAAGGCGAATAGAGTTGCGTGATACTCCAAGCAGAGTATCACGCTAATTCCAGGTCAGTTTTTAATTAATCCAACTGGTTTAAATTATTAGTCGTCTTCGCCAACATCAATGTCAACGTCAGTGCTCTCGTCCAACATAACAACATTGATTACGGTTTCCTTTACCTCTAAAGAAGGTGCATCATATTTCTTCATTTTTTAACACTCTCCTTTACTTGTTCTCTTCTACCCATGCTTCATAGGCATCTTGAACATTTGTAAGTAAGGTATTGTTTACATAATCAACATCGGACTGAACTGGTTCCTCATTATTAAGTATTGCATAAGCAACATCGAATACCGAAGCAGAGCGTGTTGTGCCGTAGCGTACATAGGTTTCAGAACCGTTGGAGAATATTGCATAAGGACGAACAGAGTACTGTTTACCGTAGTTAGCCTCTGAGATATTGTAGAGCGCTGCGGTGTAGGTTACGTTTCCTTCATTATCCTTAGCAAAGGCAATATCTGTAGAAGCTATAGATGCGCTATAGGCCTTCTGGTAAGCCATAGCCTTAATGGCCTTATAACCACAGCTGCTTGACCTGTTAAGTACCGGGTCGGCGGCGGATTCCTTAAGCTTTGAGGTGGTAGCAACTACACTACCGTACTCAACAAGCTTATAACCGTCTTCAAGTGCTTCATCAATAACAGAATGGTCAATTGTAAACTTAAAGCGGAGTGCCTGCTCTACGTCTGCGCTTGCCTTACGGATAGCTGTACCGGGATGGGTAAGAATCTCCTCTCCTTCGGGTGCAATTCCCTTAGGTGTTTCGGCAATTGTGGCATCAGACATATAGGTGGGATATCCTGACGCCTGACCTGTCTGGTAACTGGAATCTCCCTCCAGACCGAGGATGATATAATATTCGGTATCTTCCTGGGTTGTAAAGGTAATTGTGTACTTACGCCAGGTTGTATATTTATCGGTATCAGCCCAGGCATCTAAAGAACCGTCGCCGTTGTAAAGATTTTCGTAGGTTCCTTTTCCGGTAAACTCGTTCCAGTCGCTTATTCCTGTAGAACTGCCGGCACTACCCTTGGTAATATCAGCTTTAGCAGAAATTACCCATGCTTCATCACCCTTACCGTTTTCATATTGGGCGGCAGAATCGTTTCTTACGGCCGCGGCAACAGCGCCCATAAAGTATGCGCTGAAGGTATAGGTGGTGTCGGGCTTAAGGGTTACCTTAGCATAGATAGAGCGGTCACACGGCCAACTGCCGGTTGTATAAACTGTTCCGCCAACCTTTGCTTCAATAGCGTCGGTTGTGGTTATCCAATTGGCGCCACCTCTTGGGCTATACCAACCATCAACAGCCATAGAACCTCCCTTAAACCTTGCAACAAGGGCGAGATTTTCGGTAACTGTTACAGTGTAAACCTGTTCATCACTTACAAGGTTACCCTTTGCATCGTACCAACCAAGGAAGGTAGAACCGCCAGAAGTTATAGCTGTAAAGGTGACCTCTTCGCCGGCATAAACTGAATCTTTAGAAACAATTGCTGCACCGGCACCTTCAACACCGGCAGTTACATTGACGATTTTGTTAAATACCGCATCGGAAATATATACATTATTATCATTCGAATCCACAAGAGAGAAGGAGTTCATAGTAATAATGTACTGAGTAGCAGTGCTTGTGGTAAAGTCAATGCTTATCTTGGTCCAGGTTTCGCCATCGGCACCTGTAACCTCGGTTGCACCTAAATCCTTGAAATAGCTGTTGTAAATCTGCACAGCACCATCGGCAAGATGGTCGGCGGGTTTATAGTCACGCCAGCCGGAGCTAAGCTTTGCAAAATCCAACTCATCGCTGCCTAAAGAGCTTACGATGGAGAATTGACAATAACTACCTGAAATTGTTAAATTCTTTACATACATTGTGTAGTTATATTTGGTATTTGCTTCAAGATTAACTCTGGTATATAGAGCCTGGCTTGCGGCAGATTTCATCTTTACAAGGGGACCGTTTACAGCAGGTGTGCTGTTAAGGGTTTCAAAGGTTACCCAAGAAGCAGGTGACTGCCAATTGAGCATAGGTATGCCACCCTGGAACTTAGCTGTAAGGTTAAGACTATCTGTAGGAGCTACGGTGTAAACCAAATCACTGCTTACTAGTGTTTCACCGTTATACCAACCAAGGAAGGTAGAACCACCGGAAGTCATAGCAGTAAAGGTAACATTTTCTCCGCTATCAACAGTTTCGGCAGAAACTTTTGCAGTACCGTTACCCTCTGCAGTAGCAGTCATATTGCACTTCTTTACCATGGATACATCGGAAATATATACATTATTGTCATTTCCATCTACAAGAGCGAAGGAGTTCATAGCAATAATGTACTGAGTAGCAGCACCTGTAGTGAAGTTGATGTTTATCCTGGTCCAGGTTGCACCGTCTGCACCTGTAACCTCGGTTGCGCCTAAATCCTTGAAATAGCTGTTGTAAATCTGCTCAGCACCGTCGGCAAGATGGCTGGCAGGTTTATAGTCACGCCAGCCAGCGTCAAGCTTTGCAAAATCCAACTCATCGCTGCCTAAGGAGCTTACAATGGAAAACTGATTATAACTACCTGAAATTGTTAAATTCTTTACATACATTGTATAGTTATATTCAGTATTTGCTTCAAGATCAACTCTGGCATAAATGGCCTGGTTTGCGGCAGATTTCATCTGTACAAGGGGACCGTTTACGGCAGGAGTGCTGTCAAGGGTTACAAAGGATACCCAAGAAGCAGGTGACTGCCAATTGAGCATAGGTATACCACCCTGGAATTTGGCGGTAAGGTCAAGGCTACTATTTGCTGTTACGGTATAAACCTTCTGGTCGCTTACCATTTCATCCTGACCATTGTACCAGCCAAGGAAGAAGGAACCGTTAAACGGAGCCGCAGTAAAGGTAACCTCTTCTCCAGCATAAAGTGATTCCTTAGAAACTCTTGCAGTACCGTTACCCTCTGCAGTAGCTGTCATATTGACAATTTCGTTAAATACCGCATCGGAAATATATACATTATTGTCATTTCCATCCACAAGAGAGAAGGAGTTCATAGTAATAATGTACTGAGTAGCAGCGCCTGTTGTGAAATTAATGCTTATCTTGTTCCAGGTTGCACCGTCTGCACCTGTAACCTCGGTTGCGCCCAAATCCTTGAAATAGCTGTTATAAATCTGCTCAGCACCATCGGCAAGATGGTCGGTGGGCTTATAGTCACGCCAGCCAGCACTAAGCTTTGCAAAATCCAAATCATCGCTGCCTAAGGAGCTTACAATGGAAAACTGATTATAACTACCTGAAATTGTTAAATTCTTTACATACATTGTGTAGTTGTATTCAGTATTTGCTTTAAGATTAACTCTAGCGTATAAAGCCTGGCTTGCGGCAGATTTCATCTGTACAAGAGGACCGTTTACAGCAGGTGTGCTGCTAAGGGTTTGAAAGGATACCCAAGAAGCAGGTGACTTCCACTCAATAGCCTCAGTAAATGCTGCATCAGAAATATATACAGAAGTATCATTCGCATCCACGAGAGCAAAGGAGTTCATAGCAATAATGTACTGAGTCGCGGCACCTGTTGTGAAATTAATGCTTATCTTGTTCCAGGTTGCACCGTCTGCACCTGTAACCTCGGTTGCACCTAAATCTTTGAAATAAGAATTGTATGCAACTGTGGCACCGTCGGCAAGGTGGTCGGCGGGTTTATAGTCACGCCAGCCGGAGCTAAGCTTTGCAAAATCCAATTCATCGCTACCTAAGGAGCTTACAATGGAAAACTGATTATAACTACCTGAAAGTGTTAAATTCTTTACATACATTGTGTAGTTATAATATGTATTTGCTTCAAGATTAACTCTGGCATATAGAGCCTGGTTTGCGGCAGATTTCATCTGTACAAGGGGACCCTTTGCAGCAGGTGTGCTGTCAAGGGTTTCAAAGGTTACCCAAGAAGCAGGTGACTGCCAATTGATGTCTTCCGGTGCCGTGGTTTCAGCAGAAACTTGACCTGTAAATAAACAGGCCATAGAGCTGACAACCATCAGCAGCGCAAGAACTACTGATAATAGTTTTTTCATATTTAATTTTCCTCCCTAAAAAAGTTTTACCAAAAGTAAAAACCGCAAAGTACAACTAAGTATAATTGTACTATTGTACCAATTATATATCCCCATTGGTTTGTTTGTCAAGCACTCTCAGAAATTGGGGGAAATTTTTGGTATTATGCACAAGTTATTCTTTTTGTATTTGTGTATTTAGATAACCGCATAAGATAAAAACAGGTCTTGCCTTTTGGGTTCTGACAGTATTTTTACCGTCAACATCCTAAAAGGCAAGACCATCTCCCTAGCGTAGATTAATTTAAAATGCTTTGGGAGCGTTTCCCCTACATATTTTTATAAAGCAACTTGAGTTTACACATTATATACGTATAACCGGCACTTATTTTTACTGCCGATATTATTTGCCCTAGCTTCTCTGTACCTACATTATAGCACAGTGCAAAGTTTTGTGTTGCAATATTTTTGGGGAAAACCTTAGTATTTTTGGATTTTGGGGAGAAATTTAAAAATTTTGGTTGAAAAATTGAGCAATTATGGAAATTTCACTTATTTTATGTCTTGCATCTTATCTATTTTTGCAAGCCAGCATTTATACTGCTCTAAGGAAAATGCCGGAGTTCCGCAAAGATAGGTGTTAAAGGCTTCCTTCGAATCAGTTTCCCATTTAATAATAAGCATTCTCTTTTCAGAATACATCATATTTATTTTGCCCAGATTGGTATTGGTGTTGGGGGCGGCTATAAAGTCCTTTTGGAAAAGAACCTCTCCACTGTCAATATCGTATACGGTGCATTTGCCCCTTTTTTCACTAAGGGTGCTGTTACAACAAATTACATCATGTCCCCAATACGCCATATCGTCCAGTGCTATTATAAAATCACCCGACGAACGCTTTATATAATCGTAGGCCAGCTTTTTCTCGTAATAATAATCCACAACAGCATCCGACATCTGGGGCCAGCCGTCGATAAGGTTCCACCAGATAACGCCGCCCATACGGTCCATATTACAGCGTACCCTTTCAATAAAATACTTTTTTGCCTCTGCCTGAGAAATTTGGGAAGCCAAGCAGTAATCATCCATATCTGTAGGCACCTCGCCAAACATCTGCATTACCTGTTTATGCATAAGCATTGTGCGGTGACTTCTGTTAAATTGGTCGGTAGAATGAAGATTCCACTGTTTATTATTCTCATAGGGCCACACATATTCCGGGTCTATAAACCTTTCTATAGACCCTTTAGAGGGACAGCCGTGATAACCGATTTCGCTTACAAAATAAGCCTTGGACTGGGCATAATAGGCGCTTTTATAGTAATCTCTTGGCCCCCAAAGATGATGCTCCGGCAAAAGATTTGCCCCTTCAATATCCCCCTGGCTGAGCTTGAAAACCTTTGTGGAAATATAGGGGGAGGAGGGAATATATGGACGGAAGGGGTCGTGCCGCTCGATAACCTCCGGCAAAACCTCACGGGTCAGATGATTATTGGCAGGGTCAAGGCCACCGGAGGCCAGGAGATAATCCACCTCATTATCTCCCGACCAGAGAATAATGGAAACGTGATCTCTAAGCTCCTTAACTACCCATTCTGCCTCCTTACGGAGCTTTTCCTTGAACCACTCGGTCTGGGGATAGTGGTGGCAGGCCATAGCAAAATCCTGCCATACCATAATACCGTGCTCGTCACAATAATCAAAAAATTCGTGGTCCTCGTAAACATTACCGCCCCAGCAGCGCAAAACATTACAGCCAATATCATCCGCCAGCTCCAGCGCCGCCTGATAGCGTGCCTTGTCTCGGCTATGATAAACATCCATAGGCACCCAGTTGGAGCCAACTGCCATAACCTTAACGCCGTTTATAATAAATTCAAACTTGCCATCCTTTTCAATTATCTCGCTATGCTTTAGCTCTACCTTTTTAAAGCCACGACGAACCTCCTTTGTGGCTAACACTTTGCCGTCACTGGCAATAGCCTCTACCTTAATATTATACATATTAGGCTCGCCGTAATTTTTAGGCCACCAGAATTTAAGATTAAAAATATCTTCGCCGATTCTTCCGGCTCCGCCGCTTTTTTTCTGCTCAAACTGGAAGGTACTGTCACCGCATACTCCCTTAACCCTATACGTAATATTATCAAAAATATATTCGGGAGGGAGGGAAATATCGTAATGCATTGTTATCCAGGCGGCGTTTTTCCCCTTTACATCGTTAAGATTGAAATAAATATAACGGAAGTCGTATTTTTTTTCGTATCTTAGCTCAACATCTCTCCAGATACCTGCACTGACAGCCCTGGGCATAATATCCCAGCCGAAGCAGTGGGGCGCTTTTCTGGTATTTATGCCTACCGTTGTAAGACTGCGGGTAAATTCTGTCATATTAAGCTCAAAATCATAGGAAGCATTGCGGATTATTGCGGAACCGATATGTACGTGGAGGGTGTTTTCCTCGCCGTATTTTAAAATATCAGTAACATCAAAATCCTGGGCAATAAACATATTATCGCTTGCACCTATCTGTTCGCCGTTAAGAAAATATTCGGCAAAGCAGTCTACTGCGCCAAAGTGAAGTGTTACCTTATGCTCGTCATCCGGGGCGGCAGGAGCAATAAACGAAGTTTCATACCACCATTCATAGGTTTCAAACTTCTGCGCCTTTTTAATATTCTCTCCCATATAAAGGTCTGCCGGCAAAATTCCGGCCGCAGATAAATCTAACTCCACATTTCCGGGAACGGTGCAGGGCACAGCGGGTATGCCTGAATTTTTAAGGTTTAAAACAGAGCTTACCTTATTTTTGCCCTCCGGCGCGTAATAAAGGGTCCATTTTCCATTAAGGTTCATTTTTTCTACCTCCAAAGCGTATTATTACCTTAATTATAACACCGGCGCCTTAGATTGCCTTGAGGATTTTTGGGCTTTAAAAAAAATTTGCTGATTATTTTTGGAATAATATTGATTATCAAAAAAACTTGTGATACAATTCTTTGTGAAAGCAGGTGATATTTTGCCAAAGTCAATTTTTGAACCAAACCATACCCACATTGTATCCGAGCTGGATAAAGGGCTGATGATTACTGTAAGGGAGCTTACTAAACCCTCTAACCTCCATTGGCATAACTACCTTGAGGTTGAGCTTATTTTAGACGGCTATGGAGAACAACTGCTTAACGGCCAGAAGCAAAATCTGAAAAGAGGCTGTATTTCCATAATGCGGCTTACAGACTATCACCAATTTACGCCCAACGGTAATTTAAAGCTTATAAACCTTTCTCTTGATGAAAATCTTTTAAGCGAAGAAATTTTAACTACCATTACAACCGGCAGGCAGATACCATTTTTTGAGCTTGAGGAGGAGTCCTTTTCGGTTTTAGAACAGCTTAGTCTTTTGGCTCTTAAGGAAAACGATTCCACCTCACCAAACAGAAAATATATTAAAAATATTCTGGAATGCTTTTTTCTACACCTTTTCAAGGCGGCAGATGTAACGGCCAATTCCACAAGCTCTACTTCAGAGCCTTCTCCTATAAGGAAAGCGGTTTTATATCTGCACATACATTTTAGAGAAAACCCCTCCCTCAAAACTATGGCAGAAATTTCCCACTATAATACCAGCCATTTCAGTACAACCTTTCATAAGGAAATCGGAATGACCTACTCTGACTACCTTACTCTGCTTAAGGTCAGCTACGCTAAGGAACTTTTGGCCTACACCGACCTTAAAATATCCAACATCTGCTTTGAATGCGGATTTTCCTCCCACGCTAATTTTCTCCGCGCTTTTAAGGAACGTACAGGACTTTCCCCCATGCAATTCAGACAAACCCAGAGCAGGTTAGTTACCGCCGATGCCGCCTTTGATAATTTTGATGATATAAAAACGGAGGATTAAATATGACTCTTAAAGCTTTGTGTGAAGTTTGTTCTTTAGATGCCGGGGTTCTTGCCGACCGTGACAGAGAAATAAGCGGTGTATACTGCTGTGATTTGCTGAGCATTGTTATGGGGAAAGCCCCCAGCGACTGTGCCTGGGTAACGGTTATGGCAAATATAAACGCTGTTGCAGTGGCTTCTCTTGCTGAAATTGGTGTTGTGATTTTTGCCGACGGTGTAAAGCCGGAAGAGGCTGTTATTTTAAAGGCCAAGGAAAACGGCATTAATATTCTGTTATCAAATAAAAATGTTTTTGATACTGCTTTATCGATCTACGAGGCTATAAAAAATGATTAGGCTTTCCTATGATTTTCATATTCATTCCTGCCTTTCCCCCTGCGGTGATGGAGATATGACCCCTGCCAATATTGCCGGAATGGCATTTATAAACGGCCTGGGGGCAATAGCCCTTACCGACCACAATACGGTTAAAAATTGCTCTGCACTAAAAACGGCGGCTAAGCAGTATGGCCTTATTACCCTTTTCGGTATGGAGCTTACAACAGCAGAAGAGGTGCATACCCTTTGCCTTTTTGCTGAGGAAAATGCCGCTAACGAGTGGAATGAATATGTAGAAAAACACCTTATTAAAATTAAAAACGAACCGGATATTTTTGGGGAACAGCTTATAATGGACCATGAGGATAATATTATAGGCGCTGAGGAAAACCTGCTTATAAACGCCACAAGCATATCCTTCGATGATGTTTTTGCCCCGGTAGAGTCTTTAGGCGGAATTGCCCTGCCGGCACACATAGACAAGTCTGCAAATTCTTTGCTTTCTAATCTGGGCTTTGTACCCCCCGATGCAACCTTTAAAACCGCCGAGCTTAAAAATATAAATAAGGCAGACAGCATTATTGCCGCCCACCCGTATTTTAAAAGCTGTAAGCTTATATCAAACTCCGACGCCCACTATCTTCCCGATATTAATATGAGCGAAAATTTTATCGAGGTTGAAGAGCTTACTGCCCACTCTATTATAAATGCGTTAAAACATGCCTAGAATAAAGCCTTCTCATAAAAGGAAATTCCTTTTGTGGAAGGCTCTATTTTATGTCCCAAAAAAATTTAAAAAATTTTTTAAAATAACTCTTGACAAATATAAATGTATGGTGTATTATAATAACAGTAATCATTACTGTTAAGGAGGCGAACAATGAAGCGCTACTCAAAACAACGGGAAACCATTTTGGAAATTTTGCGAAATACCAAAAGCCACCCCACCGCCGCCACAATATATGAGGAGGCACGGAAGACCATACCAAATATAAGTCTTGGCACTGTCTACCGTAACCTTGCAGAGCTGGATGCGGCCGGCACAATAATTTCCCTTAAGGTTTCTGACGGAAGTGACCATTTCGATGCAACTGCGGCGCCACACCCACACCTTTACTGCCGAAAATGTCAGAAGATAATTGACCTTGACCTTCCCTTTGCAGACCAATTTATTAAACAGTGCGCTGATTGTTCCAAAACAGAAATTGATTCGCACAGTATTATTCTTTTTGGTAAATGCTCCGATTGCTGTAAATAGATTAATATTTAACAGCTGTCGTGCATATATAAAAATCATAAATTATTTTTGGAGGACTTAAAAATGAAAAAATATGTTTGCTTAGTTTGCGGTTACGTACACAACGGTGACAACGCTCCCGACGAGTGCCCCATCTGCCACGCACCTGCTTCTAAATTCCAGGAGCAGAGCGGCGAAAAGGCTTGGGCAGCAGAGCATGTAATCGGCATTGCAAAAGGCGTTGACGAGAGAATCGTTTCCGGTCTTAGAGAGAACTTTATGGGCGAATGCACCGAGGTTGGTATGTACCTTGCAATGGCAAGAGCCGCTCACAGAGAGGGCTATCCCGAAATTGGTCTTTACTGGGAAAAGGCTGCCCTTGAAGAGGCAGAGCACGCCGCAAAGTTTGCAGAGCTTTTGGGCGAAGTTGTAAGCCCCAGCACTAAGGAAAACCTTACTGTTCGTGTAGAGGCTGAAAACGGCGCTACTATGGGCAAGAACGAGCTGGCAAAGCTTGCTAAGGAACTGGGACTGGACGCTATTCACGATACCGTTCACGAAATGGCTCGTGATGAAGCCCGACACGGCAAGGCATTTGAGGGTCTTCTTAACAGATACTTCGGCTAAATAGTATTTAAAGGAGCGGCACCCCCGCTCCTTTTACATAAAACAACTATGAAAGGTGGAAATATTAATGTTAAATGCAAAGGTTATTGAACTTTTAAACGACCAGATAAACAAGGAGTTTTACAGCGCATATCTCTATCTTGATATGGCTAACTTCTTTTTCGACAACGACCTGGACGGTTTTGGAAACTGGTATAATATCCAGGCACAGGAGGAAAGGGACCACGCCCTGCTTTTCCTTAAGTATTTACAAAATAACGGTGTTAAGGTAGAGCTTAAAGCAATTGATAAGCCTTCTGAGGTTTTTGTAAATCCTATTGACCCGCTTCTTGCCGGTGCTAAGCACGAGCGTTATGTAACAGAGCTTATTCATAATATTTACGATGCCGCCTACAGCGTTAAGGACTTCCGCACAATGCAGTTTTTAGACTGGTTTGTTAAGGAACAGCTGGAGGAGGAAGAAAACGCCGACAAGCTTGTAAACAAATATAAGCTTTTTGGCGACGACCCCAAGAGTCTTTATCTTTTAGACCAGGAGCTGGCAGCAAGAGTTTACTCTGCCCCCAGCCTGGTGCTGTAAGAAACTAAGTATTGTTTATAAGACTAACTTAAAAGCAAAAAATCCGGCCCTACTCTTAGGGGCCGGATTTTTTTCGGCTGTTAGCCGCAAAAAACTGTGGGGTAGTTGGATAAAAAAAGTAATAAGTAAAAAACCGCTGAGTCCTTTTTAAGAACTCAGCAGCTGTGATTTTTTGTTAAATTTATTGTTTATATGTCAATGATTATTAAGTTTTGATAATTACATCATACGGGTCCTCTATGAACACCGAAACGTTACTAGAACATTGGACTCACCCTTCAAAGAATTTCTTTACTTCTGCCCTGGGGCAGTAAATTCTGAATCAGAAGTATATCCCTCATATAAGTCTTCATAAAAAACACCTCTGCGAATTATATATAAATTCGGGTTTTATTTCGTTCTGTCATAAAACCTTTTCAGTAGGTACCCGTTATTTTTACTCTGACAGAACGGCTGAATGCCACGGTTCACTGTTCTGCATCGGTTTCAGCCCCTTTCTGTTTTCTTTAAGTTTTTTCTTATCTTCATCTTTCCTCTTTGTCTGGCTTTAGTATAGCATATGATTTTTCATTTGTCAATAGTTTTTTGTAATTTTTTTAAAAAGTTTTCCACTTTATTTAATTTTTTTATATAAATAGCTCAAACAAAACGATAAAAGCCAAATAATATGCTAATATTAGTCTATTTCTCTCGAGCGGTTATTCCCCCCAAAAGCAAGGGCGGCGGAGATAATGTTTACTATATCGGGGTAAATTTCGGCGAAATCCGATATAGGCAATGGATTTACACCTCTGCCCGCCTCTATGGTATATCCCGGACGGCGGTAGTTTCTTAAAAACCAATCCTTATACCCTGCATAGCTGGAGCTTTCAACCGGGCTTGTAAGGGTATAACCGCTTACCCTTGCCATTTCAAGCCCCAAAATTTGTGCATAATCGGGGGCATAGTCCAAAAACTGCCAGTAAATTTCCTCACCTTGCGTGTGGAGAGAAATTGTAATATTAAAATTATTTTCCAAACTATAACGGCGTACTGCACTGCTCTCCGGCGCAGACAAGGGTGAGGTGCCAACAAAATCTCTCGGTGCCGGGGAAACAAAGCCCTGTGCGAATTTAATTGCTCTTGCCTGCTCCCACCCGGCGGGGTAGTTAAGGTTTAAATCTGTGCCCAGAATATTTGCCTTCCAGCCAGAGGGAAAAGGTATTGACGAATAATTTTGAGAAATATTTACAGCATTCCTATAGGCAGAGGTGTTTTCTTCCAATGCCCCCGTTACCAAATCCACTCCATCGGGGTTCACCATTGGCATTACAAAAAGCCTGTTGCTGTCAAACATATATTCGCTGTTTTGTCCGCCTAGAGCGCCGCCGTTAACCACCCCTATAGCATATTCCTCTATGTATTTAAGGGCAAGAGGTGTCGTTATCCACTCGTTAGCGTGGTGAGAAGCATTTAAAAACACCCGGTTTTCTCCCCTACCTAAGGTAAGGGCGGTAAGGTGTCTGCCCAGCACACTTTTGCCGGCAGAGGAAAGCTCTATAAAGGGGTATCTCACTGACAAACCCTCACATATAAGTTCGCAAAGCAGAGAGCTATAAGCAATATCTGTAGGTACTAAAGGAAAATTGAAGGGGACAGTAATCACCCCGCCGGGTATGAGATTTAGGGCGTTGATGTTGGGATTGGCATTTTCTATAAGAGCCACCGTGCTGTACAGCCTGCTTGCTATAGAATAAAGTGTATCTCCACTTCTTACTGTATACTGGGTATAGCCTACAATATAAGGTCTTATTCTTTCCATTGTAAGTCTTCCGGCAATACCATCCGGCACAAGACCGTGATTTTCCTGAAACCGGATAAGCGCGGCTTCAGTATTTGCTCCGAAAATACCATCCTTGGTTCCGGGTGAATATCCAGAGCGCTCCAACCCCAACTGCAAAAGCGAAACCAGACTACCTCTGTTGCCTCTTCTTAGTAACATAAAAATTCCTCCTTTGTTGATTATATTATATGAAAATGCATATTATTTTAGTAACGACAAGGGGGGTGGAGAATTTTTTTGCTACGCTGAATATAGTAAGAAAAAAAGGGCTTAAGTATAAAGTAATGGGTGGCGCTGCTATAACACCTAAAGGGGATTTTTTCAGCATTTGCGCTCCATTGCCAAAAAACAAAAAACAAAAGGAGCATCTATATAAGATTTTAAAGCCTTATTGCGGACAGCTTCTTTTGCCGGATAGCCTTAAAACTGTTGCAGAATTTAAAGAAATGGAGCTTGACCCCCTGCATTTTGAAAACCGGGTGCTGATATCTTCCTTTATGGAATATTGCAAAAGCTGTCTGCCCGACAGGGTGTTTATAACCGGCAGAAACTGTTTAACGCCGGAATTTTTCGGGCAGCTTTCAAGGTTTGCCGGACAAATAATTCTTCCCCCTCAAGAATACGACCCAGATTTTTGCAAAAGGGTGCTGAACATATGTGGGACTCCTCTTCTTTTTGGGGCTGATGACAAAAAGCTTTCGGCTATGCTTATGCTGAAAGAATACAAGACCGTTTTACCGCCCCCAAACTGTCCCCTATTTTCCAAAGATATTTTTAAAAGAATTTCTCCACCCCAAAGCCTTATTATACCTACAGAATTTGAAAATTTTGACCCTATTAAAGCTTCGGCGGCAATGTTTTTTTATTGGCAGGATAAAAGGCAGCTGGATTTTTGGAAAATGCTTGTAATTAAAGAAAATATGATATATAATATAGTTTAATAACAGTTTTAAAATTTGGACTGAGGTGTGGAATATGGACATTTCCTTGCACGACATTTTAACAATGAAAAAGCCACATCCCTGCGGTGAAAACAGGTTTGAGGTCCTTAGAATAGGTATGGACTTTAAGCTTAAATGTCTTGGCTGCAATCACGAAATAATGGCGCCCCGCAGTAAAATAGAAAAGCGCATAAAAAACGTGCAAAAGGCAGATTAAACCACCTATTTTGAAAGGAAATATATATGTTAAACAAATTAAAAGCCGTCGAACAGCGTTACAGTGAAATTGGCGAAAAACTTGTTATGCCGGAAATTATTTCGGACAACGAGCAGTATAGAAAGCTTATGAAGGAACACAGCCAGCTTACACCCCTTATTGAAAAATATAGGGAGTATTCTGCAGCCGTTAAGGCGGCTGAGGAGGCAAAGGCCCTTCTTGACGAGGGCGGCCTTGACCCGGATTTTAAGGAGCTTGCCCAGGAAGAGCTTACAGAGAATAAAAAAATCATAGAAGAAACCACAGAGGAGCTTAAGGTGCTTCTTTTGCCCAGAGACCCTAATGATGACCGAAATGTTATTATTGAAATAAGGGGTGGCGCCGGCGGTGAAGAGGCGGCCCTTTTTGCCGCAAATCTTATGAGAATGTACACAATGTATGCTGAATCCCGCGGCTGGAAAACCGAAACAATGAACATTAACGAAACCGAGCTGGGCGGCATTAAAGAGGTTAGCTTTATGATAGAGGGTGACGGCGCCTATTCCCGTTTTAAGTATGAAAGCGGTGTTCACCGTGTTCAGCGTGTGCCGGAGACCGAAACATCTGGCCGTATTCACACCTCTACAGTTACCGTTGCTGTCCTTCCCGAGGCAGAAGAGGTAGAGTTTGAGATAAACCCTTCTGATTTGCAGATTGATACCTACCGTTCCGGTGGCGCCGGCGGTCAGCACGTTAACAAAACCGAGTCGGCTATACGTATTACCCATATCCCCACCGGTGTTGTTGTTGAGTGCCAGGATGAGCGAAGTCAGTACAAAAACAAGGATAAGGCTATGAAGGTGCTTAGAAGCCGCCTTTATGAGGCTAAGCTGAGAGAACAAAACGAGGCTATAGCTTCTGACCGGCGTAGCCAGGTTGGTACCGGTGACAGAAGCGAGCGTATTCGCACCTACAACTACCCCCAGGGCAGGGTTACCGACCACCGTATAGGCCTTACCCTTTATAAGCTGGAGCAGATTTTAAACGGCGATTTGGACGAGGTGGTAGACGGACTTATTACCTACTACCGCACCGAAATGCTTAAATCTACCGGCGAGTAAAATAAAAAGAGCTGATAGTATGAAAACCGAAATTTTATATGCTTTGGATACGAACAGCACCGACGCTATAAACCGTGCCGGAAAGATTCTTAAAAAGGGCGGGCTTGTTGCTATTCCTACCGAAACAGTTTACGGATTGGCCGCCTCTGCTTTCGATGAAAACTCTGTGAAAAGCATTTTTATTGCCAAGGGCAGACCCAGTGACAACCCCCTTATAGTCCACATTGCAGAGATAAGGGAGCTGGAGGGGATTGCCGCAGAGATTTCCGAAAAGGCAAAGGAATGTATGGAAGCCTTTTGGCCCGGCCCCTTTACAGCGGTAGTAAAAAAGACCGAAAAAATACCCTGTACCGTTTCGGGCGGGTTGGATACTGTTGCTGTGCGTATGCCCTCACACCCGGTGGCAAGGGCGGTAATAAAAGCCGCCGGACTTCCCCTTGCGGCGCCCTCTGCTAACCTTTCCGGTTCTCCAAGCCCTACTACAGCCGAACACGTTATTAAGGACCTAAACGGCAAGGTAGACGCTATTATCTCTTCAGGCAGTTGTGAGGTTGGTGTAGAATCTACAGTGGTTTCCTTTGCAGTAAACCCTCCAAGACTGCTACGCCCCGGCGGAATTACTGCAGAACAGCTTAGAAAAATTATACCCGACCTTGTTATAGACCCGGCAGTTTTAGCCCAGCCGGAAGAGGGAGAAAGGGTAGCCTCCCCCGGAATGAAGTACAAGCACTATTCCCCTAAGGCAAGTGTTGTAATGATTTCGGCAAGCGGCAAAAAATTTGCCGAATATATAAAACAAAACGAAAATAACTTCGACGCTGTTTTAGGCTTTGACGAGGACGAAAAAAATATTTCCCTCCCCTTTATTTCCATAGGTGAAGAAAGCAACCACTCTGCCCAGGCAGAGCTGCTTTTTGCAAGACTTAGGGAAATTGACGATAAGGGATATAAAAGGGTTGCCGCCCATTCGCCCGATAAAAGCGGTGTTGGGCTGGCAGTTTACAACCGGCTTATCCGCGCCGCAGGATTTCAGGTGATAGAGCTATGAAAATAATAGGACTTACCGGCCCGTCGGGAAGCGGAAAATCCACCGTTTCGGACATTGCAAAAAGCTTGGGCTATTTTGTTATCGACTGCGACGAGGTTTCCAGAGAAATATCCAAAAAACCGGAGGCCTTAGAAAAACTGGAAAAAGCCTTTGGCGGTGTTGTTAAAGAAGGTGCTCTTGACCGCAAGGCCCTTGCAAAAAAAGCCTTTTCTTCAAAGGAAAAGACCGAGATTTTAAATAGCATTATGCTTCCTCTTATTGTAAAAAAAATAGATGAACATATATCAGATGCCCAAAAAAAGGGCGAAAATCTTTTTTTGCTGGATGCACCTACGCTTTTTGAAAGCGGTATTGACAAAAAATGCGGCGCTGTAGTTGCCGTACTGGCAGATGAAAACATCCGTGCCGACCGTCTTATAAAGCGTGACGGTCTTACCAAATCTCAGCTTAAAAGCCGCCTTAAATCTTCAAAATCTGAAGATTTTTTTAAGGCAAAAACCGGGCATATTATTTATAACAACGGAAATTTAGAAGACTATAAAAAAGAAGCCCTATGGCTGCTTAAAAAACTTGCAGATTAAGGCTTCAAAAAGGAGAGATATTATGGAAAAGGAAAACAAATCCATTGGTGCAGAGCTTAAGGAAAAGCTTTTTGCAAAAAAAGAAAACGGACTTAAAACAGTCTCTGCCGAAATAAAAGAAGAGGCTTTTGCCTTCTGCGAGGGCTACAAGGAATTTCTTAATGCCGCCAAAACCGAAAGAGAAGCTGTAACAGTTTCTATAAAAATGGCAGAGGAATGCGGATTTAAGCCCTATGTATACGGTGAAAAGCATGCCGCCGGAGATAAGCTTTATATAAACAACCGTGGCAAGGCTGCCGCCTTTATTGTTGTGGGTAAAGACAGTATTGAAAAGGGCGCCACCGTTTCGGCGGCGCACATTGACTCCCCCAGACTGGATTTAAAGCCCAATCCCCTTTACGAAGACACCGATATGGCTCTTTTAAAGACCCATTACTACGGAGGAATACGCAAATATCAGTGGACCGCTATTCCCCTTGCCCTGCACGGCGTTTTTGCCCTTAAGGACGGCAGTGTTATAAATGTTAATATAGGCGAAGACGAAAACGACCCTGTTTTTGTAGTAAATGACCTTTTACCCCACCTTGCAAGGGAGCAAAGCAAGAGAAGTCTTGGTGACGGAATAAGGGGCGAAGAGCTTAACATTTTAATTGGAAGTATGCCTTTTAACGACGACAAGGAAAGTGAGCTTGTAAAGCTGAATGTTCTTAATATCCTTTATGAAAAATACGGTGTTACAGAAGCCGATTTTCTCTCTGCCGAGCTGGAGGCTGTGCCTGCCTTCAAGGCTAAGGATTTAGGTCTTGACCGCTCTATGATAGGCTCCTACGGTCACGACGACAGGGTATGCGCATATCCGGCCATTAAGGCTATTTTTGAGCTGGAGGCTCCGGAAAAAACCGCAATCTGTGTTCTGGCAGATAAGGAAGAGGTTGGCTCCGACGGTAATACCGGACTTAAGTCTGAATTTTTAAAGCATATTATAGACGACCTTAGCCGTGAGGCCGGCAGTAGCACCACAATGGCCCTTAGAAACAGCTGTTGCCTTTCTGCCGATGTTAATGCGGCAGTTGACCCCACCTTTAAGGATGTTAATGAAAGCCGCAACGCCGCATACCTAAACTACGGTGTTGTTATTACAAAATATACCGGCTCCGGCGGTAAGGGTGGCACCTCGGATGCCTCTGCAGAATATATGGGTAAAATCCGCGCCTTGCTGGACAAAAACAATATTGTATGGCAGACCGGAGAGCTTGGTAAGGTAGATGCCGGCGGCGGCGGAACGGTTGCAAAATATGTAGCAAACTTAGGTCTTGATACAGTAGACCTGGGTGTTCCGGTTCTTTCAATGCACGCCCCCTTTGAAACTGTTTCCAAGCTGGATGTTTATATGGCATATCTTGCCCTTGTTGCCTTCCATAGCCAAAGTATTTAAACTTGAACCATTCTTAAAGGCCTTGGTTCAAAATAAAGAGGAGAGGGTCAGCGCTTCCCTGAGGACAGCATACTGCTGGTATAAGCTTTCTACAGGCGGCACACAATCCTCTCCTATTTTAATACAAAGGGCCGGCTTTGATGTTTCGTATGTAAACCAATCGCATATGCCTGTTTCCTCCTTTGCTATGGGAGGACATACGGCAAAAGAGGAAACGGCGGCAATTACTTCGGCCATTTTTTCACTGTGTGCCGGAGTTATAGGGTCTCCGCTATAGCTTACCGTTTGTCCAAAGGAAGAAAGATGTACCAAATGCCGTATTTTTTTGGCACGGCAAAGCTCCACAAGGGCAAGGGTTTCCGGCTCGCTTATTTCTTTATAACCGCCAAATCCAAAGGGTCGGGGACTATGCACTCCGCCTTTTTGTTCTTTTAGCTTTCTTGTGTCAAACCGGTAGGGCAGATTTCGGCATATTTCCACACCCCTAAGATTACTGCGCCAGGTATCAAATTTCCCGTCGCAAAGCTTTTCAATTCGACCTGCCATATATCCGCACCCCGGTCCGCCTCGCTGGGCGATTTCTGCACCGTCGGGGTTAAGCTGAGGAACAAAAATTATCCCTCTGCCAAAAAGCGCTTTTCTTAAGTTAAGGCCGCAAAGCTCCTTTCCGTGGAGAATACAGTGGCAGACCTCTTCACAGAATTTTAAAAGCAAAAGGGTGGAAATTCGGCAGGCAGGGTCGTCTCCCCCTACAAAAAGCACCGATTCCTCGCCGCTTCCTATACTAAGGGCGGTAATATCCCGTCCGGCTACAGTTCTTCCAATGGTACTGCGGCCTAGAAAGGGGTACTTTGCTATAAGGGCCGATATTATTTGCCTTATTTCAAAATAGCTGTGCTCTATGGGGTAAATTTTACTTTCCATTTTTCTCACCGTTTCCTATTTATTTAATACTATCTTATGCAACTTTTCGGAGGTTTTTGCTATGGATTTAACAGAAAAACCAATAAAACAAGAATATCTTTATAAAGGAAAGGTGGTTTCCCTTAGGGTGGATGACGCCCTGCTTCCAAACGGCGCCACCGCAAAAAGAGAAATTATAGAACATAACGGAGGGGTTTGCATTGTTCCCCTGACAGACGACGGATGTGTTTATATGGTAGAACAGTTCCGTTACCCCTATAGCCAGGTTGTTTTGGAAATTCCTGCCGGAAAGCGTGACGAAAAGGAAGAGCCACTTCTTTGCGGTAAGCGAGAGCTAAAAGAGGAAATTGGCGCCACCGCAGAAAATTTTGAATTTTTAGGTGAGCTTTACCCCAGTCCCGGCTATTGCGGTGAAATAATATATATGTACCTTGCAACGGGTCTGACCTTAGGTGATACCAACCCCGACGAAGACGAATTTTTAAACATTAAAAAAATATCCCTTAAAACCGCAACAGAAATGGTTTTAAGGGGAGAAATAAAGGATGCAAAAACTCAAGCGGCAATTTTAAAAACCGCCTTTATGAAGGGTGATTTATAATGATTTCTAGACGCATTGATTTTGATAAAGATAATAATATCTATATGGATTGTTATATCCACGAAAATCCACCTCATCCGGCATTTCCTGTAAATATGTCACGGCCGGCAGTAATTGTATGTCCGGGAGGGGCATATAACGGGCAGTGCGACAGGGAGGCCGACCCAATTGCCCTGGACTATCTGGCGGCTGGCTATAACACCTTTGTGCTTTATTATTCAGTAAAAGAAAAAGCAGCCTTTCCACAGCCATTGCTGGATTTATGCAAGGCGGTAAAATATCTCCGCGCCAATTGTGAGGAGCTGAATATTCTCCCCAATAAAATTGCAGTCTGCGGGTTTTCTGCAGGAGGACATCTTACGGCTTCTCTGGGCACGCTATGGAATAACCCGGAAATTCAAAAGCTTTCCGGCTGTGAAAAAGGAGAAAATAAGCCCAATGCCCTTATTTTAGGCTACCCGGTAATAACAACTAACTCCTGGATGCGACCCAATCTTCCACGGCTTATAGGAAGCCGGGACCCGGAGGAAACAAAAAAACTGCTGGACTGCAGTAAAAATGTAGGGCCACATACTCCCCCTGCTTTTTTGGTACACACCTTTATGGATAATACAGTTTCAGTAAAGGAAAGCCTGGATTTTGCCAATGCGCTGAACGACAATGACATTCCCTTTGAAATGCATATCTTCCCAAACGGCGTTCACGGTCTGAGCACCGGAAAAATAGAAACCTGCGGACATATTGAGCCTTCTTTTAACAAATGGATGTCCCTTAGTATTTTGTGGCTTGACAGCGTTTTTTCCGACCAAGAAATGCCCGACCCCAAAAACCGTGCAGGGATATTTAGATAGTTTTTTATTTGATAAAATGCCACAAAAATATAATTAACTTTAACGTAAAAGAGGGTATCAAAATGACTGCCGCAACCATATATAATCAAATAGTAAATCATCATTTAGACAAAGAGTTTATTTTTCTTTATGGCGAATGTGAAAATGCAGCCAAAAGATATTGTAACGCAATTAATGAATTTGAAAAGCTTTTTGGCACACAAAGAGAAATTCGTCTGGTTTCTGCGCCCGGTCGTACTGAAATTGGCGGAAATCACACCGACCATCAGCACGGTGTGGTGCTTGCAGGCAGTGTAAATCTTGATGTTATTGCAATTGTGTCTGCCAACGAAGATAACATTATCCGCATTCAATCCAAAGGCTATCCAATGGATGAAATTGATATTAATGACATTCAAATAAAAGAAGAGGAAAAGGCAACCTCCGGTGCGCTTATACGGGGTATAGTAGCTGCATTTGTACAAAACGGTTATAATATAGGCGGTTTTGATGCATATACAACATCTAACGTTTTAAAAGGCTCCGGCCTTTCCTCCTCAGCAGCATTTGAAGTTCTTATTGCAAATATAATAAACGGACTTTACAATAACAGCGAGGCAGACGAAATAACAATTGCAAAATATGCTCAGTTTGCCGAGAGTGAATATTTTGGAAAGCCCTGCGGTCTTTTGGACCAGCTGGCAAGCTCGGTGGGAGGCTTTACATACGCTGATTTTAATGACCCGCAAAATCCGTTGGTAGAAAAGATTAGCGTTGACTTTGAAAATTTTGGTCATACCCTTTGCGTTGTGGACACTGGCGGTAATCATTCCAATTTAACACAGGATTATGCAGATATCACTCTTGAATGTAGGGCGGTAAGCAAAGCATTAGGCGCTGAGTTTTTGCGTGATGCCGATGAAAATAAATTTTATGAAAATATTGCCCATATACGAAAGCTATGTGGGGATAGAGCTGTACTGCGAGCAATACATATTTTCAACGAAAACAAGCGTGTACTTGTTCAAAAAACAGCCCTTAAAAAGGGCGATTTCGATACGTTTTTAAAGGCGGTTAAGAGCTCCGGAGAGTCATCTTACGATTTACTTCAAAACGTATACTCACCTAAAAATCCAAAGGAACAAGCAATATCATTAGCCTTGGCATTAACAAAGCAGTTTTTAAATGGCTGTGGAGCTTATCGTGTTCACGGTGGTGGCTTTGCAGGCACTATTCAGTGCTACATCCCTGACAAAATGTTTGATGATTATAAGAAAATGATTGAAGCCGTTTTTGGCGAAGGCAGTTGCGTAAAATTATTCCTTCGTCCGGTTGGCGGATATGAGTTGGGAAATAATTTAAAGGACAAAAACTGATATAGAAGATATAAAGTGAATAGTGAAAAAGTGAAAATCCCGCCCACTTTCGTGAACGGGATTTTTGTCATTCGTGTCCGAAAAAGAACTGGTTAAAAACCGAGGATTTTCTTCAATTCTAATTTATTTAATATGCTTTTCAAGTTCAGCTTTAATAATATCTCGTTTTTCTACTGTAAATCCGGAAAATAAATGATATCTTTTTCTCGCAAAAATCCGAAGAATAGGAATCAAATCTATTTTTGCCTTATCAATTTCCAAAGTCAAAACCCCATTATCTTCTGAGAATCTTTCGATTGCAGAAAAAGGTATTGTCCTTATAGGTACAACAAAAATAAAAGCTAACACATTGATTGCAGTTGCAGTATTATGAATTCCATTCTCATCTATCACAAAAGCATAACCAAATAGCTCTTGTCTTATCAATGTAAAAAACGAAAATGTCCACGATAATACAACTGCACCAATTGCAATGGTAAACAACATTTTGGCTTGACTATCCATTGGCGTATTATCTTCCATTAATATTTCATTTGCATTTAAAAAATATACACCATACCATCCCAATGCAACAATACCCAGCAAAAGGATAGAAACAATATAAAACTTCAAATTCAATTTAGCCTTAAACTTCATTATCATCATCACCGCCTTAGGTGTATTATAGCATAAAAGCGGCAAAAAATCAATGCGAAGCATTGTATATATAATTTGTGGCAAAGCCACACCGAACTTATTACCTATTACCTATTACTTATTACTTCCCAAAAATCCCGTGTGAAGTTTATTTTGAGGTAAGAGTGAAGAGGTAAGAAGTAATAAGTAAAATCCCGCCCACTTACGTGAACGGGATTTTTGAGACCGACACTCAAAATGGAACCGGTCTAAAACCAGATTTTCTGTTCAATTACAGTTTAATTATTTAGAATTAAAAATCTTCTAAATGTTCTCTTGCAAATTTTTTCAAATACGCTTCCAATGGTTCCATATCATAAAAAGCATCGTCATAATCGTCAAAAGGATACCTTTCAAGTTGCTTTTCATATTCATCAACATCATCAATATCAAAAGAAGAAAGGTTACTCAAATCTATATTATTGTCCATAATAAATTTATCAAAAAGGTTTTTATGATTATTGGCACCGATAATGCTCATATACTCACTAACATACGGTGCAACCATACGACTCGAATTAACAAAAAACTGACACAAGCCACCGTTATTAACTTCTACTTCCAACCAGTTTATTGAATAAAAGATTTTTTGTGATTTGTTTAGCGAGTTTACCCCTTCTTCCCACTCATCAAAACTATCAACCTTATGTTCCGTTCTGGAAAGCACTGCCTCAAACAGCTCATCATCCGAAAGAGAAGCCATATCTTCATTTGATATACTTAAATAAAGCATTTCTTTTTCTTTTGATTCTTTGATGCTCATTTTTAATTCTTTTCTAAACTTAATAATTTCTCTAATTGTATTAAACAAACCCATAATATCACCGCCTTGGGTTTATTGTATCATAAAAGTGGTGGGGACGCAATACTTATTACCTATTACTTCTTACTTATTACTTTCCAAAAATCCCGTGCAAAACTTTATTTGAAGTAAGAGTAAAGAGGTAAGAAGTAATAAGTAAAATCCCGCCCACTTTCGTGAACGGGATTTTTGGCACCCCCCAACAGGAATCGAACCTGTAACTAACCCTTAGGAGAAGCCGAGGGAAACGGTTCTTACATCCCTCGTAATACCTAAAAATCCCCTGTTGTCAGGGGATTTTTAAGGTTAACGTGTTATCTTGTGTTGCGCCGTTACCACTGATTTTATGATATTTTGCGGTGACCGATTAGCAAAGAATTAGCAGATGGTTAAATTTTAGGGTGTAGATAATATTCCTACGAAAGTATGCCATTTAACTTCTGTTCACTAGGTTTATTATTGTGTACTGCTTTTTGTTCTCTTTGGTTTTACCGGTTCGCCTATCATAGCACCACCGATGATAAGTATTGCACCGACAATTTGTAACGGTAACATAGTTTCTTTAAGGAATATTACCGAAAAAATCACTGCCGATAAAGGCTCTAAATATCCGCAGATTGCCACTGTTTGTACTTTGAGTTTGCCGATTGAAGAAAAATAAAAGTAGCATCCGATACCTGTATTCAGCAAACCGAGTATGAGAATTGGCACGATACACATTGATGTGATTTGCATAGAGTAGCCTTGTTTCAACCCTACAAATGCTGCCACAGTTAAAAAAGCCATGGTAAGCTGCAACGTGGAATTTTCAAGTCCCACAATATCCTTTGCCTTCTTGTTACAGATAACCATAAAGGCATACATAACAGCAGAGAGCAGACCACAGGCAATGCCGAACATATTACCCTTGACGTCAAAGATATTTTCGTTTATCAACACCACACCGACAACTACAGCAAGAAAACCAAGCACTTTATTTGTAGTCAGCCGTTCCTTAAATAGTAATGGGGATAGCGACATTACGATAACCGGACCGCAGTAATATAAAAGCGAAGCGATACTGACACCTATCCGAGCGTAAGCTTCGTATAGGAACATCCAACTTGTCCCCATAGCAATACCCGATACCATAAGGAACAGAAACTGCTTTTTATGATTGTAAAAAGTTAGTTTTTCGCCGCTGATAAAGAAAATAGCAATCAGCAGCATACTGCCTATCAGAGTGCGAAGCAGTACAATATTCTGACTGCTTAAATCAATAAAACTCGCAACAATGCCGTTTGAGCCAAACAGAAGCAGAGCAAATATGTATTTGAAAAATGCCTTATTATTCATACGATACCTCTTGTATTTGAACTGAAAATAGTATATCATAATATCAAACATAACAAAAGCGAATGTTTGTAATGTTCAAAATCACAATTCGGAATAGGTACTCTTTATGGATATGAATTTGCAAAAATATCTCTCGTTTGTAAAAACGGTAGAATACGGAAGCTTTACAAAAGCGGCGGAGATATTAAACTACACACAATCGGGCATCAGCAGAATGATAGCAGATCTTGAAAAAGAATGGGGTGTAACGCTTCTTGAACGAAGCAAGTACGGTGTTAAGCCTACAAGTGACGGAATGAAGCTGTTACCATACGCACAAAACCTCTGTGCCGATTTTGATAAGCTGAAAATGCAGGTGGATGAACTGAATGGTCTGCAATCGGGACTTATCCGCATTGGTACATTTTCAAGCGTGGCTACTCATTGGCTGCCGAACATTATAAAAGAATTTCAAAAGGACTACCCCAACATCGACTATGAACTTCTGCTCGGTGACTATACCGAGATTGAAGAATGGATACACACGGGCAGAGTAGATTGTGGCTTTTTGCGTTTACCGACACACCCCGATTTTGAAACCTTCTTTTTAGAGAAAGATAAACTGATGGCGATCATCCCCGAAAATCATCCTCTAAAGGACTGCGATAGATTTCCCGTAGCTGCTCTTTGTGATGAGCCATTTATGCTTCTTGAAAAGGGTGCAAAGGCAGAAATTTCAGAAATCTTTGAGCGTAATAATCTAACACCAAATGTTAGATTTACCACTTGGGACGATTATGCTGTAATGTCTATGGTGGAAAGCGGACTTGGCATTGCGATACTCCCCGAACTGATCTTAAAAAGAGTACCATATAGAATTATCGCAAAAGAGCTTGACGTTCCGGCATATCGCAATATCGGACTTGCTTTGAGAGATAAGAAAACCGCTTCACTTGCGGTGAAACGGTTTATTGAATATTTGCAGTATAGATAATTGCTGATATACTAAAAAATATGGATGGAACATACGCCTGCTCAAATTAGCAGAATTTTACTAAAAATTTGATTAGCAGGTAATTAGCAAAACGGCGATTTTCTGCTAATCGCATTTAGCAAGATTTAGGTCGGGGAACGATAAAAGTTCGAGCTTGGTTTACACTAAAAAACAAGAAAACTCACTCAAGAAAATGAGTGAGTAATAAAAAGAGAAAGTGCCGAGAAACTTTGATTTCTCGGCACTTTTTGGCGCGCTTGAAGGAATTCGAATCCCCGACCTTCCGCTTAGGAGGCGGACGCTCTATCCTGCTGAGCCACAAGCGCATATACGATACAATTCAAATAAATTACCATTTGCCTTTTTGCAAAGGTGTGTGTTAAAACACCCACTTAGGAGATACCGATGGAAACGATAACGGCATCCCTTATAATACCTAAAAATCCCCTGCTGTCAGGGGATTTTTAAGGTTAAAGTATTATCTTGTGTTACGCCGTTATCGCTGATATTATGCTGTTTTACCTTGTCCGATTAGCAAGTAATTAGCAAGGACGATTGAATTAGGGTAAAGGTAATACTGCTACAAAATGCTCCCAAATTACTTGCAGTATTCTATCGTGTTATTCTATTTCATATTCAACCGAGTCAATCACTAAGCAATTATCGTTATTCCAATGGATCTGCATATTTTCAAATTCTCCCCACTCACCGAAATAAACTCGTTGAGGTTTCTTTTCGATTTTGAAAAGAATTAGGTTGATTCCGCTTTTCTTATAAACATCAACTAGGGTCTCTCCGCCAAGGGCGCCCTGGTCGCTGTCAATAACTTGAGCGTAGTATTTTCCGCTCGGAGATTCGACGGTTTGTACGACTGTGTTTTGACCAAGGTTGCCGAAAATTAAGGCAATAAAACTGAAGAAACCAATCGGCAAAATCATTAGTGCAGACAAAACCAATGTGACAACTTTGAGTGTCAAGGGTTTTCCGTATTTAACCGTTAAGTAACAGCAACAACCTGCAGAAAGCAATACGCTTGCTATTACCCAAATTTGCGAACACTCAAAAATATAGAATACAGCATTGATTAAAGAAAACGGAGTGATAATCGCCAAAAGAATCCGTATTGTGTTATTTTCGAGTGTGTTTTTACAAATAAGATCAAGGACGACTATGCACACGGATATTGCGGCAATAGCGATTGCAAAAGCCGAAACACTGATAAGCTCAAAGCTATATCCCAAACGCGCTGTTATTATTACGCCTGCAGGATACAGTATTGTTAGCACGAATAATAAGCACATCAAAATTGATATTGCTTTTTTCATATAATCACCTTACTCTTTCCCCAACATCTTTGCGTATTGGTTTGAGAGTGTCTTGGATAATGTGCAAAATACAACCGTCAACAATATGCCGATTCCATATAGAAATAATAAAGCGTGTAGAATTTCTAAAACATTAGCAAAATCATTTCCTGCAAATAGGTCGATAAGATTCATTTCGTAATGGAAACCCGACCATATATAAGCACATAGTGTAACACCAAGTGTTGCAATTAAAGAATAATTGGAAAAACTCTTTCTGCTTTTATAGACTCTTACAAAATACCAGTTTGCCAGAGAGAGCATAAGTCCGGTTGCCGGAATGACAAGGTTTAACGCCCAAAAACCATTCAACAGACCGGAAGGTGTTCTTGCTTCCAGGGCAACTCCAACGGTAATCAAAGCAAATGAGAGGAACAACAAAACTGACTGTAAAACAGAGGCCTTCCAATCGTTAAGTTTGCTGAATGTTTTTGGTAATTCAGATACTGTGACAATATCGGATGGTGCTTTCATATCTTCAAAAATTTTTTTGCACTCATTACAATTATTAATATGTTCTTCAACAACCTTTTCGCTTTCACCACTGCAACATCCGTCAACGTACAGTGGAATCAAATCTTTAACAATATTGCAATTCATATCGTTACCTCATTCTTTCTAATAGTTTTTGCTTGGCACGGTAAAATGTAACTCGTGACCAACTTTCGCTTTTTCCAAAGATTGAACTAATATCCTTTAACGAAAAACCGCCAAACACAGAAAGCATAAAAACTTCTTTATACGGCTCTTCTAATTCGTGCAAGCAATGTAGTGCTTTTTGAGAAAGTTCCTTTTGAGCAAAGAAATCTTCGATACTTTCATCGTTACTTGCTACTTCGAGATTGTCAAGAGACTCTTTTTTCTTTTGCTCGTTATACCACGCAAAATATGTATTCTTTGCGATTTGGCAGAGCCACACGGATGCTTTCTCCTTATTTCGAAGAGATGCATAGTTCATATATGCACGAAAAAAGGTTTCTTGTGTCAACTCTTCGGATAGTGTAATATCTCGTGTCATTTTCATCAGATATTTGAAAATGAATTCTCGGTTTTCATTGAAAAGCTTTTCAAAATCAGTCACATTTTCACCGTCCTTTCATCTATTAGATTTGGAAACTTACAAAACGTTACAATAATTATAACATATTTTCTTCAAAAATTCAAAAAGTCTATAGATGGAACAAATGCCTGTGCAAATTAGCAAGAAAAAAGCCCTCCTTGTGTAAAGGAGGGTGGCTGAGCGGAGCGAAGTCGGGAGGATTGTCAACATATAAACTTATCAAACAATCCCTCAGTCTTTTGCTTCGCAAAATCCAGCTCCCTTTACACAAGGGAGCCTTAAATACGCAGTATTTATGCGGCTTTCAGCAAAACAAACCCGCCTCTTTCGAGACGGTTTTTGGCGCGCTTGAAGGAATTCGAATCCCCGACCTTCCGCTTAGGAGGCGGACGCTCTATCCTGCTGAGCTACAAGCGCATATACGATACAATTCAAACCTATGACCATTTGCCTTTTTGCAAAGGCGAGCGTTAAAACACCCGCTTAGGTGGGGTTCGCATATCCATTTAACTATGGAGGCTAATTTTAATTTGACTAATATATATTACCCTAAATTTCCCCTTTTGTCAATCTGTTGGCTGTACTTTTCAAAACTTTTTTAGATTATTATAAAAGGAGTAGCATATTCTGTCACTTATTATACCTTTATGTAACAATTTGCGAAGTCTTGATTTTACAGAACTTTTATGGTATTATAGCATTGCAAATATGATTAATATTGTTAACATAATTGAAAGGATGAATTATATGAAAAAGATTATTTGCAAGGTAGAATATGATACCGAAAATGCAGAGCTTGTTTTGAAAAAGACATTTGGCAGCTTCGGTGATGCTGCCGGCTATGAAGAAAGCCTTTATAAGACCGAGGGCGGCAAGTTTTTCCTTTATGTAAACGGCGGCGCTGAGTCCCCCTACAAAAAGGAAGACATTAAGCGTATGTCTGCAGCCAAAGCAGACGAGTGGCTTAAGGCCTAAACCTTATAGTAACAATCCCCAATCAGCTGATTGGGGATTGTTTTTTCTTACATAAGAAAACGGGATATACGCTTTAAATATTAAAATGGATAATCGTTCAACGTCTTAAATTTATATCCCTTGCTATGAGCATCGTCAATAATTCTACCAAGGGCATCTGTATTATCCTGGGATACTGCGTGAAGCAATATGACTGCACCGGGGTGAAAACGGGAAGTGACGGTTGAAAAGGCGTTGTCGGCGCCCTTTTGAGCCGATGTATCCCAATCGGTATGTGCTATCGACCAGAAAACAGATTTAAAGCCTATTGAGGTTACAAGCTCCAGTGCGCATTCGGAATATTCCCCTGAGGGAAATCTGAAATACGGACTTGTATATGAAAAATTCTCTCTGAGATAATTATCAAGAGCTGCTATCTCCTGAGCCATCTCTGTTCGGGTGAGCTTTGGGAACGAGGGATGCGTAGCGCTGTGGTTTCCAACTATATGTCCCTCGTCTATCATACGCCGCACCAGTCCGGGATTTTGCTTTGCATAGCTGAGCGTTACAAAAAATGCCGCCTTTACATTTTTCTCCTTAAGGGTATTAAGTATATCTGCCGTTAAATTCTTATATTCATACCCATTATCAAAGGTAAGGTACATAACCTTTTCCTTGGTTTTAGTGTCCAGCGCCAGAGCCTTAACATTTTGAAAAGCATCAAAGGTTTGTTGATTTATAACCGACTGGCTGTGGGGAACCCCGTTTTTCGCAACCCCAAAGGAAAAGCCCCTTCCCTCGGTGGAAAGACCCCTTTTGTTTTCAGCATCGTTTACGGTATAACTAAAGGTTGGTAAGGTTTGATTGGATGCCGAGGAGGTTTGATATGCTGAGGAAGTTTGAACTGCCGAAGACGCTTGGGTGCTTGAGGAAGCTTTAATGCTTTCTACACCAGGTTTGTTTTCGGAACTGGCTCCATATTGCGGCTTCGATATTTCTTTGGAGGCTTGAGAATTCTTGGATTCAGTAACAAACTCGGTTTCAACATCTTCTGTTTTGTTCTGGGACGACAGCAATAATTCCTGACTTATGGTCGATATAACATCTTTTCTGCTTTCATCTTGTCCAGCCATTTCCTTTTTACAGGAAGACATTAAAAGCACCGTTAACACACAAATAATTACACAAACAAACTTTTTCATAAAGCCACCCTCAAAAATGCATTTACTACGGCTTTATTCTAACATATTTCGACCTTTTTTTCAACACAATACAAAAAGCTTGTAAAGCTGTTCTTGTGCATTACGCAAAAAACATTATTCGTTTATAAGGGTAAATATTTTGGTCTTATTGCCCTTTACTTTGTTTATAAAATCTTCAACGCTGTATATAGGCTCTTGACAACAAACACCGGCTAATTTTTTCTGTTCCGAGGCGCTGTGGTTGTCCGAGCCTGCAAATTCAATCAGGTTGTAATTTTTTGCATATATATCCGCCATTTTGTTTTCCTGTTCTGTTCGGTTGGCATTGATTACTTCAACACCATGAACATTTCTGGGGAAAAGACGAATATGGTCAATATAGGCCGCTTCCCGATATGGATGGGCTTGAATAACAAGCGCTCCGCTATCCATCATAAATGCAAGCTCATCACTTTTTTTCATATCCATAATTTCCGGATGAGAAAGAAACCACTCTTTATTAAGTCCATATACCAAAAAATCTGTGCCTCCGTAAGAAAGTTCGACCCCGCAAAAAACCTTAATACCAAGAGTTTTTCCTATTTCAATTCCTTTTTCAAAATCTGAAAAATAAAAATCTATCTGCTCTTCATAGGGCTTATCTTTTTCCACATTGATATTGCCGTCAAGAAAATGATTTGTAATAAAAACACCGTCATATCCAAGCTTCTTATAGAATTCTAGGGTTTCCTTAACATCCGCCTTTGCGCAACGGCTAACCGGAGAGGTATGAAGATGTGTTTCATATTTATACATTTTATCACCCTAAATTATTCTAAATTTTTTTGTTTATATAAATCCCATAAGCAAGAGGAATAATTGTTAAAAATATAGGTGCTATATATAAAGACACGGTATTTTCAACATTAAATATAGAAAGTGAATTTACCAAGCAATGTGTTATAATGCAGGGAACAAGCGATTTGCTTTTGTAAAATATAATAACAAACAAATAACCAATTGCGGTGGCATAGCATATTTGCATTAAGGTGGGAATAAGCTCTGATCCATTTAGCAAATTAACAATATGTCCTATTCCAAAGGTGAGAGCGCTGACAATTATAGCACTGTTAATATTACTTTTTTCCATCATTCTGAATAAAAAGCCTCTGAAAATAAGTTCTTCAATAAAGCCAATATTTATCATAGTTAGAATATGGAACACTATCTCACTTGCAGTATTGTTTATGTTAACTCCGCTCCACAGATTAACTGATATTATAACCGCTAATGGGATAAAATATAAATATTTCTTTAAATTTTTAATCCTTGCAAATCCGTAATAGGCGGATTTTTTTAGCGCCAACACTATTGTGACTAAACACGCAGATAATACAGTGTTAACAATAAAACTTACACTGCTGGTATATCCAAAATTTTGAACACAAAAGGAATTGGATACTATGTATACAGTTATAAACAGCATACAAAATAAGGTTTCGTGCTTTTCAAATATCTTATTCATAAAATCACCCCAGGCTATGTAATTACAACGATTTTTAAAACCCTCAGTAAGAAAAGATAATTTAAATTTTATTCAGTTGCTTTTAGTTAAAGCTTTTAATCCAAGTTATCAAAGAACCTCGATGTGTATTTTCCCGGACTGTTCCTAACATATATTCGGTAACAGGTCCATTTTTTCGCATTTTTTCAAGAATAGCCTCCTGCAGCTCGGCAACAGTCATTTCCTCATACGGTTTATTCTGGTCTATCTCTACTTCCTCTGCCAACCTTATTTCCTGTTGCTTTTCAGTTGCAGGCTTTTGGGGTTCTTCGCTGGCCCTTAAAGGCTTCAAAGATTTTTTAATTTCTATTTCTTTTGTCGGTGTAATTTCTTGATTAACAGCACCCTTAGCTATCCAGATTTCGCCGCAGTTTGCCGGCACTTGTACCTCAATGCGCCCATCTTTAACCTGCAATCTCTCACCTGTAAGGGCGCCAAGATATTCACCAAAACTGTCGCAAGGAAGCTTCATAACCACTTCTTTATCGCTATTATTTACTGTAATAATTACAGAATTACCCTCTAGGGTTCTCTCATAAGCAAAATGAGTTGTTTGCAGCTCTAATTCTTTGTAATCACCGTAGCAAAGAGCAGGTGTGCTTTTGCGTATTTTACCAAGGGTAGCAATAAGTTTTGTAAAAGTATTGGTTTTTATCTCTTGCTTATAATCCTCAAAATCTAATGCAGGTCTTAAAGAGTCATCCGAGGCTTGCTCCTTTTTGCCCTCAATACCAAATTCGGAGCCGTAATAAATTGACGGGATTCCCGGCAAGGTATAAAGCAATATGTGTACAGGCACGAAGTGTGATTTATTTTTGAGCTTTGTATAAATTCGCTCAACATCGTGATTATCAACAAAAGTATACAGCTTAAGGCGGTTTCCAACCATATCGCCTACATATTTAATTGTGTGCGCAATCTCGAAATAATTATGGTCGTTATGTGCGGAATACAGGGCTTTATGAAGCATATAATTGGTTACCGAGTGAAGTGTTCCGTCGTTTGCCCAACGGGAGTAATTACCGTGAATAACCTCTCCCATAAGCCAAAAGTCCGGCTTCACTTCGTTTGCCACCCCACGAAGCGCCTTCATATAGTCAAAGTCCATTACATCTGCCGCATCAAGACGGATTCCGTCAATATCAAACTCGCTGACCCAAAAACGGACTACATCGCAAATATAGTCCCTGACCTCCGGATTGCGCTGGTTTAATTTTGCAAGCAGGTCATATCCTCCCCAATTTTCATAAGCAAAGCCATCATTAAAGGAGTTGTTCCCCCAAAAATTAACATTGCAATACCAATCTTTATATCTTGAGTTTTCTCTGTTTTCCTTAATATCCTTAAAGGCAAAAAAATCACGACCGGTATGGTTGAATACACCGTCCAAAATCACTCGAATCCCTTGTTTGTGACACTCTGATACAAACCCCGCCAAATCCTCGTTTGTGCCAAGTCTGCTGTCTAATCTTTTGTAATCGGTCGTTTCATAACCGTGTCCGACAGATTCAAAAAGCGGTCCAATATAAATTGCATTGCAGCCAATTTCTTTTATATGATTAATCCACGGCAAAAGTGTATTAAGTCTATGCACTGGTTCACTGTAAGAATTCTGCTTTGGCGCCCCGGTCATTCCCAAGGGATAAATGTGATAAAATATTGCTTCGTCGTACCAAGCCATTACTTTGCCCTCTTAACTCGTTAAATATATTTGTAGATATATTATATCATATTATATTTTTAAAGGAAAGATATTTGTAAAAAAATCCCCTTGGAAAACTCCAAGGGGATAAATTACTTATTAGACTATGATTATTTCATTTCCTTTATGCCATATTGTTCTTTTAAATAACCACTAAAATTGTGTGCCGTATCAAGCAAGTTGCTTTTTGCCGAGAAGCTATAGATTCTCCAAGGTTGAGATTCTTGTTCTGTCTGCGACTTTTGGGAATGTTTGTCTACAAATTTCTTATGCCCACTATTAATATCGTTGATAGACGACTCAAACTGATAGAACAACGATTTTTTCTTACCCATAGCAAATTACTCCTTTCTGTAAAAATGGTGTCTTTTGTTATCGGCATTGTCGGTTTCGGCGTGTCCGAAACCGTTAATGCCGATAACGAGGACGATTTTTTGAAGCGAAAACCGATGTTTTCGCCCGTGATTGCTATTTGTTCAGAATAAGCAGGCTTTGTTCCTACCAAAAAGGCAACGGACATTTCCTGTTGCCCAAACCCACCCTCATCGGTGGTGTGCCAACATACCGCCATAGCAATAACGATAAATATTGACAATATTACTGTTGCTCTTATTGTGTCTTATTCAAATGGTGCGAAGAACAACAGTAATAGGGGTTGACCTCGTTCGGTCGGTTTGAAAATTCCACCTTCGTAAAAAATGATGTGTGTGTAATAAAGTTAATAATTCCTCCTTCTATAAAATGTAAGTCATTAAGACACTTAAAGAATATGTAACTTTTGAAACTAAAGCAAGAAAATTTTTAAAAAAGAATTTGCAACCAACAATCATTATTATTTATCTAACTTTTTTAAGAATCACTATAACTTTTATGGATAACTCTTTTCAATTCAAACCATTTTTATCACTCTGTTTAAGACTCAAGATTTATATGATTCTCTAGTAATCTTATTAATTATATAATTAATAGAAATCTTATAACTTATAATGATTACATATAAACATTATAAAAATTATGATGTTTCCCGAAAAATTGAGAAATACATTGATAATTAAAAGATTTTGTGCTATACTGTAAGTGCTACACATCTGAATAGGCACATTGTTGGGGGAATACTATTTGGTAAAAATGTATTCTCTCTCCCTGACTTTGTGCAGATGTGTAGCAACATTGAGGGAAGCATTTTTCGGTGCGTCTCTTAATGGGACGCACTTTTTTATTATTTTTTAAGGAGGTCATCACTATGTATGACAACATTGGCGGCAAAATTAAAGGTTTAGCAAAAGCAACATTTATTGTTGAGGCAATCGCAGCAGTAATCACAGGTATTGCACTTATGGCTACTGATGAAGACTTAATTGGATATGGTCTTTTAGTTATGCTTTTAGGTCCTATTGTTGCTTGGGTATCTTCATGGTTACTCTATGCTTATGGAGAGCTTGTTGACAAAGCTTGCGACATCGAGCGTAATACACGTGGCGGCGAAAGAAAGTCAGAGGCACAAACAAAAGTTGACGAAGAAAGAATTAGCAAAATTGAGAAACTTCGTTCTCAAGGGTTGATTACAGAAGAAGAATATAAGCAAGCTATTTCTAAAAGCGAATAAGAGGTAATAGTTATGAATCAAACGTTAACACCAAAACAAACAAACTTCAAATGTAAAACTCCCGTTATTATCCTATCATTAGTTTCACTTCTACTCATCATTTTTAGTTGCATTACATATTTTGTGAACTATGACTATAATTATAATGACGGTGAATCGTATCATGAATTAATGGTTAGTTTCCCTTCCTTTTTTGAGTTATTGGACTTTATTATATATCTTGCACCATTTGTTCTTTTTGTTATTTACATATTGAAATTTCATAACAATTACAAGGCGACAATTTGTGTTCCTATAACATTTGGACTCGTAGCATTTTACCCGATTTTCTACACCGTAGTGTATGCCTTGCGGGGTTGGGGTATTTATTTTAGAGATTTAATATTTGATATTCCGATAATTATTACATTTGCATTACTTACAATTAGTGCTTTAAAAGGGATGTCCAAAAAGGTTTTTGTAATTATTGCTACTGTTTGCGGATTGTTGGTTGAGGCATATTCTATTATTAATCTGTTCAATTCAATTGAGTGGTATATAGAAGACGAGGTTTATTTATATTTGTTTACTTGGCCTGTTGGAATAGTTGGCGCTATACTCTTTTATGTTGCTATACTATTATTTGGCTTAAACAATAGAATACCGTCTATAATAGCGATATCTCCTGAAAAGGAAAAGAAAAACGCAGAGAAGATGTCCCCTGAACAGTCTTTAAGACTGTTAAAAGACAAACTCGAACTCGGTATGATTACCGAAGAAGAGTATCAAGCACAAAGAGCAGAAATTATTAGTAAACTCTAATCTATAAAAATTAACACCTTATGGCTTCGGTCGTAAGGTGTTTTTATTACTTGATTTTTAAATTTTAATTGACTACACTATAATTACTCTTGCTTAAATATATGTAGGCGCAATTATCAACACTGGCGGAATTTTAATTTAACGGCGGGCCCCGATATATTCGGGGCTCGCTTATTTAAAGCATAAAAACACCCTATGACTTTGCGGTCATAGGGTGTTCTCTTATACATAGATATTGACTTTTAAGTCGTTCCACCTGTGTATACGATGTTTGGTACTATCTTTATACAGATATGCTTTCGCATCGTCTAAATTAAGCACAAACTCCGTTACTTTGGTGAATGGGTTATTATTTCCCACTTTCCTTAATTGCAGCCTGTGGTGCTATCCGCAAAAGAGGGAAATTGTGTATCTAATATGTATAAGTCACAAAGCCATCTATCCAAAAAGTTCTGTCCAATAATTTTGGTTTGCAAAAACGAAACACTTTTTTCACTCCAAAACCTTCAACAGTATCTTTAAAACCTTCTTTGATTTTTAGAATTTCTATCGCATTTTCTGCATTGGATATTGAACTGTAAATACCAATATCCTTACATTCAAAATGGTCTTGTAGTTTGTATTTATGTGTAACTTTGTAACATATCATTTATAGTCCACCTCTTTATTTCATTATAACGATTTGTCAATGAATTTCAATAGAATACGCAAAAATCCCTCTACCGAATAATCAGTAGAGGGAAAATTTGCTTTATAAATCTAATTACTTAGATTCTTTTATAGCTGGCTGTGGTGCTATCAGCAAAAGAGGGAATTGTTATTATATTATTGCAGGTATTGATTCTGCAATGCATAAAAGAATTATGTTGAGTATAAAAATCACAAGTGGAAGAAATTGAACAACAAATGAGGAGATGCTGTAACCCTTTTTTCTTAAAATTAACGATACAATAATTCCTGCTATACATAAAAACGGAATGATAAGAGATATAATGCAGAAAATATCTATCAAAGTTATATATAATGGGTTAGTTGCATCAATGGTGCTTTCCGATGCCATTTGCAAAAGCCAACTGAATAATGAAAGTGGGATATATGATACACCTAAAATTATATTAAATACTGTACCGATTTTATCAAGTTTTTTCATTTTTGCACCTCTAATTTTTATTATAGCAAAAATAACAGATATTTGCAAGAGGTACAAAAATCCCCACCTATGCTTAGGTGGGGATAATTTTGTTTTATAAAGTCAGCAATTTAGACCGAAGGTCCAAGGTTCTCTCAGGCGTCAAAATCTTTGATTTTGGTAATGCCGTGAGGTTCTTACTTGCTTTCTTTAATTGCAGCCTGTGCTGCAGCGAGTCTTGCGATCGGCACACGGAAAGGTGAGCAAGATACGTAATCAAGACCAATCTTGTGGCAGAACTCAACGGATACAGGGTCTCCACCGTGCTCACCGCAGATACCGCAGTGGATGGAAGGACGAGTCTTCTTTCCGAGAGATACAGCCATGTCCATGAGCTTACCTACGCCGTTCTGGTCGAGCTTAGCGAAAGGATCGTTCTCGTAGATCTTGCTGTCATAGTATGCAGAAAGGAACTTGCCTGCATCGTCACGGCTGAAGCCGAATGTCATCTGTGTAAGGTCGTTAGTACCGAAGCAGAAGAACTCAGCCTCGTTTGCGATCTCGTCAGCTGTAAGACAAGCTCTGGGGATCTCCATCATTGTACCAACTTCGTACTTAAGCTCTACGCCTGCTGCTGCGATCTCAGCGTCAGCTGTTGCAACAACTACGTTCTTAACGTACTTCAACTCCTTAACTTCGCCTGTAAGAGGAATCATAATCTCGGGAACGATGTTCCAATCGGGATGAGCCTTCTTAACGTTGATAGCAGCGCGGATAACAGCAGTTGTCTGCATCTTTGCAATCTCAGGATATGTTACTGCAAGACGGCATCCTCTGTGACCCATCATGGGGTTGAACTCGTGGAGAGAAGAAATGATGTTCTTAATCTCTTCAACTGTCTTGCCCTGAGCCTTTGCGAGAGCTGCAATGTCAGCCTCTTCTGTAGGAACGAATTCGTGGAGCGGAGGATCAAGGAAACGGATACATACGGGGTTGCCCTCAAGAGCCTCATAAAGCTTCTCGAAGTCGCCCTGCTGGTAAGGAAGAATCTTAGCAAGTGCTACTTCTCTACCCTCAACTGTATCAGAACAGATCATCTCACGGAAAGCAGCGATTCTCTCTGCCTCGAAGAACATGTGCTCTGTACGGCAAAGACCGATACCCTCAGCGCCAAGCTCACGAGCTTTCTTTGCGTCTGCAGGAGTATCTGCGTTTGTACGAACCTTAAGAGTTCTGAACTCATCTGCCCACTCCATGATTCTGCCGAACTCACCTGCGATTTCAGCGTCAACTGTGGGGATAATTCCGTCGTAAATGTTACCGGTAGAACCGTCGATGGAGATGTAATCACCCTCAACGTATGTCTTACCAGCCAATGTGAACTTCTTATTCTCCTCGTCCATGATAATGTCGCCGCAACCGGAAACACAGCATGTACCCATACCACGAGCAACAACGGCTGCGTGAGAAGTCATACCACCACGAACTGTGAGGATACCCTGGGAAGCCTTCATACCTGTAATGTCCTCAGGAGATGTCTCAAGACGAACGAGAACAACCTTCTCGCCTCTTGCATTCCAAGCCTCTGCATCTTCTGCAGTAAATACTACCTTACCGCAAGCAGCTCCGGGGGAAGCACCGAGACCTGTGCCGGCAGGAGTAGCTGCCTTAAGAGCCTTTTGGTCAAACTGGGGATGGAGAAGTGTATCAAGGTTACGGGGATCGATCATGGCAACAGCTTGTTGCTCGGAAATTCTGCCCTCGTCAACAAGGTCACAAGCGATCTTAAGAGCTGCCTTAGCAGTTCTCTTACCGTTACGGGTCTGAAGCATGAAGAGTTTGCCATGCTCAACAGTGAATTCCATATCCTGCATGTCGCGGTAATGGTCTTCAAGGATAGCGCAAACCTTATTGAATTCCTCGAAAGCCTCGGGGAACTTAGTAGCCATCTCAGCGATCGGCATAGGAGTACGAACGCCGGCAACAACGTCTTCGCCCTGTGCGTTGGTGAGGAACTCACCCATAAGTCCGGGTTCGCCGGTTGCAGGGTCACGTGTGAAGGCAACACCTGTACCGCAGTCGTCGCCCATGTTACCGAAGGCCATCATCTGTACGTTAACAGCGGTACCCCAAGAATAGG
>JAZQEC010000042.1:0-27475 GCA_045538755.1 Clostridia bacterium
ACACCTACCTTTACTTGTATTTTTGTTAGCGCTAAATACTTTATCATAAAGGGGTATCCTCTTTCTATGTCGTTATTTAATTTTCCGAGTAAAATTTTACGCTAGCTTACTAGTAGCTCAACTCATCGATAAATTGAAAGTTTCAAGTGTTCGACAAATTGGAATTCGACACTGTACTTATATAAGTATTTTCAAACGTGAAATTCCGATCTAGTCGTTAGTCTTTTCTTTTTGTTCAATCAGTTTCATAACAAATTCAAGGTCTACATCTCCCTTAAGATGTTCTAGCGTCCATGGAACGTAGTAATCCACTTTTACTCCTTTTTTCATCATGCCGTTTCCACTTTCTACTGAAATCAAACGGCTGGTAGGATACATCAAACTGAAGTCATCATACTGAACAAACGCCACATTCGAATAATCCAAAATCCCCATCGTAGGTCTACCAACTACAGTCACTTTTGGAAACATACTAAATACAGCAACGAAATTGTCACCTGAAGAACCACATCCACTGTCTGTAATAATGTACATTTCCTCTACATTGGAATCTCCAACAATAGGAATATCCATTTCCTCCTTTTCACGCTTGATAAAACCTTTACCTCTATTTTCTAGCAACTCATCTTTCATCATCTGCAAAATTGTTCGTGTTTCTTCAGGGAGTTCCATATTCAGATATTCATCCACCGCCTTCAATCGAGTATCACAATTTCGAAGTGAGTAATTTATCTCTGAACCGTCCCTATTTGCACTCGCATCCACCAGGTCTAGTTCATCAATTCTCTTTCCATTTGGCAAAGCATATTGGAGCAGTGGCAAAAAGCATGTATCGGAACCGCCACCATTATTTCTTACATCAACAATTAATGTCTTCGAGTTCTTCAGAAGTTCGGTATTCTCCGCATACATCTGCTGAATTTGTTCCTCATCGCTAAAATCAGCAAGGCGAATAAAACTAATACCCTTTCTCATATCCTTACAACTGTATTTTTCTTCTGCACTTTCAAATGAACCAAGCTCGATATTATATGTTTCTTCTTTCTTTGATTCTGCTGAAATATAAGTGATAGTTTTTGCGAATCTAAGCAAATATTCCCAATGAGGTGCTTGTCGTTCTTCGGTCTCTCCAAACAAAAACTCTTCGTGTTTTTTTGCAAAATCATTTATTGCTAAGCCATCCACACGAATGATTTTATCGCCTACTTTTAACTCTATATCTTTCGATACAGATGTTATATATAATGCATCTTGGTATCTTTGTACTCCAAATGCAATGCGTCCGACTCCTTTCAAACTAAAGCCTAAATGTCCAGTCAGCCCAAATGTATTCAGATATGAATTTACTAAATACAAAAAATCCATATCCGACATGTCTTCTTTGATTTTTTCCATGTATGTATATGAATCCGCTCCCAATTTATCCTTGCAAGAAGCTGAATCTTCTTTCATAATCTTTACTATGTCTTGAAAAATCTCTACTTTTGTCATTTTTCTCTTTTCCTCCTAGTTTCATTCTCTTCGACCTATTCATAGTTTCCTTTCTCTACAAAATGAAATTTATAAGCCTATACCATTATATCATCTACACTCACTATTTTCCATCTCTATAATAGAATTAACCCCATCCATTTCGCATCTGTCGTGTTTCGCATATCTGATTTTGTCGATATCGCGCCAGAAAAAGTAAATACTCACTTCGTTCTTGCTTCCTTTTCCTTGAGTGCGAAAAAAGCCACCCAAATCAACCTGTGACCTGAGTGGCTTCCATTCTTAATTCATTTTAACCTAGCGGTATATTCCTTAAAACTTACCCTGCTCAGCTGCTTCCTGAATTGAAACTGCAACTGCAACAGTCATACCAACCATTGGGTTGTTACCAGCGCCGATAAGTCCCATCATTTCAACATGGGCAGGAACTGATGAAGAACCTGCAAACTGTGCATCTGAATGCATACGTCCCATAGTATCTGTCATACCGTAAGAAGCTGGGCCTGCAGCCATATTATCAGGATGAAGTGTACGTCCTGTACCGCCGCCTGAAGCAACTGAGAAGTACTTCTTGCCCTGCTCGATACATTCCTTTTTGTATGTACCTGCAACAGGATGCTGGAAACGTGTTGGGTTTGTTGAGTTACCTGTAATAGAAACGTCAACACCTTCTTTATGCATAATAGCAACACCTTCACGAACATCGTCAGCACCGTAGCAACGAACCTTTGCTCTTTCTCCGTTTGAGTAAGCTGTTTCTTTTACTATTGTAAGCTCACCTGTGAAGTAATCAAACTTTGTCTGAACATAAGTAAATCCGTTAATTCTTGAAATAATCTGCGCAGCATCTTTTCCAAGACCGTTTAGGATTACTCTTAAATCTTCTTTTCTTGCCTTATTAGCTGATCTTGCAAGACCGATAGCACCTTCTGCTGCTGCAAATGATTCGTGACCTGCCAAGAATGCAAAGCACTTTGTTTCTTCACGAAGAAGCATTGCGCCAAGATTACCGTGACCGATACCAACCTTTCTATCATCAGCAACAGAACCTGGGATACAGAATGACTGAAGACCTACACCGATTTTTTCAGCAGCATCAGCAGCCTTTGTGCAACCGTCCTTGATTGCGATTGCAGCACCTACAATGTAAGCCCAGCAAGCGTTTTCAAAACAGATTGGCTGAATTCCCTTAACTATGTTATATACATCTATGCCCTTGTCGTCACAGATTTTCTTTGCTTCTTCGATTGAAGAGATACCGTGCTTTGCAAGTTCTGCGTTAATTTGGTCAATTCTTCTTTCATAACTTTCAAATAATGCCATAATTTTCGTACCTCCCCTTTATTATTCGCATCTTGGGTCGATAAGCTTTGCAGCATCATCAACTCTGCCGTACTGACCTGAAGCTTTACTTAGTGCTTCATTTGCGTCCATACCCTTGCCAATCATTTCCATCATCTTGCCGAGGTGAACGAACTTGTAACCAATAATCTGGTCTTCGTCGTCAACAGCAATCTTTGTTATGTATCCTTCTGCAAGTTCCAAGTATCTTGGACCTTTTTTAAGTGTTGCGTAAGTTGTACCAACCTGTGATCTTAATCCCTTACCCAAATCTTCAAGGCCTGCGCCGATTGGAAGACCGTCTTCTGAGAACGCAGTCTGTGTTCTACCATATACAATTTGAAGGAAAAGCTCTCTCATAGCTGTGTTAATAGCATCACAAACAAGGTCTGTATTTAATGCTTCTAAAAGTGTTTTTCCAACAAGGATTTCTGATGCCATAGCAGCAGAGTGTGTCATACCAGAGCAGCCGATTGTTTCAACTAAAGCTTCCTGAATGATACCTTCCTTAACGTTTAATGTGAGCTTACATGTACCCTGCTGTGGAGCACACCAGCCAATACCGTGTGTAAGACCTGAAATGTCTTTAACTTCTTTAACCTGTACCCACTTTCCTTCTTCCGGAATAGGAGCAGGGCCGTGATATGCGCCTTTTGCTAAAGGACACATTTCTTCTACTTCGCGTGAATATTTCATGTAGATTTCTCCTTTCAAAATTTGCTTCATTCTTAGCATACTATGTTAATTATATCACAATTCTCATAATATTCAAGTCAAAATGCAACATTTTTTTCTTTTTTATGTAAAAAATAACGTGATAAATTTGCATAACTTTTATTTAATTTGACTTAAAAACAGTGCCGCAAATTGCGGCACTGTTTTTAAAGTCCTATATCGGCTGGATTTCCGCCAAAATATTCATAAGCATAAATCATTTGATTATCTATAACTTCTTCAAGCATATAGAATGTATTTTCAATTTTTACTTTTGTTATTACGTCAAGATTTCCTGTCGGAGGAATATTATTTTCTTCCTGAAATGCCTTTACTGCCGATACAAATGTTTCATCAAAGTTGTTATCTATCGCTGCTATGTAATACCCCAAGAGATACAGACGTTCTTTTGCTGCTCTTACATTTTCTGAAATATCACCGCAAATCTGTTCAGTTTTGTAGTCAAAACCCGTAAATTTAGTTACATCAATTCTGCGAATTTGGTTTGATACATACTCGTCCGGTTCAATCCCGTTTCCGTGTATGTCTTTGCCATTACGGGTAAAATACTTACCGGTTGTAATCTTAAATGCCGTTCCGTCCCACATCTGAAACATCTGCTGAATTACACCTTTTCCATAGGTCTGTTCGCCGATAACCAATCCTACTCCGCTTTCGCCCATAGCACTTGCAAGAACTTCAGCTGCCGAGGCTGTATTTTCATTTACCAACACAGCAAATTTGAACTTAGTCTCTTTAAGGTTTGAGTATATAATTTCATTTTCCCATTCATTACGGAAAACAGTACTTACTATAACACCGCTCGGTACTGTTACCTTTGCTATATCCACTGCCGCTTCTAAATATCCGCCCGGATTATCACGAAGGTCAAGAATAACATTATATATTCCTGCAAATCTAAATTGCTTGAGCACTTCATAAAATTCATCAGCTGTGCTTTCTGCAAAATTCAAAATAGAAATATATCCGATTTTACCGGCTAAAATTTCGCTTGAAACGGTTGTTCCTTTTACTTCTTGACGCGTAATTGTGCGTTCGATTTCCTGTCCGTTTCTTAAAAACGTAACCGTTACTTCTGTACCAATCTCGCCTACAACAAGGTCCTGTACCTTATCAACGCTATATCCTTTTACATCAATGCCGTCCACCTTTGAAATCCGGTCACCGCTTATCACACCGGCAGCCTCTGCTCCGCCGCCTTTAGTGCAGCTCATAACCGTGATATAATCACCTATCTGCTGAATAATAACGCCGATACCATAAACAATATGATTTAAATTTCTGTTAAATAATTCAAATTCTTCCTGTGTATAATACTCGCTGTATTCATCAAGACTCTGAAAGCCGGCTTTAATCAGCTTATTGGCAAGCTCAGGGTTATCCTTTACCACGGCTTTTAGTGCGTCCTCCATAATTTGTTCCGTCGTAACAGTTTCGTCTATGTAAAGGTTTGAGGCATACCCTGAAAGCCTTTCAAAAAGGTCATATTCAAAGTTTTCATCTTCTGCATAAGCCGGCTGCACAGTTAACATTACAGCTGATAAAATTAATGACAAAAATTTTGTTTTTCTCATAGCTTGTCCCTCTCTGTTTTAACATAAATATCTATATTCGTTTTAGTCATAGCTTCCCCTGAATAAAGCATATACGAAAATGATAGTCTTCCGCCTTCATCATCAAGTGCATTTACAATGCTTTGTGTTTTGATTTTCATATTTAGTTCGCCAAACGGAACACGGTAAATGAACTCTGTTGTCTCATCTTTTTTATACACCATAACCGTCGCAAAATCGCCCATACGACGCATTGTTATGGTGTTGGGTTCTATTTTTAAAAGCACACGGGAATCCCCCATGCCCATATCCGAATGTTCGTTATAAGTTATAAAGAACTTGCCTTCCTTTTTATAAAAACCTCCAGAGGTTGTAAATTCCAGCTTGTCCTCATCGCCGTCGGCAACTTGTCTGCTTATCAATGTTATTGTAGCATTTTCTTTAGAATTTTTCAATATCAATCTTCTCCACCTGACCGCCTATCTTTTTTTCAAGAAACAGTCCACCCAAATTTTCAAATCCATCTATATTATCGCTTACGTAATATCTGTATTGGTCTACATCACGTACTTCTTGATGAAGGTCTTCTACCTTAAAATGCCGTTTCAAAGCCTTTGCAACTTCTGCACCTGCATCAATTAACTTTACATTATCTCCCATATAACGTGAAATTGTCTTTTTCAAAAGCGGATAATGTGTACAGCCGAGAATTAGCGTATCAACGCCGGCATTTTTTATTTCCTCAAGGTATTCCTGTACAACAAGTTCTGCAACCTTTGTTTCAAAATGTCCGTTCTCAACAAGTGGGACAAACAAAGGACAAGCCTTGTTGAAGGTGATAATTTCAGGATTTTTTTCTTTTATAAGTTTTTCATAAGAACCGCTTTTTATAGTTCCCGGAGTTCCTATTATGCCGATTTTTCCGTTTTTAGTAGCCCCAAGTGCTGCACTGACTGCCGCATCGACAACTCCTATAATCGGCGTATCATAATCATTCTTTATAGCAGGAAGCGCCACAGAGCTTGCTGTTCCGCAGGCAATCACAATCACCTTTACGTCCTTACTCAAAAGAAAATTTATATCATTTTTAGAGTACTTTATTATTGTTTCAACAGAGCGAGTCCCATATGGCACGCGCCCTGTATCACCAAAATAAATTATGTTTTCAAATGGAAGCTCCTGCATAATCTGCTTAACAGCCGTAAGCCCTCCAAGCCCCGAATCAAAAACTCCGATACTTCTGTTATCCATTATTTTACCCTTTCGAGTCCAAGCTCAATCAATTTATCCAAAAGTTCTGAATATCCGACTCCTGCTGCATCCCAAAGCTTCGGATACATACTGATATTTGTAAATCCCGGCATAGTATTTATTTCATTTAATATAATCGAATTATCGCTGTACTTGACAAAAAAGTCGACTCTTGAAAGCCCCATTCCGTCCATCGCCTTAAATGCCTTTACCGAATATTCCCGAATTTTATTATAAATATCTTCCGGAAGGTCTGCCGGTATATGCAAAAGTGTCGAATTATCATTATATTTTGCGTCAAAATCGTAAAACTCAACCATCGGTACGATTTCGCCAACAGCAGCAGCTTCAGGGTTTTCATTACCCAAAACGGCACATTCTACTTCATGGCCGTCAATGTTTTCTTCGACCAAAATCTTTCTGTCAAACTTAGCCGCTTCGTAAAGCATATCCACAAGTTCGTTGCGGTTGTGTGCTTTTCCCACGCCAACAGATGAGCCTGTTCGGCACGGTTTTACAAAGCACGGATAGCCAAGTTTTTCTTCAATCTGCGGTATGTAGCTTTCAACGCCTTCTGATGTTTTTACCAAAACCCAGTCAGCCTGCGGAATGCCCTCGGAATCCAGAACAAGCTTGGTGTATGATTTATCCATTCCGTTTGCAGAAGCAAGCACTCCCATACCAACATACTTAATATTTGCAAGCTCCAAAAGTCCCTGAATTGTTCCGTCTTCACCATATTCGCCGTGAAGTACAGGGAATACAATATCAGGATGCATTTCGGTTACACCGTTTTCGCCAAATACTAAAATTGCCTTTTTGCCTGCATCTGGTGATATTATTGCACGGTTATTATTTTCGTTTTCCCATTCTCCGCCTTCAATTTTTGAAATGGCTCCTTCATACAGATACCATTCACCATTTTTGGTTATTCCGATTATTGTAATTTCGTACTTTTCTTTATCAAGATTGTTAAGCACCGATGTAACAGACTTTCTCGACACCTCATGCTCCGGAGACTGACCTCCGAAAATTACACATACCTTCAGCTTTTCCTTCACGGTATCACACCTTTCTGAGCTTATTTAATACTTCTTCAAAATAGTCCGGCAAATCAGCCGAAAATTCCATATATTCTCCCGAACTCGGATGAACAAAGCCGATTGTCTTTGCAAATAAAAGCTGACCTTCGGTTTTGATTTTCTCTTTCGAAATTCCATACACCCTGTCTCCTACCAGACTATGACCGATAGATGACATATGCACTCTTATTTGATGAGTTCGTCCTGTTTCTAAAATACATTCCAGCAGTGTATATGAACTAAAGTTTTCAAGGACATTGTAGTGCGTTACTGCCTCACGACCACCTACTAAAACTGCCATTTTCTTTCGATCTTTAGGGTGACGACCGATAGGTTTATTGACTGTTCCGCCCTCTAAAACCCTACCATTCACTAGCGCATAATACTTCCTCGACGCCTTTCGTTCTTTTAGTTGTGCAGAAAGTGCCAAATGTGCTTCATTGTTTTTTGCCACAACCAAAAGTCCTGCCGTATCCTTGTCAATCCTATGCACAATACCCGGCCGGATTACTCCGTTAATTGCCGACAGATTATCACCTGCATGATACAAAAGCGCATTAACAAGCGTTCCATGCGTATTTCCTGCCGCAGGATGAACTACCATTCCCTGAGGTTTATTTACAACTATAACGTCATCGTCTTCATAGACAATATCAAGCGGAATATTCTCAGGAAGAAGGTCAAGGCTTTCAGGCTCAGGCACATCAATCTCGATGACATCGCCGTCCTCAGGTTTGTATTTTTTGTCAACTATCTTGCCGCCCACAGCTACTTTCCCATCACTGCACAGAGTTGCCGCATACGACCTTGAAATATCCTCTGCATTTTCCGCTATATATTTATCAATACGCAGATTATTCGGATTTGATGTCAGAAGTGTTATTTTCTCCATCTTTTACCTCTTCTTTATCAAAAAATAGAATATAAATCACTAAAAGTACAGCTCCTACGGTTATTGCAATATCCGCAACATTGAAAACAGGGAAATCCATAAATGCCGTCGAAATAAAGTCTACAACAAATCCTCTTACAACCCTGTCAATCGCATTTCCTAATGCTCCTGCAAAAAGCAGTGATACAGACAGCTTTAAAAGCTTATGTTTAGGTTTTTTTAAATACCAATAAATCCCTACGCCGATGCAAAAAAGCACCGATACAATTCCTAAAAGCACTGTACTTTCCGACAAAATACTAAATGCCGCACCCGTATTTTTTACATATACAAAATCAATCACTCCCGGCAAAAAATGAACAGAGTCAGTCGCCGAAAGGTTAGTCATCACAATCAGTTTACATATCTGGTCAGCAGCAACTATCACTGCCGCAAGAATTATCCAAAACAGCATCTAAACACTCCTATATAAATTTATATTATATTGTATCACAATTTACAAAAAAAGAAAAGGCTTTTAAAGCCTTTTCTTTAAATTTTTTAAATAAACTTTACGGAAATATTTGTAATATAATTTCTGTCCGTTACTTTGTAAGCTTTCTCACACAGTCAGCACAAATCCCGTCAAAGTCGTCGATTGTTCCAACAGTCTCCGAACGAACCCAACATCTGCCGCATTTTTCATGCTCGCTTGCCTTTGCACTTATGCTTATTACTTCGCCTACAAATGCATCAGCCGGTACATCGTCTTCAGATATTGCCGCTTTTGATGTGATAAATATTTCTGCAAGCTCTTTCTCCATAGATTTTAAAACATCTGCCATTTCGCTGCCGGCTTTTACATAAACCGTAACTTCTGCATCAAGAGATTTTCCGATAATTTTTTCATTACGCATCGGCTCTAAAGCCTTATTTACATCATTTCTTGCAGCGATAATCAAATCCCACTTTTTAGCAAGTTCTTGGCTTTCATATTCTGACTTCGGCATTGGAATTTCATTAAGCATTACGCTCATTTCGTCCTCACCTTCAAGGTGCGGCATAAACTTCCAGATTTCTTCTGAAGTATATGCAAGAACCGGTGCTAAAAGCTTAACCAAAGCATCTAAAATAATATACATAGCGCTTTGAGCAGAACGTCTTTCCATAGAGTCAGGCTTTTCTGTGTAAAGTCTTGACTTTAAGACATCAAGGTAGAAGTTACTCATATCAACGATACAGAAATTAAGGATTGCTGAATAGAGTGTGTGGAATTCATAATCGTCATAAGACTTGATTGTTCTTGCAACAAGCTCATTAAGCTTCAAAAGTGCCCACTTATCAATCTCAAGCATATCAGCGTATGCTACCATATCTGTATTCGGGTTAAAGTCATTGATATTTGACAGGATATATCGTGCAGTGTTTCTGATTTTTCTGTATCCCTCAGAGAGCTGCTTTAACGAATCCTGACTCATTCTCATATCGGTTCTGTAATCAGCAGAAACTACCCATAAACGAAGCACATCTGCACCCCATTTATCTACAATTTCCTGTGGGCTGATACTGTTTCCTTTTGACTTGGACATCTTTCTGCCTTCGCCGTCCTGAATCATACCGTGAGTTATAACAACCTTATAAGGTGCCTGCTTTTTAACTGCAATACTTGTTAAAAGTGATGACTGGAACCAACCTCTATATTGGTCATTACCCTCAAGGTAAACATCTGCTGGCCATACAAGGTCATCTCTTTCCTCGCAAACTGCAATATGTGAAGATCCGGAATCGAACCAAACGTCCATAATATCTTTTTCTTTAGTAAATTCACTGCATCCGCATTCACATTTTGTTCCGGCAGGAATTATATCGTTTGCATCAAGTTCCCACCACTTATCAGGGCCTTCCTCACGGAACAGTTTTGCAACAGCTGCGATAGTTTCGCCTGTAATAATTTCCTTTCCGCAATCCTTGCAGTAGAAAATAGGAATAGGAACACCCCATGTTCTCTGACGTGAAATACACCAATCGCTTCTGTCAACAACCATCGACTTAATTCTGTCCTCGCCCCATTCAGGAATCCATTTAACACCTTCGATTGCTGAAACTGCATCGTCCTTTAAAGCATCAACCGATGCAAACCACTGGTCTGCCGCTCTGAAAATAATCGGGTGGTCACATCTCCAGCAGTGCGGATACTGATGGACGATTTCCTGACTTGCCAAAAGCGCTCCGCTTTCCTTTAAGTTAGATAGAATCTTTTCATTTGAGTCTTCATAGTAAAGTCCTGCAAATTCGCCTGCATCCTCTGTCTGATAGCCCTTAGCATCAACTGGGACAACGATTTCAAGCTGCGGATACTGCTGACAAACAATGTAGTCTTCAGCACCAAAGCCAGGAGCTGTATGAACACAGCCTGTACCTGCTTCAAGAGTAACATGGTCGCCAACAATCACCAAAGATTCACGGCCCAAAAATGGATGTTGACAAGTCATAAGTTCAAGCTCGCGTCCCATAAAGGTCTTTACGACTTCATAAGAATTATCAAGGTCGCAAGCTGCAACTACTGTATCTATAAGTTCTGTCGCAAGGACATATATCTCCCCATTTGCGAATTTTACAAGCGAATATTCAAGGTCAGGATTTAAGCAGACAGCAAGGTTTCCAGGGAGTGTCCAGGTAGTTGTTGTCCAGATAACAAAATATACGTTTTTAAGTCCTTCAAAAAGCCCCTTATCGTCTTTTACCGCAAATTTTACATATATTGAAGTTGTCTTATCCTCTGCGTATTCAATTTCTGCTTCTGCAAGCGCTGTTTCACAGTGCGGACACCAATAAACCGGCTTTAATCCCTTATAGATAAGCCCATTTTTTGCCATTTCGCCAAAAACTTCAATCTGCTTTGCAACGAAATCATTTTTAAGTGTTAAATACGGATTATCCCAGTCGCCAATAGCACCCAGACGCTTAAACTGGTCCTTCTGGTTTTCCACATGAGATTTTGCAAACTCTCGGCAAGCCTGTCTGAACTTTACAGGTCCTGCTGTGTGACGGTTAATGCCAAGCTTTTTAATTGCCTGCTGCTCAATCGGCAAACCGTGTGTATCCCAGCCAGGAACATAAGGTGCATAAAATCCGCGAAGACTTTTATAACGGACAATAATATCCTTAAGTATTTTATTAAGAGCATGACCTAAATGAATGTCACCGTTTGCGTACGGAGGGCCGTCATGCAGAATAAACGGAGTTTTTCCTTTATTCTTCTCCTTCAATCTTTTATACAAATCAATTTCGTCCCAGTATTTTAAAGTTTCCGGTTCTCTTTGAGGAAGGTTTCCTCTCATAGGGAAATCGGTCGCCGGAAGGTTAACCGATTTTGTATAGTCCTTACAATTCTCGCACATATTCTTTATCCTTTCTATAACGGCTTTTTTAAATGTTTCTAAAATAGCACGTACTTAATTTATAGCCGATTTTATTTTTTGTTATTAAATAAAAATCAGGGATAACATAAGCTATCCCTATTATTTTACTCCAATTTGTCCAACATTTCAAGTAGTGCAGAGCAAATTCCTTTAATTCTTGTCTTATACCCCGAAACTTCTACCTGAACACTAGCCAGTTCATTTTTCTTTGCCTGAATATCCTGATCAAGCTGGCGATACATATTTTCTGACTTGGACTGTGCTTCATTTACGATAACATTCGCTTTTTCAGCTGCGCTTTTCTTTATATCCTCTGCCGCTGTCTGTGCAAGCACGATTGACTGCTGGAGAGTAGCTTCCATGGCATGATACTGTTCAACTGATTTATTTAGCTGTCGTATTTGATCTTTGAGTTCTGCGTTTTCCTTATACAGTTTTTCGTAGTCTTTGCCTACCAAGTCTAGAAAATCATCAACCTCGTCTGCGTTATAGCCTCTTAGCTTTACTTCAAAATCCTGTCTTTGAATATCGATTGGTGTTAACATAATTTTCACTCTCCTAAATATATTTCTTTAACGTGATATGCACTCTGTCACTTCTCGTTTTGTTACCTATATTAAAAACTTCTGTCCTTCCAAAGCCTCTTACAGATAATAAATCGCTTTCTGATAACATAAAATCTGTTTGCCGTTTTTCTATGTGATTTACCATCACCTTACCTGACAATATCGTTTCTTTTGCATCATTTCTGCTTAGCTTAAGCATTGATGCTATAACTGCATCTAACCTCAATGATGCTGAAACAGTTTCGATAAGCTCAAACTGTTTTTCTGGCACGCTTACTTCATCAAAATCACAAATTCTGATTTCAACTCCGCAGCCCGCAATTTTTCTAATTCCATCTTTTATAAATTCTGCAATATCTTCGCAGACAAATACATAGGTTATCTCTTTACCTACCAGAATATCGCCGATTTTATTCCGTTCAATTCCGAGTGATAAGATTGTTCCAAGATAATGCCTGTGACTTAATTCTTTTTCATACTTTTTTGTAAATTCTAATACTTTTATAGGGAAATCTCTATAAGAAGGCTCATACCAGTCCGGGAATACGCCAAGCATACATCGTTCTGAAGACTCGTATCCGCCAAAAAGCATTCCGCCTAAGATGCCTTCTTTTTTCAGGAGTGCCTGTTCATTTTCGTCTAAAAACTTCGAAAACCTTGGTGAATGATATTTTTCTGAAAGCTTGAATATATCCTGAATTTTCTTTATGAAAATATCATCAGCCATAACAATCTCCTAAATGACAATAAGGCGGAGAGCCTCCGCCTTACCATATCGTATTATTTAAACATACTCCAGTCAAAGCCGGCGCCCGATTTATCCTTTAAAAACTCACCTGAAATATCATAAGATGACGGTGTGGCAATAAATATTCCGCCTGAAACCTTTTGAATATCTCCGTTTAATCCGTAAACAGTACCTGCAATAAAGTCTACAACTCTTCTTGCTTCTTCAGGATCAAGACCGCCAACGTCAATGATAACAGGACGTCTTTGCTTAATCTGGTCTGCAACCTCTGTTGAATTATTAAAGCATTTTGGCTTTAATACAACAATTCTCGGCTGGTTTGCCTGTCTGTCAAGAGCAACTACCTTGTTGCGTTTGAACAGCGTTGGACGTTCTTCATATCTGTCCTCTACTTCTTCCTCTTCCATTTCGATATCTTCTTCATATTCATCAATATCGCCGAAACCTACAAAATCTTTAACAGCATCTACAAATCCCATGAAATCTTCCTCCCAGACATTTTTAATTTTGTTTAGAGTAATCCCTTTGTCCGAATATTGCAGTTCCCACACGAACCATATTCGAACCTTCTTCTATGGCTGTTTCAAAATCTCCGCTCATTCCCATAGACAGAAATTTCATAGTAATATTATCATATTTATTATGTGATATGTCAATAAATTTACCATTTATGTCACGAAAATGTAATCTATTAGAAAACTCGTTGTCAAATTTCGCCAGAATTGTCATCAAACCGCAAACTTTCACGTGTTTTAGACATTTTGCGTGTTCAAGCATTTCATCAAGTTCTGACTCATTAATGCCGAATTTTGTCTCTTCTCCGGTAATATTTACCTGAATGAGAATTTTGATTTGGTCAACACCTTTTTTTTCTGCCTGACGTTCAATCTCATCCATAAGCTTTATCGAATCGACAGAGTGTATCATATATACTTTATCTATTATATACTTAACCTTATTTGTCTGCAAATGTCCGATAAGGTGCCAGCGTACAGGCTTAACATAATCATATTTTTCCATGATTTCCTGTACCTTATTCTCGCCTATATCAGTCACACCGCAGTCAATCGCTTGATTTATTGCCTCCACAGGGTGCGTTTTTGTTACAGCTATCAAGGTAATATCGTCTTCACTTCTGCCGCTCTTTTGTGCTGCAATCCTGATTTTTTCCCGCACCTCATTTAAATTTTCTTCTATATAAGACATTATTTTTCTCCTAACACAATACTGTCATATTCTCTAAGCATATTCTGTGTGCCCGAAACAGGTGAAATAATTACCGTTTCGCCTGCAATATCAGTATATATTACATTACAAGGCTTAAATATCTGCACACCTGCATTTTTTACTAAAACGCCCTTTTCGCCATCTTGCACATGAAGTGCCGAAACAGGAATACGATAACCCTCATAGCTTTCTAAAATAAGCTCAATTTTAGAAAATCTTAAAGAAAATGCACCTTCTTTATATTGCTCACATTTTACAACAACTACATTTTTATCTGTACCGCTATCCTCTTGCGAGACATATTCCACAGTTGCATCTGCTTCAATTCCCGGAAGCTCATCAAACCTCATTTTGACTTTTCTTCCTGTTTTTAAATCAGCGGCGGTTTCTTTGTCCACAGTCATCATCACATACCATATATGATTATTTACAACTTTGCATACCGGATGACCTGAACTTGTAGTTGTTTTATATTCCTTAACCGCATCACCTATGCTCTCATAATCCGCAATTTTATACGCCATAACACTTTTAGGCGTTAAAATACTTTCAAGCGAGTCAACATTTTTCGAAAAAACTCCTGACATTTGTGCATAAATGTCATTCTTAAAGCTTCTAAGACTTCCTTCAAGCTCATTCTTCTTTCTTAAAAGTCCCTCCAAGCTATTAGATGATGCACTTTGAACAGTTCCTGTAATTATTGAATTTATTTGTGCCTTATATTCCGCAATCTTTTCAATCTTATGGTTTGCTTTTGCTTTTATTATATTATTTTTTATATTTTCAATATTTTCTTCACTATTTGCGCCGCCTGCCATATACGAGGCGTCGCCTGCCGAATTTTGAATTTCGGCAATCTTATTGTTTATATTGTTGAGCTCGACAAGAGTGGATTCTGAAACCGCTCCTGTATAAACAGTTGATAGTGCCCTGTTTTTTCCAACTCTCGTTCCTTCCTGAACATAATGATAAACCGTACCGGAAACAGGCGCATTATACACCTGTTCTGAGCGAACAATATACCCTTTAGTTTCTATTTTATTTTCATAAACCTCCGAAATTGCAGTTTGTGTATCAACAGGATTTTGAACATATCTAATCCCGTAAAACACACAAAAGCAAATAACTCCTATAAGAATAAAGGAAATACTTTTCTTCATTATCATACCACGTCTTTCTGTGCACAGCACACGAATTTATATTTCCACATCTCCTGCACGCATAAGCTCAATCATATCCCATACCGTGCATTTCCCTTCATCTGTCTTTATAGAAAACGGTACTAAAATATCGTCTTCGTAAAGATCAAGCTCCTTGTCAATCATTTCAAGATTACTCTCAAGCTCACGTTTTGACAGCTTATCTGTTTTTGTTGCTATTACAATTACTCCTTCGTCAGGTTGAGCCGCACGAATCCAGTCCAGCATCATCTTGTCATCGTCTGTCGGTGCATGACGTGAATCCACCAAAAGCATAACTTTTCTTAACGTATTTCTTCTGTAAAGGTAGTCATCAATCATATTGCCCCAGCTTTCAATATCGGTTTTTGACCGCTTTGCATAGCCATAGCCTGGCAGGTCTACAAGGTAAATTGTGTCATCAATATTGTAAAAGTTAATTGTTATTGTTTTTCCCGGTGTAGAACTTACTCTTGCTAAGGATTTTCTGTTCAAAAGCTTATTTACCATTGATGATTTGCCTACATTGGAACGTCCTACAAAGGCAAATTCAGGATAACCTGTTTTGGGGTATTGTTCTTTTTTTACTGCCGAAACGGCAATGTCTGCATTGTGTAAATTCATAACCGCACCTCACTTTCTATTCTTCCTCTTCCGGAATTTTAAATCCTGCCCTCTTTTTCTTTAAAAGAGCTACTTTCAGTACCTCGTCCATACAGGACACAGGCACAAATTTAATTTTTTCTTTAACTGCATCAGGAACTTCGTCAAGATCAGGCACGTTTTCCTTCGGAATAACAACTGTGTTTATTCCTGCACGATACGCCGCAACAGATTTTTCCTTAAGTCCACCAATCGGCAAAACGTTCCCTCTCAAAGTTACCTCTCCTGTCATCGCAACATCACGCCTTACAGGATAGCCGGTAAGTGCTGAAACAATCGCTGTACTTATTGTAATTCCGGCAGATGGGCCGTCCTTTGGAACTGCACCTTCAGGAACGTGCACGTGAATATCACAGCTTTTGTAAAATTTAGGATAAATTCCAAAGTCCTCTGCTTTCGAACGTATGTAGCTGACAGCCGCCATAGCTGACTCTTTCATAACCTCGCCAAGATTTCCCGTAAGCTCGATTTTACCCGAACCTGCCATAACATTTACTTCAACTGACAAGGTATCTCCGCCGACGCTTGTCCACGCAAGTCCTCGCACCGTTCCAACCTCATCTTCCTTATTTATTGAATCTGCAAGATACTTATGCTTGCCCATATAGTCGGTTAGATTTTTTGATGTTATTTTAACAGACTTTTTGTTTTCTTCTAAAATCTTCTTTGCAACCTTACGCAAAAGAGCTCCCGTTTCACGTTCTAAATTACGAACTCCCGATTCTCGTGTATAGTAACTTATGAGGTCAGATGCCGCCTCATCGGTTACAGTTACCTTATAATCTGAAAGTCCGTTCTTTTTGATCTGCTTAGGCAACAGATATTGCTTTAGGATACATTCCTTTTCCTGATTTGTATATCCTGAAACTTCTATGACTTCGATACGGTCAAGAAGCGGCTCAGGAATTGTTGACAAAGTGTTTGCCGTCGTTATAAACAAAACTCCCGACAAATCAAACGGGACTTCGATAAAGTGGTCACGGAAGGCAAAGTTTTGTTCCGCATCAAGCACCTCTAAAAGTGCCGCAGACGGATCTCCCTTATAGTCCTGACCCATTTTATCAATTTCATCAAGTAAAATCAGCGGATTTTTCACCTTTGCTTCATTAACCGCCGACATAATTCGTCCTTGCATAGCACCTATATAAGTTTTTCGGTGTCCTCTGATATCTGCTTCGTCATGGATTCCGCCCAGCGAAATTCTAACATACTTTCTTCCCAAAGCCCTTGCAACACTCTTTGAAACAGATGTCTTTCCCGTTCCCGGAGGGCCTACAAGACAAAGTATTGAGCCTTCCTTTCCGCCCGTAAGCTTTCTTACTGAAAGGTATTCCAAAACTCGCTCTTTAACCTTCTTGAGCCCATAGTGGTCGGCATCGAGAATTTCTTTTGCCTTTTTGATGTCTATACTTTCACGAGATGTCTTGTTCCAAGGAAGCGCCAGAACTGTATCAAGATAATTGCGAAGCACTGCGCTGTCAGGCGAAGAAGACTGCATTCTTTCAAACCTTGAAATATCCTTTTCAAGCTTTTCGGTAATTTCCTTTTTCAAATGAAGTTTTTTAAGACTTTCACGATATAAAAGAGCCTCACCCTTTACTCCCTCTTTTTCACCAAGCTCCTTTTCGATAACCTTAAGTTGCTCACGAAGATAGTATTCTCGTTGGTTCTCGTCAATATTCTTTTTTACCTTTGCATCAACCTCGCGCGAAATTTTAATTATCTGAATTTCCTTTCTTATAGCTGCAATCAGCTTTTCAATTCTTACATAAACATCGCTTTCTTCAAGAATTTCCTGTTTTATCTTGTAGTTTAAATTAATATTTGTTGCGATCGCATCTGCAAATACCCCAGGCCTAACATCGCCTGTTGATGCTATGAAATTCTGCGGCGGAACATTTTTCCCAACAGCAAAGTATTCATCAAATGCCAGCTCAAGGCTTCTTACAAAGCCTTCGTTTATAATAAGCTGGTCAACTTCGTTTTCTTCTATCTTTTCGACAACACATCTTGTATATGGAGAATCAGAAATAATTTCCGTAAGTCTTGCACGACAGAGTCCGTCTACCATAACACGGGTAACACCGCTTTTAAGACGCATTGTCTGGTTTACTTTTGCAATCACGCCCACCTTATATAAATCGAGAACTGACGGATTTTCCTTTGTTATATCTTCCTGCGTTACAAGGAAAATCTCTTTATTGCCTGAAAATGCTTCTTCTAAGGCTTTGACCGACTTGGGACGCACTGCGTCAAAGCTTACCGAGGTGTGCGGAAACACAACAAGGTTTCGAAGTGGCAAGAGCGGCAACGTCTGTATATTATCCAACTTTTTCACTCCTAATAATAAACATAGTTATACAAAATATATTATATACTATTTTTCGCCTTTTTTCAACCTATTTTGCCATAAAAAATATATAAAATGTTTTTATGAGCACAAAAAAAGACTTTAATATTAAAGCCTTTTTCACCAATAATAATTGTTTTACAGCAATACAGCCTCAAAGTAAGGCTATACACAAACGTATCAAAGAATATGGCACAGCGTAAGTTTATTTTTATACAATTCTATTTCTTTCTTCACCGCTAAAAAAACTTTCGATGTTCTTCTTTATTTCCGAAAGGCAACGCATTCTTGCTTCATAAGCTCCCCATGCAATATGCGGAGTCAAAAGAACATTGTCCATATTCATTATCTTATTGTACGGGTGGTCTTTTGAAAACGGCTCGGTAGTATATACATCCACACCAATTCCGCCGATTTTACCTTCTAGTATCGCATCACAAAGCGCTTCTTCATCGACAACAGCACCTCTTGCGACATTTACAATTATTGCACTTTCCTTCATTTTGCAAATTAACTCCCGAGAAATTATCCCCTTTGTTTCCTCCGAAGCAGGCAGATGCACCGATATAATGTCAGATTTTTCGGCAAGCTCCAAAAGGCTTACGCAGTTATAACCTTCACAAGGTGTCCGCTTGAATGCCAATACCTTACATCCCAGAGCTTCTGCAACTTTTGCTACCTGTTTTCCAATATTTCCAAGCCCTACTATACCCCATGTTTTGCCGTCTGCCTCATAGAATGTAGGTGTGAGCCTGTTTGCAACACCGCTTTTTGTATATTCGCCGCTCACAACAAAATTGTTGTAAGTTTTCTGATGCATTAAAAGCGAAAGTGCCATAGAAACCGTAAGCTGCGCAACAGACTGAGTAGAATATCCCTTAACATTGCACACAGCTATGTTATTTTCCTTACAGTATTCTGTATCAATATTGTCATAACCCGTTGCAGCAACACATATAAGCTTCAGTTTTTTTGTATTTTTAAGATTTGTACCGTTTAATTTTATCTTATTTACGATTACAACATCAGAATTTGAAATTCTATCCTCTACATCATCGGGTGATGTTGTATCAAAAATCTCCACATCACCGCCAAAAATGTTCAAGTTTATATCGTCTCCAAGTGTTTTTCCGTCAAGTATTGTAATTTTCATACCCAATTATTCTTTCCCTAAAATACAGCACCGATAATTTTAGCCTAGCTAAAAAGTGCTGCACTTTAATTTTACCTTATTTGCATATCTGCCGCAGATATCCGTCCCTAAAAATACTTTTATATCAAAATCAAACAGATAATTTTCTTATAAGTCCCATAAGTTCAGGCGACAAAGTCTTTTTCATTGAAAGACCTTCTTCAATGTCGATATGAACTATTTCGCCGTGCTTCATACAAACAATTTCGTTCTGATGTCCGTCTAAAAGAAGCTCGACACATTTTACACCCATTCGGCTTGCAATTACACGGTCCTGCGCAGTCGGTGAACCACCTCTTTGAACATGGCCAAGGATTGTTGCTCTTGATTCCATACCTGTTTCTGCCTGAATTTTCTTAGCTATTTCGTCAGCTCCGCCAACGCCCTCTGCAACAATTACGATACAGTGCTTTTTACCTCTTGCAAGACCTTTTTTAATTACGCCGATAACATCATTATTAAAGTTAAAGTCAAATTCAGGCACAAGCACAACCTCTGCACCGCAGGCAATAGCCGCATCTATTGCGATGTATCCCGCATTTCTGCCCATAACTTCGATTACAGAACATCTTTCATGGCTTGATGATGTATCTCTTAATTTGTCAACTGCACCAATAACTGTGTTGAGACAAGTATTATATCCGACAGTGTATTCACTGCAGTTAATATCGTTATCAATAGTTCCCGGCATAGCTATTGTAGGAAGACCTTTCGCGCAAAGGTCTTTAGCACCTCTAAAGGATCCATCACCGCCGATAACAATCAGTCCGTCAAGACCGAATTTCTTTGCAGTTTCAACAGCCTTCATAACTCCTGCCTCTTCTTTAAATTCAAGGCATCTGGCTGTCTGGAGCATAGTTCCGCCCTTTTGGAGAATTTCACCTACACTTCTTGCTTCCATAAGCTCCATATCTCCGTTAATAAGACCGTTATAGCCTTTTTTTATGCCATAAACCTCAATCCCGTTATATATTGCACATCTTACAACTGCACGGATTGCCGCATTCATTCCAGGTGCGTCTCCGCCACTTGTAAGAACACCAATTCTTTTAATTTCCTTTGTCATATTTTAGCACTTCCTTTCAATATTGCCATTTTATTTACAGAATTCGAAATTTGCAAAAACACACTTGTTATATTTCTGTTTCTATAATAATATTATGTGCAACGCTTACTTCTGCCGACGGGACCAATACCTCAAAGTACTCTTCACCTTTTCTTACCACTGTGATGACATCACTTTCCTTCAGCTTATTTTTAAGCAGATGTATATCGTTTTCATCCTTTGTCATATAAATTACCGTCCACATAATCTACCCTATCCTCCAAAGTATGACAATATGGTCATATCTTCTTTCAAATTATTAATTACTATCAAAACAGTATTGTACAGTATTTTTACTTAAATTTCAATATTTTTTTCAGTATTTAGATGAATTTAACATTATTTTCGCCAAAAAATGCCTCTAAATCCTTCAATATGTCATCATTTTCAGAAATCCAGCAACTTTTTGGTGCAAAAATGCGTTTTTTTGTATCGGCACAGAAGAAGCATACAGGAGTTTCTCCCGGATACTTTTCAAGGATTTTCACTGATGTTTTAATTACTGTGTCGTCAAACGTACCCATCTTTACATAAAGTATTCGTTTTCCCTTTAGATTTGTCGGCTCCTGCTTTTCTTCTTTTATATTAGCTTTGTCGAAAGATGTCGCTTTTATTCCTGATAAAAGTGCTGCATTCTCGCAAAGGAGTTTAGGTTCTTCATCCTCACGGATACTTATTCGTCCTTCTAAAAGAACTATGCTGTCTTCATTTAAAATAGGATTATATTTCGTCAAAATTTTAGGGAATACAATAATTTCTATTCCTCCGTATAGGTCCTCAAGCCTTAAAAATGCCATTTGGGAATTACTTTTTGTTGTTTTATTCTTTCTTGCTGTTATAATTCCGCACATTTTTACAAATTGTCCGTCCTTTACGCCGCCTGCAACTTCTTTAAAGCTGCCTTCTTCGTCACATTCGATTGACGACATAACCGTTTTTACATTTACGTCGGTAATTGCACTGACCTTTTCCGCATATTCTTCCATAGGATGTCCTGAAAAATAAATTCCGGTCATTTCCTTTTCAAATGCCAAAAGTTCTTTTTTCGCAAACTCAGCAATATCAGGAAGCTCAGTTTCTTCACGAACACCTTCTGCATCGTCTCCAAAAAGTGACATCTGACCTGCAATATTCGATTTAAGAGCATTCGTTTCGCTTTCGATTATACTTTCAAATACATTGACAAGCTGCGACCTTCGAACACCGAGTGAATCGAACGCACCGCATTTTATAAGCCCCTCAACTGCACGCTTATTCATTTCCTTATCTGACATACGGTGAACAAAATCCGCAAATGTCTTGAATTTTCCACTTGACTCTCTTTCTTTAACCACAGCACGAACGAAGCTTTTTCCGACATTTTTAACTGCAGTAAGACCGAACCTTATATTATTCCCTTCAACTGTAAATCCCTCGCCGCTCATATTTATATCCGGCGGAAGCTTGTCTATTCCCAAAGTTTTACAGTTTACTAAATATCCATTTATCTTGTCAAGATCATCGACACTTGAAATCAAAGATGCCATATACTCAACAGGATAAAGACACTTAAGGTATGCTGTCTGATACGTGATAAACGCATATGCTGCTGCGTGTGATTTGTTAAATGCATAATCTGCAAATTCATTGATTTCGTCGAAAATATCAATGGCAACCGCCTCAGGTATCCCGTTTCTTATGCAACCTGGTATTATCCAGTTTCCTTCATCATCCTGTTTTCCGTAAATAAAATTTTTACGTTCATTTTCCATCTGATCGGCTTTTTTCTTGGAAATAACACGCCTTAACATATCCGCACTTCCAAGCGAATATCCCGCCATCTGACGTACGATTTCAAGCACCTGCTCCTGATACACCATACAGCCGTAGGTTACATCAAGAATGTTTTCAAGTATCGGGTGCTTATATGTTACCTCATCAGGATGGTTTTTGTTATATATATATTTTGGAATTGAGTCCATCGGTCCCGGACGATAAAGTGCAATTCCTGCAATTATATCTTCAAGGTTATTAGGCTTTAATTCCTGCATAAAGGATTTCATTCCGGCACTTTCGATCTGGAAAACACCCTCTGTATTTCCGGTCGAAATAAAATCATAGACCTCTTTTTTGCCATAGTCCAGATTTGCCAGATCAATCTTTATACCTCTTGTTTTTTCTATAATTTCAATTGCGTTACTGATAACAGTCAGGTTTCGAAGTCCTAAAAAGTCCATTTTTAAAAGTCCGAGACCTTCAACAGTGTCTTTTACAAACTGCGTTGTTAAAACGTCATCATTGGTCTGAAGCGGCATATAGTTAACAATCGGTTCTTTACATATAACCACGCCCGCTGCATGAGTTCCCGAATGTCTTGCCAGACCTTCAAGTGCCTTTGAAGTATCAATAAGTTCCTTTATTTTCGGCTCATTTTTATAAAGCTCCAAAAGCTCCGGCGAAACCTCTAAGGCTTTATCAATCGTCATTTTTATTTCATTCGGTACAAGCTTTGCCACCTTATCTGTTTCGGCATAAGGAATATTTAATGCACGTCCGACATCACGAATTGCAAGCTTTGCCTTTAGTGTACCAAAAGTTATAATCTGCGCAACGTTTTCCTCGCCGTATTTTTCCACAACATAATCAATAACCTGTTGTCTTCCCTCAGGTGCAAAGTCCACGTCAATATCAGGCATAGATACACGTTCAGGATTTAAAAATCTTTCGAAAATCAGGTTGTACTTTATCGGATCAACGTCGGTTATTTCAAGCGTATATGCAACAATACTTCCTGCCGCACTTCCTCTGCCCGGCCCTACACCGACACCGTTTGATTTTGCATAGTGAATGAAGTCCCATACAATAAGGAAATAATCCACAAACCCCATATTCTTTATGACAGAAAGTTCATATTCAAGCCTTTTTAAAAGCTCATCAGTTACAGTTTCATAACGTTTTTCAAGTCCTTCTCGGCAAAGCTCGTTTAAATATTCCCATGCTGTTTTGCCATCAGGAAGCGGATAGCTTGGAAGATGGCGGGTATTAAAATCAAATTCAACATTACATCTTTCTGCGATTTTTACTGTATTTTCAAGCGCTTCGGGCGCATAAGGAAAGAGCGATGCCATTTCATCTGGCGATTTTATATAAAACTCATCCGTCTCAAATGACATTCTGTCATCATCTTCAATAGTTTTCTGCATCTGAATGCACATTAAAACGTCTTGATATTTTGCATCTTCTTTTTTCGCGTAGTGAATATCATTTGTCGCAACAACGCCGATTCCGACTTCCTTTGCAAGCCTTACAAGGTTTGGATTTATCTTCTTTTGCTCTGCGATTGAGTGATCCTGAAGCTCAATAAAGAAGTTGTCCTTTCCAAAAAGGTCAACATATTTTAAAGCAATACTCTTTGCCTTCTCATAATCGTCCTCGGAAAGTGCTTTAGGAATTTCGCCTGCAAGACAGGCAGATAATGCAATAAGCCCCTCACTATGCTCTTTTAAAAGCTCAAAGTCAATTCTCGGCTTATAGTAAAATCCTTCGGTAAACCCTTTTGAAACAAGGTAAGAAAGGTTTTTATAGCCTATCTGATTTTCGCAAAGCAAAATAAGGTGGCTGTATTTTGAATCATACTCATGCACCTTATCAAACCTGCTCCTTGGAGACATATACACCTCACATCCGATTATCGGTTTTATACCCTGCGAAAGTGCTTCCTTATAAAAATCCACAACACCATACATAACACCGTGATCGGTAATTGCACAATGCTTCATCCCCAATTCTTTTACACGCGAAATAACCTTTTTGATGCTTGCAGCACCGTCTAAAAGGCTGAATTCCGTATGCGTATGTAGATGTGCGAACTGTGTCATAGTATTTCTCCTTTGTTTTTATAGGGATTTACAGCTCTTCGGCAATCGCCATAATTCGCTTTAATCGATGATTAACTCCCGATTTTCCGATTGGCGGATTAAGCCTTTCTCCAAGTTCTTTAAGACTTTCATCAGGATATTTGCATCTTATTTCGGCAATTTCCTTTAAAGTTTCGGGCAAGTTGTCAAATCCAAGATGCTTTTCAATCTTTTTTATACTTTCTATTTGTAGTGATGCAGTTTTTGTAACCTTTTCAATGTTTGCAATTTCGCAGTTTGCCTGACGATTAACTGTGTTTCTTATTTCCTTTTCTATCGAAACGTTATATAGCTCCATCGCAGCACCGACAGCGCCCATAGCACCCAGTATATCGGCAATAGCTTCATATTCCTTTACATATACCACATACCTGCCTTTTCGACAAGTTATTTTTGCAGCTATTCCAAGTGTTCCCAAAATATCACGAACCTGATTTGCATAGCTTTCGTGCTTTACGTCAAATTCCATATGATACCGCTTTTTAGGATCAAGCATTGAGCCGCCGCCTAAAAAGGCACCCCTTATATATGCTGATTTACAGCATTCAAGCGGTGTAATTTCCGCATCCTCCGAATTGAAAATTAAAAGACGTGTTGCAATAATATCAGTAAAAAATTCAAAATCAGGACAAAAACGGAAGCTTCCGTTTCGGTTTATATAGTTAATAGGTTTTTGGAAAACTTTTTCAAAAAGGTACTGTATTCGCTCTGCAACATCTTCATTTTCGGTCGTTATGGTAATAAGTCCGTCACGGTAGCTTGTACACACCTTAAATATTGATGAAAGCTCTGCTATATCGCAAAAATCACAAGTATTTTCGATTTTTGCAAGCTGTGCTTTTATATTTTGTGTAAAAGACATTATGATTTTCTCCTCGAAATATCTCTGTGAATTACATTTACGTTATATCCCTCAAGCGATTTTGCAAGAAGATTCGCCATAGTTACACTTCTGTGCTTTCCGCCTGTACAGCCTACTGAAATGGTAAGACTGTTTTTTCCTTCTTCTATATAAAGAGGAATTAGGTATTTTACCATATCACAAAGCCTATCCATAAATCCACGTGCAGACTCTGCCTTCATAACATAGTCCTGCACCTCTTTGTCATTCCCTGTTTTTTCTTTAAGCTCCTCAACATAAAACGGATTTGCAAAACATCTTACATCAAAAACAAGGTCTGCGTCAAGCGGGATTCCGTATTTAAATCCAAACGACATTACGTTTATTGCAAAAGTATCACCTGTCACATCATTATAAATTTCTCTTAAAGCTTTTGAAAGCTGGGCAAGATTATAGTCTGATGTATCTACAACAGCATCTGCTTCATTATAAATCTGTTCAAGCATTTTTCGTTCCTTTTTAATGCTGTCCAAAAGTCCCTTGCTGCTTGAAATTGGGTGAATACGGCGGGTTTCTTTATACCTCTTTACTAAAACTTCGTCTCTTGCTGTTACAAAAAGCATTTTACAGTCATATCCGTTCTCACGCAAACTTTTAAGATTATCAAGAAGGTCTTTAATCATTTCACCAACTCGTGAGTCGATAACAAATGCCACCTTGTCATACTTTCCGTTTATTGAAACAAACATCTCGGCAAGCTGCGGAATAATAGCCGGAGGCAAATTATCCATACAGAAAAAGCCGGTATCCTCCAAAAAGCGTATAACCTGCGTTTTTCCCGCCCCTGACATTCCTGTAACTATCGTAAAGTGCATTTAAAATTCCCCCAGTTTTTTCACTTCCTCACAAAGTGTAACACCAAATTTTTCGAAAACTGTATTCTTTATATGTTCTATCAAATCAAGAACATCTTTTGCCGTTGCATCACCAGTATTTACCACAAATCCGGAATGCTTTTCAGAAACCTCCGCTCCGCCTAAAGAAAATCCTTTAAGCCCTGCATCTTCAATCAATTTCCCTGCAAAATAGCCCTCCGGTCTTTTGAAGGTACTTCCGGCAGACGGCACGGTAATAGGTTGTTTGGAAGTTCTTCGCTCTTTATAATCTTCCATTCGGGATTTTATTTCGTCATAGTCGCCCTTTTTAAGTTCAAGCTCTGCCGACAGAATTATCAAATCCTTTTCCGAAAACATACTCTTACGGTATCCAAAGTCAAGTTCGTCTCCTCTTGCCGTTTTTATTTCACCGTCACCAAGATACGTAACTCTTTTTACAACCTTTTTCATTTCACCGCCGTAAGCGCCTGCGTTCATATATATTGCACCGCCCAAAGTCCCAGGTATGCCGGATACCTCTTCAAGCCCTGAAAGACTGTTTTTAAGTGCGATTTTTGCCAGACGTGATAAAAGAATCCCGCTTTCTGAGGTTATTGTCTCGCCGTTTATTTCTGTATTATCGAAACCTTTTGCAATCTTGATAACAAGACCTCGTATGCCCTTATCTCCAACAAGCAGATTTGAGCCGTTACCGATTACGGTATAGCAAATTCCTTTTGCCTTTGCATATTCAATCAGCTCTTTAATTTCCCCGACTGATTTTACCTCACAAAATTCATCAGCTGGGCCGCCGATTTTAAAAGATGTATGATTTTTCATCAATTCATTCTTTTTAATATCCATAAAATCAAAATTGCCTTTCTTAAAAATCAGATTTCTTTTCGTTTGCTAAAAAATTTTTTCAGCGTTTCATAATCTCTGTTCATAATAAGTTCTTCCGGAAAATCTATGTCCGAAAGCATCTCAAAAGCTTTTTCAAAATCTCCGACACTGCGAGAGAAATGTGCGTCGGAGTTTACACATATTCCCGTCCCGATTTCCTTGCAGGCAAGTGCAATTTTCCTGCA
>JAZQEC010000043.1:0-1610 GCA_045538755.1 Clostridia bacterium
TCCAATTAATTTCCATTTTTATTCCTCCGTGCATTAAAATTTTTTATCACAATAAAATGCCAATAAAAATTATACAATTATTATAACATTTTTGTTTTATAAAAGCAAGTATTTTTAAAAATTGCTGTCAACTTTTTATGCAGGCTGATATTTTCTGACATCTGATATTTGCCGATCCGCACGGAGCAAACTTTAGTTTGCGGATGTGCGAGGCACTTTAAATTATAATTTACAGTTTCCGTCAGCTAACGGCTAAAGGCTTGAAATGACGAAATACAGCCATTGCAACTGCCGGTTGACAAATTTCAAAGCGTACTTTATTGACTGCAACGGGCAAATGTGGTAAAATAAAATCATGGAAAACACGGAACCGGTATCGTGAAATCAAATGCTAAATCCAAACTTTATATTTATGGAGGAACTACTATGATATTAGCGGATAAGATTATTGAACTCAGAAAAAAATCGGGAATGACACAGGATGAACTTGCTGAAAAATTAGGAGTAAGCAGACAGTCTGTTTCAAAATGGGAGGGTGCACAGTCAACTCCCGACCTTGCACGTATACTTAAATTGGCGGAGATTTTTTCCGTAAGCACAGATGTACTTTTAAAAGATGAACTTGAACTGGAGCAGAATATTTCCACAGAGAATATTGAAACAGTATCCGTAAAAGCTCACGTAGAAACTGAACCGCCTCTCCGCCCCGTGTCAATGGCAGAGGCTGTGGAGTATCTTGAAAAGAACAGCAAAAAAGCACTTTATGTTGCGGCAGGAGTTGCATTGTGCATACTCTCTCCTGTTGCGGCAATACTTTTTGAAATCCTTTTTGAGGATACAGTTTTGTCAGAATTAAGTCCCATATTTATATTTTTATTAGTTGCGGCAGCTGTGGGATTATTTATCTATTCGGGCAGCATTATGAAAAAGTTTGAGTTTATGGAAAAAGAGTGCATTGATACGGAATACGGAGTTGACGGAATGGTCAAGGAAAAGCGTGAACGTGACCACTCAAAAAATACATTCCATTTGATTATAGGTGCAATTCTCTGCATACTTTCATTTATTCCCGCCGTTGTCTGCGATACACTTTTCGGCGGTTCGCCTTTAGAGGATTTTGGAGCAATTTTCCTTTTCATTTTTGTAGCGGCAGGCGTATTCCTCATTGTAAGGTCAAATATAACAAATGACGGCTATGAGATACTTTTAGAGGAAGAAAAATACAACCGTGAGAAGAAAACGAGAATTAAAAAGGCTGTAGGCAAATCCGCAGCTGTTATGGGAATTTACTGGTCAATTGTAACCGCTTTATACCTCGGCTACAGTTTTATCACTTTCAACTGGCATATCAGCTGGGTTATATGGGTTATAGCGGCAGTTCTTTCGCCTGCGGTGGTTATTATTGCAAGTGCGATAAAAAAGTAATTTGTTTAACTTAGTGTAAAATAAAAGTAGGCAGAGAGAAAATAAAAAAAAGAGCAGCTGAAAAAACAGTTGCTCTTTAGGTCACAATGTGCTAAAATGTAATTGACAGAAAACATAGAAAGCGAGTGACCATATAATGAGTATAACATATAAATTTGAATTTGGCAATAGTGAAATTGAAAATT
>JAZQEC010000044.1:0-71494 GCA_045538755.1 Clostridia bacterium
TGCCAAAAGAAAAATCCTATCGCAAGATAGGATTTTTTGTTTTGTATTATTCATTGAGTGCGACAGGATTTTTTTGTGGATGAAGTGTTTTGATATATGCTTTCGGCGAAACGCCTATTTTTTGCTTGAATATTTTTGAGAAATACTGTGAATCCGTATATCCACACTGATTGGAAACATCTGATATGCTTGCAAATCCCTGTTGCATCAAAGTACAAGCATTTTGTATTCGTATAGTATTTAAATATTCTGCGATTCCTGTATTGAATCTTTTTTTGAAAGTTGAAGAAATATATTTCGGGCTATATGAAAGTTCATTGCTTAGCAGTTCTAAAGTTAGTTTGGGTTGTGTAAAGTTGTCATCAATATATTTTTTTATTTTTAAAGCGACATCTCCTTTTAAATAATTTTGCGTACTTGGTGGGATAATTTTATTTCCGAGAAAGTAAAAGGAATACAACAGAATACTTTCTGCAATTAAATCGGCTGTTTCAGAATTTGTATTAAGACCTTTTGTCCAAAACTCATATATTTCATCGCAACCGGTAAAGAAAAATTTCTGTGAAGAAATTTTCAGATTATCCATAATCATATTAGCCCTGGAACCTAAAAAACTGATATACATATATGAAAAATTTTCCACAGATTCGATACAGAAAGGAACAGCAGGAAAAGTAAAGAAAATATCGCCTTGCGACAGGTGGAGTGTTTTTCCTAATATGTGGAGATTACCTTTGCCACCACACACAAGATGTATTTTATAGACAGACTGTGATTTCAAAGAAGAATACGGTTGCGGTTTTGTTTCCAGAACAAAATTTATTGTATGTATAGAATGATAATCCTTATGATAAGGAATGAAATGGCATATATTATCCATGGAAATCACCTCCTCTTAATGCGATTATAACGGCGTAAAATAGTTTTGTCAATTATAATCGTACTATTTTCTACAAAAAAGCGGAAAATGTCCATTGCAAGTAAGATGTAATATGCTATAATTGAAATGACTTATAGGGGGTATCCGTTATGAAAAAAGTAAAAATAGGTGTGTTTGGTGTATATCGTGGTACCAGTATGATTAATTACTGTAAGTGTGCAGATAATGCTGAAGTTGTTGCTATATGTGATAAATCCGAGGATGCAATAGAAACTCAGCGTAAGGCGGCAGAGGGAATGAATATTGCATTCTATGATAATTTTGAAGATTTTATAAAGCATGATATGGATGCAGTAGTGCTTGCAAACTATGCAAATGAGCATGCTCCATTTGCCATAAAGGCTATGAAAACAGGAAAACATGTTTTTTCAGATGTGCTTCCTGTTCAGACTATGAAAGAGGCTGTGGAGCTTGTGGAGGCAGTCGAGAAAACAGGAAAAATCTATGCGTATGGTGAAAATTACTGTTATATGCCTGCTCCCTATGAAATGAAGAAACTGTATGAACAAGGAAAAATAGGAGAATTTGAATATGGGGAATGTGAATACATCCATAATTGCGAGCCTATATGGCCAAGCATTACATACGGAGAAGAAGAACATTGGAGAAACAATATGTATTCTACTTTCTACTGTACTCATTCATTAGGACCCATTATTCATTGTACAAAGCTTCGTCCTGTCTCTGTTATAGGCTTTGAAGGCACAAAAAACGAAAGAAATCTTCGCGGTGGATCAAAGAGCGGTCAGTTTGGCATTGAAATGGTAATTCTTGAAAATGGCGGAATTGTAAAAAGCATCCATGGTGGATTATACAAGAATTCCATCTGGTATTCGGTGTATGGTTCAAAAGGCAGAATGGAGTGTGGCAGAGAAGATGCTAAAGACGGACATATTCACAAGATTTATGTGAATTACGATAACTTTTCCGGAGAATACGGAGATGAAAAGCTTGAAAGCTATACCCCTACACATGGATACGAGGAAAAGGTCGGGGGCTTTGGACACGGAGGTTCGGATTTTTATTCCATGTACCACTTTATCGAAAAAATAAAGGGAAATCCTAATGCAGATATTATAGATGTTTATGAAGCTCTTGACATGTTCCTGCCGGGAATGTTTGCATACCGCTCGATTTTAGACGGTGGAGTGCCAAAGGGAATTCCAAATCTTCGTGACAATTCTGTCAGGGAGTTGTGGAGGAATGACACAGCTTGTACAGATGCTAAAGTCGCAGGGGATATGCTTCTTCCTACGTTTTCAAAGGGTACCCCGGTGATTGAAGCAGGTGTTTATGACCATGTAAAGGAGCTTTGGAAGGCGGAGTGTGAAAGTGAAGATGGCGGATACCGAAAAGCCGCCTTTTCTCAGGGTGACGGAACTGGAATATGATATATTCATAAATATAATTAATGAGGTGAAGAGATTGAAAATAGTTAAATTTGGTATTATTGGATGCGGTCTGATGGGTAAGGAGTTTGTGGGAGCCGTAGGCAGGTGGTCACATCTTGAGGATATGTGTGCCAAACCTGAAATTATAGCGATTTGTGATACAAATGAAACGGCTTTAAAGTGGTTTAAAGACAGAGTTTCGACCATTAAGTACACATATTCCGATTATCATGAACTTTTGGCAAATGAAGAAATAGATGCTGTTTATTGTGCAGTTCCGCATGTACTTCATGGACAGATTTATGTTGATATAATTGATTCCGGAAAACATTTTATGGGTGAAAAACCTTTTGGAATGGATATGGAACAAAATAAAAAAATTATTGATGCCGTAAACCGCCATCCTGAAAGTGTTGTGCGTTGTGCAAGTGAATTTCCATTCTATCCTGCGTGTCAGATGATAATTGACTACATAAAAAAGGGTAAAGTAGGAAGAATACTTGAAGTTCGTTCAGGTTTTTGCCACTCCAGCGATATGAATCCTCAAAAACCAATAAACTGGAAACGTATAAAAGAGCTTAACGGAGAGTATGGCTGTATGGGAGATTTGGGAATACATACACAGCACGTTCCTTTCAGACTTGGGTGGATTCCTGAGAATGTATATGCAAAGCTTTCAAAATATATCACTGAAAGACCTGACGGCAAAGGCGGGATGGCAAAATGCGAAACATGGGATAATGCAACTTTAATATGCGACACAAAGGATAAAGATGGAAATGAATTCCCGATTACGTTTGAAATGAAAAGAATGCAGCCCGGTGCAACAGATGATTGGTATCTGGAAGTGTATGGTATGGATATGTCAGTAAAATTTTCAACAGCTGACCCCAATGCATTTTACTTTACAGAGGCTATGGGTTCAGAACAAGCATGGGCTAGACTCAATGTCGGGAATAAACCACAGTTTAAAACGGCAACAGGTGCCATCTTTGAGTTTGGATTTACTGATGCGATTTTGCAGATGTGGGCAGCATTTATATATGAAATTGCTGGAAAAGAAATAGAATTTGGTTGTTTCACACCGGAAGAAACGATTTTATCCCATAAGTTGCATACAGCTGCACTTTGTTCAGAAAAAGAAAAAACTGTAAAGGCACTCTGATGATAAGAGAGGAACAAGATATATGTTAAAAAATATTAAACGCTCGTTAAAAGACCTTTTGGGAGAGGAATATATGAAGGCTGTTAAGTCCGTTGTTGTTAAGGTTAACGGCATGGACGAGGAAGAAGCAGATTATTTGATAAATGAACAGGTTGATTTTTTCCCCGACAGTTATATTGAAAAAATGGATGAGCTTGCAAAACTCACGGGCGAAAAGCTGATTGACGGATTTTGTATTAATGAAAAAGGTGCACCAACTGATTCCTTTGCAAAAGCGGCACATCCGTATATGGCACCGATAGGCGGCCTTGGCTGTACACGAATCGGTGAAGACGGAAAAGCATATCTTATTGCAAAAAGTGAACATTATCATGCATCTCTTGGTCATAATTTCCCCGGGTATAAGCTGATCAATAATGCACGCAAGCTTGGAATTTTGAATGCTACACATAATAATACCAGAGGATTTATTACACGACTTGCAGAAAGGCGCATAGTAGCTGCTGCAAACGGAGTTGTCAGCGAGACTCAGCTTGATGAAATTTTGGCATCAGACAAACCGCAGATATTAAACAGAGTTATTAATCTTGAAACAGGCAGCCTTGCTGTAGAGGCAGGAATTAAAATGATGCTTGCTCGTTTCTATAAACTCGACTCAAGCTTTGAAACTCCTGTGTATAGCGGTAAAATTCCGGTGTTTTTAGTTATGGAAGACAATAAAGAAGGCAAGGGTGCAAATTATCACGGGACAACAATTATTGCACAAACATTTAGAGGGATGTGGCCGGAGCTTTATGAAAAAATTGAAGCAAATGAACTTTATCGTGTTGTGACGGTAAAGAAAAATAATATTGAAGACTTTAAGTCAAAAATAGAAAAATATAATGCCGGTAAGTATAAGACAGCAGGATTTTTGCATGAAATTATTCTTATGAACTATGCAGGTATTAAACTCGAAAAGGAATTTTTGCAGGAGGCTCATAATCTATGCCGTGAAACAGACACATTTACGCTGGTTGATGAAATTCAGTCGTGCATGTGGTACGAAGGTATGTTCCTTTTCAAAGTTTATGATTTGCATCCCGATTTTGCGGTAATAGGAAAGGGGTTTCCTGGAGGGGAATACCCTGCAAGCAAGATAATCACAACTGCACCTGCCGACAGTTTAAATCAGTTTGGTGCATTGGTTACGAATGGGCAGGAGGAGCTTGCAAGTCTGGCGTACCTTATCACAATGGAATTTTCAGCGGCAAATGGTACAGAAATTGCTGCAATGGGAGATAAAATAGAACAGGGAATTCGTAATCTGGCAAAAAAATATCCTGATTTATTACCTCCGCCTGAAGGATTAGGACATCTTTCTTCAATTCATTTCAAGAGTGTTGAAAAAGCAGCGGAATTTACAAAGATTATGAATGATATGTGCGTGGATATCAGTGCACAGCTTTACAAGCCTGATTGCCCGCCGGCTGTGTTGTTAAAGCCACCGGTAATTACTGATGAAGCAGTGCTTAAAGTTATTTTAGAAAAAATAGAGGAAGGTTTGTTGAAATTAGCTTAAGGAGGATATACATATGAAGATAGGTTTTTTACCATTGTATATTAAACTCTATGACGATATTGGAGTTGACCGCACTGTTTTGCAGAATTTTTACGATACGGCAACGAGTATGTTTATAAAAAACGGCTTAGAGGTTGTAACAACTGACATTTGCCGTATAAAACCTGAATTTGATAAAGCTGTAAAAAACTTTGAAAAATCAGAGGTTGATGCCATTGTAACATGGCACGCTGCATATTCTCCATCATTGGAGGCTATAGAGGCACTTACAAAAACAAAGCTTCCAATTATTATTTTTGACAGTACTCCTGCTCTTACATTTACTCCCCAACAGGGTGACGGTGAGCTTATGTGGAATCACGGCATACACGGAGTTATGGATTTGTGTAGTATGCTTACCTGTTATGGAAAACCTTATGCTATAGCGGCGGGTCACTATCTTGAATCTGATTGTGTTGAACGTGTATGCGGCTTTGTTCGTGCAGCAGTGGCTGCAAAGAAGCTCACTAAAATGAAGGTTGGTTTAGTAGGCGGCGGGTTTGACGGAATGGGAGATTTCGCCGTAGAACCAAAGGAGCTTAAAGAGCGTTTCGGAATAAATGTGGAAATAATCGATCCGAAGCTTCTTGATAAATCAAGAAAAACTGTAACAAAGGAAGAAGTAGCTGCAGAAATTGCACTTGAAAAAGAAAAGTACGCTTTTGATGATAGTGTAGTTATGGAAGAATACGAAAAATTTGTTTGCTGCTGTCTTGGGCTTAGAAAATACTTAACAGAAAAAGATTATGACGCATTCTCAGTAAACTTCTTAAATGTCGAGGGGCTTGGAACAATGCCCTTTACAGAGTGCTGTAAGCAGATGGAAAAGGGGATAGGCTATGCAGGCGAGGGCGATGCTCTTACGGCGGCATTTACAGGGGCTTTTCTTTCATCTTATCCTGAAACAAACTTTGTGGAAATCTTCTGCCCCGACTGGAAGAATAATAATGTATTTATGAGCCATATGGGAGAAATGAACTACCGTATAGCCGACGATAGACCTCGTATTACACGCACAGGCTCTGCCTATGTTAAGGGGATAATGCCATATGCAGGCTATGCACGAATGAAGGGTGGTAAGGGTGTATATATAAATATCAGCCGTGATAACGAGGATTATAAAATGATTATAGCACCTTCTGAGATGATATCTGTAAAGGAGGATAAATTCCCCTATACCATGCGAGGATGGATGAAATCTGATAACAGCAGTTCAACAGCAGAGTTCCTTGAAAAGCTCAGCAAAAACGGTGCAACTCACCATAGCACTTTTGTATATGGTGCGACAGTAGAGCAAGCAGAGTATTTCGCTAATCTTCTCTCACTTAAAACTGTAGTGATATAAAAGGGGAGTGCAGTATGAATTACCTTATAGGATTAGATATAGGAACATCCTCTGTCAAAGGAGTTTTAATGACACAGAAAGGCAAAATAATTAAAACCGCCCATGGTGCATTTGATTATACAAGAATGGATGACGGCGGTGTGGAAATAGATGCCGATAGATTTGTAAACGTATGTTTTGGGGTAATAAAAGAGCTTTCTGAGAAAGCAGACGGAATAATTAAGGGATTATGCGCATCCGCTGCCAGCGGTAACCTTCTTGTACTTGACAAAGACATGAAGCCTGTCACCCCTATATTTAACTGGCAGGACAGCAGAGTAACTACAGAGGCTGAGGAAATATTGGGGACAATGGATTTAAACAAATTTTATAGAAAAATAGGTTGGCCCTTTTCTTATACGGGATTTCCCCTGGCACTGCTTTGCTATGTGAAAAAGCATACCCCCGAAAAAATAGAAAACTGCGGAAAGGTTTGTATGAGTACGGAGTATCTTTACTACCGTCTTACAGAAAAGTGGGGAATAAGTAGCAGTTCAGCCACACCATTCTATTTGGTAGACCAGGAAAAAGGCGAGTATATACCTGAAATACTTAATGTTCTCGGCTTCGGTAAGGAACAGGTTCCCCCAATTATGCCCTGCGGTAGCATTCTGGGTAATATAATAGAGGAAGCTGCTGCAAAGTGTGCCCTTTCAACAGAAACAGAGGTTGTATTAGGCAGCTTTGACCACCCATCAGCAGCAAGGGGTGTGGGTGTGTTTAACGAGGGAGAAATGCTGCTTTCATGTGGAACATCATGGGTAGGATTCTCTCCTGTAAAGGACAGAGAAAAAGCGGCAGATGCAGAGGTACTTATTGACCCATTTCTCAGTCCTAAAGGAGGATGTTGGGGAGCAATGGTATCTGTACCATCAGTTGCAGAACGTATAAAGCTATATGTAGAAAGATACATTGATCGCACCGAAAACGCATATCAAATACTTGAAATGCTTGCAAAAAAATCTGCATCAGGTGCAGAAGGACTTACCATAAACCTCTATGATGTGCCTGATGATAACAAGATATTATCATTTAGAAAAGAAAGCATCGCAAGGGCTATTATGGAGAGTGCGGTATGGCTTTTAAAAGAGAAGCTTGATATTTTCAAAAGAATGGGAATTGAAACAAAGACGGCCGTGATGGTAGGAGGTCCGTCTGCAAGCGTGCTCTATCATAGGTTAATAGGAGAGATTTGCGGTATCGAAGTAAGAGTGCTTCACGGAGCTAGTGCAGGTGCGGTAGGTGCGGCAATGCTTGCAGGTATAGGAACAGGACTTTACAATGATGAGGCAGAGGCGAACGTTATCTGCAACAAGGAGGAGTAAAATAACATGCTTAATTTCACTTTAACTGATTACGACCGTCAAGTTTATGAAAATGAATTAAAAAATTTTTTGCCTGATGAGTTTTTTGACTTTCATACTCATATAAATAAACTTTCTTTTGGTACATGGGGAGCACATAACGGCGGTTCAACGTGGACAGATCTTGTATACGATGAACTTACTGCCGAGGAGCTCCTGAAAGTCTATGTCAACCTTTTTCCAAAGCAAAAGGTTACACCTCTTGTATTTGGTGATTGTCTTTGTAACATTGATAAGGTGAATGACTATGTTCGTGATGAGGGAAAGAAAAATGGTTTTCCAACACTATACAGAACATCATATGATATGGATGCCGATGAGCTTGAACATATGGTAAAGCAAGGTGGATTTTTAGGATTAAAGCCATACTTAAGTAATTGCCCTAAATATTTGCCATCAAAAGAAGTTAGGATTTTTGACTTTCTACCCCACGAGCATCTTCGTAAAGCAAATGAAAACAGTTGGATTGTGATGCTGCATATTCCCCGCGACGGAAGACTGAAGGACAAGGTAAATATAGCACAGCTTATGGAAATAGAGGAAAAATATCCCAATGTTAAGCTTATTGTGGCACATATCGGCAGGGCATATTCAAAAGAGGATATTGGTAACGCTTTTGATATTTTGGGTAAGACAAAAAATATGTATTTTGACTTTACTGCAAATTTGTGCGATGATGCTATAAAGGCTTGTATTGAAGCTGTGGGTGCAAAAAGACTTATATTTGGTTCTGATTTACCGATTGCGGCTATGCGTATGTACAGAATTGTTGAAAATGGTGTGTATTATAATGTTGTGCCTCGAAATCTTTACGGAAATGTTAAAGATGAGCCACATATGCGTGAAACCGACGAAAAAGATGTAACATTAATGATATACGAGCAGCTGCGTGCAATGAAAAGGGTTGCACAAGAGCTAGCGCTTAAGGACAGTGATATTGAAGACATTCTTTGTAATAATGCGAAGAGACTTATTGGATGAATAACACCTGATATTTGAACTATTAATGTTAAATATCAGGTGTTTTCTTATGCCCAAAATCCTTGGTTTTAATGGAGAGTTAGGCATTTTACTATATAAAGGCCATATTCTACACTTTTTTGAAAAAATGCTGATTTTATAATCAAAACAGAGAATTTTATGGATTTGAACCAGAAGTGTCATTATTAACTGCTTGAAATTTCCGTAATCTATCGTAATATTGTGCTTCGAATTTGTTGGGTGTCATGTATCGAAGAATTGAATGTGGTCTTTTTTCGTTATAGAAAAGTATGTACTTATTTATCCTTCGTTTCATTTCTTCGGCAGATTTGTATTCGTAGCGATATAACTCTTCTTGCTTAAAGTTGCTGAAAAACGATTCACAAACAGCATTGTCGTATAGATGTCATAATAAGTACGCTGATACAAGCACACAAAATTCATATTTTACATATAATAACAAGAGGTGATTTTATGTCTGAATTTATAATGCAGATATTACAAAACGTTATGCTTCTTTTAGGCTTTGTTGGTGGAGGAAATGCCTTTCCGAAACCGCTTTCTAAGAAAGAGGAGAGTCATTATTTAAAACTTTGGTCAGAAGGCGATGAAACGGCAAAAAACATTTTAATCGAGCATAATCTAAGGCTAGTTGCGCACATAGCAAAAAAATATGCAAATGAAAGCAATTTTGACGATTTTGTTTCCATTGGTACGATAGGGCTTATTAAAGGAATAAACACCTTTGATCCGGCAAAGACTTCAAAACTGACTACTTACATAGCCAGATGTATTGACAATGAGATTTTAATGACACTTCGTACAGCGAAAAAATCAGCTGGAGAGATTTCTCTTGAAGAATGTATCGGGACGGACAAGGAAGGTAATAATATGACATTTTCCGATATTCTGCCTTCGGATTCTGATGATATATCAGACATAATTGCACTAAAGATTAACATAAAGAAGCTGTATGAAGCGATGGAAGAGGTTTTGACGCCTGACGAAAAAAACATAATTTGCTGGCGATATGGTCTTGATAATAAAAAAAGAAAAACCCAGAAGGAAATTTCTGAAATACTTGGAATTTCTCGTTCGTATGTATCACGTATTGAGAAGCGTGCAATAAAAAAGCTGTCTGAGAAAATTGAGGAATAGTTTTTGAATTTGATGCCGAAAATATACATATGAAGGGAGCGTGCAAAATGGAAAATATAAGAACAGACTTGGCACTTGAAGCGCACGAAATGGTCAAAGAAGCTGAAGAAAATCATTTGGACGGAATCGATGTTGAGGAAAGCCATAAGGGCGGTGTAAGTATTACGGTTATAAAAATCACAAATAAAAAGGGTGAAAAAATTTTAGGTAAGCCTATGGGAACATATATAACTGTTGAAGCACCGGAGCTGAAATTTTCAAATGATGTTTATGAAAAAACTTGCATCGCAGTAGCGGAGCAGATACGCAGAATTTGCAGTATTAATGAAAAAACCAAAACTCTTGTTGTGGGGCTTGGAAACAAGCTTATAACACCTGATGCGTTGGGACCTGAAGTAGTATCGAAGTTGATGGTTACTAATCACATAAAAAAGCATTTGAACATTTTAGATGATTCATACAGCTCTGTTTGCGCTATCGTGCCGGGCGTACTGGGAACAACGGGTATAGAAACCACAGATATTATAAAGGGTGTTGTAGACAAGATAAAGCCTGAGCTTGTTATTGCTGTTGATGCCCTTGCCGCGCGAAGTATTGACCGCATTTCCACAACTGTTCAAATTTCTGATACCGGTATAAATCCGGGTTCTGGCGTTGAAAACAAACGTGAAGGCATAAACGAAGAAAGTATTGGGACAAAAGTAATTGCAATAGGAGTACCGACGGTAGTTGATGCGGCAACGATTGCGTCAGACAGTATCGACCTTGCAATCTCAGAAAGCGAAGAATTGACAAGTATTTCAGGTATTGACAAACGCAGAGTAATTCAAAAAGCCTTAACTAAAAATGCAGGGAATATGATGGTTACGCCAAAAGATATAGATTTGGTAATAGAACGTGCGGCAAAAACTGTGGCAAACGGAATAAATCTGGCTCTTCATAAGGATCTTTCTTTTGAAGATATTGAAAGTTATGTGGGATAATTGTTGACATTAGTACGATTTCAGGTTAAAATATTTATATTATGGGTAAAGGAGAAAAAAGAATGTTAAAGGTTATCCCTATAAATGACAATATAACACTTAACTATATTCCGATGAATAAGCTGAAAACTACATCTGTAGGACTATATATTCACAGAAACCTTAAAAAGGAAGAAGCCTCAAAAAATGCAATTTTGCCGCATATTTTAAAGCGTGGCTGCAAGATGTGCAAAAATACTGCAGAAATTGCACACTACCTTGAAAATCTTTATGGTGCAAAATTTTCTGCAGGCATCTCAAAACGAGGTGAAGACCATCTTTTATGCTTTGATTTTGAAAGTATATCGGACAAATATGCACCAAACGGCGAAAAGTTGACAGGCGGAGTTGTAAAATTAATGCTGGCGCTTGTTTTTGATACACTTGATGAGTTTGATAAGGAAGTTTTTGAACAGGAACGAACAAATTCCATTACAAAAATCGAGAATATTATAAATGATAAGCGTATTTATGCAAATTATCGTTGTCAGGAGGAAATGACAAAAGGCGATAGATTTGCAGTTCCTCGTCTGGGATATGTAGAAGATATGAAAACAATGACTCCTTGTGAGCTTTATGAATATTACAAGGAAATTGTTGTAAGTTCGCGCATTGATATTTTTGTGTGCGGTGATACAAACATAAACGAAATTGAATCAGAAATCAAAAATGCTGTAAGTGAATTTGAGTTTAAAAAGGCAGAAATGCCGCAAAGTACAATCATCAAAAAGAGTGCACAGGTTAAAAATGTAACCGAAAGATTAAATGTTACGCAGGGAAAACTGGCGATGGGCTTTTTAACTGATATGAGGGCGACAGACAGCGAATATTTTGCGCTTTTGGTTGCGAACGCTGTTTTTGGTGGCGGAGCACAGAGTAAGCTTTTTAATAACGTCCGTGAAAAATTAAGCCTTGCATACTATGCAGGCTCTTTCCTTGACAGATACAAAGGCTTTATGATGGTAAATGCGGGAATTGAATTCCAAAATTTTGAAAAGACATATTCTGAAATAATGGCACAGCTTGAAGAAATGAAAAACGGCAATATAACAGACTTTGAGATTGAGTCAAGTAAGGGCTTTTTAATAAACAGTCTTAACTCTTATTATGATGACCAACATTCACTTATATCCTTTTACTTGGGTGAGAAAATTGGACAGACTTTTGCAGATATTGACCAATGTATCGAGCGCATTAAGATTGTTACAAAGGAAGATGTGGCAAAAGCGATGTCAAAGGTACGTCTTGATACCGTGTATTTTCTTTCAGGAAAGGAGGAGCAGTGATGGAGCGATTATATGATAAACTGACGGGCGAAAGTGTCTATTTCAAAAAGCACGAAAGCGGTCTTATGATTTATATTATGCCGAGAAAGGGTTATAGTTCAAGCTATGCCATTTTCGGTACAAGGTACGGCTCTGTGGACTCGGAATTTGTTGTTCCGGGCGAAAAAGAAGTAACTAAGGTCCCTGACGGAATTGCACACTATCTTGAACATAAAATGTTTGACCAGCCTGACGGAAGCAATGTATTTGACCGATTTTCAAAATACGGCGGCGAGGCGAATGCGTTTACAAGCTTCAATATGACAGCATACCTGTTTTCTGCGACGGGACATTTTTATGAAAACCTTGAAACCTTGATGGACTATGTTCAGTCGCCTTATTTCACAAAGGAAAGTGTGGAAAAGGAACAGGGAATTATTGGACAGGAAATCAGAATGTATGATGATAATGCGCCTTGGAGACTGTTCTTTAACTTTTTAGGTCTTTTATATAACAACAACCCTGTAAAACTGGATATTGCAGGTACTGTTGAAAGTATTGCAAAGATTGATGAAAAGCTTCTTTATAAATGTTATAACACATTCTACAACCTTTCAAATATGACGTTATTTGTGACAGGCGATTTGAATGTGGAAAAAACGTTAAAGGTCATTGAGAGAAATATCAAAAATAATGAGCCGTTTACGGAAGAGATAAAGCGCATTTATCCTGAAGAACCAAAGGCTGTGGCAGGAAAGTATAAGGAACAGGCGATCAGTGTTGCAACACCTATGTTTATGATGGGTTGGAAGGATAACAATGTAGGTTATTCGGGAAAACCGCTTCTAAAAAAGTCAATCGAAATGGAAATAATCACCGAAATGTTGTTTGGCAAAGGTTCCAAGCTTTATAACGAGCTTTATAATGAAGGTCTTATAAACCAGAATTTTTCTTTTGAGTATTCACCGCAGATAAACTACGGCTATACTGCGATTGAAGGAGAAAGCAAAGAACCTGAAAAAGTGCATAAGAAAATCACTGACTATATTGAAAATTTAAGAAAAACAGGGCTTTGTGAGTCTGATTTTGACAGAATTAAAAAGGTTATATGGGGCGATTTTATACGTTCTTATAATGATATAGAGGGATATGCACACAGCTTCTTGTCTATGTCTTTTCTCGATATAAGTTATTTTGATTATTTTGAGGAATATAAAAAAATCACATTTTCTGACATAGAAAAAAGATTTTTAGAACAGTTTGATAATGCGTACTGCGTTTTATCGGTTATTAAGCCGGAATAATCAGTAGTTTGATGAAAGGGAGACGATAATATGAAAATTACTGACGATATTAAATATATAGGCGTTAACGACAGGGAAATTGACCTCTTTGAAGGACAATATGTTGTTGAAAACGGAATGTCGTACAATTCCTATGCTATAATTGACGAAAAAATTGCGATTATGGACACAGTAGATGCAAGATTTACGCACGAGTGGCTTGATAACATAAAATCTATGCTCGGAGGCCGTAAGCCGGACTATTTGATTGTTCAGCATATGGAGCCGGACCATTCTGCAAATATATTCAATTTTATGAACACATATCCTGATGCAAAGATAGTTTCTTCTTCAAAGGCTTTTGTTATGATGAAGCAATTTTTCGGAACTGATTTTGAAGGAAGTCAGGGAGTGGTAGGAGAGGGTGATACACTATCTCTTGGAAAGCATACACTTACCTTTGTTACGGCACCGATGGTACACTGGCCGGAGGTTATAGTGACTTATGACAGTTTTGACAAGGTGCTTTTTTCTGCCGATGGCTTCGGCAAATTTGGAGCACTTGATGCAGACGAGGAGTGGGACTGCGAGGCAAGAAGATATTATTTTGGCATCGTAGGTAAGTATGGAGCGCAGGTGCAGGCACTTCTTAAAAAAGCGGCAGGGCTTGAAATTGATATAATTTGTCCTCTGCATGGGCCTGTTCTTTCAGAAAATCTTGGACACTATTTGAATTTATATAATATATGGTCAAGCTATGAGGCAGAAACTGATGGTATTGTTATTGCATACACATCGGTATATGGCGGAACAAAGAAAGCAGCACTTCTTTTGGCAGATAAGCTTCGTGAGATGGGCTGCCCTAAGGTTTGTGTAAATGACCTTGCAAGATGCGATATGGCGGAAGCTATTGAGGATGCGTTCCGATATGGAAAGCTTGTTCTTGCGACTACCACATACAATGCGGATATTTTCCCGTTTATGCGTCAGTTTATTGAAGGTCTTACCGAAAGAAACTATCAGAACAGAAAAGTTGCATTTATTGAAAACGGTTCATGGGCACCGCTTGCTAATAAGATTATGAAGGGAATGTTCGAAAAGTCGAAAAAGATTACTTTTGCTGAAAATGAGGTTCATATAAAGTCAGCGCTCAGCAAGGAAAGCAAAAATGAAATTGAGCTTTTGGCTGAGGAACTTTGCCGTGAATATATTGCACAGCAGGGTGAAAACGTGAACAGCAATGATATGGAGGCACTTTTTAATATCGGCTACGGACTTTATGTTATAACATCAAATGACGGAGAAAGAGATAACGGACTAATCGTAAACACAGTTACACAGGTTACAAATACACCAAACAGAATAGCTGTAACGATTGACAAGAAAAATTATTCCCATCATATTATAAAACAGACAGGAAAAATGAATATAAACTGCCTTGGTGTTGATGCTCCGTTTAAGTTGTTTGAGACCTTTGGATTTAAGAGCGGAAGAACGGAGAATAAGTTTGCGGATATTTCACCGCTATACTCTAAAAACGGACTTGCATTCCTGCCGAGATATATTAATTCGTTTATATCATTAAAGGTTGAACAGTATGTAGATGTTGACACTCACGGAATGTTTATCTGTAGTGTAACGGAAGCAAGAACAATTTCAAATGCAGAAACTATGACTTACACGTATTATCTTGATAACGTAAAGCCAAAGCCTGAAACAGAAGGTAAAAAGGGCTTTGTCTGCAAAGTTTGCGGATATATCTATGAAGGAGATAAGCTTCCTGATGATATTATATGTCCTTTGTGTAAGCACGGAGCGGCTGATTTTGAACCAATAGAGTAATAAAAGAGGCTGTGGCAATATAATTTGCCACAGCCTTTTTGGGCTGGACGAAAAATAGCGCAGATTGGACAAACTGAGCGAAAGAAAGGTGTAACCTTTCTTTCGGTTACCCGAAGGCGTACGGGGGTACGCCAAGAGGCGAAGTTTGTTCAAAGCGCAAGGCACTAAAATAGAAGAAATCCGTCAAAAGACGAATTTCTTCCTTAAGTTTTGCTTTATTTTAATATCACTTATGCAATCTAATGGCGTTTGTTATGCGTTTTTCCTGCCTTATGTGATGTGCGCATTTTGCTACAGCCCATTAAATTTGTTCCATATTTTTCGGTGTGACGTAAACCGTGTTGTAGTTGTCATAGACAACCATACCAGGTTTTGCACCGTTTGGCTTTTTGACATTTTTAACTTGCGTGTAGTCAACAGGTACTTGTGAAGATTCACGTGCCTTGGAATAATAAGCAGCAAGCTGTGCGGCCTCCATCATAGTGGAGACTGGAATGTGCTTGTCAATTCCAAGCTTTATTATAGTGTGTGAACCGTGAATTTTTTTTGTATGAAACCACATATCGCCTGAGTTTGCAAACTTCAATGTCAGGTAGTCGTTTTGTGTATTGTTTTTTCCTACATAAATGTCAAAGCCGTCGCTCGAAATAAAATGCATAGGCTTTGATTCGGCTTTTGCGCCTTTTTTAGATCTTTTCTGTCGGTGGATATAACCTTCTTCGGAAAGCTCGTAACGAATTGCGTTTAAATCGCTTTCCGATACTGAATTTTCAACAGCCGCAAGAGTACTCTCAAGATACTCAATGTCTGAAAGTGTTGCAGTCATTTGCTTTTTAACTTCAATTTCTGCATTTTTAAGCTTGTTATAAAGCTTGTAATATCGTTGCGCGTTTTTTGAAGCGGAAAGTGCTCCTAAAAGCTCAATTTCCATTTCAGGACAGCCCTCTTCGTAATAATTTTCGACTGTTACCGAAGTTTGACCGTCTTTAATTCTGTAAAGATTAGCGGTTAATAAGTCACCGCATACCTTATATTTTTCCTTATTTTCTGCTTCTAAAAGAGTTTTTTTCTGAATTGCAAGTTTTTTTGAGCATCTTTCAATATTGTTGACAAGAAGTTTTATAAGGTCGTAAGACTTATGCTTCATCCGCTCCTTTTGGTCACGCTCTTGGTAAAATCTGCTTACAACCTCGCTTATTGTATCAAAATACTTGATGTTGTAACTGCTTCCGTACTGACGGATTTCGGTTGCGGAGAAGTCTATCGGATGCATAGCGGAGTCGAAAATGATACAGGGTGCAAATTCTATATTTTCAGCAAAATCCAAAAGCTCATCTCTGACAGCTTGCTTTTCGTTTTCAGAAAGCTCACCGCAGACGATGCCGGATTTTCCGGTTGCTTTAAAGACTATTTCTCTTGCGGTTACGGGACTTATGCCGGAAATTTTTGACATTATAACCTTTTCAGGTGTTGTTCCTTCACCGGAAAAGTCAAGGCACACATTCTTCACACCGCTTGATAAAATTGCGGTTTTATCCTGCGGTGGAGGAAATACGTATGTGCAACCTGGTAGAATTTGCCTGACTGAACTTAATGTGAAGTCGACGTGCTTTGCCGAGTCGATAATTCGGTAGTCGTCTGCGCACAGGATTATGTTGGAGTTTCTGCCCATAATCTCGATAATAAGATGCTTTGTTGTAAGGTCGCCAAGCTCGTTATATGATTCTATATCAATTTCAACTATTCTTTCCATATCAGGCTGGGAAATTTTTATAATTTTTCCGCTTGCTAAATGCTTGCGAAGAAGCATACAAAACATTGGCGGTGTTTTCGGATTTTCCTTTACCGAATCGGTGAAATGAATTCGTGCATTATTTGCGCTTGCACTTAATACCAGCTTGTACGCACCGCTAAATGCACGCACAGCAATTAAAAGCTCGTCTTTTTCTGGCTGATGTATTTTATCAATCCGTCCGCCGAGCAGATTTTGGGTAAGTTCTTCAACTGTTTTTCGTACACAAATTGTATCAAATGCCATAAATTTATCCTCCGATTTAATATTGTATCATAAAAATCGAAGAAAATCAAAAAAAATTAAAGAATTTTCAAAAAAGTATGTTATTTTTGAAAATTTTATGGTATAATGATAAGAATAATGGTAAAGTGGGTGAAGTTTGTGTTAAAAAGTATGACAGGCTATGGCAGAAATGAAGCCATAGAAGGCGGTAAAAAAATTTTATGCGAAATCAAATCGGTAAATCACCGCTACTCTGACTATTCAATAAAAGTACCGAAATATTACGGATTTTTGGAGGACAAGGCTAGGGAGTATGTTTCGAAGCATATTTCACGAGGCAAGGTGGATGTATATATCGGAATTGAAAGCTATGCAGAAGCCGATAAGGAAATTGTTGTAAACAAGGAGCTGGCAAAAAGCTATCTTGACGCCTTATACAGTCTTCGTGATGAATTTGGTCTTCGTGACGATATTTCAGTAAACAGCGTTTCGCGTTATCCGGACATTTTTGTTCAGGAGAGAAAGGAAGAGGACGAAGAGGAACTCTGGCAAAACGTAAAAGCAGTTTTAACACCGGCTCTTGATTCCTTTGTTGCGATGCGTATGCGTGAAGGTGAGAGAATTCAAAAAGACCTTGAAGCACGTGTTGAATATATGAAGGAGCTGGCTCAAAAAATTAACGAGCGTTCGCCTGAAACTGTCAAGGAGTACAGGGAAAGACTTTATGAAAAGATTAAGGACGTTTTAGCAGATCGTGAAATTGATGACCAGAGAGTTTTAACCGAGGTTGCAATTTTTGCAGATAAGGTTGCTGTAAATGAAGAAATGGTACGCCTTTCAAGTCACTTTGAAGAATTTTACGGAATTTGTGCATCAGGCGAGCCGGCAGGAAGAAAGCTTGATTTTCTTATACAGGAAATTAACAGAGAAATCAATACAACAGGCTCAAAGGCAAGTGATATTGAAATTGCAAAGCTTGTAGTTGAACTAAAGGCAGAGACCGAGAAACTGCGTGAGCAGATTCAGAACATAGAATAGGAGGCAGATATGAGCTTAATAAATATCGGATTTGGAAACATCGTTCTGTCTGAAAAGGTTGTTGCAGTAATAAGCCCTGAATCAGCGCCTATAAAAAGAGTAATCCGTGAAGCAGAGGAAAAGGGCAAGCTTATAAATGCAACCTACGGCAGACGTACAAGAGCGGTTTTAGTTACAGATTCTGACCATATCATTCTGTCTGCGCTTCAGCCGGAAACAATTTCAAATAGACTTATGCAGGAGGGTGTTCATGATGAGTAAAGGTTCGCTTTTTGTAATATCTGGACCTTCCGGAACAGGAAAAGGAACTCTTTGTACAGAGCTTTTAAAGGAAGACAACATATTTCTTTCAATTTCTGCTACAACACGCGATAAACGCAACGGTGAAATAGAAGGAGTTACATATTTTTACACCACCGAAGACAATTTTAAAAGTATGATTGAAAGCGGTGAAATGCTTGAATATGCTGTGTATAGCGGAAATTACTACGGTACTCCGAAAAAAGCAGTATGCGATATGTTAGAGGACGGCAAAAATGTAATTTTAGAAATTGAAGCACAGGGTGCACTTAAGGTAAAAGAAGTAATGCCCGAAGCGGTACTGATTTTTGTAGTTCCGCCGTCAATTTCTGAACTGCGCAAGCGTCTTACTGAACGTGGAAGAGAAGATGACGATGAAATTGAGCGTCGTATAGAGGCAGCAAAATGGGAATTTTCACAGTCGCCTAAATATAACTATGTTATAGTTAACGATGACCTGACAAGATGTGTCGGAGAAACGTTAAATATTATAAAAGCAACAAATGATAGACAGCAGATGATAGAAAAATTATTAAAAGAAATATAAGGAGAAATGTTATTATGATGATCAAACCAGGAATTAGTGCACTTGAAAAATGTGTAGAGGACGGATGCAGATACATCCTCGTTACAATGGCTGCAAAAAGAGCAAGAATGCTCGGCAAAAATGATGATTGCACAGTTGCGTGTGATTCAGAAAACCCTGTTTCAAAGGCTGTTATGGAAATTTCATGCGGCAAAATCGGTTATAAGCCGATAAAGTTAGAAGACAAATAATTTGGAGGTAAAAATTCCTTGATTGCAGAGGTAATTGTTAATTACAAGTCAAAAAGTGTTGATAAGGTATTTGATTATGCTGTTGGCGATGAGCTTGTACCTGAAATTGGTGTGGGCTCGTGTGTCATAGTACCGTTCGGCACTAAAAATAAGCCGCGCGAGGCTTATGTAATGGCTGTCAAGGAATCTTCAAATGCAAAAAATCTCAAATCAGTTGTAAGACTGGCAAAAGACATCCGTCTTTTTGACGAAAAACAGCTTGAACTTATAAACTGGATGCGTGAAAAATATCTTGTAACATATCTTGACGCAATCCACGCAGTTGCGCCTTCAGGAACAGATGTAAAGCAGGAAGAGTGGATAGTGCTTATTTCTTCTAAAAAAGAAGATAATGAGATTGTAAAAGTGCTTTTAGAAAACGGCGGAGCTGTTGAAATAAACAGGCTTATGGAGTTTTTTGAAGGAAATATAAAAAAAGCGCTTTCAGCACTTGAAAAAGCCGGAGTAATAAGGACTGAATTTCGTGACAGCCGTATGGTAAGGGATAAAACAGTGCGTGTTGCGGAGATTTTGGTAGAAAGCGAATCAGTGCCGCAAATTCAGGAATCCCTTGAAAAAAGCAATGCGTTTGTTCAGGCGAAAATGCTTGAAATTCTTGCAGAATGCGGCAGACTCTCTCTTTTTGATATGGTACATTTTTCAGGTGGCTCATATAACGCAATAAGAGCGCTTGAAAAAAAAGGTTATATTAAAACCTTTGACGTAACTGTTATGAGGGAGATAGATAGCGATGAAATGGCTGAATCAAAAAAGCCGGAGCTTACAAGTGAACAGAAAACCGTTTTAGATAGCCTATATTCTGCATTGGAAAAAGGCGAGTATAAGCCGTATCTTTTGCACGGTGTAACAGGCTCGGGAAAAACCGAGGTCTATATGCGTATAATTGAGAAATGCGTCGAAGACGGAAAACAAGCGATTGTGCTTGTGCCGGAAATCTCGCTTACACCGCAGATGGTTTCAAGATTCAAATCAAGGTTTGGAGGGAAAATCGCTATTATCCATAGCGGTCTATCGCTCGGCGAAAAGTATGACCAGTGGAAAAAAATACGAAACGGCGAAGCGGATATTGTAGTTGGTGCGAGGTCAGCGGTTTTTGCACCGCTTGATAATATCGGTGTCATAATTATGGACGAGGAGCACGAGCAGACATATAAATCTGAAATGTCTCCAAGATATAATACGCATGAGGTTGCACAATTTCGTGCAAAGCAGTATAATTCGCTTTTGGTTTTTGCATCAGCAACGCCTCTTATAACAAGCTATTATAAGGCAGAAAAAGGCGAATATGAACTGCTTGAAATGAAAAACAGAGTAAATAATAATGCTATGCCGAAAGTTTTGACCGTGGACCTTAGGGAAGAGCTTGAAAGCGGGAATAAATCTGTTATAAGCCGAAAACTTCAGGAGGAAATATCCCAAAATATTAAAAACGGCGAGCAGACGATACTCTTTTTAAACAGACGAGGATTTTCCACATTCGTTTCCTGCAGAAAGTGCGGATACGTTGCGGAATGCCCAAATTGTAGTATTTCGCTCAAATACCACAAATTTGACAATACATTAAGATGTCATTACTGTGGGCATACTATAAAGAATTACACGTCCTGCCCTGAATGCAAAAGTAAATATATACGCTATTTCGGAGGCGGAACGCAAAAAGTGGAAGAGGAAATACATAAGCTGTTTCCTGATGCCACAACAATCCGTATGGATGTCGACACAACTGGTAAAAAACATTCACACGAGCAGATTTTGAAAAAATTTGAAGAAGAAAAAATTGATATATTAATAGGCACGCAGATGGTTACAAAAGGTCTTGATTTCCCTGATGTAACGCTTGTTGGCGTAATTTCTGCGGACACTATTTTAAATATAGACGATTACAGGTCCCAAGAACGCACTTTTTCAGTTTTAGAGCAGGTTACCGGAAGAGCTGGCAGAAGCAAAAAGACCGGAAGAAGCGTGATTCAGACGTACAGTCCGGACAATAAAGCAATTCAGCTTATGCAGGAGCATAACTATCATGCCTTTTATAAAGAAGAGCTTGCCATAAGAAAAGCTATGTGGTATCCACCGTTTTGTGAAATTATTTCGGTAATATTTTCAGGTGGCAGCGAAAATGTAACAGCGCAGTGTGCAAAGTTTTTTGCAAAGAATCTTGCTGATGAAGAAACGCAAAAAATACAGCTTTTAGGGCCTATTCCTGCGTATATATCCAAAATAAAGAATAAATATATATACAGAATGATAATAAAATGTGAAAATAGCGACGCTCTTAGTGGAATTCTTGTTTTTGCACAGAATGAGTGCCGTAAAAATGCAAATTATGATAATATTACAATAGTTATAGATAAGAATCCGAATAACATGGGGTGAAGAAATGGCATTAAGAGAGATAAGAAAAAAAGGCGACGAAATCCTTTACAAAAAATGTAAGGAAGTAAAAGTTTTTGATAAAAAACTTGCAATTTTGCTTGATGATATGTATGAGACGATGCAAAAATGCGATGGCGTCGGGCTTGCAGCACCGCAGGTGGGCATATTAAAGAGGGCAGTTGTAATTGATATCGGAGAAGGAAAAATTGAGCTTGTAAATCCGAAAATAATAAAGGCAGAAGGGTCGCAAATTGGTCAGGAAGGCTGTCTTAGCGTACCTGGAGTATGGGGCGAGGTTGAAAGACCGAATTCTGTAACGGTTGAGGCTTTTGACCGAAACGGTAATAAATTTCAAATTTCGGGAACTGAACTTTTAGCACGTGCATTTTGTCATGAGCTTGACCACTTAGAGGGTGAGTTGTTTTTGGATAAGGCAACAAAAATAGAGGAAAATTAATTATGAAAGTTTTGTTTATGGGAACGCCGGACATTGCGGCAACCTGTCTTTTGGCGCTTTTTGAGAGCGATATTGAGCTTGTAGGTGCTGTTAGCCAGCCTGATAAGCCAAAGGGCAGAGGACATAAAATGATGCCGACCGATGTAAAGGTGGCGGCAGAAAAAATAGGAATACCTGTTTTTCAGCCTGAAAGCCTTAAAAACGGCGAGCTTCAGCCGGTTTTAGATGAGCTAAAACCCGATATTATTGCAGTTGTAGCATACGGCAAAATTTTGCCGAAGTATATTATTGACTATCCAAAATACGGATGTATTAATATGCACGCATCACTTCTTCCAAAGCTTAGAGGTGCTGCTCCGATTCAATGGGCGGTTATAAACGGCGACAAAAAAACCGGTGCAACCACAATGCTTATGGACGAAGGTCTTGATACAGGAGATATGCTGCTTTCAGAGGAAATTGAAATCGGAGAGTATGAGACATCTGAGGAACTTTTTGAAAGAATGGCAACTCTTGGCGGAAAATTACTTGTAAAAACAATACAGGAAATAAGGGAGATAAAACCCGTGCCGCAAGAGCATGAAAAGCATACTTATGCACCGATGATAAAAAAGGAAATGGCGCATATTGACTGGACAAAAACCACAGATGAAATCTCGAAGCTTATTTGCGGAATGAACAGCTGGCCGATGGCATACAGCCTTTTGGAAGGCGAGGCTGTGAAAATAATTTCGGCAAGAAAAGGCGGAGCAGTAAACGGAAAATGCGGCGAAATTATCGGGTACGAAAAGGGAAAAGGGCTCAGGGTAAAAACATCTGACGGCTCAATATATATACTCGTAGCGCAGTTTCCAAACAGTAAACGAATGGGTATAGATGAGTATTTAAGGGGACACAAAATAGAAAACGGAACAGTTTTTCAATAAGGAGAGAAAGTTATGTTATTTTATGATTCAACTTATATATTGGTTATACTTGGATTTTTACTTGCGACACTTGCATCAACAGGCGTGCAGAGTGCATTCAGAAAATATTCACAGGTGAGAAGTTACCGCCACTATACAGGTCTTGATGCGGCTCGCAAAATTTTAGACGATAACGGTCTTTATAATATCCGTGTTGAGCATACAAGCGGAAATCTTACTGACCACTATGACCCGACAGCAAACGTAATTCGCCTTTCTGATGCAACTTATAATTCTGACTCCGTTGCGGCAATCGGAGTTGCGGCACACGAAGCAGGTCACGCAGTTCAGCACTCAGTGGGATACGCACCGATTAAAATAAGAAATTCAATAGTTCCTGCTGTGAATATATGCTCAAGGCTTTCAATGCCGCTCTTTATAATAGGACTTTTACTTGGAGCAACAGGCCTTGCGAATGTAGGAATATTCCTGTTCGGCTTTGCACTTATTTTTCAGCTTGTAACACTTCCTGTGGAATTTGATGCAAGCCGCAGAGCTATTAAGATATTGGATTCGAGTATGATGCTTGATGAACAGGAGCTTGTGGGTGCGAAAAAGGTTTTAAGAGCCGCTGCAATGACTTATGTAGCTGCAGTTTTGGCATCAGCTCTTCAACTTTTAAGACTTATACTTTTAAACAACTCAAGAAGAAGAGACTAAGAGGAAATAATTTATGGTAAATGCAAGAGAGACAGCTCTTTTAACGCTTTATGAAATTGAATATAACAGTGCATACTCCAATATGGCTTTAAAGGAAGCACTTATCTCTGATGTCAGCGGACTTGACAAGGCATTTATAACGACACTTGTTTACGGAGTTGTAAGGCGAAAGCTGACGCTTGACTATATAATTTCAAGGTATTCTAAAACAAAAATTAAGAAAATGTCAAAGTTTGTGCTTTTGGTTCTTAGGATGGGAGTTTATCAAATTTATTTTATGGATAAAGTTCCTGATTCTGCAGCAGTAAATGAAAGCGTAAAGCTGGCAAAAAGATACTGCGGAAAATCAGCAGGTTTTGTAAATGGTATATTACATTCAGTAATAAGAGGCAGAGAAAGCCTTGAATACCCTGACGATAAAGTAAAGTTTTTATCTGTAAAGTATTCATTTACAGAAGAAACAGTAAAAAACTTTATGCAGTATGATTTTTGTGAAGAGCTTTTGGAAGCACTCAATAAAGAGCCCAAGACTACAATACGTATAAACAGATTAAAGGGTACTGATTTCGCGCTTGCAAATATAGAACTTGAAAAATCTCCTTTGTATGAATATGCAAGGACTGTATCAGGATTTGACATTTCATCTTCTGTGGAATATAAAGAAGGAAAGTTCATAGCGCAAGATGTTGCGGCTATGATGGCTGTTGAGGCACTTGGCCCTAAAAAGGGCGACCATGTTATTGATGTATGTGCAGCTCCAGGTGGAAAAACAACGCATATAGCCGAGCTTATGGAAAATGAAGGAAGAATAAGCGCATTTGACATTCATCCGCATAAGGTAGAAATTATAAGAAAAAATGCGCAGCGTATGGGAATAAGTATCATTAATGCTGAAGTTAACGACGCGGCTGTGCTTTCAGAGGATTTGATTGAAACTGCCGACAAGGTTTTGGCGGATGTGCCGTGTTCGGGACTGGGAATTATAAGACGAAAACCCGACATTAAATGGAATAAGGAAAATATATCAGAGCTTCCTGCCTTGCAGTACCGCATTTTAGAAAATGCGGCAAGATATCTAAAGTCAGGTGGTGAGCTTGTTTATAGTACTTGTACTTTAAATAAGAAAGAGAATGAAGATGTAATTTGCGAGTTTGTTAAAAATAATAAGGAGTATGAATTTGTAAAAATCGAACTTCCTGGGACTTTAGCAAGAGAAAACAGCGGATATATCACACTTTATCCAAATATAGATAATACAGACGGATTCTTTATATCCAAGATAAAAAGGGTGTAGGCGATGATTGACTTAAAGGATTTTGAATTTGACGAGCTGGCGAAGTATTTAAAAGGTATGGGTGAGCCGGCGTTTCGTGCAAAGCAGATTTTTTCATGGCTTCATAAAGGTGTTGAAAGCTTTGATGAAATGTCTAACTTGTCAAAACAAACACGTGCAAGGCTTTCGGAAGAATGTTTTGTATCAACATTAAAAATCAGAGAAAAATATGTTTCTAAGATAGACAAAACCACAAAATACCTTTTCGAATTGCCGGACGGTAACTGTATTGAAAGTGTTGTTATGTACTATAAACACGGAATTTCAATATGTATTTCGTCGCAGGTAGGCTGCAGAATGGGTTGCGGCTTTTGTGCATCGACAATCGGCGGACTTTATAGAAGCCTTACGCCGGGAGAAATTTTAAATCAGGTCATTTTTGCAAGTAAAGATATCGGAGAGCGGATAAGTAACATCGTTATGATGGGAATAGGTGAGCCTCTTGATAACTTTGAAAATGTAATTAAATTTCTTCGTAATGTAAATCATCCTGACGGAATTAATATAGGTTATAGGCATATTTCTTTGTCAACTTGCGGATTAGTGCCGAGAATTTATGATTTAGCAAAGGAAAATATGCCGATAACGCTTTCTGTGTCGTTGCACGCGCCGAATAACGAAATAAGAAACTCAATTATGCCGGTTAATAAGAAATATCCGGTTGAGGAGCTTATAAAGGCGTGCAAGGACTATATAAAAACAACAACACGAAGGATAAGCTTTGAGTATTCCTTAATAAGCGGAGTCAACGACTCGATTGAGTGTGCTGATGAGCTGGCAAAGCTTTTGTCAGGAATGCTCGCACACGTAAACTTAATTCCTGTCAATAAAATTGAGGAACGTGATTATAAAAAAGGCGATAAAAAGCAGATAAAGGCATTTTGTGATAGACTTTTGTCGCATGGAATTAATGCAACTGTCCGACGTGAATTAGGAAGCGATATTCAGGCTTCTTGCGGGCAATTAAGGAAAAGGTTGCTTTAATTTTTATAGAAATGAGGTGATTTTATGAGAATGGGTGCATACTCCGATATCGGTAGAATGCGAAAAATTAACGAAGACAGTTATTTTTCATATAAAAATGCAAACCTTATTGGCGGAATGGTTGCTGACGGTATGGGCGGCTGTAACGCAGGGGAAGTTGCGAGCAGGATGACTACCATGATAGTAAAAGACCACATTATACGCAAGTTCAATCCTGATATGGATTATGTAGAGCTTGCAGAAATGATACGTAGAGCCTTTATTGAGGCTAACAGCGAAATTTACGAATATGCCAGACATCATGAAGAGGCAATGGGAATGGGAACAACGGCATCAATGGCATTTGTATTTAAAGGAAAGCTTATAGTTGTCCATGTAGGAGACAGTAGAGTATATACAGTGACAGAAAGTAGTATCAGGCAGATAACGACAGACCATTCTTTAGTTCAGGAGCTGCTTAGTCGCGGAAGGATAACGAGCGATGACGCAAAAAATCACCCTCAGAAAAATGTAATAACTCGTGCGATTGGTACAGAGCCGTCGATAAAGGTAGACGTAAGCATTCAGGATTATAATGGTGAAACGGTTTGTATAAGCTCGGACGGACTTACGAATCTTGTAAGCGATATGCAGATTATGAGTATAATAAACGGATGCGAAGATTTGCAGGAAGCCGCAAATGAGCTTGTAGCTTTTGCAAATAAAAAGGGTGGTATGGATAACATCACATGCCTTGTGTTTGATATATAATTGAAGGGAGATTTTTCGATGAATTCTGATTATTTGGTGGGGAAATTTATTGGTAACGGCAGATACGAAATTGTTGAAAAAATAGGTGTAGGCGGAATGGCAGCAGTATATAAAGCAAAATGTCATATTCTAAACCGCTATGTTGCCATAAAGGTATTAAAAGATTCACTCAAATTTGATGCTGAGGTCGTTAAGAAATTCAATACTGAATCACGTGCAGCAGCACGTCTTTCACATCCTAATATTGTTCAGGTATATGACGTGGGCGAAAGCGACGGACTTGACTATATTGTAATGGAGTTTGTTGATGGAATAACTTTAAGAGAATACATACAGTCCAAAGGAAATCTTGCTTGGAATGAGGCGTGTGATTATGCTGTGCAGATAGGCAGAGCGATTGCTTGTGCGCATACAAACGGCATTATTCACAGAGACATTAAACCGCATAATGTTTTGATGTCAAAAGACGGCAGTTTAAAGGTGGCAGACTTTGGAATTGCACAGGCCACAACAAGTGAAACATTGGTTGCAGGAAGTTCAGGAATGGGTTCTGTACATTATATTTCACCTGAACAGGCTCGTGGCGGATTTACAAATGAGCGAAGCGATATTTATTCGCTTGGAATAGTCTTGTATGAAATGTTAACAGGAGAAGTTCCGTTTGATGGCGCAAATCCTGTTGCAATAGCACTTATGAAGCTTGAACAAGAACCTAAGGATTGCCGCATAATAAATCCTGATATCCCAGACAGTGTTGCCGGAATTGTAATGAAGGCTATTTCAAAAGAACAGCATGCACGTTACCAGTCAGCAGCTCAAATGGTAGCAGACCTTGAGGCTGTGGCAGGAATTGGAGAAATGTCTATGAATGAAGAAGCAGATAAATTCAACACAAAGAGAATTAACGATGAGGCAGCTCGCGGAGAATACTCAGCAAGAAGAAGCCAGAAAAACCGTAAGAGAAGGCAACAGCAAAAAATACGTATTGCTTCAGCATGTGCGTTAATTGCAATACTTCTTGGAGTGATAACATACTTTTCTATGAATGGCGGACGGCAGGAGTATTTAGTCCCTGACCTTACCAACCTGACGGAAGAAGAGGCAAAACATTTACTTGAAGAGTCTAATTTAAGACTGAATGAAAATATAGAAGTTGAGGCGTCTGACGAAATTGCAGAAGGTCTTATTATAAAACAAGCTCCTGGTGCAAGACAATATGTTAAGAAAAATAGAAAAATCACGATAACTGTAAGCTCAGGACCTGAAGGTGGTCAGGACCCTGAAGGAAAAGAGATAGAAGTACCGGACGTTGAAAATCTTTCATTAGAAGAAGCAAAAGAGCGCCTTGTTGACGAGGGCTTTGAATGCGAAGTAGTAGAAGAATTTAGCGAAACAATTCAATTTGATTATGTAATCAGACAATCGCCAAAGAGTGGTGTAAAGGTAAAAGAAGGGTATACGGTTACAGTATTTGTAAGTGCTGACATAAAAGTAGTAGTACCGACAGTTGTTGGATATACAAGCGAACAGGCACGTGAAATATTAAAGCGTGCAGGACTGGAGCTTGGAGCGTTGCAGATAAAAGAAAGTGAGCTTCCTGACGGGACAATAGTTGAACAAAACCCTCCGGCAGGCGTTGAAACTGAAAAAGGTGGCAAGGTAGACGTTTTCCTTAGTAAAAAAGTGACGCCAACACCAACGCCAACACCGACGCCGACACCAACACCGACACCAGTTCAAACTCCAGAATTAAAAGAAAAAACATTAACAATAACTATTCCTGAAGATGCTGCAGAGACTGTTAAAATTAGGGCGGTTGCAAACGGCAAGGAATTTTATAACAGATCGCATTCCAAGTCAGAAGGCTCGGTAGACATTCTTGTTCGCTCTGCAAAGAATGCGTCAGTTCAGGTATATATAGACGAAGTTTTAGTAGCAGACAGAATAGTCCAATTTGATTGATTATGAGAGGAAAAATAATTAAAGGAATCGGTGGTTTTTACTATGTAAAGGCTGCCGATAATACCGTATATGAGTGCAAAGCTCGAGGTATTTTCAGAAAAGATAAGATAAAACCGTATATCGGTGACGAGGTTGAAATAACCGCAGAAAACGGCAAGGGAAGCATTGACTCAATTTACCCGAGAAGGACAGAGCTTATCCGTCCTGCGGTTTCGAATATTGATATTTTGGTAATTGTTGCAGCTGCGGCAGAGCCGGAGCCTGATGTATTTTTGATTGACAAGCTTTTGGTAAACGCAGAAGAAAGCGGAATTAAACCTATTATCTGTATAAACAAAACGGATGTCAAATCAGGAGATGAATTGTCGGGAATTTATAAAAATGCAGGCTATGAGGTCATAACCGTAAGTGCGGCAAAGGATGAGGGCTTTGAGAAATTACTTCCGTATTTAAAAGATAAAACCTCAGCATTTGCAGGGCTTTCAGGCGTTGGCAAGTCTTCCATTTTAAACATTATAACCGGAACGAAGCAGGAAACTGGCGAGGTTTCAGATAAGATAAAAAGAGGCAGACACACAACCCGCCATGTCGAACTTCTTGAACTTAAAGGCGGCGGATTTGTTCTTGATACGCCGGGGTTTAGTTCATTTGAGGTGAACAGAATAAATGTAGCGGATTTATATAAATACTTTCCTGAAATGCGTGGTTTTGAAGATATGTGCAGGTTTAAAGGCTGTTTTCACATAAATGAACCGGATTGTGCTATAAAGGAACGTGTAGACTCGGGTGAAATTTCGAAAAGCCGCTATGAAAGCTATAAGGAACTATATAATCAACTAAAAGAAATAAAGGAATGGGAAAAATGATGATACTTTCACCGTCAATGTTGTCTGCTGATTTTTCAAAATTGGCAGAACAGGTAAATGAAGTAGAAAAAGCAGGAGCAACATGGCTTCATATAGACGTTATGGACGGAATTTTCGTGCCTAATATAAGCTTTGGTGCGTGCGTGTATAAGTGCTTAAAAGATAAATCAGGGCTCTTTTTTGATGTACACCTGATGATTACCCAGCCGGAGCGATATTTAAAGGATTTTGCTGATGCCGGAGCGGATATGATTACCTTCCATGTTGAAGCAACTCAAAAACCGCTTGAATGTATTGAAATCATACATTCGCTCGGCAAAAAAGCAGGAATTTCATTAAATCCAAAAACTCCTGTCGAAGCGGTAATTCCATATCTTGATAAAGTGGATATGGTGCTTGTTATGAGTGTAAATCCTGGATACGGCGGACAGAAATATATTGAAGATGTAAATCCAAAAATTTCCAAACTTAGGAAACTCACAGGCGAAGACTTCTTGATTGAAGTAGACGGCGGAATTAAAAAGGAAAACATAAAGTCGGTAGTAGATTTAGGCGCAAATGTAATTGTTGCCGGCTCTGCGGTGTTTAATGACGATATAGAAGGGTCTGTAAAAGGTCTTTTGGAGGAAGTATGAGAGCAATAATAATCTGCGGCGGAAATGTCAGTGAATATATTAAAGATTACATAAAAAAAGATGACTTTATTATATGTGCCGATAGTGGATATGACCGTGCAGAAAAGTTTGGTATTGAGCCTGATGTCATAATCGGAGATATGGATTCAATAGCGAAAACACCTACGCTAGAAAACAGAATTGTTTATCCTATGCGCAAAGATTTCACCGATAGCGAGCTTGTTGTTCAGTATGCCTTAGAGCACGGGTATGACGAAATATTGATGTTTGGTATGATTGGTACAAGAATGGATCATAGCCTTGCAAACGTAGCGCTCTTAAAGCAGACAAAAGGTAAAAAAGCTGTTATAATTGATGCTAATAATGAAATTTATTTTGCGGAAGAAGAATTTATACTTTTAGGAAAAGCAGGCGATACCGTTTCAATAATCCCGTTTGAAGGCGATGCTGTGGGAGTTACTACCGAAGGCCTTGACTATCCGCTTGATTGCGGCATAATAAAAAGTGGTACAACTCTCGGAATAAGTAATGTAATGACGGGTGAGGTTTGCAAAATCACGATTAAAAGCGGAAGCGCATTTATTATAAGGAGTAAAGATTGATGATATATCTTGATAACGCATCTACAACAAAACCGTCTTTGGCGGCAAAAGAAGCCGTTTTGCTGGCTTGTGAAAGCTTTGGAAATCCGTCAAGTCTTCATAGACTTGGACTTGATGCAGAAAAAATTATTACTTCTGCAAAGGAAAAAACTGCAAAGGTTTTAGGTGTAGAGCCCAAAAATATATATTTCACATCGGGCGGAACTGAGGCCAATAATATGGCAATTTTAGGGTATGCGTTTGCTAATAAAAAACGTGGAACCCACGTTATAACGACTGAAATCGAGCATCCGTCGGTAAAAGAGCCGTTTTCAGTTTTGGAAAAAAACGGATTTGAAGTGACATATTTAGGAGTCAATCAAGATGGCGAAATTTCGCTTGACGAATTTGAAAAAGCGCTTCGTCCTGATACCATTTTAGTTAGTGTTATGGCGGTAAACAACGAGACGGGTGTTCTTCAGCCGATTGACAAACTAAAAAAAATTATGTGTGAAAAATCACCCAAAGCGGTACTTCATACAGATGCCGTACAAGGTTTTTTGAAAATTGACATAAAACCTAAAAAATCAGGAATTGATATGATGTCTTTAAGCGGACATAAAATTCACGCACTAAAGGGAATTGGTGCGATTTATATTGCGGATAATATTAATATAAGTCCGATTATCTGCGGCGGCGGACAGCAGAAAAACCTGCGCTCCGGAACCGAAAACGTCGCAGGAATTGCGGCGTTTGGTGCAGCTGTTGAAAATTTTAGAAGAATTGACTGCAAAAAACGCAGTGAACTTAAGAATAAAATTCTTGAGCAAATAGAAAATGTAGTAATAAACGGCTCGGATAATAATTCGGGGTATGTTTTAAATGTATCATTCTTGGGTATAAAAGCAGAGATACTTCTTCATAGCCTTGAGGCAAAGGGTATCTATGTTTCAACAGGTTCTGCCTGCTCGTCAAATAAACCTATGCCGAGTCACGTACTTACTTCTATGGGTAAATCAGCGGCAGAAATTAGCGGAGCAATCAGGTTTAGTTTTTCGGACGAAGATTTTGATACGGATTTTGTTGTAGAGACACTAAAAAAAGAAGTAGAAAATATAAGAAAATATGTGAGGTAAACCAGTGAAAGAAATTATATTGGTAAAATACGGAGAGATAATACTAAAGGGCGGAAACAGACCTAAATTTGAGAAAATATTGATAAGAAATATCGCAAATGCAATAAGAAATATTGCAAAAACAAACATAACTATTGCACAAGCTACCATATATATAAAGGTAGAGGACAGCGATATGATGGATGTTGTATGCGAGAGACTGTCAAAAATATTCGGAATAGTATCTGTTACACGTGCAGCAGTTTGTGAAAAAACAGTTGAGTCGATAGAAGAAACAGCGCTCAAATATTGCAGGGAAGACTTAAAGCCAGGCAAAAAATTTAAGGTTGAGGCAAAAAGGTCGGACAAGAAGTTTCCGCTTAATTCTGTACAGCTCGCTATTGAAGTGGGTGGGTTTTTACATGAGGCGTGCGCAGGTCTTTTAGTGGACGTGCATAATCCTGACGTTACCGTTCAGGTTGAAGTACGTGACGACAATGCGTTTGTTTACTGCCGTGAAAACAAAATTCAGGGACAGGGCGGTATGCCGATAGGTACAGGCGGAAAAGCAACACTTTTATTATCGGGTGGTATTGACAGTCCTGTTGCCGGACATATGATTTCAAAACGTGGAATTGAGATTGATGCAGTAAACTTTTTCAGTTTCCCATATACAAGCGACAGGGCAAAGGAAAAGGTTATAGACCTTGCGTCAATTTTGGCACGATACACCTCTAAGGTGAATTTGTATGTAGTACCGTTTACCGATATACAGCTCGCAATTCGTGATAATTGCCCTGAAGAACATATGACTTTGATTATGCGCAGATTTATGATGAAGATATCTGAACATCTTGCAAAAAGGCATAAGTCACAGGCTCTCATAACAGGTGAGAGCGCAGGTCAGGTTGCCTCTCAAACGCTTTCTGCACTTGATGTGACAAACTCTGTTGTGGACATGCCTGTTTTAAGACCTTTAATCGGAATGGACAAGACTGAAATTATAGAACGTTCACGTGCGATTGATGCGTTTGAAACATCAATCCTTCCTTATGAGGACTGCTGCACGGTATTTACGCCAAAGCATCCGACCACCAATCCAAAGCGTGAAAATATTGAAAAAAGCGAGCGCCGTCTTGATGTGGACAGACTTATTGAAGAAGCTCTTGCAGGAGTTGAAAAAATCGAGGTATATCCTAAATTGTAGTGAAAGCTATTGCAATTTTTGATAAAATAGTGTATAATATATACAAAATACGCAAAATTCGGAGGATTTTCTGATGGAAAAAAAGCAGGCAGATAAAAAAACTGTTGTAGAAATAGAAGATTCAAGTGAAAAAAAGAAAGCCCTTGCAGCGGTATTTGGCGCGATAGAAAAGCAGTATGGTAAGGGAACTATAATGAAGCTTGGAGAAGCACCGCACGTTGATGTGGACGCAATTCCGACTGGCTCATTAACCCTTGATATGGCGCTTGGTGTAGGCGGAATACCAAAGGGAAGAGTTATTGAAATTTACGGCCCTGAATCATCAGGTAAAACAACTGTGGCACTTCATGTAGTTGCAGAAGCGCAAAAAAGAGGCGGAGAAGCAGCATTTATTGACGCAGAACACGCACTTGACCCTGTATATGCAAAAAATCTCGGTGTTGATATAGACAACTTAATCGTATCACAGCCGGACACAGGAGAACAGGCACTTGAAATAGCCGAAGCATTGGTAAGAAGCGGCGCGCTTGATGTTGTTGTAATTGACTCAGTTGCAGCACTTGTACCAAAGGCGGAAATTGAAGGCGAAATGGGCGGTGCTCATGTCGGACTTTTAGCAAGACTTATGTCACAGGCACTCCGTAAGCTGACTGCCATTACTGCTAAATCAGGAACGGCTGTCATCTTCATAAACCAGCTGCGCGAGAAGGTTGGAGTTATTTACGGTAACCCTGAAACAACTCCGGGTGGACGTGCCCTTAAATTCTTTGCATCTGTAAGACTTGAGGTAAGACGTCAGGAGGCAATTAAAAACGGAACTGAGATTGTAGGAAACAAGACCAAGGTTAAAGTTGTTAAAAATAAGGTAGCTCCGCCGTTTAAGGATGCAGAATTTGATATTATGTATGGTCATGGTATTTCAAAAATGGGCAATATCCTTGATGTAGCAACAAATTTTGATATTATCAAAAAAAGCGGCGCATGGTTCTCTTACGAAGGCGAACGTCTTGGTCAGGGAAGAGATAATGTTAAGCAGTATATGGAGGACAATCCTGATTTTGCCGCAACGATAGAACGTCAGGTTCGTGAGAGACTGGGAAAAGGTAAGGACTTTAATGATACCGATAATGTCGGCGAAAATGACAAAAATAATGAATAAAATTTTTACTAATAGGGTATCTTTAACTAAAATTTCTGTTTTTTAACAAATAGGGTTGACGTTTTATACATTTTTTAGTATTCTAATAGTATACTTACGGATTTTTCGCGAGTGTTTTGCAAGGAGGAATTCTTTATGTTTTCAAAAGAAGTTGAAGTTCAAAATCAGGTGGGTCTTCATGCCCGTCCTGCAACATTTTTCATACAAAAGGCAAATGAATTTAAATCAAGCATCTGGGTTGAAAAGGATGAACGTAAGGTAAATGCCAAGAGCCTGTTAGGTGTTTTGTCACTTGGAATTACAAAGGGTACAACAATCAGCATCATTGCAGACGGTGGAGATGAAGAAGAAGCTGTTGTTACTCTGGTTAATTTGATTGCCTCTAATTTTACAGAATAATTTTGCTTAAATAATTAATTAAATAACTCTGCTTTACAAGGTAGAGTTATTTTTGACTTTAAAGAAAACATTTAAAGAGGGAATGCTATGTTTAATCTTGAAGAAGAACTTAAAAACCTACCGGAGCTTCCCGGTGTTTATATAATGCATAATAAAGATGATGAGATTATATATGTAGGAAAAGCAAAAATACTAAAAAACCGTGTGCGGCAGTATTTTGGGAGCAACAAAAACCATACGCCTAAAGTGGTAGCAATGGTATCAAATGTTGCTTATTTTGAATATATAGTAACAGATTCTGAAATTGAAGCACTTGTTTTAGAGTGTAATCTTATAAAAAAGTACCGTCCTAAGTATAATATACTTTTAAAGGACGACAAGCAATATCCCTATATAAAGGTTTCGATTAATAAAGATTATCCAAAAATTTATATGTCAAGAACTCTTAAAAACGATGGAGCAAAATATTTCGGGCCATATACCGGTATGCAGCCTGTGCGCACAGCACTTGAAATAGTGCAGAAAATTTTCAAACCGCCGCTTTGTTCTAGGAAATTCCCTGATGATATAGGAAAGGGCAGACCATGCCTGAATTACCATATTAATAATTGTTTTGCGCCTTGTATTTTAGGAAAAGTATCCCGTGATGAGTACAGACGTGTGTTCTTTGATATTTGCTCGTTTTTGGAGGGTAATCACAAAGAACTGCTTTCCCAGATGCATTCACAGATGATGGAAGCATCAAAAAATATGGAATTTGAAAAAGCAGCTGCACTTCGTGACAAGATAGAAGCAGTAAAACGTTTTGAGGAAAAGCAGAAGATAGTAAATACAGACCGTCAGACAGATATTGACATTATTGCATCGGCAAAGTTAGGTGTAAAAATGTTTGTTGAGGTGTTCTTCGTGCGCGGCGGAAAGATAACAGGTCATTCAGGCTACCGTATTGACGATACGCAAGGTGCAGAGGACAGCGAGGTTTTGTCGGATTTTATAAAGCAGTTTTACAGCGAATCAGAGTCTGTGCCGAAGGAAGTTCTTACTGAGTATGAAATATCAGAATGTGATGTAATTTCCGAATGGCTGTCTTCTAAAAGAGGTAATAAGGTAAATGTGTTATCACCGAAAAAAGGCGAGAAGAAAAAACTTACGCAGATGGTTCATAAAAATGCAGAAATAGCTGCCGAGAACTATCGAATAAACAACCTTGAATATGCAGAGAAAAAGAACAAAATTTCAGAAGAGATTGCGAAGAAACTTAGTATGGAAAAAATTCCTGTGAGAATTGAAGCCTATGACATTTCAAATATTGCGGGCAGTGATAACGTTGCTTCTATGGTGGTTTTTGTAAACGGAAAACCGTCTAAGAAGGATTACAGGCACTTTAAAATAAAATCATTTGAAGGTAGCAATGATTACCTTGCTATGCAGGAGGTTATTTACAGAAGATTCCGCCATGCGGCTGAAGAAGAAAGGCAGATACAGGAAGGGACACTTGATTTTTGCGATGCAAAATTTTTACCGCTTCCTGACCTTATCCTGCTTGACGGCGGAAAAGGACATTTGTCGTCGGTAATGGAAATAATGGAGGCTATTGACACGGATATCCCTGTGTTTGGTATGGTTAAGGATTCAAAGCACCGAACCCGAGGATTGCTTTCGCAAAATGGTGAAATAGAACTGTCGCCTCTTGATAGTGTTTTTAAATTTATAACAAAGGTTCAGGACGAGGTTCATAGAAGTGCAATAACATATCATAGAAAATTGAGAAGTAAAAACCTCACAAAATCCGAGCTTGATAATATAAGCGGTGTTGGCGAAGTTAAAAAAGCAAAGTTGATATCACATTTCGGTTCGGTTGAGAATGTCAAAAATGCGTCTTTTGAGGAACTTTTGGCAATTCTTGATAAGAAAACAGCAACGGCAGTAACAGAATATTTTAAGGAGAAAAAGGATGTTTAGACTTAAAACAAACGGGAATCTCAAGTATTATACAATAGATGAGTTTGAAAGAACAGGTCTGGTAAAGCACTGCTTTTCTACCAGAAAAGGCGGTGTGAGTGAAAATGAGTTTAAAAGTCTAAATCTCCGTATGGATTGTGGAGATAAAAAAGAGAATATTTTACAGAATTACAAAATAATTTGTGATGAAATTAATGTTAATTTTGAAAATTTAGTCTTTTCAAAACAGGTACATGATGATAAAATATATATTGCGGATAAAAAAGATTGCGGCAACGGAATTACAAAACCGCAAAAGCTTGAAAGTGCAGATGCGTTAATTACTAAAGAGACGGGTGTACCTCTTGCTGTTTTTGGAGCAGACTGTGTGCCGCTATATTTTCTGGATACGAAAAACAGAGTTATTGCTCTTGCGCATTCGGGCTGGAAAGGAACTGTACTTCGTATCGGCGAGAAAACCATAAAAACTATGATGGAAAAGTTTTCGTCAAAGCCGGAGGATATTTTGACAGCGATAGGCCCATCTATTGGTGTTTGCCATTATGAAGTGGGTGACGAAGTTTCAGAGATTTTTTTCAAAGAATTTGGAGACGCTGTTTTAGAAAAGCACGAAAAGTATCATGTGAATATGCAAAAAGCGATTAAGATGCAGTTTGAAAATATCGGAATACCTGAAAAAAATATTATTGATTCTGGTATATGTACCTACTGCAACAGCGATTTGTTGTTCTCTCACAGAAAAACTAACGGAAAGCGTGGCGTAATGGCCGCAATTATGGAAATAAAGTAGTAAATTTACGATAGAGAGGAATGTTTGATATAAAAAGGATAATAGTGTTGCTTCTTTCGTTGAGTATGGCAGTAGGACTTACTGCGTGCAAGGAAAAAAGCGAAGAAGACTATATTGAGAGCGGAGAGCTTGTGGTCCTTTCGGAAAGCTCAGATATAAAATTCGGAATTTATGACATAGACACCTTAAATCCGCTTGAAACGAAGGCGGAAAATGTTAAAAATATAATGAATATCATTTATGAACCGCTATTTACAGAAGATGAAACCAAGACATCCGTCCCTGTTCTTGCCAGCGGATTTAGTTCATCTTCTGACGGAAGGCAAATTACCGTCAATTTGAAGGAAGGTGTAAAATGGCAAGATGGGACGGTTTTTACGGCGGATGACGTAGTTTATACCTTGAGCAAAATGTGTACTTCTGAAGGTTTGTACAGGAAAACAGCTGATAAAATACGCAGTTTTACGGCTACGGAAAAAATGCAGGTTGTAATAAATTTTGAAAATCCCGAGCCAAATCCTGAGCTTCTTTTGAATTTTCCAGTGATTTCCAAAAAGACTGCGTATATAAAAAATGCTGATTTTGTGCCTATGGGAACGGGTTCATATAAATTTGCTTCAAAAAGCAGCACCGAAATTATTTTGGAACCAAATTCTGTATGGCATGGCGGTGAAGTATCACAAAAACAAATTGTGGTTAAAATTTTAAAGGATAAAGCTGCAGCCTCCGAGGCATTTAACGTCAATGAACTTGATGCAATAACTTCAGGAGAGTTAAGTCTTGATTCAGCAACACCTAAAACTAATGCACGCACAGAGGAAATGGTATCGGATAATATGGTATTTTTAGGATTTAATACAAAAAGTCCGATTTTGGTGCCGATTAACATAAGAAAGGCTATTGGCGGTCTGATAGACAAAAAGAAACTGCTCGAAAATGATGTTTACGGACATGGAAAAATTTCAGATTCTCCAATAAATCCATCTTCCTGGGCATATCAGGCAAAGGGTGAAAATGAGGAAGACTATGCAGAAAATCTTATTATGAGTGAAGGGTATATGCTGAGTGACGGAATTTACTATAAAGAAGGTATGCCTCTTTTGGTGAGAATTCTTGTAAATGCCGACAATGCGCAAAGAGCAGGTTTGGCAGATAGTATTGCCGATACACTCAAAACAGCAGGCTTTGCTGCTCATGTAGAAAAGCTTCCGTATAACGAGTATATTCCTAAAATCATCAACGATGACTTTGATATTTTTATAGGCGAGGTTGAGGTTGAACCTAACTTAAATCCGGCTTCAATGCTCGATAGCGGTGAAAACTACTTCAATTTTGATACAAGTATTTTAAGACAGGAGATGTCCAATCTTGTTGGTGTTGTGGATAAGGAAGCATACAAAAACGGCATTGTAAGCTTTATGCTGAAGTTTTATGCCGATCCGCCGTATATTCCGCTTTATTTTAAGTCAGAAAGTGTTATTTACGGCTCGTATGTTTCAGGAACAGACAAGCCATCATGCAGCGACCCTTACGGTGCTGTTGAAAAGTGGTATTTCTATGAAAAGAGCGGAAAACAGGAAAACGGAGAGAACTCTGATGAATGATATTGTATGTACAATAAAAGAAAAAAGTGCAGGACTTAGTAAGAGTCAGAAGATAATAGCTGAATATATTGAACAAAATGCAGAGAAGGCGGCATATATGACAGCCGCAAAGCTCTCGAAAAAAACAAACGTTAGCGAATCGACTGTCGTACGCTTTGCCTGTGAACTTGGTTTTGACGGATATCCGGATTTTCAAAAATCATTGCAAAGAGCTGTAAAAACGCAACTTACGTCAGTCCAGAGAATGGAGCTTGCTTATGAGAAAATAGGAAGCCGTAATATTTTGGACAGTACGCTTAAGTCTGATATCAGCTATATTGAAAAAACGTTGGAGACTATTGATAAAAATCAATTTGAAAAGGCAGCTGCGGCAATTTCTTCAGCAAATAAGATTTATATTACAGGAGTAAGAAGTGCTGCTGCGCTTGCAGAATTTGCGGGCTTTTATCTGCATCTAATATGCGACAGTGTTCAGCTTATAAAAACAACAGGCGGCGATGACCTTTTTGAACAGATTTTAAATGTCGGAAAGGGCGATGTGATAATCGGGATAAGCTTCCCGAGATATTCCAAAAATACAATAAAAGCCCTTCGGTATGCGAAAAATAACGGAGCGACAGTTATTGGAATAACTGATAGTAAAAACTCACCTATTGTACCGGAATCAGAGCTTTGCCTTATCGCTGAAAGCGATGCGACATCGTTTGTGGATTCTTTAGCGGCACCGTTTAGCGTAATAAACGCACTTATTGTAGCAGTTGGGATGTGCAATAAGGAAAAAATGCAGGGAAATCTTGAAAAACTTGAGCAAATCTGGGACGAATACGAGGTATATGATAAAAAATGAAGGAAAGAACAGTAGCGGTAATAGGCGGAGGCCCTGCAGGGATGATTGCCTGCGGAAGGCTTAAAGACCGTGCAGATAAGGTTATTCTTATAGAAAGAAATAATCTTTTGGGTAAAAAACTGCGTATAACAGGAAAGGGAAGATGCAATATTACCAATACGGCTGATATTGAAGAGATTATGGAAAATATCCCGACAAACAGCCGATTTTTATATAGCAGCCTGTACAGCTTTACAAACTACGATGTGATAAGCTTGATGAATTCGCTTGGTGTTAAAACGAAGGAAGAACGTGGCGGCCGTGTTTTCCCTGAAAGTGACAGCGCAAGGGATGTCGCAGAAGCATTAAAGCGATACGCATTGGGGAAAAATGTAAAGATAGTAAATGACCGCGCAACCGCTATTTTGACAAAAGACGGCAGAGTTTTGGGAGTCAGAACCGAAAAAGGTGAAATTAAAGCGGACAGTGTAATAATAGCAACCGGCGGAAAATCATATCCGCTCACAGGCTCAACAGGCGACGGATATCGTATGGCTGAAAAACTAGGACATACCATAGTTGCTACAAAGCCGTCCTTGGTTCCGCTTGAAACAAAGGAAAAATGGGTTTCGGATTTAATGGGACTTTCTCTTAAAAATGTCGAGCTGACACTTTACAATGAAAATGGAAAAAAGATTTTTTCCGACTTTGGTGAAATGCTTTTTACACATTTCGGAGTTTCAGGTCCGATTGTGCTTTCGGCATCATGCCACCTGAAAAAAGCAGGAAACGCAAAAATTACTATTGATTTAAAGCCTGCTCTGGATTTTGAGCAGCTTGATAAACGTATTTTGAGGGACTTTGAGAAGTTCAACAAAAAACATCTGCAAAATTCGTTAGATGAGCTATTGCCTAAAGCTCTTATTCCTGTTATAATAAAAGTTGCGGGACTTAATCCGCATAAAGAGGTTTCGGCTATAACAAAACAGGAAAGGCAAAATCTTTTAGAGACGATAAAGGCACTTACACTTAATATAAAAGGAACTCGTCCTGTTGATGAAGCGATTATAACCTCGGGCGGAATAAAGGTTTCTGAAATAAATCCGTCAACTATGGAGTCAAAGCTTGTTTCGGGGCTTTTCTTTGCCGGTGAAGTTATTGATGTTGATGCATATACAGGCGGATTCAATTTACAAATTGCATTTTCTACTGGCTATCTTGCAGGCGAAAATGCATAGAAAAGAGGAAAATATGATAAGGGTTGCGATTGACGGGCCAGCAGGAGCCGGAAAAAGCTCTATTGCAAAGGCTGTTGCAAAAAAATTAGGATTTGTTTATATAGATACAGGAGCTATGTACCGTGCTGTTGCTGTTTATGCGATTGAAAACGGTATCGAAATAGCGGAAAATTCATTTACAGCCGATGTACTTGATAAAATACAAATTGATATCTCATACGATGAAAACGGACAGAAAATTTTTCTTTGTAATAAGGATGTTTCGGAACGTATACGCTTATCTGATGCAAGTATCGGCGCATCAAATGTTGCAACAATTCCTGCGGTAAGACTCAAGCTTGTTGAGCTTCAAAGAGCGCTTGCAAAGAAATCATCTGTGATAATGGACGGAAGAGATATTGGAACGTATGTACTTCCTGATGCTGAAGTGAAAATTTTCCTTACCGCATCGGTAGAGGAACGAGCTAAAAGGCGTTATCTTGAAATGATGCAAAAAGGACTAAAAGCCCAGCTTGAGGAAGTAAAGAAAGATATCGAATACCGTGATAAAAATGATTCGGAGCGTAAATTTGCGCCTTTAAAGCAGGCTGATGATGCCGTATTGGTAGACACGTCTGATTTGACTATTGACGAAGTGATTGAGAAAATTACAAATATAATTGAGGAGGCAAAGTAATATGTTTTATAAGTTTGCAGGAGTTTTGCTGAAATTTGTGTTTCTCTTTATATTCAGAATAAAAATTAATGGAAAAAATAATATTATAAATGAAGGCGGCGCAATTTTAGCTGTAAACCATAAAAGTAACTGGGACCCAGTAGTTGTTGCACTTACCTGCCCAAGAAAGCTTGCATTTATGGCAAAAAGCGAACTTTTTAAAAACAAGCTTTTTGGCGGACTTATAAAAAAACTTGGTGCATTTCCTGTGCATCGTGGAAAAGGCGATATAAGTGCTATAAAAACTGCACTTACCATTTTGAAACAACAGAACATAATGATAATGTTTCCGGAAGGAAAACGTGTCCGTGATAATGAAAAAGTAGTTCCAAAACCGGGTGTTGCTATGATTTCGACGCACGCACGTGTGCCGGTAATTCCTGTTTTGATAAGCGGAAAATACCGATGGCTTGGAAAGATTACTGTTACATACGGTGAGCCCATTTTCTTTGATGAATATTATGATGAAAAGCTTACTGTGGAAAAGCTTCAGGAGCTTAGTTGTTCAATTATGGACAACGTTTATTCATTAAATTCTGCGAGGGACTGAAAATGAGTATAAAAATTGCAAAAACAGCGGGATTTTGTTATGGTGTAAAAAGAGCCGTGGACAAGGTTTACGAGACGGTTGATAAAGGCGAGAAAAAGATAGCTACATTAGGGCCTATCATCCATAACGCACAGGTTGTTGATGACCTTCAAAAAAAGGGTGTTTTTGCGTACGACAGCGTAGATGAAATTCCTGATGGAACAGCGGTTGTAATAAGAACGCACGGTGTAAAAAAGGAGATTGTCGAAAGCTTAGCTGGAAGAGAATATATTGACCTTACCTGTCCGTTTGTTGCAAAAATCCATAAAATAGTTGAAAAGCATTTTGCTGAAAACTACCAGATATTGATTGTGGGAGACGAAAATCACCCTGAAGTTATAGGCATAAACGGCTGGTGTAATGATTCGGCGATTATCACATACGACGAAAACTTTGAAATGCCGTCAAAATACAGTGATAAGCCGATATGTATTGTGGCACAAACTACAATAAATAAAAATGTTTTTGTGCAAATAGTACAAAATATTAAAAACACTTGCAAAAGGGTGGTAGTTTTTGATACAATATGTAGTGCGACGAAAGATAGGCAGGAAGAGGCATATTCGCTTTCTGCAGAATCTGACATAATGTTTGTTATTGGTGGCAGAGCAAGCTCCAATACAAAAAAGCTTTTCGGGATTGCAAAGCAGCAATGTCCCGAAACTTACTTTATTGAAACTTTTGAGGATATTCCTCAGAGTATATATTTAAAAAATAAAAAGATAGGTATTACTGCAGGGGCATCAACTCCAGCACGTACTATCGAGGAGGTTTTCACAACAATGGAAGAAAAAATCAAAAACGAAGAGTCTTTCGCGGAGCTTTTTGAAAAGTACGAAAGCAAAACTTTAAATAATGGAGATATTGTTGATGCAACAGTTGTTGAAGTTCGCAACACTGAGGTTATTGTAGACCTTGGCGGATTTAAATACAACGGTCAGTTATCAGTTGACCAGCTGTCGGATGATCCATATTTGAAGGCGACTGATATTGTTAAGCCGGGCGATACTATTAAGGTTTATGTAGTAGGCGTTAATGATGCGGAAGGCAAGGTTGTTCTTTCCAGAAAGAAACTTATCCAGATGGAAAGTTGGAATAAGATGAAGGAAGCGTATGAGAACAAAGAAGTTCTTGATGCAAAGATTATTAAGGTTGTACGCGGAGGTGTGATTGCACTTAGCAATGATTCACAGGTATTTATTCCTGCAAGACAGGCTTCACTTCAGTATGTTCAGGAGCTTGAAACACTTTTGGGTACAAACGTTAAAATAAGACTTATTGAGCTTGATGAGAGAAGAAAACGTGTTGTTGGTTCAGTTCGTGTTCTTCTTGAAGAAGAAAAGAATGCCATGGTAGAAAAATTCTGGGCAGACGTAGAAGTTGGCAAGGAATACTCAGGAACAGTTAAATCACTTACATCTTTCGGTGCATTTGTTGACATCGGCGGTGTTGATGGTCTTGTTCACATTTCAGAGCTTACATGGAATAAAATAAAGCATCCTTCTGAGGTTGTAAAGGAAGGCGATGTACTTAAGGTTTATATTAAGGACATTAACGAAGAAACAAAGAAGATTTCTTTAGGATATAAAAAGGCTGAGGATAATCCTTGGGTTATCGCTAAGTCAAAAATCAATGTCGGTGATGTTGTAAAATGTAAGATTGTTCGTATGATGCCATTTGGTGCATTTGCTGAAATTATGCCAAATGTTGATGGTCTTATCCACATTTCACAGATTGCTGATAAGAGAATCGGCAAGCCGGAAGATGTTCTTTCAATCGGCGAAGAAGTAGAAGCAAAGGTTGTTGAGCTTGATTGGGAAACAAACAAAATCAGCCTTTCAATCAGAGCTTTGATTGCACCGGCAGTAGAAGAAGCACCGGCAGAAGAAACGGAAGCTCCTTTAGAAGAAGCTGTTTCTTTAGAAGAAAATGTTCCTGTTGATATTGAAAAGTTTATTGAAGAGGAAGCTGCTAGCGAAGCTGAAGAAGCTACTGAAGAATAATAAAAAACCCGAACAGAAGTTCGGGTTTTTTATCACAAGCTAAAAGAGACTTGCGCAAATTATAGGCAAGTCTCTCTTTTAATATCGTAATTAATATCTTCTGCGTCTGTTATAGCTTGAACTTGTGCTAGACGATGAAGATTTGTTATATGAACCGGACGTATGTGAACGTCTTTGAGCAGGACGTGCTGCGTTTTCACCGGAGTATGATACCATTCTGCTGTGTCTGATACGTCGTTTTCTGTTACGTGCAATTCGGAGTTTTGCCCATAATACAAATACTATAATTAGTATTATCAAAACTATCGGATGGAAGATAAATCCTAAAATGCGGTTCATGATGTAAATAATGAAATCGCGTTTAACCACATTTGCAGCTACAAGGCTTACTGTTTTTAGTTCTTTACCATTATAAAAATATTTAACAGTTCCAAAAGGGTCGCCTTGATTTATCGGTGCTACTGCTTCGGCTGTAAGAGTTACTTCGTTTGATATTATTTCGGGGTCAGCCGTTTTCTTCAGTGTTACATAGACATCTTCATCAACAGTAAGAGCAAGTCTTGTAGAGTTTTTTGCTTCAGTAACCTTTGAGTCATGAATAACATCGCCTTTTTTTGCAATTAGCAAGGTTTGATAGTTTTCAAACACATAGTCAAAAATCGCTTTTGTGTCAGTAAAAGAGTAAGCATTATCCTTTGCATCTTGATTAGGAGCACCCATAATAATGCTTATGATATTTGTTTTTCCCTTTACAGCTGAGGCTGCAAGGCAATAACCGGCATCTTTGCTGTTGCCTGACTTAATACCTGTTGCATTTGCGTAGTAGTGATAAGGATATTTATATCTGCTTACCAAATGGTTTGTACTTAAAATTGTCTTTTCTTCTGCTCGCATATTAGTTGGAGGAAAGACATATTTTTGGGTAGCAGCTATCTTTGCATAAGAAGTGTTTTTCATTGCATATTTTGACAGCGTTGCGATATCTGCCGCTGTTGTATAGTGGTTTTCGTTTTGAAGCCCTGACGGATTTACAAAATGTGTGCCTGTCATTCCAAGCTCCGCTGCTTTTTCATTCATTTTCTGAACAAAAGCATCAATACTACCCGAAACCGATATTGCAAGTGCATTTGAGGCGTCATTATTAGAATTTAATATAATGGCGTGTAAAAGCTGCTCTATTGTATATTCTTCGCCAACTTTAATGCCAAGCTGCGGTTGGTCGTATGTAACACCTAAAAGGGCCTCTTGTGTTACTGTGCAAATATCTGCAAGATTTTTATTTTCGAGAGCGATAATTGCTGTCATAATATTTGTTAGTCCTGCAGGATATACTTTTTTGTCAGCATCAAGTGCATATATAATGTCGCTTGAATTCATGTCAAGCACTATTGCCGATTGTGCGTTAGGTACCGGAAAGTCACCTTTTTTCTGGGATTCTTCATCGGTATTTTTTTTATTAGAGTCTTTGTTAGTTTGTGATTGTTGTGTATTCGTTTGAGAAGCTGAAGGTGAAGGAGATGGTGACGGAGCTGCTATGCCTGTTGTAATTGTATTGACAGATATCAGGAGTGACAAAAGCATAACTGCGAAATATTTTTTACTCATAATTTCATAGCCTTTCTACCCGTAGAGTATTTTGAATGCCAACGGGCGGTAACACTTATATTTTAATTATACATAAAAGTAAGAAATTTTGCAATAAATATAAGAAATTTTGTAAAAAAGTATAGAAAAAAATAAAATTTATGATATACTTATACTATATACATAAATTTTACGAGGAAACCAACGTGAAGAAACTACAAAAACGATATTATATTTTAATTCTAATTGCTTCAGTTGCCGCCTCATCAATAATTCATAATTTTAATTCGACAACATTCGAAATAGTGAAAAATGAGACGGTATACGCTCCAGAGAGCGACATAGTAGAAGAGGAGTATGAAGTAAACAAAGTAAATATAAATACAGCCGATATACGACTTTTGGATACTCTTGACGGAATAGGAGAGGCGATGGCAAAAAGGATAATAAATTACCGAACGAAAAATGGAAAATTTGAGGTAATTCAGGATATAATGAAGGTAGACGGAATTGGCGAAAAGAAGTTTGAAGCGATAAGAGAATACATAACTGTTGAATAAATTTGAAGGGAGCACTTATAGAAATGAAAATTTTGGTTGTAGATGACGAAAAATTGTTGGTAAAAGGCATTAAATATAATTTGGAGCAGGAAGGATACCAAGTTGTAGTTGCGTATGACGGTGAAGAAGCAGTAAAAATTGCAAAGGATGCCAGCATAAACCTTATTTTGCTTGATGTAATGCTTCCTAAAATGGACGGGCTTACTGCGTGCAGAACGATAAGAACTTTTTCGGACGTACCGATAATAATGCTTACAGCCCGCAGTGAGGATATTGACAAGATTTTAGGGCTTGAATACGGAGCGGACGACTATATTACAAAACCGTTTAATATCAGGGAAGTTACGTCGAGAATAAAAGCAATTCTCCGCCGTGTAAATCCGACTCCTAAGGCTGATAATGATATTCTTGTTTCGGGAGATATTACTCTTGACTACAATTTCCGCCGTGTGAGCATTAAAGGAAAAGTGATTGAGCTTACAGGCAAGGAATTTGACCTTGTTGACTTGTTTGTAAAAAATCCTGAACGTGTTTATACAAGAGAAAATCTTTTGGATATAGCATGGGGTGTGGATTATCCGGGCGACGTGCGTACGGTAGACGTGCATATCCGCCGTTTGCGTGAGAAAATAGAGGAAAATCCAGCAGAACCGCTGTATATCAAGACAAAATGGGGAGTTGGTTATTATTATAAAAAGGATTAAGGAGCGCTTTTGGTCGATGCGTTTTAGTATGATGTCAACCTATGTTGCAGTTATACTAATTTCGCTGATACTTTTAAGCGTATATATTTTAAGTGCCCTTACAGATAGCCTTTATAGCTCGGAAAGAGTTAAGCTGTTTGCAAAGGCGAATATAATTTCTGACCTTATTACTACCACCGATGACATCACCGACAATACCCGTTTTAGCATTAACCAGATTTTGTCGGGAAGTAATATGCGAAGTATAATTGTAGGACCGGATTTTAAAGTTTGTTTTGATTCGAACGAAGATTCTGATATGCTTGGAAAGATTATGGTCCGTGAAGCTATTAATAAGTGCGTTAAAAACGGCGAACAGGCTTATGCCATCAATGAAAGTGAGTATGATTCGACGATTATGTCGGTTGCTGTGCCGCTTATTTTGGGTGAAAAAAATGTGGGAGCAGTATATCTTGTAGAGTCTCTTACCGATGCGGATATGACAATTAAAAATATCCGGAAAAATCTTATTGTATTTGCGATAATAATAAGTATTTTAGTTGCTATGCTTAGTCTTGGTCTTTCGCTTATGACGACTGCTCCAATAGATAACTTTATAAGTGTATCTAAGGAAATATCTAAAGGTAACTTCAATATGAAGGCAAAGGAACAAGGTCCTTCAGAGCTTGTGGAAATGGCAAAGGCTTTAAACTATATGTCGGCAGAGCTTGACGACTACGAGCAAAACCGAAAAAAATTTGTTTCTGACGTTTCACACGAACTAAAAACTCCGCTTGCTACAATCAAGCTTATTTGCGACAGTATTGTTACAACGGACAATCCTAATCCTGAAATGATACAGGATTTTCTTGGTGATTTAAGTGACGAGGTAGACAGATTAACACGTATAGTGGAGCGGCTTTTAACGCTTACCAAAATGGACTCAAATCAGAATAATGCAGCACTTACGCCAGTTGATTTTGAAGTAATGCTAAGTGCAATCATAAGAAAACTTACACCAAATGCTGAAGCAAAGGATATTGTCCTTTATTCTGATTACGAAGCTTGTGGACTTGAGCCAATGATGCTTGATTATGACAAAATTTGGGAAGCAATCTATAACATTGTGGACAATGCTATAAAATATACACCAACGGGCGGCTTTGTAAAACTTGGGCTTGAGCAGAAGAATAAATCAATTACAGTAAGCATAGAAGATAACGGCCCTGGAATCCCTGATGAAGAAAAGGAAAAGATTTTTGAGCGCTTTTACCGTCTTGACGATTCCCGTGCGAGAGATACAGGCGGAACAGGGCTTGGACTTGCTATTGCAAGAGAGGCTGTTATATTGCATGGCGGTGAAATCAATGTATATAGCTCAAAAGATGGCGGAAGTATATTCACAATAACCTTGCCATATTCAGGTGAAACCGCTTTGGCTTGATGCAGAAAGGACGGTAAAATGGGTAAAAATAGAAAGATAATATGGATAATTATACTGTTTCTTACTGCGGCGACTATTATTTTTAGTGTAGTAAATAAAGAGAGTGAAGAAAGTGTTAAGGAAATCAGTCTCTACTTTTTAAACCGCGACAGTATGGCATTTGGAGTTGTGACTAAGGAAGTTACGGCAGAAACCGACAGCGACCTTTACAGAATAGTTGGCGAAACTCTTTTAAAAGGGCCGTCGAATAAAAAGTATATGCCGGTAGCGGCTAAAGATGTTAAGATTAAAAGCATTACAAATGACGATGGAAACCTTACTGTTGACTTTTCGAGAGAATATCAGGGAACAGATATAATGAGCACGTATGCCGTTATAAAAACATTTGCAAGGCTTCCGAATGTAAGAGGTGTAAAAGTGACGGCGGATGGTGAAGAACTTATTAATAGCGACGGAACACCGCTTGGATTTATAAAAGATGATGAGATAAATACCGAGTCTGATGATGACTGCGCTACAGGAATGAGACTTTACTTTTCAAATGCAGAAAAAAATGCTCTTGTAATGGAATACAGGCAGATTAATATTACCGATACACAGCCGATTGAGCAGTATATTGTAGCAGAACTGATAAAGGGACCAAAGTACAAAAACAGCGTAAAACTGCTCGCACAGGATACAGGAATTTTGTCTGTTGAAACTACCGACGGAATTTGTTATGTAAATTTTAAACAGGACTTTATTGATAAAAATATTGCTTCTGCCGACCTTAGCAGATTGATTATATATTCAATAGTAAATTCTCTTACAGAGCGTGATAATGTCAGCAGTGTTCAATTTTTGATTGATGGAAAAAAAACACAAAAGTTTGGAGATATGAACATAAGTGAGTTGTTTGTAAGAAATGAAGATATGATAGGTAAGCCATAAAAATAAGCTGTTGCGTAAAAGCAACAGCTTATTTTAAATCTAAATAAATTTAAAACTCGTCGGATTTTATCCTGCCGAATTAAGGTTAAGTACTAAACGTGCCATATCCTGTTTGGATATTTCGTACCTGTCGTCAAAATTAAACTTCAGCGGTATGCTTAAATTTTCTAAAATTATGTTTGCATCTGCGACAGTTATAGGTTGGTCCGGCATAAACAGATTATCATTGCTATTTAAAATTTGAAGCTCGCGGAAGGTTCCGACAGCCTCATAAAAACTGCTTTCTTTTGGTACGTCAGCAAAGTTTTCTGTAAATTCCTCCTTGAGGTTTAACAGACTTGCAAGCAACAGTACAAATTCAGAACGAACAACCTTTGCATAGTTGTTGTGAATATTAAGGCTTGCATAAGTATCTGCCCATTTAAGGATGTTTTGTGATGCAAAATCGTCAACAACATATTTTTGAGTTATCTGAGAAAGCGGCAGGGTGTTGCGATTGGAAACATTATAAAACTGTTTTGGCTGCTGCCTTGGATACGGACGTGCCGGCTCTTTCAGGTCAGTTTCCTTATAAGAATAGATATCTACCACTTCATCATTGTAAATCAAAATCTGCGAAATTCCATCGCCTGTTAAATCTGCCCAAGCAATATTACCAAAGGTTGGAATTGTATAGCAAGCTCGCATATAACCATCATAAATTGTGGTACAGATGTCTTCTTTTTTATGCCCTGCAATGTAGTTTTTGCCGCTATCATCAAGATTTGGAACAGGAATAGGGTTGTAGATTACTTCATTTTTCTGGTATAGGAATCCGCCATTTGCGTCAAAAAGTGACATACTATCTAAAATAAGAATATCATTGCACTGAGTGTGCTCGCAAAAATCGCCGATAGCAATATTGTTGGCACATTCCGCAAGCTCCCATAAAAGCTCGCCGTAAGGAGTATATGCTTGCATTTTAGGGCCACAGATAATGATGACAGGCTCGTTTTCGTTGTAAAGACAATCAACTGCAACAGAGGTTGCGTGATGCGGCATATCTGCTTTCCATAAAAGCTCGCCTGACGCACTTATCACGTTATAGCCTGCAATTATTTCCTCACAACCGTCTCCGTTTATGTCATAAGCAACAGGTGTATGACCAATATTGCCGTGAAAATCCCATAACACATTAAGGTTAGAATCAAGTGCCCAAAGCGTGCTGAATTTGTTTTTCAAAAGTATGTTTTGTGCATATCCCGTACCTTCAAGGTCTGCAATTACGATACAATCGCAGGCATACTTGTCGGGAAGCGGAGTTTGCTTTTTCACCTCGGATGTTTTGCCGTCTAAAATAAGTAGAGAACCATTTATTATGGCTATGACTTCATTTTTTCCGTCTTTGTCAATGTCGTAAATTTGGACAGGTAGGTCGGAAGATACAGCGCTTGATTCGATATTTACATCACCAAGCTGCCATAAAAGCTCACCATCTGCTGAAAATGCAGTGATTGCCGTCGCTTGATTTGAAAAATATCTATCATCAGAAACGGTGTCGGGCTTTATCATTACTATTTCAAGCCGTCCGTCGCCGTCGATGTCACCAAGACGCATCTGACAGCCACTGCCTGCTGCACTTATATTTAAAGTCGTCTTAAAATCAATACTTTCCATAGCAGTACCTTTCTTTTAATAAAAGTATATATATTATATCATACATTAAATAAAATTGCAAATATTAAGCTCGGAATAATCATAAAATAATAAAAGAGGTGATATGTTTGCTGAAAAATTTTGATTTACGTCGTAAAAAGGTTATTGATGCGGATACAGCGGAGCTTTTGGGATATATACGTGATATGGATATTGATTTTGCGAGCGGAAAAATAAATTCAGTCACAATTCCTGTAAGGGGAATTTTTGGATTTTTCAAAAAAAGAAAAAATATAACAGTGCCTTGGAACGCAGTTTTAGCGATAGGAAGTGAATTTGTAATAATAAAGCAAAAGGAAAGTAACATTTAATAACTTGAAAAATAGGTGGAAATACTGTATAATAATACTAAATTAACTATACGGAGGAAATTTTTATGAAATGTCCATATTGCGGATTTTCAGAAAGTAAAGTAATAGACTCCCGTCCGACGGAGGACGGTAATTCAATAAGACGAAGACGAGAATGCTTAAAGTGTCAGAAAAGATTTACCACTTACGAAAAGCTTGAGACAATTTCGTTGATAGTAGTAAAGCAGGACAATTCACGTCAGGCGTATGACCGAGAAAAGGTGATGCGAGGACTTATAAGAGCCTGTGAAAAAAGACCGATTACTTATGCACAGATGGAAAAAATTGCTGATGAAATTGAAAGTGAACTTTATCAGATGATGTCTCGCGAGATTACTTCTACCGAGATTGGTGAAAAGGTTATGAATCACTTAAAAGAGCTTGATGAAGTTGCGTATGTGCGCTTTGCATCGGTACATAAACATTTTTCGGATATATACTCGTTTATGACGGCACTTCAGGAATTGTTAGAGGACAAATAATATGAATGAAAGAACGATAGCGGCGATTTCTACTCCACAGGGTGTGGGTGGAATCACCGTAATCCGCATAAGCGGAGAAAAAGCGATAGAAATAACTGATAAAGTTTTCAAAGGAAAAGAAAGTCTTTTAAAAGCCCGAACACACACCGTCCATTACGGACACATTAAGGATGAAACAGGCGATATTGACGAAGTTTTAGTCTCGGTTATGAGAGCACCGAAAACTTACACAAAGGAAGATGTGGTTGAAATCAGTACGCATGGCGGAGCGGTAGCATCAAGAAGTGTGCTGGAGGCTGTTATAAAGGCAGGCGCCTATCCGGCAGAACCCGGAGAGTTTACAAAACGTGCGTTTTTAAACGGCAGGATTGACCTTTCACAGGCAGAGGGCGTAATTGATATTATCAATGCAAAGACAGCACTTTCACAGAAAAATGCACTTTCACAGGCCGGAGGAAAGCTTTCTGAGGAAATAAATGCAATAAGAAGTGAGCTTGTTACACTTGCTGCCGGAATGCAGGTGGCGATTGACTATCCTGATGAAGATTTGGAAGATGTAACACTTAGTGATATATTAAATGTACTTGAAAATAGTCTTCAAAAAGTGGAAAAGCTTTTGATAACATCATCAAGCGGCAGAATTTTAAGAGAAGGCATAAAAACGGCTATTGTAGGAAAACCGAATGTGGGCAAATCCTCACTTTTAAACTGCCTTGCTCGTGAAGACAGAGCAATAGTGACTGATATTGCCGGAACAACCCGTGACGTAATTGAAGAGCTTGTAAACCTTGACGGAGTGCCTTTGCGTCTTTTAGACACAGCAGGCATCAGAGAAACAGAAGATGCTGTTGAAAAAATCGGTGTCGAGCGTTCAAAAATGGCGATTGCAGATGCTGATTTAGTTCTTTTAGTGCTGGATATGAGCAGAAAAACCGATAATGAGGATAAGGAACTTTTAGAAATTACTGAAAGCAAAAACCGTATAATAATTGCAAATAAAACAGATATAAAAATTTGTGATTTTGACGGAGCAATAGAAATTTCGGCAAAAACAGGAGAGGGAATAGATGTGCTTGCTGAAAAAATCCGCAGTATGTACAACCTTGGAAAGATTGGACAAAATGATGACGTGATTGTCACAAATATGCGGCATGTGGCTGCGCTTTCAAACGGAAAGTCTGCTCTTTGTAGGGCGAAATCCGCAATAGAAGGCGGAATGCCGCAAGATATAGCCGCTCTTGATATCTATGAAGCAATAAACTTTTTAGGTGAAATTACAGGTGCTACTGTTTCGGAAGATATCGTTTCTGAAATCTTTCATAGCTTTTGTGTTGGAAAGTAAATTTGCATAACTATGCACGTTTTTGAATTATTTTCACAAAAATGCTTGCATATTTATAAATAATTTGTTATAATGACCATATAAAACATAATTCTGGTTAGGAGGAATTTTATATGAAAAAGAATTTATTAAAAGTTGTTGCTCTTGCGGCTGCATCCGTGCTTACAGTTTCTGTACTTGCAGCTTGCGGCGGAAATTCAGGAGACAATGATAAACTTGTTATGGCTACAAATGCTACATTCCCACCATATGAATTTTATGAGGGTGAAACTATTGTAGGTATTGATGCTGAAATTGCTGCTGCTATTGCTGAAAAGCTTGATATGGAACTTGAAATTCAGGATACAGAATTTGGTTCAATCATTGCAGGTGTTCAGACAGGTAAGTATGACATCGGTATGGCTGGTCTTACAGTAACAGACGAAAGAAAACAGTCAGTAAACTTCACAGACAGCTATGCAACAGGTATCCAATCAGTTATCGTTAAAGAAGGTTCAGATATTAAGGCTATTGAAGACCTTGAAGGAAAGAAGATTGGTGTTCAGCAGGATACAACAGGTCACATCTATGCATCTGCACCTGTTGAAGAGGGCGGATACGGTGATGAAGCAGTTGTACCTTTTAATAAGGGAACAGACGCCGTTGCAGCTTTAGTTAGCGGCAAGGTAGACTGCGTAATTATTGATAATGAGCCTGCAAAAGCTTTCGTTGCAGCAAATGAAGGTCTTGTAATTCTTGATACAGAATATGCAGTTGAAGACTATGCTATTGCTATTTCAAAAGACAATGCAGATCTTCTTGAAAAGGTAAACGGAGCACTTAATGAACTTATTGAAGACGGAACAGTTAAGGCTATTGTTGACAAATATATTGCAGCTGAATAATAAAATAGCATAATAAGTTTTTGAAATGACGTTGCATCTTTTGGTGCAGCGTCAAATCTATGTTTGGGAGTGATTTTTTTGACCGCCTTAAAGGAACAGTTTGTCCTTAATTTTATTGAAGACAACAGGTGGAAATATCTTATTAACGGCTTGGGCAGAACTCTTGTGATTGCCTTTTTCGCTGTTTTAATAGGAACATTAATCGGTGTAATTGTTGCGACTATCCGTTCTACATACGATAAAAACTACGAGACGATGTCAAGACGAAAGACTTTCGGCTATTATTTTTTAAAGGTATGTAATGCTGTTTGTAAGGTATACCTCACAGTATTTAGAGGAACTCCGGTAGTAGTGCAGCTGCTTATTGCGTACTTCATAATTTTTAAGTCATCCACTAATGGTGTAATGGTTGCATCAATCGCATTTGGTATTAATTCGGGCGCATACGTTGCAGAAATTTTAAGAGGCGGAATTATGTCCATTGACAACGGGCAGTTTGAGGCAGGAAGGTCGCTGGGATTTAACTATATCCAGACTATGATTTATATTATAATTCCGCAGGTTTTCAAAAGTGTGTTACCGACTCTTTTAAATGAGTTTATTGCACTTTTAAAAGAAACATCTGTGTCGGGCTATGTTGGAATTGTAGACCTTACAAAGGGCGGAGATATTATAAGAGGACGCACGTTCTCGGCATTTATGCCGCTTTTTGCAGTTGCGATTATTTATCTTGCTATCGTAATGCTTCTTACGCATATAACAGGCAGACTGGAAAGGAGATTACGCAGTAATGAAAGATAATATTATAACAGTAAACAATCTTAAAAAACACTATAAAAACGGTGAAATCAAAGCATTAAACGGAATTAATCTTGAGGTTAAAAGAGGCGAAGTGATTGTTATCATAGGGCCTTCTGGCTGTGGAAAATCAACGTTGCTGCGCTCATTAAACCTTCTTGAAATACCAACCTCGGGCGAGATTATTTTAGAAGGCATTGATATTGCAGACCCGAAAAACGACGTAAATAAGCATAGACAGAAAATGGGAATGGTATTCCAGCAGTTCAATCTTTTCCCGCATATGACGGTTTTGAAAAACCTTTGTATAGCTCCTATGAAGCTTAAGAATGTTCCTAAAGCTGAAGCTGAAGCCGAGGCTATGAGGCTTCTGAAGATTGTAGGACTTGATGATAGAGCTGATGCATATCCTTCACAGCTTTCAGGCGGACAAAAGCAGAGAATTGCAATCGTCAGGGCGCTTTGTATGAAACCTGATGTAATGCTGTTTGACGAGCCTACATCAGCCCTTGATCCGGAAATGGTAGGTGAGGTTTTGGATGTTATGAAGGACCTTGCAAAGGACGGGATGACAATGCTTTGTGTAACGCATGAGATGGGCTTTGCTCGAGAGGTTGCAAATCGTGTCATTTTTATGGAGGACGGTATAATCGTAGAAGAGGGAACACCTGATGAGATTTTCGGGAATCCGAAAAATGATAGAACAAAGGAATTTTTAAGTAAGGTTCTTTAAATGAGAGACATTCTTCTTAAAAAGTGGAATTAAAACAATAAAGCTTACATATATTTGTGGAGTAAGGAGCTTTTGATTCCTGACATTTAGGAGGTATGTTATTATGAAAAAGTATCTTATGAAATTTATGGCTTTATCTTTTGCAGCACTTTTAAGTGTATGTGCTCTGGCAGGATGCGGTGGTTCTGCAGACGAAACCCAAACGACTCCGCCTGATGAACAAGCAGAAACAATCAATGTCCCTGATGACAAACAGGAACAGGCGCCTGATGTGTCAGTAGGGAATACGGAGATAAAAGAATAAAATTTATACGGCATAAAATCTCTTAAAAGGATTTTATGCCATTTTTGTTGCACAACAAAAATGATTGTGGTACTACAGAAAAAAATCAATAAATATCTTACTAATGAGAGAGAAATCTCTTGGTCAAAAATAAGTCAAAAATCAGTCAAAACACAAAAATAGTGATTTTTTGAAAAACAAAAAAACCCGCAAAACCTTGTGGTATGCGGGTTTTAACGTGGTGCGCCTTCAGGGGCTCGAACCCTGGACACCCTGATTAAGAGTCAGGTGCTCTACCAGCTGAGCTAAAGGCACATTTTGCTGTCTTGATTGACAACTTCTATATAATACCACAATTTCTGCGGCTTGTCAACCTTTTTTTTTGAAAAAAATTAAAGTTTTTTTCGAAACGTAAAATAATATTAGGAAAAACTATAAATATGATTAAGTGAATAAAATCACATTGTTTGCTAATATTACAAACTGTACAATTATGCGAATTTGAAGGGTGATTTGTGTTGACAGTAAAGGCGGATTGTGGTATTCTATATTCTAATGGGAAGGATTACCATTTGAAAGGAAAAAATAATGAACGAAAAAAATAACAATAAAAATTCAAACAATATGAATAAATCGCCGATAATATACTTTATTATATTATCGTTAGTTGCAACTGTGGGGCTTAATTTTCTCTTAAATTTCCTTATGAGTCCGGAAAAAAAGGAAATTTATTATAATGAATTTCTGCAGATGGTAGAAGAGGGAAAGGTTGAAAGTGTAGAAATACAATCTGACCAAATTATTATATACCAAAAGGCCGAAAATGAAGAAAAAAATAGCATCGCTTCGATGTACATTGATACTCTGACGCCACCGATAAAAAAAGAATATTATACAGGAAATGTTAACGATCCCGATCTTGTTAAAAAGCTGGAAGAACATAACGTAAAATATAAAAGAAGTATCGTGCAAAATAACTTCTTTGTAGACTTTTTGCTATCATGGATTTTGCCTATCGGTCTAATTTATCTTTTCTTTGGACTTATTATGCGTACGATGGGCAAGAAAATGGGTGGCGGCGGAATTATGGGAATAGGTCAATCCAATGCCAAAATGTATATGGAAAATAAAACAGGGGTAACCTTTCAGGATGTTGCAGGGCAGAGTGAAGCAAAAGAGTCACTTGATGAAATAGTAGACTTTTTGCATAATCCGGCAAAATACATTGCAATCGGTGCAAAGCAGCCTAAAGGAGCGCTTTTGGTAGGACCTCCCGGAACAGGTAAAACCCTGCTTGCAAAGGCAGTTGCAGGCGAGGCTAATGTGCCGTTTTTCTCAATTTCAGGTTCGAATTTTGTAGAAATGTTTGTAGGTGTAGGTGCATCAAGAGTGAGAGACCTTTTTAAACAAGCTGCGGCAAAAGCACCGTGCATAATATTTATAGATGAAATTGATGCCATAGGAAAAAGCCGTGACAGTCAGTACGGCGGCGGAAACGATGAACGTGAGCAAACGCTGAATCAGTTGCTGTCAGAAATGGACGGATTTGATTCTTCAAAGGGTGTGGTAATTCTTGCGGCAACTAACAGACCGGAAATTCTCGACAAAGCTCTTTTAAGACCTGGACGATTTGATAGACGTATAATTGTAGAAAAACCTGACTTAAAGGGCAGAGAGGACATTTTAAAGGTTCATATAAAGAATGTAAGAACTTCGCCGGATATAGATTTGCATGAAATTGCGCTTGCAACAAGCGGAGCCGTTGGAGCAGACCTTGCAAATATGGTTAATGAAGCGGCACTTCGGGCTGTTAGAATGAAGAGAAATGTGGTCATTCAGGAAGACTTAATGGACGCTGTCGAAATCATAATTGCCGGTAAAGAGAAAAAGGACAGAATTTTATCAGATAAGGAAAAGAAAATTGTTGCTTATCATGAGGTTGGTCATGCACTTGCTACGGCGCTTCAAAAAAATACCGATCCTGTTCAAAAAATTACAATAGTTCCGAGGACGATGGGTGCTTTGGGATATACAATGCAGATGCCTGAAGAAGAGCATTACCTGATGAGTAAGGACGAAATTTTAGACGAGCTCACAGTGCTTTTAGCAGGTCGTGTAGCGGAAGAAATCGTATTTAACACAAAAACAACAGGTGCAGCGAATGATATCGAACGCGCAAATGACCTTGCGCGTGCTATGATAGCACAGTATGGTATGAGTGATAGATTTGGTATGGCAGCGCTGGAAAAAGTGCAGAGCAAGTATTTGGACGGCAGGAATGTTCCAAACTGTTCGGAAGAAACAAGAACGCAACTGGATAATGAAATTATAAAGGTGCTTAAAGAAGCTCATGACAAAGCAGAAAGATTGCTTGGAGAAAATATGGAGGCACTTCATAGGATTTCAGAATTTCTCATTGAAAAGGAAACAATTACAGGCGAGCAGTTTATGACGATACTTAATGAAATTCGAAATCCGGAAAAAGAAGTGTCAGGAAAAGAGCTGGAAGCGGAAGATATGGAATAAAAACTGCTGTTTTGAAAATTTGAGTATTAAATATCTTGTAGAAAAAAGAAAATAATTTAGCCACCTGTTCAAGACCGATTTGAACAGGTGGCTTTTTTATTAGTTTTATGTAACTAAAGTAATAAGGGTTGAGCATTGCTCAACCCTTTTAGTTTCAACGTTTTGTTCTTATTTAAAGTATCTCTTTAAAAGTCCCTCTAAGCCTTTTCCATGACGAGCTTCACAATAGGACTTGCTTGTGAAACCCTTGATATTACTGCATTTTTCAAAACTTTCTTTCATTTTGCCCACCAACTGCCCACCTTTTTCTTGTGCCCACCATTTGAAGAATAAGGACAAAAGAACAGTGGTTATTTTGTCTGTTTCTGTTTATCACAGTATATTTATATTCTGTGATTATGTGTTTTTATTATACCATATATTTTTCTATAAATCAAGCACAATTCTATTCCCATTGCCAAGTGTCCATAAAGAAAGATATATCTTCATAAGTAAAACAGTTTTCTACTGCCCAAACAAGCACATCTTTATAAAACCTGTGGGCATTAAGATATGTACCCCCTGCATACTCAAACCAAGAACTTGTCCCCAAATAGAAACAATTATCTTCTTGTGAAATTAGTTTTTTATATTCTTCTTCTGTGAATATTTGTCCATTTTCATCTTCTGCAAGCCAATTTTCTTTGCCCATTACTTCATAAAAACAATATTTGTAAAATTCTTCTTCACTATCAAAGGTCTTTTTTACAACCTCATAATTTCCTTTGCCCTTTTCATTATTCTTAAAAGCATCCCAAATAAAATAATAATCTGCCATTTTTCAACACCCTTTATTCTTTATATGTATATTACTTGTTGTTGCAATGGTTTTTAAATATAACAATCAACCATAGTTTTTATTTGGTATCTGTCCATATAGTAATTAACTTCTGTATTTACTACTTCTCTATAAAAACCACAATCAATTCCATCTACATAATCAAATATTTCTCCCTTTTCTTGAAAAACCAAGCACTGCTCCTCTTTTTCTTTGATAAGGTTTTCATATTCTAATTGAGTTATAATTTCCTTTGTATTGCTTTCAAAAAAGTATTCTTCTTTATTGATTATATTCCAAAATACATAATTGTGAAACTCTATCTCATTATTGCTTTTTGCAAAAACTACTAACTCATATTCTCCTTTGTTTCTTCCTTTTCTTATAAAATAGTATTCACACATTTTCAACACCCCTTTAATTGCTTTTTATTATACCATATATCTGTCAAGAAATCAATAATTTTACAGAATAAACACATAAAAGAAAAAAACCACCACACAACCATAATTTTTGTTGGTTGGTGGTGGTGGGGTTATGCAGTTCTCACAAGTCCCCCAAATCTTTGAGCAAAACCAATACTGCCAAACTCACTGAAATCTGGGCAATCAACATTATAGACATAAGACAAAGCAATATTATCTTTTAAATCTTCTCTGTCAGTTTGCCACTCTTCCTTGTATTTACTGACATAGAGTAAAGCAAGTAATTCTCCAAACTCTGTATTACTATGCAGAATATGATAAACAACTGCATTGTGTTTTTTCTCAAAGTCCTTAACTACTGCCTTTTCTGTGTCATTGATATAATACAATATACCAAGTTGTTCAGTCTTGTATAACTGCCCATTTTTGAAGTCTGTAATAACTTCATTGCATAACCCAGAAAGTTTCAATCTGGTTAAGCACTCTTTCTTTTGTTCTTCTAATGTTGGTGTCATTTGAAAGCACTCCCTTTATTGATTATTTTGCTATGCTTTTTATTTATAGGGAACTTCTAAAACACCTTTTTTAAATATCTCTTTAATAAACCTTTGAATACTTTGTCTGCCTACTTTTGTTTTTTTGACACTAAAATAGCATTGGGAGTTAAAATCATTACTAAACTAATGCTATTTTTTAATAATTCAAAATATCTGTTTAATAGACTTTTAAAAACTTTTCCAGAGTATAAGAAAACCACCAACTGACATTGTTGGTGGTATGTATGCTATTCTTCAATTTTAATTTTTTCTCTTATTGCTTTTATCAACTCAAAACACAAAACTATAACTGAACCATAATCAAGCACTTCAAAATAAGGTTCTTCCTTTGTTTCCTTAAAATACAAATCACAGTCATACTTCAACCCACTGTATATGAAGAAAAAATAAATGGTGTCTATGGGTTCTCTACTCTCTGCTATTACTTTTAATTGTTGCTTGATTTTTTCTTCAACTTCTGTTCTTCTCATTATATTATAGCATAGTTTTATATCTAAATCTTCTGCAACACTTTCTATTAAAGCAACATATTTTTTAAGAAAATCTGTATCAACTCTGCTTTGTCCTATTGTTTCTATATCACATATCTGTTTCATAATAGTGTCCAAAGAACACATTATTATTTCATAATCAAGCAGTTTCTTTTGGCAGTATTCAATAAATCTTCTTGTTTCTTCTGCATTTAAAAAGTGTTCTTTTTTAAACTCACTTAATGATTTTTTCACATTATCTGTTGTGGGGAGCAGTGTCCCCACCCTCCTTTCTTAAAATTGAATTAGTATTGATATGTAATTAGGTGTTATAACACTGTTTTTTACATTTAGTGTCATATTATAATTTTGTATTTGTTTATTACCATTGAAGGTATCTACTACAAAGCAAGGTCTTATTTCCTTACAAGATAATATTTCTGCTATCACACCTAAATGTTCTCTTGTATAGTCAGGTGTTATAGGCATATTTACCATAACTAATTTATCATACCCCAAAGGTTCAAAAGAAACATTATCAAAAAACCACTTTGTCAATAGCATTTCACACCTTGCTCCATTTTGGCACATATAACCAAACTGAACCTTTTTCCTATAAGAATTGTCAAGCAACTCTTGTGGAATACCTTTTAGTATTTCAATGTCTGCATTTCTCAAATTCTTATAGACCTTTTTGTTTTTCTTTTTACTTTTTGCCATTTTATCTTTTGTAGCAGTTTGCAAAGGGAACACCACCATTGACTGCTACTCCTCCTTTTAATTTATTTTTTTGTTTTGTGTTCTATATATAATAAAGAAAACACTGTTTAAGTATCTTCATTATCTCCATTAGAGGAGGTAAAGGGTGGAAATACCACCCTTTACTCTGCCACTGTTTCTGGCATAAGATTTTTTGCACCCATAAGTCTATCAATGACTGCTCCTGCTCTTGTTCTTTGTTCTTCACTGGTATGTGAATAAACTTTCATAATAGTTTTAAGTCCATTATGACCTACATTGTCCCTAATAACAGTGATATCAACACCATTTTGGTGTAAAGCAGAAATATAGTAGTGTCTTAACAAGTGGAAGTGAAAATCTATTCCCATTTCAGTTGCAATTCTGGAAACAACCTTGTTGCTATCTGGGGAAAGCATATCTCCCTTTTCTTTTACACAGACTAAATCATCAACAACAATCATTTTTCCTTCTCTGGCATCAAGTAGTCCAACACTGTTTCTAACTGTGTTGCTCTTGTAATATGCTCCATACCTTTTTCTGTTTTCTTCTTGTATTTTCTTTACAAACTGCATATACTGGGAAAACTCTTCTCCAAAATAAACTGTTCTCTTGCTTTGTTCATTTTTGGGGTCAACAAATGTCCACACTCTTTCAACTTTCTGGAACTGCTTATTAACTTTAAGACAATTCTTTTCAAAGTCAAAATCACTCCATCTCAAAGCATAAACTTCACTGCATCTTAAACCAGTGTTTTTTCCAATAGTAAAAGCAACTTGCACATTTGTTGTCTGCAACCTTTGTTCCAGAGCATTAAACTGTTCTGGGGTGGGCAACTGCACTTCTGGTCTAATATACTTTGGTGGTCTTTCAACACAGTCCATAATATCTTCATTTATGTACTTATGCTTTCTTGCAAACTCAAAAATCAACAAGAATAAGTCATACATATCATTAGGGTACTCTGACTTATAAACTTTTGCTTTTTCATTTAAGAAATGTGTAATTTGCAAGGGTTGTATTCTTCCCACTAATATGTCCCCAAAAGTGTTTCTAAAATGGTTGTTGTATATTGAGTTATATCTCTTAATGGTGTTATAACTCTTCTGCTTTGTTGCACTTTCTTCTAAATAAAGGTCATACAGTTGATTGAGAGTAATTCTCTTCTCAACAAAGTTAGTGAGTTTTATTCTGCCAATCTCTTCAATTCTTGCTTGGTATGCCTCATAAGAACTTTTGAAACCACACTTTTCTTTGTTAATCTTTGTACCATTGGGCAAAGTCATTTTAATTCTGTAAGACCAACCTGCCCCCTTTGGTCTTGTTCCTTCATAAATCTTTTCTGCCATTTAAATCTCTCCTTTTCTTAATTTAATGCTTTTATATTGTCAAGGTCTGTTAAATCATAACCATTGTAGGTTTGTAAGAAGTTTGCTATTGCGAACTCCGGCACTCTCAATCTTCCAAACTTGATAGCAGATAATACCCCCTTGTTGATAAGGGAATAAACAGAACCTTTATTGACACCCAAGATTTTTGCAACTTCTGGAACTGTGTAAATCTTAATGTTGTCAATCATTTCTATCACTCCTTATATTTAGATTATTGATTTACAACATTTTGTTAAAATGTTTTTCATTTTCAACATCAATGTTGTATTGTAGTAATATTTTAGCACACATTTTGTTTAATGTCAACACTTTTTTGAAAATATTTTTAGAAAATACAACATTTATTTTTTATTTACCCAACCTAATGCTATTTTCTTGACAAAATAAAACATTTATGCTACTATATATAATGTAATAATTTGAAAGGAGTAAATGCTATGGAAGAAACCAAAAGCAGAACCAGAAGTCAAGGTGTTAAGTATGCTCTTACCCCAGAATTAAGAGAGCATATACAGAAAACAAGAATAAGTCTTGACCTTTCAACAGAAAAATTGTCAAGTATGCTTGGTATGAATAAAGAAACCTATAATAATATAGAAAGAAAAAAATCAAGCACCACTACAATCACAACAGATATATTAGATAAACTCTTTGATATTTTTCAAAAATTATCTGTAAATGAGCAGTGGGCAACAAAGGAGCAGTATATAATAGGTAATCTGGAAAAGTTTTTGTATAACCCAGATACTGACTATGACACACTGCAAAATCAAGATTGGTTAAAGGCATATTATTTGAAATATCAGTCTGTTAATTTAAGTGAAAGCACCATTGACAATTTATTTAACTCTTGCCCAGAGGAAGAGTTAAGGGAATTGATTAAAGACCTGAGCAAGAACAGACACATAAAATTGAAAACTGATATTACAGAAGAAAATGAGGTATATATCAATCTTAAAAATAAAGACAAATACCCAGACTATGCAGATTACCCATTTTGGTGTATAAGATACAGTGATTTTACTGATAAAGAAGTAGAAGAAATATTGGGCAGTCTTTACAGTGGCAATGTCAAATATTCTTTACTCTTTGCCCTTTTGATTAACAAGGAATTGAAGAGCAGAAGAAAAAAAGACTATAATGATATTTTTGCTACTGTGTATTACAATCTTAAAATGTGTGGTTGCATAAATATCTTTGACAGACTGGAAACTATAATCAGTTCAAGAAAACCAACACAATCAAAGGCAGAACCTACCCAAGCAGAAGTCACAGACAATTCATTTGTGGAAATGCTAAAAGGTTTAGATTTGGAAGAATACCCAAGCAATGTTAAGCACTTGTTGGAACATTGCATAAATGGTGGAGATAATTTCTTTAATGCCTTTGATATAGATTTGACACCTTTATACACTGCATCTGCTTATGATATCAGTGTGTTCAAAATTAGACTGGCAGAAATTATAGATAATATATTTAAGTAAAAATGACAAAAGGAGCAGACAAAAAATCTGCTCCTTTGTTGTGTAAAAAAGGGTATTTACTTTCTTTCTATAATAATATAAGTGGTTTCATTTATACACTCCCAACAGTTCTTTCTTAAAAGAAAAAAACAAGGGCAGAACCCTTGCACACCCAACAAATAAGTTTTACTTACAGATAGACTATATAATATATTAAAACTTTCACTTATACACAGTTTTTGGAAAAATCACTTTTACACTCTTTGTCTTTCTACAAAAGACACCTTCTCTTGATAAGGGGACAAGAGAAATAATTTTTTTACCACCATTTATGGTGTTCATATAAATTATTTTGGGACTTTTATAGTTCTTTGTGGCAACTGCCATACTAAACCATAAAAGTCAAAGAGTGATTTTTCAAAAGACAGATAAAATCTGCTCCACAAGGGCAGATTTTTTTTGCACATATTTGGTAGAATAAAATCCGGTATTTTATTATACCAAACTTTGTTGCAAAATTGGTTAGGTTGATTTTAAACCTAAACAATTTTGCAATGCTCCAAAAAAAGAATTAAAAAGGAATAAAATGTATTTCATAGGAAAAAAATCAGTAAAAATGTGTAAAATCATTTTTACTGTAAAAATCACTGAAAATGGCAACATTTTCAGTGAATACATATTAAAAAGGGGGTATTTTGGAAATGGGCAAAAATAAATCACTGGGTTATCAAATACACACTGCACTTGCAGAAATAAATATGCAAAACCAAGAGAAAAGAACAGAGATTTACAACAAGGAAAATGGTACTCATTTTTCAAGTGTTGGTAAAAGAGAGTTCAAAAAAAATGGGACAAGTATAAATTATATTTTTTCTCAAAGGTCTGCACAATGCTTGGCAGAGAAAAGCAAAAACTTTGTTAAGTTCTTAAAGGAGAACTACAACATAAAAATGGTTAAGCAGATAACCCCTCAAATGTGTCTGGACTACCTAAACACCAAGCAAGGTTGCAGTAAAAAGACTGTTGCATCATACAAAAATATGTTGGAAAAGGTTTCTATTGCTTGTTCCAAAAAGTTTGGTTGTGAGCAGTTTTATACACCAGAAGTCAAGGCATACAAGGTGGAAGATACATATAAAACTAATTCTGCAAGAACCTACACAAACACAGAAATTATGCAAATATGCAATTATAATGGTAGCAGACAAAATGAGATTAAGACAATGGCATTTTTAGGTTGCAGAGTTTTTGAACTCATTAACATTAGGGCAGAAGATATTAACCTTGACAGTCATACCTATACCACCACAACAAAAGATGGCAGAATAGATACATATTCAACAGTTCATATCATAGGGAAAGGTGGCAAGGACAGTTATAGAATTATACTCCCAGAATACAGAAGTTTTTTTGAAGAACTGAAACAAGGAAAGAACCCAACTGACAGACTTTTTGACTTACCAAAGGACACAAAATTAGCAAGATTGACTATGAGTAATGAAATAAGAAGAATTACAAAAGAATTGGGGTTAGAAGTCAGTGGGAAAAATCACCAATTTAGAAAATATCACTGCCAGATTGCTTTGCAATATTATCTTGATAAAGGTTGGAGCAGAGAGAAAGCAGAAAGTTTTGTAATTCAAAGGCATTTATCACACTCTGGGGAAAGAAGGGACTTGAAACAGATTTATTTATATAGTTAAATACAGATTATGGTTAATGTTTTGAGATTTCAAGTTCTGTTAATAATACCTACAAGACAGTATAATTAAAATAAAGGTAGGTGTTAATGTTTTGAATTATGAGTTAATGGGAAAGCAAATAAGAAAACAAAGGAAACTGAAAAAATATACTCTTGAACAACTGGCAGAAAAATTGGACTGTTCCACCACCTTTATTGGTCAAATTGAAAGAGCAAAAGGAATACCCTCACTTGAAACAATAGTAAAGATTGCAAATGTCTTAGAAGTTTCAATAGACAGTCTGGTGTTTGGAGATTTGAACAGTAAATCTGGGAGCACACATTTTGCAAATAAGGTTATTGAACTAACTGAAACCTTTACACCAAAGGAAAAAGATTTGCTACTTAAAAATATAGAGATATTTAAGGACTTTAAGAACAATGCTAAATAATGGCATTGTTTTTTTGTTGCTTATGGAGAAAATACAGATAATAGTTAATCTTCATTGACTATTATCTGTATTTGTGGTATAATAAAGGAAAATGTTTTTGGAGGGACAACAAATGAAATTGTTAATGTTATTTTATAAGTTGCCAACCATTATAAAAATACTATTAGGTTTAATCACTTTCCCCTGGGGAACTATTATCCTGATAATAGCAAACAGTTTTGCAGAAAAGTTTGCAGAGGCATATGATATTGGGAAAAGAATAAATGCTATTAAGAGCAATACTTGTGATAAAACTGTAAGAGATTTAATTGATTATCTTAACAAAGATACAGATAAAATGATAAAGGTTAGTGTTAAGGTAGCAAGAAGTCAAACAAAATCAGAAGTACCTAAACACCTTTTGGAAACCTATAATTATATTTCCCAAAGTGATAAGGTTTCTAATAGTGTGAAGCAAGAGTTTTTTAATGCTTTGAGAAATAAACAAGTATTTAATAATGGTGGTAATTCTTCTCATAGTAATTTTAATCATATGCAACAAATGTTTGCAGAAAATGAGAGACTTAATCAAGAACTGATACAACAAGAAATATGGCAACAAGAAGAGTTAAACAGACAAAATGAGCAGTTTAATCAAATGAACCAAAATAATACAATGGACAATATGTTTTAAGGAGTTGATTTTGTGGAAGGAGAAGTTATTGTAGGTTTTATAATCATTGGACTTCTTGTGTGTGTCTTAATTGCAGAGATTAGAACAAGAAAATATATACAAAATATGTATAATTCATTGATAAATAGCCCTAATAATGAGGGTGTTGATAGGTTAATTGCTTATATTAAGAAAAAGGGGTGTGTTAATACTCCTAATTACTGGAACAGATTAATAAATGTTTGGTATTCTTGCAATAAGAGTTCAAATGTTTCTACAAATAAGAAAGAAGAGTTATTAAACCTTTTATTACTAAGTGGCATTAGACTGAACAATGAAGATAAACAAATAATTGATAATTACAAATGTTAAGGAGTTGAATAATATGCAATTTTGGGTGTCTATAATTAGTATGTTTGCAGGTTTGTTTTCTATTGCACTTTTCTTTGGTATTCCAATTGTAATAATGGTTGTAGTTTGGAAAAAGTATAGCATTAAATGGAATAAAAGAGTTGCAGAAAGAAAAACAGTATATGATAATGCTACAAATACTCCCTCTGATTTTACAGTAGATAATTTGATTGCTTATACTGAAAGAGAGGGTTGTTGGAATGAACCTCAATATTGGAACCAATTAAGAGGAGTATGGTTTGCAGTAAATGAAAGTCCTAATGTTTCAACTGCTAAAAAAACAGAGTTGAGAAACTTTTTAATGACAAAAGGGTTAAGACTTGTTGGCAATGACAAAAATGTGATTGATAATTACAAAGGTTAAATTAGGAGTTGATTGTATGGAAAAAATAGGACTTTTAATATTGTGGGTAATAGCATTGTTCATACAATACAGAATATTTTTAGCAATTAAAAAGAATACTGCTATTTATACCTATGTTGGTGTTAGTGTTCTTCTTGCTTTTGTTTTTGGTTCTTCTGTTGTTGCTTATTTTTTATATAGATTTAAGTTTGCAAAAATAAGAAAACAGACCTTTGACAACATCATAAAAAACACAGATAGTAATGCACCTGATACTTTAATGAAATACATAAACAGTTATGGCATTATAAATGAACCAGAAAGTTGGAATATGGTTAGGGGTGTTTGGTTCTCAATCAATGAGAGTTCCAAAGTTCCAACTGCTAAAAAAAGAGAGTTAAGAGATTTCCTCACAACAAAGGGTTTAAGACTTGTTGGCAATGATAAAGATATAATTGATAATTACAAAGGTTAAGTAAGGGGTGTTTATATGTTAGAACTTATATTTTATGTAGCATTGTTATTATTGATTTTCTTTGCTATTTTCTATTTTGTTATTTATAAATTGATTTATAAGACATTTATAAAAAGTTTTACCTCAATTACTAAATATGGCAAGGAAGAAAAAAAGGCATTTCAACAAATGCTACTCTCTCCAAACAATGATACTGTATCTAAATACATAAAAGTACTAAAAGAAATTGCAGAGTTTTCTTCTAACAGTATTATGACTAGCAGTTTGTCTATGGCAGACCAATTAAAATATGCTAATGCTTATCAAGTTGTAAAAGGAACTGCCTCTGTTTCAAATGAAGTAAAAGAAGAATTATACAGAGTGTATTTAATATTAGGTGTTCCTTTGCAGAAATAAAAGTTATGGAAAATAAAAGGTGTTGTTTCTGTGGGCATAGTGATATTTATTATGATACAGATACAAGAGAAAAAATAAAAGCAATAGCAGAAAATTTAATTTCAAATCATAATGTTAGTGAATTCTGGGTTGGGCATTATGGAAGATTTGATAGGTGTTGTTCTTCTGTTATAAGAGAGTTGCAGAAAACTTATAAAGACATAAAATTAGAGTTGGTTATACCTTATATAACCAAAGGCATAAATGAGTATAGGGAATTGTATTATAAAGATTATGACAATATTTTAATGGCAGATATACCCTTTAATACTCCCCAGAAGTTTCAAATCATAAAAGGAAATGAATATGTTGTAGATAACTGTGAGTATGTTATTTGCTACATAGAAAGACATTATGGTGGAGCATACCGGACATTTACCTATGCCAGAAGAAAAAAGAAAGAGATTTTTAATATTTCTCCAAGACCAATAACTGATTAACCATTGACTTTTCAAAGGTCAGTGGTTATTTTTTTATAATTTGACAGTCATATAAAATGGTGTTAAAACAAATATAAAGAGATTTATATTTATATAAACTCAAAATTATATTATTTTTTAAGGAGGTGGAAAATGGGAGCATTTTTCATTAACAGTAGTGAGATTTTGACATTATCACTGCTAAACAACAAACAATTTCATTTTAACCAAGAAGAAATGGCAAATGCCATTGGTTGCACTCAACCAAATATCAGTTATGTTGTTTCTTCTCTTTTACAAAAAGGAGTAGTGGAAAATATTAAAGGTTTCATTGCAGTAAATCAATACAGACTTGTTGAGTACATAACAGAGTATGCAAGTAGTATGTATGACAATGCAGAGATTTATTTTTCACAAGGCATTTTAAAGATTAGGAATTGGTTTCCAGAGGTTTATGCTTTTTTTCAAACATATTTTAGAATACTCAACATTGAGTATGTAATAACAGAGTGTAGAGATTTAAAAGAGATTTGTTTTGTTTTCAAAAATGATTTAATTGACATTGCAGATACAGAATAATACTAATAAGAGTAAGAATAACAAAAATAAAAAAATGCTCACAAATTAAGCATTAGTGGGCATCTCAAAGATTTTTTAATATAAACTGTATTTTATATCATTATAATTGCCAGTTTATGTTTTGCTCTTGTTAGGGGGGTGTATATGAAACAAAACAAAGAAACTGAACATATAGAAATCTGGGCAGAACTTTCAAGCATTAACAGTAAAGGTTATTCTGCTTTTGTTCTTCCAGAGAAAAAGAAAAAAGATAAAAGAAAGTTTATGAAAATACATACAACTGCATTAGACTTTCTTGCAAATAAATCTGGTGTAGATAAAAAATATATTAACTTTTTTATTTTGCTTGTCAATATCAACTCCAAGCATATTGAGGCAGATACTAACCTTTTGAAATTGTCTATAAAAGAGATTGCAGACAATATGGGTTATTCTGTTGTTCATACATACAACACATTAAATATGCTTGAAAAATTAAACTTAATTGCATTTTACAAGGTAGGAAGAAATAAGTATGTAGTTATTAACCCAAAATACTATGCAAAGTTTTATAATGTCAATTTTATGTATGCAGTAGAATACTGCTTTGAAGAAAGAAAAAGAATTGATATTCAAGAAGTGATTGGAAAAATATCTATATTAAAAGAATTAAAGATTGATAAGGAAAACACCAAAGCAAAAGGAGAAGTTAAAGGGTTTATAAACAGTAATATTTGATAATATTTTGGTGGGCAAATGGCATTTTTAGTGGTGGGCAGAGCATTTTTTTGGTGGGCTTTGCCCACCAAATGCCCACCTTTTCACAAAAAACCATTAAAAAACACACTGGAATTCCAGAGGACAATAAAAAATTTTAGTTTCGTGAACTAAACAGTAAAAATTAAAGAAAAATGGCATAATAAAAGGGTTTGAGTGGTCTCAAACCCTTTATTTTTCTTACTTGAACATTCTGTCCAAAAATCCCTGAAAAGCCTTTCCATGCCGAGCCTCGTCACGAGCCATTTCATGAACTGTGTCATGGATTGCGTCAAGGCCGTTTTTCTTCGCGCAAGCCGCTAAGTCAAATTTACCCTGTGTAGCTCCGTATTCACAATCAACTCTCCAAGCCAGATTGTCCTTTGTAGTAGCC